>NZ_WUCC01000023.1 GCF_009807095.1 Rathayibacter sp. VKM Ac-2754 | reverse complement strand
GTGACGGTCGTGGACACAGCGCGGTTGCGGGTCTACGCGGAAGCGGACAGCTACGTCCAGAGCTCCACTCCCGACACCAACTACGGCACCCAGTACGGAATGCTCGCCAAACCCTCCGTCAACGGAACCCCCGACCGACTCGCCTACCTGCGATTCGATCTCTCGGCCCTCGCCGGGAAAACCATCACCTCGGCAATCCTCAACGCCGAAACCGTGATCAGCGACACCGGCACCGGCCCCAGCCGACTCGACGCCCACACCACGAGCGGAACCTGGAACGAGACCACCCTCAGCTACACCAACAAGCCCGCCCTCGGCGCCACCGTCGGCAGCCTCCTCGCCGAGAACACCAAGAAGTATCAAACCGGCGACCTCACCGACTACATCACCACCTACGCCACCAGCGGAGCCGGGAAACTCACCCTCGGAATCACCCAAGACAACCCCACGAGCGCCACAGCACGCCTCATCACCATCTCCACCAAAGAATCCAGCAAACCCGCCTACATCGACATCACCATCGCAC
>NZ_WUCC01000022.1 GCF_009807095.1 Rathayibacter sp. VKM Ac-2754 | reverse complement strand
CGGGGGTCAGAACGGTGGTGGCGTGTCCGCGAATCGTGGTCGTGGGGGCGGATCGGGCGGTCGCCCCGGGAGCACGGCCGGCCGGGTGCTGACGCGTCGTCCGGTGGGAGTGGTCCAGTCGGCGGTGCCGTCGGGATGCAGGACGTAGGTCCAGCGGTCGCCGTGGCGGACGTGGTGGTGTCCGGTGCAGAGCGAGGCGAGGTTCTCGAGGGAGGTCTCGCCTCCGTTGCGCCACTCGATCGTGTGGTCGGCCTCCGATGTGGACGCGGGGCGGGTGCAGCCGGGGAACCGGCACGTGCGGTCGCGCAGCTTCAGGTGCAGGCGCATCCGGGGCGGTGGGACGCGGTGGGTGCGCCCGACCGATGCGATCGTCCCGGTGTCCGGGTCGGTGAGGATCCGCGTGAAGGAGGCGGCGGCTCCCACGAGCTCGCGGGCGACGTCGGCGGGAACGAGGCCGTAGCCGTCGAGATCCGCGGGAGCCTCGTCGAGACCCGCGGCGGTGCTCGCGGCGAGCGTGAGGCGCACCTCGGCGCGTACTCCCGAGACGAACGTCGGCGCAGTCCCGTCCCCGTCGCCGACCGGTGTCGTGCCGCCGATGTCGCCGTCGGTCAGCAGTTCAGCGAGTGCGTCGGCGCGCAGCTGCGCGAGCGTGCGCTCGTCACCGCCGCTCTGGGCACCACCTCGCGCGGTCCCGTCGGGCCCCTCTCGCAGGGTCCGCGCGATGCGGTCGATGCGGTCGAACGCCCCCATCGCGACCGGCGCCGGGAGGAGCGCGCAGAGCGTCGCCATCCCGTCGATCTCCGGGCTCACCCACACGCCCCG
>NZ_WUCC01000021.1 GCF_009807095.1 Rathayibacter sp. VKM Ac-2754 | reverse complement strand
GGACGTGCTGCGCCTTCTCGACGGCCCGGGTCGCCTCGGGGAGGCGGCGCTCGTCGGCCAGGGCCTCGGCCAGGGCGCCGAGCTGCGCGGTGAGCCTCTCGATCGCCTCCGCCGCCTCGGCGCGGCCGGGCTCCCGACCGAGCACCTCGCGGAACCTCTCGGCCGCCTCCCCGCGGGCGACGGACGCGGTCTCGGCGGCCGCGCGCGCCGTCCGGGCGCTCCGCAGCACCGGCAGCACGCCGTCGGCCCGGCGCGCGCGCTCGAGTCGTCCGCGGTGCTCGACGGCGGCCGGCTCGGCGACGGCGAGCTCCTCGGCCTCGCGCAGGGCTCGCGATCGCCGCTCCTGGGAGCGGCGGAGGGTGCGCGCGGAGTCGAGCGTCGCGCGCGCCTCGAGATCGGCCGCGTCCGACTCGGCCACCTCGGTGCGCGCGACGGCGACCAGCGGCTCGAGCCGCCCGACGAGCCCCGAGAACCAGGCGCTGTCGACGACTCCCGACTCGTCCGCTCCGGCGATCCGGCGGGCCTCGTCGGCGAGGGCGTCCACCGCCGCCCGCTCCTCCTCGAGCGCGGCTCCGCTCTGCTGCCGCTGCTCGATCAGCCGCCTGCGCAGCAGCTCGTAGCGCTCGGTCGCGAACAGCGTGCGCAGCAGCCGCTGCCGATCGTCGTTCTTCGCGAGCAGGAACTCGTGGAAGCGGTTCTGCGCGAGCAGGATCACCTGCAGGAACTGGTCCTTCGTCAGGCCGACGATGCGGCCGATGTCGGCTCCGGTCTCGCGCGCGCTCGAGGACAGCCCCGTCCACTCGCCGTCGATGCTCTCGAGCAGCGCGACCTTCGCCGACTGCCGCGTCGTGCCGCCTCCGCGCTTGGCGGGGCGCTCGTACTCGGGGGAGCGGCGGATGCGGTACAGCCGGCCGGCGGCCTCGAAGTCGAGCTCGGCGAACGTCTCGTCCTCGGGGGCGCTGTGATCGCTCCGGAGTCGCGTCGCCGTGCCGTCGAAGCGGGGGACCGACCCGTAGAGCGCGAAGCTGATCGCGTCGAGGATCGTCGACTTGCCCGCTCCGGTGCGGCCCGCGATCAGATAGATCCCGACGTCCTCGAGCGCGTCGAAGTCGATGCACTGCTCGGAGCGGAAGGGGCCGAGGCCCGCGAAGGCGAGTCGGCGGATCCTCACCGCA
>NZ_WUCC01000020.1 GCF_009807095.1 Rathayibacter sp. VKM Ac-2754 | reverse complement strand
AACACAATTCGATCACTCTCGTTGTGAAGCGCTTTCTTTGGGCGTGGAGGCGGGGTGTGTCCGATTCTTGAGAACTCAACAGCGTGCACTATGTTCAATGCCAAATAATATATAACCTCGGCCATTGATTCTGTTTCTGCCTTCGGGTGGTTGCGGTTGATTGGTTGGGTTCCTTTGGAAATTGATGTCAGCAATGATGTCGTATTTGCCTTGGTCAAACTTGATTGCCTGCTCTTCGGGGTGGGTGGTCGTAATTTTTTTACGGAGAGTTTGATCCTGGCTCAGGACGAACGCTGGCGGCGTGCTTAACACATGCAAGTCGAACGATGATGCCCAGCTTGCTGGGTGGATTAGTGGCGAACGGGTGAGTAACACGTGAGTAACCTGCCCTTGACTCTGGGATAAGCGCTGGAAACGGCGTCTAATACCGGATACGACCTGCCCCGGCATCGGGTGCGGGTGGAAAGTTTTTCGGTCAAGGATGG
This sequence comes from Rathayibacter sp. VKM Ac-2754, assembly GCF_009807095.1. Taxonomy (GTDB): domain Bacteria; phylum Actinomycetota; class Actinomycetes; order Actinomycetales; family Microbacteriaceae; genus Rathayibacter. The sequence continues at coordinate 5,213 of NZ_WUCC01000020.1, read as the reverse complement.
ACTCGCGGCCTATCAGCTTGTTGGTGAGGTAATGGCTCACCAAGGCGACGACGGGTAGCCGGCCTGAGAGGGTGACCGGCCACACTGGGACTGAGACACGGCCCAGACTCCTACGGGAGGCAGCAGTGGGGAATATTGCACAATGGGCGAAAGCCTGATGCAGCAACGCCGCGTGGGGGATGACGGCCTTCGGGTTGTAAACCTCTTTTAGTAGGGAAGAAGGACTTCGGTTTGACGGTACCTGCAGAAAAAGCACCGGCTAACTACGTGCCAGCAGCCGCGGTAATACGTAGGGTGCAAGCGTTGTCCGGAATTATTGGGCGTAAAGAGCTCGTAGGCGGTTTGTCGCGTCTGCTGTGAAAACCCGAGGCTCAACCTCGGGCCTGCAGTGGGTACGGGCAGACTAGAGTGCGGTAGGGGAGAATGGAATTCCTGGTGTAGCGGTGGAATGCGCAGATATCAGGAGGAACACCGATGGCGAAGGCAGTTCTCTGGGCCGTTACTGACGCTGAGGAGCGAAAGCATGGGGAGCGAACAGGATTAGATACCCTGGTAGTCCATGCCGTAAACGTTGGGAACTAGATGTGGGGACCTTTCCACGGTCTCCGTGTCGCAGCTAACGCATTAAGTTCCCCGCCTGGGGAGTACGGCCGCAAGGCTAAAACTCAAAGGAATTGACGGGGGCCCGCACAAGCGGCGGAGCATGCGGATTAATTCGATGCAACGCGAAGAACCTTACCAAGGCTTGACATATACCGGAAACTTCCAGAAATGGTTGCCCCGCAAGGTCGGTATACAGGTGGTGCATGGTTGTCGTCAGCTCGTGTCGTGAGATGTTGGGTTAAGTCCCGCAACGAGCGCAACCCTCGTTCTATGTTGCCAGCACGTCATGGTGGGAACTCATAGGAGACTGCCGGGGTCAACTCGGAGGAAGGTGGGGATGACGTCAAATCATCATGCCCCTTATGTCTTGGGCTTCACGCATGCTACAATGGCCGGTACAAAGGGCTGCGATACCGTAAGGTGGAGCGAATCCCAAAAAGCCGGTCTCAGTTCGGATTGAGGTCTGCAACTCGACCTCATGAAGTCGGAGTCGCTAGTAATCGCAGATCAGCAACGCTGCGGTGAATACGTTCCCGGGCCTTGTACACACCGCCCGTCAAGTCATGAAAGTCGGTAACACCCGAAGCCAGTGGCCTAACCGCAAGGAGGGAGCTGTCGAAGGTGGGATCGGTGATTAGGACTAAGTCGTAACAAGGTAGCCGTACCGGAAGGTGCGGCTGGATCACCTCCTTTCTAAGGAGCATCTGGACACGGCGCCCTCAGGGGCGTGTCGGTTCCAGGCGCCAGATCGAAGCGAATGTCTTCGCTGGTAGCTCATGGGTGGAACATTGAACTGGGTGCTCGATGAGATTCGTCTCGTGTCAGTACGGCCTTCGGGTTGGGAACGCATGGTCGGGTGGAGTTGAGCACATGCACGCTGTTGGGTCCTGAGGGACCGGGCCGGCTGGCTTCTTCGGGAGCGGGTCGGATCTCGAACCTCTGGATCCTTTTCTCATGCCTGGGTGCATGGGGGAGGGATACCGCCCGTATTTTGAGAACTACACAGTGGACGCGAGCATCTTAGATCCGTCACCCTTGCAGGTGTCGGGTCGACAAGATTCGCATGGCGCGGTTTTCGGGCTGCGGTCATGCAAATCATTGGATCTGCAACTTTTTCGAGTTGTAGTTTCTTAACTCATGTGATTAGCAAGTTCATAAGAGCAAACGGTGAATGCCTTGGCATCTGGAGCCGAAGAAGGACGTCGTAATCTGCGATAAGCCTCGGGGAGCTGATAAACGAGCTGTGATCCGAGGATTTCCGAATGGGGAAACCCCGCCAGGCCCCTTGTGGTGACCTGGTGACTCCCGCCTGAATATATAGGGCGGGTAGAGGGAACGTGGGGAAGTGAAACATCTCAGTACCCACAGGAAGAGAAAACAACAGTGATTCCGTTAGTAGTGGCGAGCGAACGCGGAAGAGGCTAAACCGAGCCATGTGTGATACCCGGCAGGGGTTGCATGGTCGGGGTTGTGGGACTTTTCGTCGTGTTCTGCCGAGCACGGAACGTTACAGCGCATCATAGACGAACAGGTTTGAATGCCTGGCCAGAGCGGGTGCGAGCCCCGTAGTCGAAATGGTGTTATGGCGTGAAGAGTATCCCAAGTAGCACGGGGCCCGAGAAATCCCGTGTGAATCCGTCAGGACCACCTGATAAGCCTAAATACTCCCAGATGACCGATAGCGGACAAGTACCGTGAGGGAAAGGTGAAAAGTACCCCGGGAGGGGAGTGAAATAGTACCTGAAACCGTTTGCTTACAAACCGTCGGAGCCTCCTTGTTGGGGTGACGGCGTGCCTTTTGAAGAATGAGCCTGCGAGTTAGTGCTCTGTGGCGAGGTTAACCCGAGTGGGGCAGCCGTAGCGAAAGCGAGTCCGAATAGGGCGATTCAGTCGCAGGGTCTAGACCCGAAGCGAAGTGATCTATCCATGGCCAGGTTGAAGCGACGGTAAGACGTCGTGGAGGACCGAACCCACTTCAGTTGAAAATGGAGGGGATGAGCTGTGGATAGGGGTGAAAGGCCAATCAAACTTCGTGATAGCTGGTTCTCTCCGAAATGCATTTAGGTGCAGCGTTGCGTGTTTCTTGCTGGAGGTAGAGCTACTGGATGGCCGATGGGGCCCAAAAGCTTACTGACGTCAGCCAAACTCCGAATGCCGGTAAGTGAGAGCGCAGCAGTGAGACTGTGGGGGATAAGCTTCATAGTCGAGAGGGAAACAACCCAGACCACCAACTAAGGTCCCTAAGCGCGTGCTAAGTGGGAAAGGATGTGGAGTTGCACAGACAACCAGGAGGTTGGCTTAGAAGCAGCCACCCTTGAAAGAGTGCGTAATAGCTCACTGGTCAAGTGATTCCGCGCCGACAATGTAACGGGGCTCAAGCACGCCACCGAAGTTGTGGCATTGACATTAGTGGTAGGCCTTCGTGGTCCAGCCGTGTTGATGGGTAGGAGAGCGTCGTGTGGCGAGTGAAGCGGCGGTGTGAACCAGCCGTGGACGCCACACGAGTGAGAATGCAGGCATGAGTAGCGAAAGACGGGTGAGAAACCCGTCCTCCGGAAGACCAAGGGTTCCAGGGTCAAGCTAATCTTCCCTGGGTAAGTCGGGACCTAAGGCGAGGCCGACAGGCGTAGTCGATGGACAACGGGTTGATATTCCCGTACCGGCGAAGAACCGCCCAAGACAATCCAGTAGTGCTAAGTATCTGAATCCCTTTGATGGATCCCTTCGGGGTGAAGCGTTGGGCCTAGCGTACGACCCCATGCTGGTGCGTTTAGCGTATTAACAGGTGTGACGCAGGAAGGTAGCCGAGCCGGGCGATGGTTGTCCCGGTCTAAGGATGTAGGGCGAACGATAGGCAAATCCGTCGTTCACATAGCCTGAGATCTGATGGGTAGACGCAAGTCGAAATCGGTGATCCTATGCTGCCAAGAAAAGCATCGACGCGAGGTTCTAGCCGCCCGTACCCCAAACCGACTCAGGTGGTCAGGTAGAGAATACTAAGGAGATCGAGAGAATCGTGGTTAAGGAACTCGGCAAAATGCCCCCGTAACTTCGGGAGAAGGGGGGCCTGAGGCGTGAACGGACTTGCTCCGGGAGCGTTCGATGGCCGCAGAGACCAGTGGGAAGCGACTGTTTACTAAAAACACAGGTCCGTGCTAAGTCGCAAGACGATGTATACGGACTGACGCCTGCCCGGTGCTGGAAGGTTAAGAGGAACGGTTAGCCGCAAGGCGAAGCTGAGAATTTAAGCCCCAGTAAACGGCGGTGGTAACTATAACCATCCTAAGGTAGCGAAATTCCTTGTCGGGTAAGTTCCGACCTGCACGAATGGCGTAACGACTTCCCAGCTGTCTCAACCGCGAACTCGGCGAAATTGCATTACGAGTAAAGATGCTCGTTACGCGCAGCAGGACGGAAAGACCCCGTGACCTTTACTATAGTTTGGTATTGGTGTTCGGTGTGGCTTGTGTAGGATAGGTGGGAGACGTTGAAGCGGGCACGCCAGTGTTCGTGGAGTCATTGTTGAAATACCACTCTGGTCACTCTGGATATCTAACTTCGAACCCTGATCGGGTTCAGGGACAGTGCCTGATGGGTAGTTTAACTGGGGCGGTTGCCTCCTAAAGAGTAACGGAGGCGCCCAAAGGTTCCCTCAACCTGGTTGGCAATCAGGTGGCGAGTGTAAGTGCACAAGGGAGCTTGACTGTGAGACTGACAAGTCGAGCAGGGACGAAAGTCGGGACTAGTGATCCGGCAGTGGCTTGTGGAAGCGCTGTCGCTCAACGGATAAAAGGTACCTCGGGGATAACAGGCTGATCTTGCCCAAGAGTCCATATCGACGGCATGGTTTGGCACCTCGATGTCGGCTCGTCGCATCCTGGGGCTGGAGTAGGTCCCAAGGGTTGGGCTGTTCGCCCATTAAAGCGGTACGCGAGCTGGGTTTAGAACGTCGTGAGACAGTTCGGTCCCTATCCGCTGCGCGCGCAGGAAATTTGAGAAGATCTATCCCTAGTACGAGAGGACCGGGATGGACGAACCTCTGGTGTGTCAGTTGTTCCGCCAGGAGCACCGCTGATTAGCTACGTTCGGAACGGATAACCGCTGAAAGCATCTAAGCGGGAAGCCGGCTTCGAGATGAGATTTCCATCCCTTCGGGGGAGAGGCTCCCAGCCAGACGACTGGGTTGATAGGCCGGATGTGGAAGACAGGACTAAAGACTGTCGGAGCTGACCGGTACTAATAAGCCGATAACTTGATAATCACTACACTCATACCGTTGTAAAGGCTGGTAGGAGTGGTCAGAGATTGCTTGCGTCCACTTTGTGGTTCCCAGAATACGGGCACCCCTGCACTGCAAGGTGCGGAACACAACTGAATACACGCATGACGTGTGACCCCAAGATTTGACCATCCGCTCCGTGAGTGGGTCGGTCGCCAGGGTTACGGCGGCCATAGCGAGAGGGAAACGCCCGGTCACATTCCGAACCCGGAAGCTAAGACTCTCAGCGCCGATGGTACTGCAGGGGGGACCCTGTGGGAGAGTAGGACACCGCCGGACACCATTCACGATGGCCACCCAGAAATGGGTGGCCATCGCTGTTTAACCAGTC
>NZ_WUCC01000002.1 GCF_009807095.1 Rathayibacter sp. VKM Ac-2754 | reverse complement strand
GTCCTGCTCGGGAGGGGAGCGGGAGTGCTTGCGGGGTGGAGCGTGAGGGAGGGCGACGGCACCCTCCCGATCCTGTCCAGAGGGCGGCGCGGAGGCGGGTGGGTCAGGCGCGGGCGGCGGCCAGGGTGTCGGCGGCGAGGCGGGTCGAGGTGGCGCGGTCGCGGAGCCAGAGGGGGACGGAGTGGACGCGGAGGCCGGTGTCGGAGAGGGCGGGGACGGCGGCCGCGTCCTCCTCGGCGACGAGCCAGGCGTCGAGGAGGCCGCCGGCGGAGCGGGCACCGTAGTGGCGGCCGACCGCCTCGGCGGAGGTGTCGACGCCGATGGCGGGAAGGCAGGCGTCGGCCATGCCGCGGACGACGGCCCCGCCGATGATGGGGGAGACGCCCACGACGGGAGCGGAGGTCGACCTGACCGCGTCGGCGATGCCGGGGACGCCGAGGACGGTGCCGATCGAGACGACGGGGTTGGAGGGGGCGATCAGGACGGCGTCGGTGTCGGCGATGGCCTCGAGGACGCCGGGGGCGGGGCGGGCCTCCGCGACGTTCTTCTGGACGAAGCGGCGGGCGGGGGCCGAGGCGCGCAGCCGCACCCACCACTCCTCGAAGTGGAGGAGGCGGATCCCCTCGCCGGGGAGGTCGACCTCGACGTGGGTCTCGACGTCGTCGTCCGACATCGGGAGGAGGCGGACGCCGAGGGGCCAGCGCGCGGTGATGCGGGCGGTCGCCTCCGAGAGGGTGAGACCGTCGCGCAGCATCGAGGTGCGGGCGATGTGGGTGCCCAGGTCGAGGTCGCCGAGGGTGAACCAGGGCCAGCCGACGCCGAACGCCTCGAGCTCGGCCGAGACGCGCTCCGTCTCGCCCGCGCGACCCCAGCCGCGCTCGGTGTCGTTGACGCCTCCCAGCGAGTAGGTGAGGGAGTCGAGGTCGGGGCAGACCTTGAGACCGGCCAGCCACATGTCGTCGCCGGTGTTCGCGATGACGGTGATCTCGGAGGCCTCGCCGCCCGCCGCCTCGAGGTCGCGGAGGTGCTCGCGCACGGCCGAGGTGAAACGGGCGCCGCCGACGCCGCCGGCCAGGATCGTGATGCGCATCCGGTCACGGTACCGCGCGCGGGCGGGTGCGACGGATTCCTCGGTCCGGATGCCTTAATGCTGCGGATCTCCGCCGGAAACACCCGGGAAACGTCGGAGGACGACGATGGACCTCTGTCCACGGAGTCGGACGGGGACCGCGATTGCCTTCGGGCGGGGCGCGGACCACAGTGGGAGCGCGAGCCCCCCTCGGCTCCGCATCCGCACAAGACCCACCGCGGAGACCCACCCCGGGTCGCCCAAGGCATGGAGGTACCGATGACCATCGTCAGAGCGGCAATTACGCAGACCACCTGGACCGGCGACAAGGAGTCGATGCTCGACAAGCACGAGCAGTTCGCCCGAGACGCGGCGGCTCAGGGAGCGCAGATCATCTGCTTCCAGGAGCTGTTCTACGGTCCGTACTTCGGGATCACCGAGGACAAGAAGTACTACCGCTACGCCGAGCCGGCCGACGGGCCGATCGTGCAGCGCTTCGCGGCGCTGGCGAAGGAGCTGAACCTGGTCACGATCCTCCCGATCTACGAGGAGGACATCACCGGCGTGTACTACAACACCGCCGTCGTGGTGGACGCCGACGGGACGATCCTCGGCAAGTACCGCAAGCACCACATCCCGCACCTCGACCGCTTCTGGGAGAAGTTCTACTTCCGGCCCGGGAATCTCGGCTACCCGGTGTTCGACACGGCCGTCGGCAAGGTCGGGCTCTACATCTGCTACGACCGCCACTTCCCGGAGGGGTGGCGCGAGCTGGGGCTGAACGGTGCGCACATGGTGTTCAACCCCAACGCGACGAAGCCGGGGCTCTCGAACCGGCTGTGGGAGGTGGAGGGGCCGTGCGCGGCGGTGGCGAACGGCTACTTCGTGCTGCAGCCCAACCGCGTCGGGCGCGAGGACAACGAGTACGGCGAGCTCGCCGTCGACTTCTACGGGACCAGCCAGGTCATCGATCCGCGCGGGAACTTCGTCGGCGAGCGGGGCTCCGGCGACAGCGAGGAGATCCTGATCCGCGATCTCGAGCTCGACATGGTGCAGGAGATGCGCGACGACTGGCAGTTCTACCGGGACCGCCGGCCGGACTCGTACACGAGCATCCCGAAGCCCTGACCCGAGCCTGCGAGAACCGAGGAGCATCGATGAAGACCCTCATCACGAACGGCACGGTCGTCAACGCGACCGGCACCGCCACCGCCGACGTCCTGATCGACGGGGAGACGATCGCCGCGGTGCTCGCGCCCGGCTCGACCCTGCTCGGCTTCGACCTGGCGTCGAACGTCGATCGCGTGATCGACGCGACCGGCAAGTACGTCATCCCGGGTGGGATCGACGCGCACACGCACATGGAGATGCCGTTCGGCGGCACGAACGCCTCGGACACCTTCGAGACCGGGACCCGGGCCGCCGCGTGGGGTGGGACGACGTCGATCGTCGACTTCGTCGTGCAGTACCCCGGCGAGAGCGTCGTCGAGCGCTACGGCGCCTGGCAGGAGAAGGCGGCCGGGAACTGCGCGATCGACTACGGGTTCCACCAGATCCTGTCGGACGTGCAGGACTCGTCGCTCGTGGCGATGGATGAGCTGATCGAGGAGGGTGTGACCAGCTTCAAGCTGTTCATGGCCTACAAGGGCGTGTTCCTCTCGGACGACGGGCAGATCCTGCGGGCGTTCCAGAAGGGCGCGTCGAACGGCGCGATGATGATGATGCACGCCGAGAACGGCGCGATCATCGACGAGCTGGTGAAGCAGTCGGTCGCGGCCGGGAAGACCTCTCCGTACTTCCACGGGCTCACCCGGCCGTGGCAGGCCGAGGAGGAGGCGACCCATCGCGCGATCATGATCGCCGACCTCACGGGTGCGCCCCTCTACGTGGTGCACGTGTCGGCGAAGCAGGCGGTCGAGCAGATCGCGCAGGCGCGCGATCGCGGGATGAACGTGTTCGGCGAGACGTGCCCGCAGTACCTCTACCTCTCCCTCGAGGAGCAGCTCGGCGCGTCGAGCGAGGAGTGGGGTGACTTCGAGGGCGCGAAGTGGGTGTGCTCCACTCCGCTGCGCTCGAAGGCGGAGGGGCACCAGCACCACATGTGGCAGTCGCTGCGCACCAACGACATCCAGATGGTCTCGACCGACCACTGCCCCTTCTGCATGAAGGGCCAGAAGGACATGGGACTCGGCGACTTCTCGAAGATCCCGAACGGCATCGGCTCGGTCGAGCACCGGATGGACCTGATGTACCAGGGCGTCGTCTCGGGGCAGATCACGCTGCCGCGCTGGGTGGAGCTGACGTCGACGACTCCGGCGCGGATGTTCGGGATGTACGGGAAGAAGGGCGTCATCCAGCCGGGTGCCGACGGCGACGTCGTGGTCTACGACCCGAACGGGCACACCTCGATCGGGATCGGCGAGGGACGCACGCACCACATGAACATGGACTACTCGGCGTGGGAGGGCTACGAGATCGACGGGCACGTCGACACCGTGATCTCGCGCGGGAAGGTCGTCGTCGAGGACGGCGACTACGTCGGGACCAAGGGCGACGGGAAGTACATCAAGCGGGGCCTCTCCCAATATCTGATCTAGTCCTCTGTCCCACTGCAGCAAAGGAACCCCATGGACTTCGGAGTCGTCCTCCAGACCAATCCGCCCGCCTCGCGCACCGTCGCGCTCGCCGTCCTCGCCGAGACCTACGGCTTCGACTACGCGTGGACCTTCGACTCGCACCTGCTCTGGCAGGAGCCGTACGTCATCTACTCGCAGATCCTCGAGAAGACCCACCGCATCACCGTCGGCCCGATGGTGACCAACCCTGCGACGCGCGACTGGACGGTCATCGCCTCCCTGCACGCGACGCTCAACGAGATGTACGGCAACCGCACGGTCTGCGGGATCGGCCGGGGCGACTCCGCGGTGCGCGTCACCGGAGGCGCGCCGACGACGCTCAAGACGCTGCGGGAGTCGATCCACGTCATCCGCGAGCTCGCGAACAGCCGCTCGGTCGAGTACAACGGCTCGACCCTGCAGTTCCCGTGGAGCCGCGGCTCCTCGCTCGAGATGTGGGTGGCGGCCTACGGTCCGCTCGCCCTGAAGCTCGCGGGCGAGGTCGGCGACGGCTTCATCCTGCAGCTGGCCGATCTCGACATCGCGCGCTGGATGATCGACACGGTCAAGCAGGCGGCGGCGAACGTCGGCCGCGACCCGGAGTCGCTGCAGTTCTGCGTGGCGGCGCCGATGTACATCGGGACCGACCGCGAGCACATGATCGACCAGTGCCGCTGGTTCGGCGGGATGGTCGGCAACCACGTCGCCGACATCGTCGGCCGCTACGGCACCTCCGGAGCGGTCCCGCAGGCCCTGACCGACTACATCGCCGGACGCGAGGGCTACGACTACAACGAGCACGGCCGCGCGGGCAACAGCCACACCTCGTTCGTGCCCGACGAGATCGTCGAGCGCTTCTGCGTGCTGGGGACGGCCGACGAGCACATCGAGAAGCTGAAGGCGCTCGCCGAGATCGGCGTCACGCAGTTCGCCGGCTACCTCCAGCACGACAACAAGGAGGAGACGCTGCGGGTGTACGGCGAGGCCGTCATCCCGGCGCTGAGTCAGCACATCGTGGCCAAGGCATGACCTCGCGGGTCGCGACGCGCAGCGTGCTCCTCGGCGCGGCCGGCCTCCTCCTGCTCGCGGTGCTCTGGGAGGCGTACAAGGCGCTCGGCCCCGAGACCGGGGTCGTGCTCGGCGGAGTCACAGTGCTGCCGCGGACGAGCGCCATCGCGATGCCGCACCTGTGGGAGATCGCCGGTCGGCTGGTCGAGCCCGTGACGGGCGCCCGAGGGGCTCCGGCGCTCTGGCTCGCGGTGCTGCAGGCGAGCGCGTTCTCGCTGGGCGTCGCGGCCGTCGGCTGGGTCGTCGGAGTGGTCGTCGGGCTGCTCCTCGCGCTGCTGATGCAGCGGTTCCGGACGGCGGAGTCGGCCGTGCTGCCGTGGATCGTGCTGAGCCAGACCGTCCCGCTCATCGCGATCGCGCCGCTCGTGCGCCGCTGGGGCTCTCAGCTCGAACTCGGCGCGTTCACCTGGGAGAACTGGATGTCGGTGGCGCTGATCGCCTCCTACCTCGCGTTCTTCCCGGTCTCGATCGGGGCGCTGCGCGGTCTCGCCTCGCCGTCGGCGAGCCAGATCGAGCTGATGCGCGTCTACGGCGTCGGCTGGTGGAAGACGCTGCTGCGCCTGCGCCTGCCGGCCAGCGTGCCCTACCTGATCCCGGCGCTGCGCCTCGGGGCGGTCAGCGCCGTCGTCGGCACGGTCGTCGCCGAGGTCTCGATCGGCCTGCGCGGCGGCATCGGCCGCATGATCATCGAGTTCGCCTCCGCCGCCGGCGGCGATCCTGCGAAGCCCTGGGCCCCGATCCTCGGCGCAGTGCTGGTGGGCCTCGCCGCCGCAGGTGTCGTCGCCCTGATCGGCACCGTCCTCCGTCCGTTCCGTCGAGGGGAGCAGCCCGCATGAGCGCGGCAGCCCGTATGAACAGTGCAGAACCGGCGGTCGTCGTCGACGCCGTCACCAAGACCTTCAGCACGACCAAGGCGGCGAGCGTCACGGCGCTGCAGGACGTCTCGCTCACGATCGCCCCGGGGGAGTTCGTCTCGCTGATCGGCCCGTCCGGCTGCGGCAAGTCGACCCTCCTCCGCCTGATCGCCGATCTCGACGAGCCGACCTCGGGGGCGATCACCGTCTTCGGCAAGACCGCTCGGCGCGCCCGACTCGACCAGGAGTACGGCATCGCGTTCCAGCAGGCGGGCCTGCTGCCGTGGCGCACGATCCGGGCGAACATCGCGCTGCCCCTCGAGCTGCACGGTGTCGCCGCCGCCGCCCGCCGGGCGCGCGTCGACGAGCTCCTCGCTCTCGTGGGCCTCGGCGACTTCGCCGACTCCTACCCCGATCAGCTCTCGGGCGGGATGCAGCAGCGCGTCGCGATCGCGCGGGCGCTGGCCGAGAGCCCGCGCCTGCTGCTGATGGACGAGCCGTTCGGCGCCCTCGACGAGATGACCCGCGAGCGGATGCAGACCGAGCTGCTGCGGATCCGCCGCGAGACCGGCGCCGCCGTCGTGTTCGTCACGCACTCGATCCCGGAGGCGGTGTTCCTCTCGGACCGCGTCGTCGTGATGTCGCCGCGACCGGGCCGGATCAGGGACGTGCTCGACATCGCCCTGCCCGACTCCTCGGAGCGGGACGCCGGCGTCCGCGAGGACACCGCGTTCTTCCGCGACGTCGGAGCCGTCCGCGAACTGCTGCACGGCGACGCCGCCGCCGTGCCGCGCGGGGTGGAGAACCGGTGAGCACTCCGGCGCTCGCGCGGACGGTCCTCGCGCCGCTCGTGCTGGGGCTCGCCGCCGTGCTGCTCTGGCAGGTCGGCGTGACGGCGCTCGACGTGAAGCCGTTCGTTCTGCCGTCCCCGGTCGCGATCGGGACCGAGTTCGGCGCGAACCTCGCCTCCGTCACCTCGGGGAGCATCGTCACGGGGAGGAACGCGCTCGTCGGCCTCGTCGTGGGGGCACTGGTGGCGGTGCTCGTCGCGGGGCTCTCGGCGCTGGTCCGCGTCTTCGACGGGCTGGTCGCTCCGATCGTGGCGGCCGCGGCCGTCGTGCCGATCGTGGCGCTGGCTCCGGTGCTCTACACGATGTTCGGCGCGAACGTCGAGACGGCCCGCCAGCTCGTGGCCGCCCTCGCGGTCTTCGTGCCGGTCTACATCAACACGCTGCGCGGCCTGCGCCAGGCCCTCCCGGTGCACCGCGATCTGATGCGCGCCTACGCGGCCTCGCCGTGGCAGACCGCGCGGACGATCACGCTGCCCGGCGCGGTGCCGTTCTTCTTCACGGGGCTGCGCATCGCCTCCTCCCTCGCCGTGATCTCGGCCCTCGTCGCCGAGTACTTCGGCGGTCCGGTGGGCGGGCTCGGCAAGTCGATCACGACGGCGGCCTCGGGCAGCGACTACGCGCTCGCCTACGCCTACGTGCTCGGCGCCGTGCTCGTCGGCCTCCTGTTCTACTGCGTCACCGCGGGGCTCGAGGCCCTCGCGCTCCGACGCAGCCACGCGCGCTGATCCGTCTGCGCCCCTCTCCTTCCACTGCCCGCACCGCCGCACCACAGCATCACCGCCCGTTCCCGGGCACGTCCTGCACCACACCGCACCAGGAGGAACAGTGAACAGACGCACACGCATCGCGATGACCACGACGGCGGGCTTCGCCGTCGTCGGCCTCGCACTCACCGGCTGCAGCGCATCCGGCGGCGACTCCGAGGGCTCCGGCTCGTCGGGAGACCTCACCCCGGTGACCCTGCAGCTGCAGTGGGTCGCCCAGGCCCAGTTCGCCGGCTACTACGCCGCCGTCGACCAGGGCTACTACGAGGACGAGGGCCTCGACGTGACCATCGCCGAGGGAGGCGGTGACATCGTCCCGCAGGACGTCCTCGCCTCCGGCGACGCCGACTACGCGATCTCGTGGGTGCCGAAGGTGCTCGGCTCGATCGAGCAGGGCGCGAACATCACCGACGTCGCGCAGATCTTCGAGCGCAGCGCGACCACGCAGATCTCGTTCAAGGACAAGGGGATCACCTCGCCCGCCGACCTGTCGGGCAAGACCGTCGGCAGCTGGGGCTACGGCAACGAGTGGGAGCTCTTCGCCGGCATGCAGAAGGACGGCGTCGCCCTCGACGACATCTCGCTCGTGCAGCAGCAGTTCGACATGAACGGCTTCCTCGCGGGCGACATCGACGCGGCGCAGGCGATGACCTACAACGAGTACGCGCAGGTGCTCGAGACGGTGAACCCGGACACGGGGGAGCTGTACCAGCCGGACGACCTGAACGTCATCAACTGGAACGACGTCGGCACCGCGATGCTCCAGGACGCGATCTGGGCCGACGCCGAGAAGCTCGAGAGCGACGAGGCCTACGCCGACCAGACCGTCGCCTTCATCAAGGCGTCGATCAAGGGCTGGATCTACGCGAAGGACAACCCGCAGGAGGCGGCCGACATCGTGACCGCCGCGGGATCCACCCTCGGCACCAGCCACCAGCTCTGGATGACCAACGAGGTCAACAAGCTGATCTGGCCCTCGACGAACGGTGTCGGCATGATCGACGAGGCCGCGTGGCAGCAGACGGTCGACATCGCGAAGGAGACCACGAACGAGACCGGCGCGACCATCATCAGCGAGGACCCGCCGGCGACGGCCTACTCGAACGAGTACGTCGAGGAGGCGCTCGCGGAGCTAGCTGACGAGGACGTGGACACCAGCGGCGCCGACTTCGAGCCGATCGACGTGACCCTGGAGGAGGGCGGCGCCTGACGCCTCCGCCACGGAGCCTTCTGATCTGAGCCCCGCTGACTCCTCGAAAGTTGCGGTAGTCGCGCTCGACTACCGCAACTTCTGAGGAGTGGGGGGCGGCCCGTCGGCGGGATCGGCGCGAACCGGCCGACGGGCGGATCGGGGGAGTAGGCTGGATCCTTGTGACTACTTTCAAGAAGACGCCGTTCACGCTGAACGTGCGCGACATCCACGGACGCCCGGGGGAGATGCGCGAGCACCGTCTCGACCTCGACGCGCCGGAGCAGTTCGGCGAGGGCATCGTCGCGCTGCGCAAGGGCGCGGCGCTCGATCTCGACGTCCGTCTCGAGTCGGTCCACGAGGGCATCCTCGCCTCCGTCCAGGTCTCGGCCGAGGCCGTCGGAGAGTGCAGCCGCTGCCTGACCGACATCTCCCTGCCTGTCGATGTCGAGTTCCAGGAACTTTTCGCGTACTCTTCTGACGAAGCTTTCGACTATGAGGTTCACGACGACCACGTGGATCTTGAACCTCTGGTCAGGGATGCGGTGGTTCTGTCGCTGCCGTTCCAGCCGGTGTGCCGGCCGGATTGTCCGGGCCTCGACCCCGTCACGGGGGAGCGGCTGGCCGAATCCTCCGTGCCCGAGCCCGAGGCACCGCGCGACTCCCGGTGGGCCGCGCTCGCCGGGCTGGGTGACGCGGAGTCCGGTGGGGCCGCAGCGCCCGGAGCTTCCGCAGACAGCTAGTACAGAGACATCGGCGCGGGCGAGAGTGCCCGCACCGGATCCAACCAGAGGTAGAGAAGAGAGAATCATGGCTGTTCCCAAGAGGAAGAAGTCCCGCGCGAACACCCACATGCGCCGCTCGCAGTGGAAGGCCACGGCTCCGGCCCTGGTCAAGACCATCGAGCCCAACGGCAAGGTCGTCTACAGCCTCCCCCACCGCGCCAAGGTCGTCGAGGACGCCGCGGGCACCGCGCTGTTCCTCGAGTACAAGGGCCGCAAGGTCGCCGACGTCTGATTCGGCTCCGCACCGCTCGCCGGTGCGTGCCGCGGTCCATGGTGAACCAGACCCCCGCAACACCCTCCAGCGACGACCGGTCGCGTCTGGAGGCCACGCTCGGCGTGAGCCTCGACGGTGAGCTCTTCGAGCTCGCCCTGACGCACCGGTCGTTCGCTTTCGAGCACGGCGGACTGCCGCACAACGAGCGCCTCGAGTTCCTCGGCGACTCGATCCTCGGGCAGGCCGTCACGGTGATGCTCTACACCGAGTACCCGACGCTCTCCGAGGGCGATCTGGCCAAGCGGCGCGCGAGCCTCGTCTCGACCGTCGCCCTCGCCGAGATCGCCCGCGGGATCGGGCTGGGCGAGCACCTCCGTCTCGGGCGAGGTGAGGAGCTGACGGGCGGACGCGACAAGGCGTCCATCCTCGCCGACACCGTCGAGGCGATCATCGGAGCCGTGTACCTCGGCACCGGCCCCGATGCCGCCCGAGACCTCGTGCTGCGCCTGATCGCTCCGCTGCGCGCGGATCCGCTGCGCTTCGGCGTCTCGATGGACCCGAAGACGAGCCTCCAGGAGGCGGCGGCGGAGCGCGGTGCGCCGGCTCCGCGCTACGAGATCGTGGCCACCGGGCCCGACCACAACAAGGTCTTCGTCGCCACGGTCATCGTCGGCGGGCTCGTCACCGCCCGCGGCGAGGGCACCAGCAAGAAGGCGGCCGAGATGGCCGCCGCGCTCGACGCCTGGACGCGCCTGGCCGAGACCGCGCCCGGCGAGCCCGTCCGCGCCTCCGCCGAGGGCTGAGAGTGCCCGAGCTCCCCGAGGTCGAGGTCGTCCGCGCAGGCCTCGCCCCGGCCGTCACCGGCTCGCTCGTGACCGGCGTCGAGATCGTCGACGAGCGCTCGCTGAAGCGCCACGTGCACGCGCACCCGTTCGAGCGCCTCCTGGTCGGGCGGCGCCTGCGGGGTGCGGTGCGGCGCGGCAAGTTCCTCTGGCTGCCGGCGGGCGATGACGAGGCCCTGCTCGTGCACCTCGGGATGAGCGGGCAGGTGCTGCTGCGCGCGGCCGATGCGCCGCTCGGCCGGCTGACGCGCATCCGGATCGCCATCGAGAACCCGGACCACGGCGAGCTCGCCCTGCACTTCGTCGACCAGCGCATCTTCGGCTCGATGGCCGTCGATGCGCTCCTGCCCACGAGCGACGGCGCGCCCGGCGGATTCGCGGGTGACGACGCCTCCGACGGCGAGTGGCTGCGCACGGTGCCGTCGCAGGTCGCGCACATCGCCCGCGACCCGCTCGACCCCTTCTTCGATCTCTCGGCCGTGATCGCGGTGCTGGCGCGGCGCAACAGCGGCATCAAGCGCTCGCTGCTCGACCAGACGCTGGTCAGCGGCATCGGCAACATCTACGCCGACGAGTCGCTGTGGGCCGCCGAGCTGCACCCCGAACGGCTGAGTTCCTCGCTCGGCGAGGCGCGGATCCGCCGGCTGTTCGCCGAGGTGCGCTCGGTGCTCGAGCGGGCGCTGGCCGAGGGCGGCACGAGCTTCGACGCGCAGTACGTCAATGTGAACGGGGCGTCGGGGTACTTCTCGCACAGCCTCAACGCCTACGGGCAGACCGGGAAGCCGTGCCCGCGGTGCGGTGAGGCGATCGTGCGGGTGCCGTTCATGAACCGCTCGTCGCACCTCTGCCCGCACTGCCAGCAGCTGACGCGCTGACGTCGGCGCGTCGGGGCGTGCACGACCGAGGCGGAGACGCGCCGACCACGCCCCCGGCGGGCGTCTGCCGCTCTCGACCTCGATCGCGAACGCGCTACGCGGTCGCCTTCTCGGCGACGGGGGCGTGCTTGGCGTGGGCCACGAGGTGGCCGAACAGGGAGGCGATCAGGGTGATCGCAGCGGCGATCGCGAGGCCCAGCCAGAGGCCGACGTTCAGCGCGAGGGCGCCGACTCCGGCGCCGGCCCCGATGAGCACGACGGCCGTCAGGCGGCGGAACCACGGCTGGCCCTTGCCGCCGCCGAGGCGCGAGTCGGCGGCCAGGCCGGTGATGGTGGAGGTGACGACGACGGTGGTGACGTCCTTGACCGCGATGTGGCGGGCGGTCGCGGCCTGGAGGCCCATGGCGAGTCCGAGGACGCCGGTCACGGTGAGGGCGAGCGGCTCGGGGTGCTCGGGGACGACGCCCAGCACGATCGCGAGGACGGCCATCACCAGGCCGACGACGGTGAACAGCCAGGTGGAGCGGGTGGTCCAGCCGGCCTTGATCGGGCGCAGGACGCGACCGCCGATCGCGGCGCCGAGCATGAAGCCGGCGAGGGCGATGATCGGGCCGACGACGGGGAGGTCGTCCGCTCCCGCGAGCGCCATGCCCAGGATGACGACGTTGCCGGTCATGTTGCCCGTGAAGACGCGGTCGAGACCGAGGTAGCCGACAGCGTCGATGATGCCGGTCGAGAAGGTCAGGGCGAGCATCAGCCCGAGATGGACGTTGTCGGGGCGCGTGCGCAGGCGTCGGAACACGGGAGTCCTGTCGTCGGAGGGGAGGGGACGGCGCCGTTCGCGAGCGGCTCCACCGGTGAGCTGTGCGCACGGGGGCGTCTCGCGGCGGGAACGCGGGGTGCGCCGCCGATCCTGCCACGGATGCGCCACAGGCCTGAAACACGCCGCCGCTAGCCTCGAAGCGATCGCGGGGCGGACCCGCGCGGGAAGGCGGCGGCGGATGCTGCAGGCGGAGTGGGCGGTCCAGCCCGGTGAATCGGTGCCCGACGGGGTGGAGTACCTCGCGGCGACGCCGCAGTCGGTGCTGTGGGGGCGGCTGCCCTGCGCGACCGACCGTCCGGTGCTCACGGTCGACTCCGGGGACGAGGTCGTCATCGACACGCTCAGCCACGAGGGTGTGCTGGAGGACCAGGGCCGCGACCCGGTCGCCTTCTTCGGCGGGCACGGAGTCGCGCCCGAGGGCGTGCTGCGCGACGCGATCGAGCTCGCCGCCTCCGGGCCCTTCCGCGACACGGCGGTCGACGGGCCGCACGTCGTCACCGGTCCGATCGCCGTGCGCGGCGCGCTGCCCGGCGATCTGCTGAAGATGACGCTGCTCGAGGCCGTGCCGCGCGTGCCCTACGGAGTGATCTCGAACCGGCACGGACGGGGTGCTCTGCCGGGGGAGTACCCGCTGCAGGCCGGCCCCTTCAGCGCCTTCGCGCTCGTCGAGGACGGCGCCGACGGAGTGCGCCGGGGTGTGCTGCCCCTGGTGCCCGGTGGCGAGCGGTCGGCGCGGTTCGAGCTGCACCCGTTCCTCGGGATCATGGGCGTCGCGGTCGCGGGCGACGTACGACCGCACTCGGTGCCTCCGGGAGCGCACGGCGGCAACATCGACATCTCGCTGCTGACGGCCGGCGCGAGTCTCTACCTGCCCGTGCAGGTGGAGGGGGCGCTCGCCTACGTCGGCGATCCTCACTTCGCGCAGGGCGACGGCGAGGTGGCGCTGACGGCGATGGAGGCGAGCCTGCGGGTGCGGGTGCGCCTCGAGGTGGTGCCGCAGGCGGAGGCGCTCGCGGCGTTCGGCGAGCTGGTCGGGCCGCTGGGGGAGACGAGCGAGTTCCTGGTGCCGACCGGCATGGACGCGGACCTCGACGTGGCGGTGCAGAACTGCGTCCGCGCCGCGATCGCTCTGCTGCAGGCCCGCTACGGGATGGATCCGAGCCTCGCCTACGCGTACCTCAGCGCCGCGACCGACTTCAACATCTCGCAGGTCGTCGACCTGGTGAAGGGCGTGCACGCCCGCGTGCGGACGGCGGACTTCGATGACTGACCCGCGCGTGACGACGCTCGAGGGCGAGCTGCCGGAGGGTCTCGTCGACGCGGTCGAGGCCTACGAAGCGGCCCTCGCGGCCGACGACGTGCCCGCCCTCGCCGACGCGTTCGTCCGCGCGCCGACGACGCTGCGGGGCGACGCCTCCGGACTGCTCGTGGGGCACGACGCGATCACCGGTTTCCGCGGGCGGCGGGGCGGGACGCCTCCGCGCGCCCTGGCCGAGCTGCACGTGCGCGCGGTCGACCCGGACACGGCGCTGGTCGTGACGGTGAACGTGCCGGTCCGCGGCGGGCGCGGCCTCGTCACGCAGCTCTGGACTCGCGACTCCGGGGTCTGGCGCGTGCGCGCGGCGCAGGTGCAGGCTCCCGCGGCGGCCCTGGACCCGCGGGTCTGGCGGGCTGTCGGCGCGCCGCTCGTGCCGGCCGCCGCCTCCGGAGCGCTCGACGGCCTCGACGTCGCGGTCAAGGACCTCTTCGCCATCGAGGGGCAGCGGATCGGCGCGGGGCTGCCCGCGCGACTCGCGGAGGCGCCGGTCGAACGCGCGACCGCTCCCGCCGTCGCGATGCTGCTCGGCGCGGGAGCCTCGGTGCGCGGGATCGCGCAGACCGACGAGTTCGCGTACAGCATCGCAGGGCGGAACTCCGGCTACGGGACACCGCCGAATCCCGCGGTGCCGGGGGCGATCCCGGGCGGATCGTCGAGCGGACCGGCGACGGCGGTGTCGCTCGGGCAGGCGTCGGTCGGGCTGGCGACGGACACGGCGGGGTCGATCCGGGTGCCCGCGTCGTACCAGGGGCTGTGGGGGCTGCGCACGACGCACGGGGCGGTGCCGGTAGCGGGGCTGCTGCCGCTCGCGCCGAGCTTCGACACGGTCGGCTGGCTCACCCGCGACGTCGCGACGCTGCGGCGGGTGGCGACTGCCGGGCTGGCGGGGGCGCCTTCGGAGAGTGTCGGCGGCTTCGTGGTGGCGGAGGCGCTGCTCGAGCAGGTGGATCCGGGCGTGCGTGCGGCGTTCTCGGCGGTGGTGGACGGGCTCGAGGTGGAGCGGATCGAGCTGCCGCCGGTCGCGGAGATGTTCGAGGCGTTCCGGCTGGTGCAGGCGGCGGAGGCGTGGGCGTCGGACGGCGAGTGGGTCGCGGCCCACCCCGGGGTGCTGGCGGCCGACGTGCAGGCGCGGTTCGACGCGGCGGCGCGCGTCGACGCGGCGACGGAGGCGGCGGCGCGGGAGAGGCTGGCGGAGTTCAGGGATGCGCTGGACACGGCGCTCGGGTGGCGTGTGCTGCTGCTGCCGTCGGCGTCGTCGGTCGCGCCGGCGCTGGACGCGTCGGCCGAGGTCATCGATGCGGCGCGGACGGCGACGCTCGGGCTGACGTGCCTCGCGGGGATCGGCGGGTATCCGGCGCTGTCGGTTCCGCGGCTGGTGGTCGACGGGAAGCCGGTGGGGCTGTGCCTCGTGGGGCCGCGCGGGGCGGATCTGGCGCTGCTCGACGTGGCGGCGGGGCTGGCGGGATAGCTCGCGTTCGCAGGGAGGTGGATCTCGATACGCCCGCTGCGCGGGCTGCTCGACCAGCGAGCTGCGAGACCCACCTCCCTCCGACCCGCGGAGACGCCGGAACTCGAAACACCCGAGAAACGTCTGTTGCGTAGGATGTGCGACTGAAACAGGTTTTTCTCTGTCCGTCCGTCTGCGAAGAGGTGGTCCCCATCCCGTCCGTGCCCGCGCCCTCGACGTTCCTCCCGATCGACCCGCCGCCGCGGCTGCTGATGGGCCCCGGTCCGATCAACGCCGATCCGCGCGTGCTCCGCGCGATGTCGGCGCAGCTGGTCGGCCAGTACGACCCGGCGATGACCACCGCCATGAACGAGACGCAGGAGCTGTACCGCCGCGTCTTCGACACCGCGAACGAGAAGACGCTGCTCGTCGACGGCACCAGCCGCGCGGGCATCGAGGCGGCGCTCGTGTCGATGCTCGAGCCCGGCGATCGCGTGCTCGTCCCTGTCTTCGGGCGGTTCGGCCACCTCCTCCGTGAGATCGCCGAGCGCTGCGGAGCCGAGGTGCACGTGATCGAGGCGGAGTGGGGCCAGGTCTTCCCGGTCTCGGTCATCGCCGAGGCGATCGAGCGGGTGCGACCGAAGGTCCTGGCCGTCGTGCACGGCGACACCTCGACGACGATGGCGCAGCCGCTCGAGGAGCTCGGCGCTCTGTGCGACAAGCACGGCGTGCTCTTCTACACCGACGTCACCGCGTCGCTGGCGGGCAACGTCTTCCACGCCGACCAGCTCGGCCTCGACGCGGTCACCGCCGGTCTGCAGAAGTGCCTCGGCGGGCCGTCCGGCTCGGCACCCGCGACCTTCTCGGAGAAGGCCGTCGCGGTGATCGAGTCGCGGAAGTCCATCGAGGCGGGCATCCGCGATGCGGGTGACGCCGTGAGCGCGCGCCCGATCCGCTCGAACTACTTCGATCTCGGCATGATCTTCGACTACTGGGGACCGCGCCGGCTCAACCACCACACCGAGGCCACCACGATGCTCTACGGCGCCCGCGAGTGCGCGCGCATCGTCGTCGAGGAGGGCCTCGAGAACACGATCGCCCGGCACGTGCTGCACGGCGAGGCGATGCTCGAGGGCGTCCGCGGTCTCGGGCTCGAGGTCTTCGGCGACGTCGCGCACAAGATGAACAACGTCGTGGCGGTGCACATCCCCGAGGGAGTGAACGGCGACGCGGTGCGCGGCACGATGCTCGAGGACTTCGGCATCGAGATCGGCACCTCCTTCGGCCCCCTGCACGGCAAGGTCTGGCGGATCGGGACCATGGGCTACAACGCGCGCACCGACGCGGTGCTGACCACGCTGTCGGCGCTCGAGTCGGTGCTGCGGCGCGCGGGTGCCTCCGTCGCTCCGGGCGGCGGAGTCGCGGGCGCCTACGGGGTCTACGAGGCGTCGCGCGGAGGCGCGGCATGAGCGCGGTCGACGCCGCCGAGATCATGGCGCGCTGCGACGAGCTCGCGGCGGTCTCGAGCACGCGCGGCGCGATCGAGCGCGTCTACCTCTCTCCCGAGCACGCCCGCGTCAACGCGATGGCGGCCCGCTGGATGGAGGACGCAGGCATGCGCTCGTGGCAGGACGCCGCGGGCAACCAGTGCGGCCGCTACGAGGGCTCGACGCCGGGGCTCCCCGCGCTGCTGCTCGGCTCCCACCTCGACACGGTGCCGAACGCGGGCCGCTACGACGGGATCCTCGGCGTGATCCTCGCGATCGCCGTCGTCTCGAGGCTGAACGCCGCGGGCACCCGACTGCCCTTCGCGATCGAGGTCGTCGCGTTCGGCGAC
Source organism: Rathayibacter sp. VKM Ac-2754 (assembly GCF_009807095.1). Lineage (GTDB taxonomy): Bacteria > Actinomycetota > Actinomycetes > Actinomycetales > Microbacteriaceae > Rathayibacter. Next base: position 451,330 of record NZ_WUCC01000002.1, on the reverse strand, counting down.
GAGGAGGGCACCCGCTTCGGCACAGCCCTGCTCGGCTCGCGCGCTGTCGCGGGCACCTGGGACGAGCACTGGTGGGAGCTCGAGGACGCGCACGGCACGACCCTCGTCGAGGCGTTCCACGAGTTCGGGCTCGACCCTTCTCGGATCAGCACCGCGGCGCGCGACTCCGACGACGTGCTCGCCTACCTCGAGGCCCACATCGAGCAGGGGCCGTACCTCGAGGAGGCCGACCGCGCTCTCGGAGTCGTCTCCTCGATCGCTGGAGCGCGCCGCTTCGCGCTGACGCTGACCGGCAAGGCCGGCCACGCCGGGGGAGTGCCGTTCGACCGCCGCCGCGACGCGCTGACGGGAGCCGCCGAGGCGGTGCTCGCCGTCGAGCGCATCGCCCGCGAGCACGGCTGCATCGCCACCGTGGGCAGGCTCGAGGCGTTCCCGGGCGCGGTCAACGTGATCCCCGGCCGGGTCGAGTTCAGCCTCGATCTGCGCGCCGAGTTCGACGATGTCCGCGATCGCGTCTGGGACGAGATCCAGCACGCGATGTCGGAGTCGGCCCGCCGTCGCCGCCTCGCGCTCACCATCGAGGAGACCCACGAGGCCCCGGCCGTGGTCGCGGCCGAGTGGCTGCAGGACGTCGTGCGGCAGGGCATCCGCTCGACCGGCGACGCGGAGCCGATGGTGCTCTTCTCGAAGGCCGGGCACGACGCGATGGCGATCGCCGATCTCACCGACTACGCGATGCTCTTCGTCCGCTGCGAGGGCGGAGTGAGCCACCACCCCGACGAGAACGTGACCGTGACCGATGTCGCGACTGCTCTCGACGCGTTCGAGTCGGCGGTGCACGCCTTCGCCGACGCCCGGGCGTCGCGGGCGTGACCGTGGCCGAGGCACCCTCGATCGGGCACCGGATCGACGCGAGCTACGCCTCCCTGTCCCGGCAGGAGCAGCGCGCGGCCGACTTCATCCTCGATCACCTCGGCGATCTCGCGATCTACACCGCCACCGAGCTCGCGCAGAACAGCGGTGTCTCGAAGGCGACGGTCTCGCGGCTGTTCCGGCGCCTCGGCTTCACCAGCTCGCAGGAGGTGCGCGAGCACGCCCGAGCACTCCGCAGCTCGGGCGTCCCGGTCGGCCCCGCCTCCGCCGGCGGGCCGGGCGACGCCCTCGCGGCCCACCTCGACAGCGAGCGCGCGAACCTCCTGCGTCTGGCGACGACCCTCTCGAGCGGCCGGCTCGAGGCGGCGGTGACGCTGCTCGCCGACGCTCGGGAGGTGGTGGTCGTCGGGATGCGCAACAGCTACCCGGTGGCCCTGCACCTGCGGCAGCAGCTGGCGCAGGCGCGCGACCGGGTCAGGATCGCGCCGCAGCCCGGGCAGTCGCTCGGCGAGGAGCTGGCCGGTCTGGGGGCGCACGACGTGGTCGTGCTGGTCGGGTTCCGGCGCCGCCCCGCCTCGTTCTCGGCCCTCGTCGACGTCCTCGCCGCGCACGGCGTCCCCGTGATCCTCCTCGCCGACCCGCAGGCCCGGCGCTTCGCCGAGCGGGTCTCGGTCTGGCTCGAGTGCCCCGTCGACAGCGACGCCGCCTTCGACAGCTACGCGGCGGCGATGAGCGCGGCCGCCCTGCTCGCCTCCGGAGTGCTCGGCGCCTCGCCCCGCGACTCCCGGGAGCGCATCGCCGGGATCAGCACGGTCTACTCGGAGCTGTCCGAGATCGAGGACCGCGCGTGAGCGCTGCCGCCGAGCTCATCCGCGATCACGCGCGCCACCCCGTGGGCCGGTCCGACTCGTCGGCCGCCGTCGTCGGGCGCGCCGAGCTGATCACGCCGACCTGCGGCGACCGGCTCGAGGTGCGGGTCACCGGCACGCCGTCGGCGGTCGGTGTCGCCTGGAGCGGGCGCGGCTGCGAGGTCTCGCAGGGCTCGGCGTCGCTGATGGCCGACGAGCTCGACGGGCGCAGCGCCTCAGAGATCCGAGGGCGGATCGAGAGCTTCCTCGCCTCGATGGAGCGACGGGAGGCCGAGGCCGGTTCCGGTCAGGAGTCGGCGCTGCTCGCGGTGGCGGGCAATCCGGTGCGCTCGGTCTGCGCGACACTCGCCTGGCGCGCGCTGCGCGCGGCGCTCGAGGCGGGGGAGCTGCGGTGAGCGGGCCCGTCGTCGTCGAGTCCCGAGGCGAGATCGCCGCACTCGACCTCCTGCGCTCCCCTCGAGCGCAGCACGTCGCGCGCGCCGCTGTCACCTGTCGCCCCCTCCGCGATCGCCGGCCAGTGCGCCGCGCCGAGCAGCACCGGATGACCGGGGCGGCCGCCGTAGACCGCGCGGGCGAGAGTGTCGGGCCCGTCCGTCGCCCGCTCGAGCAGGCGCGCACCGACCGCGGCGGGCTCGTCCGGCAGATCCACGAGCGTCACCAGGGCCGCGTCGCCGTCCGCGGCAGCGAGCCCGGCGCGCAGCGAGGCGGACAGCCCCTCGGCCCACTCGGTCGCCACGACGATCTCGGCGCCGGCCGGGACGAGCGGCCGGGCCTCCTCCGCCCCCGCGCCGAGGACCACGACCACCCGCGCGCAGCCGACCGCCTCGAGGCGGCGCACCGCGTGCTCCAGCCACGGCACCCCGTCCGCCGTCCGCCGCAGGGCCTTCGGCCCGCCCGCGCGGAGTCCCGCCCCCGCGGCGAGGACGATCCCGGTCACCGCAGCCGCATCCATCCGCCCATCGTGCCCCACCCGCCGTTCGACGAGGAGACCCCATGACCGCACCCGACGTCCTCCGCGATGCCCTGACCGCCTGCCTCGCCGTTCCCCGCTGGGTCGACGAGGTCGCCGACGGCGCCCCGTACGCCTCGACCGACGCCCTCGCGGCCGCCGCCGACCGCGTCGCGCGCTCGCTCACCGCCGAGGAGATCGAGGCCGCACTCGCCGACCACCCCAGGATCGGAGAGAAGCACGCCGGCGCCGGGCGCTCCTCCGAGTTCGCCGCCGCCGAGCAGGCGTCGAGCCGCTCGAGTGACGAGGTGCTCGCCGAGCGTCTGCTGGCGGGCAACCGGGCCTACGAGGAGCGCTTCGACCGCGTCTTCCTCATCCGCGCCGCCGGCCGCGACCGCGCCGAGATCGTCGCCGAGCTCGAGCGCCGACTCGGCCTCGACGACGAGACGGAGCGCGGGATCGTCGCCGACCAGCTGCGCGAGATCACCGTGCTGCGGGTCAGGGCGCTCGGCCCGGAGACCGGCGCGATCGTGGCGGAGGTGCGCCCGTGAGCGCGCACGCCAGCCACGTCACGACGCACGTGCTCGACGCCGTGCTCGGCCGCCCCGCGAGCGGAGTGCCGGTCGCGCTCGAGGCGCGCACCGACTCCGGCTGGTCGCCCGTCGCCACGGCGCGGACCGACGCCGACGGTCGGGTCGGGGTCTTCGGTCCGGAGGCGCTTCCCGCGGGCGTCTACCGCGTCGTGTTCGACACCGGGGCCTACTTCGGTGCCGACGCGTTCTACCCGGAGGTCGTGGTCGCGTTCCGGCTCGACGACGTCGAGGCGCACTTCCACATCCCGCTGCTGCTCAGCCCGTTCGCCTACTCGACGTACCGGGGGAGCTGAGCGTGCAGCTCCAGGACGTCCTCGACGCCCCCCAGCTCCGGATCCGCGCCGTCTACACCACCCCGGAGGCGCTCGCGCGACCGGTCAACTGGACGTTCACGACCGATCTGCTCGATCCGCGGCGCTACCTCGCGCGCGACCAGCTCGTGCTCACCGGCCTGGTCTGGCGCCGGACCCCGGAGGACAGCGAGACCTTCGTCTCGGCCGTCGCGGCCTCGGGCGCCGTCGCGCTGCTGGCCGGCGAGGGCCTCTACGGCTTCGTGCCCGACGACGTGATCGCCGCCTGCCGCGCGCACGGAGTCGCGCTGTTCGCGGTGCCGGCCGACGTGTCGTTCGCCTCGATCACCGCGCACCTCTCGAACACGCTCGCCGGTGACCGCGTCGCGCGGCTGACCGCGGGCCTCGCGCGCCAGCGGGAGCTGCTCACCGAGGTCTACCGGGGGCAGCTGCTCGACGAGCTGATCACCCGCACCTCGACCGAGCTCGGCCGCCCCGTGCGCGTGCTGACCGCGACCGGCCGCCTCGCCGCCTCCGCCGAGCCGCTCGGCCTGACCGAGATCGAGCGCGTCGTGCGCGCCGGTCTCACCGCGCGCCGGAACCCGGTGACCGTACCCGACGCCCACGGCGGCGTGCTCTCGGTCTTCGTCGTCGCCGGAGCCGACGAGCACCGGGCGACGTCGTGGTTCGTCGTCGTCGCCGGCGACTGGAACGAGTGGCACCCCTCGCTGCTCGATGCGGTGACCGAGCTGACCGGCGTGGTCGGCCTCTACCGGTTGCAGCGCGACTCCGCGATGCTCGCCGACTCCGCCCTCGCCGACCGCCTGCTCGAGCTGATCGAGGAGGACAGCGAGCAGCCCGAGACGGCCGTCTACCTCCGACAGCTCGGACTCGCGGGCGCGGGTCGCTGCGCGGTGGTGGCGGCGGGATTCGAGGAGGACGCCTCCTCCGATCTCGCGCGCTGGCTGCTGACCGACGCCGCCTCGCACCTCGGCCGCGCCGTCGTCGGGCGGGACGCCCAGGGCTGCGTCGTGGCGATCGTGCCGATCGACGGCTCGAGCGAGATCCCGATCGGAGCGGATCCGCTCGCCGTCGTCACCTCGGCGCTGCGGCGCGCGGGTGCCGGGCTCGACGGGCCGGTCCTCCGGGTCGGCACGAGTGCGGCGACGGCGTCATCGGCTCTCGGCGGGGCGCTGCGCTCGGCGCGCTACGGCATGCTGCTGCCGGGGGCGCCGGGGGACACCTCGGCCGTGCGCATCAGCGACTCGGGCGAGGTCACCTCGGCCGTGCAGCTGCTGACCGCGGTGCCCGACCACCTGCGCACCGTCTTCATCGAGCTCGTGCTGGGCCGGCTCGTCGAGCACGACGCGCGCTACAACTCGCAGCTCGTCGCCACGCTCGCGGCGTTCCTCGAGTGCGGAGGCTCGTGGGTGCGCACCGCGGAGCAGACGCACCTGCACCTCAACACGGTCCGCTACCGCATCGCGCGGGTCGAGGAGCTCACGCAGCGCGACCTGTCGGACACCTCGGACCGCGCGGACCTCTTCTTGGCGCTCCAGCTGCGCTAGCGGGCGGTGACGGGCTCGAACCAGGGGACGAGGTCGACGAGACCGTCCGGGTACTCCGCCGCGCGGTCGACCAGCTCGTCGGTCAGCACGGTCGTGAGGACGGTGAAGACCGGCTCGGGATCGTCGCTGAAGCCGTCGGTCGGCTGCCAGAGGCCCGAGGAGAGGACGGTGTCGGAGGGGGCGAAGGCCGGATCGTCCTCGACCTCGCGCAGGTCGGCGGCGGTGAGCGCGGACTGCCGGACGCACAGCGCGTCGGGGAAGGCGCCGGCGAGATCGGCGGCGACCTGCTCCGGATCGGCATCGGCGGCGACGGCGAGGAGAACGATCGCGGTGTCATCGGCGACGAAGGTCTGGCCGTTGCCGAGGAGCACGTCGGGGTGCGCGCGCTGGTACTCGGCCGCGGCTCCGGTGCCGAGCGCCGACATCGACTTCCAGCCGCCCGCGGGCGCGGTGCAGCCCGCCGGCTGGGGGAAGGGCTGCGCGCTCATGTACGCGAGCTTCTCCTCGTCGGTCGCGAAGCTCGGAGCCGGATCCGGCGTCGGAGTCGAGGTGGACGGTGCGTACCGTTCGTAGTCGAGGCTCTCGAGCTGGAACATCCGGCCGGAGAGGGTGCCGACGACGAAGGCGGGGACGACGTCGACGCCGTCCTCGGTGCGGACGGTCATGCCCTGTGCCATCAGCCGAGCGCGGAGGTCGGCTGCGGTGATGCCGGTGACGGCGAGTCCTTCATCGCAGGGCGGGAGGCCCATGGTGAATCCGGGATCGATGTCGTGGCCGCAGATCCGAGCGGAGTCGTTCTCGAACCAGACGTCGACGGCGGCACCGACCCACTGGCCGGGAGTCGGCGCGGAGGAGGCCGGCTGTGCTGCTCCGCTCGGCGCCGCGGTCGCACACCCGGTGAGCCCGACGGCGAGCAGTGCGGCAGCGAGGACGGACGCGGGGGCGATGCGCATGCCCCGACGGTAGCGGGCGCGAGACGGTGAGCCCAGGGCTGCGGCGAATCCGGCGGAGGACGGGTGGCGGTGGCGCCTGCAGACCGCACGCCCCGCTACTCCGGAGCCGCGACCCGCCGCCCCCGCACGTGCACCGCCGCGATCGCCGGCTCGCGCAGCCCCATCAGCAGCGCGAACAGCAGCTGCGCCGTCGCCCGCGCCTCGTCGTCGGCCCGCACGCCGTGGGCGAGCACCTCGGCCAGCGGCTCCCAGCGGTCCGGCTCGATGCGGACGAAGTCCGCGTCCTTGCCGAGGTCGAAGTTGCCGAAGCGCTCCTCCATGTCGAGGGCGCGCGCGCCCGCCAGCGTCGCCGTGAACAGCAGCTCGGCCGGGTGCAGCGCGACCGCCGCGTCGCCCGCCTCGGACAGGTGCACCTTGAACGTGTCGTTCGCCACCCGCGACAGAAGCCACTCGTCGCCGGCCCCGACGTCGCTGCCGAGCGCGACGGTCACTCCGGAGGCGACGGTCCGCCGCCAGGGCATCGTCCCCGAGCCGAGGAACTGCTGCGACGTCGGGCAGTGCGCGATCGAGGTGCCGGTCTCGGCCATCCGGTGCAGCTCGTCGTCCTGGCAGTGCACCGCGTGCGCGAGGATCGTGCGCCGGCCGAGGAGTGAGGAGCCGCCCCGCGCGGAGCCGGGCAGGAACAGCCCGTCGTACGTGTCGAGATAGCTCTTCGTGCCGTAGAGCTCGCGCACCGCGGCTATCTCGCCGTCGCCCGGCCGGTCGTTCTCGTTGAGGTGGCTGTGCACGTACACGCCGCGGCTGCGGACGGAGTCGTACAGCTCGCCGAGCCCGGCGAGTGTGGTCGGGGTGACCGAGAGCGAGAAGCGCGGCACGATCGCGACCTGGAGGAGCGCCGTCGCGGCGTCCTGGGTGTCGACCGCGTGCCAGCGCTCGATCTCGTCGGCGACGAGCGCGAGCGCCTCCTTCTCGGTGGTGAGCAGCGGTGCGGCGGAGGCGGGACCGACGGTCTGGATGCCGCGCCCCGAGACCGTGCGCAGCCCCGCCGCCAGGCTGGCCTCGAACAGCGCGTCCTGCGCGTGCGGGAACGCCGAGCCGAAGACCATCGCCGCCGTCGTCCCGGCCTGCACCCGTCGACGCGTGAAGGCGCGGGCGATGCGGGCGGCGACGTTCTCGTCGGCGAGGCGCGCCTCCGCCGGGAACACCGCGGTGTCGAGCCACTCGAGCAGCTGGCCGCCGCCGAAAGCGTCGGTCGTCCAGGTCTGCGGGAAGTGCACGTGCGTGTCGACGAAGCCGGGCAGGAGGAACGCGGACGCGTCGCCCGTCACCGGCCAGTCGCCGTACTCGCGCGGCAGCGAGCGGTGCGCGCCCACCCAGGCGATCGTGCCGGCGTCGTCCACGACGAGGGCGCCGTCCGGGATCGACACCAGCGCCGCCTCCGCCTCCGAGAGCGAGGGCCGCCCCGCGAGGTGCAGGACGTGGCCGCGGTGGACGCCTCGGCTCACACCAGACCCGTGTAGGCGTACCAGGCCGGGCCCGCGTCGGGCGCGTCGTCGCGGGTGACGCTCGCCTGGATCAGGCCGTAGGGGCGGTCGTCGGCGTGGAAGACCTCGTTGTCGTTCGAGACTCCGAACGGCGACAGGTCGTAGAGGAAGTGGTGCTTGTTCGGCGCCGACAGGCGGATCTCGACGATCTGCGGGTACTCCTCCAGTACCGCCTTGCCCATCTCGAACAGCGTCTGCTGCAGGGCGAGCGAGTGCACGGTCGCGAAGCGGCTGATCATCAGCGCCTTGATGCCGGCGTAGACACCCTCCCAGTCGGTCGAGGCGAGCTCTTCCCCGGTCAGGGCGAAGCGCCACTTCGCGACCAGGGAGGTGGCCATCACCCGATCGTTCGTCGGCTGGAGCACGGTGTAGGGGTCGGTGAGGAAGCCGTGGAACTCGGAGCCGGTCGACTTGAGGATCGTCAGATCCTTGAAGCCGCCGGTGACCCACACCTGCTGCTCGTCGCCCGAGCCCTCGACGGTGACCGAGGCGATGCGCACCTCCTGGCCCTTGCGGACCCAGGTGTGGTCGTGCTCCTCGCCGTCGACGACGACCCGCTCCCACGCGAACTCCTCGATCTCGATGCGGGCTCCGTGCACGGGCGCGTAGCCGTCGACGAAGTGCCGGGCGAGCTCGAGACCGTAGGCCTCGATCGAGCGCAGGCCCTTCTCCTTCGCGAAGGAGTAGGCGGTCTGCTTCTGCGTGTCCGTCGGCAGGACGGCCGACTGGTCGCCCTCGAGGTGCGCCGCCTCGAAGTCGCCGCGGAGGGCGGTCGACACGTTGACGTCGTGGATCTCGTGTCGCGGGCTGTCGCGGTAGATCCGGACGACGCGGTTCTCGGCCTTCCCGTACTGGTGGTCTCCGAGGATGATCGACATGTCCGCTCCTGTCCGGGTGGTGGTGGGCGCCGCGCGCCCGTCTGTCAGGATGCCGCGGCGGGCACGGGGTCCGCGCCTCCCGATGCGCTGAATCCGCCGTCGCTGCCCCGCCAGTCTTGTGCGATCCGCCCGCCGGAGCGCCTCGAACCGCGTGAGTTCACACGCTCGAAACGTGCCCGGAACACGCCCCGCGAGAGGCCGCTTCGTCTGCGACGAGCACGCAGCGCCCTGCGCCCGAGCAGAGACTCGCGAGGGCGGATCAGAGGGCGGGGCGGTCGAGGAGGCGGCCGACGGGTGCCGCGGTCGACGCGGTCACCGCGACTCCGCCGACCCACGTGGCGGCGACGGCACCGCGGAGCACGCGGCCGTCGTACGCGGACACCTTGTTCTTGTGGGCGAGCGCGCCGACGTCGACGCGCGCCTGGGCGGCGGGGTCGAAGGCGACGAGGTCGGCGTCGGCTCCCGCCCGCAGCAGCCCCTTCTGCCCGAGCCCGGCGAAGGCGGCGGTGCCGGTCGACATCCAGGCGACGACCTGCTCGAGCGGGATCCCGCGCTCGTGCGCCCCCGTCCAGATCGCGCGGAAGCTCAGCTCGAGCCCCGAGATGCCGCCCCAGGCGAGACCGAAGTCGCCGTCGTGCGCGAACTTCAGCTCGGCGGTGGCGGGGGAGTGGTCGGAGGCGATGATGTCGATCGTGCCGTCGAGCAGCCCCTTCCAGAGCAGCTCGCGGTTGCGCTCGTCGCGGATGGGCGGGCAGCACTTGAACTCGGTGGCGCCGTCGGGGATCGATCCGGCGTCGAAGGTGAGGTAGTGCGGGCAGGTCTCCGCGGTGATCCGCAGCCCCTCGGCCTTCGCCTCGCGCAGCAGCGGCAGCGCGTCGGCGGAGGAGAGGTGCAGGATGTGCGCGCGTCCGCCGGTCTCGCGGACCGCCTCGATCACGTGCAGGATCGCGCTCTTCTCGGACGCGGGCGGCCGCGACTCCACGAACGCGCCGTAGGAGGTGCCTCCGTCGTTGGCGCTCGACTCGAGCTCGGCCGGGTCCTCGGCGTGCACGATCAGCAGGCCGTCGAAGGCGGCGATCTCGCGCATCGCCGCGAACAGCTGGTCGGTGCTGAGGTGCGGGAACTCGTCGACCCCGCTCGGCGAGAGGAAGCACTTGAAGCCGAAGACCCCGGCCTCGTGCAGTTCGCGGAGGGTGCCCAGGTTCTCGGGGATCGCTCCGCCCCAGAAGCCGACGTCGACCAGCGCCTGCGGGCCGGCGGCGGCGCGCTTGGCCTCGAGACCCGCGACGGTGGTCGTCGGCGGAATCGAGTTCAGCGGCATGTCGATGATCGTGGTGACGCCTCCTGCCGCGGCGGCCCTGGTGGCCGAGGCGAACCCCTCCCACTCGGTGCGGCCCGGCTCGTTGACGTGCACGTGGGTGTCGACCGCGCCCGGGATCAGCACCTGTCCCTCGGGCAGCACGACCTCCTCGGCCGTCCGCCACGGGGCGTCGACGGCGCCCACGGCGACGATCAGTCCCTCGGCGATCGCGACGCTGCCCGACTGCCAGCCGTGCTCGGTCAGCACAGCGGAGGAGCGGATCACGAGGTCGAGCGAGGGAGCGTCGGAAGGCATGGATCGACCCTATACTCGGCATGTTTCCTGCGTGTGAGCGCCCCTCGGCGGCTCGCCCGCGCCCCCGGCAGCGACGCCTCCCACCCGCACCGAGGAGGTCGCCGTGCTCGAACTCGCCGTGCCGATCCTCGAGCGCGTCGAGGCCGGCGAGCGCCTCGCGGTCGTCACGGTCACCCACGTCTTCGGATCCGCGCCCCGCGCTCTCGGCTCGTCGATGGCGGTCGACGCGGCGGGCGCGGCGATCGGCTCGATCTCGGGGGGCTGCGTCGAGGCGCAGGCCTATGCCCTCGCTCAGGAGGTGCTCGGCACGGGCGGCAGCGCCTCCGAGCACTTCGGCTTCGACGACGAGGCGGCCTTCGCGGCCGGGCTCTCGTGCGGTGGGCAGCTGCGGGTGCTCGGGCACGCCGTCGACGCCTCCTCGGGTGCGGTGCTCGCCGAGCTCCGCGCCGCCCGGGCGGGCCGACCGGCCGGGCTGGCGATGATCGTCGGCGGTCCCCAGGAGCTCGTCGGGCTGGTGATCACCGGCGCGACCCGCGCGCAGGACGTGCTCGGGCCGCACCTCGATGAGGACGCGGTGCACCGGATCCTGGCCGAGCGCTCGGCGCGGATGCTGTCCGGTCGCTCCGAGAGCGTCGAGATCGACTGCCAGGGCACCGAGCTCGAGGTGACCTACATCGTGCACGCCGAGAAGCCGCGCCTGCTGGTCTTCGGCGCCGTCGACTTCTCCGCCGCCCTCTGCGCCGCGGGCGCTCTGCTCGGCTACCGCGTGACGGTCTGCGACGCCCGGCCGGTCTTCGCCACCGCCGAGCGCTTCCCCGCCGCCGACGAGGTGATCGTGGAGTGGCCCTCCGACTACCTCGCCGCCACCGCGGTCGACGCGCGCACCGTGATCGCGGTGCTCACCCACGACGAGAAGTTCGACGTCCCGCTGCTCGAGCTGGCGCTGACCCTGCCGGTCGCCTACGTCGGCGCGATGGGGTCGCGGCGCACGAACGAGCGCCGGCTCGGGCTGCTGCGGGAGGCGGGGGTCGCCGAGGAGGCGCTGTCCCGCCTGCACTCGCCGATCGGCCTCGACATCGGCGCGTCCACCCCGGAGGAGACGGCCGTCTCGATCCTCGCCGAGGTGCTCGCGGTGCGCTCGGGCGCCTCCGGCTCCCCGCTCGCCGGCCTCCCCGGGCCCATCCACGCGGCTCGCTGAGGCGGATCGGGGGTCGCGTCGAAACCGACGGGAAACACGGCGGTGGCAAGCTCGGGGGATGCAGCGCCACATCATCACCGGAGCCCACGTCGCCACCGTCGATGCGGCGGGCACCGAGCACGCGGGCGGGCACGTCGTGGTCGACGACCGCAGGATCACCGCGGTCGGCGCGGGTGCTCCTCCCGCCTGGGCGCTCGACGGCCGCGCGCCGACCGGACTGCCCGCGCAGGAGCCGGTCTCGATCACCCGCGTCGACGGCCGCGGTCACCTCCTCACGCCGGGATTGATCAACACGCACCACCACCTCTACCAGTGGCTCACCCGCGGCTGGGCGCAGGACTCGATCCTCTTCGACTGGCTCGTCGCGCTGTACCCCGCCTGGTCGCGGATCGACGCCGACCTGACCCGCTCGGCGTCGCTGGGTGCGATGGGCGTCCTCGCCCGCTCCGGATGCACGACGGTCGGCGACCACCACTACGTGTTCCCGCGCGGATCGGGCGACATCGTCGGCGGGATCGTCGATGCGGCCTCGACGCTGGGGCTCCGCCTGCACGCGACCCGCGGCTCGATGGACCTCGGCGAGTCGCAGGGCGGCCTGCCGCCGGACTTCGCCGTCGAGACGACCGCGGCGGCCCTGGAGGCGAGCGGCGCCGCCGTCGAGCGCTACCACGACGACTCGTTCGACTCGATGGTGCGGGTCGCGATCGCGCCGTGCTCGCCGTTCTCGGTCACTCCGGATCTGCTCCGCGAGTCGGCGGTGCTCGCCCGGCAGCTCGGCGTGCGCCTGCACACCCACGGATCCGAGACGATCGAGGAGGACGCCTACACGCGCGAGGCGTTCGGCATGTCGCCCACCGACTACCTCGAGTCGCTCGGCTGGCTCGGCGACGACGTCTGGATGGCGCACTGCGTGCACCTCGACGACGACGCGATCGCGAAGTTCGCGGCCACGGGCACCGGAGTCGCGCACTGCCCGTCCTCGAACGGCCGGCTCGCCGCGGGCATCGCGCCCGTCCCGCAGCTGCTGGCGGCCGGGGTCCCGGTGGGGCTGGGGGTCGACGGCTCGGCCTCGAACGAGTCGGGGCAGCTCGGCATCGAGATCCGCGAGGCGGTCCTGATGAACCGGCTGCGCGCCGGGGCCGACCGGATGAGCGCTCGTCAGGCGCTCTCGGTCGCGACGATCGGAGGCGCGCGAGTGCTCGGCCGTCAGGACGAGATCGGCTCGATCGAGGTCGGCAAGCTGGCGGATCTCGCGCTCTGGAAGGTCGACGGGATCGAGCACGCGGGCATCGCGGATCCCGTAGCGGCGCTGGCGCTCGGATCGCAGCCTCCGCTGACGCTGCTGCTCGTCAACGGGCGGTCCACCGTGACGGAGGGTCGCCTCGTCAACGCCGACGAGGACGCGATCGCCCGCGAGGTCGCCCGCGCGAGCGCGGAGCTCGCGTCGCGGGTGTGAGTCCCCCCTCGCTGATCGAGTAGCCCGCGGAGCTGGCGCATTCAGCCCAGGCATGCTGATCGAGTAGCCCGCGCAGCGGGCGTATCGAGATCCACCAGCTTCAGGAGTCCGGTTCCGAGGCCCGATCTGTTGACGCTCGTGGGTCTCGATACGCCCCTGCGGGGCTACTCGACCAGCATGGGGGCGCTACCGACGCTGACTTCCCGCTCAGCCCTGCGGGGCCTCCGCCGCGACGGTGCGCACGGGGGCCGCGTCGGGGTGCAGGATCCGCCACACGCGGTCGCGCGACAGCGGCAGCTCGTGGGGGCGCACGCCGATGGCGTCGCGGACGGCGTTGGCGAGGGCCGGGGCGACCGGGTTGTAGGGCGCCTCGCTCATCGACTTGGCGCCGAACGGACCGAGGTCGTCGGCCGTGTCGGCGAAGAGCACCTCGGTGCTCGGCAGGTCGGCCATCTGCGGGATGTGGTAGTTCCGGAGGATCGCGGTCGTGACCGTCCCCGCGCCGTCGAGGATGACCTCCTCGTAGAGCGCCGAGCCGATCGCCTGCGCGACTCCGCCCTCGACCTGGCCCCGGCACTGCTCCGGGTTGATGACGAAGCCCGCATCCGCGGCCTGCACCGACTGCAGGATGCGGACCTCGCCGGTCGACTCCCGCACAGCCACGCGGAAGCCCTGCACGTTGAACGCGAGGGAGCGCTGGGCGCCGTCCTCGGTCCCCGTCGCGGTGATCGGTCCACCGGCGGCGCGCGCCAGCTCGTCGAAGGTGACCCGTGTGCCGTCCGTCGCGAGCAGGCCCTCGTCGTCGGGCTCGAACTCGCCGCCCTCGATCCCGGTGATCCGCTTCGCGAGCGAGCGGAGATCGGCGAGGAGCCGCACCGCCGCTCCGTAGACCGCCTTGCCGGCGACCACGGTGCCCGCGCTGCCGAAGGCGCCCGTGTCGTAGCGAGCGGCGGCGGTGTCGGACTGCCGGATGCGCACCCGGTCGGCCGAGGCGCCGAACGCGCTCGCGACGAGCTGGGTGTGCACGGTGGTCGTCCCGTTGCCGAACTCGGCGGTGCCGACCCCGATCGTGAGGAGACCGTCGGCGTCGACCGCGACCGTCGCCTCCGAGAAGTGACCGCGCGGGGGGATCGTGGCGATCATCGCCACCGCCATGCCCTCGCCGATCCGCCAGTCGGGCCCCTCGGGGACGGCGTCCGCCCGGCCGCGCACGAGCGCCGCCTCGGTCAGGTCGAGGCACTGGTCGAGCCCGTACGAGGCGAAGCCGATGTCGTCGCCCTCCACGTGCGTCACGACGAGCGGATCGCCGGGGCGGACCGCGTTGATCCGGCGCAGCTCGAACGGTTCGATGCCCAGCTCGACGGCGAGCTGGTCCATCGCCGACTCGATGCCGAAGATCACCTGCCCGAGCCCGTAGCCGCGGAAGGCGCCGGAGGGCAGGTTGTTCGTGTAGACGGCCTGGGCGTCGACGCGCTTGTGGGGCGCGTTGTAGGTCGCGACCGACTCCGAGGTGCCGTGGAACATCACGCCGGGCCCGTGGTTGCCGTAGGCGCCGGTGTCGGACAGCACGTCGACCGTCATCGCCGTCAGGCGTCCGTCGCGGGTGGCGCCCAGCCGCACATCGACCCGCATCGGGTGACGGCACGGCGCCATCGTGAACTCGTCGGTGCGGGTGAACTCGTACTGCACGGGCCGCCCGGTCGCGAGCACGGCCAGGGCGACGACGTCCTCGGTGAGGATCTCCTGCTTGCCGCCGAACCCGCCGCCGACCCGCGCGGTGAAGACGCGGACGCTCTCGGGCGCCCGGTCGAAGATCCGAGCGATCTCGTCGCGGACGAGGAAGGGCACCTGCGTCGAGGTGCGCAGCACCAGCTCGTCGCCCTCGAGCCAGCCGATCGTGCCGTGCGTCTCGAGTGCCGTGTGAGCGACGCGGGAGGTCTGCCAGCGACCCTCGACGACCACGTCGGCCTCGGCGAGACCCTGCGCGACGTCGCCGTACTCGCCGTGCAGCTCGGCCACCACGTTCGAGCCGGGCTTCGCGATGCGCGAGGCGATCGGGTCCTTCTCGCCGTGCAGGAGGGGCGCGCCCGGCGAGCGCGCCTCCTCGGGGTCGAAGACGGCCGGCAGCACCTCGTACTCGACCTCGATCGCGCGGCAGGCGATCTCGGCCTGCGCGACCGACTCCGCCACGACGACGGCGACGCGCTGCCCGCGGAACCGCACGACGGTGTCGAGCATCCGCGTGTCGTCGGGGTCGTCGAGCCGCGACTCGTGACGGGCGGTCGAGTAGAGCAGATCGGGCACGTCGGAGGCGGTCAGCACCGCGATCACGCCGGGGATGGCGGCGGCCGCGTGGGTGTCCATCGACACGATGCGCGCGTGGGCGTGCGGGCTCTGCAGCACCTTGAGGTGCAGGAGCCCGGGCACCGCGACGTCGAGCGTGTAGGGCTCGCCTCCCGAGACGATCCGGCGCCCGGCGGGGGCGCCGAGGGAGCGGCCGACGCGGGACTCGTCGGCGGTCGGGCGGCCGGTGCGGCGCACGGGGCTGAGACCGCTCGGGTGCTCGCAGGAGTCTCCGCAGGAGTGCCCACCGGTCACCGCCTCGCGGATGGCGCGGTAGCCCGTGCAGCGGCAGAGGTTGCCCTTCATCAGGCGCGGCACGTCTTCAGCACGCGCCCCCTCGATCGCCGTGGCCGTCACGACCATGCCCGCCGTGCAGAAGCCGCACTGGAACGCGCCGAGATCGACGAACGCCTGCTGGACGGCGCTCGGCTCCTGGGCGGTGCCGAGCCCGGCGGCGGTCGTGACCTCGCGGCCCTCGACCCGGTGGGCGGGGTAGATGCAGGAGTGGAACGGTGTGCCGTCGACGAGCACCGAGCAGGCGCCGCAGTCGCCCGCGTCGCAGCCCTTCTTGACCTCGAAGTGCTCGTGGTCGCGGAGCAGCGTCCGCAGCACCTGGCCGGGCTGCGGGGTCGCGTCGACCGCCTCGCCGTTGACGGTGAACCTCATGCGCCGCTCCCTCCGAGCTCGTGCCGGATCTCGTCGGCCAGCACCCGCACGACGGCGTGCCGCCAGTCGGCGGCGCCGTGCGGATCCGTGAACCAGGTCGCGATCGCGTCGACGCCCGCGGCGAGCTCGTCGGCCGAGGGGATCGCGGCGAACCGCAGCACCTCGGGCCGCACGGTCGCACCGGTCACGCAGAGGAGGAACGCCCCGTCGAGGTCGAGCCGACCGATGACGACGGCGCCGCTGCGCCCGAGCGGCGACAGGGCGATCTTCCGGAACGCGGTGCGCGCCTCGAGGGCCCGAGCGGGGAACTCGATCGAGCGGATCACGTCGCCGTGCCCGAGCGTCGTCGTCATGTTCCCGGTGACCAGCTCGCCGACGGGGACCAGCGCGTCGGAGCCGTCGGCCCGCCAGATCAGCGCCTCGGCGTCGAGGGCCGCGGCGAGGCCGATCATCGGCCCCGCGGGCAGGGCGTTGGCGATGTTGCCGCCGACCGTCGCCGTGTTCCAGATCTTGAACGAGCCGAGAAGCGCCGTGCAGCACTGGAAGAACAGCGGACCGCGATCGGGCACGGCGGCCAGCTCGGTGAAGGTGCAGGTCGCGGCGACCGACAGGCCCTCGGGAGTCGCGCGGAGCGGCTCCCAGCCGAAGCCCTGCAGGTCGAGGAGCTCGTCGAGGTGATCGTGGGGGAGGGAGAAGACCCAGGAGCCGCCTCCGATGACCGCGGTGCGCGGCCCCATCGCCGCGAGATCGGCGCGGTCGCGCACGACGCGGACGCGCTGGATCGTGTTCAGGTCCATGCCGCACCTCTCGACCGCGCCCGCCGGATGCGTGCCCGTCCAGTCAACCTCAGACGTGTGACACCCGTGTTACCCCGCGCTGTCCCGCCGAGTCCGCGCGCGGTACCGCCTTGGCGGATCCGCCAGTCGGCTCAGCCGAGCGACGCGACCCACTCCGAGCTGCCGTCCACGAACGACTGCTCCTTCCAGATCGGCACGGACGCCTTGATGTCGTCGACCAGGGCCGCGCACGCCTCGAAGGCCGCGGCCCGGTGGGCGGACGCGACCGCGCACGCCAGGGCCAGGTCGCCGACGACCAGGTCGCCGACCCGGTGCACCGCCGCGATCCGCACGTCGGGGAAGCGCTCCGCGATCCGCTGCGCCGACGCGAGCAGCGCCGCCGACGCCTCCGGATGCGCCTCGTAGTGCAGGCGCAGCACACCGCGACCCTCGTCGTGATCGCGGACGATGCCGGCGAAGGTGACCACCGCGCCGTGCGCGGGGGAGTCGACGGCGTGCTCGCACTCGTCGACCGTGACGGTCTCGTGGGCGATGCGCGCGAGCGCGACGGCCTCAGCGGGCATGATCGCCGCCTCCGAGCTGGTCGAGCAGGTGGCCGATGACCGGGTCGAGCACGCCGATGCCGTCGCGGACACCGCCGGGCGAGCCGGGCAGATTGACGACGACGCTCGTGCCCGCGACTCCCGCCGTGCCGCGGCTGAGGATCGCCGTGGGGACGTGCGCGGCTCCCCGGGCGCGGATCGCCTCGGCGAGACCGGGCAGCTCGCGCTCGATCAGCGGCGCGGTCTGCTCGGGTGTGACGTCGCTCGGGGCGACCCCCGTGCCTCCGGTCGTGACCACGATGTCGACTCCCGCTCCGATCGCGTCCGAGATCGCCTCGCCGACCGCGTCGCCGTCGGCGACCACGACCACGCGCCCCTCCCAGCCCCGGCTCTCGAACCAGGCGAGCAGCGCCGGCCCCGTGCGGTCCTCGTACACGCCGGAGGCGGCGCGCGTCGACGCGACGACCGCGACCGCCCGCCGCGTCACTGCGCGCTCCACGAGCCGGTGCGCCCGCCAGCCTTGGCGAGCACGCGGATGTCGGTGATGACGGCGCTCCGATCGACGGCCTTGAGCATGTCGTAGACGGTCAGCGCCGCGACGGTGACGGCGGTGAGCGCCTCCATCTCGACCCCGGTGCGCCCGCTGGTGCGCACGCGCGCCTCGATCCGCACCCGGTCACCGCCCGGCTCGAGGTCGACGTCGACCCCGTCCAGCGCGAGCGGGTGGCAGAGCGGGATCAGCGTCGAGGTGGCCTTCGCGCCCATGATCCCGGCGATCCGCGCCACTGTCAGCGCCTCGCCCTTGGGCAGCTCGCCCTGCTCGAGCAGCCGCACGACCTCGGGCGTCGTGACGACGAAGCCCTCGGCGACCGCGGTGCGCGAGGTCACCTCCTTGCCGCCGACATCGACCATGTGCACGGCGCCGTCGGCGCGGACATGGGTCAGGTGGTCTGAGACCTCAGTCATCGATCCTCCAGATCTCGACCGTGTCGCCGGTCGCTGCGCGTTCCGTCCCGACGGGGACGTGGATGAGCACGTTGGAGCGCGCGTAGGACGCGAGCAGGTGCGAGCTCGGCCCGCCGACCGCGTGCACGAGGCCCTCGTCGTCGAGGGTTCCGCGCCGGATCTGGTGCAGGTGCGCGGGGGAGTCGAGCGGGGTGCCGAGCCGGGCCCGCAGCCGGGGCCGCTCCGCCGGGTACCGCCCGGCGAGCGAGCGCAGCACGGGGCGGAGGAAGACCTCGAACGACACCAGCGCGCTCACCGGGTTGCCGGGCAGCGACACGATCGGCAGGTGGGTGCCGTCCGTCATCCGCACGAGTCCGAGTCCCTGCGGCCCGCCGGGCTGCATCGCGACGTGCCCGAACTCGGAGCCGGCCGGCCCGAGCGCGTCGCGCACGACCTCGTAGGCGCCGGCGCTCACTCCGCCGACCGTGATCGCGAGATCCGCCTGGGCCGCGTGCTCGTGCAGGAGCGCCAGGAGATCCTCCGCTCGGTCGCTGCCGCACGGCGCGACGATCGGCAGCGCGCCCGCCTCGCGGACGGCCTCGGCGAGCAGCGAGCCGTTCGCGTCGTAGATCTGCGCGTCCTCGAGCAGTGCACCGGCCGGGCGGATCTCGTGCCCGGTCGGCACGACGAGGACGCGGATCCGGGGGAGCACCTCGATCTCGGTGAGGCCGAGGGAGGCGAGCAGGCCGTAGTGCGCGGCGCGGAGGGTCGTGCCGGCGGGCAGCGCCAGGTCGCCGCTCCGGGTATCGCTCCCACGCGCGCGCACGAAGGTCGAGGCGATGACGGGTGCCGAGAAGGCGACGCGCGCGTCCTCGGAGCCGGTCGCGGGGAAGCGCGGCGGGTCGACCCGCTCGATCGGCACCACGGCGTCGGCGCCGACGGGCAGAGGCGAGCCGGTCATGATCGGAGCGGCGGTGCCCGGCGCGAGGCGCGGCGCCCGGTCGCCCGCGGGAATGGCGGCCACGACCGGCAGGACGACCGGACTGCCGGTGGTGGCCGCGTCGAGATCGGTGGCGTGCACGGCGTAGCCGTCCATCTGCGAATTGTCGAAGCGCGGCAGGTCGAGGGGAGCGGTGACCGAGCGCGCGAGCACGCGGCGGTCGTAGGCGCCGGGATCGGCGGCGACGGCGGCGGGATCGAGCGGCAGCGTCTCGTGGGCACCGCGCTCGGCGAGGGGGGAGAGCAGAGCGCGCACCCGGGCGGCGTGCAGGTCGATCGACGTCATCGCGTCCTCTCCGTCGCTCGCCCGCGCCGAGTGGCGGGGAGGAGTCCATCCTGCCGGGTCGCGCGCAGATCCGGCGCGTAGTCTGTCCGGATGAGCACAGCACTCGGGATTCCCGGCATCCGGCCCCGGCAGCAGAGCTCCGTGCTCCCGGCCGAGCGCCCCGCGACTCCGCTCCTCCTCGACACCTACGGACGGGTCGCCGACGACCTGCGCATCTCCCTCACCGACAAGTGCAATCTGCGCTGCACCTACTGCATGCCGGCCGAGGGGCTGCCCTTCCTCCCGCCCGCGTCACTGCTCACCCGCGACGAGATCGTGCGGCTCGCGCGCATCGCGGTCGAGCAGTTCGGCGTGCGGCAGATCCGCTTCACCGGCGGGGAGCCGCTGCTGCGGAAGGATCTCGTCGACATCATCCGCGACGTCGCCGCGCTCGAGCCCCGCCCCGAGATCTCGCTGACCACCAACGCGATCGGCCTCTCGGGTCGAGCGGAGGCGCTCGCCGCGGCCGGCCTGAACCGCGTCAACGTCTCGCTCGACTCCATCTGCGCCGAGACCTTCGCGAAGGTCACCCGGCGCCCGTTCCTCGACCGCGTGCTCGCCGGCATCGACGCCCTGGGCCCCGCGGGACTCGCCCAGACGAAGATCAACGCCGTGCTCCTCCCCGGCATCAACGACAAGGAGGCGCCCGAGCTGCTCGCGTGGGCGCTCGCCGGCGGTCACCAGCTGCGCTTCATCGAGCAGATGGCCCTCGACGCCGACCACGGCTGGGACCGCGAGACGATGATCACCGCCGCCGGGATCCGCGAGATCCTCTCGGAGCGCTTCACCCTCACCCCGCACGCCGCCCCGCGCGACGGAGCCCCCGCCGAGCTGTTCGACGTGCACGAGACCGGTGTCCTCGAAGGGCCGGTCCTCGGTCAGGTGGGCATCATCGCCTCCGTCACCGAGCCGTTCTGCGGAGACTGCCGTCGCACGCGCCTGACGGCGGAGGGCGGAGTGCGCAGCTGCCTGTTCTCGAACGACGAGACCGACCTGCTCTCCCCGATGCGCGCGGGTGCCGACGACCACGAGGTCGCCCAGCTCTGGCGCGGCGCGATGTGGGGCAAGCCGGCCGGCCACGAGATGAACCGCGTGGGCTTCGTGCAGCCCGAGCGCACGATGAGCGCGATCGGCGGATGAGCGTGCGCGTCCGCTACTTCGCCGCGGCGAAGGCCGCTCTGGGGCGCGCCGGCGACGAGTTCGACGGCGTGGCTGATCTGGGTGCGCTCGAGGCGCGGCTGGTCGAATCCGCGCCGAGTGCGGCCGAGGTGCTGGCGCGGTGCACCTACCTCGTCGGAGGTGTGTCGACGACCGATCGCGCGACTCCGCTCACCGACGGCGCGGCGGTCGACGTGCTGCCGCCGTTCGCCGGCGGCTGACGCCGCGCCGCCACCTGCTCGTGCGGAGGCGGCGACGCGACTCCGGGCCGCGGCTCAGCCCCTGCGGGCGAGGTAGTCGCGGAGGCCGGCGAGGCGCTCGGCGTTCTCGGCCTTCAGCTCGTCCAGCGCCGCCCGGTTCGCGGTGATCAGCGGGGCCTGGTACGAGGCCTCCAGATCGCCGAGGGTCTGTGCCAGCCCGGTCTCGCTGTTGCACCGCGCCTCAGTCGACGCGACGCGGATCTCCTCCTCGCTCGCGGAACCGCCCGCCGGACTGCGGGCCTCGGCGACCTCGACTCCCTGGCGCGACGTCCAGTCGCCCGAACCGGTGCGCGGGTCGAGTCCGGCCTCGCGGAGGCACTGCCACCACGACTCGCGAGCGGCCTGCCAGGCCGGGTCGGCGGAGGCCGAGTTGTAGGCGGCCGTCCGGAGTCGGGGCACGAGCGACTCGGTGAGCTCGCCGTTGTCGGGGAGGAGCGCGGTGAGCTCCGCGTCCGGCCGCGTCGCGCAGTCCTCGTACGCCGCGTCCCACGCCTCGCCCCCCGCCGCGCGGTCGGCATCGATCGCCGCATCGACCGGCGAGGGCGCCGATCCGAATCCGTGCAGGAGCGCCTGGTCCTCGTTCCAGAGGCCGTAGGTCCTGTCCCCGATCCTCGACTCGGGCGTCTCCTCGATCGAGACCGCGGAGTAGACGGATCCCGCGGCGGTCATGCAGGTCGCGAGGGCGATGTCGGTGGCGTGGTTCGCCAGATCCATCGTCGACTCGGAGTCGTAGAAGTCGTACTCGCCCAGCGGCAAGACGATCTCACCGGTGTCCCGGTCGAGCACCGCGTGCGCTGACGGGTCCCGGGGGGCGGATGCGCCGAAGGCGCTCTGGGAGCACCCCGCCAGGAGGACGAGGAGGAGTGCCGACCACGCGGCGGGCACGCGACCCTGATGACGAGCGGGTCGCCCTCCGGTCGGCTGCTGCGGGCGTCGGGACGGTGACGGCGGAACGTGCGTCATGGTGGTGACCTCCAGAGTCGGGGCGCTCGACTGCGGCGCCTCTCCAGTGAATTCCCTGCACCGATCGCGGGCGCCGGACGAACAGCCACTCCCTCTCGTCCGTTCGGACGAAAAGGCTCCGTGCGCACGACGGGCGGCTCGGGGCAGCCGTTAGCGTCGGGGCATGCCCGCTCTCCTCCGTCGTGCCCGCCCCTGGCTCGACCTCCTCGTCGCGGCGGCCTTCGGCGGGTTCTGGCTGTCGGCGGAGGCGGGGCGCATCGGTGGCGACGGCGGATCGGGCCGCGCCGCGCTCGTCCTGCTCGTCACCGCAGTCGTGGCCGCCTGTTCCTCAGCACCGTGGGTCGCCGTCGGGGCGTCCGCAGCCCTGGCCGTGTGCGCGGTCCTCCTGCCGGACACGGCTTCCAGCGGCATGGGATCGCTCGTCACCGGCCTCGTCTACGCCGCCGTCCGCACGGGCGCCCGTCCTCCGTCGCGGGCCGGAGTCGTGCTCTCCGCTCTGCTCCTCGTCGGCTCCGGCGCTCTCGCCTACCGAGCGGAGGGTCCCTTCGCGGCCGGAGTGCCGGTCGGCCTGGTCGTGCTCGGACTGGCCGGAGGGCACCTCCACCGCCTGATCCGCGGGCGCGCGCAGCTGCTCGTCGAGCGGCGCGCGCTCGAGCAGAGCCTCGACGACGCTGGCCGCGAGCTGACCCTCATCTCCGAGCGCTCCCGCATCGCCCGCGACGTTCACGACATCATGGCGCAGTCGCTGTCGATCGTCCTCGCCCAGGCGAACGGAGCCGCTTCGCTCGTCCGGGTCGACCCCGGGCGAGCCGAGACGTCCCTCGGAGTGATCTCCGACGTCGCTCGCGCGTCACTCGTGGAGGTGCGGATGCTCCTCGAGTCCATCGGGCCCGGCGCCGTCGTCCTCGACCAGCCGACGCTCGAGAGCCTCCCCGCGCTCGGTGAGCGGTTCCGCTCCGCCGGTCTCGCCGTCGACATCGAGGAGTCCGGGGCACGAGTCCCGCTCACCGGCGGCCAGCAGCTGGCGGTCTACCGCATCGTCCAGGAGGCGCTGACCAATGCGCTGCGGCACAGCGGCGACCGGCCGAACGCCCTCGTCCGGCTGCTCTGGAGCGGTTCCGCGCTCCTGCTCGAGGTCACCTCGCGCGGGCGGCCGGGCCGCGAGCCGTCGATCGGGTCGGGTCGGGGAGTCGTGGGGATGAAGGAGCGTGCCGAGCTCGCGGGCGGGTGGTTGACCGCCGAGGAGTCGCAGGACGGCGAGAGCTTCGTCGTCACCGCCTCGGTGCCGGCGCCTCCCGTCGAGGTGGCGCCGTGATCCGCGTGGCGGTCGCCGATGACCACCTGCTGTTCTGCTCCGGGCTGCAGATGCTGATCGACGCCGAGACCGATCTGGAGTTCGCAGGCGCGGCCTACACCGGCTCCGCCGCGGTCGCCCTGGCGCTCGGCGCGAGACCCGACGTCCTCCTCCTCGATGTGCGGATGCCGGTCCTCGACGGCATCTCGGCCGCCCGCCGGATCACGCAGGAGCCGGCCAACCGCACCCGGGTGATCATCCTCACGACCCATCAGCACGACAGTGCGATAGCCGAGGCTCTCGCCGCCGGCGCCGTCGGCTTCCTCATGAAGGACGCCTCCACCGAGCTGCTGCTCGGCACGGTCCGCGCCGTCGCCGCCGGCCGCACGATCATCGCCGGCGCGGGCCACCGCTCCCCGCTGCGCGACTACGTGTCCACCGTCGCGCCCGCGACTCCGGAGGCGCTCGCCGCTCTCTCCGCCAAGGAGCGGGAGATCTTCGCCTCCGCCGCCCAGGGTCGGAGCATCGCCGAGATCGCGGGTCAGGCCCACTTGAGTGAGTCGACCGTCAAGAGCCACGTCTCCAGCATCCTCGGCAAGCTCGGTCTCGCGTCCCGACTGCAGCTCGTCGCCTTCGCGCACCGGCACGGACTCGTCTAGCGCTTCAGGGCGTCAGCCCCAGCCCGCCGCCCCGCCCACCAGCGAGTCCGAGGCGATCCCCGCCGCCGCCGCGCGCTCCGCCGCCAGCCGCGAGCGGACCCCCGACGCGCAGTACAGCACCAGCGGTCCCGCGGGCAGCGCCCCCGGGTCGAAGCGGGACATCGGCATCCGCACCGCCCCCGGCACCGCGATCGAGCGGTCCTCGGAGTCCTCGCGGAGGTCGATCACCGTCGGCGGGCGCGATCCCGCCAGCCGCGCACGCAGCTCGGCGGCCGTCACCGCCCCCGCACCCACGAGCGGCGGAGGAACGGTCGGCACCGCGCGCGCGAGCGGCAACTCGGTCCACGACCCGTCGAGCGCGTCGTGCACCAGCACCCGCCCGAACAGCGGTGCACCGACTCCCGTCACCAGCTTCACGACCTCGCTCGCCATCGCCGAGCCGATCGTCGCGCAGAGCGTCCCCAGGACGCCGACCGTGGCGCAGCTGTCGGCCGAGTCCTCCGCCTCCGGGTGCAGGGCCCGCAGCGTGACGCCTCCGCCCGGCGCCTCGGCCCAGAACGTCGAGAGCTGGCCGTCGAAGCCGAGGGCCGAGCCCCAGACGTGCGGGATGCCGGCGCGGGTGGTCGCGTCAGAGGCCAGGTAGCGCGACCCGAAGGTGTCGAAGCCGTCGACGACCACGTCCCAGTCCGCGACGAGCGCGTCGGCGTTCACCGAGGTGAACGCGACGGAGAAGGCGCGCGCGTCGATCCCCGGCGAGAGGCGGCGCGCGGTCGCGGCCGCCGACTCCGCCTTCGACCGCCCCACCGAGTCGCCGTCGTGCGCGGTCTGGCGCGAGAGGTTCGACGGCTCGACGACGTCGGAGTCGACGATCCCGAGCCGCCCGATGCCGGCTGCGGCGAGCGCCGTGATCACCGGCGAGCCGATGCCGCCGGCGCCGAGCACCAGGACGCGTGCGTCCAGGAGCCTCCGCTGCCCCTCCTCGCCGAACAGGCGGATCTGGCGGGCGAAGCGCTCCCGTTCGCCTGCGCTGAGCCCGCTCACGCGAGCACCTTCTTCCACTGGCCCTCGACGGCGACGGCGGTGAAGCCCACGGCCTCGTTCACGGTGAGCATCGGGCGGTTCTCCTCGGCGTTCCAGGTGTAGACGGCCGAGCAGCCCGTCGCGGCGAGCTGCTCGAGGGCGTCGAGCTTCAGCAGCATGCCCAGGCGGTGGCCGCGGTGCTCCGGCAGCACGAGCGTGTCGCCCCACAGCGCGGGGCGGTCGGGCAGCAGATCGGTCGTGCAGTAGCCGACGAGCCGCCCGCTCGAGCGGTGCAGCGCGGCGGAGGCGAGCTCGACCCGTCCGCCGGCCGCTGCCCCGCGCTCGTGGGCCGCGAGCCGATCGCGGGTCCAGGTCTCCTCGGGCACCGACAGGCCGGCCGACGGCGCCTGCGTCGACATCGCGGTGCGGAGGAGGAGCAGGTCGTCGATCCACTCCTCCGGTGTCGCCCCGCGCCAGTGCAGCACCTCGTAGCCCGCGCTGTGCTCGAGGGCGACGCGACGGCGCTCCTCGAGCGACGCGATCGGGAGCCGCGCGACGCTGACGCGCTCGACCTGCTCGAGACTCCAGCCCCGCTCAGCGAGCCAGCGCGATCCGGTGTCGGCGGAGGGGACCGAGCCCGCGCCCGAGAGCGGCTCCGTGCGCTCGCCGCCGGCGTCCGCCCGGTGCGCCGTCCAGGTCTGCAGCACGCGCCTGCCGAGGTCGACCGCGTCCGCGCTCAGCCGCTCGAGCAGGGCCGTCCCCGCACCCTGTCCGCGCTCGTCGGGGAGCACCGCGATCGACAGCCACGCGGCGTCGTCCCCGGGCTCGGCGCTCCAGTGCAGCTCCCCGCCGCCGACGACGCGGCCGTCCCGCTCGGCGAGGTAGGCCCGCCGGGGCGAGAACTCCTGCTGCCGCCACTCCCCGAGGTTCGTCTCGGGGGAGTAGCCGAGGTCGTCGGTCCCCGTGCCCTCGGCCTCGATCGCGTTGCCGATCGCGGTCAGGGCGACGAAGTCCTTCCAGCCGTCGGCGCCGGGGCGCTCCGGTATCGCGAGAGCGCGGACGGCGGTGCGGGTCACCTCCCCAGTGTGCACGGTCGCAGGCCTCGGAGATCCGGCCGCGCCCGCCTCCCGGGCCGGAGCGACCCCATCGAGTACCGTGGGGAGCGTTTTCGACCGGGAGCGAGGCGGGCGCGGGTGTATCTGAAGAGCCTGACCCTCAAGGGGTTCAAGTCCTTCGCTCAGCCGACCACGTTCGCCTTCGAGCCCGGCGTCACCTGCGTCGTCGGCCCCAACGGCTCGGGCAAGAGCAACGTCGTCGACGCGCTCGCCTGGGTGATGGGGGAGCAGGGCGCCAAGACCCTCCGCGGCGGCAAGATGGAGGACGTCATCTTCGCGGGCACCTCGACCCGCGGTCCCCTCGGCCGCGCCGAGGTCGCCCTCACCATCGACAACACCGACGGCGCTCTGCCGATCGAGTACACCGAGGTGACGATCACCCGCACGCTGTTCCGCAACGGCGGCAGCGAGTACGCGATCAACGGCCGCTCCTGCCGGCTGCTCGATGTGCAGGAGCTGCTGAGCGACTCCGGTCTCGGTCGCGAGATGCACGTCATCGTCGGACAGGGTCAGCTCGACGCGGTGCTCCACGCGACTGCGGAGGAGCGCCGCGGCTTCATCGAGGAGGCCGCCGGGATCCTCAAGCACCGCCGCCGCAAGGAGAAGACCCTGCGCAAGCTCGACGCGATGCAGGCCAACCTGACGCGTCTCTCCGACCTCGCGGGCGAGATCCGGCGCCAGCTCAAGCCGCTCGGCCGGCAGGCGGAGGTGGCACGGCAGGCGCAGATGATCGCGGCGGTCGTGCGCGACGCGCGGGCGCGCCTGCTCGCGGACGACGTGGTGACCCTCCGCACCGCCCTCGACGGCTTCGCCCGCTCCGAGAGCGAGCGCCACAGCGAGCGCATCGTGCTGCAGGAGAAGCTCGAGCAGTCGACTCTGCGGATGGCGCGCATCGAGTCCGAGATGGTCGGCGACGCGGTCGACGACGCCCGGCGCACGACCTTCGAGCTCGAGTCGGTGCAGGAGCGGCTGCGCAACCTGTCTGCGCTCGCCGGGCAGCGACTCGCGATGCTCGAGCTCGAGGCGGAGCAGCCGGCCGCGCAGCCGCGGGTCACTCCGCAGCTGATCGAGGAGGCGGGGGAGGAGCTGGAGCGGCTGCGGCAGGCCGTGCTCGACTCCGAGGCGGCGTGGGCCGCGGCACAGCAGGCGACGCTCGCCGCCCGGCGCGCGCTCGACGCCGTCGACGACGAGATCGCGGCGCAGTCGGCGCTCGTCTCGCGGCACGATCTCGAGATCTCGAAGCTCACCGGCCAGGCCGACAGCGCCGCCTCCCGCCTGGCCGCCGTGCGGGGCGAGGTCCTGCGCGCCCAGAACACCCTCGACTCCGCGGTGCAGCGGCGCGAGGCGGCCCAGCGTCAGCTCGACGCCCTCGAGGACGAGATCGGCGAGGCGGGCGGAGGCACCGACGGCACGCTCGACGAGGGCTACGAGCTCGCGCAGTCCTCCGTCTTCGAGGCGGAGGGCGAGATCGAGCGCCTCCGCGAGGAGCTGCACGCCCTCGAGCGCGAGCGCGACGGACTCGCCGCGCGCACCAGCGCCCTCTCGCTCGCCCTCGACGTCTCCGACGGCTCTGCCGAGCTGATCGCCATGCGCCTGGACGGCATCCGCGGCAGGGTCGCCGAGCGGATCCGGGTGCGCCCCGGCTACGAGGCCGCGATCGCCGCCGCTCTCGGGGTCGCCGCCGACGCGGTCCTCGCCGACACCGTCGAGCACGCGGAGGCGGCGCTCGACGAGGCGGTCCGCCGTGATCTCGGTCGGGTCGAGCTGCTCGTCGCCGACGCGGCACGGCCCCCGATCGCCATCGGCGTCCCGGAGGGGGCGATCCGCGCGGGCGACCTCGTCACCGGGCCCGCCGGTGTCCTGGCGCTCCTCGAGCAGGTCGTCGTCGTCGACGACCTCGCCGTGGCGCGGAGGCTCTGGCCGGCGTTCTCAGGCGGCGCGCACCCCGTCACCGTGGTCACCCGCGACGGAGCGGCCGTCTCCGACGTCGTCCTCAGCGGCGGCTCCGGCGGGCAGCGCAGCCGCCTCGAGCTCGTCTCCGAGCGCGACTCGGCCGCGAGCCGGTTGGACGAGATCGAGGGGAGCATCGACCGCCTCCGCTTCGAGCTCGCCGAGCAGACCGGCGCGCTGAAGGCGGCCAAGGAGCAGTCGAGGCTCGCCCTCTCCGCGCTGCGCGAGCACGACGCCGCCCGAGCCGCTCACACCGAGCGCCTGGGCCGGGTCCGCGCGCAGCTCGAGGCCGCCGTCGCCGAGCACGGCCGCGGCGAGAAGGCGCTCGCCATCGCGTCCGAGCGCGTCGGCGACGCGGAGCAGGCGGCGCACCGGGCCAAGAGCGAGCTCGACACCGCCCGCTCCCGCCCACGGCCGATCCTCGACGTGAGCGGCCGCGACGGTCTGCAGGCCGAGGTCGACGCGGCGCGCGAGCGCGAGATCGAGGCGCGGCTCGGAGTCGAGACCGCGAAGGAGCGCGTGCGCGCCGAGCAGTCCCGCGGCGAGGCCCTCGCCCGCCAGCTCGCCGCCGATCGTGCGGCCGCCGACGAGGCCGCGCGCCGCGCAGTCCTCCGTCGGCGCCAGCACGACGCCGCGGCCGACGTGACCGGCGCGATCCCCGCGGTGCTCGCCTCCGTCGACCGTTCGGTGCAGCAGGCGCGCGCCGAGCTGGTGCAGGCCGAGACCGCGCGCTCGCAGCAGAACGCCGAGCTGCAGACGCTGCGGCGCGAGGAGGCCGCGCTGCGCGATCGCCTCCAGTCGGTGACCGAGAGCGTGCACGGACTCGAGCTGCAGATCTACGAGAAGCGGCTGCAGCTCTCCGGCCTGCTCGAGCGAGCGGGTTCCGAGCTCGGCCTCGTCGAGGACGTGCTGGTCGCCGAGTACGGACCCGAGGTCGGCGTGCCCGACGAGACCGGCTCCGAGGCCCCCGATCGCCCGTTCGTCCGCGACGAGCAGCGCCGGCGCCTCGACAAGGCCGAGAAGCAGCTCGGCCAGCTCGGCCGGGTGAACCCGCTCGCTCTCGAGGAGTTCGCCGCGCTCGAGCAGAGGCACGTCTTCCTCACCGAGCAGCTGACCGACCTCACCAACACCCGCCGCGACCTCCTCACGATCATCGAGGAGCTCGACGAGACCATGCAGACGGTCTTCGCCTCGGCGTTCGACGACACGCAGGCCGCCTTCGCCGACGTCTTCCCGGTGCTCTTCCCGGGCGGCACCGGCAGCATCCGCCTGACCGACCCCGAGAACCTGCTGACGACCGGCATCGAGGTCGCGGTGCGCCCGGCCGGCAAGAAGATCGAGCGGCTCTCGCTGCTCTCGGGAGGCGAGCGCTCGCTCGCAGCGGTCGCCTTCATGGTCGCGATCTTCAAGTCGCGGCCGAGCCCGTTCTACATCATGGACGAGGTCGAGGCGGCGCTCGACGACGCCAACCTGGGTCGACTCTTGAGCATCTTCCAGGACCTGCGGACCTCGAGCCAGCTGATCGTGATCACGCACCAGAAGCGCACGATGGAGATCGCGGACGCCCTCTACGGCGTCTCGATGCGCCAGGACGGCGTGTCGGCCGTGGTGGGCCAGCGCGTGGAGGCGCCGGCGGTCTGACGCCGCGGCTCGCGTGCGGTCTGCAGGCTCCCGTGCGATCTGCAGGAGCCGGTGCGATCTGCAGGACTCCGGCGTGAGAGAGCGCGCTCAGCCGCACGGATCCTCTCGCGACACCGCCATCACCTGCAGAACGCACCTATCCGCGCCAGAGTGCCCCACCCCCGCGCCCCGGTACCCTGGACCCATGGCTGAACGCACCTCCTGGTCGCTCGGTCGCGCACTGCGCGGCCTGTTCGAGAAGCGCACGATCGACGACCAGACGTGGGACGACCTCGAGACGGCTCTGATCACCGCCGACTTCGGTCCGGACATCACCGAGGAGATGGTCGCCGACCTCCGCGCGAAGGTCGAGCGCTACAGCACGACCGACCCGCGCGACCTGCAGCGCATGCTCCGCGAGTCGCTCGAGGAGCGGCTGTCGAAGTACGACACGACGCTCAAGCTCAGCGAGCGCCCCGCCGTGATCCTGGTCGTCGGAGTGAACGGCGTCGGCAAGACCACCACCATCGGCAAGTTCGCCAAGTTCCTCCGCAACTTCGACCGCAGCGTCGTCGTCGGCGCGGCCGACACCTTCCGCGCCGCCGCCGTCGACCAGCTCGCCACGTGGGCTCAGCGCGCCGACGCGCAGATCGTCCGCCCGCAGCAGGAGCGTCAGGATCCCGCGTCCGTCGCCTTCCAGACCGTGCAGTTCGCGAAGGACAACGGCATCGAGATGGTCATCATCGACACCGCCGGCCGCCTGCACACCAAGGGCGGTCTGATGGACGAGCTGACCAAGATCAAGCGCGTGATCGAGAAGCAGGCGCCCATCTCCGAGATCCTGCTCGTCCTCGACGCGACGACCGGTCAGAACGGCCTCAGCCAGGCGGAGGCGTTCATCGAGCACGCGGGCGTCACCGGTCTGGTGATCACCAAGCTCGACGGCTCCGCCAAGGGCGGCTTCGTCCTCGCCGTCCAGGAGCGGACCGGCATCCCGATCAAGCTCGTCGGCCAGGGCGAGAAGATCGGCGACCTGACCGGCTTCACCCCCCACGTCTTCGCCCAGCAGCTCGTCGGCTGACCCTGGCGCTGGGAGAGCCACCCGACGAGAGCGCCGTCGGCTACCGCTACGACCGTCTCCCGCGCAGCGCGGCGGCCAGAGGGACGAGTTCGTCGTCGACGATCTCGACGATCAGTGCCGGCTGAATTCGGAAGTACTCGTGCACGATGACATTCCGGAGACCGGCGATCGACGCCCAGGGAACATCGGCGAAAGACCGGAGCTCGGCTTCAGGGAGCGTGCGCACCGCTTCTCCGATCACTGCCAGATTTCGGAGTACCGCGTCGAGCGCCATCCCCGAGAGAAGAGCATTTTCCTCTTCGAGGTAGGCGCGGTACTCGAGGCCGCGCTCGATCGCCGCGAGCATGTCGGAGAAGCGGTCGTCCGACGACCTGCTCACAGGGCGACCATGTCGCGATGGGCGGTGACGGACACGGCCTCGCGGAGCAGCGACTCCGCCACCACATCGACTCGCACACCCAGGATCCGGCTGAGCTCCTCCCCGATCCCCGCGACGCGCAGCAGCGGGTTGCCCGCGGCCGCGTCGAGATCGACGAACAGATCGACGTCGCTCTCGGTATGCGCGTCACCCCGCGCGACGGAGCCGAAGAGTCGCGGATTGCTCGCGCCGTAGCGGGCGAGCACGTCGGACAGAGCACCACGGTGCGCGTCGACCGCCGCGCGCAGGGCGCTCGCTCGCTCCGTGACCGTCGACATGACGTCAGAATACGCGGGGCGTCTCTCCTCCGGTGTTGCTCCCCGGCCCCCACGGGTGCAACCCCACCGCGAGATGCCACTCCGGTACGCGACACGCCGCGGGAGGCGTACCGAAGTGGCATCTCGCGGAGCCGCGTCAGACCGCCTGCGAGAAGCCGAGAGCCGCGTCGGCCAGGTGCCGCAGGTGCTCCGGCACCGGCAGCCCCTTCGACTCCATCGACCGCGCCCAGAGCCGCCCTGCGCGGTAGGACGAGCGCACCAGCGGACCCGAGAGCACGCCGAGGAACCCGATGTCCTCCGCCTCCTCCTTGATCGCCACGAACTCCTCCGGGTGCACCCAGCGGTCGACCGGCAGGTGGCGCGCGGTCGGCCGCAGGTACTGCGTGATCGTGACGATGTCGGTGCCGGCGTCGTGCAGGTCCTGGAGCGCCTGCGAGATCTCCTCGCGCTCCTCGCCCATGCCGAGGATGAGGTTCGACTTGGTGATCAGCCCCGCCTCGCGGCCTTGGGTGAGCACGTCGAGCGAGCGCTCGTAGCGGAAGGCGGGCCGGATCCGCTTGAAGATCCGCGGCACCGTCTCGACGTTGTGCGCGAACACCTCGGGCCGCGCGTCGAACACGCGCTGGAGGTGCTCGGCGCGCCCGGTGAAGTCGGGCACCAGGATCTCGACGCCCGTCCCCGGCGACTGCGCGTGGATCTGCCGGATCGTCTCGGCGTAGAGCCACGAGCCCTCGTCGGGCAGGTCGTCGCGCGCGACCCCGGTGACGGTGGCGTAGCGGAGGTTCATCCGTGCCACCGACTCGCCGACGCGTCGCGGCTCGTCGGCGTCGTAGTCGGCCGGCTTCCCGGTGTCGATCTGGCAGAAGTCGCAGCGCCTGGTGCACTGCGCGCCGCCGATGAGGAACGTCGCCTCGCGGTCCTCCCAGCACTCGAAGATGTTCGGGCAGCCCGCCTCCTGGCAGACCGTGTGCAGCTCCTCGCTCTTCACGAGCGACTGGAGCTGCCGGTACTCCGGGCCCATCGTCGCCTTCGTGCGGATCCACGGCGGCTTCCGCTCGATCGGCGTCTCGGCGTTGCGCACCTCGAGCCGCAGCAGCTTGCGGCCGCCGATCTCGGCGCTCACGCCGCGACCCCCTCGGAGGCGATGGCCGGCGCTGCGAAGGCGGGTGCCGCCTCCGAGAACCTCGCCAGCACCCTCGCGCGCACGACCGCCATCGACGGCGCGCTGCCCCGCTCGCGCTCGATCGTGGTGACCCCCGCGTCGGCGATGCCGCACGCCACGATGCGCGAGTAGGGCTCGAGGCTGTTCGAGACGTTGAGGGCGAAGCCGTGCATCGTCACGCCGCCGGCGACGCGGATGCCGATCGCCGCGATCTTGTCGGCACCCGTCGCGCGCCGGATCCAGACGCCCGAGCGTCCGTCGACCCGCACGCCCTCGACGCCCAGGTCGGAGAGCACCGCGATCAGCGCACCCTCGAGCGAGCGGACGTAGGCGACCACGTCGACCGGCTCGCGCAGCCGCACGATCGGATAGCCGACGAGCTGGCCGGGCCCGTGCCAGGTGATGCGTCCGCCCCGGTCGACGTCGACGACGGGGGAGCCGTCGTCGGGCCGCTCGTGCGCCTCGGTGCGCTTGCCCGCCGTGTAGACGGAGGCGTGCTCGCAGAGCACCAGGGTGCTCGGCCGCTCACCGGCCACGATCTCGGCGTGGAGGCGGCGCTGCAGCTCCCAGCCGTCGCGGTAGTCCAGGGGATCGGCGGAGTCGCCCGCCACGAGTGTCTCGATCACGCCGCCACCCTATTCGGTTTCTTGCACTGGACCCAGTTAATCGCCGGTCACCGCGTCCCGACCGACCCTCTCCGCGGCTCCGGTAGAATTCCGGGCATCATGGCTACTTTCGGCACCCTCTCCGATCGACTCGTCGAGACGTTCAAGAACCTCCGCACCAAGGGCAAGCTCTCGGCCTCCGACGTCGACGGCACCGTCCGCGAGATTCGGCGCGCCCTGCTCGACGCCGACGTAGCGCTCGAGGTGGTCAAGGAGTTCACCGGCAAGGTGCGCGATCGGGCGCTCGGCGACGAGGTCAACAAGGCGCTCAACCCGGCGCAGCAGGTCGTGCAGATCGTCAACGAGGAGCTCGTCGCGATCCTCGGCGGCCGGTCGCGCCGTCTCGAGTTCGCGAAGAGGCCGCCGACCGTCATCATGCTCGCCGGCCTCCAGGGCGCGGGCAAGACGACCCTCGCGGGCAAGCTCGGCAAGTACCTCGGCAAGGACGGCCACACCCCGCTCCTCGTCGCGGCAGACCTCCAGCGACCCAACGCGGTGCAGCAGCTGCAGGTCGTCGGCGAGCAGGCTGGAGTCGCGGTCTTCGCCCCGCAGCCCGGCAACGGAGTCGGCAACCCGGTCAAGGTCGCCCAGGAGGCGATCCGCTACGCCACCGACAAGCAGTACGACACCGTCATCATCGACACCGCCGGCCGTCTCGGCGTCGACGCCGACATGATGAAGCAGGCCTCCGACATCCGCCGGGTGACGAACCCCGACGAGGTGCTCTTCGTCATCGACGCGATGATCGGCCAGGACGCGGTCGCGACCGCGAAGGCGTTCCAGGAGGGCGTCGACTTCACCGGCGTCGTCCTGTCGAAGCTCGACGGCGACGCCCGCGGAGGCGCGGCCCTGTCGGTCGCGTCGCTCACCGGCCGTCCGATCCTGTTCGCCTCGACGGGTGAGTCGCTCGACGACTTCGAGCAGTTCCACCCCGACCGCATGGCGAGCCGCATCCTCGACCTCGGCGACGTGCTGACCCTCATCGAGCAGGCGCAGTCCGCGTTCGACGAGGACGAGGCGCGCAAGGTCGCCGAGAAGATCATGAGCGACTCGTTCACGCTCGACGACTTCCTCAGCCAGATGCAGCAGCTGCGCAACATGGGCTCGATCAAGAAGATGATCGGCATGCTCCCGGGCGCGAAGGGCATGCGCGAGCAGCTCGACCAGTTCGACGAGCGCGAGATCGTGCGCACCGAGGCGATCATCCAGTCGATGACGAAGGCCGAGCGCCTGAACCCCAAGCTGCTCAACGGCTCGCGCCGCCTGCGCATCGCGCGCGGCTCGGGCATGACCGTCACCGACGTCAACCAGCTCGTGATCCGCTTCGAGCAGGCCGCGAAGATGATGAAGACGGTCGCGAAGGGCGGGATGCCCAACGTCCCCGGCATGGGTCCAGTGCCCGGCGCCGGCTACGGCGGCAAGCCGAAGCCGCAGAAGAAGAAGGCCGGCTCGAAGTCGGGAAACCCTGCCAAGCGCGCGGCCGAGAACGCGGCGCTGGCCGCGGGGCCCCGTCCCTCGGACGCCGGAGGCTCGGGCTTCGGGCTCGGCGGCGGCGCCGGCAAGGGCGCGGCGCAGCCGACGCCGGAGGAGCTGGAGCAGCTGCAGAAGCTCCTCGGTCGATGATCCGCCGAGTGCTCGGCGCCTCCGCGGTGCTCGCGGTCGCGCTCGGCCTCGCCGGCTGCGCCGAAGGGTCGGGAGTCGACGCGATGGCGGCTCCGGCGCCGGAGGACCTCGTCGGACGCTGGGTGACCGGTGTGTCGTACGACTCGCCGGAGGTGCCCTTCCTCCTGATCGCCGACGACGGCACCTGGACGGGATCCGACGGCTGCAACGGTGCGCAGGGGGAGTGGTCGATCGACGGCGAGGGCGCACTCTCGGTCGAGGCCGGCATGAGCACTCAGATCGCCTGCGACGGCGTCGCCCTGCCCACGATCTTCAGCTCGTCGGCGATGGCCTCGATCGACGGCGGACGCCTCCGCCTCTTCGACGACGCCGGAGCGACCACCGTGAAGCTCGCGCGCTCGACCACCGACGAGAGCCCGACGACGGCCCCCGACCCGGCGGGCGAGTAGTGCGCACTGCATGCTGGTCGAGTAGCCCCGCCACCATGCTGGTCGAGTAGCCCCGCAGGGGCGTATCGAGACCCACCGACTTCAGCAGGTGAGGCGTCCGCCCTCACCTTCTGACGGACGTGGATCTCGATACGCCCGCTGCGCGGGCTACTCGATCAGCGAGGAAAAGGCTCCGCCCGAGAGATGAAGTGCACCCCTTCCCCGTCACCCTCGAGGTCTAGCGTGAAGGCATGACAACCGCACCCGCGCGCCCCGTCCGCATCGGCGTCCAGATCGCCCCCCAGCACGTCCCCTACGAGGTCATCCGCGACACGCTCGCCGAGATCGAGGACATGGGCGTGGACATCGCCTTCAACTGGGATCACTTCTTCCCCCTGTCGGGCGAGCCCGACGGCCTGCACTTCGAGGGCTGGAGCATGCTCGCCGCCTGGGCCGAGCAGACCAGCAGGATCGAGTTCGGCCCGCTCGTGACCTGCAACAGCTACCGCAACCCCGATCTGCTCGCCGACATGGCCCGCACCGTCGACCACATCAGCGCCAAGGGCGCGGAGGGTCGCCTGATCTTCGGCATCGGCTCCGGCTGGTTCGAGCGCGACTACCAGGAGTACGGCTACGAGTTCGGCACGGCCGGCTCTCGCCTCGACGAGCTGTCCGAGGCGATGCCGCGCATCCGCAGCCGCTG
This sequence comes from Rathayibacter sp. VKM Ac-2754, assembly GCF_009807095.1. Lineage (GTDB taxonomy): Bacteria > Actinomycetota > Actinomycetes > Actinomycetales > Microbacteriaceae > Rathayibacter. The sequence goes on along the minus strand of NZ_WUCC01000002.1, from coordinate 415,530 downwards.
GGAGAAGCTCAACCCGGCTCCCACCCGCGACATCCCCGTGATGATCGGCGGAGGCGGCGAGAAGAAGACGCTGCGCATCGTCGCCGAGCACGCCGACATCTGGCACAGCTTCTCCGACGTCCCGACGCTCGAGCGCAAGCTCGGCGTGCTGTCGGAGTGGTGCGGCCGCGTCGACCGCGACATGGCCGCCATCGAGATCTCGACCGGCGCGAGCGTGCGCGGCGGAGTCGGCGACGCCTCCTTCGGTGTGCTCGACGAGCAGTTCGAGCTCGGCGCGCGCCTCTTCACCCTCGGCATCACCGGTCCGGACATCGATCTCGCGCCGGTGCGCGAGCTCCTGTCCTGGCGCGACGGCAAGAACGCCTGACGCGTCGCCGGCTGAGGGGGCCGTGCGCCGAGGGCGTGCGAGCCCCCTCCGCTGTCGGAGCGGGCTCAGTCCGGCGCGTCCGTCGCCCGCACGTCGGTGGGCGCAGCCTCCGAGAGCCCGGCCTTCTCGATCGCCAGCGCGAACGCCTCGGCGAGGGCGAGCTGACCGGCCTCGGTGGGGTGCACCCCGTCCGCCGCGAGGAGCCCGTCCGCCCGCAGCGGGTCCGGGTACTCCAGGGCGGTGCCCCCCGCCGCGGTCACGGCCGCGACGAGGGCCGCGTCGTACGCGTCGAGGTCGGCGGGGCGCGGATCGGGCCCCCAGACCGAGTCGAGCGCGATCAGCCGGGCCGAGGGCACCGCGTCCGCGATCGCCGCGACGGCCGGAGGGATCGCGTCGGTCACCTGGTCGCTCGGGGAGCCGAGGTCGTTGCTGCTCGCGATGACGATGACCACATCGGGACCCGTCGCGGCGATCTCCTCGCCGCGGTCGCCGATCGGCTCGCCGCACGCGCCGGGCTGCACGAATCCGCCGCCGTCGCAGCCGAGGTTGGTGACGCTCCAGCCGAACGCGTCGCCCGCGAGGATCGGCCAGGCCGCCTCGGGCTCGAGCCCGTAGCCCCGCACGATGCTGTCGCCGACGACCGTGATGCGCGATCCGGCCGGGATCGGCGTGCCCGGCAGGAGCCGCTCCGGATCGGCGCCCGTACTCGTGCTCTCGCTCGGACGAGCCGTGGTGGTCGCATCGGCGGTCGCCGCCGGGAGCGCCGCCGAGCATCCCGCGAGAGCGAGCACCCCGAGCAGCGCCACCGCCGACGGCACGCCCGCGCGCCTCATGCCCGAGGGTCCCGGAGTCCGTCGCGCAGCTCGCCCGCCAGCGCCCGGACGACGGCCCTGAGGTCGCCGTCGTTCTCGGCGGCGGTCCGCAGCTGCCGCTGGTAGCTCGCGCCCGCGACGAGGATCAGCTCGACGTCGGCGAGCTCCGTCGCGCAGTCGAGCCGCTCGGCGACGGGCGCGAGGGTCTGCAGCAGATCGCGGATGTCGTCGGTGACGAGCCGCTCGGCTCCTGCCGCGTCCAGGATGATCTCGGCGTCGAGTCCGTACCTGGCCGCCCGCCACTTGTTCTCGCGCACGTACCAGGGCTGCATCGTCGGCAGGTCCTCGCCGGCGTCGAGCCGCGTCGAGAGATGCTCGACCAGGCACTGGATGAGCGCGGCGACCGCTCCGATCTCCTCCGCCGACGACAGGCCGTCGCAGGCCCGCATCTCGAGCGTGCCCCACTGCGGCGACGGGCGGATGTCCCAGCGCACCTCCGTGTGGTCGTCGATGACGCCGGTGCGCATCATGTCGTCGACGTACTCCTCGTAGTTCGCCCAGGCGCCGAACTGCGGAGGCAGCCCGGCGGTCGGCAGCTGCTGGAACATCAGCGCGCGGTTCGACGCGTAGCCCGTGTCGACCCCGCCCCAGAACGGGCTCGACGCCGAGAGCGCCTGCAGGTGCGGGTAGTAGTCGAGCAGCGAGTTGAGGATGGCGAGGACCTTGTCGCGATCCTCGATGCCGACGTGCACGTGGATGCCCCAGATCATCATGTTGCGGCCCCACCACTGGGTCCGGTCGATGAGCCGGTGGTAGCGCTCCTTGTCGGTGATGCTCTGGTCGTACCACTGCGCGAACGGATGCGTCCCCGAGCAGACGAGGTCGAGCCCCATCGGGTCGGTGATCTCGCGCACCTGCCGCAGCTGGTCCTGCAGGTCGGCGACGGCATCGCGCACCGTGTCGTGGACTCCGGACACGAGCTCGACCGTGTTGCGCAGGAGCTCGCCGGTGATCTGCGGATGCGGTTCGCCGTCGTCGCCGCGGAGAGCCTCGAGCACGACATCCGCGACGTTGGCGAGGTCGCCGGTCTCGCGGTCGACGATGGCGACCTCCCACTCGATCCCGAGGGTCGAGCGGGCGGAGGGGGCGAAGCTGATCTCCATGACGGCGTCCTCGTCGATCCGGCGCCCGCAGGGTCGGGGCGCGCGTGGACATCCTCGCATCCGGCGCCCGAGCGCCGCCTCCGACGCGCTCCCGGCGGCGCTCAGCGGCTCCCGCAGCATGTGCCCGGGTGTCGGGCCCGCAGACCGGGCGTTTTTCTGGCAGAATGATCCGTCGGGTCCGAGGCGGTCGACCCTCTACTCACCGCCGACGAAACCCCCTCGAGCTTCCGGCCGGGTGTGCCCCCACGCTCACGGCTCAGTTCATCCATCACCGACCATCATCTGGTCAACGACCACACAGGAGAATTGTGGCTGTCAAGATTCGTCTGAAGCGCCTCGGCAAGATCCGGGCGCCCTACTACCGCATCGTCGTCGCCGACTCGCGCACCAAGCGCGACGGCCGCGTGATCGAGGAGATCGGCAAGTACCACCCGACCGAGGAGCCCTCGTTCATCCAGGTCGACTCGGAGCGCGCGCAGTACTGGCTCGGAGTCGGCGCGCAGCCGACCGAGCAGGTCGCCGCGATCCTCAAGCTGACCGGCGATTGGGGCCGCTTCAAGGGCGACGCCGACGCCGTCAGCACCGTCAAGGTCAAGGAGCCCAAGGCTCCCTACGTCATCGACGCCAAGAAGAAGCCCGTCCTCAAGCCGAAGTCCGAGGCTCCGGCCAAGGTCGCCGCGCCCGAGGCCGACGCCGCCGACGAGACCTCCACCGAGGCGTAGTCGATGCTCGCTCCTGCCGTCGAACACCTCGTCAAGGGGATCGTCGAGAACCCCGATGAGGTCCGTGTCGTGGCTGCGAGCTCCCCACGCGGAGAGGTCCTCGAGGTGCGCGTGCACCCCGAGGACCTCGGCCGCGTGATCGGACGTTCCGGCCGCACCGCCAAGGCCGTCCGCACCCTGGTCGCCGCTCTCGCCGACGGGCGTCGCGTGCGCGTCGACGTCGTCGACACCGACAAGTAGAGGTGTCGATCCCCGAGACGGGCACGACGCAGCTCCGCGTCGCCCGATTGACCAAGGCCCACGGGCTCAAGGGCGCGATCAAGCTCGAGCTCTACACGGACGAGCCCGGCAAGCGCTTCACGCCCGGCGCCTCCTTCACGCTCCAGGTGCCCCGCACCTCCGAGTGGCACGGCAAGAAGCTCGAGCTCGTCGAGCTCCGCTGGTACAACAGCCACGCCGTCGCCTTCTTCAAGGGCATCGAGGACCGCAGTGCGGCCGAGACCCTCCTCAAGGCGATCCTCTGGATCGACGAGGACCTGCAGACCGAGCCGGGCGACGACGACAGCTGGTACGACTACCAGCTCGTCGGCCTGAAGGTCGTCCGCGACGGAGTCGAGGTGGGCACGGTCCGCCGCGTCGACCACTTCCCGGCGCAGGATCTGCTGATCGTCGCGACCCCCGCGGGCGAGGTGATGGTGCCGTTCGTGAACGCGATCGTGCCGTCCATCGATCCCGTCGCCGGCGTCGTCACCGTCACCCCTCCGATCGGCCTCTTCGAGGAGGCGCCCGAGGAGGAGCCTGCCGAGATCGATCTCTCCGGCGTGGACCTCGCCGATCCGGCGCTCACCGCGCAGGAGCCGGCCGACGAGGCCGCCGCGGAGGAGACCGCTCCGATCGAGGAGACCGGGACCGTCGACGGCACCGCTCAGGAGGAGCCCCGGTCGTGAGGATCGACATCGTCACGATCTTCCCCGAGTTCTTCGGAGTGCTCGACATCAGCCTGCTCGGGCGTGCGCGTCAGAGCGGGCTGATCGAGCTCGGCGTGCACGACCTGCGCTCCTTCACCCACGACCGGCACCGCACCGTCGACGACACGCCCTACGGAGGCGGCGCCGGCATGGTCATGCGGCCCGAGCCGTGGGGTGAGGCGCTCGACGCCCTCGTCGACCCTGCGGTCGACCCGGTCGTCGTGTTCCCGTCGCCCGCCGGTGAGCTCTTCACCCAGGCGACCGCCCGCGAGCTCGCCCTGGAGTCGTCGATCGTCTTCGGCTGCGGCCGCTACGAGGGCATCGACCAGCGCGTCGTCGACCACACCGCCTCGCGAGCGCGCGTGCGGCTGATCAGCCTCGGCGACTACGTGCTCAACGGCGGCGAGGTCGCCGTGATGGCGATGATCGAGGCCCTCGGACGGCTCGTCCCGGGCGTCGTCGGCAATCCCGCGAGCCTCGTCGAGGAGAGCCACTCCGACGGCCTGCTCGAGTACCCGAGCTACACCAAGCCGGCGTCGTGGCGCGGACTCGACGTCCCTCCGGTGCTGCTCAGCGGCAACCACGGAGCCATCGCCGCGTGGCGCCACGAGCAGAGCGTCGAGCGGACCCGCCGCGTCCGTCCCGAGCTGCTGCCCTAGTCCTCCGGCCCCGCCCTCAGCGCCAGGTGGCGCTCTCGCAGCGCGAGGAACAGCGGGAAAGCGAACGCCAGCGCGACCAGCGGTGCGAGCAGCACCAGGACCCACACGCGGCGCATCCCGACGCGGCGCCCCTCGACGACCATGAACGCGACGGCCGCGATGGCCACGATGAGCAGGTCGGTCGTGATCGACGACACCGCGGGGCCGCCTCGGGTGAGATCGCCGAGGAAGTCGACGCTCTCGAGCACGGCGCGGATGTTCCACGTCCACGTGCCGACGAGGCCGGCGGTCGCCAGCACCAGGTAGATCAGGGCGAGCGGCGTCCAGCCGCGACGGAGCGCACTCATCGAGCCGCCTCCTGTCGCTGAACCAGTGCCGCGACGGTGCTCCCGACGAGCAGCGCGGCGACCACTCCGCCGACGGCGAGGGTGAGGGCATCGGGAGTCGCTATGGACTGGCCGCGCAGGGCCTGCCAGCAGGTCAGTGCGACCACGGCGGCCCACGCGATCGAGGCGATCGCGACCAGGCGGAGGCGCGTCGTCGCGCTCCGCAGCCTCCGCACCCGCGGCGCGAGGCGGTCGAGACCGATCGCCAGCAGCGGCAGCCCCTGCAGGGCGTGCATGCCGACGAAGTGCGGGATCCGCAGGTCGCCCCCGGTGGTGCTCCAGCCGAGCAGGGGGAGGCCCGCTCCGCCGTCGTCGACGCCGACCGCGTGGGCACCGGCGATCCCCTGGTAGTCCGAGAGCTGCGACGCCGTCGGACCCGTCATCAGGAACGCGAGCGCCATGCCGACGAGGCCGATCACGAGGCCCGCGCGGACGGCCAGCGTGAGGGCCGGATTCGGCAGCGGCACCCGCACGAGCAGCGCCGCGAGCACGACGGTCACCAGCCAGACGACCACGATCGAGACGGCCATCGCGCTCCACAGCGCCGTGTGCAGCGGAGTCGAGACGTTGAAGTGGCTGGTCTCCCCGACGGCGGCCGCACCTGCGATGATCACCATCTCGATCACCAGTCCGACCACGGCGACGGTCCCGAGCGCGGAGGCGAGTCGCCGGCGGCGGGGGAGGAGGCCGATCAGCCAGGCGAGGGTCACCGAGTACACCGCGATCGAGAGGCAGAACTTGAGCGGCTTCGCCCAGAGCGGCTGCCCGCCGAGCTCGCGAGGGTCGACGACCAGGGCGACGACGCAGAGAGCGGCGCCGATCGCCGTCACGATCGCCAGAGCGAGCAGCGGCCGGTGCGGTGCGGGTCGTCCGGAGGCGCTGCTCGCTGCGAGCCGCGTGGTCGCGACGCTCACCGTCCGGCTCCCGCGCCGAAGCGGGCCTTCGTCTCGGTCGCCTGCGCGATCCGGCGCAGCGACTGCAGCACCACGTCGCCCATCGCCGTGCCGACGGCGGCGATCGACGCCTGCTCGCTGACGCTCGTCCGGGCCTCGAGCTCGTCGAGATCGGCGCGGGCGACGATCCGGGCCGCCTCCGCGTAGCTCTCGAGCCACGCCGGGGTCATCGCGCCGCCCGACACCTCGAGAGCGTCGAGCGCGCGCGCCGCCGTGGCGACCGCGGGGTGTCCGCAGACGTCCTCGCCGACCAGCGAGCGGACGCGGTCCACCGCCTCCGCCGACGCAGGTGTCGCCGAGTCGGCGTTCGCCGAGACGACGTCCTGCGCGACCTCGAACGCGACCGAGGGCGGATCCCCGCGGTCGAGCACGGTGGTGATGCGCTTGGCGCCGGCGATGCCGACTCCGCCGCTCTCGATCAGCGCCCGCAGGAGCCGCAGCCGCGCGAGGTGCCCGTCGCCGTAGTCGGCCCGTTGCGGACCGGAGGGGAGGCCGGGGGCGAGGATCCCCTCGCGGATGTAGTACTTGATCGTCGCCACGCTGATGCCGCTGGCCTCGCTGAGCTCGGAGATGCGCATACAGAGAGTATGACTATCCGATAGTGCCGCTGTCCACCACGCGCACCTCCGGCTCGCGGAATCCCGTTCGGCTCGCAGAAACCGCCGATTCTGACGAGCCGAACTCGATCCGACGAGCCCGGGATGCGGGCCCGACGACCTCCGGGTCGCAGAAGCACGTTCGGCTCGCAGGAACTGCGGATTCCTGCGAGCCGAAGCGGTTCCTGCGAGCCGAACGGTCAGCTGCGCGCCGTCAGCACCTCGACGCCCGTCTCGGTGATCGCGATCGTGTGCTCCATGTGAGCCCCGCGCGAGCCGTCGCGGCTGCGGAGGGTCCAGCCGTCCTTGTCGGTGAAGATCTTGTCGGTCGACTGCAGGAACCACGGCTCGATGGCGACCACGAGGCCCGGGCGCAGCGGGTAGCCGCGGCCGGCGCGTCCGTCGTTCGCGATGTGCGGGTCGCCGTGCATCGTCCGTCCGACGCCGTGCCCGCCGAAGTCGGTGTTGATCGAGAGACCCTCGGCGCGGGCCACGGCGGCGATCGCGGCCGAGATGTCGCCGATCTTGCCGCCCGGACGTGCGGCGGCGATGCCGGCGTCGAGCGCGCGGGTCGTCGTGTCGATCAGGGCGAGGTCCTCGGCGCGCGGAGTGCCGACGACGATGCTCAGGGCGGAGTCGGCGACCCAGCCGTCGACGGACGCCGCGAAGTCGAGGGTCAGCAGGTCGCCGTCGCGCAGCCGGTAGTCGAACGGCAGGCCGTGCAGCACGGCGTCGTTGACCGAGGTGCAGAGCACCTTGCCGAACGGGCTGGCGCCGAACGAGGGGTGGTAGTCGATGTAGCACGACTCGGCGCCGGCGCTGCGGATCATGTCGTGGGCGAGGCGGTCGAGCTCGAGGAGGTTCACACCCACTCCGGCGGCGGCAGCCGTCGCCCGGAGGACCTCGGCGACGAAACGGCCGGCGGGGCGCATCTCCTCGATCTCGGCGGGGGTGCGTAGCTCGATCATCCTGATCCTCTCGGGAGTCGCTGAGGCGTTGTTCAGCGGTCGTGGGTACGGTCGGTGCATGCGCACGCGACGGGCTTTCGGTTCCTGGCAGTATCCGGCCGCGATCGTCCTGCCCCTGTGGATCCTCCTCGGGTACGGACTCTTCGGGGGATCGAGCGGGTGGACCGTCCTCGGTCTCGTCATCGCCCTCCCCATTCTGGCGGTCAGCCTGGCGGTCGTGGCCGGCATCGTCTCTTTCCGGGTGACTGTGCGGCCGACGCGGACCCCGGCGTGGGGCGACGTCGCCGCTCTCGGCGCCTGGCACGCGTCCCTGATCGCGTTCGGGTTCTTCCCTCCCGGAGCCTGGGCGATCGGCCTGCTCTCGGTCCTGCTCGGGGTCATCGCCTTCTGGCACTCGACGTGGCGCTTCCTCCACGACGCGCGAGCCACCCTCCTGGCGTTCGCGGAGGCGACGTCGGCCCAGGCCGCACACCCGGCCGTCGTCGGCGACGGCTTCGACCCGGAGCGCCCGCAGGACGGGCAGACCCTCGTCCTCTGACGCGGTGCGCCTCCGGCTTTGACGCCGACTCTCGCGGCGTGACAGAATAAGCGCTTGTGCCTCGCGCAGGCTCTGCCACAGGGGAGCCGTCTAGACGCGGGCACGCACCGACTCCCATTCAACGAAACGGTGCTCGACCTGTGGCGGGCACGGAGAGCGATACACCATGCACATCCTCGATTCCGTCGATGCGGCGTCCCTCCGGACCGACATCCCCGACTTCCGCGCCGGCGACACCGTCAAGGTCCACGTCAACATCGTCGAGGGCTCGCGCTCGCGCATCCAGGTCTTCCAGGGCGTCGTCATCGGCCGCTCCAACGAGGGCGTCCGCGAGACCTTCACGGTCCGCAAGGTCAGCTTCCAGGTCGGCGTCGAGCGCACCTTCCCGGTGCACTCCCCGGTGATCGACCACATCGAGGTCGTCACCCGCGGTGACGTGCGTCGCGCGAAGCTGTACTACCTGCGCAACCTCCGCGGCAAGAAGGCCAAGATCAAGGAGAAGCGCTCCTAGGCGGTCTCCGCACAGGACGTCCCGAACCCCGGTCCCTCTACAATGGGACCGGGGTTCGACTCGTTTCCGGGGTCGATCCCGCTCGGGATTCCGGCCCGGTGTCGCACCTCAACCGGCCGCTCGCCGGAACGTGCCGTGCTGAGAGGCACGGTGCTGAGCAACACCGCGCCGAGAGGCCCAGCAGCCAGAAGCACCTGAGGGGCCACGCCAGCGATGACAGACAGCACGACCCCGGTCCGCCTCCCCGGTGACGGTGAGCACGCCCGCCACTCCGCCGAGCCGGGGGAGTCCCGCCGCCCGCGCCGACGCCGGGGCATCCTGCTCTTCCTCCGCGATGTGCTGATCATCGTCGTCGTCGCCGTGCTCGTCTCCTTCCTCGTGAAGACGTTCCTGATCCGCTCGTTCTACATCCCGTCGTCGTCGATGGAGCAGACGCTGATCGAGAACGACCGCATCCTCGTCAACGAGCTGGTGCCCGGAGTCGTCCCGATCTCCCGCGGGGACGTCGTCGTCTTCCGGGATCCGGGCGGCTGGCTCTCGCCGACCATCGAGCCGCAGGTCCCCGCGTTCCAGGCGGCCGTCGACTCCGCCCTCGCGATCGTCGGCCTCACGGCCCCCGACAGCAACGACCACCTCATCAAGCGCGTGATCGGCCTGCCGGGCGACCACGTCACCTGCTGCACCCCGCTCGGCCAGATCGAGATCAACGGCAACCCGATCGACGAGCCCTACGTGAAGCTCCCCGACGGCGTGCAGGCCGTCTCGGCGACGCCCTTCGACGTCACCGTGCCCGAGGGCTCGCTCTGGGTCATGGGCGACAACCGCTACAACTCCGCCGACTCCCGCTACAACACCGACAAGCCCGGTGGCGGCTTCGTGCCGATCGACAACGTCGTCGGCCGCGCCATCCTCGTCACCTGGCCCATCGAGCAGTGGGCCTGGCTCGACGACTACCCGTCCGTGTTCCAGGGCGTCGACAGCGAGGCCTCGGAGGAGAGCTCCGACGACACCGAGAGCAGCGAGGGCTAGGTGGTCGTCGCCGACCCCACCCTCACGATCGAGCGCCGGCTGTTCCGCCAGGGCTACGAGAGCGTCATCGGCTGCGACGAGGTCGGCCGCGGCGCGATCGCAGGTCCCGTCTCGGTGGGAGTCGTCTCCATCGGCCGCCGCTGCGGCAGGTTCCCGGAGGGACTGCGCGACTCCAAGCTGCTGGCCCCCGCGCGCCGCGAGGCGCTGCTCCCGGGCGTCGTGAAGTGGGTCTCGGGCTGGGCCATCGGCGAGTCCTCCGCCGACGAGATCGACGAGACCGGGATCATCGCCGGACTCGCCCGCGCCGCCTCGCGCGGCATCGAGCGCCTGGTCGACCAGGGCGTGGATCTCGCCACCGCCGTCGTGCTGCTGGACGGCAAGCACGACTGGCTGAGCCCCGCTCTCGGCCCCTGGGCGTCGGAGCTCACGATCGTGACCCGGATCAAGGCCGACCGCGACTGCGCGTCGGTCTCGGCCGCCTCCGTGCTCGCGAAGGTCGGCCGCGACGGCCAGATGGTGCGCCACCACGACGACTTCGCCGACTACGCGTGGGACAGCAACAAGGGGTACGGCAGCGCCGCGCACTGGGCGGGCCTCGAGCGCGTCGGCCCGTCCCCGCTGCACCGCGTCACCTGGCTGTCGAAGTCGCGCGAGGCCGTCGCGGCGGAGGCCGCCTCCGCACCGGCGTAGGATTGTCGGACGATGGATGAGGACGAATTCGAGGACTACGACCGCGAGGTCGAGCTGGCACTGTACCGGGAGTACCGCGACGTCGTCTCGCAGTTCTCGTACGTCGTCGAGACCGAGCGCCGGTTCTACCTGGCGAACGAGGTCGAGCTGGTCCGCCGCGACACCGAGCACGACTTCTACTTCGAGCTGACCATGCGCGACGTGTGGGTCTGGGACGTCTACCGCTCCGACCGCTTCGTGAAGTCCGTCCGCGTGCTGACCTTCAAGGACGTCAACGTCGAGGAGCTCTCCCGCAAGGAGTTCGAGCTGCCCAAGGAGCTGGCGCTCGACGAGTAGGACGACTTCGTCGCTCCTGAGCCACGGCGTGCACTATCCGGGCTGATCGAATAGCTGTCTGCTGGTCGAGTAGCCGCCGCAGGCGGCATATCGAGATCCATCTCCCTGTGAGGCCGAGCTCGTCGATGGGGTGGAGGTGATCGCGGTGTCCTCGCTCGCGGCGGTCGCGGTCTGGCGCGGAGCGGAGTGGGAGGTGCCGGTGCTTCCCGCGGAGGCGGCGGTGCCGGGGCCGCCGGTCCGGGCGGAGTCGCGGCTCGACTTCTCCGACGTGGTCGGCAATGAGGAGGCGGCGGAGGCGATGATCGCTGCGGCCGCGGGTGGGCATCACGTGTTCCTGCTCGGGCCGCCCGGCGCGGGCAAGACGATGCTCGCGTCGCGGCTGCCCGGCATCCTGCCCGACCTCGACGACGAGGCGGCGCTGGAGGCGACGTGCATGCGTTCGCTGACCGGCGAACCGACCGGCGGTGACCTCGTGCGGCGGCCGCCGTTCGAGAGCCCGCACCACTCCGCGTCGCCCGCGGCGATCGTCGGAGGCGGTAGCGGACGCATCCGGCCCGGCGCCGTCGCGCGCGCCACCAGGGGGATCCTCTTCCTCGACGAGGCGTGGAGCTGCAAAGTACACCACGCTGTCCGCTCCTGCGAGAGCTGTGTCGGAGGTCCCTGGCAGGATGCACCTATGACACCCGACCAGACTTCAGCCGCCCTCGACGCGCTGTCCGCATGGTCGACACTCGGCACTGGCCTCGTGGCAGCAGCAGCCTTCGTCGTTGCGTGGATCTTTGGAGCGCGGCAGGTGAAGGAAGCCCGCGAGGCGCGAAGACTGACCGCGGATCTTGACCGTGCTCGGTCTCAGCCGTACGTGGTCGTTTCCATGGAGCCGGTGCCGTACCTTCAAGGATTCATGGACCTCGTTATCCGTAACTACGGGCAGACGATAGCGCGCAACGTCAGCTTCGAGACGGACTCTGACCTGAAGACGAGCAACAATGGCGAGCCCGAGTTCCTCATGTTCCCGCACTTCATTCCGGCGCTCGCGCCGGGTCAGGAGTATCGGACGTTCTGGGATGCGCACCTTGAGCGCCATCAGGCAGGTCTGCCGCACCGCCACACGGGCACGATCACCTACGACGGGATCGACAACGAGAAATTGACGACCGAAGTCGTTCTGGACTGGCACGTCTACATGCACCAGAGTTGGATAACCCGCAAGGGACTGAATGAGCTAGCTGAAGCTGTAGTTGCAATTAAGAAGAACACCGACAAGTGGACCGACCCGCTTCACCACGGTCTGCGTACTTTTGGGCACGACGGCGCCCAGGCCGATGCCACCACGATGCTGACGTACAGAAAGAAGCGTGATGCTCGAAGGGCGAAAGCCGAAGAGCAGAGCACCCCTGACGAGGGCTAGTTAGACGCGGGGGTCTGATTTCGACGCTTCGAAACCATCGTCGCGATCGAGGCAAGTACGTCGCGGTTTTCGACCATCAACGGAACAGCGCTCGCTTGAGTGGATTCGCTGACGTAAGTGGTGAGGTCGAACTGGTCTTGCATGTGTACATCTATTGTCTCAAACAGAGATCCTTAAGTCTGTTGTAATTTCTACGGTTTACGATCTAGCGCGCATGCTTCTTACTAGTGGCAGGTCGACACATCCCGTGAAGACCACCGACAAAAAGGAGTGCGATCCCCATGGGGTTCCGCCAGATCAGGGTCTCGGACCTCACCGGGGCCGAAGCGACCGAGGACGAGATCGTAACGATTGTCGTCCGCAGCCACCCCGACCTCGACGAGCCGAAGCAGTTCGACGCGCTTCCGTCTGAGGTCAAGGATCTGAAGCCCGCCAGCAACTTGGTGGCGCTGGAGATCCGCAACGGCGAGACGACCGAGATGGTCGTCTCCGTGGCCGAGTTCAACAAGCTCGCTCCGAACATCAGCGCCGTCCTGGAGAACGCTGACGGCCTCAAGGGTCGTCGCAAGGGCTACAAGCCTGGCTCCTGAACGGTCCACCGACGCCCCTACTACCAGCTTGAGCGACCCGAAGGCTCGCCGGTGGTAGGGGCCCCTTCATTTAGAACGGCCAGTACTGCATCACGATCACGAGGAACGTACCGAATGCAGCCAGGCCTTGAACGACGAACGAGGTTGTAATCGAGAACTTCGTCGTTGTAGACTCGCCCTGCGAGTTTTTAATTTTTCGTGTAAACTTCAGCATGTGAAGTCCTCCTAGGGATTTTGCGTAGATATTGCAAGGTGGGTCGCAAGCGGGAACTTGCGGTCACAAAAAGGGCCGGCCGTCCGAGAGGATGGCCGGCCCTTCTGTTCGAAGAGACAAGTAGGACTCTAGCACCTATGCCCCGCTTATGGAAGGCCAATCCAAGGCGAGTTCGAGCTGAGTCTTGACTAAGTGTCGCGATTAGTTTACGTAGGCGGTGTAAAACGAGATCGCTGGATACAAATCAAGGTTGATTACGAGCTCAACGTTTTACAGTGAATAAGTTCTACAGTTAGAAAACCCCGCAGCAAAATACGCTGCGGGGCTCCCCACGATCATTTTGGTACAACTTTAAATTTCGTGATGTCTTCGTGCGCGCCTTGCACATTCAGCGCAGCGTTGTACGCAGAACGCCACGTGTCGAACGGCATGCGCATGTCGATCCACTCGTCGCTGTTCGCTCGCTGCACGTGCACCGTCAGCCGTTTCGACGGGAACATCAGATCGACGTAGTAGTCGTCAACATCTGACAGTCCGTCCTCGTTGGTGCTCATGGGTCCGGTGAGCACCATGGTTCCGCGAAGGAACGGGTTCGTGGTCGGGTGTACGGAGTGAACGACGAGCAGCCACATCGCGTGCTTGTTCCAGCTCTTGCCGTCGATCGCTGCTTCGTCGTTGATCCAGAGCGTCGCGTCCGGTGTGGCGAGATCGAGGATCTCGAACCAGCCTTCGACGAGTGCGTGGATGTCCGCTGCGCTGTTGAGGTCGACGAGGTACGGGGCGTCCGTTGCGGGCAGGACGATGGCCTTGGTCACGAGGTCTCCTAGTGATCGTGGGTGGTCAGCACGTCCGGTTGGGCGTGCAGTTCCAGCCGCATTAAGAGAGGTACGACTCGATCAACGCCACGGCCGCGTCGTAGCCGATCGCGAACTCAGCTCGGTACCCACGCGCCCGTAGTGAAGCGAGCATCGCCGCCTGCTCCTTGAGGTGCTCGTCAGCGCGCAGCGTTCCGTCTTGCTTGAAGACGACGACACCCTCGCGCTTGAGCTCGATGAAGAGGCCAGCGTGTTCACCGCGCGGCTCGACGATGTGCAGGTCTGGCCACGCCCTGCTTGACTGGAGCCTCTTGTGGAGCGACGCCTGCGCGATCGACAGCTTCAGGCCCGACGCGAAGTCGGAGCGGAAGATGACGTCCGGGTAGTGCGTGGCCAGATAGAGGCAGACGCGCTGCTGGATCACAGACTCGCTGTTGGGCAGCATCGCCCTACGCACGACGGCCGGCTCTGAGGATGGGGGAGTGGATTGGTATTGCTGTGTCCTCCTAGTTCCACGCACCTGCGAGGTATGCGCGGAACTAGGAGGTCGACGAGACGGTGGGTAGTTGCCTGGTCGACCACTGGCTGAAGCGCACGATCAGGGGGACGCCTGAAATCGCGCGCCCGTCTGGACCGTCCTGTCCCCGCCTCTCAACATGGGCGGCGACGGCGAACGAGCCAGACGGCTCAACGACTGCCTCGCGAGGTGAGGACTTGCACCTCACAGTGGGGACGGTTATCGGACGAAGGATCGCCCGTGCGGGACCTCTCGGTACTCCGCCGTCATCGGCCTAAACTTTGACCTAGCGTACTTCTCTCACGCTTGTTGCGTGCATGTCTGTCGTTGATCCGGTTGTGAAAGGTGCGAGGCGGCTGTGCTTGTTACGTTGAGCACATGAAACGTCTGCCACGATATTGACGCTCACCGCCGTTTGTCTTGCGGGACACTCTGATATTCGCATTTCTGCTTAAGTCGGTCAATGCTATTCTTCCCTTGGCTCTTGCCCGGCTCTAACGATCCGATCCGTAGCGCTGAAGACCTGGCGGACATCAACCTCGGACGGTTCACCTCCGCGTAGCCAGTGCTGCACGTAGGCGCGGCTCTCGCTCGCGTTCATCTGGTCCTCGGCACCTAGCTGATGCAACGTCAGGTACGCGGTGGACTCCGCTTGAAACTCACCGATGCCCTGGTGCATGGTTCCCGGCTCTTCTTCCTCGTCGGGAGCGTCCCCGGTGTGCCCAAGCTCAACGTGGCCGAGCTCGTGGATCTTCGTTTTGAACGGGTACGGCGCAACGGGGGAGACGGCGATGGTCCGGTCGTACGAGTAGCCCATGATGTTGCCGTTGTAGAGCGCGAACGGCTCCTCAGTGATGTCGAGTGTCTCGAGGGCTCGTGTCTCGTCCCAGTTGGGCGGCACGTACGGTGGTAGACCACCCTCGCCGGCCACCTGGGCGTAGTGGAACAGCGCTCGCACCACCTTGAATCGGCGCACCACCATCGGCTGCTCGGGCTCGGCATCGGGTGCTGGCGCGGCCTCGCCCTCTTCACCCTTCGCGGTCGCTGTAGTACTCGAAGACCTGCATTACTGTGCGTCCTCAAGCTCGCTCAGCTTGTTGATTATTGCTGAGGCGTCGGCACTGTTTCGAACCTTCTCAAGCGCGGCCAGATACCACTCCTCGTCTTTGCCCTTTCGCATGGCTAGGGTCCCGATGAGGTTGAGCTGCTTCTCCGTCGCTGGTTTGTTCGATGATGCTGCGGGTGTTCGAACGGCCGGTAGCTTTGCGTCATTGCCTGCGTCCCCGTCGTCGTCCTCACCCTCCACGGCAATGCCAAGGTTCGTGGTGAACGCGTAGCGACGGTAGTAGGTGATGACCGACCCTGCTTGCTGAGGCGTTACGCCTTCCAGCGGGATGCGAATCCTCGATTCCTCTCGCTCACCAGACTCGTGTCGGATCACGGTGCGGAGGTAGTTGAAGCCGTCCTCACCGGTGTCGATCGGCTGCGTTACTGCGAGCCTGTGCTTCGCCAAGTGCGGCTGAGCCGTCTCTTCTACTGTGGCCAGGTCGGCGTACTTGTACGTGCGTGAGCCAGCCTGACCAGTGGCGTTGCGCTTGACTACGGGCACGTCCGCTCGGAAGCCGACTAGTGCGGCGGCGAGCTTACTGCCCTCGATGCTCCCTTCTGCTGTCATTGGTGTTCTCCTTCTTCAGTTGTAAATAGTTCTTGCGAAGCTCCTTGCGCTTCTCGATCGCGAACGCACCGTTGCGTGTCATGAGGTTGCTGACGACGGTTGAGACCGAGATCTTCCTACCTAAGCGCTGTGTCTCGCTGTCTGCGAGGTCCTGCAACGCCTGGCGGAGTGCTGGTTCCCATTTGTCGCTAGCCTTGATCTGCTGGCGTCCGTGCTGCTTCTTGTATATGCGCCAGTTGTTCTGCTCTTCCATGTGTGAATATCCTTTATGCGTCCCCCTTCGGTATTTAAGTTGATGAGTTCTGGCGGATCGCTGTCGGACCTATTTGGTGTCCCGCGTCTTACCTGCTTCTCATTATGCGCTTATGTTCTAAATAGTCAATACCATTCTTCGACGAAATAGTCGGTACAGAGAAGAACTGACTCAAAGTCGCAATCCAGTCGTTAGTTGGAGCGTGTGTTTCGGCTATCGTAAAGCCTGCTTTGTACTGATGGGATCAAAGGGAAACAACCCGCGCACCTTCACAACCTGGTTCAGAACATGCTCAGAACGTGCGCAACATGTGCTCAACTGATCATGAGGGAGTTGCTACTCAAGCTATCCTTGAAGAACCGACCGACTGCACCCCACTAAGGGAATGCTTCAGTACTAACTCCCCGAGCCTGTTACGCGCTCGACAGTGGGTCTGTTTGCGTTGGCACGCTTTTCTGCTTTCTTCATGCCCCTGAGCCTACGACGCGCGGTTCTTCTGGCAGTCTGACGTTTCATGCCCTTTATTTCGTTTCGCATGTAAGCGCGGTACGCTTCTCCATTCATAAGCCCAGAAGTACGTCCGGTGAACGCTCCCAAAGTGGCCGCAAAACCGATGAGTATCACAAGAGCCGTCAGAAGATTATCGAGGATCGAGAATTCGCCAAACGCGTCCCACTGCAAGGCGGTAATAGTTGTGAGTCCGACAAACACGGGTACTGAGACCCAAGTGAGAACCTTCTCGTGGATTGGAATCAGCTCGTGGTAATCGTTGAGCCGCTTGGCCTGTGCCACGATGCGTCTTTCAAAGCGATCCTTTTGCTCGCCGTCCGGGAGATCCTTCAGCACCGCAAGCTCGTTCTTGAGGCGTCGGTTCCAACGGATCGTCGGTATCGCAATTGGTACGAGGGCGACAACGGCTGCTGTGAAGAGCGGGATCGACAGCAGGGGAAGGAACGCGTTGACCGTCTCTGCCGTTGTCATGGCACCACCGTAGGACACGCCGCATTCGCTCGCGTTCGAACATACGTTCGACTACCGTCTGACGCCATGGGATCGAACCGACGCTACGAGGACCACTACGACCGTATGACGCAGCAGCGCGTGTCGGAGGCGGCGGTCAGGCCTGAGCCCGTGTCCCTCACGCCCGCTGAGCTCGACGAAGCCAACCATCCGATCCGTCGAGGGCCGGCTGTTCCCGTGCGGGCTTGGGTGCGCTTCCAGGAGCAGCCCGTCATCACCGACGCGTTCGCGGTGGAGTGGACCGACCGAGCGGTGCACATCGAGTGGAGCATGTCGAACGGCACGAAGCTCGATGCGTGGGTGTGGGCAAATGCGGTGCGACGGGTCTGACATGTAGCGTCGAGCGCATGTACGAGCTGGAGACGCGGACCGGTCCTGTCCCCTCGGACCTCATGTGGCACTACACCGATGCGGCTGGTGCCCTTGGGATGCTCAAGAGTCGCGAGTTTTGGGCTTCGCACACTTTTCATTTGAATGACACGGAAGAGCTGCTTCAGTTTCACCGACTCATGTCTACGGCGCTTCAGCTTGAAGCTCAGAAACCTGAGAATGATGACGTCGTTATCGGGATGCTACACGCAGCCGAGTACTTGGACAACATGCCTTACCACGGCAACTGCATCGTCTCGTTCTCCTCAGACCCTGACTCCCTGAGTCAGTGGCGTGGATACACCGGTCCCGGCCAAGGCTATGCCCTCGGATTTGACCGGTCCATGTTTGAGGACATATACCAGTGGAAGCTCCGCGAGTGTATCTACGATGCTGGTACTGCCAGCGATTTGATGAATGGCATTATTAGTCGGGCTCTTGCAAGAATTCGAACTGGAGCTTACAACGAGGACCCGCACTGGCTCCGTGTGTATGACGCCATCGGAAGCGAGGTTGGATGGGAGTCTCCCGTCTTGAAGCATAAGGCGTTTGCAGAAGAGCGAGAGATCCGGCTAATTGGCTCGGTCGAGAGTGAGCGGATGGAGGTACGCAACGGTCGGCGAGGAATCATGGGATACAAGTCATTGGCTTGGCCTGTTGATGCGGACGGATTCTATCCTCTCCGAGAAGTAATTCTCGGTCCCGGAGCAACCAGTGAAACCGTGTTTGGAATCAGAATGGCGCTCGATAACGATTTGGGCTTCAAGAGGTTTGTGAAGGTATATGCCAGCGAAGCACCATATCGCACATAAATAGTATTGACTTTATGTAACGCTTGTGTTTAACTAAAGACAGTCAAATAAACAGGAAACACCAACATGACTAACCTAATAGCAATCACAGACTACCGAGCACCCAATAAGATCACGTTCGTAATAGTCAAGTAAGCACAACTAAAGTAATAAAATCCATAGTCCGGAAATTCCCGGACTATGGATAAGCAAGGAAAATTGAATATGAGCACTACCAACACACAAGAACCATCCCTACCAAAAAAGCCTCGAACCATTGCGTTGAGCGTCTCGCTCCCATGGTTCATCGTCGCCATCATGACCTTCGCCCTCGCTGGCATCATCACCGGCTGGACCCTCCGTTCACACAACGTGAGCCAGATCGAGCAAGCGGTCGCCGCAGGGTCTTTAGAGCAACGCTAGTAGAAGCCGTCTCTACCGCGCCCATCATCCAGACGGCACCAGAACCACCTGAAGCGCTCACCGAGCCCCAGCAGGCCTCAGACGAGCTCACAGCCTCTGTCTCAACAGCAGCGCCGGCCATCGACGCTGAAGCGGAGGCCAAGGCGTTCGTCTACCAGCACGAGAGCGGCAACCGTCCAGACGCGATCAACCCGTCGTCTGGTGCGTGCGGGATCGGCCAGGCCCTCCCGTGCAGCAAGCTCCCGTGTTCATTGACCGACTACGCCTGCCAGGACGACTGGTTCACGGGTTACATGCGTGAGCGCTACGGCTCATGGGTGGCTGCCGCCGCGTACTGGTCCTGCACCGGACACTGCACCAACAACTACGGCACGGTGTTCAAGGAGAACACGTGGTGGTAGGTCAGAGCCCCAGGGACCTCGACACCCTCCGCGCTGAGCTGCACGCTCGGGTCAGGGCTGCGTCGCAGGCTCGGGTGGCGTCTCGTACCAAGGCCAACGGATGCATGCACACGTGGGCCTCGTTCAAGCAGACGGTAGTGGTCGAGAACGCTCGGTTCCACGGCTCGGCTCACTTCGTGGTGCGAGGGTGCACGCGCTGCCATGCCAAGGAGCTGCTGGACTACGTCGTCGGAGGTCAACGCTAGGCTCCGGGCATGGAACTTGGGTCATGGGCAGAGTGGGTCGGTTCGACCGCCACAGCTGCCACTTTCATCGGCGGTGCCTACCTCTGGAGGCGCGATGTTGCCGAGAAGAAGAGAGCCCTCGCTGAGCGGTTCCGCGTCGTCTCTCATCTTGCACAGGATGTCGATACGGAGATTACAACCTTCGAGATTATCGCGCACAACACTGGCGACTCACCTATCTACTCTGCCTCAGTCGGCTATTTCGACGACCAGGATCAATATCGGTACGAGAGCATTGCGCCAGTTAGCCTTCCTGTGATGGATCTCGTGCTCGAGCCAGGGGAGTCCAAGATGACTTCTATTGACGAATCAATTCATCCCGAGAAGTACGACCCCGTCATCAGCTTTTCAGACGGGAACGGTCGTAGGTGGCACCGCCGTCTGAAGGATGGTTCGTACCATTCGCGACGGTGGCTAGAGGCGTGGAGAACAAAGCAGCGGCAGATGAGCTGGCTGGAGGCGAAGCTCTTCGATGTGAGGATGGAACTCCACCGACAGAGGGTTGTCGCAAACATGCGAGAGCAGAAGCGGACGGGTGAGCTGTGATTGAATGGGGAAGCGTTGCTGACTGGGTGAGCGGGGTTGGAACTCTCGCCGCATTCGGCCTCGGTCTGAAACTCTTGTTTGACGATCGGACGAGGTCGAGAAGAAGACCCGCGGATGCCTTCGCTTCGTGGACTCAAATCAACATCACGAGGCACCTGACGAACATCGGAGTTCTTGAGTGGAAGCTGACGGTCAACGTCCACAACTCCGGGACAGAACCGATTATCTGGGCGAGCGTGGCCGGACCGGAAGACATCTCAGAGACCTCCTACATTCCTGTGCACGCTCGACGCGACAGCCATCAGAATCCGTACACCGTGCGCGGGGAAGATGGCCCCATTCTCAAGGACTCGTCTCGCAGTGTTGAACTGATATACAAAGAAGAGCACGAGCTATCCGAGTTTTTTCTAGAGTTTGCCGACAGTCATGGTGTGCATTGGGTGCGTCATCTTGACACCCTGAAGTACATGCCGGAGCGCGTGCATCGCAAGACGCACCGCCATGCTTCGTCCATACCAAAGTATGATGATGTGTTATAACAAAGGCATATGGCAAGACCCACTAAACTGACGCAAAAAATGCTAGACCGCGCCGCACGCTACGCTGATCAATGCATTGCGGAGCTACCTACTCGTGAGGGTCCTGGTCTCTACCTCGACATCGATCGCACTACGCTTTACGCGTGGGCTGAGATTGACACTCCGATGGGCAAGGAGTTTTCCCACATCTTTGACCGTGTAATGCAGATCCAAGCGCACCGCCTCATCAACGGTGGCCTCTACGGCCGCTTCAACGCGACGATCACCAAGCTGATGCTCGCGAAGCACGACTACGTGGACCGCGCCGAGGTTGCCGAGAAGAGCGACCAGACGGTTACTGTCATCACACGCAGCGAGGACTAGCTCGTGGCGGTAGAGATCAAGCTCCCGCACATCTACAAGAAGCGCTACTACCAGGAGGACGCCTGGGATGCGTTCCACGGCACGGGTGCGCACAAGGGCAAGAGCTACCGCAACTTCGTCTTCAACTGGCACCGCCGTGCTGGCAAGGACATGACCAACTGGAACATGGCGATCGAGCGTACTGCCGAGCAGCCGATGACCACCAAGTACGCGTTCCCGACGAGCGACATGAGCCGCGACAACCTCTGGGAGAGCTACACCAACGACGGCCTGCGCTTCACCGACTTCGTGCCCGAGGACCTACGCGTCCGCCGGCACGCCAACGATGACGGGCTGAACGACTCGCTCAAGCGCATCGAACTGATCACAGGCGGCTCGATCCGCATCATCTCAGCGCACAAGCCGGGTCGCCTCCGCGGTGGCAACTCTAAGCTCTTCGTGCTGTCCGAGTTCCAGGCGATGGACCCCAGCGTCATCGACATCATCGAGCCGATCCTGGAGGCCAACGGCGGGATCCTCATCGTCAACATGACCAGCAACGGCGACAGCGCCGCCAAGGGCATGCTCGAGGCGTGGAAGAAGGACCCGACCGTCTACGTGTCGATCCTGCCCGTAACTGAGACGAACGTCTTCAAGCCCGAGCAGATGGAACGCATCCGTGCTGGTGCGGTGGCACGCTTCCTGGCGCGTGGTCAGAGCGAGGAGGAGGCCAATGCCTTCGTCGACCAGGAGTACTACTGCTCGTGGGACAGCCCCGTCGCTGGTGCATACTTCGGCTCAGCCATGCGGCGGGCGCAGGAGGACAAGCGCATCGCGAAGGTGCCGTACGAGGCAACGATGCCCGTGCACAACTGAGTGCCTTTTCTTGTATTAATCCGAACTCACGTCCGCTAAATAGATTTCCGGACAGTCTGTAACGGACCAGGAGCCTTGGTAGTCTTCGCCGGTGAGGTCGGCGCGGGCGTGCGCGTTGAACGTTGCTGAGCTTTCAGAATAGCAAGCCAGTGCGTAGGTTACGTCTGAAAAGAACGTCCTATCCTTAATCCGAGGAGATTCGGTGGTTGCGTCGAGTAATACATCTCGAACCGAGTCAAAGGAAATTGCGTGAGCAAACACAGCGCTATTGGTAGCTTGAGAAGTCTCATCGCTTCCAATCATTCCGATCTGCGCAGCAGTAGAATCGAGGTTATCCGAAGCCTCTTGTAGTTGTACGAGATCGGTTTCATAGTCGTTTAGGGAGTAAGCCGAGCTTCTGCTCGCCTTTTGTAGTAGCTGCCTCACGAGCGAGTCTTGCTGCTGTAGTGCGGCGCGGAAATCTGAGTATGCGAGGACCCGTTGCTCTCTGACAAACTCCTCTCGATTGCGGTCCGATTCGAGATCGCCGCTTATATAAGACTGCACGCCGCCGGCAGCGATGGCAAGAATTGCTCCAAGCGCGAGCGTTAGTCCGGACTTGAGCCAAGTAGGAGCCTGACGCGGCTGTCGTTGCATGTACTTCGGCAAGGGTGGTTTACGCTTGAAGGGCCACGGCATGGCCGCATCGTACACGAGATCTAGGCAGCTGCAATCGGATTTGTTATCCTAGAAACAACTAGGACGAGTCGCGCGGGAACAACATGGCCGACTACAACGTGTCCACACTCATCGACAAAGTAATCGCACGGGCGAAAGACTCTTCGTTCAGCCGCGACCTGGTCCGGGGCTACCTCCAGGGCACCCAGGACGAAGTGCTGGGGCGACACCGCTTCCCGCTTACCGAGGCACGCCTGGTCGAGACGCTCTACGCCGACTCCACGACCTTCGCGTACGACATCGGCCACCAAGAGATCTTGCAGGTCGTCCTGAGCAGCGTCGCTTCACCCGCGACGCACGGTCAGCCAGAGGTCGTCGAGCCGAGCGCGTTCTTCGAGCGCAACGCAGTCCCCGACACCAACGCAGCCGGCATGCCGTCGACCTACACGGACTACGCAGGCGAGCTTTACTGGGACCGTCCACTCGATCTCGACTACACGATCGGTCTTCGCTACCGCGTGGCAGCACCGCGCCTGGAAGACGACGCAGCTCCGCTCATCCCTGAGGAGTTCAGCAACGTCCTCGTCGAGGGTGGCCTTGCTGGCGTCGAGCGCCATCGCGAGAACTTCGACATCGCCTCGCTCCACGAGCGCAAGGTGGAGGACCTCGCCGAGGACATGCTCCAGCGCTACGGCCTACGCCAGTTCCGCGTCGGCAAGTCATCGCTTCGAGGCCGACGTGGTTAGGTCCCGCTTCGGGCACCGCACTCACCTCTGCCAAGGGGCAGACGAAGGCGATCAGCTTCAAGGACGGCGTCAACACTCACGAGGACAACGACGACATCTCAATCGCCGAGCTTTCCGCAGCGTTCGACGCTCGGTTCGTCAAGATCGGTCGCCACCATACCCGCCGCGGGCTCGGCCACTACACAGTGCCCATAGGAGAGGCACAGAACGCGTCCGTCTCATCGACCGCTTCAGCATCCATCCTGACGGTTCCCGGCTCGCAGGCGATCTCTCAGAAGCTCACAAGCACCGAAAACGATCAGATCACCCGCGCGGACGTACGCATGCGCTCGACGCGGGCCACCCGGGGCACCGTGCTGGTGAAGATCTGTGACGACTCCGCTGGCGTCCAAGGGGCTGTACTCGCACGCAGCTCGATTCAGGCTGCTGACGTGTCCAGTCCATGGACGCAGAGGACGGTGCGCTTCGACTCAACACCGGATGTCTCTAGCGGCACCATCCTCTGGAACACCGTGAGTGGTCAGTCTTCGTCTGTCGGGGAGTACCAGGTCAGCGCGACCGGTTCGGCCCCAACTAGCCCCTAACACGACTAAGGCGCTTCGTAGCCGCCTGGCGACCGGCTAGCGGAGCCGGGCGGCGGGCGTCTAGTTGTCCTCCCCACGGACCCTCCGGTGGAACTCTCCACAGGTTGGAGGGTGTCCCCTCCTCAGTACTCCTCCGTTGCGGGACGGTTCGTGCGGGAGGTTCTGCATGGACAAGGACGAGTTGGGGCGGCGTGGCGAGGAGATCGCGGCGGAGCACTTGAAGGCGCACGGGTTCGAGATCCTGGATCGCAACTGGCGGGTTCGGGAGGGTGAGCTCGACATCGTGGCGCGTGAGGGTGCGGCGCTGGTGGTGGTCGAGGTGAAGACGCGGTCCTCGAGCCGATTCGGGTTGCCGGTCGAGGCGATCACGCGGGCGAAGGCGCAGAGGCTGCGGCGGCTGGCGTACGCGTGGGCGCACGAGCATCACGAGCGGTCGCGGCACCTGCGGATCGACGCCGTGGGAATCATCGCGCCCGAGGGTGTGCCGACGCAGGTGCGTCATCTGCGTGCGGTGGCGTGATGGGCATCGGGAGGACGTCGTCGGTCGGGCTCGTGGGCTTCACGGGCGCGGTGGTCGGGGTGGAGGCGCACTCGGCCGACGGGACGCCGGGGATGGTGATCATCGGGCTGCCGGATGCGGCGCTGTCGCAGGCGAAGGAGCGGGTGCGGTCGGCGGCGATCAACTCCGGTTCAGTGATCTCGGAGTACAAGATCACCGTGAACCTGTCGCCGGCGGCGATGCCGAAGCACGGGTCGGCGTTCGATCTCGCGATCGGGCTCGCGGCGCTGGCGGCGCTGGGGGAGGTGAACGCGGAGTCGGTCGCGTCGGTCGTGCACATGGGCGAGCTGGGTCTCGACGGCCGGCTGCGGTCGGTGCCGGGGGTGCTGCCCGCGGTGCTCGCGGCGGCGCGCGAGGGGCGGCGACGGGTGATGGTCCCCTCCGACGACCGGCTCGAGGCCGAGCTCGTCGACGGCGTGGAGGTGATCGCGGTGTCCTCGCTCGCGGCGGCCGCGGTCTGGCACGGCGCGGAGTGGGAGGTGCCGGTGTTGCCCGAAGAGGCGTCAGTATCGGCGCCGCCGATCCGGGCTGAGTCGCGGCTCGACTTCTCCGATGTGATCGGCAACGAGGAGGCGGCGGAGGCGATGATCGCCGCGGCGGCGGGCGGTCACCACGTGTTCCTGCTCGGGCCGCCCGGCGCGGGCAAGACGATGCTCGCGTCACGGCTGCCCGGCATCCTGCCCGACCTCGACGACGAGGCGGCGCTGGAGGCGACGTGCATGCGCTCGCTGACCGGCGAACCGACCGGCGGGGACCTCGTTCGGCGGCCGCCGTTCGAGAGCCCGCACCACTCCGCGTCGCCCGCGGCGATCGTGGGAGGCGGCAGCGGACGCATCCGTCCGGGCGCCGTCGCGCGCGCCACCAGGGGCATCCTCTTCCTCGACGAGGCTCCGGAGTTCTCGGCGGTGGCGCTCGATGCGCTCCGTCAGCCGCTCGAGTCCGGGGTCATCCGCATCCACCGCGCGAACGCCGTCGCGGAGTTCCCGGCCCGGGTGCAGCTCGTGCTCGCGGCGAACCCGTGCCCCTGCGGGCGGCACGGCATCCCGGGGGAGACCTGCACCTGCGCTCCCGCGCTGCGTCGTCGGTACCTCGCCCGGCTGAGCGGTCCGCTGCTCGACCGGGTCGACATCCGGCTCACGGTCCGGAGGATCGGAGCCGCCCAGCTGGCGGCCCGTCGCGACGAGCCCGGCCTCACGACCGCCGAGGCGCGAGCCCGCGTCGTCGCGGCCCGCGGTCGCGCCGCCGAGCGGCTGCGCAGGACGCCCTGGTCGACCAACGCCGAGGTCGCCGGCAGCTGGCTCCGCTCGGGCGAGCACCGCCCGTCCGCCTCCGAGTCGCGCGTGCTCGACCGCGCACTCGAGCGAGGGCTCGTGACGATGCGCGGCTACGACCGCGTCCTCCGCCTGGGCTGGACGCTCGCCGACCTCGACGACGTCGATCGACCGACGGCGTCGCACCTCGGCCGGGCCCTGGTGCTGCGGGGAGGTGCGGCGTGATGCGCACCACCGAGCTCTTCGACCGGACCGAGATCCGCGCGGTCCGTCCGCTGCTCACTGAGGGATCCGAGGTGGATCCGATCGTGGCGCTGGCCCGTGCCGCCTGGAGCTCGCTCGCCGAGCCGGGAGACGCGGTCGCCGCGACGCTGATCGACGGCATCGGGGCTGCCGCGGCCCTCGCCCACGTGATCACCACATCGTCCGCCGCCGACATCCTGGCGACGAGCGAGGAGCCGCCACTCGAGCTGAGTGCACTCTCCGCTGGTCTCGGACGGTGGCGGCCCCGCGTGGACCGCGCGCTCCTCCGCCGACGACTCGAGATCGCCCACCGGCTCGATGCGCACCTGCTGGTGCCGG
Organism: Rathayibacter sp. VKM Ac-2754; assembly: GCF_009807095.1. GTDB lineage: Bacteria > Actinomycetota > Actinomycetes > Actinomycetales > Microbacteriaceae > Rathayibacter. The sequence continues at coordinate 389,370 of NZ_WUCC01000002.1, read as the reverse complement.
GTTCCAGTGGATGGCCTGAGGCACTGGACGACCTCGGTCCCCATGCACCGCTCGTCCTCTGGATTCGCGGCGACTCCGCCGCCCTCGTGACGCCCCGCCGGCTCGCACTCGTCGGAGCGAGGGCTGCGACCGGCTACGGCGAGCACGTCGCCGCCGAGCTCGCCGCGGGAACCGCCGACCGCGGGGTGCTCGTCGTCTCGGGCGGCGCCTTCGGGATCGATGCGGTCGCGCACCGCGCCGCCCTGGGAACGGGCGGCCATACTGTCGCGTTCCTCGCAGGCGGCGCCGATCGCCTCTATCCGACCGCCCACTCCGATCTGCTGCACCGCATCATCGCGACACCGGGCAGCGCCGTCGTGACGGAGGTGCCGCCCGGCACCACACCTACGAGATGGCGATTCCTCCAGCGCAACAGGCTGATCGCGGCGTCGACGGCCGCGACGGTGGTCGTCGAGGCCGGCGCTCGCTCCGGTTCGCTGAACACCGCGGGGCACGCGGCCGCGCTCGGTCGCCCCCTGGGAACGGTTCCCGGACCGGTCACGAGTGCGTCGTCCGCGGGCTGTCACCGTCTCCTCCGCGAGTACGCGGCGACGTGCGTGACCTCGACGGCCGACGTCCTCGAACTGCTGGGCGTGCGAGACCAGGGCGTCGAAGCGGCAGAACCCTCGGGGCCCGGGACACGGCTGATGGACGCCCTGCGCGGGCGAGGTGCGCACGACACCGAGTCGGTCGCGCGCGAGGCGGGCTGCTCGGTGGCCGACGCGCTCTCCGTGCTCGGGGCGCTCCTCGCCGACGGCTTCGTCGAGCGCGGCGACGACGGAGGGTGGCGGGCAGTGCCGCGGTGAGTGGAGGCGCGTCGGTCGGGCGTGCTCGTGGTCCGTGCACCGTGCGCCCCGCCGGCCGTGTCGGTCGTCCGCCCTACGCTGAAGACGCATCGGCGAAGGGGAGCGGCATGGGCGACGAGAGTGCACGGACGGCGAGGCCGCAGCTCGGTCACTTCAGGGCGGCCGACCGCGTCATCGCACACCTCAGCGACACGCACTTCCTCGCGGAGGGTGCACCTCTGTACGGGCGGGTCGACACCGTCGCCCGCCTGGCGCAGGCCGTCGAGCGGCTGGAGGAGCGCGGGGGAGCCCTCGACGCGATCGTCGTGACCGGCGATGTCGCCGACCGCGGGGAGGAGGACGCGTACCGCCGCGTCCGTACCGCCCTCGACCCGCTGGGCGACCGCTTCGATTGCCCGATCGTCTGGGTGATGGGCAACCACGACGAGCGCCGCGCCTTCCGCCGCATCCTGCTCGAGGAGCGCGACAGCGCAGTCGACGCCCCGATCGACCAGGTCGTCGACCTCGGCGGGCTCCGGCTCATCGCGCTCGACAGCGCCGTCCCCGGCTTCCACCACGGCGAGCTCACCGACGCCCAGCTCGAGAGGCTCGCCGACGAGCTCGCGACCCCGGCTCCGCTCGGTACGATCCTCGCCCTGCACCACCCGCCGCTGCCGACTCCGCTCGGCGCGATGACCGTGCTCGAGCTCCGCGGGATGGACCGCCTCGAGGAGGTGATCCGCGGCACCGACGTCCGCGCGATCCTCGGCGGGCACCTGCACTACCCGACGGCCGCGACCTTCGCCGGTATCCCCGTCTTCGTGGCCGGCGCGACCAGCTACACGATGGATCTCAGCGCTCCGGAGCGCGAGCTCCGCGGGATCGACGGCGCCCAGAGCTTCTCGCTGGTCCACGTCCACCCCGAGACGATCGCGACCTCCCTCGTCCCGACCGCGACGGCTCCGATCGCGACCCGCTTCGGCACCGACCTGATCGAGAAGCTCGAGGCGCTCGACGAGCAGGGCCGCATCGACCTCTGGTCGCGGATGCCCGATGCCTGACGATTCGCTCGCCGCGGCGGTCGACGACTTCCTCCGCTACGTGCTCGACGAGCGCTCGCTCTCACCCGCCACTGCGAAGGGCTATCGCGGCGACCTCACCACGCTCGTCGAGTTCGCGAGGACCAGGAACGCCGACCGCCTGCAGCAGCTCGACCTCGAGCTGCTGCGCGACTGGCTGTGGCACGAGTCGCAGACCGGAGTGGCGAGGGCAACGCTCGCCCGACGCACGGCCGCGGTCCGCTCCTTCTCCTCCTGGGTGCTCCGCTCCGAGCGCCTCGCCACCGACGTCGCGGCACGGCTGCGCACACCGAAGGGTGGGCGGTCGCTGCCGCGGGTGCTCACGCAGCCGCAGACCGAGCAGGTCATCGACATCGTCGCGTCGCAGGGGGCTACCGACGACCCGATCGCGATCCGCGATCTGGCGATCATCGAGCTGCTGTACGCCTCCGCGATCCGGGTCTCGGAGCTGGTCGCCATCGACGTCGCCGACCTCGACCTGAGCAGGCTCACCGTGCTCGTCACCGGAAAGGGCTCGAAGCAGCGCGTCGTCCCCTTCGGAGTGCCCGCGAAGGAGGCGCTCGTCGCCTACCTCGAGAACGCCCGCCCCACCCTCGCCACCGCGGGGGCCGAGCGCACCGATGCCCTCCTCCTCGGACGACGCGGCGCCCGCCTGACGCCGCGCACCGTCTACGGAGTCGTCTCCCGGCTCCTGGACGGCGGCCAGGGCTCCGGGCCCTCCGGCCCGCACACCCTCCGGCACACCGCCGCCACCCACCTCCTCGACGGCGGCGCCGACCTCCGTGCCGTGCAGGAGATGCTCGGTCACGCCAGCCTCGGCACCACGCAGATCTACACGCACGTCTCGACCGAGCGCATCCGCGAGGCCTACCGGCTCGCGCACCCGCGCGCCTGACGCGAGGTCGTCCATCGGCAGCAGCACCGCCCTCGGAATGCCGCCGAAGAACCGCATCGGCGAGACGTACTCCCCGTTCTCGCGCACGCCGAGATGCACGCACGACCCGTCGCAGTGCCCGCCGGCCCCGACGACTCCGATCGCCTCGCCTGCGGCGACCGCCTGTCCCTTCGTCACCGTCGCGAGAACCGGCTCGATGCTCGACACCAGTCCGTCAGCGTGCTCGATGCTCACCACCGGGCGATCCACCACCGGACCGGCGAACGACACGACCCCCGCCGCCACCGCGGCGACAGCGGTTCCGGGCGGCGCCGCGAGATCGATCCCGCGGTGCCCGGCCGCATAGCGGTGAGCGGGCGCCGACCACGGTGCGACGACCGAGAACCCCGCGACGGGCGGCGTCCAGAGCATCGGAGCGAGCAGCGCGAGCACCAGGAACACGCCCGGGCGGAGGAGGAGGGGTGGGGTCATGCGCCCACCCTGGCCGTGCGAGCCGCGCCGCGACCGACCTGCGGCCCGACCGGGGGAGAAGACGGCTGGGCGGGGGACTGTGGAGGAGAAAGAGGATCGCGCGGAGCACAACCCCGTCCCGGTGGATTCCGAGCCGGGAGTAACGTGCCTGTGATCCGGAGCGGGGCGAGACCAGCGCCCGACCGGCGGCGAGAATCGGAGACGACCATGACCAGCGGACGATCTGACACCACCCCGAACCCCTCGGCGGCGAAACTCCGGAGGAAGGTGATCGGCCTCGCCATCGCGGCGGCGGTCGGCGGATTCCTCTTCGGCTTCGACTCCTCCGTCGTCAACGGCGCGGTCGAGGCGGTGCAGGGCGAGTTCGAGCTGTCGGCCGCCCTGATCGGCTTCGCGGTCGCGTCCGCCCTGCTCGGCTGCGCGCTCGGCGCCTACCTGGCCGGGCGTCTGGCCGACCGCTGGGGCCGCATCAAGGTGATGCTGCTCGGCGCGGTCCTCTTCCTCGTCTCCTCGATCGGAGCGGGCGCCGCCTTCGCCGTCTGGGACCTCGTGCTGTGGCGCGTCGTCGGCGGCCTGGGCATCGGCATCGCCTCGGTCATCGCGCCGACCTACATCTCCGAGATCGCCCCGAAGGCGATCCGCGGGGCCCTCGCCTCGCTCCAGCAGCTCGCGATCACGCTCGGCATCTTCGCCGCGCTGCTCTCGGACACCCTGATCGCGAACGGTGCCGACGGCGCCTCCGAGCCGTACTGGTTCGGCGTGGCCGCCTGGCGCTGGATGTTCATCGCCTGCGCCGTCCCCGCGGTGATCTACGGTCTGCTCGCGCTCACGCTCCCGGAGTCGCCGCGCTACCTCGCGACCCGCGGCAAGAAGGAGGAGGCGCGCAAGGTGCTCGCGACCGTCACTCCGCGTGACGAGGTCGATGACGCCCTGAACGACATCCAGAAGAAGATCGACGAGGACGCCGAGAACGCTCAGAAGTCGAGCCTCCGCGGCCCGGCGCTGGGCCTCCTGCCGGTCGTCTGGGTGGGCATCCTGCTGTCGGTGTTCCAGCAGTTCGTCGGCATCAACGTGATCTTCTACTACTCGACCTCGCTCTGGAGCGCGGTCGGCTTCGACGAGTCCAACTCCTTCGCGATCTCGGTGTTCACCTCGGTCGTGAACGTCGTCGTCACCTTCGTCGCCATCTTCCTGGTGGACAAGGTCGGCCGGAAGCCGCTGCTGCTGGTCGGCTCCGCGGGCATGGCGATCTCGCTCGCGCTGATGGCGATCGCGTTCAGCCAGTCCACGATCAGCGGCGAGGACGTCTCGCTGCCCGGCGCATGGGGCCCGATCGCCCTCGTCTCGGCCAACGCCTTCGTCGTCTTCTTCGGGGCGACCTGGGGACCGCTGGTCTGGGTGCTCCTCGGCGAGATCTTCCCGAACCGCATCCGCGCCGCCGCTCTCGGCCTGGCCGCCTCGGCTCAGTGGATCGCCAACTTCGCGATCACCGTGACGTTCCCGATCCTCTCTCAGGACGTCTCACTGACTCTCGCCTACGGCCTGTACGCGACGTTCGCGGCGCTCTCGTTCGTCTTCGTCTTCATGTTCGTGCCCGAGACGAAGGGCCGCTCGCTCGAGGAGATGGACACGCTGCACATCCGCACCGTCATGAAGTCCGCGCGCAAGTAGCTCACCTGCGGGCCGACCTCCGGCTCGCGAGATCACGTTCGGCTCGTCGGAATCCTCGATTCCTGCGAGCCGAACGTGTTTCCACGAGCCGGACATGCACAGGTCGAGCGGCAGCCCGGCCTGAACCCGCGCAGGTGCTAGAATCTCCGGAGCACCTCGCTCGTCGGGGTGACTACGCGCGCCCATTCGGCCTCCGCTCCCCACGGTCCCTCCGCTCACGCGGACGGGCGGGAGCGCGCCGGGCGCCAGGGTGACGCGCCGACCGGCCGTCACAGACAACCGAACGGGAGTTCGGCGCCGTCGTGCGCCCGAGCCCCGAGACAAGGAGAACGACTCATGGCAGTCGTCACCATGCGCCAGCTGCTCGACAGCGGCGTCCACTTCGGTCACCAGACCCGTCGCTGGAACCCGAAGATGAAGCGCTTCATCCTGACCGAGCGCTCGGGCAGCTACATCATCGACCTCCAGCAGTCGCTGGCCTACATCGACAAGAGCTACGACTTCGTCAAGGAGACGGTCGCCCACGGCGGCACCATCCTCTTCGTCGGCACCAAGAAGCAGGCGCAGAACGCGATCTCGGAGCAGGCGACCCGCGTCGGCCAGCCCTACGTCAACCAGCGCTGGCTCGGTGGTCTGCTGACCAACTTCCAGACCGTCTCCAAGCGCCTCGCGCGCATGAAGGAGCTCGAGGAGCTCGACTTCGACGACACCGCCAAGAGCGGCTTCACGAAGAAGGAACTCCTCATCAAGAAGCGCGAGCTCGACAAGCTGCACAAGTCGCTCGGCGGAATCCGCAACCTCTCGAAGACGCCGTCGGCCCTCTGGGTCGTCGACACCAAGAAGGAGCACCTCGCGATCGACGAGGCCAAGAAGCTGGGCATCCCGGTCATCGGCATCCTCGACACGAACTGCGACCCCGACGAGGTCCAGTACCCGATCCCGGGCAACGACGACGCGATCCGCTCGGTGAGCCTGCTCACCCGCATCATCGCCGACGCCGCGGCCGAGGGCCTCATCCAGCGTCACCAGAAGCCCGAGGCCGAGGGCAACGTCTCCGCCGTCGAGCCCCTCGCCGAGTGGGAGAAGGAGCTGCTCACGTCGGGCACCCCCGATGCCGCCGTCGAGGAGCCGAACGAGCAGGCCGGCGCCGAGACCGAGAAGGTCGCCGACGCCGAGGCCGAGACCGCCGACGAGGCCGTCGCCGACGCCGAGACCCCCGCCGACGAGCTCGTCGTCGAGGAGTCCGTCGAGGCGCCCGCCGCCGAGGAGACCTCGACCGAGGACGCCCCCGCCGAGGCCTCGACCGACGAGTCCGCCAAGGCCTGACACCACCTCCTGAGTCGGGGGTCGGACGTTCTGCGGATGCAGAACGTTCGGCCCCCGTTCGGTAGCAGCACGACATCCCCGTAACAGAATCGCTGCGGGCCCGACACGCCGAGACGGCGACCGGGGTCCGCAGAACACGAAGGAGTTCGCAGAACTATGGCTACTTTCAGCCTCGCTGACGTCAAGACGCTGCGCGAGCAGCTAGGTACCGGAATGGTCGACACGAAGAACGCTCTCGTCGAGGCCGACGGCGACCTGGACAAGGCAGTGGAGATCCTCCGCCTCAAGGGCGCCAAGGGCAACGCGAAGCGCGCCGACCGCTCCACCAGCGAGGGCCTCGTCGCCGCCGCGGAGAACGGCGGAGTCGCGACCATGATCGAGCTCGCGTGCGAGACCGACTTCGTCGCCAAGGGCACCAAGTTCATCGCCCTCGCCGACGCCGTGCTCGCCGCGGTCGTCGCCGCCGGCGCGACCACCGTCGAGGAGGCCCTCGCGGCCCCCGCCGGCGGCAAGACCGTCGCCGACATCATCAACGACGAGGCCGCCATCCTCGGCGAGAAGGTGGAGCTCCGCCGCGTCGCCAGCGTCACCGGTGAGCACTTCGCCGTCTACCTGCACAAGACCAACAAGGACCTGCCCCCGCAGGTCGGCGTGGTCGTGGGCTACTCGGGTGACGACGCCGAGACCGCTCGCTCCGTGGCGCAGCACATCTCGTTCGCCAACCCGACCTACCTGTCGCGCGAGGACGTGCCGCAGGCCGAGGTCGACAACGAGCGTCGCATCGTCGAGGAGATCTCGCGCGGCGAGGGCAAGCCCGAGGCCGCCCTCCCGAAGATCATCGAGGGTCGCGTCAACGCGTACTTCAAGCAGGTCGCCCTGCTCGACCAGGACTACGCGAAGGACAACAAGCTGTCCGTCGCGAAGGTGCTGAGCGACGCGGGCCTGACCGTCTCGGGCTTCGCCCGTTTCAAGGTCGGCGCCTAACACGCTGAAGAGGGGAGTCCGGGTCGTTCAGTCGACCCGGACTCCCTTCGCTCTGCCCGGAGTCGGGTGCTCCGGGCGTGGTCGCGGGTGCGTCCCGCGCGGGATAGGTTTGTACGGGTCTACGGGAGGAAACGTCCATGACGCAGACGGATGCGATGACGACGGGCAAGCGCCGCAGGGTGCTTCTGAAGCTGTCGGGGGAGGCGTTCGGAGCCGGGACGCTGGGTGTCAACCCGGATGTCATCAGCGCTCTCGCGCGGGAGATCGCGGATGCGGCGACCGAGGTCGAGATCTCGGTCGTGGTCGGCGGCGGCAACTTCTTCCGCGGTGCCGAGCTCTCGCAGCGCGGCATGGACCGCGGCCGCGCCGACTACATGGGAATGCTGGGCACCGTGATGAACGCCCTCGCCCTGCAGGACTTCCTCGAGCAGGCCGGAGCGGAGACGCGGGTCCAGTCGGCCATCGCGATGACGCAGGTCGCCGAGCCCTACATCCCCCGCCGCGCGATCCGCCACATGGAGAAGGGCCGCGTCGTCATCTTCGGCGCCGGAGCCGGCCTGCCGTACTTCTCGACCGACACGGTCGCCGCGCAGCGCGCTCTCGAGACGCACGCCGATGTCGTGCTCGTCGCCAAGAACGGTGTCGACGGCGTCTACGACGCCGACCCGCGGACGAACCCCGACGCGAAGAAGCTCGACACCCTCACCTACCAGGAGGCGCTGCAGCGCGGCCTCAAGGTCGTCGACTCGACCGCCTTCAGCCTCTGCATGGACAACGGCATGCCGATGCAGGTCTTCGGGATGGAGCCCGCCGGCAACGTCGCCAAGGCCATCCGGGGGGCCCAGCTCGGCACCCTCGTGTCGAACTAGACTGACCACTTCCCCCTTCCTAAGGAGTCCCCTGTGATCTCGGATGTACTGGCCGACGCGAAGACCAAGATGGGCAAGGCCGTCGAGGTCGCCAAGGAGGACTTCTCGTCGGTGCGCACCGGCCGGGCGAACCCCGGCATGTTCCAGAAGGTGCTGGTGAGCTACTACGGCACGCCGACGCCGCTCTCGCAGCTCGCGTCGATGCAGAACCAGGAGGCGCGCACGCTCCTCGTGACGCCCTACGACAAGGGCTCGCTGCGCGACATCGAGCAGGCCATCCGGGACATGCCCAACCTCGGCGCCAACCCGACCAACGACGGCTCGCTCATCCGCGTCACCCTCCCCGAGCTCACCACCGAGCGCCGCAAGGAGTTCGTCAAGGTCGTGCGCACCAAGGCCGAGGACGCGAAGATCGCGGTCCGCAACATCCGCCGCAAGGCGAAGGACGACCTCGACGCGCTGAAGGGCGATATCGGCGACGACGAGCTCTCGCGCGGTGAGAAGGAGCTCGAGGCGCTCACGAAGCAGCACGTCGACGCGATCGACGAGGCGCTCAAGCGCAAGGAATCCGAACTCCTCGAGGTGTAGTCGGCCGTGGCAGAGCACCCCGTGGAACCCGAAGGCGGCGAGGAGCGGCCCGGTCCGCACGTCCCGGGCGCCCGGGGGTCGCGCATGGTCACGCGCGACGCTCTCCGCGCGCGGGCCCAGCAGGGTCGCGCCGACGTCGAGCGTCAGCTCGAGGCGACGCGGGCGCAGCTGGAGGCCACCAACGAGCGGCTGACGGCGCGTTCGGGACGCAACCTCGTCTCGGCGACGCTCATCGGACTCGTGGGCGTCGGCGTGATGCTCGTCAGCCTGCTGGTGATCAAAGAGCTCTTCATGGTGCTGGCCGGCGTGCTGGTGCTCTTCGCCGCTCTCGAGCTCTCGATGGCACTCCGCCACGCGGGTCGCGACATCCCCCGCATCCCCACGGGGATCGTGGCGGTCGTCGCCGTGCCGGCCGCCTACTACGGCGGCATCTCCGGCGGATTCCTCGCGGTTGTCCTGGGCTCGGTCTTCATCGGCCTCTGGCGTCTGGGCGAGCAGCTCGTCAAGCGCACCTCGTCGAGCCGGCGCGATCTGCTGCTCGATCTGGGCCTCGGCGCCTTCGTTCAGGCCTACGTCACCTTCCTCGGCGCGTTCGCGATCCGCCTCGTCGCCGAGCCGGGCGGCCAGCTGTGGGCGCTCTCGTTCCTCGCCCTCGCGATCGTCGTCGACACCGGGGCGTATGCGAGCGGCCTCACCTGGGGCAAGCACCCGATGGCGCCGCGCATCAGCCCGAAGAAGACCTGGGAGGGCTTCGCGGGAGCCGGAGTCGCGGGAGTCGTGGCGGGCATCCTGCTCGCCGTCCTCCTGCTCGGTCAGCCGTGGTGGGTGGGCGCCGTGTTCGGTGCCGTCATCCTCCTGACCGCGACCGTCGGAGACCTCGCCGAGTCGCTGATCAAGCGCGACATCGGCATCAAGGACATGAGCACGTGGCTGCCGGGGCACGGGGGACTGCTCGACCGACTCGACTCGATCCTCCCGTCGGCCGCCGCGGCCTACGTGCTCTACTTCGTCTTCGCGCACTGAGCCCATCGAGCCGCTGAGCGCACTGGGCCGCTGAGCGCTCGGAGCGGTTCGAGCCCGCTGAGCGCCGACTCGCCGCTGTCCGCCGCAGCTCTCGGGTCTTGGCAGAATGACGGGATGGACGCTCCCTTCCCCTACGCGCGCGAGTCCCGGCCCGGCTACGACACCGTCGAGGTCGACACGTTCCTGGCCTCCGCGCGCGAGGCCTACGCGCAGCTCTCCGGTGGAGCCGCGGATCTGCGCGCCGCCGACCTCCGCCACACCGCGTTCACGCTCAAGAAGGGCGGCTACTCGGCGCCGCACGTCGACGCCGCGCTCGAGCGCCTCGAGGACGCGTTCGCCCTGCGCGAGCGCCAGTTCGCGATCGCCGCGAAGGGCGAGGAGCAGTGGCTGCGGGAGGCGCGCGCGACCGCACAGGAGATCGTCAACCGGCTCGCCCGCCCCGCCCACGAGCGCTTCGACCACGCCGGCGCCCTGACCACCGGCTACAACATCCGCCAGGTCGACGCCTTCGCCGACCGGATCTCGGGCTACTTCCGCGACGGCTCCGTCCTGACGGTGGACGACGTCCGCACGGTCTCGTTCGCCCCCCAGCGCGGCGGGTACTCGGAGCCCCAGGTCGACTTCGTCCTCGACACGGTGGTCGACGTGATGCTGGCCGTCCGCTGACGCGCCTCCGGATCACCTGGCCGATCAGGCCATAACCCGTTATGCTTTCGTGATCGTGGCTATGCATCAAGAACGTTCCGTCTCCCAGGCACCGGTCTCGCGGCACTCGGCCGCAGCGCCGGCCGCCCCGAAGCGGCCCCCCGTTCGCAGGTCGCGCACCCGCATCCCGCTCGCCTTCCTCGCCTTCGCCGCGTCGATCGGGTTCGTGATGGTGAACGTTGTCGATCCCTCCAGCGGAGCCGTCGCGTCGCCTTACTACCAGGCCCCCGCCCGCTTCGACGGAGACCCCGCGCAGCGTCTCGTCGTCGCCGGTGCCGTCGAGCGGACGATCCAGCGCGACACCTTCGACGCGCAGGCGAAGCCCACTCCGACCCCCACGCCGACGCCGACCCCCACCGAGACGGCCGAGGCCGTCCAGGAGGACGAGGAGGAGTCGGAGGAGGCAGCAGCACCTGTGGCCCGTGCCGCCGCTCCCGATCCCGGGTCCGCCAAGGCCATCGCGTACGACATGATCGTGCAGCGCGGCTGGGCCGACAGCGAGTACGACTGCCTCGTCCTGCTCTGGAACCGCGAGTCCGGCTGGAACGTCTACGCCGAGAACAAGTCCAGTGGCGCCTACGGCATCCCGCAGGCCCTGCCCGGCAACAAGATGGCCAGCGCGGGCGGCGACTGGGCGACCAGCGCCAGCACCCAGATCACCTGGGGCCTCGGCTACATCTCGGGTCGCTACGGCTCGCCGTGCGGCGCCTGGGCGCACTCCGAGGACGTCGGCTGGTACTGATCCTCCGGCGGCGTCGAGGCCGGTGACCGGTCGGCGCTGATCGCGTCGGTACCCTGGTGCCGTGGACTACGCGCTGCTCGGGATCGCCGGCATCATCACCGTCGTCACGGTCGCGCGCTTCTCCAGCAGACTCGGCATCGCGGCGCCCCTGATCCTGGTCGTCGTCGGCATCGGCGCGTCCTACGTGCCCGGCGTCCCGGACATCCACGTCGAGCCGGAGCTGATCCTCGCCGGTGTGCTCCCGCCCCTGCTGTACTCAGCGGCGATCCAGGTCCCGCTGACCGACTTCCGCCGCAACCTCCGCTCGATCTTCGGGCTCTCGGTCCTGCTGGTGTTCGTCACCGCGATCGTCGTGGGCCTCTTCCTCTACATCGTCCTGCCCGACCTCAGCCTCCCTGCGGCCATCGCCCTGGGTGCGGTCGTCAGCCCGACCGATGCGGTCGCCGCGACCTCGATCGGCAAGAAGCTCGGGCTGCCTCCGCGGCTCGTCACCGTCCTCGAGGGCGAGAGCCTGGTCAACGACGCCTCGGCCCTCGTACTGCTGCGGGCGGCGACGGCCGCGGCCGCGGTGGTCGGCGCCTCCGTGACGACCGACGCCATCGACGTCGGCGAGGTGGGAGTGCTCTTCGTCTACTCCGTGCTGATGGCGATCGCGCTCGGGATGGTGATGGGCGTGCTGACCGTCTTCATCCGCTCGAAGCTCAGCGACCCGGTCCTCGACACGGCGGTCTCGTTCGCCGTCCCGTTCCTCGCCTACATCCCCGCGGAGGAGCTGGGCGCCTCGGGCGTGCTCGCGGTCGTGGTCACCGGCATCTACACGGGGCACAACAGCGCGCGCTACCTCAGCCCGCAGTCGCGGCTCAGCGAGCGGATCAACTGGCGGACGGCGCAGTTCCTGCTCGAGAACGGCGTCTTCCTGCTGATGGGCGCCGAGATCAAGGCGATCATCGGCGAGGTGGAGGGCGGGCTCGGCGTCGACACCTCCGTGTACCTCGGGCTGGCGACCGTCGTCCTCCTCATCGTGCTGCGGACGCTGTTCGTCTGGCCGCTGCTGCTCTGGCTCCGCGGATCGGGGCGTCGCGCCGAGCGGATCAACCGGCGGCTGAAGGTCGGGGTGATGCGGCTGCGCAACAGCGCCACCACCGACGAGCGCTTCCGTCGTCGGCAGCAGCGCGCCGAGAAGCTCTACCAGCGCCGCGAGACCGATCTCGCGGCGACCGCGAATGAGGCGTTCGGCTGGCGCGGCGGCGTGATCCTCTCGTGGTCGGGGATGCGGGGCGTGGTCACGCTCGCCGCGGCGCAGTCGCTCCCGGACGAGACGCCCTATCGCTCGCAGCTGATCCTGATCGCGTTCACCGTCGCGGTCGTGACTCTGCTGCTGCAGGGAGCGACACTGCCGGCCCTCATCCGCATCACCGGGATCCAGGGCAGCGACGGCGAGGCCGATCGACGCGAGCTCGCGACCCTCCTGGACGAGGTGGCGTCCACCGGCATCCAGGCGCTCCCGGAGGCGGTCGACGAGCTGCCGGAGGGGACCGTCGGCCCGCGCGTGCTCGAGCGCGTCCGCCGCGACACCCTCACCCGATCGCAGGTCGCCTGGGAGCAGGTCGAGCGGCACGGCGACGCCCCGCTCGGACCGCACGGCCAGTACCTGCACCTGCGGCGCGCGGTCCTGCTCGCCGAGCGCGAGGCGCTGCTGGAGGCGCGCAGCCGCGGCGTCTACTCGTCGCGCATCCTCCGCCGGGCCCAGCTGATGCTCGACGCCGAGGAGACCCGGCTCGAGATGGACGACAGTTCGCACTGACACCCGTTCCGGAACGCCGCAGGGGCGCCTCCTAGACTGGTGCGATGCCGCGCAGCAACAGACCCCGGGGGAGCAGGCGCGACGACGACGGCGAGGAGCAGCGGGATCTCTCGCAGATGCTCGCGGGCTGGCGCCGCACCGAGTCGCATCGCGGCCGGGAGTGGAACGTGCAGCCCGTGTCGGCCGCCCGCGCCGTCAAGAACTACCTCTGCCCGGGCTGCGGCCTGACGATCGACGTCGGCCTGGCGCACCTCGTGGTCTGGCGCGCCGACGGAGCGCTCGGCGACGCGGCCGACCTCGCGGGACGCCGGCACTGGCACACCCACTGCTGGAGAATCGAAGGAGCCCGATGACGACCGAGATCCGCGGCGGAGTGGTCCTCCCCGCCAGGCGCGAGGACATCGAGCTGCACACCTCGGACGGGCTGACGCTGGTCGGCGAGCTGGCACTGCCGCTCGACCGCGAGCCGGTCGCGACGCTCGTCACGCTGCACCCGCTGCCCACGCACGGCGGCTTCATGGACTCGCACATCCTGCGGAAGGCCGCGGCGCGGTTGCCGGCTCTCGCCGACCTGGCCGTCCTGCGCTTCAACACCCGCGGCACGAGCTCTCCGCGCGGCACGAGCGAAGGCGCGTTCGGGCACGGCGACGACGAGCGCGCCGACGTCGCGGCGGCGATGGCGTTCGTCGCCGAGCGGGGACTGCCGCATCCGTGGCTCGTGGGCTGGTCGTTCGGCACGGAGCTGGCGCTCAAGTGGGGGAGGGAGCACCCGATCGAGGGAATGATCCTCCTCTCGCCGCCGCTGCACCGCGCGTCGGCCGACGAGGTCGCCGCGTGGGCCGAGGACGGGCGGCCGCTCGTCGCGCTGATCCCGGAGCTCGACGACTACCTGCGGCCCCGGGAGGCGGCGGAGCGGTTCGCCTCGGTGCCGCAGCTCGAGCTCGTCGCCGTGGACGGGGGCAAGCACCTGTGGGTCGGCGAGGCGCAGACGCGCCGAGTGCTCGACGAGATCGTCCGCGTCGTCGCCCCCGTCTCCGCTCCGCTGCCGACGGAGTGGGCGGGCGACGCGGCCTGAGCCGGACGCGAGGACCCCGACCCGCTGAGGCCCCGGCTGCGGTGAGCGGGCTCGGCGGGCCGGGCTCCTCGGGAGTCAGTCCTTCGAGTCGTTCTTCGAGTCGTCCTCGGACAGGCCGTCGATGTGGCCGATCAGCCCGCGGAGGCCCGTGACGTATCCCGCGATCGCGTCGCGCTCCGTTCGGATCTCGTCGAGGCGACCCTCGGCTGCCGAGACGAGCTCGCGGGTGCGGCGCTCGGCGTCCGCGACGATCTGCTGGGCGCGCTCGCGGGCCTCGTCGAGCAGCCGGTCCGACTCGTCCTGCGCGTCGCGGCGGAGCCGGGTGGTCTCGTCGAGAGCGTCGCTGCGCAGCTCGTCGGCCTCGAGGCGCTTGTCGTTGGCGCGGCGGATGGCGTCGGCGAGCTGCAGGTTCGACTCGTCGAGGTAGCGCTGGGTCTGGGCGACGGCCTCCTGGTGGCGGACGAGGTAGTCGCGGTCGGCCTCCTCGCGGCGGGCGGCGAGCTCGACGACCAGGTCGATGCGCGCCTGCTCCACGTCGCGCGAGAGCGCGGCTGCCTCGTCGTTCGCGGCGGCGCGGAGGCCAGCGAGCTCGGCGTCGAGCTGCGCCACGGCGTCCGCCCTCTCCTGAGCGAGGCGGGTGCGCTGATCGGCCAGTTCGCGGGCGGCGTCGGCTCGGCCGCCGGCCAGCTCGGCGTCGAGGTCGGCGCGCGCCGTGAGGATCTCGGCCTCGACGGCCGCGCGGGCCTCGGCGACCTCGGCGGCGACGGCCGCCCGCAGGCGGTCGACCTCCGAGGCGACCTCGGCACGCAGGAGCTCGGTGCTCTGGGTCAGGCGGGCGGCCTCGGCGCGGGCTACCTCGACCTCGCGAGCGGCGACGGCGCGCATCTCGGCGGCCTCGCGCTCGGCCTCGGAGCGGATCGCGGCGGCCTCGCGCTTGGCCGTGGCGCGCGTCTCGGCGGCCTCGGTCGCGACGGTCCCGCGGATCGCGGCGGCCTCGCGGACCGCGTCCTGGGTCATGACGTCCCGATCGTCGGCCGCCTTGCCGAGGGTGGCGGCGGCCTGCGCCTCGGACTCGTTGCGCGTGCGGTCGGCGCGGCGACGAGCCTCCGTCACGAGGCGCTCGGCCTCGTCGCGCGCCTCCTGGAGGATGCGGTCGCCGTCGTCGCGGGTCGAGCGGCGCAGCGCCGACGCGTCGTTCTCGGCCTGGGCGATCAGGCGCTCGGACTGCTCCTCGGCGACGCGGAGGGTGTGCTCGAGCTTGGCGCCGAGGCCCGCGTAGGTCGGGGTGCCGACCTGCTGCAGCTCCTTCTCGAGGCCGTCGATGCGGGAGGTGAGCCGCTTGACCTCGCGACCGCCCTCGGCGGCCTGGGTGTTGGCGTGGATGAGCTCGCGCCGCAGACCCTGGATGGCCTTGTCGACCTCGTCCCGGTCGTAGCCACGGAACACCTGGGTGAATTCGGCCTCGTCGCTTGCCACGTCGTCTCCTCCGGAAGTAGGTCCGCGTGGGGTCCGCGGCACTCCGGGAAGTTTAGTCAGCGGGTGCGTCCCGGCCCGGGGGCGACACCCCACCCGGCGCGGCCGGCGGGCTCTCTCGGCGGATCTCCTGGGATCGTCGGAGGCCATCGGCTATCGTGGACTGTCTTTGTCTGTTGCCGTCGCGCCGCGGGCCGGCCGTGTCACCCGAACCGGCCGAGGTCGTCACCCTGATCCGGCGACACAGGAGGAGTTCTTTCGTGCGGTTCGTGTTCGCCATCATCGCCACCGTCATCGCCGCCGCGATGATCGCGCTCGGCATCGGTCAGAGGACCGTCTGGGCCCCTCCCGAGTCGCTCACCGCCGAGACGGCTCTCGAGTCGGGCGCCCCGTACGCGGTGATCGACGGCAGCACGCTCGACGCGAATCCGGGCCGGCAGACGATCACCGTCGAGGGGGACGGCGATCTGGTGCTGGCCTACGCGCGCACCTCCGACGTGCTCGGCTGGGTCGGCGGCTCCGAGTACGAGGCGATCGGCTACCGGAGCGAGCCCGCCGCCCTCACCGCGTCGGAGGAGACGGGGACGTCCCTCGAGCTGGCCTCCGACGTCGCCACGGCCGATGCCGCCGTCGTCGACCCGCGCGGCTCCGACCTGTGGCTCGAGCAGTTCGAGGGCACCGGCAGCATCACCGTCGCGCTCGACGTGCCCGAGGACGTCTCGATCCTGATCGCCACCGACGGCACCGCGCCGGCCGCGAGCGACGTCAGCGTCAGCTGGCCGGTCGACACCGCGACCCCTCTCGCCGGTCCGCTGCTGCTCGGCGGCGCGTTCTTCCTCCTCGTCGGCCTCGTCCTCTACATCTGGGCGTTCCTGCACCTGCGCCGGCAGCACGGTCCTCGCCGGAAGGGCCCGCAGGGCAAGGTGCCCCGCGGCGCCCGCCGGCCGCGCGCTCGCGCCGGCATCCAGGCGTCCGTCGCCGCCCCGCGCCCCGCTCGCCGTCGCCGCCTCCTCGTGCTGCCCGTCGTCGTGGGGACGAGCGTCCTGCTCGCCGGCTGCAGCTCCGACTACTGGCCCGATCTGGCGGCGGGTGCCACGGGGACCCCGAGCGCCTCCGCCTCCTCCACGGCGGCGCCCGCCGCCGAGGTGGCGACCCCGGTCGTCACGACGCAGCAGGCGGAGGCGATCGTCGCCTCCGTCGCCGACGTCGCGTCGGCCGCGGATGCGGCCCATGACGCCACCGCGCTCGCGGAGCGATTCCAGGGCGAGGCGCTCACCGAGCGCACGACCAACTACGAGGTCGTCGTCAAGGGCGGCACGATCGACCCGCCGCAGGCGATCCCCGCGTCGCCCGTGAGCCTCGTGCTGCCGCAGGACACGGAGGCGTGGCCCCGCCTCGTCACCGCCGTCGTGCAGAACTCGACGGACACCACTCAGGCGCCGATCGCGCTGGTGATGAGCCAGGCCAGCCCGCGCGTCGACTACAAGGTCGACTACGCCATCTCGCTCGAGGCGAACGCCCGCATCCCCGACGTCGCGCCGGTCACCGTCGGCACCTCGATCGTCGCGCCGGACTCCAAGCTGATGAAGCTCGCCCCGGAGGAGGTCGGCTCGGCCTACGCCGACATCCTCGCGAACGGCGACACCAGCAGCTTCGCCGAGTCGTTCTCGGCCGACGGGGACACGCTGCGCGGCCAGGTCGGCATCGACAAGAAGAATGCGGATCGCGCGGCGCTGCCCGACACGGCGTCGATCGAGTTCTCGAACAAGGCCGGCACCTCGCCGACAGTCGCGCTCGCGACGAACGACTCGGGCGCCCTCGTGGCCGCGAGCATCGCCGAAGTGTCGACCGTGAAGCCCACCGCCGAGGGCTCGACCGTCTCGACCTCCGGTGCCTCGCAGACCCTGCTGGGGACCGACAAGTCGACGACGGGCATCGAGACCACCTACGGTTACCAGTTGCTGTTCTACGTACCGCCCGTCGGATCGGAGGAGAAGATCGTCATGCTCGGATGGAGCCAGGGACTCGTCTCGGTGGTGCAGCTGCCGTGAGCACCGTCCCCCCACTGCCCGGAGGCCTCCGCGGCGCCGTCGACCTGTCCTCCCTCGTGAACCGGCGTCCTGCGCCGGCTCCGACCGCCCCCGCAGCGCAGGGAGGCGAGCCCGCCGGGCCGCCGCCCACCGCCAACCCGCTGCTGCTGACGGCGGGTGACGCGGAGTTCGACCAGGTCGTCCAGCTCTCGTCGCGCGTCCCCGTGATCGTCGACCTCCGCGGATCCTGGTCGGAGCAGAGCACGAGCATGACCGCCGTGCTCGAGCGCGTCATCGTGTCGTACGCCGGGGCCTTCGTGCTCGTCGGCGTCGACGTGGAGTCGAGCCCGCAGCTCGCGCAGGCGTTCCAGGTGCAGTCGGTCCCGACGGTCGCCGCGATCATCGGCGGGCGCCCGGTGCCGCTGTTCAGCGGCCTCGTCGCCGAGGAGCAGCTGCGCGACCTGCTCGAGCAGGTGCTGCAGCTGGCCGCGACCAACGGCGTGACCGGCACCGTCCCGGTCGATGCGGCCCCGGCCGAGGCGGGCGAGCCCGAGCCGGCTCCGCTGCCCCCGCACCACCAGGAGGCGTACGACGCGATCGACCGGGGCGACTACGCCGCGGCGATCACCGAGTACGAGACCGCCATCGCGCAGAATCCCCGCGACGACCTCGCCGTCGCGGGGCTCGCGCAGGTCAGGCTGCTGTCACGGCTGCAGGGGAGGACGCTCGACGAGGTGCGCTCCACCGCCGCCGCCGAGCCCTCGAACCTCGACGCGCAGCTCGCGGTCGCCGACCTCGATGTCTCCGGAGGGCACGTCGAGGACGCGTTCGACCGGCTGCTCTCGATCTTCCCGCGGCTCGATGCCGACGGGAAGGCGAGCGTCCGCGCGCGACTCCTCGAGCTCTTCGAGATCGTCGGCACGACCGACCCGCGCGTCAACAAGGCCAGGGCGCGCCTCACCGGCCTCTTGTACTGAGGAGTACGCCCGCCACACACACTGAAGAACCCCCTCCGCGATCGTCTGCGGAGGGGGTTCTCTGTTCTTCCGAGGAACTCGTCAGTCGGTGGGACGGAGGAAGAGCACGCCGAGCGGCGGGAGGATCAGCTCTGCCGAGGCGGGGCGACCCGCCCACGGCTCCTCGCGGGCCTCGACGGCACCGAGGTTGCCGACACCCGATCCGCCGTAGATCTCGGCGTCGGTGTTGACGAGCTCCTCCCAGCGTCCGGCCTGCGGCAGACCGACGCGGTAGCCGTGCACCGGGGATCCCGAGAAGTTCGCGATGACGGCGACCGAGCGGCCCTCGCGGTCGCGGCGGAGGAACGAGATCACGTTGGGTGCCGCGGCTCCGCCGTCGATCCACTCGAATCCGGCCTGCTCGTTGTCGAGCTCCCAGAGCGCCGTCGACTCGCGGTAGACGCGGTTCAGCTCGCCGACGAGGTTCCAGAGCCCGTGGTGACTGGGCTGGTCGAGGATCCACCAGTCGAGACCGCGCTCCTCGCTCCACTCCGAGAACTGCCCGAACTCCTGCCCCATGAAGAGCAGCTGCTTGCCCGGGTGCGCCCACATGAAGGCCAGGTAGGCGCGCACGTTCGCGAGCTTCTGCCAGTGGTCGCCCGGCATCTTGTTGATCAGCGAGCCCTTGCCGTGCACGACCTCGTCGTGGCTGATCGGCAGGACGAAGTTCTCGCTGAACGCGTAGACGAACGAGAAGGTCAGCTCGCCCAGGTGGTACTGGCGCCAGAGCGGGTCGTTCGCCATGTAGTCGAGCGAGTCGTGCATCCAGCCCATGTTCCACTTGAGCCCGAAGCCGAGCCCGCCCGAGACGGTGGGCTGGGTGACGCCCGGCCAGCTCGTCGACTCCTCGGCGATCATCATGATCCCGGGGTAGAGCTTGTAGGCGGTGGCGTTCACCTCCTGCAGGAAGCTGATCGCCTCGAGGTGCTCGCGCCCGCCGTGCTCGTTGGGCAGCCACTCGCCCTCCTTGCGGGAGTAGTCGAGGTAGAGCATCGAGGCGACCGCGTCGACGCGCAGGCCGTCGACGTGGAACTCCTCGAGCCAGTACAGCGCGTTCGCGACGAGGAAGTTGCGGACCTGGGTGTGACCGAAGTCGAAGACGTACGTACCCCAGTCCATCTGCTCGCCGCGGCGCCAGTCGGGGTGCTCGTAGAGCGGCTCGCCGTCGAAGCGGGCGAGCGCGAAGTCGTCCTTCGGGAAGTGCCCGGGCACCCAGTCGACCAGCACGCCGATGCCGGCCTGGTGCAGACGGTCGATCAGGTACTTCAGGTCGTCCGCGGTGCCGAAGCGGCTGGACGCGGCGAAGTAGCCGGTGACCTGATAGCCCCACGAGCCTCCGAAAGGGTGCTCGGCGAGCGGCATGAACTCGACGTGGGTGAAGCCGAGGGCGGTGATGTACTCGATCAGCGGATCGGCGACCTCGCGATAGCCGAGCCCCGGCTTCCACGAGCCGAGGTGCATCTCGTAGACGCTCATCGGCTGCGTGTGCGGGTCGACCGCCGCGCGCTTCTCCATCCAGGCAGAGTCGCTCCAGTGGTGGTGGGAGACGGGGATCCGCGAGGCCGTGGCGGGCGGCACCTCCGTCGCACGGGCCATCGGGTCGGCCTTGCGGACCCAGCGGCCGTCGCGCGAGAGCAGGTCGAACTTGTAGGAGGCGCCGGGCTCGAGCCCGGGCACGAAGATCTCCCACACGCCGGTGACGCCGAGGTTGCGCAGAGCGTGGCCCTCGCCGCTCCAGTCGTTGAAATCGCCGACGACCCGGACGGCCTGGGCGTGCGGCGCCCAGACCGAGAACGAGGTGCCCCAGACGCCCTCGTGCTCGCGGTGCCGCGCGCCGAGCGCCTCCCAGAGCCGCTCGTGACGACCCTCGCCGATCAGGTAGAGGTCGAAGTCGCCGACGGTCTTCGTGAAGCGGTAGGGGTCCTCCGCGATCCACGCCGGTCCGTCGCCGTAGCTCGCCTCGATCGTGTAGGCCTGCGGCCCGAGGATGTGGAACCCCTGCCAGATGCCGTCGCGCAGGTGGCTGAGCTCGACGCGGGCACCGGTGGAGAGCACGGCGACGACCCGGTCGGCGAGCGGGCGGCGCGCGCGGACGACGGTGATCTCGTCGGCCACGCCGGGCGCCGACACGACGTGCTGGCCGAGGACGTCGTGGGGGAGCGCATTGCTGCCCGTGGCGATCTGCTGGAGGATCCACTCCGGGATCTCGGGCAGCGCCACGGCCGCCGAGCCCTCGACGGGGCCGGCGGGCGAGGCGGGGGTCCCGGGGGCCGGAGCGTCCTCCGCCGGAGCGTCCTCCGCCGGAGCCTCCTCCGCCGGAGCCGCCGCGTGGCGCGGTGTCGTGCCGGTCGTCGTGGCGGCGCTCGTGCCGGTGGTGACGACCGTCTCGACGCGCGGCGTCAGCCCCGCGGCCTCGGCGGCGCTCGTTCCGTCGTTCTCGGGAACCGTGTCGCTCATCGTTCGTCCGCCTTCACGCTCAGGATGTGCACGGGCTCGACGAAGGAGTCGAGTCGCACGTAGTTGTCGCTGCCCCAGGTCCAGACCGCACCCGTGATCAGATCCTCGACGTCGAAGGTCGCGCCCCACTCGAGTCCGAGCGCCGGCAGGTCGAGGTGCACGGTGGTCTCGCGCGCGGAGTGCGGGTCGGTGTTCGCGACCACGAGGATCGTGTCGGCCGAGCCCGTGCCCGTGAAGGCGCGCTCGAGGTGCTTGGAGTAGACGAGGATCGCGTCGTCGTCGCTGCCGTGGACCAGCAGGTTGCGCAGCTGGCGCAGGGCGGGGTGCGCCCGGCGGATCTCGTTGAGCCGCGTGAGGTACGGAGCGAGCGAGCGGCCCGAGGCCTCAGCCTCGGCCCAGTCGCGCACCTTGTACTGGAACTTCTCGTTGTCGATGTTCTCCTCGGCGCCCGGGCGCGCGACGTTCTCGACGAGCTCGAAGCCGGAGTACACGCCCCAGAGCGGCGACGCCGTCGAGGCGAGCGCGGCGCGCACCTTGTACGCCGACGGGCCGCCGTACTGCAGGTACTCGGTGAGGATGTCGGGGGTGTTCACGAAGAGGTTCGGCCGCATGTAGTCGGCCGTCTCCTGCGAGATGCTCGTGAAGAACTCGGCGAGCTCCTCCTTGGTGTTGCGCCAGGTGAAGTACGAGTACGACTGCTGGAAGCCCACCTTGCCGAGCGCGCGCATGATCGCCGGGCGGGTGAACGCCTCCGCGAGGAACACCACCTCGGGGTGCTTCGCGTTGACCTCGTGGATGACCCACTCCCAGAAGTCGAGCGGCTTGGTGTGCGGGTTGTCGACGCGGAAGATCGTCACGCCGAGCGAGATCCAGTACTCGAGGATCCGCAGCGACTCCTGGCGGATGCCGATGGGGTCGTTGTCGAAGTTGATCGGATAGATGTCCTGGTACTTCTTCGGCGGGTTCTCGGCGTACGCGATCGTCCCGTCGGGGAGGGTCGTGAACCACTCCGGGTGACTGGTCACCCAGGGGTGGTCGGGCGAGGCCTGCAGGGCGAAGTCGAGCGCCAGCTCGAGGCCCGCGCCGGTGACGGCCGCGTGGAAGGCGCGGAAGTCGTCGACCGTGCCGAGGTCGGGGTGGATGGCGTCGTGGCCACCGTCGCGCGATCCGATCGCCCAGGGCGATCCGGGGTCGGTCTCGGAGGCGTTCAGCGTGTTGTTCGGTCCCTTGCGGAACGTGCGCCCGATCGGGTGGATCGGCGGCAGGTAGAGGACGTCGAAGCCCATCGCGGCGACGGCCGGGACGCGCCGGGCGGCGGTCGCGAACGAGCCGCTCGTGACGGAGCCGTCCTCGTTCTCGACGGCGCCCTCCGAGCGCGGGAAGAACTCGTACCAGGCGCCCACGCCGGCGCGGGTGCGCTCGACGTGCACGACGCGCGGCGCCGAGACGCTGGCGAGGCTCATCACGGGGCGGGCGTCGAGGGCTCCGTGCACGGCGGAGTCGGTGGCCGCGTCGAGGCGCTCCTCGGGCGCGAGGGAGGCGTCGCCCACGCGGGCGGCGGCCTCGGTCAGCAGGGTGCGCTCGGCACCGGGGCGCTTCTCGTCGTCCGCGGCTTCGCGGAGGAGTCCCGCGCCGAGTGCGAAGGTCACGTCGATGTCGAGACCGGCCGGGATCTTCACCTCGGCCGTGTGCAGCCAGGTCGCCCAGTCGTCGGCGAAGGCGCGGATCCGGTAGGTCCAGTCGCCCTCGGCATCGAGGAGGACGAGGCGCCCGTAGCGGTCGGTGCCCGTCGCGAGCAGCGACATCCGGTGCTCGGAGTCGGCACCGGTCGGAGAGGTCAGCAGGAGGTCGACGCCGATCAGGTCGTGTCCCTCGCGGAACGCTGTCGCGGCGAACGGGACGACCTCGCCGACGAACGCCTTGGCCGGCCAGCGGTCGTCCTCGAGGCGCGGCTGGGGATCGATGATCGGGATGCGCTCGGCGCGCACCTCGTAGCCGCTCCCCGTCGGCGGGGCGGGCGGCGCCTGCTCGGGAGTCGAGAGCGCTGCCGCGGCCGGCGGTGCGGCCGCCGCCGCCTCCTCGGGAGCGGGAGCCGGTTCCGGGGGCGTCGTCACCTCCTCCGGCGCGGTTCTCCCGCGTCCTGCTCGTCGTGCGTCCTTGCCGTGCGAAGCCTTGAAGAAAGGTGTCTGAGCCACGACTCGACAGTAGCGACCGGGGGACGCTTTGGCACGCCGGTTGCGCCCGTGCTCGGGGCTGTGCAAACGGGGTGCGCCGGGTCGGTCCGCGGGTCACTCCTCTCCGCTAGGGTGACCTCGCGCGAGCGCCCCGGCGCTCCCGCATCTGTGTAGGCCGGGGTCCGCAGAGAGTCGAGGAGTGCCGTGAAGGCCATCCGCCGCTTCACCGTCCGGTCCGTCCTGCCGCCCGCGCTCTCGGCGCTCGGCGAGCTCGCGAGCAACCTCCGCTGGGCGTGGCACGAGCCCACCCGCCGGCTGTTCGAGCGGGTCGACCCCGAGCTGTGGCGCCGCGGCGGCGCCGACCCGACAGCGCTCCTCGGGGCCGTGAGCCCGGAGCGCCTCGCCGAGCTGGCGGGCGACCAGGGTTTCGTCGACGACGTCTGGCGCCTGCGCGACGAGCTCGAGCGCTACCGCACAGAGCCGCGCTGGTACCAGTCGCTCCCGGAGTCGGCGCCGCGGTCGATCGCCTACTTCTCGCCCGAGTTCGGCATCGCCGCAGCCCTGCCGCAGTACTCCGGCGGTCTCGGCATCCTCGCGGGCGACCACCTCAAGGCGTCCTCCGACCTCGGCATCCCGCTGACCGGCGTCGGGCTCTTCTACCGGTCCGGCTACTTCTCGCAGGGTCTCTCGGCCGACGGCTGGCAGCTCGAGTCGTACCCCTCGCTCGACCCCGACGGTCTGCCGCTGCGTGTCGTGCGCCTCGCGGACGGGTCGCCCGCGCGCATCGTCCTGGCCCTCCCCGAAGGGCGTGCGCTGTACGCGCGGGTGTGGCGGGCGGAGGTCGGTCGCGTGACCCTCCTCCTCCTCGACACCGACATCCCCGAGAACGAGGACTCGCTGCGCGGCACCACCGACCGGCTCTACGGCGGCGGCGGCGAGCACCGCCTCCTGCAGGAGCTGCTGCTGGGCATCGGCGGCGTGCGCGCCCTCGAGCTGTGGTCCGAGGTGTCGGGCGTGCCGCTCCCGGAGGTGTTCCACACCAACGAGGGCCACGCGGGCTTCCAGGGGCTGGAGCGCATCTCGGGACTGATCGGCTCGGGACTCGACTTCGACCAGGCCCTCCAGGTCGTGCGCGCGAGCACGGTCTTCACGACCCACACTCCGGTGCCCGCCGGCATCGACCGCTTCGACCGGGGTCTCGTCGAGCGGTACTTCTCGACCGAGCTGCTCCCGGGCGTGCAGGTCGAGGACGTCCTCGACCTCGGCGCCGAGGAGTCGGGCGCCATGTTCAACATGGCGTTCATGGGGCTGCGGCTCGCCCAGCGCTCGAACGGAGTCTCGACGCTGCACGGCGAGGTGAGCCGGTCGATGTTCTCGGCGCTCTGGCCGGGATTCGACACGGCGGAGGTGCCGATCGGCTCGGTCACGAACGGCGTGCACGCGGCCACCTGGACCGATCCGGTGCTCAGCGCTCTGGCGCGCGACCGCCTCGGGACGGAGGACACGACGAAGGCCGACTGGGCCTCCGGGGCGCTCGGTGACGGCGAGATCTGGCAGGCGCGGCGCACGATGCGCGAGCAGCTGGTGCGGGATGCGCGGATCCGTGCGGCGCGGTCGTGGCGAGAGCAGAACCCGGGCGGCCTCACCCCGGGCTGGCTCGACGAGCTGCTCGATCCCGACGTGCTGACCATCGGCTTCGCCCGCCGCGTGCCGACCTACAAGCGGCTGACGCTGATGCTGCACGACCCGGAGCGGCTGCGCGCCCTGCTCACGCATCCCGAGCACCCGATCCAGATCGTGATCGCGGGCAAGTCGCACCCTGCCGACGAGGAGGGCAAGCGGCTCATCCAGAAGCTCGTGCGCTTCGCCCAGGAGCCCGACGTGCGGCGGCGGATCGTCTTCCTCCCCGACTACGACATCGCGATGGCGCAGCTGCTCTACCCGGGCACCGACGTCTGGCTGAACAACCCGCTCCGACCGCTCGAGGCCTGCGGCACCTCCGGGATGAAGGCGGCCCTCAACGGCTCGCTCAACCTCTCGATTCTCGACGGCTGGTGGAACGAGTACTTCGACGGCGAGAACGGCTGGGCGATCCCCTCCTCCGACCGCGCGCTCGACCCCGACGCGCGCGACACCCTCGAGGCCGACGCGCTCTACGAGCTCCTCGAGAGCGAGGTCGTGCCGCGGTTCTACGAGCGGGACCACGACGGAGTCCCGCGCCGCTGGGTGCGCTCGATCCGGCACACGCTGGCGACGCTCTCGCCCGAGCTCTCCGCCGAGCGGATGGTGCGCCAGTACGTCGACGCGCTCTACCGCCCGGCGGCCGACGCCCATCGCGCGATCGTCGTCGACCACTTCGAGCCGGCGAAGGAGCTCTCGGCGTGGAAGCTGCGGGTGCGTGCGGGCTGGCCCGGCGTCTCCGTCGCCTCCGTCGAGTCGGGCGGCATCGACGCCGTGCCGCAGCGGGGCGACCGGCTGGCCGTGCGCGCGGGCGTGCTCCTCGGCGATCTCCGGCCCGAGGACGTGACCGTGCAGGTCGTCTACGGCACGACGGAGGCCGACGGGTCGCTGACGGACGTGCAGCACCAGGAGCTCGACGTCGCCGAGTCCGTCGGAGCGGTCGTGCCCGCGGACGCCGTGGGCCGCGTGCCCTACGCGGGCGTGGTGACGCTCGACCGCAGCGGTTCCTTCGGCTACACGGTGCGGGTGGTGCCGAAGCACCCGCTGCTCGCGCGCTCCGCCGAGCTCGGGCTGGTCGCCGCCGCAGGCTGACCGCCTCCGCGAGCCTCGAGCCGGCCCATAGGAGAGGAGCTAGCGGAGGCGGTCAGCGCGCGATGTCCGCGAGGATCGCGTCGGTCACGGCGATCAGGGCGGCGGGGGCCAGCTCGATGTCGAAGCCGCGGCGGCCGCCCGAGACGAGGACGGTGTCGAACAGCTCGGCCGTCTCGTCCAGGACCGTCCGGTGCCGGGTCTTCTGCCCCACCGGCGAGATCCCGCCGAGCACGTAGCCCGTCCTCCGCTGCGCGAGTGCCGGATCGGCCATCGCCGCTCGCTTGCCGCCGACCGCCGAGGCCAGCTCCTTCAGCCCCAGGGACCCGGTGACGGGGACGATCCCGACGACGAGCTCGCCGTCGACGTCGACCAGGAGGGTCTTGAAGACCCGCTCCGGATCGACCCCGAGCGCCTCCGCCGCCTCCGATCCGTAGCTCGCCGTGCCGGGATCGTGCCGGTACTCCCGCGCGACGAAGTCGATCCCCGCGGCGCTGAGCGCGACCGTCGCCGGAGTGCCCGGGCCCCGGTGCGCCGAGCTCACACGAACTCCACCGGCGCTGCGCCGTGTGCCGCGAACAGCTGCATCGAGGTCCCCGCGACCCGGATGACCTGACCGGGTTCGAACGACTCGCCGTGCCCGAGCGGCACCGCCTCCTCGCTGTTCCAGAGCCGGGTGTAGCCGGTGACCCCGTCGCTCTCGGCCAGCACCACGCTCGTCTCGTGCTCGACGCCGTGGACGACCAGCAGGACCCGGTCGAACTCCTCGGCCTCGGGAGTGGAGGAGGCGAGGTACTGCAGGGTCCGGTTCTCGGCCGAGGTCCAGTCGTGATCGGACATGCCCTGCCCGTGCGCGTCGAACCAGCGCATGCTGCTCGCCCCCGGGGTGACCTCGCCGCCGCGTCCGTAGTGCGACGGCCGCAGCGCCGGATGCTCCCGGCGCAGTCGCAGCAGGGTGCGGGTGTGCTCGCGCAGGTGCAGCTGCCACTCGCCGAGGCCCTCCCAGCGCAGCCAGGTGAGGTCGGAGTCCTGGCAGTAGGCGTTGTTGTTGCCGCGCTGGCTGCGGCCGAACTCGTCGCCTGCCGTGATCATCGGCACTCCGGCCGAGAGCAGGAGGGTGCCGAGCAGGTTGCGCATCGCCTTGCGCCTGGCCAGGGTCACGCCCTCATCGGGCGAGGGCCCCTCGAAGCCGTGGTTGAACGAGCGGTTGTTGTCGGCGCCGTCGCGGTTCGACTCCCCGTTGCCGATGTTGTGCTTGACGTTGTACGAGACGAGGTCGGCCAGGGTGAAGCCGTCGTGCGCCGTGACGAAGTTCACCGAGGCGAGCGGGCCGCGCTCGACCGAGAACGTGTTCGACGAGCCCGCCAGGCGGGTCGCGAAGCCGCCGATGCCCACCGGCGCCGTCCCCGCGCGCCGCGAGTAGTCGATGTCCGAGAGCCAGAAGTTGCGGGCGCGGTCGCGGTAGCGGTCGTTCCACTCCGACCAGCCGGGCGGGAAGTTGCCGGTCTGCCAGCCGCCCGTGCCGACGTCCCACGGCTCGGCGATCATCTTCACTCCGGCCAGGGCGGGGTCCTCGACCGCCGCCCGCAGCAGCGGATGGTCGGTGCGGAAGTGCGCGATCTCGTCCCGCCCGAGCGTCGCGGCGAGATCGAGGCGGAACCCGTCGATGCCGACCTCGGACGACCAGTAGCGCAGCGAGTCGAGGACGAGGCGCTGCGCGACGGGCGAGCCGAAGTCGATCGTGTTGCCGCAGCCGGTCACGTCGATGTAGTGGCCCTCCGCGGTCTGGCGGTAGTAGCTCGCGTCGTCGATGCCGCGGAGGCTCGAGCGCGGGCCGTTGGGCCCCTCCTCCGCCGTGTGGTTGTACACGACGTCGAGGATCACCTCGAGGCCCGCCTCGTGCAGCAGCTTGACCATGCCCTTGAACTCCCGGAGCACCGCCGTCGGTCCACCGCGCTGGGCGGCGGAGGAGGCGTAGGCCGCGTGCGGGCTGAAGAAGTTCAGCGTGTTGTAGCCCCAGTAGTTGGTGAGGCCCTGGCGCAGCAGGCGCTGCTCCGAGACGAAGGCGTGCACCGGCAGCAGCTCGACCGCCGTCACGCCGAGATCGAGGAGGGAGGCGACGGTCGACTCGTGCGCGAGTCCCGCGTAGGTGCCGCGCAGCTCGGCCGGGAGGGCGGGGTTGAGCTTGGTGAGTCCCTTCACGTGGGCCTCGTAGATCACGGTGCGGTCGAGCGGCGTCCGCGGCTTCTCGGAAGCGCCCCAGTCGAATCCGTCGTCGACCACGACCGAACGCCACTCGTTCTCGGCGACCCGGTGCAGCCCGCGCGAGTAGGGCTCGAGCAGCGCGGTGCGGGGATCGAAGCGCAGCTCCGACGGACCGTCCACGCGGACGGCGTAGCGGCGCCCCGCCGTCAGGAGCGACGATCGCGCCGACCAGACGCTGCCGGCGTCCCGCGTCAGGGGCACGGTGCGGGTGACCCACGTCGGGTCCTTCTCGTCGTAGAGGAGGAGGTCGATCGCGCTCGCGTGCGCCGACCAGATCCGCAGCTCGCCGCCCTCCGCGTCCACGGTGACTCCGAGTCGGGCCAGGGGGTCGGCCACGGGGTCGGCCGGGGAGTCGGATGCGATCATGCGACTTACAGTAGTGACGGGCGAGGGCCACCTCAGCGCCCGGGACGCGGGACGGAGGCTCCGGTGATCTACCTCGACCACGCGGCCACCACCCCGCTGCGCGACGTCGCGCTGGCCGCCTTCGCGGAGGCGTCCGCGCATCCCGGCAACCCGTCCTCGATCCACGGCTCGGGCCAGGAGGCGCGTCGCCGGCTCGAGGACGCGCGCGCCGCCATCGCAGCGGCCCTCGGCTGCGAGCCCATCGAGGTCGTCCTGACCGCCGGGGGGACCGAGGCGATCAACCTCGCCCTCAAGGGCCTCTACTGGCAGCGCCTCGCGGAGGATCCGGCGCGGATCCGCATCCTGGTCCCCGGCGGCGAGCACCACGCGACGATCGACAGCGTCGAGTGGCTCGCCGAGCACGAGGGCGCGCGGATCGAGTGGCTCCCGCTCGACGACGAGGGGACCCTGCGACCGGAGGCGCTCGCCGCGGCGATCGAACGCGACCCCGCCTCCGTCTCGCTCGTCTCGGCCCTGTGGGTCAACAACGAGATCGGCACCGTCGCGCCGGTCGCCGAGCTCGCCGCGGTCTGCGCGCGAGCGGGTGTGCCCCTGCACCTCGACGCGGTCGCGGCGCTCGGGCACCTGCCGCTCGAGATCGCCGATGTCCGCCGCGCCTCGGCCTCGAGCGGAGGCGCCGGCCTCGTCGCCGTCAGCGTCTCCGGTCACAAGGTGGGCGGCCCGATCGCCACGGGGGCGCTGTTCCTGTCGCGCGACGCGCGCGTCGTCCCGGTACTGCACGGCGGAGGCCAGCAGCGGGGCATCCGCTCGGGAACACAGGACGTCCCCGGGGCGGCGGCGTTCGCGGCGGCGGTGACCGAGGCGGTGCACGAGATGGCGGAGGAGTCACCGCGGCTCGCCGCGCTGCGCGATCGACTCGTGGCCGGGGTGCTCGCAGCGGTGCCGGGTGCGACGCTGACCGGTCCGGCGCTCGACTCCGGTCGGCGCGTGGCCAACAACGCCCACCTCGCCTTCCCCGGGGCGCAGGGCGACTCGCTCCTCTTCCTCCTCGACATGGCGGGCTTCTCGGTCTCGACCGGCTCGGCCTGCACCGCGGGGATCCCCGAGCCGTCGCACGTCGTCCTGGCGCTCGGCCGGAGCGAGGACGAGGCGCGCGGGGTGCTGCGGATGACCCTCGGCCGGACGACCACCCGGGAGGACGTCGACGCGCTCGTCGCCGCCGTTCCCGGCGCCTACGCGCGGGCCGCCCGGGCCGGTCTGTCGAGCCGCGCCGTCTGAGCGCCCGGCCCCGGTCCTCGGCCGAGGCTGGGCGCGCCTGCCGACCGCTCGTAGACTCGAGCGGTGAAGGTTCTGGCGGCGATGAGCGGTGGTGTCGACTCGGCGGTGGCCGCAGCGCGGGCGGTGGAGGCCGGCCACGAGGTCGTCGGCGTCCATCTGGCCCTCAGCCGCATGCCGGGGACGCTGCGGACGGGCAGCCGCGGCTGCTGCACGATCGAGGACTCGATGGACGCGCAGCGGGCCGCGAACGTGCTCGCTATCCCGTACTACGTCTGGGACTTCTCGGAGCGCTTCAAGCTCGACGTCGTCGACGACTTCGTGGCGGAGTACACGGCGGGGCGCACCCCCAACCCGTGCATGCGCTGCAACGAGCGGATCAAGTTCGCCGCCCTGCTCGAGAAGGCTCTCGACCTCGGCTTCGACGCCGTCTGCACGGGTCACTACGCCTCCCTCGAGACCGGGCCCGACGGCACCCCCGAGCTGCACCGGGCGAGCGACGAGGCGAAGGACCAGTCCTACGTGCTCGGCGTGCTGACCGCCCAGCAGCTCGCGCACTCGATGTTCCCGCTCGGCTCGACGCCGTCGAAGGCGATCGTGCGGGCCGAGGCGGCGCGGCGGGGCCTGAGTGTCGCGAGCAAGCCCGACAGCTACGACATCTGCTTCATCCCCGACGGCGACACGCGCGGCTGGCTCTCGGAGCGGGTGGCGCCGGAGTCGGGGTCGATCGTCGACCGCGACGGCGCGGTGGTCGGCGCGCACGAGGGCGCTCACGGCTACACGGTCGGTCAGCGGCGCGGCCTGCACCTCGGGGTGCCGGCGCCGGACGGCCGACCGCGCTTCGTCCTCGAGGTGCGGCCGAAGACGAACGAGGTCGTGGTGGGCCCCCGGGAGGCGCTGCGCATCGGCGAGATCGCCGGCTCCCGCTTCACCTGGGCCGGGACCGCGCCGGTCGATGCGACCGTGCCCTTCGGGTGCGATGTGCAGATCCGTGCCCACGCCGACCCGGTGCCCGCGGTCGCCCGGGTGTCGGAGGTCGATGACAGGGTGGAGCTCGTGATCACTCCCGACTCGCCGCTCGACGGCGTCGCCCCCGGCCAGACGGCCGTCGTCTACCTCGGCACCCGCGTGCTGGGGCAGTGCACCATCGACCGCACGGTGGCCTCCGACCTCGTGGTGCCCGCAGGAGCCGGTCGATGAGCGAGCCGGTCGTCGATCCCGCCCAGCGGGTCGACGAGCTCCGCGCGCGGATCCGCTCCGCGAGCGAGGACTACTACGCGGCCGACGCCTCGCCGCTCGCCGACGCCGAGTACGACGCGCTGGTGCGCGAGCTCGCCGGGCTCGAGACGGCGCACCCCGAGCTCGCCAGCGACGACTCGCCCACGCAGACCGTCGGTGGCATCGTCGCCGCGGGCCTCGCTCCGATCGACCACGCCGAGCGGATGCTCTCGCTCGACAACGTGTTCTCGGCCGACGAGCTGCGCGAGTGGTGCGAGAAGACCGTCGCCTCGGCCGCGCGCCCGATCCGCTGGCTGACCGAGCTCAAGATCGACGGCCTCGCGATCTCGCTGCACTACGAGAACGGCCACCTGGTCACGGCCGCGACCCGTGGAGACGGTCGCACCGGCGAGGACGTCACCGTCAATGCGCTGCGCGTCGCGGGCATCCCGCTCGACCTCGAGGGCTCGGGGCACCCGCCGCTGGTCGAGGTCAGGGGAGAGGTCTTCATCCCCGTCGCGGCCTTCGATGCGCTGAACCGTCTGCAGGAGACCCTGCGCGACGACGCCGTCGAGGAGGCCCGGGCGCGCTGGTCGGCGCGTCCCGCAGGCAAGCCCTTCGACGAGGAGCGGGCGCGCGAGAGCGCGCTGCGGCGCTTCCCGACGTTCGCCAATCCGCGCAACGCCGCGAGCGGCGGCCTGCGGCAGCAGCTCGACAAGAAGTCCGGGCTCGACCTGCGGGCGGGGGAGGCGCGCGTCTCCTCCCTGGCTCTCTACGTGCACGGCATCGGCGCCTGGCCCGATCCGCCCGTCGCGGCGCAGTCCGAGATCTACGGTCTGCTCGCGGGCTGGGGGCTGCCCGTCAGTGAGCACAACCGGGTCTCGGAGTCGGTCGACGAGGTGCTGGCGTTCGTCGAGCGCTACGGGCGCGAGCGCCACTCGGTCGAGCACGAGATCGACGGAGTCGTCGTCAAGGTCGACGAGCTCGAGCTGCATGACGAGCTCGGCGCCACCAGCCGCGCACCGCGCTGGGCGATCGCCTACAAGTACCCGCCCGAGGAGGTGCACACGAAGCTCCTCGACATCGTCGTCAGCGTCGGGCGCACCGGCCGGGCGACCCCCTTCGCCCAGATGGAGAAGGTCAAGGTCGCCGGCTCCGAAGTGCGGCAGGCCACCCTGCACAACGCCGACGTCGTCAAGGCGAAGGGCGTGCTGATCGGCGACACGGTGGTGCTCCGGAAGGCGGGCGACGTCATCCCCGAGGTGCTCGGGCCCGTGATCGAGCTGCGTGACGGCAGTGAGCGGGAGTTCGTCATGCCCACGCAGTGCCCCGAGTGCGGCACCACGCTCGCGCCCTCGAAGGAGGGCGACGTCGACCTGCGCTGCCCCAACTCGGAGTCGTGCCCCGCACAGGTGCGCGGGCGCGTCGAGCACATCGGCAGCCGGGGAGCCCTCGACATCGAGGCGCTCGGCGAGGTCAGCGCAGCAGCGCTCACCCAGCCGCTCGTCCCCGCCGACCCGCCGCTGCGCACCGAGGCGGGCCTGTTCGAGCTCACCCTCGCCGACCTGTTCCCGATCGAGGTCGTCGTCCGCGACTCCGAGACCGGGCTGCAGAAGCTCGACGCCTCGGGAGACCCGAAGGTCGTGACGCCGTTCAAGCGCAGGCGCCAGATCGCGAAGGACGGCGCGTTCGATCCCGCCGCCGACACGTTCGCGGGTGACGACGCCTCCGTGCCCTCGACCAGCGCGGTCCGCCTGATCGAGAACATCGACCGCGCCAAGACCAAGGAGCTCTGGCGGCTCCTCGTGTCGCTGAGCATCCGGCACGTCGGTCCGGTCGCCGCCCGCGCTCTCGCCGGCTACTTCGGCTCGCTCGATGCGATCCGGGCGGCCACCCGCGACGAGCTGGCCGCGGTCGACGGGGTCGGCGGCATCATCGCCGACGCGCTGCTCGACTGGTTCGCCGTCGACTGGCACGTCGAGATCGTCGACCGCTGGGCCGCCGCCGAAGTGCGGTTCTCGACCCCCGGCCACCCGGGCCCCGGTGCGGCAGACGCCGCCGGAGGCGTGCTGGCCGGTCTCACCGTCGTGGCCACGGGCTCGCTCGAGGGCTACTCGCGCGAGGGCGCCCTCGAGGCGATCATGCAGGCGGGCGGCAAGGCCGGTTCGAGCGTCTCGAAGAAGACCCACTACGTCGCGGCGGGCCCCGGCGCGGGCAGCAAGCTCGGCAAGGCCGAGCAGCTCGGCGTCCGGATCATCGACGCCGCCCAGTTCCACCTGCTGGTCACCGAGGGGCCGGAGGCCATCGCGCTCCCGCCCGCGGAGGAGCCGGCAGCTGAGTCGGACGACGCGACCGCCACAGCAGACGCGACCGCGGAGGAGACGACCGACGGCGATGCCTGAACCGGCGGGCGGCGAGCGGCGGGCGTTCCTGCGGCGCTCGTTCGCCGAGGCGGCCTCCGCCGCGATCGAGGCCGTCGGCCGGTCCGCCCCGCCGACGCCGCGGGAGAGTGCCGCGGCCGCCGCGCTGGCCGGCATCGACCACGTCGTCGTCGTGGCCTTCGCCGGTCGGCCCCGGCACCAGGTCTTCGGCGCGCTCGACGGCGAGGACGGCGTCGAGTTCGAGGGCGACACCGACGAGGTGATGACCGCCCCCGCCCTCGACGACGGAGTCGGACGCTTCGCCCCCGAGATGCTGCCCGTGCACACGCTGCTCGCCCGCTCGTTCGCGCGCGTCGAGCACTGGTGGGCCGACGGAGCCGACCCGCTGCCCGGGCTGCTCCGCGCCGCGCACGACAGCGCGACGCCCTGGGCCCTGGTCGTCGACGATCGCCAGGGCCTCTCGACAACCCTCCTCGAGGCTCAGGACCACCGAGCGAGCGGCTCGCTCGTCCCGTTGAGCCGCCTCGCCCCGCTCGCCACGGCCGGCGAGCTCCCTCCCGTCGTAGTCGTCGAGCCGCGCTCGCTCGTCGCTCCGGCCGACTTCTCCTCCGCCGCCGAGCTCGGCGAGCCCCGGAGTGCCGACGCCCGGGCAGCTGAGGACCTCCTGCACTCCGTCTACAGCGCCGTCCGCGCGGGGGAGCGCGCCGGCCGGCGGATGCTCCTGCTCGTCGTCTCGCGCGGGAGCCGCTCCCGACCCGGCGAGGTGCCGGCGCTCGTCATCGCGTCAGGCGTCCGTCCCGGTGCCGGGATCGACGCCCCGGTCACCGCCTCGACGCTTCCGCGGCTCCTCCGCGCGCGCTTCGCCGGCGACCGGCGCGCGCTGTCCGACGGCGGTGTCCTGGCCCTCGCCGAGGCGATCGCCGGTCCGCTCCGTCCACTCTCCCGCTGGCCGCAGACCGCCTCCGCCTTCGTCCCGCCGTCGACCGACCGCGTGACCCCGAGACTGGCCTCGGCCCTCCTCCGGCACACCGAGGGCGCGACCGCCGAGACGGCCCAGAGCGCTCTCGCCCTTCTCCGAGCGGCCCGGCCGGACGCGTCGCTACACTCCGACCAGGCACGGATCCCCGGATCGCGGGAAGGGCGGGACGCATGACCGGCAGCGACGAATCGTCGAGCGGGACGGCACCGGATCAGGTGGTCACTGCGTCGCGACCGACGTCGCGCCGCCGGTTCCTCGCCGGCGGTGCGGTGGCCGGTGGAGTCGCCGCGGGTGCCCTGGCGGGCGGCACGATCGGCGCGGCCGTCGCCTCCGGTCGCGACCGCGAAGCCGAGGCGACTCTGCCCGCGCGGGACGAGCCGGGGTTCGACCACGTCGTCGTCGTGATGTTCGAGAACCGCTCCTTCGACAACATCCTCGGGCAGCTCCACGCCGACGGCGACCTGCCCGCGGGAGAGACCTTCGAGGGTCTCGCGACCGGCGAGCACACCAACACGACCGCCGCCGGCGACACCGTCGCGACCTTCGTCTACGAGGGCGCGACCGACACCGTGATGCGCCAGCCCGACCCCGACCCGGGGGAGGAGTACCCGCACGTCAACACCCAGCTCTTCGGCGCGATCGACCCGCCGTCGAACGCCGGGAAGACGGTCGGCGAGATGACCGCGCCCTACAACGCCCCGGCCGACGCCTCCACCCCGACGATGAGCGGGTTCCTCGAGGACTACGTGCAGAACCTCCGCGCCATGCAGAAGGGCGAGGAGCCGACGCCGGAGGAGTACCGCACGATCATGGGCGGCTTCTCGCCCGAGATGCTCCCGGTCTTCTCGACGCTGGCGCGCGAGTTC
The DNA here is from genome assembly GCF_009807095.1 of Rathayibacter sp. VKM Ac-2754. GTDB lineage: Bacteria > Actinomycetota > Actinomycetes > Actinomycetales > Microbacteriaceae > Rathayibacter. The sequence continues at coordinate 354,045 of NZ_WUCC01000002.1, read as the reverse complement.
GCCGTCTTCGACCACTGGTTCGCCGCCGTCCCGTCGCAGACCTTCTGCAACCGCTCGTTCTTCCACGCCTCGACCTCGCACGGCTTCGTCACCAACAAGCACGGCGGTGGCTATGAGAAGTGGCTCGCCGACGACCTCTCCGACGCGCCGACCGTGTTCAACCGTCTCGAGGAGGCGGGGAAGACCTGGCGGGTCTACTTCGACGCCCTGCAGGTCGTCTCCTACACCGGGTTCCTGCACGCGCCGGTGCTCGAGAAGTACTGGCGGACGAACTTCGCGACGATGGAGCAGTTCGCCGCCGACGCCGCGAACGGCGAGCTGCCCGACTACGCCTTCATCGAGCCCCGGCTGGTCTTCGACCACAACGACATGCACCCGCCGACCGGCTCCTTCCACGAGGACGAGCTCGACGGGCAGCCGCTCTACGACAGCGCCCTCTCGGACGTGCGCGCCGGGGAGCTGCTGCTGCACCAGGTCTACTCGGCGATCCGCGAGAGCGCGAGCACGACCGGATCGAACGCGGTCAACACGCTGCTCCTGGTGACGTTCGACGAGCACGGCGGGCTCTACGACCACGTGCCGCCGCCCGCCGCGACGCCACCGGGAGACGGCAGGCCGGGCGAGATGGGCTTCGCCTTCGACCGCCTCGGCTGCCGGGTGCCCGCGATCGCGATCTCGGCCTACACCGCGCCCGGCACGATCGTGCACGACGAGATGCACCACGGCGCGCTCATCCGCACGCTCAGCAGGCTGCACGGGCTCGAGCCGCTGACCGATCGCGACGCCTCGGCGCCCGATCTCTTCGGCGTCGTCACCGCGAGCACGCCGCGCCAGATCGGCGACTGGCCGACCACCGTGCCGCAGTACCTGCCCCCGAACCCGGAGGCGACGCCTCCGCACCCCGCGAACGCGAACCGCGACAAGCCGCTCAGCCCGCCGGCCCTCGGGTTGATGGGCCTCCTGCTGGCCCGCTACGGCGGGCCGGGCGAGGACCTGCCGACGACGTACGAGGGCGCCTACAACGCCCTGCTGAAGCACGGCTCGAGCCTCTTCGGCAGCGGCGCCGGCGCCGGCTCCTCGTCGCCGACTCCCGCCTCCTGAGCGCGGTGCCCTCGGCAGAGGGAGGCGTCGGAGGCCCCGGCTAGACTGGTCGCCGATTCCTCACGAACCACCCGATGGAGACGCATGTCCGAGATCACGGCCGACACGGTCGCCCATCTGGCCCAGCTGGCCAGGATCGACCTCACCCCCGAGGAGATCCAGACCATGACCCGGGAGCTCGGCACGATCGTCGACTCCGTGCGAGCGGTGCAGGCCGTCGCCACCCCCGACGTGCCGGCGACCAGCCACCCGATCCCTCTCCAGAACGTCTTCCGCCCGGATGTCGTCGGCGAGACGCTGACCCGGGAGCAGGCGCTCTCGGGAGCTCCCGAGCACGACGGCAGCCGCTTCCAGGTCTCCGCGATCCTGGGGGAGGAGCAGTGAGCGCGCACGGCGACGAGATCGTCCGCCTGAGCGCCTCCGCGCTCTCCGAGAAGCTCGCCGACGGCTCCGTGTCCTCGGTCGAGGCCACGCGTGCCCACCTCGACCGCATCGCGGCCGTCGACGGCGCCGTCCACGCCTTCCTGCACGTCGCGGGCGATGCCGCCCTCGAGACGGCCGCGGGCATCGACCGGAGCCGGGCCGAGGGAGCGTCGCTGCACGCCCTCGCCGGCGTCCCGCTCGCCGTCAAGGACGTCATCGTCACGAACGACATGCCGACCACCAGCGGCTCGCGCATCCTCGAGGGCTGGCGCCCGCCCTACGACGCGACCGTGATGAAGAAGGTCCGCGCCGCAGGCCTGGTGCCGATCGGCAAGACCAACATGGACGAGTTCGCGATGGGCTCGACCACCGAGCGCTCGGCCTACGGCCCGACGCACAACCCGTGGGACCTCGACCGCATCCCCGGCGGCTCGGGCGGAGGCTCCGCGGCCGCCGTCGCGAGCTACGAGGCGCCGCTGGCCCTCGGCTCCGACACCGGCGGATCCATCCGCCAGCCGGCGCACGTCACCGGCACCGTCGGCGTGAAGCCGACCTACGGAGGCGTCTCGCGCTACGGTGCCATCGCCCTCGCCTCGAGCCTCGACCAGATCGGCCCCGTCTCGCGGACCGTCCTCGACGCCGCGCTCCTGCACGACGTGATCGCCGGGCACGACCCGCGCGACTCCACCTCGCTCCGCGACGCGTGGCCCTCCTTCGCCGACGCGGTCCGCCGTGCCGACGTCGAGGGCCTGCGGATCGGCGTGCTCAAGGAGCTCGACGGGGGCGAGGGCTTCCAGCCCGGCGTCCTGAACCGCTTCCACGAGGCCCTCGCCGTCCTCGAGGGCGCCGGAGCCGAGATCGTCGAGGTGAGCGCCCCGAGCGTCGAGCACGCGGTCGCCGCCTACTACCTGATCCTCCCCGCCGAGGCGTCCAGCAACCTGGCCAAGTTCGACTCGGTGCGCTTCGGACTCCGCGTCACTCCTCCCGGAGGCGGCACCGTCGAGCAGGTCATGTCGGCGACCCGCGAGCAGGGCTTCGGCCCGGAGGTCAAGCGCCGCGTCATCCTCGGCACCTACGCCCTCTCGGCCGGCTACTACGACGCCTACTACGGCAGTGCGCAGAAGGTCCGCACCCTGGTGCAGCGCGACTTCGACGCCGCGTTCACGACCGTCGACGTGATCGCGTCGCCGACCGCGCCGACCACCGCGTACCGCCTCGGCGAGAAGCTCGACGACCCGCTGGCGATGTACCGCGGCGACGTCGCGACCATCCCCGCGAACCTCGCCGGAATCCCCGGTATCTCCGTCCCCGCGGGCCTTGCCGACGAGGACGGGCTGCCCGTCGGCATCCAGTTCCTCGCGCCGGCCCGCGAGGACGTCCGTCTGTACACCGTCGGGGCGGCGCTCGAGGCTCTCCTCGAGGAGAAGTGGGGCCACCCGCTGCTCTCGAGGGCCCCCGAGCTGGCCGCCGCCGAGCTCTCCGCCACCGAGGAAGGTGCCGTCTGATGGCCTCCGCGCACACGTCCGTCCCCGAGCTCATGGACTACGACGAGGTCTTCGAGACCTTCGAGCCGGTCCTCGGCTTCGAGGTCCACGTCGAGCTCAACACGAAGACCAAGATGTTCTCGGACGCGCCGAACGAGTTCGGCTCCGAGCCCAACACGAACGTCACGCCCGTCGACCTCGGTCTCCCGGGCTCGCTGCCCGTCGTCAACGAGCAGGCCGTCCGCTACTCGATCAGCCTCGGCCTCGCCCTGGGCTGCTCGATCGCGCCGTCGAGCCGCTTCGCGCGGAAGAACTACTTCTACCCCGACCTCGCGAAGAACTACCAGATCTCGCAGTTCGACGAGCCGATCGCCTTCGAGGGCTCCGTCGAGGTCGAGCTCGCCGACGGCTCGCTCGTCGAGATCCCGATCGAGCGCGCTCACATGGAGGAGGACGCCGGCAAGCTGACGCACGTCGGCGGCTCCACCGGTCGCATCCAGGGCGCGGAGTACTCGCTGGTCGACTACAACCGCGCCGGGGTCCCGCTCGTCGAGATCGTCACGAAGCCGATCTACGGAGCCGGCAAGAGCGCCCCGGAGTTCGCGAAGGCGTACGTCGCCACCATCCGCGACATCGTCCTCGCCCTCGGCATCTCGGACGCCAAGATGGAGCGCGGAAACCTGCGCTGCGACGCCAACGTCTCGCTCCGCCCGATCGGGCAGGAGAAGCTCGGCACCCGCACCGAGACCAAGAACGTCAACTCGCTCCGCTCCGTCGAGCGCGCCGTGCGCTACGAGATCCAGCGTCAGGGCGCGATCCTCGCGGCCGGCGGCACGATCACGCAGGAGACCCGGCACTGGCACGAGGACACGGGCCGCACCTCCGCGGGCCGCCCGAAGAGCGACGCCGACGACTACCGCTACTTCCCCGAGCCCGACCTTCTGCCGGTCGTGCCGAGCCCGGAGCTGATCGAGGAGCTGCGCGCCGCCCTGCCCGAGAAGCCGGCCGTCCGCCGCCGCCGCCTCAAGGCCGACTGGGGCTTCACCGACCTCGAGTTCCAGGACGTCGCCAACAGCGGTCTGCTGGCCGAGATCACCGAGACCGTGTCCGCGGGTGCGAGCCCGCAGGCCGCCCGCAAGTGGTGGACCGGCGAGATCGCCCGCCTGGCCAATGCGGCCGGCGAGGACCCCTCGGCGCTCGTCACCCCGACGCAGGTCGCCGAGCTGGCGGGCCTGATCGAGGAGGGCGTGCTCACCGACCGCCTCGCCCGCGAGGTGCTGCAGGGCGTCATCGCCGGGGAGGGTACCCCGCAGGAGGTCGTCGACGCCCGCGGTCTCGCCGTGGTCTCGGACGACGGTGCGCTCATCGAGGCGATCGACGCGGCGCTCGCCTCGCAGCCCGACGTGCTCGCGAAGATCCGCGACGGCAAGGTGCAGGCGGCCGGTGCCGTCATCGGCGCGGTCATGAAGGCGATGAAGGGCCAGGCCGACGCGGCGCGGGTCCGCGAGCTCGTCCTGGAGCGCGCCGCCAGCTGAGCCGACGCGCGGAGTCCGGCACCATGAGCACGGGGATCCCGGCGCGCCTCGACCTGCCGGGCGGGGCCTTCCTCCGACCGCTGGTCTCGAGCGACCTCGAGCTCCTGCGCGCGGTGCTCGACGACCGACGAGCGTGGCTCGGGGCCCTGCTCCCGGAGGGGAACCCCAGCGCCCTGCCGTCGGCCTCCGCCGGCGACGACTACCAGGCGCTCGCGCTCCTCGAGGAGGCGGCGCGCACCGGATCGGCCCACGCCTACCTCCTCGTCGACCGCAGCTGGACCGAGCCGCTCGGCGCGCTGAGCGTCCGCCCCGTCGAGGGCGGGCCGGCGGTCGTCTCCTGGTGGGTCGTCCCGACGCTCCAGGCGTCCCGACTCGAGGAGGAGCTCGACGCGTACGCCCGGGAGTGGCTGCGACTGCGCTGGTCCTTCGACGACGTCGACACCCCGGAGAACCATCCGGAGGACCCGGCCGCGATCGCCGGCGGCAATCTGGTGCCACTCCTGCCCGAGACGCCCGACCGGACGCCGCTCCCCGACCCCGACGCCGAGAGTGCGAGCCGGCTGTGGGCGGAGTACCGCCGTCACGAATCGGAGGAGCTGCCGGAGGCGCTCCCTCCCGTCGAGTCGTTCGGCGACTCCGTCGAGATGGCCGATGAACTGCTGGCGCTCGTCCGCCGCGGCGTGAAGAGCGCCACCGCCTCCCTCGCCGGCTCGGAGCCCGTTCCCGCGGTCGGCGACCACTGGATCGTCTGCGACGGAGCGGGGACGGCGCGCGCCGTCCTCCGCACGACCGAGGTCCGCGTCGGCCCGCTCGACTCGGTCGACGACGACTTCGCCTGGGCGGAGGGCGAGGGCGACCGCTCCCGGGAGTCGTGGCTCGACGGGCACCGCCGGTACTTCGCGCGCGAATCGCCAGGCGGCATCGGCGACGTCGTGTTCGAGCGCTTCGTCGCGGTCTGGCCCGCGGAGGACGTCGAGCGGCGGGACGTGTTCGAGCGCAGTGTCGCCTCAGAGCGTCACCCCTAGCCCTCATTAGGGGGTTCCCCGGATGCCGAGCAGGGTCACGCTCCGCCAGAGTGGACCCATGGCTACTCTCGTCCGCCCTCGTCAGGGCAAGATCATCGCCGGCGTCTGCGCCGGCCTCGCCCACCGCTTCGGCTGGAGCCCCTTCCTGGTCCGGCTCCTCTTCGTGCTGTCCTGCCTCCTGCCGGGGCCGCAGATCATCGCGTACATCGTGATGTGGATCCTGATCCCCAAGCAGAGGTGACCTCGGAGCCTCTCCCACGGTCGCGCCGAGCGGCGGTGGGAGAGGCTTCTCTCCGCCCGGGGAGGTGAACGTTCACGACAACCACCCCTCCGGTGGTTGACGGCCTCGGCCTCGCCCGTCTAGCGTCTCTCGTGAACGTTCACGTCAATGACGATGCGAGAGGCCCCGATGACCGACAACGCCCCCACCACCAGCCCCACTTCGACCGGCTGGGCCGTCCTCGGCCCCGGCGGCATCGCGCGCCGGTTCCTGTCGCAGCTGCCCGCGAGCGAGCGCGGAGCCCGCCTCGTGGCCGTCGGCAGCTCCGACCCGGATCGGGCCCGCGTCTTCGCCGAGGAGGCGGCCGACCTCGGCTTCACGGACGTGACCAGCGGCGACTACGCCACCGCGCTCGCCGACCCGCGCGTCACCGCGGTGTACATCGCCACCGTGCACACCGGCCACGCCGCACTCATCCTGCAGGCGCTCGAGGCGGGCAAGGCCGTGCTCTGCGAGAAGCCGCTCGCCGTCAACCACGGCACCGCGATGGCCCTCGCCGACGCCGCCCGCCAAGCAGGCCTCCCGCTCGTCGAGGCCTACATGTACCGCTTCCACCCGCAGACGGCGGCGCTCCTCGACCTGGTCCGCGACGGCGCGATAGGCGACGTCCTGCACATCGAGGCCGCGTTCTCGTTCCGGACGGGCGCGCGCACCGGGCGGCTCTACGACGTCGCCACCGCCGGCGGCGGGATCCTCGACGTCGGCGGGTACACCGTCACCGCTGCCGCCGCCGTGGTGCAGGCGGCCACCGGCACCGCGGTCGCCGAGCCCGTCGACCTCGAGGCGAGCGGCAGCATCGGCCCCACCGGCGTCGACGAGTGGAGCGTCGCCCGCCTGACCTACCGCGGCGGCATCACGGCGACCCTCCGCACGGGCGTCGCGGTGCAGGACGCGAACACCGTCACTGTGCTCGGCTCGCGCGGCCGGCTGCTCGTCAGCGACCCCTGGATCGGCGCCGAGTCGACCATCGAGGTCCACACCGTCGACGAGGAGCCGCGCACGCTGACCTTCGCGCCCTCCGACCCCTACGCGCGGGAGGCGGACGCGACGACCGACGCCCTCGAGGCCGGCTCCGTCGAGGCCGCGCGGATGACGCTCGACGAGAGCCTGGCCGCCGCCCGCACCCTCGACCGCTGGCGCGCCGCGATCGGCCTGCGCTACCCGTTCGAGGCCGAGGACGCCGACATCCCGACTGTCTCGGGGGCGCCGCTGCGAGTGGCGCAGGACTCGCCGATGCTCTACGGCGAGATCCCCGGGGTCGGCAAGCGGATGTCGCGCCTCGTGATGGGCGTCGACAACCAGCCCGATCTCGCCCACGCCTCGGCGATCTTCGACCACTTCGTCGAGCGCGGCGGCAACGCCTTCGACACCGGCTACATCTACGGCGGTGGCGTCCTCGAGGGGCGGCTGGGCCGATGGATCAGCAACCGGGGGATCCGCGAGGACGTCGTCATCGTCACGAAGGGCGCGCACACGCCGCACTGCGACCCCGACTCGCTCACCCGGCAGCTCCTCGAGAGCCTCGAGCGGCAGGGCACCGACTACGCCGACATCTACCTGATGCACCGCGACAACCCCGCCGTGCCGGTCGGGGAGTTCGTCGACGTGATGGACGAGCACCAGCGTGCGGGGCGGATCCGCTCCTACGGCGTCTCGAACTGGACGCCGGCGCGATTCGACGAGGCGCAGGCCTACGCACGGGCCCACGGTCGCGCGGGCTTCCAGGCGCTGAGCGACCACTTCGGCCTCGCGGAGGCGTACGACGTGCCCTGGGACGGCTGCGTGCACGTGACCGATCCGGCGTCGAAGGCGTGGCTCGTCGAGCGCCAGGTGCCCCTGCTCCCGTGGTCGTCGCAGGCGCGCGGCTTCTTCACCGGGCGGGCGAGGCCCGAGGACACGAGCGACGCCGAGCTGGTGCGCTGCTACTACAGCCCGGAGAACTTCGAGCGCCTGCGCCGGGCCGAGCAGCTCGCCGCGGAGCACGGCGTGAGTGCGACGGCTATCGCCCTGGCCTACGTGCTCGCCCAGCCGTTCCCGACGTTCCCCCTCTTCGGGCCGCGCAGCATCGCCGAGGTGCGGTCGTCGATGCGCGGCCTCTCGATCGAGCTCAGCCCGGAGCAGGCGGCGTGGCTCGACCTCCGCGACTGAGCGGCTCCGACCCGGCCGCCCGCGCGACGATCCACGACGTCGCCGCGGCGGCCGGTGTCTCGAGGCAGACCGTGACCCGCGCCATGAACGGGATGCCGGGCATCAGCGAGACCACGAAGCAGCGCGTGCTGGCCGCGGCCGAGGAGCTGCTCTACCGCCCGTCGCGCTTCGGCCGGGGCCTCGTCACCGGAGGGGACCGTCGGCTCGGTCTGGTGGTGGACGACCTCCGCAACCCGTGGTCGCCCGAGCTGGCCTCGGCGATCGTCCGGCTCGCCGCGGCCAGGGGCTGGAACGTGTCGCTCGCGGACGTGAGCTTCGCCGGAGACTCCGACCGCATGGTGCGGGCGCTCGGCGCCCAGTCGGACGCCGTCATCGGCACCTTCGGCGGTTGCGCGGCGGACTGGATCGAGCAGCTCGGCTCCGTCCCGGTGGTCGAGCTCGATCCTCCGGCTGCTCCGGAGCGCGCGGCCGTGCTGCTCGATCCCTCCGAGGCGATCGACGCACTGACCGAGCACCTGACCCGGGCGGGCGTGCGGCGACCGGTGGTGCTCGACGTCTCGTCGGGGCCGGCCCCGAGCCGACGCGCGGCGCGGCTGCTGCAGTCGTTCGCAGCGCGCGGTCTGGATGCGTCGATCGCGAGGGCGTCCGCAGCGACGGCCGAGGCGGCCGCAGAGGCCACGGAGCGGATCATCGCCCTGCCGCGCGCGGTCGACGCCGTCATCGCCTTCAACGACCTCTGCGCCGTGGGAGTGCTGTCGGCCTGCCGTCGCGCTGGCGTCGACGTGCCGGGGGAGGTCCGCGTCGCCGGCATCGACGGTCTCTCGCTCGGCCGGCTGCTCGCGCCGACCCTCAGCACGCTCGCCGTCGATCTCGACGCTCTCGCCCGGCACGCGCTCGAGCTCGCCGTCGGGATGCTCGCCGGGGAGCTGCCGCGGTCGGGGCCGGAGGTCGTGCGCACCGTCTCGCACCAGCTGATCGTCCGGGAGTCGGCGTGAGATCCGCCCAGCTCGGTCCCTGAGCCCGGGGCGCTGGTCGGGCCGCTCTCCGCAGGCTCTGAGTGAACCCTGAGCAGACCCGATGGAAGGAGGCATACCGTTGCGATGTGCGCGCGCGTCCTGCGCCGCCGAGGAGGAGATCATGGGATTCCTGGACCGACTGCTGGGACGCGAAGAGCGCCCCGACGACGCGCGCGGAGCCTCCGGCTACGGCTCGTCGACCGACCCGCGCCCGGCCTACGGGACGCCGCCCGCCCGCTCCGCCCGCAGTGAGGACGAGATCGCGATCGAGCGCTACCGCTACCTGCTCAAGACCGCTCCGCCCGAGGCGATCGAGCAGGTGCACCGCGAGGCCTTCGAGCAGCTCACTCCGGAGCAGCGTCAGCAGGTCTTCCGCGAGCTGAGCGAGGGTGCGCCCGCGGGTGACGCCCCTCGGAGCGACGACCCTCAGGCTCTCGCGCAGTCTGCCACGCGGAGCGAGCTGCGGCAGCCCGGCTTCATGGAGCGCCGCTTCTCCGGCGGAGGCGCGGGCGGCATGGGCTTCGGAGGCGTGCTCGCCTCGTCGATGCTCGGCACGATCGCCGGCTTCGTGATCGGATCCGCCATCGCCGACGCGTTCCTCCCGGATGCCGGCGCCGACACGGCCTCGGCGGACGGCGGCGACGGGGGAGACGCGGGAGCCGACGGCGGCGACGCCGGAGCCGATGCGGGCGGCGGCGAGTGGGGTGGCGACTCCGGTGGCGGCGACTTCGGTGGCGGCGACTTCGGCGGGGGCGGCGACTTCGGAGGAGACTTCGGCGGCTTCGACATGTGACAGGCGCACCTCGCGACGAGCCCTCGGCCCTCGGCCGGGGGCTCGTCCGCGTGGCGGGTCAGCCCTCGTCGAGCAGCATCGCCTTGACCTGGCGCCGCAGCACCTTGCCGATCATGCTCGTCGGCAGCTCGTCGACGACGACGATCCGCTTCGGCACCTTGTAGGGCGTCAGCGCCTCCCGCACCACCGTGCGCGCGTCGGCGGGATCGAAGCTCGCCCCCGGCTCGAGCACGACCGCCGCGGCGACCGACTCGCCGCTGTGCGGGTCGGGCAGCCCGACGACGGCGGCGTCGCGGACGGAGGGGAGGCGGCGGAGCACCTCCTCCACCTCCGAGGGCGAGACGTTGAATCCGCCCGTGATGATCAGCTCCTTGATGCGATCGACCAGGCGGACGAAGCCGTCGTCGTCGATCGTCGCGATGTCTCCGGTGCGGAACCAGCCGTCGGTCGTGAACGACGCGGCGGTCTCCTCGGGCTTGCGGTGGTAGCCGCGGAACACCTGCGGCCCGCGCACCACGAGCTCGCCCTGGGTTCCTGGCGCAACGTCGACGTCCGGGTCCTCCGGATCCACGATCCGGACGTCCGTGCCGGGCAGCGGCAGTCCGACGGTACCGGCGCGCCTGGTCGGCCCCACCGGGTTCGCCATCAGGACGGGCGACGTCTCCGACAGGCCGTAGCCCTCGACCAGCGTGCCGCCGGTGAGCGCCTCGAAGCCCTCGACGAGGTCGGGGTCGAGGGGCATCGCTCCCGAGATGGCGATCTCGATGCCCTGCAGCGACTCGCCGCGCTCCCGTGCCCGGGCGGCGAGCCGCTCGGCGATCGGGGGCACCGCGGGGAGGAACGTCGCCGGATGCTTGCGGACGACCTTGAGGACGAGGTCGGGATCGAACTTGGGGAACAGGACGAGTCGAGCGCCCATGCTCATCGCGAAAGTGAGGCAGAGCGTGAGCCCGTAGGCGTGGAACATCGGGAGGACCGCGTAGACGACGCAGTCGCCCCGCCGCACCTGCGGCACCCACGCGCGCGACTGTGCTGCGTTGGCGGTCAGGTTGAGGTGGGTGAGCTCGGCGCCCTTGGGGGCGCCCGTCGTCCCACTCGTGTACTGGATGACGGCGAGGTCCGTGGCGACCGGGCGGGGGTGGGCGGGCTCGATCCGACGGCGGAGGAGCGACTCCCACTCGACCGCGCCGCGGACAGGACCGGTCAGCGCGGCCCGCGACTCGCGAGCCTTCTTCAGCGGCAGGCGAAGCGCGGCGCGCATCGACGCGGGCATGGCGCGGGTGAGGTCGACGGCCACGACCGTCTCGACGCCGAGGTCGGCGGGGAGGTCCTGGACGGTCGGGACCACGCGGTCCCAGGCGATCGCGACGCGGGCCCCGTGGTCCTCGAACTGGTGGCGGAGCTCCCTCGGCGTGTAGAGCGGGTTGTGCTCGACGACCACCGCGCCGAGCCGGAGGACCGCGTAGAACGCGACCACGTGCTGCGGGCAGTTCGGCAGGATCAGCGCGACGGGGTCGCCGGCGCGGACGCCGAGGCGCCGGAGCCCCTCGGCCGCCCGCTCGACGTCCTCGGCGAGCTGCGCGTAGCTCGTCGCCCTCCCGAAGAACTCGAGGGCGACGGTCTGCGGATAGCGCTCGGCCGACTCGGTGACGATGTCGACGAGCGACCCGGTCGGGAGGTCGAGATCGGTGGGCACTCCGGGGGCGTAGCTCCGGAGCCAGGGACGGGGCGGGTGACTGCTCACCCGCCCACTCTAGGTGTGGCCGGAGTCGTCAGGAGGCCTGCGCGACGGCGTCCTCGATGGCGACGTCTCCCGAGACGATCTCCCAGGTGCGGCCGATCGAGGTGGGATCGGCGAGAACGGCGAGGACCGTCGCGGCGACGTCGTCACGCGGGATGCTGCCGCGCTCGACGGTCTCGCCGAGGGCGATCCGGCCGGTGCCCTCGTCGGTCGTCAGAGCGCCGGGGCGCAGGACGGTCCAGTCGAGATCGGTGGCGCGCAGGGCGGCGTCGGCGTCGCGCTTGGCCTCGACGTAGGCGCGCCAGCCCTCGTCCGTGTCGTCGGCGAGCGGCTCGTCGACGCCGATCGCGCTGATCTGGACGAAGCGGCGGATCCCGGCGATCGAGGCGGCCTCCTGGCTGAGCACGGAGGCGCCGAGGTCGACGGTGCGCTTGCGCTCGATCCCGGAGTCGGGGCCGGCGCCGGCCGTGAAGACCAGGGCGTCGACGCCCTCGAGGGCGGCGGCGAAGTCGGCCGCGCTCGACGACTCGAGGTCGTGCACCAGCGGCTCGCTCCCCAGCCGGATGATGTCCTCGGCGTGATCCGGGTTGCGGACGACTCCGACGGACTCGTGTCCGGCGTCGTACAGCAGGTGCAGGATCCGCTGGCCGATCTTGCCGTGGGCTCCGATGACGGCGACGCGTGTCATGGGTCTTCCTCTCGTCTGCGGGGCTGGTGGCCCCGGGGGTCGTTGCGGTGCTCCCATCCTGCCGGTCGCGGATGGGAGGGAGGTCAGGCGGCCAGTCGGTCGTCGCGGCCGGTGATCGCGAGCAGACGGCTCTGGAGCGGAGCCTCCAGATCGACGGCCACGGGCTGGGCGTAGAGACCGCTCGCGCGCAGCGTCGCCTCCTGCGGGGCGAACAGCTCCCACACGGCGGCGACGAGCTCGTCGTCGAGGTGCTCGTCGCTCCGCGTGGCGCGGGCGAGGTCCCAGGCGTGGATCGTCACGTCGGAGACCTGCTCGCGGACGAGCTCGAGCGCCGTGACGGTGTCGCGGCCGAGTCGCAGGACGGCCTCGGGGTCGACGGCGCGGGCCGCCTCGCGGGCGCGGTCGGTGACCCGGCGCCACTCGCTGCGCAGATCGGCGGCGACGGGCTCGAGGCGGATGGGCGACTCGTCCCCGCCCGAGAGCAGGGTGTGCGCCCGCTGCTGCTCGCGGACGACGTGCAGCACGAGAGCACGGGTGTCCCACTCGGTGTCGGGGGTGGGCGCCGTCCAGTCGGCGACCAGGGCGAGGCGGACCTCGAACGCGGCGTGCGCGCGCTCCTGGAGGTCGAGCCAGCGGTTCATCTCGAGGGCGGTGGGGGAGTCGGGCTGCTGGTGCGTCATGTCTTCTCCGGAGCGTCGTCGTCGGTGCTCGGGTCAACCGCGGCGGGTCGCCGGTCATTCCCTCCCGCTCGATCGCTCCGAGGCCTCCGACCACGATGTCGGAGGTGCGTGCGACCATGAGGACAGGCGGGAGTCGAGCGATCAGGACGGTACGTGAGCAAACAGGACGGCACGGGGCGGCAGGTCACGACCGAGCCGTTCGACGACCCCCGCGCGCACATCCTGCACATCGACATGGACGCGTTCTTCGCCTCGGTCGAGCTGCTCGAGCACCCGGAGCTCCGCGGCCTCCCGGTCATCGTCGGCCACCGCGGCGCGCGGTCCGTCGTCACGGCCGCCACCTACGAGGCCCGCCGCTACGGCGTGAACTCGGCGATGCCGATGGCGGTCGCGCTCCGACGCTGCCCGCAGGCGATCGTGCTCGAGCCGCACATGGACCGCTACCGCGACGCGTCGCGCCGGGTGATGGCGATCTTCGACTCCTTCACGCCCCTGGTCGAGCGGCTCAGCATCGACGAGGCGTTCCTCGACGTCGCGGGTGCCCGCCGGATCTCCGGCTCCCCCTGGGCGATCGGCACGGCGATCCGCGCGCAGGTGCACTCCGAGCTCGGGCTCACCTGCTCCGTGGGCATAGCGAGCACCAAGTTCGTCGCCAAGCTCGCCTCGGGTCGCTCCAAGCCCGACGGGCTGCTCGTCGTCCCCTCCGACGGCGTGCAGGCCTTCCTCGATCCACTCCCGGTGAGCGCGCTGTGGGGCGTCGGGGCGAGCACCGAGGAGGCGCTGCTGCGGCGGGGCCTGCGCACGGTCGCCGACGTCGCCGCGACTCCGCTGCCGGTGCTGATCTCCTCGCTCGGCGAGGCGACGGGCCGCCGCCTGCACGCTCTGTCGAACGGAGTCGATCCGCGCTCGGTCGACACGCGCCAGATCGAGAAGAGCGCCGGTCACGAGATCACCTTCGCCGACGACGTCGCCGACCCCGAGCTGGTGCGCCGAGAGCTGCTGCGCCTCTCGGACAAGGTGGCGGTGCGCCTGAGGCACGCGGGAGTGCGCTGCCGGACCGTCGCGGTCAAGGTCCGCTTCGGGGACTTCAGCACTCTCACCCGCTCGCGAACGCTCCCCGAGCCGACCGACGTCGCCCGGGTGATCTACGAGGCGTCCTCCGCGCTCCTCGAGGCCGCGAACCCGCTCCGTCGGCCCGTCAGGCTGATCGGCGTGCGCGGCGAGCAGCTGGTCGAGGGCGACGAGGTCGCCTTCTCGCTCTGGAGCGACTCCGACGACTGGCGCGACGCCGAGCTCGCCGTCGACGGTGTGTCCGCGCGCTTCGGCAGCGGGGCCGTCCGGCCGGCGTCCCTCCTGGCGAAGTCGGCTCCCGAGTCGGCCAAGGGCATCGACCTCAGCGACACCCTGGCTACGCGGAACCGATCGTCAGACTGATCGGCCGGTGGTCGGAGCCGTTCGCCGGCAGCACCCGCAGTGTGGAGGCGGGGACCCCGTCGGCCAGCGCGTGATCGAGCGAGACGACCGGGAGCAGTGAGGGCCAGGTCGCGGGGAAGCCGACTCCCGAGCCGCGCACCAGCGCAGCCTCCGCCAGGACGGGTGCGAGCAGGTGGTCGTCGGTCGCGGTGTTGAAGTCGCCGACGACGAGGGTCCGGTCGGAGCTGTCCTCGGCGAGAGCCGAGGCGAGGCCGCCGAGCATGGTGTCGCGCTCCTCGTGGTCGCCGAGCCGGAAGGAGGCGAGGTGCACGACGAACAGGCGGCTCGGGCCCAGCGGGGTGTCGATGTCGACGGCGAGAGCCCGGTTCCAGTCGAGACCGAGGTCGAGCGGCGTGCCGTCCGACAGCTCGGTGCGGCTCCACACGCCGACCGTCCCGACGACGTACGAGTACGGGTACTGCTCGGACAGCACGTCGTCGACCGCCGACCGGGCGTCGCCGTCGAGCTCCTGGAGGGCGATGGCGTCGGGTCCCTCCGCCGCGAGCGAGGTCACGAGCTCGGCCGCGCCGTCGCCGCTCGCCGCGAGGTTCTGACTGACGACGGTGAAGCGGCCGGAGCGGACCTCGGGTCCGGGGAGAGCGACCGGGAGGACGAGCACGCCGTAGACCATCACCAGGACGGTCGCCGCGGCTCCGGCCGCGCGGGATCGCAGCGCGATGGCGCTCGAGACGAGCAGCAGCACGGCCAGCCCGGTCCACGGGATCCCCGTCTCGACGACGGAGAGCCATCCTGCCGCGTCGGGCAGCACGCGGTGGAAGGCGAGGAAAGCGGCCAGAGCGGCGCTCAGCACGACGACGGCGGCCGCGCGAGCGGGCCGGCGACGGCGGGGGTGCTGAGGCATCCGACGAGTATGGCCGCTGACGGTCGGGCGGGGGTGGGGGAGTCCTGTGCGAGTCGCAGCGCCGGTTGTCGGCGTCGAGAGGGGCGGAGTAGCGTTCGGGCATGCCCAACATCGCCGTGTCCCTGGCCGACTCCGTCACCTCCGCGGGTGCCGCGACCATCTACGGGGAGCCGGTGACGGTCGACGGAGTGTCGCTCGTGCCCGTCGCCCTGCGCTGGTTCGGCTTCGGCGGCGGCAGCGGCTCCGAGGATGGCCAGGAGGGCGGCGGTGGCGGCGGTGGCGGTGCGGTCGTCCCGATCGGCGCCTACATCAAGGACGACCTCGGGCTGCGCTTCCAGCCGAACGTCGTCTCCGTGCTCGCCGTCGGCATTCCGTTCGTCTGGGTCACCGGCAAGGCGCTCGCGCGCATCATCCGCGCCCTCAAGAAGTAGGGCGCCCCGCGGCGCCCTCCGCGATCAGCGGAGGCGCTGCTGCCTCGCGGTGAACCACTTCTTCTGGGTCCGTCCGAATCCGACGATCAGGCGCTCGGCGTCGTCCGGTCGGCGCGGATCGTAGATCACGGCCACGGGCTCACCCGCCATCCACGCGTCCCCGCGGCGCTGCGGCACCTTCAGGGCCCGGCGCTCCTCGCCGTCCGCGAGGCGGTAGGCGACGAGCAGCCGCCCGAGCTCCGCCGTCGCGGCGCGGTCCCCGCGCGCAGGATCGTGGGCCAGGACCCGTCCGGCGACGCGGGTGCCGTAGCTGAGCAGCTCCCGCCGGATGCGCCGCCTCCGCTGCCACAGCAGCGCCTGCAGCAGCACCAGCAGGATCACCGCGAGCACGACGACCACCGACCACGACATGCTGTCTATGATTGCTGACGAACACGGGAGTCCGGTGCACCGGACTGAGAGGAAGGCACGCAGCCTTCGACCGTCGAACCTGATCTGGGTCATGCCAGCGAAGGAACGTTTCGATCTCCTCTTACTACCCGTGCCTATTCGCTTCCACGAAAGGGCACGTCAGTGCAGAACTCATCCCTCTCCTCCTCGTCGACCGCGAGCCGTCCGGCTCGCGTCCTCCGCTGGCGGGTCGTCGACATCGTCATCGCCAGCGTGGTCGCGGTCGCGAGCGGCATCGTCTTCTGGGCCTGGGGCCTCGCGACGACCGCTGTCGGCGTCGTCTTCGACTTCCTCCCCGGGCTCGGCGGCATCCTCGGCGGCGGCTGGCTCTTCGCCGGCGTCCTCGGCGGCCTGATCATCCGCAAGCCCGGGGCCGCGCTGTTCACCGAACTGGTCGCCGCGCTCGTCTCAGCTCTCATCGGCACTCAGTGGGGCTTCGTCGTCCTGCTGTCCGGCCTCGTCCAGGGTCTCGGGGCCGAGATCGTCTTCGCGCTCTTCCTCTACCGCAGCGGTCGGCCGATCGTCGCGCTGCTCGCGGGCGCCGCCTCCGGTCTCGCCCTCGCGATCAACGATCTGATCGTCTACTACGCCGGGATCGACGGCCTCTTCGCGACCGTCTACGTCGTCTCCTCGATCGTCTCGGGAGCCGTCCTGGCCGGTCTGCTGCCGTGGTTCGCGGTGCGCGCCCTCGCCGCATCGGGGGCGCTCGACCGCTTCGCGTCCGGCAGGGAGGGCCGGGTCGTCGAGGGAGTGGGCGCGGGCGGTCGATGACGGGCGCGTCCGTCCGGGCCCGTGGCTGGAGCTGGCGCCACGCCGGGCGCTCCCGCACGGCAATAACGGGCCTCGATCTCGCCGTCGCTCCGGGCGAGAAGGTCCTGCTGCTCGGTCCCTCAGGTGCGGGCAAGAGCACCCTCCTGCACGCTCTCGCGGGTGTCCTCGGCGGGGAGGAGGACGGTGCGTCGGCCGGTGAGCTCGCCATCGACGGGCTCGCGCCCCTCGCGAGCCGCGGTGCCGCCGGTCTCGTGCTCCAGGATCCCGACACGCAGGCGGTCCTCGCCCGGGTCGGGGACGATGTCGGCTTCGCCTGCGAGAACCTCGGCGTGCCGCGCGAGCAGATCCCCGAGCGGGTGCGCCGCGCCCTCGACGACGTCGGGCTCGACGTGGCGCTCGACCGATCGACCTCGGCGCTGTCCGGCGGTCAGAAGCAGCGACTCGCGCTCGCCGGCGTGCTCGCGATGCAGCCGCGCCTCCTGCTCCTCGACGAGCCGACGGCGAACCTCGATCCCGCGGGGGTCCGCGAGGTCAGGGCGGCGGTCGAGCGCAGTCTCGAGCGGTCGGGCGCCACGCTCGTCGTCGTGGAGCACCGTGTCGACGTGTGGATCGACCTCGTCGATCGCGTCGTCGTGCTGGGGGCCGACGGGGCCGTGATCGCCGACGGCGATCCGCGGACTGTCCTGATCGGCGCCCGGACCGCTCTCGCGGCCGCCGGAGTGTGGGTGCCGGGCGAGGTCCCCGCGCGCCTCCCGACTGCCGACGGCCCCGCGCCGTTGGCTCTGAGCACGCAGGATCTCGCCGTCGGCCGGCCCGTCTTCGGGCGGCGTCAGCCCGTGCCGGTGGTGTCGGGGCTCGACTTCGCGATCTCCGCCGGCCGGGTCGCCGCCGTGCTCGGACCCAACGGCGCCGGCAAGTCCACGCTCGCTCTCACGCTCGCCGGCCTGCTGCCGCCCGCCGGGGGAGAGGTGGTGGCCTCGGCCGAGGTCCGCGACGGAGCGTCGCCGCACCCGCACCGGTGGAGCTCGGCGCAGCTCGCCGACCGGGTCGCGATGGTGTTCCAGGAGCCGGAGCACCAGTTCCTCACCGCGCGGGTGCGGGAGGAGCTCCGGCTCGGCGTGCGCGACGAGGTCGAGCGACGCCGCGCCGACCAGCTGCTCGACCGGCTGGGTCTCTCGGCGCTGGCCGAGGCCAATCCCTTCACCCTCTCGGGAGGCGAGAAGCGCAGGCTCGCTGTGGCGTCGGCGCTCGTCCGCCGCCCCGCGGTGGTCGTGCTCGACGAGCCCACCTTCGGCCAGGACCGGCTCACCTGGCAGGTCGTGGCGGATCTCCTGGCGGAGCTGCGCGACGACGGGAGGGCGGTGCTCGCCGTCACCCACGACGAGCACCTCGTCGCGGCGCTGGCCGACGAGACGGTCCTGATCGGCGAGCCCGCGGGAGCCGGCCGATGAGCCTGCTCGAGGCGGTCCCGGCCCGCGGGCCGATCGCCCGCGCCAATCCGGTCGCGAAGCTCCTCGCGAGCCTCCTGATCGCGCTCGTCCTCGTCCTGACCGTCGACGTCGTCTCGGCCGCGACGGCTCTCGCCCTCGAGCTCCTGGTGCTGCCCTTCGCCGGCCTGCGCTTCGGGGAGCTCCTCCGGCGGACCTCTCCACTGTGGATCGCCGCCCCGCTCGCCGGGGCGACCACCGTGCTGTACGGGCGTGACGAGGGGAGTGTCCTCGCGCAGGTCCTCTTCATCAGCGTGACGGAGGGGTCGCTCGCGCTGGGCGCCGCCATCGCGCTGCGAGTCCTCGCCATCGGCCTGCCCAGCGTGGTCCTGATCGCGACGACCGATCCGACCGATCTCGCCGACGGGCTCGCCCAGATCCTCCGTCTGCCCGCTCGGTTCGTGCTGGGCGGGCTGGCCGGGATGCGCCTGGTCGGCCTGCTGGTGGAGGACTGGCGCACCCTCGCCATGGCGCGTCGCGCCCGCGGGCTGGCGGACGGTCGCGGCCCGATCCACGCGGTGCGCAGCCTCGCGTCGCGCGCTTTCTCGCTCCTCGTCCTCGCGATCCGGCGGGGGAGCCGACTCGCGACCGCCATGGAGGCGAAGGGCTTCGGCTCCGACGCTCCCCGCACCTGGGCTCGGGAGTCGCGGCTCCGCCCGGGCGACCTGCTGCTGATCCTCGGCGGGGCCGTCGTCGCCGTCCTCGCGGTGACGGCCGCGGTCCTCGCGGGAACCTGGAGCTTCCTCCTCGATGTCTGAGCCCGTGCCGTCGAGCGAACGCGTCGTGAGGTCTCTCGCGCGCCGCGTCGTCGACCGCCGGGTGCGGACGCTGCTGATCGACGGCCCGAGCGGCTCCGGCAAGTCGACCTTCGCCGTCGAGCTGCTGCGCGCGATCCGCTCCACCGCGAGGGCACCGGAGGCGGCGCTGGTGCGGATGGACGACCTGTACCCCGGATGGTCGGGCCTCGATAGTGCCGTGGTCGCGAGTCATCGCGAGCTCGTCCGGCCGCACGCGCTCGGCCTCGCCTCGCGATGGCGCCCCTGGAACTGGGCGGCCGGCACGACGACCGGCACTCGAGTCGTGACGGCTCCGCTCCTCCTGCTCGAGGGCTGCGGTGCCGCCGGCGCGGCGAACCGCGCCCGAGCCGACCTCTCGGTGTGGATCGAGGCCTCGGAGCAGGAGCGTCGCACCCGTGCCCTCGCCCGCGACGGCGCCCTGTTCGAGCCGCACTGGGACGACTGGGACCTGCAGTTCCGGCGCTACTGCGATCGCGAGGCTCCCCGCGAGAGCGCGGACCTCGTGCTCGACACCGGTGACGGGCCGTGCGCGGAGGAGGGTCAGGCCCAGCCGAGCTCGTGCAGCCGGTCGTCGTCGATGCCGTAGAAGTGGGCGATCTCGTGGACGAGGGTCACGTGGATCTCGTCCCGCAGCTCGTCGAGGTCGTCGCAGGCCGCGAGGTGGGGCTCTCGGAAGAGGACGATGCGGTCGGGCATCTCGCCGAAGCCGTAGCGCTCCCGCTCGGTCAGCGCGACGCCGTCGTAGATCCCGAGCAGGTCGAGCGAGCCGTCCTCGGGGCGGTCCTCGACGACGAAGACCACGTTGTCGAGGCCGTCGACCATGTCGTCGGGCAGTGCGTCGAGCTCGGCGACGACGAGTGCCTCGAAGGCGGCCTTGTCCAGGTCCAGCATGCTCCACGCCTCTCTCGCCGCTGATCGCACGAAGGGCCCGGAGTCCTTCGACTCCGAGCCCTTCACGCAGAACCGAGACGCGGTTCTTCCTTCATCGACACCGACCTCGAGGGTTCGGTGTCTCCTGATGCTGGGGTGAGTAACGGGGCTCGAACCCGCGACCTCCTAGACCACAACCAGGCGCTCTGCCAACTGAGCTATACCCACCAGGATCGCGATCCGCGGGGGCGACCCCGCGAAGCAACTGTACGAGAGTACTACATCCGTGACGCGAACTCGTCCACGACGGCGGCCGAGACGGCCTGCACCTCGGCGGTCGTGGGGCCGGGCTCGGCGATGAAGGCGGCACGCCGGTAGTAGCGCAGCTCGCGGATGCTCTCGAGGATGTCGGCGAGGGCCCGGTGACCGCCGTGCTTGGCCGGAGCGTTGAAGTAGACCCGCGGGAACCAGCGGCGGGCGAGCTCCTTCACGGTCGAGACGTCGACGTTGCGGTAGTGCAGGTGCGAGTCGAGCTTGGGCATGTACTTGACGAGGAAGGCGCGATCGGTGCCGATGGAGTTGCCGGCGAGGGGGGCGTGCTGCTCGGCCGGAACGTGCTTGAGCACGTACTCGAGGACCTCGTACTCGGCCTCGGCCACGCTGACCCCGGACGGGATCTCGTCGAGGAGCCCCGAGGCCTCGTGCATCGTGCGGACGAAGTCGCCCATGTTCGCCAGCGCGGAGTCGTCGGGTCGGATCACGATCGAGAGTCCCGCGTCGAGGGGCTCGAGGTCGAAGTCGGTGACGATGACGGCGATCTCGACGAGCTCGTCGACGGCGAGGTCGAGTCCCGTCATCTCGCAGTCGATCCAGACAAGACGATCGGGGGCGCTACTCATGGGGGAGAGTGTATCGGCGACCACCGACACGCTCCGGGCACCGATGACGGGGCCTCACCGCGCGGCCTCCTAGAATCGGGGTTCGTGATGACCCTCGTCTGCTGGATCCTGATCGCCAACGCGGTGTGGAACGCCGTCGTCTGGCCCCCGTTCCTCCGCCGGATCCGCAAGGATCCGCGCGCCCGGGACGCGAGCGGGAAGGCGACGACGTTCCTCCGGGTGCACACCATCCTGATCGGCGCCTCGCTGCTGCTCGCGGCGGTCTCTCTGGTGGTCGGCGTCCTCGGGCTCGTCCAGGGCTCCTGACGCCGCCGAGTCGCCGTCGGCCCGGTATTCTCGATCGACGACGCCCCCGTAGCTCAGCGGATAGAGCAGGAGCCTTCTAATCTCTTGGCCGCAGGTTCGATTCCTGCCGGGGGCACCCCACTGATACGAGCGGGCGCGACGCGCGCCCACGGCTTAAAGTCACCTAACACACCTCGAATATCGAGGCAACACCGGCGTGTTTCCGAGCAACTGCGTCTTGAGTGTGTTCCAGGCACCTACTGTGGAGGTGTCCGGAATTACAACGACGTAAGGAACGGAGGTACGACCATGCTGCTCCTCGCCATTCTCGGTGGAATCGCCGTTGCGTGGACGATCGTCGCGGCGCCCCTCGCCGTGCTGGTCGGCCGAGTCGCTCGTGCACGTGATGCACACGTCTGAGGCGTACAACCTGCACCATCCGCACCAGGGAGAAGGCCCCCGCCGCATCTGCGGCAGGGGCCTTCTCTCGTTGTCCGATCGGCCTCCGTCGGCCGGCGCCGTGTCAGTCGGCGCTGCGAGCGGAGGGCGCGGTCGTGGGCGACTCCTCGCGGGTCTCGTCGTTCGAGGCCGGGGACGGCTGCTCCACCGGGGGCAGCTCCTCGACCGGGCGCTCCCGCGAGGGCACGTCGAGGCGGTCCACGTCGTCGAGAAGCTGGCGCGTTTCATCGTGTGAGGACGCCGATGGCGCGGGCGGGAGCACGATCGTCGGAGTCGACGGCCGCTGGTAGGAGGTGTCCGACGACTCGGCGGTGCCGGCGCCGATGACGACCGGGGCTGCCGGGGGAGCGGGCTGCGCCGTCGAGGGCTCGGTCGCGACTCGGGTCGTCGGAGCGGTCTCGGACGAGGGGGCCCGCTCGGATCCGGGGGCCGCGGGAGTCTCGGGCCGAGAGGTCTCGGAGAAGCGCCAGCGCTCGAGGTCGGCGAGGAAGGCCTTGCGCGCGCGGCTCGGCTTGTCGCGCCACTGCACGAGGCGGTCGCGGAACTCGCCGATGCTCGCCTGAGTCTGGTAGCCGCCGGTCGAGGAGGTGTGCTTGAGATCGGCGAGCTCGTGCGCCGCCCAGTTCGCGGCGACTCCGGACCCCTTGATCGGGAGCAGGCGGAGGTGCGTCTCGGCCTGCGCGGCGGCGCGGTCGCTGAGGATGCGCTCGGCCTGCGTGAGGACGTTCCAGGCGGAGGCGTCGACCGCGGCATCGATGAGCGTCGCGATCACCGCGTTCTTGCGCTCGTGCTCCTGCTGCCGGATCAGGCGCGCGATCGAGCCGCGGAAGACCGCGGCCGTCACGATCACTCCGATCACCACGGCGAGCAGGATGACGACGGCGAGGAACACCGATCGGTGCCCGTCGGTCGTCTGGATCCAGGTCACGAACTCGTTCCACCACTGCATGAGGCGAACGCTAGCCCGCCGTCGTGCCGCCGCCCGTGTGCCGCGCCGACCGACTGGCGATCGGCGCGGCGCGCGGGGGCAGCCGCACGGGACAGCAGCACGGGGGAGTGGCACGGCGGCCGCCGAACAGGAGCCTCAGGCGACGCGGAAGACCTCGACCGCGTCGTCGACGCTCCAGAACTCGCCGATCTCGGCCCCGGACGGCATGCCGTCGCGGAGGAGCCGGGCCCGGAACCGCTCCCCCCGGGGGTCGTCGACCAGCTCGATGTGGCCGACGACGGCACCGGAGGTCGCGGCGACCCGCCAGAGGCGGGGGTTCACCCGCGTGAGAGTGGGCGGGACGCGGGTGGCGTGCAAGGTGGACAGGGACATCGGGACCTCCTGCTCGAGTGCTCGGCGCACCCCGCGGCCGAGTGCCTTCGCAGACTACGAGCGACCACCGACATTCCCCGAGGGCGGCTCAGAGCCCGGTGCCGTGCACGGCGAACTCCTCGATCTCCTCGATCTCCTCTGCGCTGAGCGGGCCGGCGTCCAGGGCCGCCACGTTCTGCTCCAGCTGGCCGACGCTCGAGGCGCCGATCACCGCGCTGGTGACGGCGGGCGAGCGCAGCACCCAGGCCAGGGCGAGCTGCGCCACCGACTGCCCGCGGGCCTGGGCGATCGCGGCGAGACCGCGCACGCGGTCGAGGTAGGCCTGGTCGATGCGCTCGGAGGAGAGGAAGCGCGAGGTCGCGGCGCGCGACCCCTCCGGAATGGCGCCGTCGAGGTAGCGGTCGGTCAGCAGCCCCTGCGCGAGGGGCGAGAAGACGATGCAGCCGGCACCGATCTCCTCGAGGACCGGGAAGAGGCCGTCTTCGACGTGACGGTCGAACATCGAGTAGCGGGGCTGGTGGATCAGCAGCGGCACGCCGGTCTCGGCGAGAGCGCTCTGCGCGGCCCGCGTCTGCTCGGGGTCGTAGTTCGAGATGCCGACGTAGAGCGCCTTGCCCTGCTGCACGGCAGAGGCGAGCGCCCCCATCGTCTCCTCGATCGGCGTGGCCGGGTCGGGGCGGTGCGAGTAGAAGACGTCGACGTAGTCCACTCCGAGGCGCTCGAGGCTCTGGTCGAGCGAGGAGAGCAGGTACTTGCGCGAGCCTCCGTCGCCGTAGGGCCCGGGCCACATGTCGTAGCCGGCCTTGGAGGAGAGCACGATCTCGTCGCGGTAGGGGCGGAAGTCCTCGGCGAAGATCCGCCCGAACGCCGTCTCGGCCGCGCCGTAGGGAGGGCCGTAGTTGTTCGCGAGATCGAAGTGCGTGATCCCGAGGTCGAAGGCGCGGCGCAGGATCGCGCGCTGGGTGTCGAGGGGGCGGTCGGAACCGAAGTTGTGCCACAGTCCGAGTGAGAGGGCGGGCAGCTTCAGCCCGCTCCTTCCCACTCGTCGGTAGTCCATGCGGTCGTAGCGGTCGGGGGCGGCGTCGTAGCTCACCTGTGGACTCTATTCCAGGCCTCCGCCCGGCGGAATGCGCGGGCGTCACAGGGTGTTGACTCGAGTGACGCGACCGGCGCCCCGGCTGCGTCGCTGCGACAGGAAGTGAGCCACACGCAATGCGCACATTCGTACTCGCCGGAGGATGCTTCTGGTGTCTCGACGCCGTCTACCGCGTCCTCGACGGCGTGACCGACGTCGTCTCCGGCTATACCGGCGGATCCACGCCGGACCCGTCCTACGAGGCCGTCTGCACGGGCCGCACCGGCCACGCCGAGGCGGTCGCCGTGACCTTCGACCCCGACGTCATCCCCGAGTCGGTCATCCTCGACGTCTTCTTCACCCTGCACGACCCGCGCCAGCTGAACCGCCAGGGCAACGACGTCGGCACGCAGTACCGCTCGGCGATGTACTACTCGAGCGACGAGGAGAAGGAGCTGTTCGAGACGGCTCGCGACCGCGCCGCCGAGTGGTGGGACGGCCCGATCGTCACCGAGATCTCGCCGCTGGGCGTGTACTTCGAGGCCGAGGACTACCACCAGGACTTCTTCACGAAGAACCCCGGCCAGGGCTACTGCCTCGCCGTGGCGCTGCCGAAGGTGAACAAGATCCGCAAGTCCTACTCGTCCTACATCACGGCGTCCTAGCGCTCCTCCCCAGGCGCCGTCTCGATCGGCTCCTCCCCAGAACGGCCCGCACTCCGAACGGAGGCGGGCCGTTCGTCGTGACACTGTCCCTGCGGCGCCCGGTCGGTACCAGCCCCCTCCGATCGGGCGCCGTTCGATCGCACCCGCGATCACCGACGAGAGGACACGACAATGACCGACACCATGACCGTCATCGGAGTCATCGGCACCGACCCGCGCAGCATCGACACAGCGAACGGCACTGCGATGACGACCTTCCGGCTGGCCTCCGCCCAGCGGCGCTACGACCGCGCCGCACAGCGCTGGGTCGACGCCGCGACCAACTGGTACACCGTGAACGCCTTCAACGGACTCGCCGGCAACTCGCTCGCATCCCTGGCCCGCGGCGACCGCGTCATCGTCACCGGCCGCCTCACCGTGCGTCCGTGGGAGGCGGGAGGCAAGACGGGCACCGACGTCGCGGTCAATGCCGACGGGATCGGCCACGACCTCGCCTGGGGCACGACCAGCTACAGCAGGACGGTCGGCAAGTCCGCCGCCCCCGCAGCTCCCGGCGCCGCGCCCGCGTGGAGCGAGACCGCCCCGTCCGCCGACGGAGCGGAGACCTCGGGCGACTGGGGTGCGGTGTCGCCCGGTGCGGCCGCGGAGCCGTCGTTAGAATCGGTGGACACCCCGTTCTGAGAGCTCCTTCGCGAGCGTCCGCGCGCGGTGGGTCCGGCTCGAGATCCGCTGCCGGCGAGAGGAGCCCCGTGCCACCGAGGAGCAAGGTGCCGCCGCGGGCCGCGGCGTCCTCCGTCATCGCGCAGGGTGCGCTCGTCCTGGGGATGCTCCTGCTCGCGGGCTGCACCGCCTCCGACACTCCTGCTCCGACGGTCTCCTCGTCGGCCGCGGCCGTACCGACCGCCTCCGAGGCTCCCTCCGCTCCGGTCGCCCTCGTGCCCGGGGGCACCGCGGAGGAGAACCGCCCGTTCTTCGAGCAGGTCGTCACCGGAGTCGTCGGCGCCGATCCGTCCGCGCCCGGCCGCAGCGTCGTCGACGCCCTCGTCGCGAACGGATTCGCGAAGGAGTCGATGCAGCTGACGGCCGACGAGACCTCGATCGGTCTCGAGGCCGATTCGGTCCAGGTCTCCGTCAAGATGTCCGACGCGTGCCTCATCGGGCAGTACGGGCCGAAGAGCGACGGTGTGCACGTCGTCGTCGCGGCGCCCATCGCCACCGGCGCCTGCCTGATCGGCCAGACCGTCCCGCTCGACGGCTGACCCGCTCGGAGTCCGGCCGATCGGAGTCCGACCCGCTCGGGGGATCGAGCCGGTATCCTCGAACGGGTCCCCGGCCATCGACTCCGCCGCTCACTCGAGCGGTGCGGCGGTCGACAGACGGCGTCATCCGGCCGAGGCCCTCCCGATCCACGGGACCTGCCCGGCGGAGAGCGGGGTACCGAGAACGTACGAGCGGTTGAGGACTGAAGTGGCTGAATACATTTACTCGATGGTGCGCGCCCGCAAGGCGGTCGGCGACAAGCTGATCCTGGACGACGTCACGATGTCGTTCCTGCCCGGCGCCAAGATCGGCGTGGTCGGCCCGAACGGCGCCGGCAAGTCGACGATCCTGAAGATCATGGCGGGGCTCGACACCCCCAGCAACGGAGAGGCACGGCTGAGCCCGGGCTACTCCGTCGGCATCCTGATGCAGGAGCCGGAGCTCGACGAGACGAAGACCGTGCTCGAGAACGTCCAGGAGGGCGTCGGCGAGATCAAGGGCAAGATCGACCGCTTCAACGAGATCTCGCTCGCGATGGCCGACCCCGACGCGGACTTCGACACGCTCCTGGCAGAGATGGGGGTCCTCCAGGAGGCGATCGACGCCGCCGACGCGTGGGACCTCGACTCGCAGCTCGAGCAGGCGATGGACGCGCTGCGGACGCCTCCGGGCGACTCGCTCGTCACGAACCTCTCCGGTGGCGAGAAGCGCCGCGTGGCGCTGACCAAGCTCCTCCTGCAGAAGCCCGACCTGCTCCTGCTCGACGAGCCCACCAACCACCTCGACGCCGAGAGCGTGCTCTGGCTCGAGCAGTTCCTCTCGAAGTACCCCGGCGCCGTCCTCGCCGTCACCCACGACCGGTACTTCCTCGACAACGTCGCGGAGTGGATCGCCGAGGTCGACCGCGGCCACCTCTATCCCTACGAGGGCAACTACTCGACCTACCTCGAGAAGAAGCGCGCGCGCCTCGAGGTGCAGGGCAAGAAGGATGCGAAGCTCGCCAAGCGCCTCACGACCGAGCTCGAGTGGGTCCGCAGCAACGCGAAGGGCCGCCAGGCCAAGTCGAAGGCGCGTCTCGCGCGCTACGAGGAGATGGCGTCGGAGGCCGAGAAGACTCGCGTGCTCGACTTCGAGGAGATCGTCATCCCCGTCGGCCCGCGCCTCGGCGCCCAGGTGATCGACGCGAAGAAGCTGCACAAGGCGTTCGGTGAGCGCGTGCTCATCGAGGACCTCAGCTTCACCCTCCCGCGCAACGGCATCGTCGGCGTGATCGGCCCGAACGGCGTCGGCAAGACCACGCTCTTCAAGACGATCGTGGGCTTCGAGCCCCTCGACTCCGGCGACCTCAAGATCGGCGAGACGGTCGACATCTCGTACGTCGACCAGAGCCGCGGCGGCATCGACCCGAACAAGAACCTCTGGGAGGTCGTCTCGGACGGCCACGACTACATCACGGTCGGCCGGACCGAGATCCCGTCGCGCGCCTACGTCTCGCAGTTCGGCTTCAAGGGCCCCGACCAGCAGAAGAAGGCCGGCGTCCTCTCGGGTGGAGAGCGCAACCGCCTCAACCTCGCGCTGACGCTCAAGCAGGGCGGCAACCTCCTCCTGCTCGACGAGCCCACCAACGACCTGGACGTCGAGACCCTCGGCAGCCTCGAGAACGCGCTCCTCGAGTTCCCGGGCTGCGCCGTGGTCATCACCCACGATCGCTGGTTCCTCGACCGGATCGCGACGCACATCCTCTCCTACGAGGGCACCGAGGAGGATCCGGCGAACTGGTACTGGTTCGAGGGCAACTTCGAGGCCTACGAGGAGAACAAGATCGAGCGCCTCGGCCCCGACGCGGCGAAGCCGCACCGCTCGGCCTACCGCAAGCTCACGCGCGACTGATGCGCCTGCACGTCGCCATCCCGCTGCGCTGGTCGGACTTCGACGCCTACGCGCACGTCAACAACGCCGAGATGCTGCGCCTCCTCGAGGAGGCGCGCATCCAGGCGTTCTGGGCGCCCGACTCGCCGGAGGCGGGCGGGAGGGCGACGGCGGTGCTCGACGCGCGACCGGGCGCTCGCACGATCAGCCTGATCGCGCGCCAGGAGATCGAGTACCTCGCGCCGATCCCGTACATGCGGGCCCCGATCGACATCGAGCTGTGGATCGGACGCATCGGCGGCGCGAGCCTCGAGGTCTGCTACGAGCTGTACTCGCCGGAGGGCGTCACTCCGCGCGTGCTGTACACGAAGGCGGCGACGACCCTGGTGATGGTCACCGCCGCGACGGGGCGGCCGGAGCGCATCCCCGAGGAGCTCCGCACCGTCTGGGCGCCGTACGTCGACGAGCCGATCGCGTTCTCGAAGCGCGGCTAAGCGCGTCGCTCGTCGCCCGAGGCCCGGGTGCGCGGTGCCCGCCGTTCGGGTGCGTGTCCCGGCCCCGTGGAGCGCCGATGTCGACCTTCGGCTCGTCGAATCCGATCCGGCTCGCCGGAATCCTCGGATCCGACGAGCCGAACGCGTTTCGACGAGCCGGAGGTCGGTGCTCTCACGAGCCCGCCGTTGTTCCACGAGCCGGCCGTGGTTCTGCGAGCCGAACGTCGTTCCTGCGAGCGCGAGGTCAGCGGGGGACCCGCACCATGCCCTCCTGGGCGACGCTTGCGACGAGCGCTCCGTCGCGCGAGTAGATGCGCCCGAGCGACAGGCCGCGCCCGCCCGAAGCGCTCGGCGCCTCCTGCACGTAGAGCAGCCACTCGTCGACGCGGGAGGGGCGGTGCCACCACATCGCGTGGTCGAGGCTCGCGATGCGCAGCCCCGGCGTGATCCAGGCCGCCCCGTGCCGCCGCAGGGTCGACTCGAGGATCGTGTAGTCGCTCGCGTAGGCGAGGGCCGCGCGGTGCAGCATCGGGTCGTCGGGGAGCGTGCCGAGTGCCCGCATCCACACGCTCTGCTGCGCGGAGCGGCCCGGGTCGGCCCGGAGGTAGACGGGCTGCTCGACGTGGCGCACGTCGAAGGGGCGCTGCGTGGCCCAGAAGTTGCCGACGGGGTGGTCGATGCCGCCGAGGACCTCCGCGGCACTCGGCAGCGACTCCGGCTCCGGAACACCCTCGGGCATCGGCGTCTGGTGGTCGAGACCCTCGTCCTCCGTCTGGAACGAGGCGATCATCGAGAGGATCGGCACCCCGTTCTGATACGCCTGGGTCCGCCGGGTCGAGAACGAGCGGCCGTCGTGGATCCGGTCGACCGAGAAGGTGATCGGCAGCGTCACATCCCCGGGCCGGAGGAAGTACCCGTGCATCGAGTGGACACCGTGGTCGTCGTCGACGGTGCGCCCCGCGGCGATCAGCGACTGAGCGAGAACCTGTCCGCCGAAGACCCGCCCCTCGGGCTGCCACTGGGACGGACCGGTGAAGATGTCCTCGCTGGTGCGGGCCCCCGTGTCGGTGAGGTCGAGGGCGGTCAGGAGCGAGGAGAGGGGATCGGGCACAGTACCTCCGGGGTGTCGACCGGCCGGGTGAGCGACCTGAGAGTAAGTTTATCGATGCGATGAGTGCGTCCTTCTCGCTCGCAGATCCCCCCAGCCTGTCCGATCTGCGGGTCTTCCTCGGCAGGTCGGCCCGAGTCGACGACGGCGCCGTGCGCCTCCTCGCGCAGGACCGGATCCTGGCCGCCTACACCGCGATCCTGCAGCCCCGCGGGATCCTCGACCGCTCGTCGACCGTGCTCGGCCTCCGGGTGTTCGCGCTCGACGAGCCCGCCGCGTTCGACCGCGTCGTCCCCATCCGCGCGCTCTCCGACCGGCTCGCCCGGCTCCAGTGGGAACCCGGGGGAGCCGACGGCAAGCCCGTCCCGCTGCCCGACGGCGACGACGCGACCGCAGGGGCCTGGGCGGGCATCGCTCCTCCCCGCGGAGGCTGGCTGCGCCGCGAGCCCGTCGATCCGGTGTTCCTCGAGCGGGTGGCCCGCGAGGGGATCGACGAGATCGCCGCGGCGGTCGGCTCCGAGACCGGCGAGCAGATCGTCTCGCGCGTGCGCTCCTCGGTGTGGGGGCGACCGCTCGACGGGCTCGCGGACGTCCCCGCCGGCGCGGCGTTCGCGCTCTTCGCGCTCGGCTTCCTCGACCCCGCCGACCCCGTGGCGCTGCTCGAGAGCGGACCGTGGCGCCGGCTCACCTCCAAGCGGGGTCACGTGCTGGTGCGCACTCCCGCCTGAGCTACTCCTCGAACGTGTTCACCATCGCGTGGGCGGCGCGCTCCAGGTAGTCCCAGAGCATCGCGTCGTCGGCGGGGGAGAGCTCGAGCTCGTCGACCGCCACGCGCATGTTCTGGAGCCAGTGGTCGCGTGCCTCCGGGTTGATGTGGAAAGGCTGGTGCCGCATCCGCAGGCGCGGGTGACCGCGCTCCTGGCTGTAGGTGCTCGGGCCGCCCCAGTACTGCTCGAGGAAGCCGGTGAGACGCTGGATCGCGCCCTCGAGGTCGTGCTCGGGGTACATCGGCCAGAGCACCGCGTCGTCGCGGACGCCCGCGTAGAAGCGGCGGACCAGCTTCTCGAACGTGGGGCGGCCGCCGATGTGGTCCCAGAAGCTGCGCATCGGAGGCGTCCCGCCGATCTGCAGGCCGCTCATGCGCGCGGCTCCTGCGTCGGTCCTGTGCTTTGGCCGTCGTCCTGTGGACGCGTCTCGCGCTGCTTGCGGGTGGCCCGGGGAAGGCGCACGGGCTTGCCGTGCTCAGTCGTGATCGTCGGCGACGGGGTCGTCCGAGGGCCCTTGGCGCCTCCGACGCTCGCCGCGCCCTCGAAGCCGCTCAGGACGACGGCCGACAGGGAGGGCAGCTTCACGTCGAGCGCGTCGAGCGCACGCTTGAGCCGGACCTTGAGCTCGCGCGCGACGTCGTCCTTGGCCGTCGTGCGGGTCTTCAGCACGAGGCGCACCACGAGGGCGTCGTCGGCGATCGACTCGAGCCCCCACAGCTCGGGCTTGTCGATGATCCGCGCGCGCCAGCGGCTGCTGGCCGCGAGCTCGTTCGCCGTCTGCAGGATCGACGACTGCACCGACTCCAGGTCTGTCTCGTAGGGCACCGCGAGGTCGATGATGACGCGCGACCAGCCCTGCGACATGTTGCCGACCCGGATGATCTCGCCGTTGCGCACGAACCACAGGGTGCCGTTCACGTCGCGGATCTGGGTGACCCGGACGCCGACCGACTCGACGACTCCGGTGGCCTGACCCGTGTCGACGACGTCGCCGACGCCGAGCTGGTCCTCCGCGACCATGAAGAGGCCGTTGAGCACGTCCTTGACGATGTTCTGCGCGCCGAAGCCGAGCCCGGCGCCGAGGGCCGCGGTGAGCAGGGCGAACGAGCCGATCAGGTTCTGGTCGATGGTGCTGACCACCATCACGAGCGCGATGATCACGATGAGGATCGAGCTGATGTTGTTGAGGATCGAGCCGAGGGTCCGCGTGCGCTGGACGACGCGGACCGCCGCGAGCGGCGACGCGGCGATCGACTGGGTGTCCTCGACCCGCTGGCGCTTCTTCACCCCCGAGACGATCTGGTCGACGACGCGGCCGATCACGAAGTGCGCGATGACGCGCACGATGAGCGCGCCGATCACGATCGAGAGGACGGCGATGATCTTCCAGAAGATCTCGGAGTCGAAGAACGAGATCGTGGCGGCGACGGGGTCGGGGGTGGAGGTCTCGAGTAGCAGCATGACCCGTCCAGGCTACGGGACCCCTCCCTCCGAGACCGGCGGACGGAGGCCCTCTTCGGGGCCCCCTCGCCCGAGCCTGCGAGCCGCCGTATAGATTCGACCGGAGGCGTCGACTCGCCTCCGCTCGCACTCAGACCCCGCTGGGGAAGGACGCCCGATGCTCCACTCGACCCGGACCCCCGCTGAGAAGCGCCGCCTCTTCCGCGAGCGGCTCGCGACCGGCGAGCTGCTGCAGCTGCCGGGCGCCTTCACTCCGCTCTCGGCGCGTCTGATCGAGGAGAAGGGCTTCGACGGCGTCTACGTCTCGGGAGCCGTGCTCTCGGCCGAGCTCGGCCTCCCCGACATCGGCCTCACGACGCTCAGCGAGGTCGCGGGCCGCGGTCAGCAGATCGCGCGGATGACCGACCTGCCCGTCCTCGTCGACGCCGACACGGGCTTCGGCGAGCCGCTCAACGTCGCGCGCACCGTGCAGATGCTCGAGGACGCGGGAGTCGCGGCGCTGCACATCGAGGACCAGGTCAATCCGAAGCGCTGCGGGCACCTCGACGGCAAGGCCGTCGTCGACGAGAGCACCTCGGTCCGGCGGATCGCCGCGGCGGTCGACGCGCGCCGCGACTCCGATCTCGTGATCATGGCGCGGACCGACATCCGCGCCCTCGAGGGGATGCAGGCCGCTGTCGACCGGGCGAAGCGCCTCGTCGATGCGGGCGCCGACGCGATCTTCCCCGAGGCGATGCGCGACCTGGGCGAGTTCGAGACGATCCGCGCGGCCGTCGACGTCCCCGTTCTCGCGAACATGACCGAGTTCGGCAAGAGCGAGCTCTTCACCGCGCGGCAGCTCGCCGACGTGGGCGTCAACATCGTCATCTACCCGGTCTCGCTCCTGCGGATCGCGATGGGAGCGGCGATGCGCGCCCTCGACACGCTGAAGGCCGACGGATCCCTCCGCGCCGAGGTCTCCGGGATGCAGACGCGCGCCGAGCTCTACGACCTGCTCGACTACGCCTCGTACAGCCGGTTCGACGAGGGCGTCTTCGACTTCAGCCTCGCCGACCACCACGGCGCCTGACGACGGTGCGCCGCACTCGGCGCACCCAGGCCCCTTTCGCGAAGGAGCGGACATGAGCACCACCGATCAGGACATCCGGAAAGGACTCGTCGGCGTCGTCGTCGACACCACGGCGATCTCGAAGGTCGACCCCGAGTCGAACTCGCTGCTGTACCGGGGCTATCCCGTGCAGGAGCTCGCGGCGACGTGCACGTTCGAGGACGTCGCGTGGCTGCTCTGGCACGGCGAGCTGCCGACGGCGGAGGAGGCTCGGACGCTGCGCTCCTTCGAGCGGGCCCACCGCGCGCTGGCGCCTGAGATCCGTGCGCTCATCGACCTCCTTCCGATCGGCGCCCACCCGATGGACGTCGTCCGGACGGCCGTCAGCGCGCTCGGGGCGCTCGATCCGGACCCGGACGCGGAGGCGCCGGAGGAGGTGCTGGATCGCTCCGTGCGGCTCTGGGCGGCTCTGCCCGCGATCGTCGCCTACGCCCAGCGCCGCCGACGCGGAGAGGAGCCGATCGCCCCGCGACGCGACCTCGACTACTCCGAGAACTTCCTCTGGATGACGTTCGGCGCCGTCCCGGACGCCGTCGTCGTCGACGCGTTCCGCGTCTCGCTGGTGCTCTACGCCGAGCACTCGTTCAACGCGTCGACCTTCACCGGCCGGGTGGTGACGTCGACGCTGTCCGACGTCTACTCCGCCGTGACGGCGGCCGTGGGCGCGCTGAAGGGGCCCCTGCACGGAGGCGCGAACGAGGCGGTGCTGCACGTGTTCGACGAGATCGGGCTGGGCCCGGAGGCGGCGACGCGCTCGCGGGAGTGGCTCGCGACGGCACTGGGGGAGCGCCGGAAGGTGATGGGCTTCGGTCACCGCGTGTACAAGTCGGGCGACTCGCGGGTGCCGACGATGGAGGCGGCGCTGCGCCGCGTCGCCGCGCACGAGGACGCGGTCGAGATGCTCGAGCTCTACGACGCGCTGGCGGAGGCGATGGCCGAGCGGACGGGGATCCTCCCGAACCTCGACTATCCGTCCGGTCCCGCCTACCGGCTGATGGGTTTCGACACCGAGATCTTCACGCCGCTGTTCGTGGCGGCGAGGGTGGTCGGCTGGACGGCGCACGTGCTCGAGCAGCGCGCGTCGAACGCGCTCATCCGGCCGCTGTCGGCCTACGACGGCCCGGACCGCCGGTCGGTGCCGGGTCGGGCGAGCTGACCGACTCCTCGCAGATCGAGCGTGCGGCCCGGGTGGGAAACGGGCCTCATCCTCGCTGATCGAGTAGCCCGCGCAGCGGGCGTATCGAGATCCACGTGCGTCAGAAGGCCATGGCCGAAGCCTGATCTGCTGACGCTGGTGGGTCTCGAAACGCCCCTGCGGGGCTACTCGACCAGCATGGGATCGAGCTCAGTCCTGCGCGTCGCGCTCCTGCGCGCGCAGGGCGCGCTCGACGCCGGCGAGGTTCTCGATCACCAGGCGTCGCAGCGCCGGGACGTCGGGGTTGGCGGCCAGCCACTCCCGGGTCGCGTCGACGATCTCGCGCGTCGGGGTCGCGGCGGGGTAGAAGCCCACGACCAGGTACTCGGCGATCTTGTAGCTCTTGCTGTCCCACAGATCGCGCAGTGCTCCGAAGTACACCGGCACCATCGCGTCCAGCAGCGCCGGGTCGGAGGTGCGCTGGAAGCCGAGCCCGGTCGAGCGGACGATCGTGTTCGGCGCCGAGTCGTCGAGTGTGACCGAGTCCCAGGCCGCGCGCTTCGCCTCCGCCGTCGGGATCGCGGCCCGGGCGTTCGCCGCGGACTGCGCTCCCGTCGCCGTGTTGTCCTCGGCCAGTGCGGCGTCGATCTCGCTCGCCCCCGCGCGTCCGCCGGCGACCAGCGCGATCAGCAGCTCCCACGCCAGGTCGGTGTCGATCTCGAGTCCGTCGAGCGTCGTCCCGCCGTCGCGCAGCGACTGCACGGCGTCGAGGTGCGCCGGGGTGGACGCGACAGCGGCGAAGAACTTGACGAACTGGAACTGCGCGTCGCTGCCGGCCTCCGCCTCGCGGGCCAGGGCCCAGAGCCGGTCGCCGACCTCCTCGACGATCGCGGTGCGGTGCTCGGGAGCGACGTACTGGGTCGCGGTGGACACGAGCTGGCCCAGCACCGTCCGCAGCGTGGTCGACTCGGTCTCGGTCGCGATGTTGCCGAGCACGAGGCGCACGAAGTCGCGCGGGGCCGCCTCCGCGTCGCGCGTCGCGTCCCACACCGAACCCCAGACCAGCGAGCGCGCGAGCGGGCTCTCGATGCTCGCCAGGTGCTCGATCGCCACGGCGAGCGAGGAGTCGTCGAGGCGGATCTTCGCGTAGGCGAGGTCGTCGTCGTTGAGCAGCACGAGCGCGGGGCGGGTGCGTCCGATCAGCTCGGGCACCTCGGTCCGCTCGCCGTCCACGTCGAGCTCGAGGCGGTCGACGCGCACCAGGCGGTCGCCCTCGAAGTCGTAGAGGCCGATAGCGAGGCGGTGCGGGCGGATGGTCGGGTACTCCTCGACGGCCGTCTGCAGGATCGCGAAGGAGGCGATCGCGCCCGACTCG
This sequence comes from Rathayibacter sp. VKM Ac-2754, assembly GCF_009807095.1. Taxonomy (GTDB): domain Bacteria; phylum Actinomycetota; class Actinomycetes; order Actinomycetales; family Microbacteriaceae; genus Rathayibacter. The sequence continues at coordinate 318,709 of NZ_WUCC01000002.1, read as the reverse complement.
TCGACGGAGATCTCGGGGCGGAGGGTGTTCACGCCCGCCGTCTCGAGCCAGAGCGACGACCACTCGGTGAGATCGCGGCCGCTGGTGGCCTCGAGCTCGACGAGCAGGTCGCGCAGCTCGGTGTTCGAGAAGGCGTGCTTCACGAAGTACTCGTGCACCCCCGCGAGGAACTCCTTCTCGCCGACCCACGCCACCAGCTGCTTGAGCACCGAGGCGCCCTTGGCGTAGGTGATGCCGTCGAAGTTGACCTGCACGTCCTCGAGGTCGTTGATCGTCGCGACGATCGGGTGGGTCGAGGGCAGCTGGTCCTGGCGGTAGGCCCAGCTCTTCTCCATCGCCGCGAAGGTGGTCCAGGCCTCGGTCCACTCGGTCGCCTCGGCGGTCGCGAGGGTCGACGCGTACTCGGCGAACGACTCGTTCAGCCAGAGGTCGTTCCACCACTTCATCGTGACGAGGTCGCCGAACCACATGTGCGCGAGCTCGTGCAGGATCGTGACGACCCGTCGCTCCTTGATCGCGTCGGTGACCTTCGAGCGGAAGACGTAGGTCTCGGTGAAGGTGACCGCTCCGGCGTTCTCCATGGCGCCCGCGTTGAACTCGGGGACGAAGAGCTGGTCGTACTTGTCGAACGGGTACGGGACTCCGAACTTCTCCTCGTAGAAGGCGAAGCCCTGCTTGGTCTTCTCGAACACGTAGTCGTCGTCGAGGAACGGCGCGAGGGAGGCGCGCGCGAAGACCCCGAGCGGGATTGTCCGGCCGTCGGAGGAGACGAGGGAGTCGGTGCGCACCACGTACGGGCCGGCGATGAGCGCGGTGATGTACGAGGAGATCCGCGGGGTCGGCTCGAAGCTCCAGGTCGCGGTGCCCTCGCCCGCGGGGACCGGCTCGGGGGTGGGCTGGTTCGAGACCACCTGCCAGGCGGCGGGCGCGGTGACCGTGAAGCGGAAGGCGGCCTTCAGGTCGGGCTGCTCGAACACCGCGAACACGCGCCGCGAATCCGGGACCTCGAACTGCGAGTACAGGTAGACCTCGCCGTCGACCGGGTCGACGAAGCGGTGCAGTCCCTCGCCGGTGTTCGTGTAGAGCGCGTCGGCGACGACGGTCAGCTCGTTGTCGGCCGCGAGCGCGTCGAGGCGGATGCGCACGCCGTCGGCCACGTCGGAGGGATCGAGCTCGACGCCGTTGAGCGTCACCGAGTGCACGGTCTTCGTGATGGCGTCGATGAAGCTCGAGGCGCCCTCCGCCGCGGTGAACCGCACGGTGGTGGTGCTGAGGAAGGTCTCGGCGCCCCGGGTGAGGTCGAGAGTGACGTCGTAGTCGGTGACCTGGATCAGCGAGGCGCGCTCCTGCGCTTCGCTCCGGGTGAGGTTGTCTCCTGGCACGTGGTGCTCCATCCGTTCGTCGCGGGCGCGGCATTGCCGGGCGCCGGGGTGCTGGCGCCGCCGATCTACCCTAGAGCCGCCTGGGGGAGTCGCGCCGGGAGGTAGCGTTGTGCCATGACCACCGTCGATTTCTGGTTCGATCCCTCCTGCCCCTGGGCCTGGATGACCTCGCGGTTCGTGGACGAGGTGACTCCCGCCCGCGAGCTCGAGGTGCGCTGGCACATCATGAGCCTCGCCGTCCTCAACGAGGACAAGGACGTGGACGAGTCGTACCGCGCCTTCTTCCCGCGCGCGCTGCGCTTCACCCGCCTGGTCGCCGCGGTCGCCGCGCGCGAGGGAGAGCAGCACGTCAAGCCGCTCTACGACGCTCTCGGCACGCGGATCCACGTGGGCGGCCGGAAGGACGTCGACGCGATCATCGCCGAGTCGCTCGAGGAGGTCGGTCTCGACGCGGGGCTGGCCGCCTTCGCCGACACCGACGAGTACGACGAGCCGATGCGCGCCTCGCACTTCGACGGTATCGAGCGCGTCGGCCAGGACGTCGGCACCCCCGTCATCGCGATCGGGGACGTCGCCTTCTTCGGCCCCGTCCTCTCTCCGGCGCCCAAGGGCGAGCAGGCGCTCGCGCTGTGGGACGGCATCGTGGCCGCCGCCTCGTACGACGGCTTCTTCGAGCTGAAGCGCTCGCGCACCCGCGACCCGATCTTCGACTGAGCGCTCGGGCGCTACCCTGACATCCGGCCCGGCTCCCCGGGCGTCGAACAGTACTTCCGGAGGACGAGCGCGTGCGCATCCACATCGCAACGGACCACGCAGGGCTGGACTTCAGCCGGCACCTGATCGATCACCTCGGTGCTGCGGGCCACGAGGTCGTCGACCACGGACCGACGTCGTACGACCCGCTCGACGACTACCCGTCGTTCTGCATCAACGCGGCGGCGGCGGTCGTCCGCGACCAGGAGGCGGGCGTCGAGGCGCTCGGCATCGTCTTCGGCGGCTCGGGCAACGGCGAGCAGATCGCCGCCAATAAGGTCACCGGAGTGCGCGCCGCCCTCGTCTGGAGCCTCAGCACGGCCGTGCTCGCCCGCCAGCACAACGACGCCAACGTGATCTCGATCGGCGCCCGCCAGCACACGGTGGAGGAGGCGACCGGCTTCATCGACGCGTTCGTCGCCGAGCCGTTCTCGTTCGAGGAGCGGCACGTCCGCCGCATCGCGCAGCTCGCCGAGTACGAGGCCACCGGTGACATCGCCGGGCGCGTGGTCGACTCCGCCGTGAGCGGCCGCTAGGTGCCGGAGGGGCATTCCGTCCACCGGATCGCGCTGCAGTTCGAGCGCGACGTCGTCGGGCACCGGGTCGCGACCAGCAGCCCGCAGGGCCGTTTCGTCGAGGGCGCCGCGCTCCTCGACGGGCGCGAGGTCCTCGCGTCGACCGCGGTCGGCAAGCACCTCCTGCTGCGGTTCGAGGGCGACGCGACGCTGCACGTGCACCTCGGGCTCTACGGGGCCTGGGACTTCCTCGGTCACGTCTCACCGCTGTTCCCCGACGGCGAGGCCGGCAGCAGCATCGGGGCTCCCCGCCGGCGCCGGGCGGTCCGCCTGTCCGAGACGGAGCACGAGACCGACACCGACCTCGAGGAGTTCCCGCCGCCGCCGATCGGAGCGGTGCGGGTGCGCATCCGGACGGAGGAGACGGTCGCCGACCTGCGCGGCCCGACCGCGTGCGAGGTGATGGACCCCTCCCAGGTCGAGGCGCTGCTCGCCCGGCTCGGGCCCGACCCGGCGGACGACGACTCCGACGAGGCGCGCGATCGTTTCGTGAACCGCCTGCGCAAGACCGCGACTCCGGTCGGCCTCGTGCTGATGGACCAGTCGGTGGTCAGCGGGATCGGCAACATCTACCGCGCCGAACTGCTCTACCGGGCCGGCCTCGATCCGCACACTCCCGGCAAGCAGGTGCCGCTCGAGCTGGCGCGCGAGCTGTGGACCGACTGGGCGCTGCTGCTCGAGGACGGCATCCGCACCGGGATGATGATCACCCGCCGCGGACTCACGAAGACCGAGCGGTCCAAGGCCGTCAGGAGCCGTGCCGAGCGCAACTACGTCTACAAGCGCGAGGGGCTGCCCTGCCGCGTCTGCGGCACCAACGTCCTCATCGAGGAGATCGGCGCGCGCAAGCTCTACTGGTGCCCGGTGTGCCAGTCGTGACCGTCTGACCCTCGAGAGGACCCGATGCGCCAGAACCCGAGCTCCCTGCTCAGCGACACCGAGGGCGTCCGCGCCCGCCGGGACGCGCGATGAGCGGCGACCTGCTCCTGCGCGGCGCGCGGCTGCTCGGCGCGGACGAGCCGGTCTCGGTCCTCGTGCGCGACGGCGCGATCGCCGCGATCGGACCCGACGGCTCGCTCGCCGCGGATGAGGTGCGCGAGTTCGACGGCCGCTGGGTGATGCCGGGGCTCTGGGACGAGCACGTGCACTTCTCGCAGTGGTCGATGACGGCGCCGCGGCTCGACGTCTCGGCGGCGCAGTCGGCGAAGGAGGCGGTGGAGGCGGTCCGCGGGCGCCTCGCGTCCTCGACCGATACGAGCTCGACGCTGATCGGCTTCGGGTTCCGCGACGGTCTGTGGCCGGATCTGCCGACCACGACGCTGCTCGACGAGGCGGCGCCGGCGCACCCGGTCGTCCTCGTCAGCGGCGACCTGCACTCGGCGTGGGCGAACTCGGCGGCGCTGAAGCGCTACGGCTTCACTCCCCAGGACGACATCCTCCGCGAGGACTCGTGCTTCCGTCTCGTCGGAGCACTCGAGGCCCTCAGCGACGACGATCTGGACGACCTGGTCGACGTCGCGGCGCGCCGAGCGGCGGCGCGCGGAGTCGTGGGAGTCGTCGACCTCGAGATGAGCTGGAACGTCGGCGACTGGACGAGGCGGGTCGCCCGCGGCACCCGAGCGCTCCGGGTCGACACGGGCGTGTACCGCGACGATCTCGAGCGCGCGATCGCCGCGGGCCTGCGCACGGGCGACGAGCTCGCGGGCGGGGAGGGGCTCCTCCGGATGGGGCCGCTCAAGGTTCTGATCGACGGATCGCTGAACACCCGGACCGCGTACTGCACGCACCCCTACGAGGGCGAGGGCGCCGGCCGCGGGGTGCTGACCGTCGGACCCGACGAGCTCGACGGCCTGCTCGCGCGGGCCTGTGCCGCCGGGATCCGGCCGACCGTGCACGCCCTCGGTGACGCCGCTGTCTCGGTCGCGCTCGACTCCCTCGCGCGGGTCGGCGGTGGCCGGATCGAGCACGCCCAGCTGGTGGCGGCGGCCGACCTGCCCCGGTTCGCCGAGCTCGGCGTCGTCGCCGGAGTGCAGCCCGCCCACGCCCTCGACGACCGGGAGGTCGCAGAGCGGTACTGGCGCGGCCGGACCGACCGGGCGTTCGCCCTCCGCTCCCTCGTCGACTCCGGAGCGACCGTCGTCCTCGGTTCCGACGCGCCGGTCGCGCCGCTCGACCCGTGGGTCGCGATCGCGGCCGCCGTGGCGCGGGCACGGGCGTGCGAGGAGGCCTGGCACCCGGAGCAGCGCCTCACCGTCGAGGAGGCGCTCGTCGCGTCGGTTCGGGCGCGCCGCCTCCGCCCTGAGCACGGCGATCCCGCCGACCTCGTCGTCCTCGACCGCGACCCGCTCGCCTCCGACGCCGAGGAGCTGCGGACGATGCCGGTGGCCGCGACCCTCGTCGGCGGCCGCTTCACCCACGAGCTCTGACGCCTCCCGCGAGATACCCACGCGTGCGTGCCGGAGCAGCATGTCGCGGGGACGGACGGACGACGAACGGCCCGCCGGATCCGGGGATCCGACGGGCCGTTCGCGAGGGGGGAGTGCGCTCAGCTCTCGCTGACGTGGGCGAAGAGGAACCAGCGGTCCTTCTCGAGGCCGCGGCCGATCTCGATCGCGACGTCCTGGCTGCTCGCGTCGATGTCGGCGAGCTCGGCGATCGCGGTGTTGACCGTGGTGATCGCGACGTCCATCAGGTTGATGACCTCGACGATGGCGTTCTCGGAGCGCTGGAAGCCGGGGGTCAGCGGCTGGGTCTGCGTCGCGGCGGCGACGGTCTGGATGCGGGCGTCGACCGGGAGGCCGAGGGCGACGACGCGCTCCGCGGCGAGGTCGGCCCACTCGATGGCGTGCGCGACGATCGTGTCGAGCAGCTCGTGGACGCCGATGAAGTTGGCGCCGCGGACGTGCCAGTGCGCCTGCTTGCCGTTGACGGCGAGCGCGGTCATCTCGATGACGACCGGGCTGAGGAACTGAGCGACTCCGGATGCGACATCCGGGTTCGACGAGGTGAGCGACGTGACGGATGCAGTGGACATCGTCTTCCTTTCGAGAGGGGGTGACTGATCGTCAACTGTACGCCGCAGCCCAGCGCTCGCAAGGAAGCGGAGGCTCCGCTAACGCCGGAGAAGGGCAGGCTCGCCTGGGTGCGCACCCGCCTCCCGCCGCCCCTTCAGCGCCTCCTTCAGGGGGTCAGCCCCCGCGTCCGACCCGCCGTGCGCCGATACTCTCGAAACGGTGCCCGGCCCTCCGCCGAGCACGGGAGGAGAGTCGGATGAGCACTGCACCCTCCGCTCTCGCCGAGGCGAGCCGTGCCTACCTGCGCCTGTGGCGCGACCTCCCGCGCGAGGTGCTCGCCCTGCTGCTGGCCCTTCCGCTCTCCACCGTCGGCTCCCTCGCCGTGGGCGCCGCGCTGGTGCTGGCCTTCGGACTCGCGGGCCTGCTGATCGGGCTGGTCTTCCTCCCGCTCGCCCTCCTCGTCTCGCGCTTCTTCGCACGGATCGCCGCCGCCCTGGACTCGCTGGCGGGCCGTCCGAGCATCCCCGAGCCGCAGTGGCGGCGCGCACCCGCCTCGGTGGCTCCCGCGACCTTCTCGCTCTACGGACCGGTGATCGACGGCCACTACTGGCTGGCGCTCCTGCACACCCTGGTGGTCGCGCCGCTGCTCGCCCTGCTCTTCGCCACCGTCGTCGCGATCTGGATCTGGGCGGGGCTCGGCACCCTGGTCGCGATGCTCGACGGCTCGGGCGGCGGAGCGGCGGGCCTCGCCGAGTGGCTCGCCGCCCGCGCGACCGGCGTCCTCGGTCTCCCGGAGCCGCCGGCGGTCCTCATCGCCCTGGCCGGGGCGGCCATGGTCGTCCTCTTCGTCTCGACCCTTCCGTTCGTCACGCGCGGGCTGACCCTCGCCCGCTACCTGGTCGACCGGCTGCTGCTCGGCCCGTGGGGATCGGAGGCGCTGCAGCGCGAGGTGGCGGAGCTCAGCGCCTCCCGGGGTGCCGCGGTCGCGGCCGAGGACCGGGCGCTGCGGCAGCTCGAGCGCGACATCCACGACGGTCCGCAGCAGCGACTGATCCGGGTGCAGATGGACCTCGGGTCGGCGCGGAGTCGGGTCGGCACCGATCCCGAGGCGGCGGCGGTGCTGATCGACGAGGCGCGCGAGCACGTCAGATCGGCCCTGGACGAGCTGCGTGCGCTGTCCCGCGGAGTCGCGCCGCCCATCCTGCAGGACCGCGGGTTCGAGGCCGCGGTGCACTCGCTCGCGGTGATGAGCCCGGTCCCCGTGCAGGTCCTCACCGAGCACGCGATCGACGGCGTGCCTCCCGAGGTCGAGCGCAGCGTCTACTTCGTCGTGGCGGAGCTGCTCGCGAACGCCTCCAAGCACGCCTCGGCGCAGGCCGTGCGAGTGCACCTCGACGTGCGAGACGCCGGGGCTGCGGGGGAGCGCTGGCTCGACGTGTGGGTGATCGACGACGGAGTCGGCGGTGCCGCGCAGACGCCGGGCCACGGTCTCGAGGGGCTCGAGGGCCGTGTCCGCGGTCTCCGCGGGGTGCTCACCGTGGAGTCGCCCCCGGGCGGACCGACGACGATCGGGGTGCAAGTGCCCTTCCGGCCCGTGCCGCCCGATCCGTCCTGAGGCGGTACCGCTCCCGGCTCAGCGACCGAGCAGCGGCGGGCGCTCGGCATCGTACAGCGCCTTCACCTGGTCGGCGGTGAGCGCCGTGTCCCAGACCCGGATCTTGTCGAAGGTGCCCTGCGCGTAGTTCCCGGGCCCGCCCGAGAGCTCGACCGCCCCCACGGTGAAGTCACCCGGGGTGGGGTTGAGGCCCTCGGTGAAGACGTAGGGGTTCTTGGCGTAGGTGTTCTTCTTGTTGTCGGTGAACCGCGGATACTCGACGGCCGTGCCGTCGAGGTACGAGATCGCGGCGGCACCGTCGTAGGTCCCGACGTGGAGCTGCCAGCTGTACCTCGAGAACGTGTTGCCCGACGCGGAGTAGTCGCGGGAGTACGGGTAGCCGGGCGTCGGTCCGCCCGAGCGCGAGACGTGGAAGTTGGCCCGCTCGTCACCGCCGTAGGTGCCGAGGTCGTAGAACAGACCGTAGGAGCGGCTCGGGTTCGCGGCGTTCTCCTTCCACGAGCCCGCGACGAACCCCGTGTTGCTGTCGGTCATGTACACCCAGCTCGCGACGGTCACGGCGTTGCCGGTGGCGCCGATGGTCAGGCGGCCGGTGGACTCGGCCGGGATCCGCAGGTAGCTCGTCCCCGTCATGCGGATGCCGGTGCCCCAGGGGGTCGAGGTCCTCACGGCCTGGGTGCGTCCCGCCTGTACCAGCGGGAGGTCGTTCGCCGTCGAGTAGAAGGGGGCGGAGAGCTGGGAGAAGTCCCACTGGGCCAGGGGCGCGGGCACCCCGGGGGCGGGGGAGGGAGTCGGGCTCGCGGTGGGCGTGGGCGTCGCGGTCGGCGTGGGCGTCGCGGTCGGAGTCGGAGTCGGGGTCTGCGTCGGAGAGGCGGTCGGGGTCGGGCTCCTGGTCGGCGTCGGCGTCGCGGAGGCGGTCGGCGTCGGCGTCGGCGTCGCGGAGGCGGTCGGCGTCGCTGTGGGCGTCGCGGAGGCGGTCGGCGTCGCTGTCGGTGTCCGTGTCGGCGTAGGGGTGACGGTGGGCGACGGCGGTACAGCGACCACGGTCAGGGAGATCGTCCGGCTGCTCCCGATGTTGCCCGCCGCGTCGCGGGCCTTCGCGAGGACCGTGTGGGTCCCGACCGTCAGAGTCGAGGGTGAGGTGACGAGCACCCACTCACCGGCGCTGGTCTGGGCGGCGTTCCCCAGCCGGGTCGAGCCCGACCAGAAGGAGACGTTCGTCACGCCCACGTCGTCCGCCGCGGTGGCGGTCAACGTGGTCGTGCCGCCGACCGTCGCTCCGCTCGAGGGCGACGTGATCCCCGCGGTCGGCTTGACGGTGTCGGGCCGGGGCGAGCCGGTGGGCGCCGCGGTCGGCGTCGGAGCAGCGGTCGGCGAGGGCGTCGCGGTCGGCGTCGGCGACGCGGTCGGCGTCGGTCGGGGTGTCGGCGACGACGCGGTGGGCGACGGAGTCGGCGCGACCGTGGGTGTCGCGCCGGTCGTGGGCGTCGCTGACGGCACGGGCGTCGCGGTCGGGCTGGGTGCGGGCGTCGCGGAGGACGTCGGCCCCTGAGTCGGCGACGGGCTGGTCGTCGGTGTCGGCGAGGGAGTCGCGGCGTTCGCGACCGAGAAGCGGACGGTGGCGCTGTCCTTGATGTTGCCGGCGGCGTCGCGAGCCTTCGCGAGGAGGAGATGACTGCCGTCGGTCAGCGAGCGGGTGTCCAGGAGGAGCGTCCAGCCGTCGGGCTGGGCGGTCGCGTAGCCGAGTCGGCGCGAGCCCTCCCAGAACGAGACGACGGTGACCGCGACGTCGTCCGTCGCTCTCGCCTCCAGAGAGGTCGTCCCTCCGACGCTCGAGCCCGCTGTCGGCGCCGTGATGGTGACGGCGGGCTTCACGGTGTCGGGGGCGGCGACCGCCGTGCTCCCCGGCCCGGAGAGGGCGATCGGCACGACGAGGAGGGCGGCCAGCACTCCGATCAGCGTCGCGCGCCTGCCGGATCGATGCACTACGCCCCCTGTCGCCTCGACAGGAAGTCCTGACGCGAAATCAGCCTAGGAGAGGCGGCCTCGACGCCGCGCGCCCGGCGGGGGGACACAGGGTCACCGGGATGGAGCGCATTCTCAGACTCCGCCGTTCTCGCCGACGGAGACGGCGTCCGCGGAACGCACGGGGGCCGCCGACGACGGCTCCGCCGGCGAGAACGGGCCCCGGGCGGGGCCGTCCGGTCGCCCTATCCTGGGGTCGTGCCGCCCGCTGCTGTGATCCGTGTCGCCATCGCCGAGGACTCCGTGCTCCTGCGCGAGGGTCTCGTCCGACTCTTCGAGGACGCCGGCTTCGCCTCGGTCGGCGCGTACGGCGATGCCGTCGGACTCCTCGCAGCCCTCGCGGCCGCGCCGTCCTCGGTCGACGTCGCCGTCCTCGACGTGCGCATGCCGCCGACCTTCCGCGACGAGGGAGTGCGCGCCGCCCTCGAGATCCGGCGCCGACACCCGCGCGTCGCCGTGCTCCTCCTGAGCCAGTACGTCGAGGTCACCTACGCCCACGAGCTGCTCGGATCGGGCGAGGGCGGGATGGGCTACCTGCTCAAGGACCGGGTCGCCTCGGTCGACGAACTGCGCGACGCGGTCGAGCGCGTGTCCGCCGGCGGGACCGTTCTCGACCCGCAGGTGGTCGCGTCACTGCTGCAGAGCAACCGCGATCCGCTCGCCGGTCTCACCCCGCGCGAGCGCGAGGTGCTCGAGGCGATGGCCGAGGGACGGACCAACGCCGGGATCGCCTCCGCCCTGTTCATCGGGGTCGGGGCCGTCGAGAAGAACGTGACGTCGATCTTCCAGAAGCTGGGCCTGGAGGACTCGGGCTCCGACCACCGGCGGGTGCTGGCCGTGCTCGCCTGGCTGCGGAACGGCCGCTGACGCCCTAGGGGCTGCTGAACACGGGACCGCCGTCGCAGATCGTGCGATCAGGCCGAGCGGAGCACACGGGATCGTGCTCGACAGACCCTAGCCGAGCGCCGTGCGCTCCGTGTCGTAGAGCGCCTTGACCTGCGCGGGGGTGAGCGCCCTGTCCCAGACGCGGACCTTCGCGAACGTCCCCTGCGCGTAGTTCCCCGGCCCTGACGTGAGCTCGACCGCTCCGACCGTGAAGTCGCCGGCCTTCGGGTTCAGGCCCTCGGTGAAGAGGTAGGGGTTCTTGGCGTAGGTGCTGCCCTGGTTGTCGACGAAGCGCGGATACGCGACGGCGCTCCCGTCGAGGTACGAGGTCGCGTAGGTGCCGTCGTAGGTGCCGACGTGCAGCTGCCAGGTGTTGCGGGTGAAGAGGTTGCCCGACGCGGAGTAGTCGCGCGAGAAGGGGTAGCCCGGCGTCGCGCCTCCGGTGCGCGAGACGTGGAAGACGGAGCGCTCATCGCCTCCATAGAGACCGAGGTCGTAGAAGAGGCCGTACGAGCGGGTGGGGTTGCCCGTGTGCTCGGTCCACGACCCGGCGACGTAGCCGGTGCTGGCGTCCGTCATGTAGACCCAGCTCGCGACGGTCACGGCGTTGCCGCTGGCTCCGACGGTCAGCCGGCCGGTCGATTCGGCCGGGATGCGCAGGTAGCTCGATCCCGTCATCAGGATGCCCGAGCCCCAGGGGGTGCCGACGCTCGTCGCCTTGGTCCGGCCGGCCTGGAGGAGCGGGAGGTCGTTCGCGGTCGAGTAGTACGGCGCCGCTGGCTGGGTGAAGTCCCACTGGGCCAGCGGTGCGGGCACGGCGGGGTTCGAGGGCGCGGGAGTGGCGGTCGGGCCGGGCGTGGCGGTCGGACTCGCCGTGGGCGTCCGCGTGGGGGTGGGCGTGGCTGTCGGGGCGGGCGTGGCCGTCGGGGTGGGCGTTGCGGGGGGGCCCGGGGTCGCCGTCACTACGAGGGTGATCGAAGCGCTGCTCCCGATGTTGCCGACGGCGTCGCGCGCCTTCGCGATGATCGTGTGCGTCTTGACGGGGAGGATCGTGGCCGAGGTCACCAGGACCCACTCGCCCGCGCTGTTCTGCGTGGCATTGCCGACCCTCAGCGACCCCGACCAGAACGACACGGCGGTCACGGCGACATCGTCCGTCGCCGTCGCGACCAGGGTGGTGCTGCCCGAGACGCTCGTGCCGCTCGCGGGCGACACGATCCTCGCGGTGGGCTTAATGGTGTCGGGGCGGGGCGACCCGGTGCTTGTCGGAGCGGGGGTGGCGGTCGCGGTGGGCTTCGGAGTCGCGGTGGGAGTCGGAGTCGCGGTCGGGGTCGCGGTCGGGGTCGCGGTCGGCTTCGGGGTCGCCGTGGCGGTCGGAGTCGGAGTCGGAGTGGGAGTCGTGCCGGTGTTCGCGACCGAGAAGCGCACGGCGACGCTGTCGCGGAGGTTCCCCGCCGCGTCGCGCGCCTTCGCCACGACGACGTGCGAGCCCTCGGCGAGCGTGCGCGTGTCGAGAGGGAGCGACCAGGCCGACCCCTGCGCCGTGGCGTAGCCCAGTCGGCGCGACCCCTCCCAGAACGAGACCGCGGTGACGCCGACGTTGTCGGTCGCGGTGGCCTTGAGGGTCGTCGACCCGCCGAGGGTCGCCCCCGCGGTCGGAGCCGTGATCGAGACGGCCGGCTTCACCGTGTCAGCGGCGGCCACAGCGCTGCTGCCCGCCGAGAGCGCGAGCGGCACGACCAGGACCGCGGCGAGCAGTCCCACGGTCATCGCGCGCAGAGTCGGTCGTTGCATGTCGTTCCCCCCGGTGGAGTCGAGAGGCAGTCCCCCTGAACCGGGGACAGATCGCGACGTTCGTAGGATAGGACCCGCCGTCCTGTCGGCGCGAGCCCGAGGCGGTGACACGCCCGGAATCAGCCCCAGGAACAGGCGCGGCTCCATCGCTGTCGATTCCTCGTCACTGTCGATACTGGGAACTCCTCGGAAGGACCGTACCCATGACCTCGTCTCACGATCAGCCCCGACTACTCGATCTCGGCGCGGGCCGCTCGCCGATGCTGGCGGCCTCCGCGTGGGTCGCTCCGGGCGCGGTGCTCGTCGGCTCGGTCGAGCTGGGGGAGGAGTCGAGCGTCTGGTACGGCGCCGTCCTCCGCGCCGAGAGCGCCCGCATCCGTCTGGGCCGAGGCAGCAATCTGCAGGACGGTGTGGTGGTCCACGTCGATGCGGGGTTCGACACCACGATCGGTGCGGGCGTCTCCGTTGGGCACAACGCAGTGCTCCACGGCTGCATGCTCGAGGACGAGGTGCTCGTCGGCATGAACTCCACGGTGCTCAATGGGGCCGTCATCGGCACCGGTTCGCTCGTCGCCGCCGGGGCCGTCGTCCTCGAGGGCACGCGGGTCCCTCCGGGCTCGCTGGTGGCAGGTGTCCCGGCGAAGGTGCGACGCGAGCTGACGGAGGAGGAGCGCGCGGGGATCCGGCGCAATGCGGCCTCGTACATCGCCCTCGTCGATCTGCACCGCGGAGCGATGGCCGTTGACTGACTGATTCGGCGATCGGAGGTCCGGGCACTTGCCCGGGTGTGCGGACGCCGACAGACTCGGGCCGATCCGTCCCTTCGGATCCGGCGCCCCATCGCCGGTCTCCTCCGACCGCCGGCCGCCGTGCACCGCGCCACCTCCTTCGAGAGCAGTGACATGCCCGCCCCCGCCCACCGGCGACCGATCCGATCGCTCGTCGTGCTCGTAGCACTGCTGCTCCTCGGCAGCGCCGTCGCCGTGCCGGTCTCCGCCGCCGAGCCGCCCGCGATCTCCGTAGTCTCGTTCGGCGACTCCGTCACGCGCGGCACCGCGAGCTGCACCTCGAGGGCCGACTGCCCCGTCAACTCGTGGGCGACCGGATCCGCGCCGCTCGTCCGGTCGATCGCGACCAGGCTGCAGGAGGTGAATCCCGGCAGCGTCGTGACCGCGGAGAACTACGCCAAGAGCGGGAGCAGGATCAGCGCCGTGTCGGCGATGGTGACCGCAGCCGCAGGCGCGCGGCTCGAACCGGACTACGTCACGCTGCTGATCGGCGGCAACGACCTCTGCCACGGCGACCTCAAGGCGGCGGCCGACGGCTACACGATGACCACGACCGCCGCGTTCTCGGCGTCGGCCTCGAGCCTCCTGCGGCAGATCGGCACCACCTGGCCCGAGGCGACGATCCTTCTCGGCTCGTTGCCGGACGTCGCCTCGGAGTGGGCGGGCCTGCGGGGCGGACCCGCCGAGACCGCATGGCCGAAGAGCAAGCTGTGCCGGACGACCCGGGGCGTGACGTCCGAGAACGTGGCCTTGACCGGAGACGCCTACGCCGCCTCCTTGCTCGCGGCGGCCACCCGCACGAAGGACTTCAACTCCGCGCTCGCCGCGGCCTGCTCCGCGGTGGGCCCGCGCTGCGTCTGGGACGGTGGCGCCTTCACCGCGACACCGCTGACGCCCGACATCGTCTCGACGGTGGACTGGTTCCACCCGAACCCGCGCGGCCAGGCGCTGATCGCCGGCGTGCTCTGGGGGCCGGCGCCGGTGCCGGCGTGGGCCGTGCCCGAGGGGACGCAGGGCCCGACGCCCGTGCCGACCTCGAGCGGTCCGACGGCCGTGCCGACCGCTGTGCCGACTGCTGTGCCGACGGAGACCTCGACGGTCGCCCCGACCGCGGATCCGACCCCGACGCCGACGGCGACGTCCGCGCCCGCACCGACCGCGGCGCCGTCGGTCACGCCGACTCCGACACCGTCCGTCCCTGCGACGTCGTCATCGACTCCGTCTCCTGCTGCGACTCCGACCCCGTCGATCACGGCGACCCCCGCGCCCACCGTCTCGCCGACTCCTGTGGCCACGCCGTCGCCGACCGCCGCGCCGACCCCGTCGCCGACCGCCGCGCCGACCCCGTCGCCGACCACGGCTCCTGCGCCCACCGCCACGCCGTCGCCGACTGCGACTGCGACACCCACAGCGACCGCGGCGCCCACCCCGACGCGCACGCCCACGCCGACCGCGACCCCCTCCCGAGCGCCCTCGACCACGCCGACGCCCGTTCGCGACAGCACGGCACCCGTCGCGCGGATCACCAGCCCTGCCGCGGGGAGCACCGTGGTCGGCACCGTGACCCTCGTCGCGGTCTCCGACCCGGACACCGCCTCGCTCGTCTTCTGGACGGGCGGTGTCCGCATCGGGACGGCGAAGCAGGCGACCGACGGCACGTGGAGGCTGACCGTCTCGACCGCCGGATTCGCGAAGGGCCCGCACCCGGTGGTCGCCAAGCCGGTCGACCGGACCGGCAACGCCTCGACCAGCGCGCCGGTGACGCTGACGGTCCGCTGACCGCCGGCGCCGCCTCCGGCTCGCGGAACACGGTTCGGCTCGTGAGAAGCCGTTCGGCTCGCGGGAATCGACCGATTCGACGAGCCGAACGCGATTCCACGAGCCCGGGGTCGATCCGCGCCCGGAAACGGAGAGACCCCCGGCGAACCGGGGGTCTCTCTCCTGGGAGGGGCTGACGAGAATCGAACTCGCATCATCTGTTTGGAAGACAGAGGCTTTACCACTAAGCTACAGCCCCGAATTCGGCGGGCGATCGAGATCGCCGGCTGATCCGGTGGCGCCGGGCGGAGGTTCCCGCGTCGGCTCCCCCGAAACTGTAGTGCATCGCCGGAGCGGTCTCCACCGCGCCGAGCGCGGGACGGGTCCCCGGCGGCCGAGCCGCCGTGCAGTACACTTGCGAAGGCCATTTCGGCGTGTCGCGCGAGCGGACGGGCGGGAAGGGCTCGACGAGAGTCCTCATCGCGTGGACCACGGCCGGTACGGTCCGCTGGCCCGGGCACTCCGGGGCGTAGCTCAGCTTGGCTAGAGCGCCCGCTTTGGGAGCGGGAGGTCGCAGGTTCGAATCCTGTCGCCCCGACCACGAGAACTCATCGTGACGACCTCGACCCGTGACGACCCGTCATACGGCGCCGACACCAACCAGCACAGGAGATCCCCTCACGTGAAGACCACGGTAGAAAAGCTCAGCCCGACCCGCGTGAAGCTCGCGATTTCGGTCAGCCCGGACGAGCTCGGCCCGAGCATCAAGCACGCCTACGGACACATCGCCGAGCAGATCAACGTCCCCGGCTTCCGCAAGGGCAAGGTCCCGCCGGCCATCGTCGACCAGCGCGTCGGCAAGGCCGCCGTCCTCGAGCACGCGGTGAACGAGGGCCTCGACGGCTTCTACCGCGAGGCCGTCCGCGAGAGCGAGGTGCGCCCCCTGGGCCGCCCGCAGGCCGACATCGTGACCTGGCCCAGCGACAAGGACTTCACCGGCGACCTCGAGCTCGCCATCGAGGTCGATGTGCGGCCCGAGATCACCGTCCCCGACTACGACGGCATCGAGCTGACCGTGGACGCCGCCGAGGTCACCGACGTCGACGTCGACACCGAGCTCGACAACCTCCGCAGCCGCTTCGGCACGCTCGTCACGGTCGACCGGCCGGCGACCACGGGCGACTTCGCCCAGATCGACCTCATCGCGACGATCGACGGCGTCGAGGTCGACACCGCCAACGCGATCTCGTACGAGCTCGGCTCGGGCGAGCTCATCGAGGGCATCGACGAGGCGCTCGACTCGCTCACCGCGGGTGAGAGCACCACGTTCACCGCTCCGCTGCTCGGTGGCGACCACGCCGGCGAGCAGGCCGAGATCGCCGTCACGCTGACCGCGGTCAAGGAGCGCGAGCTCCCCGAGGCCGACGACGACTTCGCTCAGATCGCGAGCGAGTTCGACACCATCGCCGAGCTGCGCGAGTCGCTCAAGGAGCAGGCGTCGCAGCAGAAGGTCTTCGGCCAGGGCGGCCAGGCCCGCGAGAAGCTCGTCGAGGCGCTCCTCGCGCTCGTCGAGGTCCCCGTGCCGGCGTCGCTCGTCGAGGACGAGGTGCACCGCCACCTCGAGGGCGAGAACCGCCTCGAGGACGACGAGCACCGCGCCGAGGTCACCGAGGCCAGCGAGAAGACCTTCAAGACGCAGATCCTCCTCGACCACGTCGTCGAGCAGGAGAAGGTCCAGGTCAGCCAGGACGAACTCACGCAGTACCTGATCCAGGGTGCGGCGCAGTACGGCATGGAGCCGAACGAGTTCATCAGGATCCTGTCCGAGAACAACCAGATCGGCCAGATGGTCGGCGAGGTCGCCCGCAACAAGGCGCTCGCGATCGTCCTCGGCAAGGCGAAGGTCACCGACACCGAGGGCAACCCGGTCGACCTGACCAGCTTCACGGCCGTCCCCGGGGACGACGACGCGGCCGACGACGCCGACGAGTCGATCGAGGCGGGCACCGACGAGGTCGCCGAGACCGAGGCCGTCGCCGAGCCCGCCGCGGAGGAGGAGCCCGCTCCCGCTCCCAAGCGCAAGCGCGCACCGGCCAAGAAGAAGCCCGCCGCCGACGAGGCCGCCGCCGACGAGACCCCGGCCGCCGAGTAGCCGACGCGTCACCCCCTCCGAGAGCCGCTCCCGATCCGTCGGGGGCGGCTCTCGTCGTTCGCACAGGGGCGGGAATCCGCCCCGGGCGAACACCGGGGGCTCAGGCTCCGCCCCGGGCGAACACGGCCGGATCGGCCGGGGAGCGTCCGATAGATTCGCCTCCGAAGCGACAACTGAAACGGAGCTACACATGGCCGACATGGTTATGCCCAACAGTGTTTTCGACCGCCTGCTCAAGGACCGGATCATCTGGCTCGGTTCTGAGGTGCGCGACGAGAACGCGAACGAGATCGCGGCGAAGCTCCTGCTCCTCGCGGCAGAGGACGCCGAGAAGGACATCTTCCTCTACATCAACTCGCCCGGTGGCTCGATCACGGCGGGCATGGCGATCTACGACACCATGCAGTTCGTCCCGAACGACATCGTGACGGTCGGCATCGGCATGGCGGCGTCCATGGGTCAGCTCCTGCTCACCGCGGGGACCCAGGGCAAGCGCTACATCACGCCGAACGCCCGCGTCCTGCTCCACCAGCCGCACGGCGGCTTCGGCGGAACGGCGTCCGACATCCAGACCCAGGCGCAGCTCATCCTCGACATGAAGAAGCGCCTCGCCGAGATCACCGCCAAGGCGACCGGCAAGACCGTCGAGCAGGTCAACGAGGACGGCGACCGCGACCGCTGGTTCAGCGCCGAGGAGGCCCTGGCCTACGGATTCGTGGACCACATCCGCGCCTCCGCGACCGACGTCGCCGGCGGCGGCGGCACCGCCATCGACGACTGACGCACCAGACGAGCCGAGAGATCAGGAACAGACAATGACCATCCCCACCTTCGGCGGCACGGCGTTCGGCTCAGGTGCCGCGCCGAGCTCGCGCTACATCCTCCCCACGTTCGAGGAGCGCACGGCCTACGGCTACAAGCGCCAGGACCCCTACGCCAAGCTCTTCGAGGACCGCATCATCTTCCTGGGCGTCCAGGTCGACGACGCGTCGGCCGACGACATCATGGCGCAGCTGCTCGTCCTCGAGAGCCAGGACCCCGACCGCGACATCGTCATGTACATCAACTCGCCCGGTGGATCCTTCACCGCGATGACGGCGATCTACGACACGATGCAGTACATCCGTCCGCACATCCAGACGGTCGTGCTCGGTCAGGCCGCCTCGGCTGCCGCCGTGCTCACTGCGGCCGGCACGCCGGGCAAGCGCCTCGCCCTGCCGAACGCGCGCATCCTCATCCACCAGCCCGCCGTGCAGCAGGGCGGAGGCCAGGCCTCGGACATCGAGATCCAGGCCGCCGAGATCATGCGCATGCGCGAGTGGCTGGAGGAGACTCTGTCGCACCACTCGAACCGCACCCCGGCGCAGGTCAAGAAGGACATCGACCGCGACAAGATCCTCGGCGCGGACGACGCGCTCGAGTACGGTCTGATCGATCAGATCCTGACCAGCCGCAAGAGCCTCCCCGCTCTCACGGCGTAGTCGGGAGCCGAAGGGCCGGGAGGCGGAGCGATCCGCCGCCCGGCCCTTCGGCATGTCAGGAGTGCCGCGGAGCGCTCTCCGTACCCGATCGCCGTAGCAAACCGACACCGTCCGCGGCAATGGGCGCTGAAAGCGGCCCGCCTGCCGGGCCCGCGCGAGGGAGCGGCTAGGCTCGAACCAGAGATCGGCGGTCCCCGCAGACCGCGCGGGATCCGTGCCCCAGGGCGCACGACACGACCGACGAACCGACGCTCGCCGTCAAGACGCACGACAAGGAAGTGGGGCTCCCCGTGGCACGTATCGGAGAAAGCGCCGATCTGCTGAAGTGCTCGTTCTGCGGAAAGAGCCAGAAGCAGGTCCAGCAGCTCATCGCGGGCCCCGGCGTCTACATCTGCGACGAGTGCGTCGAGCTGTGCAACGAGATCATCGAGGAGCGCCTCTCGGAGTCGAGTGAGGAGACGAGTCACGAGTTCGACCTCCCGAAGCCGAAGGAGATCTTCGGCTTCCTCGAGGAGTACGTCATCGGCCAGGAGGCGGCGAAGAAGGCCCTCGCCGTCGCCGTCTACAACCACTACAAGCGCGTGCGGGCCCGCAACACGATCACCGCCGCCGATGCGATCCACGACGAGGTCGAGATCGCGAAGAGCAACATCCTGCTGATCGGCCCGACCGGCTGCGGCAAGACCTACCTCGCTCAGACGCTCGCGAAGCGGCTCAACGTGCCCTTCGCCGTCGCGGACGCGACCGCCCTCACCGAGGCGGGCTACGTCGGCGAGGACGTCGAGAACATCCTCCTGAAGCTCATCCAGGCCGCCGACTACGACGTCAAGCGCGCCGAGACCGGCATCATCTACATCGACGAGGTCGACAAGATCGCCCGCAAGGCCGAGAACCCCTCGATCACCCGAGACGTCTCGGGCGAGGGCGTGCAGCAGGCGCTGCTCAAGATCCTCGAGGGCACCGTCGCCTCGGTCCCGCCGCAGGGGGGTCGCAAGCACCCGCACCAGGAGTTCATCCAGATCGACACGACGAACGTGCTGTTCATCGTGGCGGGGGCGTTCGCCGGACTCGAGGACATCATCTCGTCGCGGGCGGGCAAGCGCGGCATCGGCTTCGGCGCCCCGCTGCACAACAAGGACGACGAGATCAACATCTTCAGCGAGGTCCTGCCCGAGGATCTGCACAAGTTCGGTCTGATCCCCGAGTTCATCGGGCGCCTCCCGGTCGTGACGACCGTCACGCAGCTCGACCAGCACGCGCTGATGCAGATCCTGACCGAGCCGCGCAACGCGCTCGTGAAGCAGTACCAGCGGATGTTCGAGATCGACGGGGTCGAGCTCGAGTTCGACCGCGGCGCGCTCGAGGCCATCGCCGACCTGGCCGTGCTGCGGCAGACCGGCGCCCGAGGGCTCCGCGCGATCCTCGAGGAGGTCCTCGGGCCGATCATGTTCGAGGTGCCGTCGTCGGACGAGGTCGCGCGAGTCGTCGTGACCCGCGCCGCGGTGCTCGACAACGCCGCCCCGACGATCGTCCCGCACGCCCCCCGTCGCCAGGAGAAGAGCGCCTGAGTCCGCTCGGCGCGTCCAGTTCGCGCCGATTGGCACGCTCCGGCGGCCGACTGCCGCCGACGGCGCTCCCTACTCTGGCGGAGCGCCTCGGATGGGCGCCCGTCGGTCGTTGATCGCGCGGAGACCGCGACCGGAGGCACACCATCGTCCAGCCGCTCCTCGCCGGGATCGTCGCCGCGCTCACCGGCTTCTCGAGCTCGTTCGCGATCGTCCTGGCCGGCGTCGTCGCGGTCGGGGCGACCGGCCGTCAGGCCGCATCGGGTCTGCTCGCGGTCTGCATCCTCCAGGGCGTCCTCTGCATCGCGCTGAGCGTCCGCTACCGGATCCCGGTCACCTTCGCCTGGAGCACCCCGGGCGCCGCCCTGCTCGCGGCCACGGCGACGCTGCCCGGGGGATTCGACCGGGCCGTCGGTGCCTTCCTGGTCGCCTCCGCTCTGCTCGTGGTGACGGGCCTGTGGCCGGCGCTCGGCAGGCTGGTCGGCCGGATCCCGCGCCCGATCGCGAACGCGATGCTCGCGGGGATCCTCTTCCCGCTGGTGCTGGCGCCGGTGCGCGCTGCGGTGGAGATCCCGCTGCTCGCTCTGCCGGTGATCCTGCTGTGGCTGATCCTGCTGCGCCTCCTGCCGCGCTGGGCGGTGCCCGCATCGATCGCCCTCGCTATCGTGCTGCTGCTCGTGACCGACGGAGGAGCGCTCGCCGGTGCTCCGCTGCTGCCGAGCCTCGAGTTCGTCACTCCCGTCTTCGAGATCGGCGCAGTCGTGGGCATCGGGCTGCCGCTCTACGTCGTCACCATGGCGGGGCAGAACATCCCCGGCATCGCCGTCCTCTCCAGCTTCGGCTACGAGGCCCCCTCGCGACCCGCGATCGTCTCGTCGGGAGCGCTGTCGGGAGTCGCCGCGGTGTTCGGCGGAGTGCCGATCAACCTCGCCGCGCTGAGCGCCGCGCTGACCGCGGGGCCGGAGGCGTCTCCGCTGCCCGAGAAGCGCTGGATCGCCTCCGTCAGCGCCGGTGCCTCTTATCTCGTGCTCGGTGCCGTCGCAGGAGCCGCCAGCGCGCTGGTCTCCTCCGCCAGCCCCCTCCTCATCGAGGCCGTCGCCGGCCTCGCGCTGCTCGGAGTCTTCGTCTCGGCGGTGCAGGGGGCGGTCGAGGACGCGAGCCTGCGCCTGCCGGCCGCGGCGACACTCCTCGTCACGGCGTCCGGAACGGCGATCGCCGGTATCGGCTCGGCCTTCTGGGGGCTGGTCGTCGGGCTCGTCGTGCTCGCCTGGCTCCGACCCCGCCGCGCGGCCTGAACGGTTCGGACCGCGCCGGTCGATCGGACCGGAGGGCGCCGCCCGATCAGACCAGGCCGCGGCGGCGCAGGAGCGGCTCGGTGCGCGCGTCGCGACCGCGGAACTCGCGGTAGGCGACGAGCGGATCGCGGGAGCCCCCGATGCCGAGGATCATCCGGCGGAACTGCTCGCCGGCAGCTCGGTCCAGTCCGCCGTTCTCGGTGAACCACTCGACCGTGTCGGCGTCGAGGATCTCGCTCCAGATGTAGGAGTAGTAGCCCGCCGAGTAGCCGCCCGAGAAGACGTGGGCGAAGTAGCTGCTGCGGTAGCGCGGGGGAACCGCGGGCAGGAGCAGACCCGCGTCGCCGAGCACCGTCGCCTCGAAGGCGGCGACGTCGCGCTCGGCCACCGGCGCCTCGAGCTCGTGCCAGGCGAGATCGAGCAGAGCGGAGGCGAGGTACTCGGCGGTCGCGAAGCCCTCGCCCCAGAGCGCTGCGGCCTCGAGCCGGGTGACGGTCTCGGCCGGCAGGGCCTCGCCGGTCTCGACGTGCCGGGCGTAGCGGGGCAGCAGCGTCGGCCAGCGCACCCACATCTCGTTGACCTGGCTGGGGAACTCGACGAAGTCGCGGAACACGCTCGTCCCGCCGAAGCGCGGGTAGCGCGTGGTCGCGAAGAGTCCGTGCAGAGCGTGACCGAACTCGTGGAAGAGCGTCTCGACCTCGTCGAGGCTGAGCAGCGCGGGGCGACCGGGCCCCGGGTCGCTGATGTTGAGGTTGTTGACGACCACGGCGGAGTCGCCCAGCAGCGTCGTTCGCGTCGACAGCGAGTTCATCCAGGCGCCGCCCCGCTTCGAGTCGCGGGTGAACGGGTCGAAGAGGAACAGCCCGAGCGGGGTCCCGCCCTCCTCGAGCACCTCGAACACGCGGACGTGCGCGCTGTAGCCGACGAGATCGCTCCGCTCCTCGAACCGGATGCCGTACAGGCCCTCGGCCGCGGCGAACACGCCCTCGCGGAGCACGCGCTCGAGCTCGAAGTAGAGGCGCAGCGCACTGGAGTCGACGGCGTAGCTCGCGGCCCGCACGCGCTCTTCGTAGTACGCGCGGTCCCAGGCCTCGAGGGCGAAGCGCGGGGCACCGGCGGCGTCCTGCTCGGCGTCGGCGAGCTCCTGCATCCGCTCGAGCTCGGCGCGGACGTTGCGCGCCGCGGGGACGGCGAGCTCCTCGAGCAGGGCGCGGACGCGCTCGGGAGAGCCGGCGGTCTGGCCCGAGATCACGAAGTGGGCGTGCGAGGAGAAGCCGAGCAGCTGCGCGCGCTCCGCGCGGAGGGCGGCGATCCGCTGCAGAGCCTCGCGGTTGTCGTGCTCGCCTCCCTCGCCCGCACGACCGACGGAGGCGCGGAGGATCCGCTCGCGGACCGCGCGGTCGCGGAGGCGGGCGAGCCAGGGGTGACCGGAGTACAGCGGCAGGGTGACCAGGTGCCCCTCGAGCCCGCGCTCGGCGGCGGCGCGGGCGGCCGCGGCGATCTCGGAGGCGTCGAGGCCGTCGAGCTCGGCGGCGGAGTCGAGCAGCACCGCCCGCTCGTTCGTCTCGGCCAGCAGGTTCTTCTCGAAGCGGGTGGTCAGGGCCGAGAGCTGCTCGTTGAGGATGCTCAGCCGCGCCTTGTCCTCCTCGTCGAGCAGAGCGCCGGCGCGCTCGAAGCGGGTCAGCACGCGCTCGAGCAGGTAGGCGGTCTCGGGGTCGAGGTCGAGTTCCGGCGCCCGGTCGGCCAGGAGTCGGAGGCGCGCCACGAGTCGAGGGTCGAAGGTGATCGCGTCGTCGTGCGCCGAGAGCAGCGGCGCCAGCTCCTCCTCGAGGGCGTCGGTGAGCTCGGTGCGGTCGGACGCGCTGACGGTGAAGAAGACCGCGCTCACCCGGCGGAGCGCGCGTCCGGAGCGCTCGAGAGCGACGAGCGTGTTCTCGACGGTGGGCTCGTCCGGCGAGCCGGCGACGGCCTCGATCTCGGCGCGGTGCCGGCGCAGCGCCTCCTCGAACGCCTCCCGGTAGGCGCCGGCGTCGACCGCCGCGAAATCCGGCAGCCCGTGCGGCAGGATGCTCGGCTCCAGCAGGACGGCGACGTTCTCGGGGGCGCTCATCCTGCGAGCCTACGGGCGCCGACCCCATGCTGGTCGAGTAGCCCCGCAGGGGCGTACCGAGACCCGCCGGCGTCAACAGGGGGCTTCTGCCCTGTTCTTCTGACGAACGTGGATCTCGATACGCCCGCTGCGCGGGCTACTCGATCAGCAAGGCTGCCAGCAGCCCTCAGCCCCAGTCGTCGTCGTCGTCCTCGCCCTCGACGCGGCCCTGCGGCTGCGTGATGTACGCCGCGTCCTCGTCGGGCTTGTAGGTGATCGTCGTCCCGTCGTCGAGCTCGAGCACCGGCTTGCCCTCGAGCCAGGTCAGCTGCCAGCGCCAGTCGGAGGCGTCGGTGCCGGAGGAGCCCAGCTCCTCCTCGACATCCTGAATCGCGGTCACCACGATCTCGGGCAGGGTCTGGGGCGGCTGCGCGCCGACGGGCCAGCGGGTTCCGAGCTGCATGGGGGATTTCCTCTCGTCAGGACGATGGCGCGAGAGGCCGCCCGGAGGCGGCCCCACGCGAACGACTACTCGGTCTCGAGCTCGATCTCGACCGCCAGTGTCGCACCCTCGACGACCTCGAGCTCGGCGATCCGGCCGACCGCGGCGAGGTCGGCGGCGGCGAGCCGCAGGGGCGCCACCAGCTCGGCGGGCGCGGTCACGACGGCCCTGCGCGCAGGCGTCTTCTGCGAGGCCTTCGCATCGGTCTTGGCGCGGCGCACGGCGGTGAGCACCGAGCTGGCCGCCGACAGCACGACGGGGTCGCCGCCGAGCCCGCCCGCCTCGGGCCACGCCTGGACGTGCACCGACCCGTCGTGCGACCACGACCAGGTCTCCTCGGTCGCGAACGGGATGAACGGGGCGAAGAGCCGCTGCAGCACGTCGAGCGCGAGGTGCAGCGCGGCCGCCGCCGAGGCGCCGTCCTCGCCGTAGGCGCGCTCCTTGACCAGCTCGAGGTAGTCGTCGCAGAAGGTCCAGAAGAACGCCTCGGTCGTCTCGAGCGCGCGGGCGTGGTCGTAGTTCTCGAGCGCGGTCGTCGCCTCCGTCACGACCCGGTCGAGGGTCGCGAGCATGCTGAGGTCGAGCGGATCCGTGATCTCGGCGCCCTCGGCCGGCACCGCGAACCCGTGGATGAACTTGGCCGCGTTGAGCACCTTGATCGCCAGGCGCCGCCCGATCTTGATCTGCGTCGGGTTCTGCGGATCGAACGCCGCATCGGTGCCGAGGCGCGACGAGGCCGCCCAGTAGCGCACCGCGTCCGAGCCGTGCTGCTCGAGCATGCCCGCCGGGGTGACGACGTTGCCCTTCGACTTCGACATCTTCTTGCGGTCGGGATCGACGATGAAGCCCGAGACGGTGGCGTTGCTCCACGGGGCCCGCCCGTCCTCGAGCTGCGAGCGCAGGAGAGTCGAGAAGAGCCAGGTGCGGATGATGTCCTGGCCCTGGGGGCGCAGATCGTAGGGCGCGACGAGCTGCCAGAGCTCGTCGTCGCGCTCCCACCCGCCGGCCAGCTGCGGCGTGAGCGACGACGTCGCCCAGGTGTCCATCACGTCGAGCTCGCCCTGGAAGCCGCCGGGGACGCCGCGCTGGTCCTCGGAGTAGCCGGGCGCCGCATCGGAGGAGGGATCGACGGGCAGCGTCGACTCCTCCGGCACGATCGGGGCGTCGAACACCGGGTTGCCGTCGCCGTCGAGCGGGTACCAGACCGGGATGGGCACGCCGAAGAAGCGCTGGCGGGAGATCAGCCAGTCGCCCGAGAGGCCGTTGACCCAGTTCTCGTAGCGGACCCGCATGAACTCGGGCACGAAGCGCACGTCGCGGCCGAGCTCGAGCAGGCGCGCCTTGAGGTCGGCGTCGCGAGCGCCGTTGCTGATGTACCACTGCCGGGTCGACACGATCTCGAGCGGCTTGTCGCCCTTCTCGAAGAACTTGACCTGGTGCGTGATCGGGCGGGGATCGCCGACCATCTCGCCCGACTCCTGGAGCAGCGCGACCACGGCCTGCTTGGCCGAGAAGACGGTCTTGCCCGCGAGCTGCTCGTACGCGGCACGGCCCGCCTCGCTCGTGATGACCGCCGGCGCCTCCGAGACGATGCGGCCGTCGAAGCCGAGGATCGCCCGGTTGGGCAGGTCGAGCTCGCGCCACCAGACGACGTCGGTCACGTCGCCGAAGGTGCAGATCATCGCGATGCCCGATCCCTTGTCCTTCTGCGCGAGGTGGTGCGCGAGCACGGGCACCTCGACGTCGAAGAGCGGGGTGCGCACGGTGGTGCCGAACAGCGCCTGGTAGCGCTCGTCGTCCGGGTGCGCCACGAGGGCGACGCAGGCGGGGAGGAGCTCGGGCCGCGTGGTCTCGATGAAGACGTCCTCGGCGCCGTGGAAGGCGATGCGGTGGTAAGCGCCGGGCTGGTCCTTGTCCTCGAGCTCGGCCTGGGCGACCGCGGTCCGGAAGGTGATGTCCCAGAGAGTCGGAGCCTGCGCCTGGTAGGCCTCGCCGCGGGCGAGGTTGCGCAGGAAGGCGCGCTGCGAGGCGGCCTGCGACTCCTCGCCGATGGTGCGGTAGCTCTGCGTCCAGTCGACCGAGAGGCCGAGGGTGCGCCAGAGGTCCTCGAACTGCTTCTCGTCCTCGACGGTCAGCCGCTCGCACAGCTCGATGAAGTTGCGGCGCGAGATCGGCTTCTGATCGGCCGCCTTGCTGCTCTTGTTGTCGCCGCCCTCGAACGGAGGCGTGAAGCCGGCCTCGTAGGGCAGGGTCGGGTCGCAGCGCACCCCGTAGTAGTTCTGCACCCGGCGCTCGGTCGGCAGTCCGTTGTCGTCCCAGCCCATCGGGTAGAAGACGCTCCGGCCGCGCATGCGCTGGAACCGGGCGACGACGTCGGTGTGCGTGTACGAGAAGACGTGGCCGATGTGCAGCGAGCCCGAGGCGGTGGGCGGCGGGGTGTCGATCGAGTAGACGTCGTCGCGGGTGAGCCCGGTGCGGTCGAACCGGTAGGTCCCGTCGGTCTGCCAGACGAGGCCCCACTTGCTCTCGAGCCCCTCGAGGGCGGGCTTGGCGGGGAGGTGCTCGGCGGAAGTCATGGTTCTCCGGTTCGATATGGGCGGCACCGTGTCGGTGGTGATGATGCCTGGATGGGGGCGCTGGAGCAGGATCGCTCGACGGCCGCCCCGATTCTACCGGGGGAGCGCGGCGTCCACGACGGGGGAGAAGCCCGCGCAGACCGGGTCGAGCGCCTCGTCGAGGTAGGGCACCAGCTCGCCCCGTGTGGGCCCGGCGGCGGCCCAGGCCTGCACGGCGGCGACGGCGGCTCCGACGCTCGCGTAGGCGACGGCCCGGGTGACGTGCGAGGGCAGCGGATGCGCGGAGCGCCGCTCGACGAACGCGGCGACCACGGCGGCCTGCCGCACGAGCCGCGAGAGAGCGGACGCCTGGAGCTCGTGCACACTGCCGATGAGCTCGGACTGGGTGAGCGCCCAGGGCACCGTCGACGGCCCGAATCCCGAGCCGACCGCGAGCAGGGCGGAACGGAGCGCCTCCATGGCGGGCAGCTCGGGATCGGCCGCGGCGAGCGCCTCCGGCAGTTCGGCGAGACGGTCGTCGACGAGCACCCAGAAGACGTCGCTCTTGGACTCGAAGTAGTTGAAGAAGGTGTTGCGCGAGACTCCGGCACGCTGGGCGATCTGCTCGACCGTCGTGCCCGCGTAGCTCTGCTCGACGAAGAGGTCGAGGGCCGCGTCCTCGAGCATCGATCGCGACGACGCGCGGGGCCGTCCTCGTGCTGCTGTGCCCGCCATGACCGCTCCTGCCCCGCCTCCGCCGACGCGCTACGATATCGGGTGGACGACATCGACCCGGCCATCACCGGCGAGTCTCCGGAAGAACGGCGAGGGCCCCGGCCCGAGCCCGGTAGAACCGGACGGGTACGGCCCGTGACAGCCGATCGAGTGGGAACGACCAGCGTCAGCTGAGCGGACCAAGCGAGGTGGTACCGCGACCCGGCCCGGGCAGGAATATCCGGGCGGGCCGTCCTCGTGCAGACCAGCATCATTGCCAGGAGACCGCACGTGAGCTATCCGCTGACCCCGCCCGCCCGCCGAGACTCCGCCTTCGGGCGCGGAGTGAGCGCGTCGCCGCGCTTCCCCGAGATCGAGGAGCGGGTCCTCGCGCATTGGAAGGCCGACGACACCTTCCAGGAGTCGATCCGCGCGCGCGAGGGCGCCCCCGAGTGGGTGTTCTACGACGGCCCGCCGTTCGCGAACGGCCTCCCGCACTACGGGCACCTGCTCACGGGCTACGCGAAGGACGTCTTCCCGCGCTTCCAGACGATGCGCGGCAAGCAGGTGCACCGCCGCTTCGGCTGGGACACCCACGGCCTGCCCGCCGAGCTCGAGGCGGAGCGGCAGCTCGGCATCACCGACAAGTCGCAGATCGAGGAGATGGGCGTCGCCGCCTTCAACGCCGCGGCGAAGGAGTCGGTGCTGCGCTACACGGGGGAGTGGCAGGACTACGTCACCCGCCAGGCACGCTGGGTCGACTTCGACGACGACTACAAGACGCTCGACCCCACCTTCATGGAATCGGTGATCTGGGCGTTCAAGCAGCTCTACGACAAGGGCCTCGCCTACGAGGGCTACCGGGTCCTGCCGTACTGCTGGCGCGACCAGACCCCGCTGTCGAACCACGAGCTGCGGATGGACGACGACGTCTACAAGATGCGTCAGGACCAGACGGTCACCGTCACCTTCCCGCTCGTCGGCGAGACGGCGGAGGCGCTGGGCCTGACCGCGGTGCGCGCGCTCGCGTGGACGACGACTCCGTGGACCCTCCCGACCAACCTGGCTCTCGCGGTCGGTCCCGACATCGAGTACGCGGTCGTTCCCGCCGGGCCGAACGGCGCCGCCGACGGCAAGGGCGAGCCGGAGGAGCGCGAGCTCGCCGCCGAGTACCTCCTCGCGATCGACCAGGTCGGCGCCTACGCGAAGGACCTGGGCTACGCCTCCGCCGAGGACGCCCTCGCCGCCGTCTCCCGCACGCACCGCGGCCGCGAGCTCGAGGGCGTCAGCTACGACCGGCTCTGGGACCACTACGCCGACACCGAGCTCTGGGGCACGCAGAACGCGTGGCGCATCCTCGTCGCCGACTACGTCACGACCAGCGAGGGCACGGGCATCGTGCACCAGGCTCCCGCCTACGGTGAGGACGACCAGAAGGTCTGCGAGGCGGCGGGCATCCCCGTCATCATCTCCGTCGACGACGGCGGCCGGTTCCTGCCGCAGATCGACGAGGTCGCCGGCCTCCAGGTCTTCGAGGCGAACAAGCCGCTGACGCAGCTCCTGCGCGCCGAGCACCGCCTGCTCCGCCAGGCGAGCTACGAGCACTCGTACCCGCACTGCTGGCGCTGCCGAAATCCGCTGATCTACAAGGCCGTCTCGAGCTGGTTCGTCCGCGTCACGGCGATCCGCGACCGGATGGAGGAGCTCAACCAGGAGATCACCTGGGTTCCCGGAAACGTTAAGGACGGCCAGTTCGGCAAGTGGCTCTCGGGCGCCCGCGACTGGTCGATCAGCCGCAACCGCTACTTCGGCTCGCCGATCCCCGTCTGGAAGAGCGACGACCCCGAGTACCCGCGCATCGACGTCTACGGCTCGCTGGACGAGCTCGAGCGCGACTTCGGCGTGCGCCCCGACGACCTGCACCGCCCGTTCATCGACGAGCTCACCCGGCCGAACCCGGACGACCCGACCGGCCGCTCGACCATGCGCCGGATCAGCGACGTCCTCGACGTCTGGTTCGACTCCGGGTCCATGCCGTTCGCGCAGGTGCACTACCCCTTCGAGAACGCCGACTGGTTCGACTCGCACAACCCGGCCGACTTCATCGTCGAGTACATCGGGCAGACGCGCGGCTGGTTCTACACGCTGCACGTGCTCTCGACCGCGCTGTTCGATCGGCCCGCGTTCCGCAATGTCGTCAGCCACGGCATCGTCCTCGGCAACGACGGCCAGAAGATGTCGAAGTCGCTGCGCAACTACCCCGATGTCGCCGAGGTGTTCGACCGCGACGGCTCCGACGCGATGCGCTGGTTCCTGATGTCGAGCCCGGTGCTGCGCGGAGGCAACCTCGTCGTCACCGAGGAGGGCATCCGCGAGGGCGTCCGCCAGGTGCTGCTGCCACTCTGGAACACCTGGTACTTCTTCTCGCTCTACGCCAACGCCTCCGGGCCCGAGGGCTACAGCGCGACCCGGCGCACCGACTCACGGGACGTGCTCGACCGCTACCTGCTCGCCAAGACGCACGACCTGATCGAGACCGTCACCGGTCACCTCGAGGCGCTCGACTCGACGCTCGCCGCGGCGGCGCTCCGCGACTTCGCCGACGTGCTCACCAACTGGTACGTGCGGCGCTCGCGCGACCGCTTCTGGCAGGGCGTCGACGACGAGGGTCGCGGATCCGAGGCCTTCGACACGCTGTACACGGTGCTCGAGACGGTGTGCCGCGTCGCCGCGCCTCTGCTCCCGCTGGTCTCCGAGGAGATCTGGCAGGGGCTCACCGGCGGCCGCAGCGTGCACCTGACCGACTGGCCCGACGCCTCCGAGTTCCCGGTCGACGAGACCCTCGTGCACGCGATGGACGCCGTGCGCGCCATCTCGTCCACCGCGCTCTCCCTGCGCAAGCAGGCCGGGCTGCGCGTCCGGCTCCCGCTCGCCCGCCTGACGGTGGTCGTGTCCGAGGCCGACGAGCTCGCCGCCTTCGAGGCGATCCTGCGCGACGAGCTGAACGTGAAGGAGGTCGTGCTCGTGCCGCTCGTCGACTCCAGCGCCGCCGACTACGGCGTCACCTCCCGCCTCTCGGTCAACGCCCGCGCCGCGGGACCGCGACTGGGCAAGGGCGTCCAGACCGTCATCAGGGCGGCGAAGGCCGGCGACTGGAGCGAGACCGACGGCGTCGTCACCGCGGGCGGTGTCGAGCTGGTCGAGGGCGAGTACGAGCTGACCCTCGAGGTCGGCGGTGCGGGCGAGGACCGCGCCATCGCGCTGCTTCCCCGCGGCGGGTTCGTGCTGCTCGACACGGCGACGACTCCCGAGCTCGAGGCCGAGGGGCTCGCCCGCGACCTCATCCGCGCGGTGCAGGACGCGCGCAAGGGCGCCGGTCTCGACGTCAGCGACCGCATCGTCCTCGAGGTGGTGCTCGACGAGCCGAGCCTCGCGGCGCTCGAGCCTCACGCCGTGTGGATCGCCGAGGAGACCCTCGCGACCGGCTTCGCCTTCGCTCCGCTCACCACGGCGCTCGAGGGCGGAGAGGGCGCTGTGGCGTTCGGCCCCGCGGGAACCGCCATCATCCGCATCGAGAAGGTCGAGGGCGCCGATGTCTGATCTCTTCGACGAGGAGGGCCGTCGCCAGGCGGCCGACGCCGTCTACGCGACCCTGCTCGAGCGCCTCGGCGAGGCGAGCGTCCGCCCTCGCCTCGCTCCCACGCGGCGCGCCGTCGAGATCCTCGGCGACCCGCAACGCGCGTACCCGGTCATCCAGATCGCCGGCACGAACGGCAAGACGTCGACCAGCCGCATGATCGAGAGCCTGCTGCGCGCCCACGGACTGCGCGTCGGGCTGTTCACCAGCCCGCACCTCGAGCGCTTCAACGAGCGGATCGTCATCGACGGCGAGCCGATCTCGGACGAGAGCCTCGTCGAGAACTGGAACGACGTCGAGCCGTACATCCGGATGACCGACGCAGAGCTCGCCGAGCAGGGCGAGGCGCCGCTGTCGTTCTTCGAGGCGATCACCGTGCTCGCCTTCGCGGCCTTCGCCGACGCCCCGGTCGACGTCGCCGTCGTCGAGGTCGGCATGGGCGGCGAGTGGGACTCGACGAACGTCGCCGACGCGCAGGTCGCCGTCTTCACGCCGATCGCGCTCGACCACATGAACCGCCTCGGCTCCACGATCGAGGAGATCGCGCGCACCAAGTCCGGCATCGTGAAGCCGCTGGCCTCGGTCGTCTCGGCGAAGCAGACCCCCGAGGCGGAGGCGGTGCTGCGCGACGCGGCGTCCGTCACCGAGTCGTCGATCGTGTTCGAGGGCGCAGACTTCGACGTCGCCTCGATGACCGTGGCCGTCGGCGGCCAGCTCGTGTCCGTCCGCGGACTCGTCGCCTCGTACGAGCAGCTCCTGCTGCCGTTCTTCGGCGACCACCAGGCCGAGAACGCGGCGGTCGCGGTCGCCGCGGTCGAGACGTTCCTGGGCGGAGGCACGCAGCAGCTCACCGGCGACGTGCTCGACGAGGGCTTCGCCGCCGCCACCTCGCCCGGACGCCTGCAGCTCGTCGGCCTCTCGCCGCGCACGATCGTCGACGCCGCGCACAACCCGCACGGCGCCGCCTCCCTCACCGCCGCGCTCGGCCGCTACTTCGACTTCGACCGCGTGACGGCCGTCGTCGGCGTGCTGGCCGAGAAGGACGCGGAGGGGATCCTGCGGGCCCTGCTCCCGGTCGTCGACGAGCTGATCGTCACGACAGCGCCGAGCGACAGGGCGCTCCCCGCCGACGAGCTCGCGGCCCTCGCGCGCACCGTGTTCCCGGAGGAGGCGGTCCACGTCGCCGATGACCCGCACGGCGCGCTCACGGCCGGCCGCCTCCTCGCCGCGCGCACCGACAAGGGCGCGCTGATCGTGACGGGATCGATCACCCTCGTCGGCCGCACGATCACCGTCGCCCGCGACGAGAACTGGCTCGGCGCGTGAGAGCCGGGCGCCCGCGGCGCAGCAGGACGGTCCGGGAGAGCCTCGGATCGATCGTGCTCGGCTTCGAGGTCGTGATCGTGTTCCTGGCGACGCTCGTCGCCTTCGGGCTGAAGGCCGCCGACCCGGTCGTGGTGCTCGTCGGCGGAGGCGTGCTCTGCCTGGCGATGGTCGCGACCCTCGGCCTCCTGAACCGACCCGTAGGCTTCCGGATCGGCTGGGCGCTCCAGTTCGTTATCGTGGCCACGGGTCTGCTCGTCCCGATCATGTTCGTCATCGGAGCGGCGTTCGTCGCCCTGTGGACGTACTGCATGGTGACCGGCACCCGACTCGACGCCCAGGGACGCCCACCGGCCCCCGGGCCCACCGACCCCATCGAAGGAGACCGCTGAACCATGGCCATCCAGGAGACACTCGTCCTCGTCAAGCCCGACGGCGTCGCGCGCAACCTCACCGGCGAGATCCTCCGCCGCATCGAGGCGAAGGGCTACTCCCTCGTCGACATCAAGCTCGTCGAGGCCGATCGCGAGCTGCTCGCCGCACACTACGCGGAGCACGAGGGCAAGCCCTTCTACGAGCCCCTCGTCGAGTTCATGGAGAGCGGCCCCATCGTCGCCCTCCGCATCGCGGGCGACCGCGTCATCGAGGGCTTCCGCTCCCTCGCCGGCACCACCGACCCCACCACCGCCGCCCCCGGCACCATCCGCGGCGACCTCGGACGCGACTGGGGCCTCAAGGTCCAGCAGAACCTCGTCCATGGCTCGGACTCCGCCGAATCCGCGTCGAGAGAGCTCGCGCTCTGGTTCGGCTGAGTCCTCGCGTTTCGCGGTAATCCGCGAAACCGCAGTCGGCCTCCAGAGGCGGTTGCGCTCCGAAGAGCGTCCCGCCTTCGGCGACGGGAAAGCGCTCCGACGCGCTTTCCCGGATACGCCTTCCAGGTGGTCGCCCATTCTGCACGGTGACGACACCGTCACGCGTCTGCCTCGGGCGGTCGCTGCCTGCCAGCCCGCTGATCGAGTAGCCCGCGCAGCGGGCGTATCGAGATCCACCAGCTTCAGAAGAGGAAGTCGTCAGTCCCTCCTTCTGAGGGAGGTGGGTCTCGGTACGCCCCTGCGGGGCTACTCGACCGACAGGCTGGCTCGCGGACGTCACCTCTGCCCCGCCACATCCGAGGGCGCGGCCTGCAGATGGCCCGCCATCCTCGAGGCGTATCCGGGAAAGCGCGTCGTAGCGCTTTCCCGTCGCCGTTCGCAGGACGCTCTGCGGACCGCGACCACCCGGGAAGCCGACTGCGGCATCGCGGATTATCGCGATGCAAGAATTCAGAGGTAGGAGAGGACGTTGAGACGCACCTGCGCCAGCACCGCGATCGCCAGATAGCAGATCAGGGTGATGAACGGGATCCAGCCGTAGGCGGCGGCTGCGAACCGCCGCACCGGCTCCGGCACGGGGAAGACGCCCTCGCGGAGGTTGCGCAGCGTCACCAGCCAGAAGGCCGGGATCACCACGGCCCAGGTGAGCATGCACCACGGGCAGAGGGTGCCGAGGGCGAAGACGCTCGTCGCGATCAGCCAGCAGACGAAGCCGAGGGCGAAGACGAAGCCCAGGTTGAACAGCGCCCAGAACCAGCGGTCGAAGCGTGCACCGGCGAGCAGCCCCGCGCCGACCACGACCGGCGCGATCCACGCCGCGACTCCGATCAGCGGATTCGGGAACCCGAAGATCGCGCCCTGCGGCGAGTCCAGGTTGGCGCTGCACTGCACCAGCAGGCTGAAGTCGCAGCCGAGCCCGGCGGTCGGGTCGGTCAGCGCGGCGAACTTGTCGAGCGTGAGGGCGAACGCCGCCGTCCATCCGATCGCTCCGAGCACGATCAGCAGGACCGCGAATCCGATCGGTTGAGGGCTGCTCGGGGCGCGGGACTCCGCGTGATCGCTGGACACCGGGGGATTATGGCACGCGGCGGATCGGCGCCTCTGGGAATGCGTGCGATAATCGGATCCGTCGGTCGGCAAGACCCCGCACCGACGCGAAGAAGGTTTACCGGGCGAGTACCGGGCCACAGGAGATCGACAGCGTTCCGCGAATGGACGCGACGGATCAGCGTTCCACCGCGAGACGACCGACGGTCGCACCGCGGGGGAGCACGTGTCGGATAGTCAGTTCCGAGAGAAGCTGCACCCAGAGTCCGCGCCACGTGAGCGACGGAACCGGGGGAGCGGAAGGATTCGCGACGGGCCCCAGGCGGCCCGCTCGCACGAGAAGAGCACCCGGGTGAGAAGGCGCGGCGGACGACCCGGCCGAGGAGTGCACCAGCGATGGTGGAAGACAACAGCACGAGCGGTTCCGATCCGGACCGCGACGAGCCCCGCAGCGGGGCCAAGAAGATCAGCCGCCTCTTCGGTGGCCGTCGGGCCTCCCGACGGACCGACTCGAGCGCGCCAGCGACAGGGGGAACGATCATCGATACCGACGAGACCGACCAGACCGTGCAGGAGACCGTCGAGCCCGGCGTCGACGAGCCGTCGACGTCGACGGGCGCCGTGTTCTTCAACGCGCTCCCGCAGACGCCGATGGCGGAGGAGGAGCGGTCGGTCCGTCCGGCCCTCCCGAGCACGTCGCTGCTGTTCCAGGCGCCTGACCTGCCGGCGTACGTCGAGCTGACCCCGCTCCCTCCGCGCGGCGCCCCGCTCGACGTCCGCGAGGAGCGCGAGGCCCCCGCCGAGGAGCAGGGCTCGGTCCGCCGCCGCTCGCGCCGTCGCAGCGGAGAGAACGACCGGGGCGGCGTCGACGACCCCGAGAACACCGTCGTCCGCGTCCGGCAGCCGCGGGAGCAGAGGGAGCAGCGCGAGCCCGAGCTCATCACCGAGCCGCAGCGCATCAAGGGCTCCACGCGCCTCGAGGCCAAGAAACAGCGTCGCCGCGACGGCCGTGACGCCGGTCGTCGCCGCACCGTCGTCACCGAGTCCGAGTTCCTCGCTCGCCGCGAGGCCGTCGACCGCGTGATGGTCGTCCGCTCGCAGCAGGACAGCATCCGCATCGGCGTCCTCGAGGACGGCGTCCTCGCCGAGCACTACGTCGCCCGCTCGCAGGAGGCGTCGCTGATCGGCAACGTGTACCTCGGCCGGGTGCAGAACGTCCTCCCCAGCATGGAGGCCGCGTTCGTCGACATCGGCCGCGGCCGCAACGCCGTCCTCTACTCCGGCGAGGTCGACTGGGACGCCGCGAACAACGCCGGTGGCCCCCGACGCATCGAGCTCGCCCTGAAGCCCGGCGACCGCGTCCTCGTCCAGGTGACGAAGGACCCGATCGGCCACAAGGGAGCCCGGCTCACCAGCCAGATCTCGCTCCCGGGCCGCTACCTCGTCTACGTGCCCAACGGCTCGATGAACGGCATCTCGCGCAAGCTCCCCGACACCGAGCGAGCGCGCCTGAAGAAGATCCTCAAGGAGGTCCTCCCCGAGAACGTCGGCGTCATCGTGCGCACGGCGGCCGAGGGCGCCACCGAGGAGCAGCTCACCGTCGACGTCGAGCGCCTCACCGCGCAGTGGACGGCGCTCAGCGAGAAGGCCGCGTCGGGCCAGGCTCCGGCACTCCTGCACAGCGAGCCCGACCTGCTCATCAAGATCGTGCGGGACGTCTTCAACGAGGACTTCGAGAAGATGGTCATCGCCGGCGACGACGCCCGCGAGACCATCGAGCTCTACCTCAGCCAGGTCGCCCCCGACCTGCTCGAGCGGGTCGAGGTCTACTCCGGCGAGGAGGACGCGTTCGACGCGTTCCGCATCACCGAGCAGATCGAGAAGGCGCTCGAGCGCAAGGTGTGGCTGCCCAGCGGCGGCTCTCTGGTCATCGACCGCACCGAGGCCATGACCGTCGTCGACGTCAACACGGGCAAGTTCGTCGGCTCGGGCGGCAACCTCGAGGAGACCGTCACCAAGAACAACCTCGAGGCGGCGGAGGAGATCGTCCGACAGCTGCGCCTGCGCGACATCGGCGGCATCATCGTCGTCGACTTCATCGACATGGTGCTCGAGTCCAACCGCGACCTCGTGCTGCGACGCCTCGTCGAGTGCCTCAGCCGCGACCGCACGAAGCACCAGGTCGCGGAGGTCACCTCGCTCGGACTCGTGCAGATGACCCGCAAGAAGCTGGGCCTGGGCCTGCTCGAGACGTTCAGCGAGAACTGCGAGGTCTGCGCCGGCCGCGGCGTCATCGTGCACCACGACCCGGTGCTGAAGCACCGCTCGACGCTCCCTCCCCAGCAGGAGCGCCGTCGTGGCGGCTCGAACGGCGACCAGGCACCGTCCCGGCGCTCGAACGGCAGCGGAGGCGCGCAGAACGGCTCGGCGCCCAAGGCCGTCAGCACCCACGCCATCACCGACGACGCCAAGAACGCCCTCGCGCAGATCGCCGCCAGCACGATCCACCCGCCGGCCGTCCGTCAGGCCGCCGAGGAGGCGGCTGCGCTCGTCGACGAGGCCGCCGAGGAGTCGACCCGCATCGAGGCACCCGAGGCCGTCGCCGAGGAGCAGTCGTCCGAGCGCGAGACCTCCTCCCGGCGGGGCGACCGCCCTGCGCGGGGTGAGCGTCGTCGTCGTGGCCGCGACCGCGAGCCGCGCCCCGAGACGGCCGATGCGCCGACCGAGGAGGCGAGCGCTCCGGCGCCCGTCGAGGCCGCCCCGGCGGTGCCGATCCTCGACATCCCGATCCCGCCCGCTCCGCCCGCGGTGGAGCGCCGCGTGCGCAGCGAGGTCGCCGAGCACCTGCTCGACTCCGTCCTCGACGCCCTTCCTGCGCCCAAGCAGCCCGGCCAGGGCCGGGCGAAGAGCCGCCGCGTGACGACGGCGGCCCTCACGGGCGTCGCGGTCATCCCGGAGCAGACCCCTCGGCGCGCAGAGCAGCAGTAGCCCGTCCTCCGATGGTCAGTGGGGCCCGGTGCCCGGCGAGAGCCGGCGCCGGGCCCTCTCCGTGTCGCGGTCCCGGCCCTTCACCCGCAGCCCGCTGTCGCGCAGCCGCACCACCAGCTCGCGGGCGGTCACCGCGACCGCGCCCGCCTCGAGGAGCTCCGCCCGGCGCTCCTCCGGGACGTCGTAGTGATCGAGGTCGAAGCTGCGCTCGGGGACCCCTGCGCGACGCGCGAACGCGTGCAGCTCGTCGAGGGAGGCGTCGCTGACGAGGTGCGCCCAGAGCCGGCCGTGCGCCGGCCAGCGCGCCGCGTCGAGGAGGATCGCCATCCGTCGATCGTAGGCGGCGTGCCGCGGCCGTCAGCCGCTCCTGCTCGACTAACGTGGCGGAGTCGTCGGTACAGGACGACGCGGTCGGTCGGTGCACTGCGCCTCCGGTGCCTCGTCGCCGTGGGTCGGGCGGTACCGGAGCGTTTGACCGGTGGCCCCGTATCCCGTACTCTTGACTGTTGGTGTGGCGCGATCCATGTGCTCACGCAGATTTCCGCTGTCGCTCGCCTCCTCCGGGACGGTGAGCCGCGGTACCGGTTCCCTCGCATCGTCCTCGAGGCGGGAACCGGAAGATCGGGGCTCCGCCCCGTCCCTACAAGCCCCGGATGGCGCACTCGCTCCGTCCAGACGAGAAACAGGTACGAGAAGTGGTTTACGCAGTTGTGCGCGCCGGCGGTCGGCAGGAGAAGGTCGAGATCGGCACCATCGTGACGATGGACCGCATCAAGGCCGGCAAGGGCAGCACCGTGCAGCTTCCTGCCGTGCTCCTCGTCGACGGAGAGTCGATCACCTCGGACGCCGCGTCCCTCGCGGGCGTCTCGGTCACCGCCGAGGTGCTCGAGGATCTCCGCGGTCCGAAGATCATCATCCAGAAGTTCAAGAACAAGACCGGCTACAAGAAGCGCCAGGGGCACCGTCAGGACCTCACGCGCGTCAAGGTCACGGGCATCAAGTAAC
Organism: Rathayibacter sp. VKM Ac-2754; assembly: GCF_009807095.1. GTDB lineage: Bacteria > Actinomycetota > Actinomycetes > Actinomycetales > Microbacteriaceae > Rathayibacter. The sequence goes on along the minus strand of NZ_WUCC01000002.1, from coordinate 280,895 downwards.
CCTGCCGACGGGCTGATCCGGCCCTCCGGCACATCAGCTGACCTGCACCGCGAGCCATCGCCGCAGGGAATCAGCACGGGGCTGCGGCCCCCCGGTCTCGAGGAGATGAGAAATGGCACACAAGAAGGGCGCGAGCTCCACTCGCAACGGGCGCGACTCGAACGCGCAGCGTCTCGGCGTGAAGCGCTTCGGCGGTCAGGTCGTCAACGCGGGCGAGATCATCGTCCGCCAGCGCGGCACCCACTTCCACCCCGGCGCGAACGTCGGACGCGGTGGCGACGACACCCTGTTCGCCCTGTCGGCCGGTGCGGTCGAGTTCGGCACCAAGGGCGGCCGCAAGGTCGTCAACATCGTGGCGGCGGCCCTCTAGGTCCACCTCCAGGGTCAGACACCTCGGCCGGACAGGCTCAGGACGCAAGGGGCGGGCTTCGGCTCGCCCCTTGCGCGTTGTACCGCCCCGCACACCGGCATCCGGCACTCCGGAGCCTCCACTACACATCGGACGGAAATCTCACTCATGGTCACCTTCGTCGACAACGTCACGCTGCATCTGCGTGCCGGCCACGGCGGGAACGGCTGCGTCTCCGTCCGTCGCGAGAAGTTCAAACCGCTGGCCGGTCCCGACGGCGGCAACGGCGGTCACGGAGGCGACATCGTCCTCGTCGCCGACCCGCAGACCACCACGCTGCTCGCCTACCACCGCCACCCCCACCGCTCCTCCGACAACGGCGGCCCCGGCATGGGCGACCACCGCGCAGGCGGCAACGGCGAGCTCCTCGAGCTGCCCGTCCCGCTGGGCACCGTGGTCAAGTCGCCCGACGGCGAAGAGCTCATCGACATGGACGAGCCCGGGCTGCGCTACGTCATCGCTCCCGGAGGCCAGGGCGGCCTCGGCAACGCGTCGCTCGCGACCACCAAGCGCAAGGCCCCCGGATTCGCGCTGCTCGGCACCCCCGGCTGGGAGGGCGACGTCGTCCTCGAGCTGAAGACGGTCGCCGACGTCGCCCTGGTGGGCTTCCCCTCCGCCGGCAAGTCGAGCCTCGTCGCCGCCATCTCGGCCGCGAAGCCCAAGATCGCCGACTACCCCTTCACGACGCTCGCCCCCAACCTCGGCGTGGTCCAGGCGGGGGAGTCGCGCTACACCGTCGCCGACGTCCCCGGGCTGATCGAGGGCGCCAGCGAGGGCAAGGGCCTCGGTCTCGAGTTCCTCCGCCACGTCGAGCGCTGCACCGCCCTCGTGCACGTCCTCGACTGCGCCACCCTCGAGCCCGGCCGCGACCCGCTGACCGATCTCGACGTCATCCTCGGTGAGCTCGCCGCGTACCCGGTCGGCGACGGCCAGGTGCCGCTCGTGGAGCGCCCGCAGCTCATCGCGCTCAACAAGGTCGACGTCCCCGAGGCGAAGGAGCTCGCGGCCTTCGTCCGCGCCGATCTCGAGGCCCGCGGCTACCGCGTGTTCGAGATCTCCGCGGTCAGCCACGCCGGCCTCCGCCAGCTCACCTTCGCCCTCGGCGAGATCGTCGAGCAGCACCGCCTCGAGCTCGCAGCCGTGCCCAAGGTCGAGCGGATCACCATCCGCCCGCGCGCCGTCGACGAGAAGGACTTCGAGATCCGCGTCGAGGGCGGCTCCTACGGCAACATCTACCGAGTCCTCGGCACGAAGCCGGTGCGCTGGGTCGCCCAGACCGACTTCACCAACGACGAGGCGGTGGGCTTCCTCGCCGATCGTCTCGCGAAGCTGGGCGTCGAGAACGGCCTCTTCTCGGCGGGTGCCGTCGCCGGCTCCACCGTGGTCATCGGCCGCGGCGACGGAGTCGTCTTCGACTGGGAGCCCACGCTCACCTCGACCGCCGAGCTGATCACCGCCCCGCGCGGGACGGACATCCGCCTCGACGAGAACCAGCGCAAGACCCGCAACGAGCGCCGCGAGGACTACTTCGAGCGGATGGACGCCAAGGCGGCCGCCCGTGCCGACCTCGAGCGCGAGCGCCTCGGCGGCGTCTGGCGAGTCGCCGACGAGGGCGACCCCGTCGAGGACTGACCCGATCGGGCTCCTGCACGATCTGCAGGAGCCCGATCTCCGTCTCGGTGACGGTGCGATCTGCAGGCGATGGTGCGGTCTGCAGGCCACGGGGCCGAAATGCTCCCTCCTCCGCGCAGATTCCCCCGTATTCCGCGTCAGCTCCTGCAGATCGCATCTCCACCCGGCCCGGCTGCACCCCCGCCGCCCGCCCGCGCCACCGAATACACTGGCCGGATGCCGCAGACCACCCTCGAGCGCAGCGACGCACTGACCGAGCGGTTCGCCGCCTCCCGCACGGCCTCCCGCTCGCTTCGCAGCGCGACCACAGACCTCAAGAACCGCGCGCTCCTCGCGATCGCCGAGGCGGTCCGCGCCGGCGCCGCGCGCATCGTCCCCGCCAACGAGCTCGACCTCGCGAACGGTCGCGAGAACGGCATGAGCGCAGGCCTCCAGGACAGGCTCCGACTCGACGAGGCGCGCCTCGGCTCGCTCGCCGACGCCGTCGTCGCGGTCGCCGGCCTGGTCGATCCCGTCGGGCAGACCGTCCGCGGCTCCCTGCTGCCCAACGGCGCCTCGCTGACCCAGGTGCGGGTGCCCTTCGGCGTCGTCGGAGCGATCTACGAGGCCCGTCCGAACGTCACGATCGACATCGCGGCGCTCGCGCTCAAGAGCGGCAACGCCGTGATCCTCCGCGGTGGCAGCGCGGCAGAGAACACCAACCGCATCCTCGTGGAGCTGCTGCAGGAGGCCGTCGCCTCCGTCGGTCTCCCGGCCGAGCTGATCCAGACCGTCGACGACCACGGCCGCGAGGGCGCGAAGGCGCTGATGCGCGCGCGCGGCTACGTCGACGTCCTCGTGCCGCGGGGGAGCGCGGGGCTCATCGAGTCGGTGGTGACGGAGTCGACCGTGCCGGTCATCGAGACCGGTGCGGGAGTCGTCCACGTCTTCCTCGATGCGAGCGCCGACGAGCAGTGGGCCGTCGACATCGTGCACAACGCCAAGACCCAGCGCCCGAGCACCTGCAACGCGCTCGAGACCCTCCTCGTGCACCGCGACGCCGCCGCACGCCTCCTGCCGCCGGTGCTGGGTCGTCTCGCCGAGGCCGGAGTGACCGTGCACGGCGACGAGCGCGTCCGCGCGCTCTTCGCCGACGCCGTCGAGGCGACGGAGGAGGACTGGTCGGCCGAGTACTACTCGCTCGACATCGCGGTGGCGGTGGTCGACGACCTCGACGCCGCGATGGACCACATCGCGCGGTACTCGACGCACCACACCGAGTCGATCGTCACCGAGGACCTCCGCAGTGCCGAGCGGTTCCTCGCCGAGGTCGACTCCGCGGTCGTCATGGTGAACGCCTCGACGCGCTTCACCGACGGAGGCGAGTTCGGCTTCGGCGCCGAGGTCGGCATCTCGACCCAGAAGCTGCACGCCCGGGGCCCGATGGGTCTGCCCGAGCTGACGAGCACGAAGTGGCTCCTGCGCGGCGCCGGGCAGGTCCGCGCCTAGCTCCCGGCAGCGGCGGGCTAGACTCGACCGAGCCCCTCGGGGCGTCCCGACCCTCAAGGAGCACCGCATGTCCCTGGCGACGACCGTCCTCGCAGAAGCCTCCACGCACGTGGAGCTGCCGTTCCCGGCCATCGTCTTCGGCCTGATCGCGGCCGTGGCCTTCACGGCGCTCGGCTTCGTCACCTGGAGCTACCGCGACGTCGCGAACCGCCACTCGCACAAGACGGCTGGCTCCTCCCACGACCAGCACGGCCACGGCCACTAGTCCGGAGGCGCCGCGATCGTGACGTCCGCCGTCAGCGGAGACCCGCGACGTCCCCGCATCGGTGTGATGGGCGGCACGTTCGACCCGATCCACCACGGCCACCTGGTCGCCGCCTCCGAGGTGGCGCAGTCGTTCGACCTCGACGAGGTCGTCTTCGTGCCGACCGGGCAGCCCTGGCACAAGAAGACGGTGACCTCGGCCGAGCACCGCTACCTGATGACGGTCATCGCCACCGCCTCGAATCCCCGCTTCACCGTGAGCCGGGTCGACGTCGACCGGATCGGCACCACCTACACGATCGACACCCTGCGCGACATCCACGCCGCGCACCCCGATGCCGAGCTGTTCTTCATCACGGGAGCCGACGCGGTCGCGCAGATCCTCAGCTGGAAGGACTACGACGAGCTGTGGGAGCTGGCCCACTTCGTCGCGGTGAGCCGCCCGGGTCACGTGCTCAACGTTTCGGGTTTACCGGCCCAGGACGTATCCTTGTTGGAAATTCCGGCGCTAGCGATTTCCTCGACGGACTGTCGGAGCCGCGTGAACCGGGGTCATCCGGTCTGGTATCTGGTTCCCGATGGTGTCGTCCAGTACATCTCGAAGCACCACCTGTATCGGAGTACGTCATGACAGTTCAGCCCGAGGAGAAGCCGCTCACCCGGCGCGAGATCCGCGAGCGCGAGCGACGCGAGGCCGGTGCCGCTCCCGCCGCCGTGCCGACCACGTCCCGACGAGCCGCGACCGCCTCCGTGACGGCCGCCGGTGAGATGCCGGTGCTCACGCCGACGCAGACGATCCGCATCGACCCCGTCGCGCCGACCCCCGCGAGCGAGCCCGAGCTGCGCACGTCCTCGATCGACGTCGTCACGCCCGACGGTGAGCGCCCCCTCACGCGTCGCGAGCTCCGCGCCCTCCTGGCCCAGCAGCAGGCCGAGCAGGTCGCCGCGACACCCGTCGACGATCCCGCGCCGCTCGTCGCCGAGGGGGAGCCCGCGGAGCCTGACCGCGAGGAGGAGTCGGAGGTGTCGCGCGCCCTCGGCCGCGCCTCGACTCTGCCCGCCACCGGCGAGGTCGCCGTCGCCGAGCAGCCCAAGCTCAACACCGCCCTGTTCGCCACCGTCGGCGGATCCCTCGACATCGCCGACGAGAAGGCCACCGAGATCACCGGCAGCTTCCACCCGCCGATCGAGCACCTGGCCATCACCGACGAGCTCGACAGCAAGTCGAAGGAGGAGGTCGACGCCTCGTTCGACTCGCTCATCGCGAGCGGTGTGGCTTCGACCGGCGCGGTGACGACGACGAACGCGCTCATCCTGCCGACCTCGGGCGAGACGAAGGCCGACACCGGCGAGGTGCTCGTCACAGGATCGTTCGACCTCCCGCGCAGCCTCGGCTCGACCGGCCAGCACCCCAACCTCTACGACTCCCCGGACGTCGATCGCTATGTCGACCGCATCGACCGGGAGCAGCCCGCCGCCGACTCGGAGCCCGTGCGGGCCTCGAGCGCCGTCTCGACGCACGCCGCCGGCACGGCGATGATCGCGCCGCAGAAGCGCAGCGGGATCAGCACCCCCGTCGTGCTCGCCATCACGGCGGCCGTCCTCCTCGTGGCCTCGATCGCGCTGTTCATCGGCGGCTTCGTCCTCAACATCTTCTGACCCACCACCGACACTGAAGGCTTCATGACTGCGACCGACTCCGCCCGCGCACTGCTCCAGCTCGCGGCCACCGCCGCCGACTCCAAGGGCGGGGAGGATCTGGTCGCGCTCGACGTGTCCGGTCCGCTCCCGCTCGTCGACATCTTCTTCCTCGTCACCGGCCGCTCCGAGCGCAACGTCGTCGCGATCGCGAACGAGGTCGAGGACCGCCTGAACGACTCGGGCGCCAAGCTCCTGCGCCGCGAGGGCCGCGCCGAGGGCCGCTGGATCCTCCTCGACTTCGGCGACCTCGTCGTGCACGTCTTCCACGAGGAGGACCGCATGTACTACTCGCTCGAGCGCCTCTGGAAGGACTGCCCGACGGTCCCGTTCACTGTCGACGGCCCCGCGGTCGACAGCCCTCTCGCGGTCGACACCGCAGCGTCCTCGTCCTGACGAACACGCCCGGCGACGGCACCCGATTTCTCCTCACGCATTTCGTGTTGTAGTTTATTCGAGTTGCTTCCGCCGGGCGGAGGAGCAGGCCCCACGGTCTGCATCTCCTGTTCGAGAAGCGCACCAAGGGTCCGTGGCGCAGCTGGTAGCGCACCTGCATGGCATGCAGGGGGTCAGGGGTTCGAATCCCCTCGGATCCACCGAACGAGAAGAAGCCGCCTCAGGGCGGCTTCTTCTGGTTAACGCCGACGGTCCCGGACGCCGCTCTGCACGAGGTCGACGGGCCGAAGAGGGGCCACGGCCGCCGCACGGCTCTCGGCCAGACTGTGACCATGCCGAACCCGACCGCCCCGCGCGGCCTCATCACCCAGTTCTCGATCGTCGACGCGCTGCTCGCGGGTCTGTTCGACGGAGTCGTCTCCCGGTCGGAGGCCGACCGCGCCGGAGACTTCGGTCTGGGCTGCGGCGACCACATGGACGGCGAGCTCGTCGTGCTCGACGGCGTCCACCGTCTGTTCCGGGGCGACGGCTCCGTCCGGGTCCTCGAGCCGGAGGACACGATCGCCTTCGCCGAGCTCGCCCGCTTCACGCCGAGCTCCTCGTCGACGCTCGACGGGATCGACTCGCTCGACGCCCTCCTGGGGGCGGTGCGGAGGGCCGTCCCGAGCCCGAACGTCTTCGTCGGCGTCCGCGTCCGGGGCCGCTTCGAGAGCCTGACTCTCCGCCAGCCGATCGCCCAGATCAAGCCGTACCTCCGCCTCGCCGACGCGATGCACGACCAGCGAGAGATGCACCTGACCGCAGTCGAGGGAACCCTGGTCGGCTTCATCGGCCCGAAGCCCTTCCAGGGCATCAGCGTCGCGGGGCTCCACACGCACTTCGTCGACACGACCGGGGCGATCGGCGGCCACGTGCTGGCCGCCTCCGGAGTGCGTGGCGAGCTGGCCGTCGAGCAGTACGCCGGCATCACCGTCGTCCTGCCCGACTCCGACGACTACCTCGCCGCAGACCTCGACGAGGACGCCTCCGCCGCCGACGCCGAGATCCGCGACGTCGAGTCGGATCACGCGCGCTGAGGCCGACCCCTACCCTGGTCTCATGCCCAGCCTGCGCGACGTCCATGCCGTCATCGACCGACTCTGGCCCGAGGAGGGTGCGGAGGGGTGGGATGCTCCCGGCCTCGTCACCGGAGACCCCGACGCCTCCGTCGAGCGGATCCTGCTCACCGTCGACGTCGTCTCCGACACCGTCGCCGAGGCGATCGCCGGAGGTCGCCAGCTGCTGATCGCGCACCACCCGCTGCTCCTGCGCGGAGTGACCTCGATCGCCGAGGACGGCTACAAGGGCCGCCTGCTCGCCGATCTGATCCGGGGCGGCTGCGCCCTCGTCTCCGCGCACACGAACGCGGACATCGTCGCCGACGGCGTCTCCGACGTCATCGCGACGCGGCTCGGGCTCACCGGCACCACCCCGATCGTCCCCGGAGCGGACCCGTCCGTCGGTCTCGGCCGCGTCGGCGACCTCCCGGAGGAGGTGACGCTGGGTCGCCTCGCCCGCGCCGTCGCCGATCTGCTGCCCGCCACCGCCGGGGGAGTGCGGGTCGCCGGAGGCTACGACGCGCCCGTCCGTCGCGTCTCGCTCTGCGGAGGCGCGGGGGACTCACTGCTCGGGGAGCCCGCCGTCCGGACCAGCGATGTCTACGTGACCGCCGACCTGCGGCACCACCCGGCGTCGGAGGCGCGCGAGAAGGCCCTGCACGGCACCGGCCCCGCCCTCATCGACGTCTCGCACTGGGCCAGCGAATGGCTGTGGCTCGAGGTGGCGGCGTCGGCGCTGCGGGAGGCCCTGCCCACCGTCTCCGTCGCCGTCAGCGAGACCCGCACCGACCCCTGGGATTTCGCGATCGTCCACTAGCCGCCGGTCGGCACGGGAGAATGGACGCGGCACGCCACCCTTGCATGCCGGGAACGAGGACCGCGACGTGAAAGCCAGCCCCGCAGACCAGCGCGAGCTCCTGACCCTGCAGAGTCTCGACACGCGAGGCGCCCAGCTGCGCCACGCGATCGCGACCCTGCCGCAGATCGCGAAGATCCAGGCGATGCAGGCTCGCGACGCTCGGACCCGCCGGACCCTCGCCGAGCACGTGGGCCGAGTCGAGGACGTCCGCACCGAGCTCGGCCGCATCGAGTCCGACGTCACCGTCGTCGAGAAGCGCCTCGCCCGCGACCGCGAGCGACTGCAGACCGCGTCGTCCTCGAAGGACATCGCCGCGCTCGAGGGCGAGATCACCTCCCTGGTCAAGCGCCGCGGCGACCTGGAGGACATCGAGCTCACCCTCATGGAGCGCATCGAGGGCATCGAGGCCGAGGTCGCCGCCGCTCAGGCCGAGCGCGACGAGGTCGTCGCCGCCCTGCAGACGCTCGCCGAGGAACGCGACGCGCAGGCCGCGAAGCTGGCCGACAAGCAGGAGGCGCTCGCCCGCGACCGCGCCTCCCTCGTCGCCACCCTCCCCGAGGACCTCGTCGAGCTCTACGAGAAGCAGCGCGCCCGCTACGGCATGGGCGCCGCCCTGCTCCGCGGCAAGGTCTCCGAGGGCAGCGGCGTGGCCCTCACCGAGTCCGACCTCTCGTGGATCCGCGCCTCGGCCCCCGACGACGTCGTGCTCTGCCCCGACAGCCAGTGCATCCTCGTGCGCGGCGACGAGTCGACCCTGGCCTGACCGGAGCCGTACACTGGGTCCGCGAACGGGCCGGCAAGACGGTCGCGTCGCCGGAGCGAGAGCCCCGGCGCCGAGGAACGTCCGGGCTCCGCAGAGCAGGGCGGTGGGTAACACCCACCCGGGGCGACCCGCGAGACAGTGCCACAGAAAGCAGACCGCCACGGGCTCACGCCCGCGGTAAGGGTGAAACGGTGGTGTAAGAGACCACCAGGGGCCGGAGTGATCCGGCTCGCTCGGTAAACCTCGCCCGGAGCAAGGTCAGACAGAGGACGATGCGGCTGCTCGTCGGGTCCTCGGGTAGACCGCTGGAGGGTCACGGCAACGTGACTCCGAGAGAGATGGCCGTCCAGCGCCCGCCGAGAGGCGCGGCGTGAACAGAACCCGGCGTAACAGCCGACCCCTTCGCCCAGAAACGCCCCGTCGCGCATCCGCGCGGCGGGGCGTTTCTGGGCTCAATGCCTGTCTTCCGCGGCGGTCCCCGCCCGCCGCGGCGCGGTCGGCCCCATCAGATGGTCGCGTTCCGCAGAGCGTCGTGCGTCCGGCTCCGGCAAAACGCTGACACGCGTTTTCCCGACTCGCCTCGGCCGTGCTGCCGCACGATCGCCCTTGCACCGCTGAGAAGGGCGTCGGGTGGGTGTGCAGAATGGCTCGGCTGCGCCGTCGACTCCTTGCGGGCGGCGCTCAGGAGGATCGGGCTGAGAGCAGCGCCTCACGGGGGAGCGGACCACGCGGTCTCGTAGCCCGCTGATCGAGTAGCCCGCGCAGCGGGCGTATCGAGATCCACCAGCTTCAGAAGACAGGAACGAAAGGCTGATCTGCTGGCGCGGGTGGGTCTCGATACGCCGCTCCGGGGCTACTCGACCAGCAGGGACGGCAGCGCCAGGGGTCGTCTCCCTCAGCTTCGAGCCGCGAAGCAGCCCCGCCCAGCGAGCTGACCTTCAGACCAGCCACCCTCCGCGAGGCGAACAGGCGAAACGCGTGTCAGCGTTTCGTCGTAGCCGGACGCGGGACGCTCTGCGGATCGCAACCACCTGACCGAGCCGACCGCGCCGCGGCGGGCGGGGACCGCCGCGGTATGAGAACAGCCGAACAGGCGAAACGCGTGTCAGCGTTTCGTCGTAGCCGGACGCGGGACGCTCTGCGGATCGCAACCACCTGACCGAGCCGACCGCGCCGCGGCGGGCGGGGACCGCCGCGGTATGAGAACAGCCGAACCGGCGAAGCGCGTGTCAGCGTTTCGTCGTAGCCGGACGCAGGACGCTCCATGGAGCGCTACCGACTGATCGAGTCGACTGCGGCTGCGGCAGGCGGGGACCACCGCAGCGAACGGCTCAGCGTCGCACGCCGCCGCCCGCGAGGGCCGCGGCGCCGAGGATGCCGGCGTTGTTGCGGAGGGTGGCGGGGACGATGGGGGTGCGGAGGTCGAGGAGGGGGAGGAACTCCTCATGGTGCTTCGAGACGCCTCCGCCGACGATGATCAGGTCGGGCCAGAGCAGGGCCTCGAGGTGGGAGTAGTAGCGCTGGAGGCGCTTCGCCCAGTGCTTGTAGTCGAGGTCGTCGCGCTCCTTCGCGGCGAACGACGCCTTCTTCTCGTAGTCGCCGCCGTGGATCTCGAGGTGGCCGAGCTCGGCGTTGGGGATGAGGACACCGTCGTAGATCTGCGCGGTGCCGATGCCGGTGCCGAGGGTGGTCATGAGGACCAGGCCCTTCTTGTCCTTCGCGGCGCCGAACCGCGACTCCGCGTAGCCGGCGGCGTCGGCGTCGTTGACGAAGAAGATGTCGCGGCCGATCGCGTCCTCGAACAGCTTCTCGGCCTCGAGGCCGATCCACTCGTCCGAGACGTTCGCCGCCGACATCGTCCGGCCGTGCACCACAGCGGCGGGGAAGCAGATCCCGACCGGCGTCCCGGGGGCGGCGCCGGGGATCGTTGCGAGGATCTGCTGCACCGTCGCGACGATGTCCTTCGGGCGCCCGCCCTCGGGCGTCGGGACCTTCATCCGGTCACTGAGGAGCGTCCCCTCCGCGAGGTCGACGAGCGCCCCCTTGATGCCGGTCCCCCCGATGTCGATTCCGATGGCGGTCGTCGCAGCAGTCATAGGGGTCATGCTAGCGAAGCGGGACCGGTCGGATCGGGGGCGGGACCCGCGGCCGCGGTGCCGCGTAGGATCGGCCGCATGTCTGACGGTGATGCGAACTCCTGGTGGTACAACCTCAAGTCCGGCGCGGTGGAGCAGGGGTTCGTGTCCCCCTCCGTCGACCGTGTGGGGCCCTTCTCGTCTCGGCAGGAGGCGGAGCACGCGCTCGAGAAGCTGCACGAGAACAGCCGCAAGTGGGCCGAGGAGGACGCGGCCGAGGACCGCTGAGCTCTACTCGTAGCTGTGCTCGGGTGCGGGGTACGCGCCCGACTCGACGTCGTCGCGGTAGGCCGTGACGGCTCCGGTCAGCACCCCGCGGAGGTCGGCGTACTGCTTGACGAAGCGGGGGACGCGGCCGGTCGTGAAGCCGGCGAAGTCGGTCCAGACGAGCAGCTGCCCGTCGACGTGCGGGCCGGCGCCGACGCCGATGGTCGGGATGCGCAGCTCCTCGGTCACCTGGCGGGCGGCGTCGCTGGGGACCATCTCGAGCACGACGGCGAACGCTCCCGCCTCCTGCACGGCCCGCGCGTCGGCGAGGAGCTGCTCGAGTCCGTCGCCACGGCCCTGGACGATGTGGCCGCCGAGCCCGTGCTCGCTCTGCGGAGTGAAGCCGATGTGGGCCATCACCGGGATGCCGGCGTCGACGATCCGCCGGATCTGCTCGGAGGAGCGCACTCCGCCCTCGAGCTTCACGGCGTGCGCGTGCGTCTCCTTCATGAAGCGGAACGCGGTGTGCAGCGCGTCGTCGGGGCCCGACTCGTAGGAGCCGAACGGCATGTCGGCGACGACGAAGGCGCGCTCCACCGCCCCGGCGACGGCTCGTGCGAAGGGGATCAGCTCGTCGACGGTGACGGGCAGCGTGGTGTCGTAGCCCAGCACGTTGTTGCCGGCGGAGTCGCCCACGAGCAGGAAGTCGATGCCCGCCTCGTCGAAGATGCGGGCGGTCAGCTGGTCGTAGCTCGTCAGTCCGGTGATCCGCACCCCCGAGTCCTTCGCGTTCTGGAAGTGGCGGGTTCGAACGCGTTTCACGGGCTGCGCTGACATGGCAGCAAGTCTAGGTGCGGACCGGCGCGCGAGCAGGGGGAGCCCTCCGCCGCACCCGGCGCGGAGCCACTAGCCTTAGGGGCGAAACAGGAAGGGCCTTGATGGACAAGCAACGGGACTTCGTTCTTCGCACGATCGAAGAGCGAGGGATCAAATTCGTTCGCCTCTGGTTCACCGACGTCGTCGGCACGCTCAAGTCGGTCGCCATCGCGCCGGCCGAGGTCGAGGGCGCTTTCGCCGAGGGCCTCGGCTTCGACGGCTCCGCGATCGAGGGCCTCACCCGCTCCTTCGAGGCCGACGTCCTGGCGCACCCGGATCCGTCGACCTTCCAGATCCTCCCGTGGCGCGGCGAGATCGATCCGACCGCGCGGATGTTCTGCGACATCACGACTCCCGACGGGCAGCCCGCGGTCGCCGACCCGCGCAACGTGCTCAAGCGCACCCTCGCGAAGGCCGCCGAGCGCGGGTTCACGTTCTACACGCACCCCGAGATCGAGTTCTACCTGCTCAAGTCGTCGACGTTCGGCGCCGAGGGTCCCGAGCCCGTCGACTCGGCCGGCTACTTCGACAACGTCCCCGGGGGCACGGCGCACGACTTCCGTCGCCGCTCGGTCCGCATGCTCGAGGACCTCGGCATCTCGGTCGAGTTCAGCCACCACGAGGCGGGCCCCGGTCAGAACGAGATCGACCTCCGCTACGCGGACGCGCTCACCACGGCCGACAACATCATGACCTTCCGCACGGTCATCAAGGAGGTGGCGATCGAGCAGGGCGTCTACGCGACCTTCATGCCCAAGCCCCTCTCCGGTCACCCCGGTTCGGGCATGCACACCCACCTCTCGCTCTTCGAGGGCGACGTCAACGTGTTCTACGAGCAGGGCGCGGAGTACCAGCTCTCGAAGCTCGGCCGCCAGTTCATCGCCGGTCTGCTCAAGCACGCTCCCGAGATCACCGCGGTGACGAACCAGTTCGTCAACTCGTACAAGCGCCTCTGGGGCGGCGACGAGGCACCGAGCTACGTCTCGTGGGGCCACAACAACCGCTCCGCGCTCGTGCGGGTGCCGCTGTACAAGCCGAACAAGGGCCAGTCCTCCCGCATCGAGTACCGCGCTCTCGACTCCGCGGCGAACCCCTACCTCGCGTACTCGCTGCTGCTGGCGGCGGGCCTCAAGGGCATCGAGGAGGGCTACGAGCTCCCCGCCGAGGCCGAGGACAACGTCTGGTCGCTGTCCGACGCCGAGCGCCGCGCCCTCGGGTACAGTCCGCTCCCGGCGAGCCTCGACCGCGCCATCTCGCTGATGGAGGAGTCGGAGCTCGTCGCCGAGACGCTGGGCGAGCAGGTGTTCAACTTCGTGCTGCTGAACAAGCGCAAGGACTGGGCCGAGTACCGCGCCCAGGTGACGCCGTACGAGCTGCGCAGCAACCTCGAGATGCTCTGACCCACTCCCCACCATGGCTCGCGAACGCACTCTCAGCGACTTCGCGCGCCTCGGATTCGCCGAGCTCGGCGAGACCGGGGCGCGCCTCGCCGAGGCCGAGGAGCTCGCCGGCCGGTCGCTCGACTCGATCGATCCCGCGTTCGCCGGGGTCGCCGATCCCGACGCGGCGCTGCGCGCTCTGATCGACCTGCTCCGGAGTCACCGCGAGCAGATGAGCGTCGTCCTCGCCGACGACGACGCCCTCACGCGACTGCTGCTGGTCCTCGGCGCGTCCTCCGGCCTCGCCGACTTCCTGCACCGCCGCCCCGCTGAGCTCGCGGGCCTCCTCGACCCCGTCATCACGCTGCCGGGCCGGTCAGAGCTTCGGAGCGAGCTGCTGGACTCGGTCGGCGCGGTCGACGGATTCGCGACACTGCGTGAGGAGGAGGGCTGGACGGCCCTGCGCATCCGCTACCGCCGCCTGCTGACCCGCATCGTCGTGCACGACCTGAGCCAGGCCGATCCGGTCGCCGCGATCGACCGGGTCGCCCGCACGCTCGCCGACCTCGCAGGCGCGGCGCTCGAGGCGTCGCTCGCCGTCGCCCGGACCGACCTCGTCGACGGATCCGGGCCAGGCAGGTTCTCCCGCCAGGAGGTCGAGGCGACGCGCTTCGCCGTCATCGGGATGGGGAAGGCCGGCGCCTCCGAGCTGAACTACGTGAGCGACGTCGACGTCATCTTCGTGGCCGAGGGCGACCCCGAGCGCGAGCTGTCGAACGCGCGCGCGATCGACATCGCGACGCGCATGGCCGTGCTCCTGATGCGAGGGACCTCCGCTCTCGCCCTCGAGCCCGAGCTGTGGGAGGTCGACCCCAACCTCCGGCCCGAGGGCAAGCAGGGCGCCCTCGTCCGCACGCTCGAATCGCACGTCACCTACTACGACCGGTGGGCGAAGAGCTGGGAGTTCCAGGCCCTGCTGAAGGCCCGCCCGCTCGCCGGCGACCCCGAGCTCGGCCGCGCCTACGTCGAGGCCGTCGCACCGAAGGTCTGGTCGAGCGCGTCCCGCGAGAACTTCGTCGAGTCGGTCCAGCGGATGCGCGAGCGCGTCACCGAGAACATCCCCCAGAACGACGTCCACTACCAGATCAAGCTCGGGCCGGGCGGGCTGCGCGACATCGAGTTCACGGTGCAGCTGCTCCAGCTGGTGCACGGGCAGACCGACGACGCCATCCACATGCCGGGCACGCTGCTCGCCCTCGGCGCCCTCGCCGACCGGGGCTACATCGGCCGGGCGGCGGCCGACGAGTTCGCGAAGGACTACCGCGCGCTCCGGCTGCTGGAGCACCGCCTCCAGCTGCGGCGCCTGCGACGCACGCACCTCATGCCCCGCGACGAGCACGAGCTGCGGACCCTCGCGCGCTCGAGCGGTCTCGCGCGGAGCGCCGAGGAGCTCCTCGTCGTCTGGAACGGCATCAAGCACCGCGTGCGCGGCCTGCACGAGCGGCTGTTCTACCGCCCGCTGCTGTCGGCGGTCGCCGCGCTCTCGGACGGCGGAGCAGAGCTCTCGACCGGGCAGGCGGAGGCGCGTCTGGCGGCCATCGGGTTCACCGACGCGCGGGGGGCGCTCGGCCACATCGCGGCGATGACCTCCGGAGTGTCGCGCCGCGCGAGCATCCAGCGGCACCTGGTCCCGGTGATGCTGCAGTGGTTCGCCGACGGCGCCGACCCCGACTACGGCCTCCTCGCGTTCCGGCGCCTCAGCGACACCCTCGGCGGAACGCCCTGGTTCCTGCGGATGCTGCGCGACTCCTCCGGGGCGGCGAAGCGCCTGACGACGGTGCTCGCGGGCTCGCGCTTCGTCGGCGAGCTGCTCGACCGCATCCCGGAGGCGGCGGCCTGGCTCGAGGACGACGACGCCCTCCGACCCCGCAGCGCCGCGGCCCTCGCGGAGGAGGTGCGCGCCGTCCTGCTGAGACACGACACTCCGGAGACGGTGGCGGCGGTCCTCCGCGCGATGCGCCGCCGCGAGGTCCTCCGGACCGCCATGGGCGGCGTGCTGGGGCTCAGCACGATCGAGGAGATCGCCTGCAGCCTCACCGACATCATCTCGGCCCTGCTGAACGGCGTCCTCGCCGCCGTCCGCCGGTCGAGCACCGCCCGACCCGGCTCCGACGCCGAGTTCGCGGTCATCGGGATGGGGCGCTACGGGGGAGCGGAGCTCGGCTTCGGATCGGACGCCGACGTCATGTACGTCCAGCGGCCAGGGGCGGGGGAGCCCCGGGCCGCCCAGCTGTACGCGCAGTTCCTGGTCGCCGAGCTGGTGCGGCTCACCGAGGACTCCCGGCTCCCGCTCGACCTCGATGCCGATCTCCGCCCCGAGGGCAAGAACGGTCTGCTGGTCCGCTCGCTCGACTCGTACCGCGCCTACTACGCCCGCTGGTCGCTGACGTGGGAGGCGCAGGCACTCCTGCGGGCCAGGGGCGTCGCAGGCGACGCGACGCTCATCGCCGACTTCGAGGCCCTCGCCGACGAGGTCCGCTACCCGGTCGCGATCCCCGACCGCGACGTGCGCGAGGTCAAGCGGATCAAGGCGCGCGTCGAGAAGGAGCGCCTGCCCCAGGGTGCCGACCCGCTCCGCCACCTCAAGCTCGGCCGCGGCTCCCTGAGCGACGTGGAGTGGCTCGTGCAGCTCCTGCAGCTGCAGCACGCCCGCTCGGTGCCGGCCCTCCGGACGACGTCGACCCTCACGGCCCTCGCCGTGGCGGAGGAGGCGGAGCTGGTGACCCCTGTGGACGCGGAGCGCCTGCGCGCGGCCTGGCTGTTCGCCTCCCGGGTGCGCTCGGCGATGACCCTGTGGACGAACCGCACGAGCGACGTCCTCCCGACCGACCGCCGGCAGCTCGACGGTGTCGCCCGCCTGCTCGAGTACCCGGCCGGCTCGGCCACGCAGCTCGAGGACGACTACCTCGGCATCACGCGTCGCGCCCGCGCGGTCTTCGAGCGGCGCTTCTACGGCCCGGTCGAGGGCGAGGCCCCCTCCTACCGCTGACCGGGAGCCATCGAGCGCACGGTGCCCGGGAACGACGGAGGGCCGCCCTTCCGGAGAAGAGCGGCCCTCGTGGTCGTGCTTCGAGGATCAGACCCCGTAGTACAGCTCGAACTCGAAGGGGTGCGGACGCTGGGCCAGCGGCTTGATCTCCTTCTCGCGCTTGTAGTCGATCCAGGTGTCGACGAGCTCCTGGGTGAACACGCCGCCCTGCAGCAGGAACTCGTGGTCGGCCTCGAGGGCGGCCAGGGCCTCCTCGAGCGTCGCGGGGACCTGCGGGATGAGCTTGGCCTCCTCCGGGGGCAGCTCGTACAGGTCCTTGTCGACGGGCTCGTGCGGTTCGATGCGGTTCTTGATGCCGTCGAGACCCGCCATGAGCTGCGCGGCGAACGCGAGGTAAGGGTTGCCCGAGGCGTCGGGGGCGCGGAACTCGATGCGCTTGGCCTTGGGGTTCGTGCCCGTGATCGGGATGCGGATCGACGCGGAGCGGTTGCCGGCCGAGTAGACCAGGTTGACCGGAGCCTCGAAGCCCGGGATCAGGCGGTGGTACGAGTTGACCGTCGGGTTCGTGAACGCGAGGACGGCGGGGGCGTGCTTGAGCAGGCCGCCGATGTACCAGCGGGCGATGTCCGAGAGGCCGCCGTAGCCGTTCTCATCGTAGAACAGCGGCTTGCCGTCGTTCCAGAGCGACTGGTGGGTGTGCATGCCCGAGCCGTTGTCTCCGAAGAGGGGCTTGGGCATGAACGTGGCGGTCTTGCCCCACTGCTCGGCTGTGTTCTTGACGATGTACTTGAACTTCAGGATGTCGTCCGCCGAGTGGACCATCGTGTCGAAGCGGTAGTTGATCTCCTGCTGCCCGCCGGTGCCCACCTCGTGGTGCGAGCGCTCGAGGATGAGGCCGGCGTCGATCAGCTTGAGGCAGATGTCGTCGCGGAGGTCGGCGGTCTTGTCGACCGGCGAGACGGGGAAGTAGCCGCCCTTGTAGGGCGTCTTGTTGCCGAGGTTGCCGCCCTCTTCGACGCGGCCGGAGTTCCAGGCGCCCTCGACCGAGTCGACGACGTGGAACGCGGCGTTCTGGGTGACCTCGTAGCGGACGTCGTCGAAGATGTAGAACTCGGCCTCGGGGGCGAAGAACGCGGTGTCGGCGATGCCGGTCGACGCGAGGTACTTCTCGGCCTTCTTGGCGACCTGACGCGGGTCCTTCGAGTAGATCTCGCCGTTGCGCGGGTTGTAGATGTCGAAGACGAGGATGAGCGTGCGCTCGACGCGGAACGGGTCCACGTAGGCCGTCGTCACATCGGGGATCAGCTGCATGTCCGACTCGTGGATGTTGGCGAAGCCGCGGATCGACGACCCGTCGAACAGCTGGCCGACGGAGAAGAACTCCTCGTCCACGGTCGAGGCGGGAATGTTGAAGTGCTGCTGGACACCGGGGAGATCGGTGAACCGGATGTCGAGGAACTTGACATCCGTGTCCTTGATGAACTTGAGCACCTCGGAAGAATCTTTAAACATGCAAAGGTCTCCAATGGCATAACGGGTTGCTGCGGGACGCAGCCGTCCCAGGGTAGTGACAGGGGGTTTCCCTCCCGTGTCCCGTTTGTTTCCGGCGTGTTACGGAGCGCGCGGGGACGCCTCGCGGCGGACTCCCGACCGGCTCCGACACGCCGAGGATAGGATCGGGGGATGCCATCGGACGCGCGCAGGACCTTCGGAGATGTCGGCCCCAGCTCGTGGCCGGGTGAGCGCCTCGGGCTGCCCGAAGCGGGGCGGATGTCGGTGGGCCGCGTCGGGCGCCGCGTCGCCGCCCTCGCCGTCGATCTGGCGGTGTCCGCGCTGCTGTCGCTGGCGTTCTTCGACTACGACCGCTGGGCGAGCCTGATCCTCTTCGTCGTGCTGCAGGCCGTGTTCATCCCGACCATCGGGGGCAGCATCGGCCACCGTCTGCTGGGGATGCGGGTCATCCGCCTCGGTGGCGGCTGGGTCGGCGTCTGGCGCCCCCTGGTGCGCTCGGTGCTCCTCGCGGTCCTCGTTCCCGCGCTCGTCTGGGACTCGGACCAGCGCGGCTTCCACGACAAGGTCGCCGGCACGGTCCTCGTCCGCTACTGACCCGCGACGACGACGAGCCCGCGCCGTCATGGGCGCGGGCTCGTCGTCGTGGCAGTGGTCAGCGGGAGCGCTGGGGGCGGACCTTGAACGGGTCGACGCCCTTGGGGATCGGCAGAGAGGTGTTGAGGGACGCGAGCCGGTTCTTGACGGCCAGCACCTCGGCCTTGGTCAGGACCTTCTTGGTCTTCGCAAGGGTGCGCGGGACGCGGTGCAGCGGGACCGCGTCGGCGTCGGGACCGACGTGGACGAACGTGACGGGGACGTTGGGGAGGATGCGGGTGACCTTGCGGCGCTCGTCGTCGAGCATGCGCTTGGTGCGACCGGAGGGGCCCTCGGCGATGAGGACGACGCCCCCGCGGCCGACGGCGCGGTAGACCGCGTCCTGCGTCTTGCCGTTGACGGCGACGGGCATCTCGCCACCGGTCCAGCTGCCGCGGAGTCCGCTGCGCAGGACGGCGCCGACGGCACCGGGCTGACCGGCGATCTGTCCGTAGGCGGCCCGCTCCGCCCGGCGCGAGAGCACCGCGAGGCCGGCGACGAGGCCGGCCATGACGCCGACGAGCACCCAGAGGGCGATGACGAAGCCGTTGCCGTCGCCGAGCAGGATCCCGAGGATCACGCCGACGAGAACCGGCAGGAGGGCGGCGAGGAGGATGATCCAGACCGCGCTGCTGTCGTAGCGGCGGGTCATCTGGAACACCTGCCACATCTGCTTGAGACGTCCGGGTTCCTTGACCGCCTTCGTCGACGGTTCCGTGCTGCGTGCCATGGGGTCAAGGATACCGAGCCGACCCGCGGTGGGGGACCGATAGCCGGGATCGGACGTCCTCCCCAGGCGCGACGGCGCCGGATCCTTCCACGGACCCGGCGGATCCGTCGTACTCCGGCCCTCCGACCGTCCAGTGTCGGAGCATGGGATCAGGTGGGCGGACCGTGGCGCGCGAGACCGAGCGGCTGGGCGACCTCGAGATCGTCGGATCCACTCCGCGCGGGGCGCTCGTCGTCGGAGACGACGGCAGGCGGTTCTCGGCGCTGGTCCGGTCGAGGCAGGCCGCCGAGCAGGCGCTGCGCGGACCGCTCGCGATACTGCCCCGCCACGAGCACCGGGAGTCCCTGGTCGACGTCGGGGTCGTCCCCGGCGGGCTCGTGCTGCTCATGGAGCCGCCCGTGATCACCACTCTGGGCAGGATCCTCGCCTCGCACGAGCCGCTGTCGGCCGGCGTCGTCGTCACGGTGCTCGGCCCGGTCATCGAGGCGGTCCGCGCGGCGGCCGGCAGCGGTGTCGATCTCGTCGTCGGAGCGGACACGATCGGCCTGACCAGCGACGGCGCACCGGTCGTGCTGGTCGCCGACCTCACTGACTCGAAGGAGACGCCGGCCGAGGCCCTCCGGAGCCTCCTCGCGCGCTGCGCAGGGGCCTGCGTCGATCGACTCGTGGTCCCGGAGCACGGGTCGGAGCTGGAGGCGCTCGAGGCCTTCCTCTACCGGGTCGCTCCTCCGCGACCGCTCGGCAGTCTCCTGCTGGCCGAGCCCGCCACCGCGGAGTCGCTCGTCTCGGGGCCGGTGCCGAGACGGCCGTGGGCGCCGGGCACGGTACTCCGGCGCGCCCGGAGCGCTGCGGCGGTCGTCCACCGCCGACGGGCGGCTCCGGCGGAGGCTGCGAGCTCGACGCCGGAGTCACCCGGGCGGCATCGGCGGAGCCATCCGCTCGACGGCTGGCAGGAGCGCCTGCTCGGAGTCGCGAGGACGCACCGCGGGCCGCTCGCCGCCGGGGTCGCGATCGTCCTCGGAGCGGCCGTCGCCTCCGCCGTCAGCGCAGGTCCTGCGACCGACCGCGCATCGCCGGTCCCGGTGACCGCGTCCTCCGCCGTCCCGTCGCCGATCGCGACGCCTCCCGACGCGGGAACGAGTCCGGAGTCGGCAGCTGAGGAGCTGGTGTCGGCGGCCTCGGCCTGCATCGGAGCGGGCGCGCCGTGTCTCGCGGCACTGACGACCGGCGACTCACCCCTGCGCGCCGATGACGAGACCGAGGAGGCACTGATCCCCGACGGATCCGAGATCCGCGCCGTTCTGGCCGATGAGAACGGCGGCTCGGCGCTCGTGTCCCTCGAGTCCTCAGCGGGAACGACAGCGGCCTCCGTCCTGATCATCAGGACGGAGGCCGGCTGGCTCATCCGCGACGTCTTCTCCGGTGATCCTCCCTAGGGGAGGTCACCGACGTCGGCGGGTCAGATGCCGAGGTCGTTCTCGAACGAGCCCTCCTCGAGGCGCTCCTTGATGGCGACGAGGAACCGAGCGGCGTCGGCCCCGTCGACCGTGCGGTGGTCGTACGACAGCGCGAGGTAGACGGTCGAGCGGATCGCGATGGCGTCCTGACCGTCGACCTGGACGACGGCCGGCTTCTTCGCGACGATGCCGGTCCCGAGGATCGCGGTCTGCGGGAGGAACACCACGGGGGTGTCGAACAGCGCGCCGCGCGAGCCGGTGTTGGTCAGCGTGAAGGTGCCGCCGGCGAGCTCGTCGGGCTTCAGCTTGTTGTTGCGGGTGCGCTCGGCGAGGTCGCCGATCGTCGAGGCGATCTGCGCGAGCGAGAGGTCGGCCGCGTTCTTCAGCACCGGGGTGAGGAGTCCGCGCTCGGTGTCCACCGCGATGCTGATGTTCTCGTGGTCGGGGTAGACGATCGAGTCGCCGTCGAGAGTCGAGTTGATGACCGGGTAGGCCTTCAGCGCCTCGGCGGCGGCGAGAGCGAAGAACGGGAGGAAGGACAGCTTGGCGCCGGTCTTCTCCTGGAAGGTCTTCTTCACGGAGTCGCGGAAGCGGGCGACGGCGGTGACGTCGACCTCGACCACCGAGGTGAGCTGAGCGGTCGACTGCATCGACTCGACGGCGCGCTGGGCGAGGACCTTGCGCAGACGCGACATCGGCTGGGTGGTCCCGCGCAGGGGCGAGGTCTCGAGCGGCGTGCGCGCGGCCTTGGCCGCAGCGGCGGCGGGGGCCGACACGGGCGCCGGAGCCGACTTGGCGGCCTCGACGGCGTCGAGGACGTCCTGCTTGCGGATGCGGCCGCCGACACCGGTACCGGTGAGGGTGGTCAGGTCGATGCCGTGCTCGCTCGCCAGCTTGCGGACGAGGGGCGTGACGTAGCCCGGGTTCGAGTCGGTCGGTTCGGGAGTCGCGGCGGGTGCCGGCGCCGAGGCTGCCGGGGCCGCGGGAGTGGCCGCGGCGGGGGTCGGAGCCGGGGTGGACGGCGCGGGGGCCGAGACCTCGGGGGCGGGCTTCGCGGCGGCGGGAGCCGGCTCGGGCTCGGCGGGCGCGGGGGCCTCGTCGTCGCTGTCGGCGTCGACCGAGGGGGTCGCGACGTCGGTCGGCTCCTCCTCGGCGGCGGCGACCTCGGGGGCCTCCTCCGCGGGGGCCTCGGGCTCGGCCGCAGCGGCGGCACCCGAACCGTCGCCGATGCGCACCAGCTCCGCACCGACCTCGACGGTCTCGTCCTCCTGGACGAGGATCTCCTCGATGACACCGGCGATGGGCGACGGGATCTCGGTGTCGACCTTGTCCGTCGAGACCTCGAGCAGGGGCTCGTCGACCTCGACGCGGTCCCCGACGTTCTTCAGCCAGCGGGTGACCGTTCCCTCAGTGACACTCTCTCCGAGTGCCGGGAGGCTGACGGATTCGCTCATGAGCCTGTCTCCTTAAGACGCGTTGTTCGATCTTCAGTGTATTGAACCGGGAGCAGCGGGTCGCCGCTCTCGGTGGTTCTAGAGGGCGTGCAGCGGCTTCCCGGCCAGAGCGAGGTGCGCCTCGCCGAGCGCCTCGTTCTGGGTGGGGTGCGCGTGCACGAGAGGGGCCACGTCCTCGGGATGGGCTTCCCAGTTCACGATCAGCTGGGCCTCGCCGATCAGCTCGCCCACCCGCGCGCCGACCATGTGCACGCCCACGACCGGTCCGTCGACGAGCCGGACGACCTTGACCGACCCGGTGGTGCCGATGATGGTGCTCCGCGCGTTGCCGCCGAGGCCGTAGTCGTAGCTGGCGACGCGGTCGGCGCCGTACTCCGCCACGGCAAGGTCCTCGGTGAGTCCGACGGAGGCGACCTCGGGGTCGCTGTAGGTCACCTTCGGCACATTGACGTCGGCGACGACCTGCGGGCCGAGCCCGGCGATCTCCTCGGCGACGAAGATCCCCTGCTGGAAGCTGCGGTGCGCGAGCTGGAGGCCGGGGACGATGTCGCCGACCGCGTAGAGACCGGGGACCGAGGTCTGCAGGCGCTCGTCGGTGACGACGTAGCCGCGATCGAGGGCGACACCGACCTCCTCGAAGCCGAGGCCGGCGGTGACAGGTCCGCGCCCGACGGCGACGAGCAGGAGGTCGACCTCGAGGCTCGCGCCGGACTCGAGCGAGACGGTGACCGAGTCTTCGCTCTGCGAGACGGACGAGACCCGGGAGCCGAGGGTGAAGGCGATGCCGCGCTTGCGGAACGCGCGCTCGAGCTGCTTGCTGGCGCTCTCGTCCTCGTTGGGCACGAGGTGGGGGAGGGCTTCGACGATCGTCACCTCGGCGCCGAAGGACCGCCACACGCTGGCGAACTCGACTCCGATGACGCCGCCGCCCAGCACGATGACGCGCTCGGGGACGTGGTCGAGCTCGAGGGCCTGGTCGCTGGTGACGACGCGACCGCCGATCTCGATGCCGGGCAGCGTCCGCGAGGACGATCCCGTCGCGAGGACGACGGAGGTGCCGTGCAGCACGTGCTCGCCCACCGAGACCGTGGTCGGTCCGGTCAGGCGTCCCTCGCCGTTCACGACGGTGATGCCGCGCGAGGACACGAGACTCTGCAGCCCCTTGTACTTGCCCGCGACGACTCCCTCGCGGTACCGGGTCACTCCGGCGATGTCGATGCCCTGGAACGAGGCCAGGACTCCGTACTTCTGCGCGTCCTTGGCGCCGTCGGCGAGCTCCGCCGCGTGCAGGAGCGCCTTCGTGGGGACGCAGCCGCGGTGCAGGCAGGTGCCGCCCAGCTTGTCCCGCTCGACGATCGCGACGCTCATGCCGAGCTGGGTCGCACGGAGGGCCGCCGCGTACCCGCCGCTGCCACCACCGAGCACGACGAGGTCGTAGCGCTCTTCCGACACCGAGTGACTCCCTTGCGACGTGCGGTTCCCTCGCCTCCTCAGCCGTACCGGCGCGATGCGCTCGGGGCCTGAGAAGGGGGACGAGGCGGGATCTCCCGCCCCGTCGACCCTACTACGCGCTCGCGAAGTGCTCGGCCAGGGCGAGCAGCGCCCGCACCGAGACACCGGTCGGGCCGCCGGCGGTGAAGCCGTGCGCCCCGCCCCCGTTGTTGGCGGCGCCCGCGATGTCGAGGTGCACCCACGGGATGGTGCTCGCCTCGTCGCCCTCGCCGCGCGTGCCGACGAACTCGCGGAGGAAGTGGCCCGCGATCAGCATGCCGCCCGCCGTGTTCCCCGGCTTGACGTTGGCGATGTCGGCGACATCGGAGTTCAGCAGGGGGCGCAGCTCCGCGGGGAGCGGCATGTGCCAGAACGGCTCGCCCGCCCGGGCGGCGGCGGCCAGCACGGTGCGGATCAGCTCGTCGTCGCCCATCGCGGCCACGTAGCGGTTGCCGAGCGCGACCGACACGGCACCGGTGAGCGTCGCGACGTCGATGATCGCGTCCGGCTGCTCCTCGCTCGCCGCGACGAGGCCGTCGGCGAGGACGAGGCGCCCCTCGGCGTCCGTGTTGAGGACCTCGACGGTCTTGCCGCCGCGGATGATCAGGACGTCGTTGGGGCGGATCGCGGTGCCGGACGGCAGGTTCTCGGCGATGCAGAGCCACGCGGTGACGCGGACGGGGAGGCGCAGCTCGGCGACGGCCCGCACGACGGCGTAGACGGTCGCGGCTCCGGTCATGTCGTACTTCATGCCGACCATCGAGGTCGGCGGCTTGAGCGAGAGTCCGCCACTGTCGAAGGTGATGCCCTTGCCGACCAGCGCCAGGTGGGTGCCCGCTCCGTCGGGGGAGTAGGCGACCTTGACGAGGCGGGGCGGACGCGAGGATCCGGCGCCGACCCCGAGGATCCCGCCGAAGCCCTCCTCCTCGAGCGTCTTCTCGTCCCAGACGGTGACCTCGAGCGGCAGCCCCTCGACCCCGCTCTGCACGGCCTCGGCGAGCGTCTGCGGGTAGAGGTGCGACGGCGGCGTGTTGACCAGGTCCTTCACGGTGGAGACGGCCCGACCGACGGCCAGCGCACGCTCGAGGATCGCCGGGTCGGCGCCCTCCGGAGCGAGGAGGACGACGCTCTGGACGGGCTGCTTGACCGACTCGACCGTGCTGCTGCGGAACGCCGAGAAGGCGTAGGCGCCGAGCGCGGCTCCTTCTGCGACGGCGGCGAGAGCGCCCTCGGCGGCGACGGGCAGTGCCAGGGCGACGGAGGCGGTGCCCGCGAGCGAGCGCACGGCGAGCCCTGCGGCGGCGCGCAGCACCGTGTCGGAGGGGTCGGGCGACCCGAGGCCGACCAGGACGACGACACCCGCACGCAGCGGCGAGGGGACGCGGACCAGCGTCTCGACCGCTCCGGTCACCCCGAGGGCCGGAAGTGCCGCGGTGAGCTCGTCGAGACCCTCGGCGCCGACCAGCCGCGGACCGTCCGGACCCGGCGCGACCCCGAGGACGAGGGCGTCGGAGGCGATGTCGGAGACGGGGACGGTCGTGAACTCGAGTGAGGAGAGGGGCATGCGCGCAATGCTAGGCGCTGTTCGCTGAGGGCTCAGCGCGGTCGCCCGGGGGTCGGAGCACCGCCGTCTACAGTGGATCGCATGCTGGATCCGGAAGACCTGTTCGAGATCGAGGGCGACCTGTCGGAGGTTCCGCGCGGGCTGCACCTCGTCGCCGGGCTCACCGGTTTCGCCGACGCGGGGGGCGCCGTGGGACAGCTGGGGGAGTACCTCCTCGACACGCTGCAGCACCGCGTGATCGTCGAGTTCGACCAGGACCAGCTGCTCGACTACCGCGCCCGACGCCCCATCATCACCTTCGATCAGGACCACCTGACCGACTACCGTCCGGCGACGCTCCGCCTCTCGCTCGCGCACGACGAGCTCCACCAGCCGTTCCTGCTGCTGACCGGCTTCGAGCCCGACTTCCAGTGGGAGCGCTTCACGCGGGCGATCGTCGCGCTGATCGACCGGCTCGAGGTGGCGAGCACCACGTGGGTCCACGCGATCCCGATGCCGGTCCCGCACACGAGGCCCGTCGGCGTCACGGTGAGCGGCAACCGCGAAGACCTCGTCGAGGCGATGTCGGTGTGGAAGCCGCACACCCAGGTCCCCTCGAACGTCCTGCACCTGCTCGAGTACCGGCTGTACGAGCGCGGGCTGTCGGCGGTCGGCTTCGCCCTGCTCATCCCGCACTACCTCTCCGACACGGAGTACCCGCAGGCCGCCGTCGCTGCCCTCGAGAGCATCTCGGCATCGACCGGCCTCATCTTCCCGACCGATCGCCTGCGCGAGAGCGGCCGCGAGTTCCTCGCGAAGGTCGACGAGCAGGTCGGCGGCAACGAGGAGCTGCAGAAGCTGGTCGCCGCCCTCGAGGCGCGGCACGACACCTACATGGAGGGGACGAGCCTCCGCTCGCCGCTCACCGACGAGGACGGGTTCGTCCCGAGTGCCGACGCCCTCGCGGCCGAGCTCGAGAAGTTCCTCGCGATCCGCCGCCCCGGGGACGAGCCCGCCGCCTCCTAGCCGCGGGAGCCCGCTTGCTAGGCTCGGACGAGTGCGATCTTCTCGAGCCTGGTTCGTCTTCGGTGCCGGAGCGTTCGCGTATCTCGTCGCGGTGCTGGACCGCACCACCCTCGGCGTGGCCGGCGTCGACGCGGCCGACAGGTTCGGCGTGGCGGCGGCCGTCCTCTCCTCGCTCGCCGTCGTCCAGCTGATCGTCTACGCGGCGATGCAGATCCCGGTCGGGATCCTGATCGACCGGTTCGGGCCGAAGACGCTGATCCTCAGCGGGACGGCGCTGATGATGGCCGGCCAGATCGTCTTGGCGGTCGCCCCCTCGATCGGCGTCGCGATCGGTGGCCGCATCCTCGTGGGAGCCGGGGACGCGGCGATCTTCACCTCCGTCATCCGGCTCACCGTCACCTGGTTCAGCGGACCGCTCGTCCCTCAGCTGTCGCAGTGGATCGGCAACATCGGGCAGATCGGGCAGATCCTGTCCGCCCTGCCGTTCGCCGCGCTCCTGCACTCCGCCGGCTGGACCCCCGCCTTCCTCTCCGCCGCGAGCCTGGGCGCCGTGTCGTTCCTCGGCGTGCTCCTGCTCGTGAACGACGTCCCGCCGCGCACGGAGCCGATAGTCCTCGTGCCGCCCACCCTGCGGGCCACGATCGCGCAGCTCGCCGTCAGCCTGAGACGGCCGGGCACGCAGCTCGGCTTCTGGTCGCACTTCGTGACCCAGTCGTCGGGGACCGTGTTCACGCTGCTCTGGGGCTACCCGTTCCTCGTCTACGCGATCGGCCTCCCGCCGAGCCAGGCCGCTCCCACTCTGACGATCGTGGTCGTGGCCGGCATCGTGGTCGGTCCTGTGCTCGGCGTGCTGACGGCGAGGCATCCGATGCGCCGGAGCAACCTGGTCATCGGGATCGTCTCGACGATGGGGATCGCCTGGACCGTCGTCCTGCTCTGGCCCGGTGTCCCGCCGTACTGGCTGATCGTGCTTCTGCTCGTCGTGATCGGCGCGGGCGGGCCGGGCTCGATGATCGGCTTCGACTTCGCCCGCACTTTCAATCCGAAGCGGAGCCTCGGCGCGGCGAACGGAGTCGTCAACGTCGGCGGGTTCCTCGCCAGCTTCACGATGATGTTCGCGATGGGCCTCGTCCTCGACGCCCTCGCAGGTCCCGGCGCCGACTCCGCCGAGCTCTACTCGATGGAGCACTTCCGTCTCGCCTGGTGCGTGCAGTACGTCGTCGTCGGCGCAGGCGTCGTCGGACTCGTCAGCGCGAGGCGCAGGACGCGCCGTCGCCTGGCCGAGGACGAGGGAATAATGGTGGCCCCTCTCTGGGTTGCACTGAGTGATCGGCTGCGTCGCGGGCGCTCGGGACGCTGACCGCCGCTTCGGCTCCGTCCCGCCGCACTCCTCTCGGAACCGCCGCCGGTACGGGGCGTCCTGATCGGCGTTCCGGCGGATCCGCGCTCGCCGAACGGCTCGGCGGCACGATCCCACTACCCAGGCGTGCAATAATTGTCAATAGGACCCGTTCGGGTCGAGGAGCACCACGCCCACGTCGGGCGTGCGACGTCCCCGACTTGACATGGGTCCTCGTAATGCCCACCGACGGACGACGCTCACTCGGCGCCGTCCGCTACCGGGACGCAACGGATGGAGAGGTGCCGCCATGGCCACCAGGACTACCAAGACAGCAACGCTCGACGCCGTCGACGACGACGCGACGACGACCACGCCCAAGAAGCCGGCCGCGCGCAAGCCCGCCGCCGCGAAGACCCCGCGCGCCCGCGCCTCCGCCAAGACGGCCGCGCCTGCCGCCGACGAGGAGACCGCCGACGCTCCCGAGCCCGACGAGGCCGAGGTCGCGGAGGACGACGAGACCGAGACGGTCGCCGACGAGCCCGAGCCCGAGGCCAAGGACGACACCGAGACCCCGGACAGCCCGGCCGTGGCCGTGGCCGCGCCCGCGGAGCCGCTTCCGAGCGGGGCCCTCGTGCTGTCCTTCGGCGGCGACGACGACGAGGTCCCGGTCTACTCGACCGCGATCACCGGTGCGACCGCCGACCCGGTCAAGGACTACCTGAAGCAGATCGGCAAGGTCGCGCTTCTGAACGCGGCCGAGGAGGTCGAGCTCGCGATGCGCATCGAGGCCGGCCTGTTCGCCGAGGACAAGCTCGCCAACTCGAGCGACCTCAGCCCGGAGCTCGTCCGCGAGCTGCGCTGGGTCGCGAAGGACGGGCAGCGCGCGAAGAGCCACCTGCTCGGTGCGAACCTCCGCCTCGTCGTGAGCCTCGCGAAGCGCTACACCGGACGCGGGATGCAGTTCCTGGACCTGATCCAGGAGGGCAACCTCGGTCTGATCCGCGCCGTCGAGAAGTTCGACTACACCAAGGGCTTCAAGTTCTCGACCTACGCGACGTGGTGGATCCGCCAGGCGATCACCCGTGCGATGGCCGACCAGGCGCGCACCATCCGCATCCCGGTGCACATGGTCGAGGTCATCAACAAGCTCGCCCGCGTGCAGCGCCAGATGCTCCAGGACCTGGGCCGCGAGCCCACGCCCGAGGAGCTCTCGCGCGAGCTCGACATGACCCCCGAGAAGGTCATCGAGGTCCAGAAGTACGGTCGCGAGCCGATCTCGCTGCACACCCCCCTGGGTGAGGACGGCGACAGCGAGTTCGGCGACCTCATCGAGGACACCGAGGCGGTCGTCCCGGCCGACGCGGTCGGCTTCACGATGCTGCAGAAGCAGCTCGAGTCACTGCTCGACTCGCTCTCGGAGCGTGAGGCGGGCGTGATCCGCATGCGCTTCGGCCTCGGCGACGGCATGCCGAAGACCCTCGACCAGATCGGCGACACGTTCGGCGTCACGCGTGAGCGCATCCGCCAGATCGAGTCGAAGACGATGGCCAAGCTCCGTCACCCCTCGCGCTCGCAGTCGCTCCGCGACTACCTCGAGTAGGCCGGTGATCCGCTACGCGCCGGCGGTCCTCCTGGGGAGGGCCGCCCGTGTCGCAGCGCGGCTGCGCAAGCCGGGCGGCGGCTCCGCCGTTCCCGGGCTCGTCGTCAACCGCGTCGCACCCGGGTTCCTCCCCGCCGTCCTCGGCGGCTTCCCGGAGGGGCTCGTCGTCGTCACCGGCTCGGCCGGAAAGTCGACGACCACCAAGATGCTCGTCGCCGTCCTGCGCGCGCACGGGCTGAGCGTCTTCACGAACCCCTCGACCGCGAACATCGCGCAGGGCCTGACCTCGGCGCTCCTCGAACGGGCGGATCTGCGCGGCCGCATCGACGCGGACATCGCCGTCCTCGAGATGGACGAGGGCCACGGAGCGCGCCTCGCTCCGCGCATGAGCCCGCGGGTCGTGCTGCTGACGAACGTCGTGGTCGACCAGATCGACCGCTTCTTCGACCCGGCGATGGTCGCCCGCATGCTCAGCACCATCGCGACACGGGCGACGGGCCCGGTGGTCCTGAACGCGGACGACCGGCACGTCGCCGAGATCGCGACGACGCTCCCCGCCGACGCTGTCCGCTGGTACGGAGTCTCCTCCGAGGTCCGCAGCGCGGCCACGGGCGGGCTCGGCTACGCGGCCGACGCCGATCCGGTCGCGGATCGCGCGACCACCGTCGTCGAGACGACGTCGGGTGCGGCGGCCACGATCGTGAGCGACGGCGCTTCCCTGCCGGTGCGGCTGCCCGCGCGCGGTGTCCACTACGCGGTCGACGCCGCCGCCGCCGTCTCTGCCGCGCGGGCCGTGCTGGGCGAGCGCTTCGACGCCGGCACCGCCTCCGCCGCCCTCTCGTCGATCGATCCCGTGTTCGGTCGCGGCGAGGTCGTCACCGTGCGCGGGCAGGAGGTGGAGTTCGTGCTCGTGCAGAACCCCGCGAGCTACCGGCTGAACCTCGCGGAGATCCCCGAGGGCACCGATCAGGTGATGCTGGCGATCGGATCCGACGTCCGCGATCCGTCCTACTTCTGGCCCGTCGACACGGCGAGGCTCGGACGCGTGCGCGTGGTGTCCGGATCGAAGGCCCACGAGGCGGCGCTCCAGCTGCGCTATGACGGAGTCGCGATCGACGCCGTCGACGAGGATCTCGGCCGCGCCCTGGACACGTTCCTCGCGCTTCCCGCGCCCGCCTCCGGCCGCAAGACCATCGTCTTCTCGGCCGACTCGATGCGCCGCACCCGTGCGCACCTGCAGCTCGCCTCGAACCGCGAGGAGGACTCGTGACCGCTCTCCGCATCGGCGTTCTGGCGCCGGAGGTCCTCGACAGCAACGGGGACGCCGCCAACGCGCGGGTCCTGGTGGCGCGGGCGCGCTGGGCGGGGCTCGACGCCGAGCTCGTGCCGCTCCGCTCGGTCGACGATGTCACCACCCGCACGGACGTCGTCGTCGCGGGGACCGGCGCCGACCAGGATCTGCCCGTCGTGCTGGAGCTCCTGCGCGACATCGGCTCCGTGCTGAAGGGCTGGGTTGCGGACGGGACCGAGATCGTCGCCGTCGGAGCCGGCTGGCAGCTCCTCACCGAGTCGTTCACCACACCCGAGGGCGTCGTCGGCGGTGTCGGAGTGTTCCCCGGGCGCTCGGTCGCGGGGGAGCGGGCGACCGACGACCTCGTGGTCTCGTCCGGAGCCGACGTACTGGTCGGCTTCGAGAACCATGTCCGACGCGTCGACGGCATCGACCCGGCGCACGTCCTCGGCGCGGTGCTGCACGGAGTCGGAGACGGCCGCGGCGTCGAGGGGTACCTGAGCGGCGGACTGCTCGGCACCCACCTGCACGGTCCCGTCCTCGCGAAGAACCCGGTACTGGCGGATGCGATCCTCACCAGGGTCGCCGCTCGTCACTCCCTCGAGTACTCGACGACGGACGATCGCCTCCGTGCCGCCGATGAAACAGCACGAGCCGCTCGCGAAGTGATCGCGAAGCGGCTCGGTGTCTCCCGGTAGGACGCCTGAGCGTCGGACCGACAGCGGTCGAGGACTAGGGGCGCTGCTCTTCGAAGAGCCGCGCGGACTCGTCGTGCCAGCTCTGAGCGATGCTGGAGAGCTTCTCCTGGTACTTCTTGCCGTGGTGCGAGCAGAAGAGGAGCTCTCCGCTGTTCACGACGACCCGGATGTACGCCTGCGCGCCGCAGCTGTCGCAGCGGTCGGCGGCTGAGAGCTGGTGGGCGCCAGCGAGTTCGTCCACGCCGTTCTGGGTTGCTGTGGTCGACATGACTTGGCCTCCTGCACTCGTTCTTCGACTTCTTCTGTCTGGTGCAACCATCAAAGCACGCGATTGTTTCCGGGTAGAGACGATCCCGCGGCATTTCGCTGTGCGCGTAGGTGCCCCAGCACACTGGACCTCGCACGGCCTGCCGCGCCTCGGCCGGGGACGGACCCGCCGAAAGTAAACTGATCGAATGGCCTCCTCCGATTACTCCGCCCGGCACCTCTCCGTCCTCGAGGGGCTCGAGGCGGTCCGGAAGCGTCCGGGCATGTACATCGGCTCGACCGACTCGCGCGGCCTGATGCACTGCCTGTGGGAGATCATCGACAACTCCGTCGACGAGGCGCTGGCCGGGCACGGCTCCGAGATCAGCGTCGTGCTGCACGCCGACGACAGCGTCGAGGTCCGCGACAGCGCGCGCGGCATCCCGGTCGACCTCGAGCCCAAGACCGGCCTCACCGGCGTCGAGGTGGTCTTCACCAAGCTGCACGCCGGAGGCAAGTTCGGCTCCGGCTCGTACGCGGCCTCGGGTGGTCTGCACGGTGTCGGCGCCTCGGTGGTCAACGCCCTGTCGGAGCGTCTCGACGTCGAGGTCGACCGCGACGGCCGCACCTACCGGATGTCGTTCCACCGCGGGGAGCCCGGCCGCTTCGCCGACGCCGGCGGCGAGCCGACTCCGGATGCGCCGTTCACCCCCTTCGAGAACGGGTCGGAGCTCGATGTCGTCGGCAAGGTCAAGCGGGGCGTCACCGGAACCCGCGTGCGGTACTGGGCCGACCGGCAGATCTTCACCAAGGGCGCGGCGTTCCAGACCGACGACCTCGTCACCCGCGCCCGGCAGACCGCCTTCCTGGTCCCCGGCCTGACGATCGACATCGTCGACGACCGCGAGGCCGAGCGTCGCGCCGAGATGTTCCGCTACGACGGCGGGATCTCGGAGTTCGTCGAGTTCCTCGCCCCCGACGCGGCCGTGACCGACGTCCTCCGACTGACCGGCACGGGCACCTTCACCGAGACCGTCCCCGTGCTCACTCCGGGCGGTGCGATGGTCCCCACCGAGGTCGAGCGCTCGTGCGAGGTCGACATCGCCCTGCGCTGGGGCACCGGCTACGAGACCGTCGTGCGCAGCTTCGTCAACATCATCTCGACGCCCAAGGGCGGCACGCACCAGACGGGGTTCGAGCAGGGGCTGCTGAAGCTCCTCCGCTCGCAGGTCGAGGCGAACGCCCGGCGCCTCAAGGTGGGCTCCGACAAGCTCGAGAAGGACGACGTCCTCGCGGGGCTGACGGCGGTGCTCACCGTGCGCCTGCCCGAGCCGCAGTTCGAGGGCCAGACGAAGGAGGTGCTCGGCACGCCGGCCGTGCGCGCGATCGTCGCGCAGACCATCACCTCGACCCTCGGCGCGATCTTCTCCTCGACCAAGCGCGAGGACAAGGCACAGATGTCGCAGCTGCTCGAGAAGCTCGTGGCCGAGATGAAGTCGCGGATCTCGGCGCGCGCCCACA
Source organism: Rathayibacter sp. VKM Ac-2754 (assembly GCF_009807095.1). Taxonomy (GTDB): domain Bacteria; phylum Actinomycetota; class Actinomycetes; order Actinomycetales; family Microbacteriaceae; genus Rathayibacter. Next base: position 248,099 of record NZ_WUCC01000002.1, on the reverse strand, counting down.
AGGAGACGCAGCGGCGCAAGAACGCCCTCGAGTCCTCGTCCCTGCCGGCGAAGCTCGTCGACTGCCGCAGCAACGACGTCGAGAACAGCGAGCTCTTCATCGTCGAGGGCGACTCCGCCCTGGGGACTGCGAAGAGCGCGCGCAACAGCGAGTACCAGGCGCTGCTCCCCATCCGCGGCAAGATCCTGAACGTGCAGAAGGCGAGCATCGCCGACATGCTCTCGAACGTCGAGTGCGCATCGATGATCCAGGTCATCGGAGCGGGCTCGGGTCGATCGTTCGATCTCACGGCGGCGCGCTACGGCAAGATCATCCTGATGAGCGACGCCGACGTCGACGGCGCGCACATCCGCACCCTCCTGCTGACCCTGTTCTTCCGCTACATGCGACCGCTGGTCGAGGCCGGGCGGGTGTTCGCCGCGGTGCCGCCGCTGCACCGGGTCGTCGTGATGAACGCCGGCAAGAAGCCGAACGAGACGATCTACACCTACTCCGAGAAGGAGCTGCAGAGCGTGCTGGCGGCGCTGGCCAAGGCGGGGAGGCGCTATCAGGACCCGATCCAGCGATACAAGGGCCTCGGCGAGATGGACGCGGATCAGCTCGCGACCACGACGATGGACCGCTCGCGCCGGACGCTGCGCCGGGTGCGGGTGGCCGACGCCGAGAACGCGGGGCGCGTCTTCGAGCTGCTGATGGGCAACGACGTCGCTCCCCGCAAGGAGTTCATCGTCCGGGGCTCCGAGACGCTCTCGCGGGACCGCATCGACGTCTGACGCACTTCCGGGTGCGGTCTGCAGGAGCGCCAGAGGTGAGGTCTGCAGGCGACCCGGCGCGGAAGGTGCTTCCCGCCGCGTGGGAGAACCGCGCGGAGGAGCAGCTCCTGCGAATCGCACCTCGGCGCGCCAGAGGTCCCACGGCACACGCCGCGCGGGACCCGAGGCGTCAGATCAGCTCGGGCGCCGCTCCGATGCTCGCGATCGGCGTGGCGAGGGGCACCCCCGACGCATCGCGCTTCATCCCCGACTCGGGCAGGGCGGCGACCGACCCGTCGGCCTCGAGGGCGTGCGCCGGTGCGGGGCCGACCCAGGCGACTCCGAGGGCCGTCTCGCCCTTGAGGAACCGCTGGGCGCGGACACCGCCGGTCGCGCGACCCTTCGCGGGGAACTCCGAGAAGGCCGACACCTTCGCGCTGCCCGTGTCGGTCCCCGAGAGAGCCCAGCTGTCGACGGCGACGGTCGCGACGATCGTCTCGTCCCGGTCCTCCTCGCTCACCACGGTGAAGTGGACGACCTCGTCGGTCTCGCCGAGCTTGACGCCCGCCATGCCGGCCGCCGTCCGCCCCTGCGGGCGCACGGACGAAGCGGGGAAGCGGAGGAGCTGCGCCTCACCGGTGACGAACACCAGCTCGTCCTCGTCGCTCGCGAGCGCGGCGCCGACCACGGCGTCCTTCGGGCGCAGGGCGATCAGCTCGAGATCGGGCCGGACGGGCAGTTCGACGAGGGAGACGCGCTTGACGGTCCCCTGCAGAGTCCCGAGCGCGATCGGCCGCGGGTCGTCGAACGCCACCAGGGCGAGCACGCGCTCGTCCTTCGCGAGAGCCGGCAGGTAGTCCGCCATCCGCACGCCGGCGCCGAGCTGGACAGAGGTGGACGGCACGGAGGGCACGTCGACGGGGGAGAAGCGCAGGATCCGGCCGGCCGTCGTGACGGCGCCGATCTCCGTCCGCGTCGTCGTGTCGATCATGCCGAGCACGGCGTCGTGCTTGCTGCGGCGGGTGGCACGCTCGGGGTGCGGCGCCGCCTCCGGATCGCGGTCGACGCGCACCATGCGGCCCGTCGTGCTGAGGTGAACCCGGCAGGGGACGTCGGCGATCTCGAGCACGGCGGCTGCGGCCTTCCGCCCGGTCGTCGCGATCGAGGGCCGCGCCTCGGTGAGGAGGGTGCGTCGCGGAGTGCCGAGGCGCTGCGCCACGTCGTCGAGCTCGTCGGACACGAGCGCGTCGATGCGGGCACGGCTCGCCAGCAGGGCCTCGAGCTCGGCGATCTCGGCGAGCAGGGTGTCGCGCTCGGCCTCGAGTTCGATCCGCGAGAACTTCGTCAGGCGGCGCAGCTGGAGCTCGAGGATGTAGTCGGCCTGCACGACGCTGAGATCGAACACCTCGATCAGCCGGGCGCGCGCCGCCGCCGTGTCGTCGCTCCCGCGGATCAGCTGGATGACCTCGTCGATGTCGAGGATCGCGACCAGCAGCCCCTCGACGAGGTGCAGTCGCTCCTGGCGCTTGCGCAGGCGGTACCGGGAGCGCCGGGTCACGACCTGCACGCGGTGCCCGACGTAGACCTGCAGGAGCTCCTTGAGCCCGAGGGTGCGGGGTCCGCCGTCGACCAGGGCGACGTTGTTGATCGCGAAGGTGTCCTCGAGCGGCGTGTAGCGGTAGAGCTGCTCGAGCACCGCCTCCGGACTGAAGCCGGTCTTGATGCCGATCACCAGACGGAGGCCGTTGTCGCGGTCGGTGAGGTCGGTGACGTCTGAGATGCCGCTGAGCTTCTTGTTCTGGACGCCGTCCTTGATCTTGTCGATGACCTTCTCGGTACCGACCAGATAGGGGAGCTCGGTGACGACGAGACCCGACTTGCGCGCGGTGATGCTCTCGACCGAGACGCGGGCACGGGTCTTGAAGCTGCCCCGCCCCGTCGCGTAGGCGTCGCGGACACCCGCGAGGCCGACGATCGTTCCGCCGCTCGGGAAGTCCGGTCCCGGCACGAACGACATCAGGTCGTCGAGGGAGGCGTCGGGGTTCGCGATGAGGTGCCGCGCCGCGCCGATCACCTCGACGAGATTGTGCGGGGCCATGTTCGTGGCCATGCCGACCGCGATGCCGCTCGCTCCGTTGACCAGGAGGTTCGGGAAGGCGGCGGGCAGCACCTCGGGCTGGGTGAACTGGTTGTCGTAGTTGGGGATGAAGTCGACGACGTCCTCGCCCAGGTGCTCGGTCATCGCCAGGGCGGCGGGAGCGAGTCGCGCCTCGGTGTACCGCGCCGCGGCCGGTCCGTCGTCGAGCGAGCCGAAGTTGCCGTGACCGTCGACGAGAGGCACCCGGAGGGTGAACGGCTGCGCCAGGCGCACCAGGGAGTCGTAGATCGAGGCGTCGCCGTGCGGGTGCAGCTTGCCCATCACCTCGCCGACGACGCGGGCCGACTTGACGTGCCCGTGATCGGGACGCAGGCCCATCTCGCTCATCATGTAGAGGATCCGGCGCTGCACGGGCTTGAGTCCGTCGCGGGCGTCCGGCAGGGCGCGGGAGTAGATGACGGAGTAGGCGTACTCGAGGAACGAGCCCTCCATCTCGGAGGAGACGTCGACGTCCTCGATGCGCTCGGTCAGGGAGGACCCGGAGGAGGGGGCTGCTGCGTTCATGACTCACTTCGGTGGCGGGCGCGGGGCGACGGAGTCTCCGGGCGCGCGGTGCCGGGGGGCTCGGGACGGGCTGCGCCGTAGCGGAGGACGGACCGCGCCACCGACACGGGCTGTCTGCGCGGCGTCGGATCCGGCGTCCGCCTCCGCGAGGCGTGACCCGCGAACGGGGACGCCGTGCGAAACTGGGCGCGATGACCCACATGCTACCGGTCGCCCCCGCCGGGCGGCGGAGCCTCGCCGACGTCCTCCCCGCCGCTCTCGACGCCGTCCTCGGCGGTCCAGGGCTCTTCGGGGCCGCCCGCGTCGAGAGGATCGTCGTCGTCCTCGTCGACGGGCTCGGAGCCTCCAGCCTGCGCCAGCGCGCCGGCCACGCCCGCACGCTCGCACCCGCGCTGACGAAGGCGAGCACCCTCGCCTCCGGATTCCCGACGACGACGGCCGCCGCTCTCGCCAGCCTCACGACCGGGCTCCGACCCGGGGAGCACGGGATGGTGGGCTACCGCGTGCTCGACCGCGCCTCCGACCGCCTCGTCAATCAGCTCTCGGGCTGGGACGACCGCATGGTCCCCGAGCAGTGGCAGCCGCAGCCGACGGTGTTCGAGCGAGCCGGCGACGAAGGGGTCCGCGCGACCGTCGTCGGTCCCTCGCGCTACGCGCACTCCGGCCTGACCCGCGCCATCCTCCGCGGCGCCGACTACCGCCCGGCGCAGGGAGTGGCGGAGCGCTTCGCGGCCGCCCGCGACCTGCTCGACGAGGGCGGCCGGCAGCTCGTCTACCTCTACGTTCCCGAGCTCGACATGACGGCGCACGCCCGCGGCTGGGAGTCGCCGGAGTGGACGGCCGCGCTCGAGCAGCTCGACGGCGAGTTCGCCGGATTCGCCCGCCGGCTCTCGGGGCGCGAGGGGGCGCTGGTCACGGCGGACCACGGCGTGCTCGACGTCCCGGCCTCCTCGCACGTGCTGATCCCTCGCGGGCCGCTCCTCGACGGGGTCCGCCACCTCGCGGGGGAGCCCCGCTGCCTGCAGCTGCACCTCGAGCCCGGTGCCGACGTCGACGAGGTCGCCGCCCGCTGGATCGAGGCGGAGGGTTCCCGCGCGTGGATCGCCACCCGGGCCGAGGTCGCCGAGAGCGGCTGGTTCGGAGCCGTGGGAGACGCCGCTGCCGAGCGGATGGGCGACGTCTTCGTCGCCGCCCGCAAGGCCATCGCGTACTACGACGCGGAGGACTCGTCCGGACGCTCGATGATAGGCCAGCACGGCTCGCTCACCCCGGAGGAGATCCAGGTCCCGCTGCTCGGCTTCGGAGCCCTCTCGGGCATCTGAGCGGCGCCGAGCGGCGGAAGCCGAGGGGCATGTCCCCGGTGGGCGACAAGCCGGCCCCGTCCCTCTTTGCTGGTCGAGTAGCCCCGCAGGGGCGTATCGAGACCCACCCGCTTCAGCAGATCAGGCTTCTGCCCCGGTCGTCTGACGAACGCGGATCTCGATACGCCCGCTGCGCGGGCTACTCGATCAGCATGAACGGGTCGTCGGGCAGGGGGTCACTCCTCCTGAAGGATCTACCAGCGGCAGCAGCTCGGCGCTCCGACGCAGGTGGGTCTGCTGCGAAGAGTCCCCGGAAGCCTGCTGATCAGCGAGAGGCGGGACCGCGGAGGGAAGTCGGGTGACTTCTGCTCGGCGGCCACCGCCGGGATCAGTCGTCGCTGCGGGCGCCGAAGACGATCTCGTCCCAGCTCGGCATGGCGGCGCGGCCCTTGCGGAGGGAGGTGCGCATCCCGGCGGCGGGGTGGTCGTTCGAGGGCGCCGCGGAGCGCTCGGGCTCCGGTGCCTTCTCGGCGGTCGGCGCTTCCGGCTCCTCCCGGACCCGGATCGAGGAGGCGTGATCGCGCTCACCGCGTCGGCGGCGGAGCGCATCGAGCAGATCGGCGGTGTCGTTCAGGTTGCGCTCGCGCTGCTCGGTGGTGCTCGAGACCGGTCGCGGCAGGGTCGAGACGGGTCGCGGCGTCTCGGAGAGCGCCGGCTGCGGCTCCGTGTCGGACGGGCGCGAGGCGGCAGGGCGCGCGTGCTGGCGGACGGCAGTCGGCCGCGACGGCTGCTCGGCGCGTGCTGATGGCCCGTCGGACGAGGGCTTCGCGAAGGAGTCCGTGTCGAACCGGGTCGCCAGCTCGTCGACCGCGGCGGGGATGACCGCCCGCAGCCTCGGGATCAGCGTGGGCCGGATCTCGCCCTGCTGCGAGAGCGTCGTGGCCTCGGGCGTGATCGGCGAGAGGACGGCCTTCTTCGGGTCGAAGCGCCAGCGGGCGTCGTGATCGATCTCGTCGGAGCGGAAGAGGAGCTTGACGACCCAGCCCTCCTCCTCCTTCCAGCTCGACCACTGCTCGCCGTCGGCGCCGAGCGCGGCGAGGCGCTCGCGGATGACGTCTCCGAAGGGCGTGCCCTCCTCGAGCGGATCGGGGTCGGCGCTCGTGTAGACGCGGACCGACAGGGCCGACGCGACGATGTGCTCGCGCTCTGCGGTGACGGGGCCCTCGAAGCGCTCGACGTAGTCGAGGGAGGCACCTGTCAGCTCGGCGACCTCGTCGGCCGAGAGGCCGGCACGGATGTGCGCCTGGATCTCGCGCGGCGAGACGCGCTTCTCCCGCGGGGGGAGGGAGTGGACGCGAGGCCGGAGCTGGCTCTGCAGCGTCTCGTCGATGCGCACCGAGAATCGTTCGCCGCCGTCGGAGACGAGGACGAGCGATCCGCTCTCGACGCCGATCACCTTCAGTTCCATCATCGTGCGGGACCTCCTTCTGGACGCGATCGCGGCAAGGATGACACGCTCGGCGCCTTCTGCCCGGGAATACCCCGGGCGGGTCGGAAGTTGGGGCGGAAGGACGGCACCGCGGACCCCTTCGGGGCAGGCGCGCCGGACCTCGCCGAGGAGGGTGTCGGGAGGCCTGCGAAGGCGACTCCGAGGTGCCTGTCAAGAGCGGTTCGATGCGGTTTGCGAATCGAAACGTCTTGATGCACACTGACCCCGCCGATTTATTGAACAGCTGAATAAGAAGTGGAATGGGAATGGCTACGGACTACGACGCCCCCCGCAAGACCGATGACGACTCCGAGTCGATCGAGGCCCTGAAGGAGCGAGTCCCCGACAAGATGTCCGGAAGCGTCGACGTCGATGACGCCGACAACCCGGGTGGATTCGAACTGCCCGGCGCCGATCTCTCCGACCTCGACCTGGACGTCGTCGTGCTCCCGCCTCAGGCGGACGAGTTCACGTGCGTGAGCTGCTTCCTGGTGAAGCACCGCTCGCAGATCGACCACGAGGAGAAGCTCGGGCCCATCTGCCTGGAGTGCGCCGCCTAGGCGTCTCCTCGCTCGTCGGAACGACCGCTCCGTCGCCGTGATCCCTGGATCGCGGCGACGACGTCGTTGGGGCGTCGACTCGACAGCAGCCAGTACGGAGTCGGATCCGCCGGATCCTCGATCGGCACCCGCACCACGTCCTTGACCCAGCCTCGGATGACGAGGAACGCCCGCGCGTCGAGCTTCGGGCCTCGCTGGGCGAACGCGCGATCGCCGGTGTGGGCCGATGGCTCGCCGACCAGCTCGAGCGGGATGTGCGCTCGCCCCGCCCGCAGCTCGCCGTCGACGACCTCGATGGTCGGCGACAGAGTCAGCAGCGACACCACGCATCCGCCGTACAGGACGACCGCCACGAGCACTCCGACGACGAAGTCGATCGGCGCGAACACCAGGATGCTGGCGGGGATGACGAGGGCTGTGGAGACGAAGAGCCAGGGCGCGGGCCACAGCCTCTCCCGGTACGGCGATTGCATGTCCCTATTGCATCAGACAACTGGTCTACCCTCGTCACGTGAATCAATCCGTCGACGTCCCGATCCGCGCGGACCAGCTCCCGTCGTACGCGCATCCGGGTGACGCCGGCGCCGATCTGCGCTCGACGGACGACGTCGTCCTCGCTCCCGGCGAGCGCGCGAGCGTCGGCACCGGAGTCGCCATCGCCCTGCCCGACGGACACGTCGGCTTCGTCGTCCCGCGCAGCGGCCTCGCCTTCAAGCACGGCCTCACCATCGTCAACGCGCCCGGCACGATCGACGCCGGCTACCGCGGCGAGATCCGAGTCGCCCTGCTGAACACCGATGCCCGCGAGAGCTACAGCATCGCGGCGGGCGACCGGATCGCCCAGATCGTGGTCGTCCCCGTCGTCCGCGCCCGCTTCGTCCCCGTCGACGAGCTCCCCGACTCCGTGCGGGGCACCGGCGGGTTCGGCTCGACCGGGTACGCCGTCGATCCCGAGACGGCCCGAACCTCCAAGGAGAACGCATGAGCGACATCCAGCCCGTCGACGCGGCGGCCGAGCTCGTCGAGCAGGACTTCGAGAAGTCCGCGCCCGCGGACCGCGCCGAGGCCGGCCCCCTCGACGAGCGCGAGGCGAACCCGGTCCGCCCCTACATCGACCTCGGCGGAGTGAAGGTGCTCCCGCGCGAGGGCATGCACATCCGCCTCGAGGTCGAGGAGGGGACCAAGCGCGTCATCGCCGTCGGCCTCGACTACGCCGGGTCCACCCTCCAGGTGCAGCCCTTCGCCGCGCCGCGCTCCTCGGGTCTCTGGCACGAGATCCGCGGCCAGATCGCCGACCAGATCGCCAAGCAGGGCGGCACCACCACCGAGCGCGACGGCACCTTCGGCCCGGAGCTCGTGGCGGAGCTGCCGATCGCCGGCGGCCAGACCCGCGTGGCGCGCTTCGTCGGCGTCGACGGGCCGCGCTGGTTCCTCCGCGGAGTGATCGCCGGAGCGGGAGCCGTCGACGAGCAGGCCGCCGCCTCGGTCGAGGAGCTCTTCCGCAGCGTCGTGGTCGTCCGCGGCACGGGGCCGATGCCCCCACGCGATCTCATCCCGCTCAAGGTCCCGACCGGCGGCCAGACCCAGCAGAGCGCGAGCTGACCGGCATGGAGCCGCCCCGTCCCGAGGAATCGCGCCCCGAGGAGTCGGACCCGGCGCGCCCGGAGGTGTCGGACGCGATCGCCCAGGCCGCGAAGCGCTCCGGTCTCGGGGTTCTCGCCGACGGAGAGCCCTTCGACGGTCGCGCACTGCTGCGCACGATGGGCGGCGTCCGCGGGATCCTCGAGGCCGTGGTGCCCGGGGTCGCCTTCGTCCTGCTCTTCACGATCACGGGGGAGCTGGTGCTCTCGCTCGTCGCCTCCGTTGGACTGGCCGTGCTCTTCACCGTCGCGCGGATCCTCGGGCGCACCCCGGTCGTCCAGGCGGTCGGTGGCCTGCTCGGCGTCGTGGTCTCGGCCGTGCTGGCGCTGGTGACGGGCCGCGCGGTCGACAACTTCGTGCCGGGGCTCATCACCAACCTCGCCTACGGAGTCGTGTTCCTCGTCTCGGTTCTCGTGCGCTGGCCTCTCATCGGCGTGGCAGCGGGCTACCTGATGGGCGACGGGACCGGGTGGCGCACAGACCGTCGCAAGCGCCGTCTCTTCTCGGCGCTCACCCTCGCCTGGGCGGGTCTCTTCCTGCTCCGCCTCGCGGTGCAGTACCCGCTGTTCCTCGCGGAGGACACCACGGCGCTCGGCACCTGGAAGCTCGTGCTCGGCCTTCCCCTCTACGCGCCGCTCCTGGTGCTCACCGTGCTGGCCGTCCGCGCCGAGTACCGGACCGCCGCAGAGGGTCCGGATGCCGGAGTCGACGCCGAACGTGCGTAGAATTGTCTCGACGTCGAGATAAATAGCGTTCGTCCGCGCTGGCTGTGCAGGCGCGGATCCGCCGGTGCGACGACGTCCCGAGTGTTAGGTCCTCCTTGGTGGCAGGCCGCCGTGCGCGGTCGCCAAGATGGACACGGATAGGTGGCTCCGCCCGTGGGCGGGACCACGTCAGCGAAGGAGAGGGCGACGTGTCCGCGGTAGACAGCTTTGGATCCAAGGACACCTTGACGGTCGGTTCGACCGAGTACGAGGTGTTCCGCATCGACCGGGTCCCCGGTCACGAGAAGCTCCCGTTCAGCCTCAAGGTGCTGCTCGAGAATCTCCTCCGCACGGAGGACGGCGCGAACATCACCGCCGATCACATCCGCGCCCTCGGCGAGTGGGTCCCCGAGTCGGAGCCCGACACCGAGATCCAGTTCACGCCCGCGCGCGTCGTGATGCAGGACTTCACCGGTGTCCCCTGCATCGTCGACCTCGCCACCATGCGCGAGGCCGTGGCGGCCCTCGGCGGCGATGCGAACAGGATCAACCCGCTCGCTCCGGCCGAGATGGTCATCGACCACTCCGTCATCGCCGACCTGTTCGGCACCGCGGACGCCCTCGAGCGCAACGTCGAGCTCGAGTACGAGCGCAACGGCGAGCGCTACCAGTTCCTCCGCTGGGGCCAGACGGCGTTCGACGACTTCAAGGTCGTGCCGCCCGGAACGGGCATCGTCCACCAGGTCAACATCGAGTACCTCGCCCGCGTCACGATGACGCGCGAGGTCGGCGGCGCCCTGCGCGCCTACCCCGACACCTGCGTCGGCACCGACTCGCACACCACGATGGTCAACGGCCTCGGCGTGCTGGGCTGGGGCGTCGGCGGCATCGAGGCCGAGGCGGCCATGCTCGGCCAGCCCGTGTCGATGCTCATCCCGAAGGTCGTCGGCTTCAAGCTCTCCGGAGCGATCCCGACCGGCGTCACCGCGACCGACGTCGTCCTGACCATCACCGAGATGCTGCGCAAGCACGGAGTCGTCGGCAAGTTCGTCGAGTTCTACGGAGCCGGCGTCGCCGAGGTCCCGCTCGCGAACCGCGCCACCATCGGCAACATGAGCCCCGAGTTCGGCTCCACCGCGGCGATGTTCCCCATTGACGACGTCACGCTCGACTACCTGCGCCTCACCGGTCGCAGCGACGAGCAGATCGCGCTCGTCGAGCAGTACTCCAAGCTGCAGAAGCTCTGGCACGACGCCGACGTCGAGCCGGTCTTCAGCGAGTACCTCGAGCTCGACCTCAGCACCGTCGTCCCGTCGATCGCCGGCCCGAAGCGTCCCCAGGACCGTATCGAGCTGACCTCCGCCAAGACGCAGTTCGAGGCCGACCTCAACAACTACGCCGACGTCTCGCACGACATCGTCGACCTGACGATCTCGGAGTCGTTCCCTGCCTCCGACCCGGGCGAGCTCCAGCCGCAGGACGCGCACAGCTCGCACGAGCACATCCACCGCTCGCACGCCCCCTCGACGGTCTCGAAGCCGACGACGGTCGAGCTCGGCGAGAAGGGCGAGACCTTCACGATCGACCACGGAGCCGTCGCCATCGCGGCGATCACCTCGTGCACGAACACGTCGAACCCGTCCGTCATGCTGGCGGCCGGTCTGCTCGCCCGCAACGCGGCGCAGAAGGGCCTCAAGGCCAAGCCGTGGGTCAAGACCACCCTCGCGCCCGGCTCGAAGGTCGTCACTGACTACTACGAGAAGGCGGGACTCACCGAGTCGCTCGAGGCGCTCGGCTTCTACACGGTCGGCTACGGCTGCACGACCTGCATCGGCAACTCCGGCCCGCTGCTCGACGAGATCTCGGCCGCGGTGCAGGACAACGACCTCGCCGTCACCGCCGTGCTCTCGGGCAACCGCAACTTCGAGGGTCGCATCAACCCCGACGTGAAGATGAACTACCTGGCGAGCCCGCCGCTGGTCATCGCCTACGCGCTCGCCGGCTCGATGAACTTCGACTTCGAGGTCGACGCGCTCGGGACCGACGGCGACGGCAACGACGTGTTCCTCAAGGACATCTGGCCCGACGCCGCCGAGGTGCAGGCCACGATCGACTCGTCGATCGACAAGTCGATGTTCGACACCCAGTACGCCGGCGTGTTCGACGGCGACGAGCGCTGGCGCGCACTGCAGACCCCCGAGGGCTCGATCTTCGAGTGGGACCCGAAGTCGACGTACGTGCGCAAGCCCCCGTACTTCGACGGTATGACGATGGAGACGACTCCGGTCACCGACATCTCGGACGCCCGGGTGCTCGCCAAGCTGGGCGACTCGGTCACGACCGACCACATCAGCCCCGCGGGCTCGATCAAGGGCGACAGCCCGGCCGGCCAGTACCTCGCCGAGCACGGCGTCGACCGCAAGGACTACAACTCCTACGGCTCGCGTCGCGGCAATCACGAGGTGATGATCCGCGGCACGTTCGCGAACATCCGCCTGAAGAACCAGCTGCTCGACGGAGTGGAGGGCGGCTACACCCGCGACTTCACGCAGGCCGACGCCCCGCAGTCGTTCATCTACGACGCGTCGCAGAACTACCAGGCCTCGGGCACTCCGCTCGTCATCCTCGGCGGAAAGGAGTACGGCTCCGGCTCGTCGCGCGACTGGGCGGCCAAGGGCACGAGCCTCCTCGGCGTCAAGGCCGTCATCGTCGAGAGCTTCGAGCGGATCCACCGCTCGAACCTCATCGGCATGGGTGTCGTCCCGCTGCAGTTCCCCGCCGGCGAGACCTGGGCGTCGCTCGGACTCGACGGTACCGAGTCGATCAGCATCTCGGGCATCGAGGCGCTGAACGAGGGAGTCACGCCGAAGACGGTCCACGTCGTCGCCGTGCCGACCGAGCACTCGGCCGAGGGCCGGCAGCCGATCGAGTTCGACGCCGTGGTGCGCATCGACACGCCCGGTGAGGCCGACTACTACCGCAACGGCGGCATCCTGCAGTACGTCCTCCGCTCGCTCGTCTGATCGAGACCGAGCAAGGTGTGCGCCTTCCCGCAAGGGGGAGGCGCACACCTGTTCCCGGGGGCCTCCGTGCGTAGACTCGCAAGACCTCCACTCCCCATCACTCGACCCGGAAGGCGGCGCGAATGGCTGTTCTCGAGACCATCGGCGGACCGCGCGACCTCGATCGCCTGACCACGGCCGAGCTCGAGACGCTGGCGCAGGAGATCCGCGACTTCCTCGTGCGCGAGGTCTCGAAGACCGGCGGTCACCTCGGACCGAATCTCGGCGTCGTCGAGACGACGATCGCCATCCACCGCGTCTTCGACTCGCCGCGCGACTCGATCATCTTCGACACCGGTCATCAGTCGTACGTGCACAAGCTGCTGACCGGCCGGCAGGACTTCTCGAAGCTGCGCCAGCGCGGCGGCCTCGCCGGCTACCCGCAGCGCTCCGAGTCGCCCCACGACATCGTCGAGAGCTCGCACGCGTCCAGCTCGCTCTCGTGGGCCGACGGCATCTCGCGGGCCTTCACGATGACCGGTCAGACCGATCGGCACGTGGTGGCGATGGTGGGCGACGGCGCCCTCACCGGCGGGATGACCTGGGAGGCGCTGAACAACATCAGCGACGACAACTCCCGCCGCCTGATCATCGTCGTGAACGACAACGGGCGCTCCTACGCCCCTACGATCGGCGGGATGGCGCGATTCCTCAACGGAGTGCGCACCCGCCGCTCGTACCGCACGCTGCACCGCGGCTCCCGCGCCGTCTCGGAGCGACTCGGCGGGCCCGCCGCGGCCGTCTACCGCGGTGTCCGCGGCGGGATGCACGGATTCCTCAGCCGCTTCATCAACAACGAAGCGCTGTACTCCAACCTCGACATCAAGTACCTGGGTCCGATCGACGGGCACGACCTCACGGCGATGGAGGAGACGCTCCAGCAGGCCAAGGACTACGGCTCGCCGGTGATCGTCCACGCGATCACCCAGAAGGGGAAGGGCTTCGGTCCGGCCGTCCAGGACCTCGCCGACCAGTTCCACGCGGTCGGGCAGATCGACCCCGAGACGGGCGAGCCGCTGAGCGCGAGCGGTGCGAGCTCGTGGACCTCGGTCTTCTCGGAGGAGATCGTCACGCTCGCTGACGAGGATCCGACGATCGTCGGCATCACCGCCGCGATGCTCCGCCCGGTCGGGCTCGACCGCCTCGCGGAGAAGTACCCCGATCGCGTCTTCGACGTCGGCATCGCCGAGCAGCACGCCGTGACCTCCGCCGCGGGCCTCGCCTTCGGTGGCCTGCACCCGGTCGTCGCGCTGTACGCGACCTTCGTCAACCGCGCCTTCGACCAGATCCTGATGGACGTGGCGCTGCACCGCGCCGGCGTCACCTTCGTCCTCGACCGGGCCGGTGTCACGGGACCGGACGGGCCGAGTCACCACGGCATGTGGGATCTCGCGATCCTGCAGGTGGTGCCGAACATCCGCCTCGCAGCGCCGCGCGACTCCGTGCGCCTGCGCGAGGAGCTGCGCGAGGCCGTCGGTGTCACCGACGCCCCCACCGTCGTGCGCTTCTCGAAGGGCGACGTCGGAGACGAGATCGATGCGATCGAGCGCCTCGACGACGGGGTCGACGTGCTGTCGCGCGCCGAGCGCCAGGACGTGCTGATCGTCACGGTCGGACCGATGGCGACCATGGGTCTCGACGTCGCCCGGCGCCTCGCGGCGCAGGGGATCGGCGCGACCGTCGTCGATCCCCGCTGGGTCGTGCCGGTGCCGAAGAGCATCATCGAGCTCGCCCGCGATCACCGGATCCTCGTGTCGATCGAGGACGGCGTGCGCGTCGGCGGCATCGGGACGCGGATCCGTCAGGATCTGCGCGAGGCCGGTGTCGACACCGCGGTGACCGAGCTCGGCCTGCCCGACCAGTTCCTCGACCACGCTAAGCGCGAGGAGATCCTCGAGGACGTCGGGCTGACTCCGCAGCACATCGCCCGCGACGTCGTCGCACAGGTGCTCGGCAGCAAGATCCCCGTCGCCCGCCCGCTGCCCGAAGAGGTCGAGGCCCACGACGACGCACGGAGCGACTGAGCCCGCTCAGAAGCGGTAGACCAGCTCGACCGCACCACCGGCGAACGGTTTCGTGCCGGTGAGCTCGAGCGGAATCGTGCGGCGGAACGGGAGGAGCGGTCGACCGCTCCCGAGGAGCACCGGCATCACGGTGACGCGGAGCTCGTCGAGGGCCGAAGCCTCGGCGAACTGCGCCGCGACGACGCCGCCGCCGACCACCCAGACGTCGCCGGTGCCGGCGCTCTCGCGGATCGCCGGCAGGAGCTCGGTCACTCCTCCGTCGGCGAAGCGGACATCGGCGCCGGGTGAGGACTCGCGCGGCGCCGACGTCAGCACCCAGGCGGGGATCGAGTACGGCCACGGCTCCTCGCGCCGAACGGACTCGTAGGTCGTGGAGCTCATGACGACGGCTCCTACTCCGGCGAGGAAGCGGTCGTAGTGCTCCTGGAAGGCGTCGAAGCCGAACTGGAGGAGCCAGTCGAGGCCGTCGTCGTCATCGGCGATGAAGCCGTCGAGGGAGGAGGCGACGTAGTACACGGTGCGAGTCATGACCGCAGGGTAGGACCCACCACCGACGCGGTCGGTACCGCTGGATCGGGTGCGGTCTGCAGGACAGGGTGCGACCTGCAGGAGTTCTGAGCGCGAGAGCGCTTCCCTCCGTGTGGATCGGGCGATGCGAGGCGGATGTCCTGCGAGCCGCACCGGCGCCTGCAGATCGCACCGGCGCCTGCAGACCGGACGGCTGCCTCCAGATCGCACCGCGGCACGCAGACGGCCCGGCCACCGCGACTCGCGCAGGCGCCGGGCCGGGTGCCGTCAGGCGACGCCGCGGATCACCGGGTGGTGGAACGTGTCGCCGAACGCGCGCTCGCTCGCCCCGACACGGTCGAGGTAGGGCGTGAGGCCACCCATCTGGAACGGGTAGCCGGCGCCGAGGATGAGGCACAGGTCGATGTCCTCCGCGGCGTGCACCACGTCGTCGTCGAGCATCCGCTTCACCTCGTCGGCGAGACCCGTCTCGACGCGGAGCCGGAGCTCCTCGGCCGTCATCGGCTCGGTGCCGCCCGCGACGATCGCGACCGCCCGCTTGTCGACGCCCTTCACCCGCCCCTTCGTGTCGCGCTCGAAGACGTGCCCGAGCTCGGCGAGGCGGTGCAGGTTCGCACTGTCGAAGAAGCGGTCGGGGAATGCGGCGTGGTGGGTGTCGAGCACGTGCGCGCCGACCTTGAGGCCGACCAGTTCGAGCAGCTCGAACGGGGTCATCGGGAGTCCGAAGGGCGCCAGCGACTGCTCGACGGTCTCGAAGGGCGTGCCCGTGTCGACGGCGTGCATCGCCTCGCCGAGGACCTTGGCCAGGAGCCGGTTGACGACGAAGCCGGGGGTGTCGCGGGTGATCACGGCGTTCTTCTTCAGCTTCGCCGCCGTCACCATCGCGGTCGAGAGGGTCTTGTCGTCGGTGTGCGGGGTGCGCACGACCTCGATCAGCGGCATGACCGCGACCGGGTTGAAGAAGTGGAACCCGACGAGGCGCTCCGGGTGCGCGAGCCGCTCGCCGATCCGCTCGACGGAGAGCGACGACGTGTTCGTCGCCAGCACCGCGGTGGGGGAGACGTAGCGCTCGATGTCGGCGAAGACCTCCTGCTTGACCGACAGCTCCTCGAAGACGGCCTCGATGACCCAGTCGGCATCGGCGAAGTCGGCGCGGTCGGTGGTGCCGGTGATCAGACCGCGGAGGCGGTTCGACTCGTCGGGGGAGATCCTGCCCTTCGACAGCAGCGTGTCGATCTCGCGGACGATGGTGGCGACGCCCTTGTCGACGCGCTCCTGATCGAGATCGGTGATGACCACGGGCACCTGCAGTCGGCGCAGGAAGAGGAGGGCGAACTGGGTGGCCATGAGGCCCGCTCCGACGACTCCGACCTTCGAGACCGGCTTCGCCAGGGACTTGTCCGGCGCCCCGGCCGGGCGCTTGGCGCGCTTCTGCACGAGGTCGAACGCATAGATGCTCGCGCGGAACTGATCGCCCGAGACGAGGTCGGCCAGCGCCTCGTCCTCGGCGGCGAAGCCCTCCTCCTTGGTCGTGTTCTTCGCGGCCTTCAGGAGATCCAGAGCGCGGTACGGCGAGGCCGCCACCGTGCCGATCTTCGACTCGAGCTGCTTGCGCGCGATCGAGATCGCGACGTCCCACTTCACGAGGCGCTCGAGCCTCCCGGGGGCGTTCGGCCGGTCGACCTTCACCGTGCCGCCGAGCACTCCGTCGGCCCAGCGGAGGGAGTCCTCGAGGAACGCCGAGGGCGGGAAGATCGCGTCCGCGATACCGAGGTCGAAGACCTCCTGGCCCTTGAGAGTCCGGTTGTTCTTGAGCGGGTTCTCGACCACGACCTTGAGGGCGTTCTCGATGCCGATGAGGTTCGGCAGCAGCCACGCGCCGCCCCAGCCGGGGATGATGCCGAGGAAGACCTCGGGCAGGCCGAGGGCGGCGATGGACGAGTCGACCGTGCGGTAGTCGGCGTTCAGGGCGATCTCGGTGCCGCCGCCGAGCGCGAGCCCGTTGATGAAAGTGAACGAGGGGACGCCGAGGTCGCTGAGCATCCCTAGGGTGCGGTGGCCGAGACGGGCGAGCTGGCGCCCGAGCTCGCGGCTCGGGATGCTGCCGACCTTGCTCAGGTCGGCGCCCGCGGCGAGGATGAACGGCTTCCCGGTGACGGCGACGCCCTGGATGTCGCCGGCCGCGGCCCTCGCCTTCTGCGCGATCAGCACGTCGGCCAGCTCGAACAGGCCCGCGGGCCCGAAGGTGCTCGGACGGGTGTGGTCGCGGTCGTTGTCGAGCGTGATGAGCGCGATGACCCGTCCGCTGGCCAGGGGCACGTCGCGCACGTAGGAGTGCGTGACGACCTCGCCCTCGGCGACGTCGACGAGATCCTCGAATCCTTCGAGCATGGGTCAGCGTCCCTTCCGCTTGGCGCGCTTGCCGTCGAAGTGCGGGTTCTCCCAGACGACGGTGCCGCCCTGGCCGAGCCCCACGCACATGGCCGTCAGTCCGTACTGCACCTCGGGGTGCGCCTCGAACTGGCGGGCGAGCTGGATCATCAGGCGGACCCCCGAGGAGGCGAGCGGGTGGCCGACCGCGATCGCGCCTCCGTACTCGTTGACCCGCTCGTCGTCGTCGTCGATGCCGAAGTGGTCGAGGAACGAGAGGACCTGCACGGCGAACGCCTCGTTGAGCTCGAACAGACCGATGTCCTCGATGCCGAGTCCGGCCTTCTTCAGAGCCTTCTCGGTGGAGGGGACCGGGCCGATGCCCATGATCTCGGGCTCGACTCCGGCGAACGCGAAGCTCACCAGCCGCATCTTCGTCGGCAGCCCGAGCTCCTTCGCGGCGTCGGCGCTCGCGAGCAGCGAGACGGCGGCGCCGTCGTTGAGTCCGGAGGAGTTGCCCGCCGTCACGCGTCCGTGCGGACGGAACGGGGTGCGAAGACCCGCGAGACCCTCGAGCGTCGTCTCGGGCCGCGGCGCCTCGTCGGCGGTGGCGAGGCCCCAGCCGGAGGCGCTGCGCGTAGCGACGGGCACCAGGTCGGGCTGCACGTGGCCTGCGGCGTAGGCGGCCGCGAGCTTCTGCTGGCTCCGCAGCGCGTAGCGGTCGGAGCGCTCCTTGGTGAGCTGGGGGAAGCGGTCGTGGATGCGCTCCGCCGTCTTGCCCATGTTCAGAGCGTCCTCGCTGACGAGCCGCTCGGAGAGGAAGCGCGGATTCGGATCGGCGTTGAAGCCCATCGGGTGGCGGCCCATGTGCTCGACACCGCCGGCGATGACGACGTCGTACGCGCCGAACGCGATGCCGCCCGCCGTCGTCGTGACGGAGGTCATCGCTCCGGCGCACATCCGGTCGATCGCGTAGCCGGGGACGGAGCGGGGCAGCCCTGCGAGGAGAGCGCTCGTGCGCCCCAGGGTCAGGCCCTGGTCGCCCTGCTGCGTGGTCGCGGCGATGGCGACCTCGTCGACCCTCTCCTTCGGGAGCGAGGCGTTGCGCTCCAGCAGACCGATCATCGCCTTGACGACGAGGTCGTCGGCACGGGTCTGCCAGTACATGCCCTTCTCACCGGCTCGCCCGAACGGAGTACGGACTCCATCGACGAAAACGACTTCGGATCTCTCGGCCACAATGCCTCCCAGGAACTCACGGTCGTCGTCGATCGTAGGAAGGGCGCGAACCGCGCCGGAATCCTTTGCCGCTTCCTACGAAGCGCTTTCCGTGCTCTCCGGCGGGGCTTGGGCCGCTTCGACAAACGCTGTGGCGAGGGACGCCGCTGTGGCGTCGATCTGCCAGGGCCGGGCGCCGGCGCGCTCGAGCTCGGCGGCGATGGACGCCGTGTCGAGCGGCTCCGGCGGGCTCCAGGCGAGCCGGCGGAGCAGGTCGGGAGTGAGCAGGTTCTCGACCGGGAGGGACAGCAGCTCCGCGATCTCGATGACCACGGCGCGTCCGGCCTTCAGGCGCGCGTCGGCGGCGGGATTGCGATCGCCCCAGGCGCGAGGCGGCGGCAGGGTGTCGGCCGCCGGGCGGACCGCGCTCGGCAGGTCCTCCGTGGTGGTGCCGCGCTCGATCGCCGACCACCAGCGCTCGACCTCGCCGCGGCTCGCGCGACCGGTGAAGTCCCGCCGGCCCGAGAGCTGGCTGACGCTGGTGGGGATGTTGCGAGCGACGGCGATGATCGAGGCGTCGGGGATCAGGCGCCCCGGCGCGATGTCGCGCTCGCGGGCGAAGGCGTCGCGGGCCAGCCAGAGCTCGCGGGCCACGGCGAGGGGACGGAGCCCGCGGAGGGAGTGCACACCGGAGAGACGGCGCCACGGGTCGGGCGGCGCGACCTTCGGCTGCCGGCGGAGGGTCGCCTCGAACTCCTCGCGGGCGATGCGCGTCTTGCGCGCCTCGATGAGCATCTCCTCCATCCGGTCGCGCAGATCGACGAGGAGCTCGACGTCTTTCGCCGCGTAGACCAGCCAGCTCTGCGGGAGCGGCCGGGTCGACCAGTCGGCGGCCGAGTGCTCCTTGGCGAGATGGATGCCGAGGAGGTCCTCGACGACGGCGCCGAGCCCCACCCTGGGCAACCCGAGGAGCCGGGCGGCGAGCTCGGTGTCGAAGATCCGCGTCGGATCGAGGCCGACCTCGCGCAGGCACGCGAGATCCTGGCTCGCCGCGTGCAGCACCCACTCCTCGTCGCCGATGACAGCCTGCAGGGCGTCCATGCGGCCGATGGCGGGCGGGTCGAAGAGGAACGCGCCGGCGCCCCTCCGGTACACCTGGATCAGGTACGCGCGCTGCGAGTAGGTGAAGCCGGAGGCCCGCTCGGCGTCGACGGCGACGGGTCCGTGACCCGCCGCGAGGGCGTCGACCGCGGCGCGGAATTCGTCGGGGGTGGAGAGGACGCGGTAGTCAGTCACGATTGTTCCGTCGGAAGGCGAGTGAGGTCACGCCGTCGCCCGAGACCGGTGGGAGGCCCGCCAGCATGCACAACAGCTCGCCCCAGCCTTCCACGTGCGCGGCGAGCTGTGCATCATCGGGGCTCCACGAGGCGCGGATCTCGATCTGCGCACCGTCGCCCTGGGCGGCGAGCTCGCCGAATCCGGTCGAGAGGACCTTCGTCGCCGTGCCGGACGCGGCGGTGTAGGTCGCACCGCGGACGTCGAGCGCGTCGATCAGCCACGACCAGGCGACCTCGGCGAGGAACGGATCCGTGCCGATCTCGATCTCGAGCGGAGCCTGCGCGAAGCAGACGACGCGGAAGGGACCGCCCCACTGCTCGGGCTCGTCGGGGTCGTAGAGCAGGATGAACCGCCCTGTGCCCAGCTCGGAGTCGCGGCCGTGCGCTCTCGGCGAGACGTCACCCGAGAGCGCGAGCGCCCAGGGGGCGAGGCCGGTCGGCGAGGTGATCTCGGAGACGGTCAGTTCGGACCGCGGCGAGACCGCGCGGATCGACTCCGCCGCGACCCGGAACTCGTCCGGGAGCTGAGACGGCGCTGAGAATTCGGGCACCTTCGCAGACTAGAGTTCCCGCATGCCCGAAGCCCGCAGGCACGCCGCGGAGGGCGGGCGTCGAGCCGGCCTCCTGCTCCTCGGGATCCTCGCGATCCCCTCCCTCGTCGCGACGGGCGCGGTCGGCGCCTCGGCGCTCGTCGCCGCCTTCGTCCGCGGGGTCGTCATCCCGCCGTCCCGCCGCTCCCAGGACGCCCGCGTCCTCGCCGTCCGTCCCGACGCGGGTGAGATCGAGCTGGCGGCCGACGCCGACTCGGCGGTGCGCGGCGGGTTCAGCCTCTGGTTCGACCGGGGTCGCGGGCACGCCCGCGTCGGACAGCTCCTCGAGACCCGGAACGGCCGCGTCGTCCGCGAGCTCGAGCGCGTCGACCGGGGGAGCCTCCGGGCGGGAGCCCGCGCCCGGATCAACGGCTGGCTCCTGCTCGGCCCCCGCGAGACGGGACTTCCGTTCACCACGGAGGAGGTGCCGACGCAGTTCGGCGTCGCGCCCGCCTGGCTCTTCCCCGGCCCCGACGGCCTCGGCGACGTGTGGGCCGTGCACGTGCACGGCCGGGCGACCACGCGGGAGGAGACCCTCCGCGGTGTCGACGTCCTCCACCGGTCGGGCCTCACCTCGCTCGTCGTCTCCTACCGCAACGACGGCGACGCTCCGGCGAGTCCTGACCGGCGCTACGGACTGGGCGACACCGAGTGGCGCGACGTCGACGCCGCGATCCGCTTCGCCGAGCAGCGCGGAGCCCGCTCGGTCGTCCTCGTCGGCTGGTCGATGGGCGGCGCCATCGCCCTGCAGACCGTCCTGCGCTCCTCGCGCCGGGCACTCGTCGCCGGCCTCGTGCTTGACTCCCCGGTGATCGACTGGCGGGAGACGCTGCGCGGTCAGGCGCGCCTGCGCGGCATCCCGCCCGTCATCGCAGCGCTCGCCATCACGGTGATGCAGCGGCCGTGGTCGACGGCACTGACCGGTCAGAGCTCCGCGATCCCGCTGGCGGGTCTCGACCTCGTCACGCGGGCCGCCGAGCTGACGACTCCGATCCTCCTGATGCACAGCGTCGACGACGACTTCGTCCCCAGCGGGCCGTCGGAGGCTCTCGCCGCAGTCCGCCCGGACCTGGTCGAGCCGGTGCTCTTCCACGGTGCGCGTCACACGCGGCTGTGGAACGACGATCCGGAGCTGTGGGAGTCGTCGGTCGAGGGCTGGCTGGCACGTCTGGGCCTCAGTCGGCTCGGCCCCAGCGCGCGTAGCTGAAGCCGGAGTCGTCGACCGCCAGCAGCGTCAGGGCGTAGCGATCGTCGACCACGGCGCCCGTCGCGGCGACCGGAAGCCCGGGCAGTACGATTCGCGGGGCAGTGGTCAGGCAGATCTCGTCGACCCGGCCGGACGCGAGGAACTGGCCCGAGAGCGTCGCTCCGCCCTCGCAGACGACCCGGTGCAGTCCGAGGTCGGCGAGCGCGTCGAGCATCGCATCGACGCTGAGACGGCCGCCGTCACCGGGGACCTCGACGACCTCGACTCCGCGGGGGAGATCGTGGACAGGACGGCGCGACTCCGGCACCAGCAGGAGCACGCGCGCGCCCTCCTGCAGCTCGAGGCGGTGACCCGCCAGATCTCCGGACACCGACGCGATCGCCAGCGGCACGCGCTTCGGGACGCGGTAGCCCTCGGCGCGCACGCTCGCCGCACCGACCAGCACGACATCGGCCTGCGCGCGGATGACGCCCAGGATCGTCCGGTCGACGCGGTTCGTCAGCGTCTCGCTGGTGCCGTCGGAGCCGATGCTCGAGCCGTTGACGCTCGCGATCATGTTGAGGCGCACGCGGAGCGCGTCCGGCGGGCGGTACGCCTCCTCGAGGGCCCTGCGCGCCCCCTCCTCGCCGAGACGCACCGGCTCGCCGGCGGGCAGGAGGGGCCGGAGGATCATGCGGCCAGGTGCGCGCGGATCTGCCGCTTGGTGCGGCCGAGCAGGGCGCTCATCCCGCGCAGGCGCAGCGGTGACACCGCCTCCGACAGGCCGATGGTCTGCGGGAAGTCGTCGGGGACGGCGAGCACCTGCTCGGCGGTGAGGCCGTCGAGGCCCTGCGCCAGGATCGACGCGAAGCCGCGGGTGGTCGGCGCCTCGCGCGGAGCGGTCGCGTGCAGGTGGATCAGCTCGCCGTCGAACTCGACGACGATGAAGACCGGGGACTGGCACTCCTCGACGCGCTCGAAGAGATCGGGGTGGTCGCGGTAGCGCTCGGGCAGCTCGGGCAGCTCGTTCGAGAACTCGAGGAGGAGCTGCAGACGCTCCGGCTTCTCGAGGGCGAGGAACTCGTCGCGGATGTCGCGGAGCGCAGAGGGCAGTTCGTAGGTCATCAGGGGTCATTCTCTCAGAGAAGAGGACCCCGACCGTCGAGACGGGCGGGGTCCTCGGGCGGATCGTCAGCGGGGCGCGGGGGCCTCGCCGGGCTCGGAGCCCTTGACGATCGGGACGCGCACGGCGCTGCCCCACTCGGTCCACGAGCCGTCGTAGTTCTTGACGCCCTCGAAGCCGAGGAGGTGGGTCAGCACGAACCAGGTGTGCGAGGAGCGCTCGCCGATGCGGCAGTAGGCGATGACGGTGTCGCCCTCCTCGAGGCCGGCGCCGTCGCGGTAGATCCCGTTCAGCTCGTCGAGGCCGCGGAAGGTCCCGTCCTCGGCCGCGGCCTTGCCCCACGGCACGTTCTGCGCGCTCGGGATGTGGCCGGCGCGGAGGGTGCCCTCCTCCGGGTAGGCGGGAGCGGTCGTGCGCTCGCCCGAGAACTCCTCGGCGGAGCGCACGTCGATCAGCGGGTTGCCGAAGTGGGCGAGCACGTCCTCCTTGAAGGCGCGGATGTCGGCGTCGCGGCGCTCGACGACGGGGTGCTCGACCGCCTCGGGGGTCGAGGCCTCGGTCGTGATCGGGCGGCCGTCGGCGATCCACTTGTCGCGACCGCCGTCGAGGAGGCGGACGTCCTCGTGGCCGAAGAGGGTGAAGACCCAGAGGGCGTAGGCGGCCCACCAGTTGTTCTTGTCGCCGTAGATCACGACGGTGCTGTCGCGCGAGATCCCCTTGCCGCCGGCGAGAGCGGCGAAGGCCGCGCCGTCGATGTAGTCGCGCTCGACCGGGTCGTTGAGGTCGGTGTGCCAGTCGATCTTGACGGAGCCGGGGATGTGGCCGGTCTCGTAGAGCAGGACGTCCTCGTCGGACTCGACGACCACCAGACCGGGTGTGCCGAGCCGTTGCTCGAGCCACTCACCGCTGACGAGTCGTTCGGGGTGCGCGTAGGCGGCGAACTTCGGCGACGGATCGAGTTCAACGGACAAGGAGGACCTCCAGGGTGGTGCGCGGAGCGCGGGCGTGATTCCGGGATCGGGCTACGCTGGAGCCCGCCCTTCAGCGACAGTACGCGCCCCGCGGTGCGGGTGCACGGAAGGCGCCGTAAGAGTTCGACACAGTACTCCGACACCCTGTCGGACCCCCGCGGCCGGCCCCTCCGGACGCATGATGCGAGGTGCGCGTGACCCACGACGACGTCCGATCCACGAGCAGTCTCACCGCTCGATCGCCTCAGATCAGCGGGCACGAGATCGCGTCGACCCTCGTCCCGCCCCGGCAGTTCGAGGGCGCGACGTTCGAGAGCTACCGTCCGGACCCCGAGCACCCCTCGCAGGCCGAGGCCGTCGAGGCCCTGCGCGCCTTCGCAGCGGGCGGCGGTTCCCGCGGCGGCGGGGGCGGGTTCTTCGGCTTCGGCCGCAAGAAGGCGCCGGAGGTGAAGCCCGGCGTCTACCTCGACGGCGGCTTCGGAGTCGGCAAGACGCACCTGCTCGCGGCGATCTGGCACGCGGTCCCCGGTCGCACCTACTTCGGCACCTTCATCGAGTACACCGCCCTCGTCGGCGCCCTCGGCTATGCGGCGACGGTGTCGCTGCTCAAGGGCTCGGCGCTGCTCTGCATCGACGAGTTCGAGCTGGACGACCCGGGCGACACGATGCTGATGACCCGCCTGCTGGGCGAGCTGGTCGCCTCCGGTACCCGGATCGCCGCGACCTCGAACACCCCGCCGAACGCACTGGGGGAGGGGCGGTTCGCCGCCGCGGACTTCCTGCGCGAGATCTCGGCGATGGCCGAGCACTTCCGCACCATGCGGATCGACGGCACCGACTACCGCCGCCGCGAGATCGAGGGCCACGCCCTCACGCGCAACGACTCCGAGATCGAGGCGCTCCTCGCCCGGGCGCCGGAGGGGGCGGTCGTCACGGACGACACCTTCAGGGCGGCGGTCGACCACCTCGGGTCGGTTCACCCCTCGCGCTACATCAAGGTGATCGAGGGAGTCGACGCCATCGTGCTCCGCGACGTCACCGCTCTCACCGACCAGACCGACGCCCTGCGGCTCGTCGCCTTCATCGACCGGGTCTACGACGCGCAGATCCCGGTGCTGGCCTCGGGAGTCGCCCTCGACGAGGTGTTCGGCGGCGACATGCTCAGCGGCGGCTACCGCAAGAAGTACCTGCGCTCGATGTCGCGCTTGATCGCGCTCACCTCGATGGATCCGTTCGGGCCCCGGACGTCGTAGGCCGCGGACCTCGCGATCCGCGGACCTCGTAGGATCCGCGGTTCCCTCAAGGGATTCTCCGCTCGCGGACGGGGCTCTGGCAGCACCGTGTAACGCGTTGTTTACCGAGACGGCCCGCCTGTAACACGTTCGAAACGTGGCACCCCTCGGCACGAAACCTCACCCCGCCAGACTGACGGGCGTACTCAAGCGACCCGACTCCGCTGACGCCCTGGCGTTCACCGGGCCGCTCCTGCGCACCCGAGGAAAGGTTTCAGAATGGATCAAGGCAATACTGCCTTCCTTCTCATCGCGGCGGCACTCGTGCTGCTGATGACGCCAGGACTGGCGTTCTTCTACGGCGGCCTGGTCCGCGCCAAGAGCGTCATCAGCATGATGATGCTCAGCTTCGGTGCCATGGGGCTCATCGGGGTGCTGTGGGTGCTGTACGGCTACGCGATCGCCTTCGGCAACGGCCCCGCGGGCCCCGCCGGCACCGACTCCTTCGTCGGCATCGACGGCTTCCTCGGGATCGACGTCGCGCAGATCGGCCTGCAGGGCGTCTACGACGACGCACTCGGCGAGCAGACCGGCGCCTACCCGGTCCTCGCCTTCGCCGCCTTCCAGGCGACCTTCGCGATCATCACCGTCGCGCTCATCTCTGGTGCGATCGCCGACCGCGCCAAGTTCGGCGCCTGGATGGTCTTCGCCGGAGTCTGGGCGACCGTCGTCTACTTCCCCGTCGCCTCCTGGGTCTTCAACTTCACCCTCGGTGACGAGGGCGTCGTCGACGGCGGTTGGATCGCCTACAACATCGGAGCGATCGACTTCGCGGGCGGCACCGCCGTCCACATCAACGCCGGTGCGGCGGCCCTCGCCCTCGCGATCGTCCTCGGCAAGCGCGTCAACTTCACCAAGGGTGCGCACCAGCCGCACAACCCGCCCTTCGTGCTGCTGGGCGCCGGACTCCTCTGGTTCGGCTGGTTCGGCTTCAACGCCGGCTCCGAGCTCGCGGCCGACGGCTTCGCGGCCATCGCGTTCCTCAACACCATCGCCGCCCCCGCCGCGGCGATCCTCGGCTGGCTCGTCATCGAGAAGATCAAGGACGGGAAGCCGACCTCGGTCGGCGCCGCCTCGGGTGCCGTCGCCGGCCTCGTCGCGATCACCCCGGCCTGCGCCAGCCTCTCGCCGTTCTGGGCGATCGTCCTCGGCGTCATCACCGGTGCGGTCTGCGCCCTGGCGATCGACCTCAAGTACAAGCTCGGCTACGACGACTCGCTCGACGTGGTCGGCGTCCACCTCGTCGGCGGTCTGATCGGAACGCTCTACATCGGCTTCTTCGGCACCGATGTCGGACTGTTCCTCGGCGGCGGATTCGACCAGCTCGGCAAGCAGGCCCTCGCGGCCTTCACCGTCCTGGCCTACTCGTTCCTGATGACCCTCCTGATCGGCTGGGTCATCCAGAAGACGATCGGATTCCGCGTCAAGAACGAGGACGAGGTCGCGGGCATCGACACCGCGATCCACGGCGAGAACGGCTACGTCCTGGCGGACTAGCACTCGCACCACCGCGCGCACCACCCGGAGGGGGTGCCGGCTCCTCGGAGTCGGCACCCCCTCCTCGTCGTGCACGCCGTCCGACGCCGGGTCGCCGATCCGGGCTAGGGTTCCGGGGTGCCCTCCTCACGCTCGGTCGCATCGTTCCTCCTCCGGCTGCTGGGGCGGGTGAGCGCCTCCCGACCCGACACGGCCCCGACGGCGCAGCGGCCCTTCCTCACCGCGCGGGACGCCGCTCCGGGAGCGACGGGAGTCGGGCGGACCACCGAGGTCGATCCGACCCGCGTCCGCGGCGTCCACCTCGGCTACGCGCCGACCGCCGACGGGGATCCCGACCCGGGGGAGATCGTCTGGACCTGGGTGCCCTACGAGGAGGACGACGGTCGCGGCAAGGACCGCCCCGTGCTGGTGCTCGCCGTCGAGAAGGCGGGGACGGTGCTCGCGGTCCGCCTGAGCTCGAAGCAGCACGACGACTACCTCCCGATCGGGACGGGAGCGTGGGACCCGGAGGGGCGCCCGAGCTACGTCGATCCGGAGCGGGTGTTCCGGGTGCACCCCGCCGGCATGCGGCGCGAGGGCGCGGCGCTCGACCGCTCGCACTTCGACTCCGTCGCGAAGTCGGTCTCGGCGCGCTACGGCTGGCGCTGAGGTCAGGCGGTCGGGGCGATGGTGACGAACTCGGGGTACTTCGCCGAGCGTCCGTCGCCCGACGACGTCCCCGCCAGTCGGCGGCGCACCCAGGGCGCGACGTGCTGCCGGTAGTACTGCGCCGATCCGCCCGGCGCTGAGGCGGGCTGCTCGGGCAGAGCCTGCCACGAGGCCGGCGGGGTGAGTCCGAGCGAGGACAGCACGCGCGAGGCGACCCGGTGGTGCCCGCGCGGACCCATGTGCAGGCGGTCCTCGGACCACAGCTCGGTGCGCCGGAACTCCGGGTCGTTCCAGTTGTCGGCCACAACGACGTCGGTACGGCCGTCGAGCCGGCGGAGGACGGCGTCCGTCAGCGCGTCTCCGCGGCGCTTGATCATCCGGCCGAGGGGCAGCCGTGCCGAGGGGTCGGCGCCGGCGAGCGCGATCAGGGTGACCCCCTCCTCGTCGCAGCGCTCGAGGACGCGGAGGTAGGAGTCGGCGATGCTGCCGATGTCCGCTCGCGGGCGCAGCATGTCGTTGCCGCCTCCGTTGAAGGAGAGGTGCGTCGGCTTCAGGGCGAGGGCGGGCTCGAGCTGCTCGGCGACGATCGGGGCGATCAGGCGCCCGCGGATCGCGAGGTTCGCGTACTGGATGCTCTCGCCCGTCGCATCCGCCCAGCCCTGCGCGGCGAGATCGGCCCAGCCGCGCGCCGTGCCGTCGGGCAGCTCGTCGCCGACGCCCTCGGTGAAGGAGTCGCCGATGGCGACGAGACGGACGGCGGTCATCGGGTTCCTCGGCGGGGCATCGTCGCACTGTACTCCGGCGGCGGGCGCTCGGCGTGCGGCGCTCTGTCGTCCCGGATCCCGCTCAGAGCGGCACGGCCGCCGCCTCCCTCTCGGCCGCCGCGACCGCCCCGCGCCGCCGGTGGCGCCGCTCGATCGCCTGACCCGCGTAGCTCGCCGAGACGATCAGCGCGGCGCCGCAGACGCCGACGGGGCCGATCGCCTCGCCCGCGACCACGACTCCGACCAGCAGCGCCCACACGGGCTCCGTGCCCATCAGGATGCTCGCGCGCGACGCCGACGTGCGTCGCACCGCCCACAGCTGCACGACGAACGCGAACAGGGAGCAGAGGAGCCCGAGGAAGAGGACGTCGGCCCAGGCGTGTGCGTCCAGGCGCGCGACGGCGACGGGCAGGTCGCCACCGGCCAGCAGCGAGAACGCGCTCGCGCAGACCAGCATCTGGACGAGAACGACTCCGAGGGATCCCTCGGTGCGGCCACGGGTGAGGTGCGCACTCGCCGTGACGTGGATCGCCCGAACGATCGCGGCCGCCACCACCAGGCCGTCACCCCAGGTCGGGGTGCGCAGTCCGCCCTCGGACACGAGGAGCGCGACACCGACCACCGCGGCGACCGCGGCGACGAAGTACGAGCGGGGGAGCCAGGCGCGCGAGGCGGCGCCCTCGAGGACCGGCGTCATCACCAGCGCCAAGCTGATCAGCAGGCCCGCGTTGGTCGCCGACGTGAGGTGGACGCCCCAGGTCTCGAGACCGATGATCACCGCCTGGGAGCAGCCGAGGACCGCGGCGATCAGCAGCCCCCGGCCGCGGGGGAGGCGCTCCCTCCGGGCGACGCAGACCAGGGCGGTCGCGATCGCCGCGACGAGGAAGCGGAGTGCCACGGCGGACGGGACCCCCGTCTCGGCGGCGAGATCCTTCGCGGCGAGGAAGCTCGCACCCCAGACCGCGGCGACGCCGATCAGGAGGAGGTCGACGACGGGTTCGGAGCGGGTGCGCGGGGCCATGCGACCACTGTCGCGGGCGGGAACGCGGAAGAACAACGGGTATCTCCTGCATCGTTGCATTAGGAAGGACTCGTGGATCCGACTCGACTCCGCCTCCTCCGCGAACTCGGCGACCGCGGGAGCGTCGCGGCCGTCGCGACCGCGATGCACGTCAGCCCCTCGGCCGTCTCTCAGCAGCTCGCGGCGCTGCAGGCCGCGATCCCGGTGCCGCTGACGGTCAAGGACGGCCGCAGGCTCGTGCTCACCGAGGCGGGGGAGGCCCTCGCCGTCGCGTCGACGCGGGTGGAGGAGGCTCTCGCCCAGGCGCGGGACGCGGTCGAGTCGTTCCTCGAGCAGGAGGAGCGGTCGGTCGGCCTCTCGGCCTTCCACAGCGCGGGACTCGCCCTGTTCGGCCCGCTGCTGCGGGAGCTCGACGGCCGCCCGCGCGTCTCGCTCGCCGACGCAGACGTCGCCCAGGACGCGTTCGCGGGCCTCACCGCCGACCACGACCTTGTAATCGCCCACCGCCTGGCCCACGACCCGCCGTGGCCCCTCGCCCGCCTCGTCGTGACTCCGCTCGTCGTCGAGCCCCTCGACATCGCCCTGCCCGCCGATCACCCGCTCGCCGCCCAGGCCGGCATCCGGCCCGAGCAGCTGCGCACCGAGCGCTGGATCTCGACGCACGAGGGCTTCCCGCTCACCGGGGTCCTCGAGCACCTCGGCGCCCTGATCGGCGAGTCGCCCCGGATCGAGCACCGGATCAACGAGTTCTCGGTCGCGGCGCACGTCGTCCGCGCCGGCGCCGCCCTCGCCGTGATGCCGCGGATCACGGCGGCCGCGCTCGCCGTCGACGGGATGGTGCTGCGGCCGGTCGTCGGCGCCTCGCTCGTCCGCCACGTCGACGTGCTGGCCCGCCCCGACGCACTCGCCCGGACGCCGGTGCGCACGGTGCTCGCGGCGCTGCGGAGGGTGGCCGCGGCCGTGGAGCGCGGCGCCGCCTGAGACCCCCTCGCCGAGTGTCGTGGGCCGGACGGTCAGGTGGGTCCGGAACACTGCAGAAGTCGGATACCACCGACGCGCCCGGAATCGCAGACCGGTGCAGGCGGTGGTGCGGCGCGACGTCACGATCCCACGAAGGAGACACGATGACCGATCAGGCCGGAATCCCCGAGGCCACCACGCTCGAGGGGACGCAGCGCACCATCGCGATCCTCGGAGCGGGCGGCGATCTCACTGAGCGGCTGCTCATCCCGGGCCTCGGCCGGGTGGCGGAGCTCGCCCGCGCCTCCGAGCTCACGCTGATCGGCGCCGCGCGGACGCCGCAGAGCGACGACGAGTGGAAGGCGCTCGTCCGGCGCAGCCTCGAGACCGCCGGGACGTCAGCGCACACCGTCGAGTCGCTGGTCTCGCGCGCCTTCTTCGTCGCGACCGACGCCTCCGACCCGGAGCAGCTGAAGGCCCTGCTCGACGCGTGCCCGTCGGCTCCGGTGCTCTACGTCGCCCTCCCGCCCGCCATGGGCCACGCCGTCGCCGACTCGCTCGCCGCGATCGAGCTCCCCGACGACCTCGTCGTCGCCATCGAGAAGCCGTTCGGCGAGGACCTCGACGACGCGGTCGCCCTGAACACCGCGCTCGCTGCCGTCCTCCCCGAGGGCCGCCTCTGGCGCATCGACCACTTCCTCGGCAACACCACCGTGATGGGGATGCTCGGACTGCGCTTCGGCAACCGGCTGCTCGAGTCGAGCTGGAACGCCGAGAACATCGAGAAGATCGAGATCGTCTACGACGAGACGCTGGGGATCGAGGGGCGCGCCGCGTTCTACGACGGCACCGGTGCGCTGCGGGACATGCTGCAGAGCCACCTCCTGATGGTGCTCGCCCTCACCACGATGGAGCGACCCGACGAGATCGTCGCGCGCGACGTCCACGAGCGGATGGCCGAGGTGCTCGGAGCCGTCCGGCTGTGGCGGGACGATCCCTCCTCCGCTCGCCGCGCCCGCTACACCGAGGGTCGCGTGGACGGCCGCTTCTTCCCCTCGTACGTCGACGAGCCCGACGTCGACCCCTCCGCCGGCACCGAGACGCTCGCCCAGGTGCTGCTGCAGATCGACTCGCCCCGCTGGGCCGGGGTCCCGTTCCTGCTGCGCTCCGGCAAGGGGATCGGCGACCCGCGCTCCGAGGTCGCGGTGCACTTCCGTCCCGCGACGCCTCCCCGGGGCCTGCGCGGTGCGGCTGAGGAGGCCGGGACGGTCCTGCGCATGTCGCTGAAGGGCGGCGACGTGCACCTCGACCTCTTCGTGAACTCGGCCGACGATCTCACCGACCTCGAGCGGGTGACGCTCGAGGCGCAGCCCGGGACGGCCACGCTCGACCCCTATGCGCAGGTCCTGGCCGGGATCCTCCAGGGCGACACGCTGCTGTCGGTGCCGGGCGACGTGGCGGAGCAGTGCTGGCGCATCGTCACTCCGGTGCTCACCGAGTGGGCGCGCGGCGAGGCTCCCCTCGAGGAGTACCCCGCGGGGAGCGCTGGGCCCGCCGACTGGTGAGCATGTGCGCGCTCCTCACGCGCGTGGGAGCACCGTGCCCTGATGGAAGCGGAGGAGCGGTTCTTCGAGCTGCCAGAGAGACGTAGGGGCTGCGGAGCGGCCGCCCGTCATGGAGGTCGGTATCGGTGAGAGACCGTCACGCCCCCGAAACGCCGCCGCCACACCCCGTCCGTAGCGTGAGCCGGAGCGACCCGCGACCCGACGGGCCGCTGAGGGCCGGGCAGAGGAGCAGCAATGAGTGGGAACACGGTTCGTCGCGATGCGATCAAGGACGTCGAGGCGTACGTGCCCCCGGCCGTCAGCTTCACCGACGCGGAGGCGCCCGGGCAGATCTTCGGCGAGAACGTCTTCAGCACCATCGTGATGCGCCAGCGACTGCCGAAGTCGGTCTTCAAGTCGGTCATGGCCACGATCGAGCACGGAGCGAAGCTCGACCCGCTGGTCGCCGACGCCGTCGCCTCGGCCATGAAGGACTGGGCGCTCGAGAAGGGCGCGACGCACTACGCGCACGTGTTCTATCCGCTCACGGGCCTGACCGCCGAGAAGCACGACTCGTTCTTCGAGCCCGTCGGCGACGGCTCCGCCCTCGCGGAGTTCGCCGGCAAGACGCTGGTCCAGGGCGAGCCGGACGCCTCGAGCTTCCCCAACGGCGGCCTGCGCAACACCTTCGAGGCCCGCGGCTACACCGGGTGGGACGTCACGAGCCCGGCGTACGTCCTCGAGAACCCGAACGGCAACACCCTCTGCATCCCCACCGTGTTCGTCTCGATGACGGGGGAGGCGCTCGACCACAAGACGCCGCTGCTGCGCTCGCAGCAGGCGATGGGCGAGCACGCCGCGCGGATCCTCACGCTCTTCGGGCACGCGGATCCGGCGAAGATCGTGTCCTTCTGCGGACCCGAGCAGGAGTACTTCCTGATCGACCGGCACTTCTTCCTCGCGCGGCCCGACCTGCTGAACGCCGGGCGCACCCTCTTCGGCACCACGCCGCCCAAGGGCCAGGAGTTCGACGACCACTACTTCGGCGCGATCCCGGAGCGTGTGCTCGGCTTCATGATGGACACGGAGCGGGAGCTGTTCAAGCTCGGCATCCCCGCGAAGACCCGGCACAACGAGGTGGCGCCCGGCCAGTTCGAGATCGCGCCGATGTTCGAGCGCGGCAACATCGCGGCCGACCACCAGCAGCTGCTGATGACCACGTTCAAGACGATCGCCAAGAAGCACGGGATGGAGTGCCTCTTCCACGAGAAGCCGTTCCAGGGCGTCAACGGCTCGGGCAAGCACGTCAACTTCTCGCTCGGCAACAGCGAGCTCGGCTCCCTCCTCGTCCCGGGCGACACCCCGCACGAGAACGCGCAGTTCCTCGTCTTCTGCGCCGCGGTCATCCGCGCGGTGCACCTCTACGGCGGGCTGCTGCGCGCCTCGGTCGCATCGGCCTCGAACGACCACCGCCTGGGCGCCAACGAGGCGCCGCCGGCGATCATCTCGATCTTCCTCGGCGACCAGCTCGGCGACGTCTTCGAGCAGCTCGCGAAGGGCCCGGCGACCTCGTCGAAGGGCAAAGGCACGATGCAGATCGGAGTCGACACCCTCCCCGTCCTGCCGACGGACCCGGGTGACCGCAACCGCACCAGCCCGTTCGCCTTCACGGGCAACCGCTTCGAGTTCCGCGCACCGGGATCGATGCAGTCGGTGAGCGGCCCGATGGTCACGATCAACACGATCATGGCCGACTCGCTCGACTACGCGGCGACCGAGCTCGAGAACGCGGTCGCCGACGGCGCCGACTTCGACACGGCCGTGCAGGAGCTGCTGACCCGCATCATCACCGAGCACGGCGCTGTCGTCTTCAACGGCGACGGCTACGCGGACGCCTGGCCCGTCGAGGCGGAGCGACGCGGTCTGGCGAACCTGCGCACCACGCTGGACGCCCTGCCCGAGCTGATCACGGACGAGGCCCTGGCGCTGTTCGAGAAGTACCGGGTGTTCAATCACCGCGAGATGCACAGCCGGTACGAGATCGGCCTCGAGCAGTACAGCCTCAGCATCGGCGTCGAGGCGCGGCTCACGCTCGAGATGGGCAGGACCTCCATCCTGCCCGCGGCCGTACGGCACCAGACGGAGCTCGCGGTGAACGTGGGAGCACTGAAGGCGGCCGGGGTCGAGGCCGACCTCGCGCCGCTCACCGAGGTCGGCGACTCCGTCACCGCCCTGCGGGCCGCCCTCGCGACGCTCACCTCGGCGCTCGCCGAGGAGGTCGCGCACGACGCCCTCGCGGAGGCGCAGCACGCGAAGGACACGCTGCTGCCGGCGATGAACGCGGTCCGCACGGCCGCGGACACCATCGAGAGCATCATCGCCGACGACCTGTGGCCGCTGCCGACCTACCAGGAGATGCTCTTCATCCTCTGACGCCCCGCCCGGGACCGCTCGACAGCGGCGGTCCCGGACCGGCGTCCGGGTACTCTGGGGACCCACATGACTCCCGACAGCGAACCGCCCGTCACCCTGACCGACTCCCTCGAAGACCGGCTGCGCGCCCAGGTCGCCCGCGAGGGGGAGCGGACCGTCGCCCTGCGCGCTGCCGCCCTGCTCACCGGCGGCTACGAGGGCGAGTCCTTCCTGCTGACGGTCGGCGGCGAGCACGCCGACGGGATCCTGAAGGGTGCACCGTCGCTCTACTGGCCCGAGCTGTGGGGCGCCCGCGCCCTGCTGTACGTCTGGGACGACGCCGCGGCCGAGGCCGTGACCGCCGGTCTCGCGAACGCCTCCTGGCGCGTCCGCGAGATGTGCGCGCGGGTCTGCGCCGAGCGCCTCCTGGGCGGTCAGAAGAAGCTGGCGCGCCTCACGACCGACGAGCACCCCCGCGTCCGCGCCGCCGGAGCCCGCGCGCTGGCGGCCGTCGCCGTCGCCGGCACCACCTCGGGTCGCGACGAGAAGGGCGAGTTCGCGGCCAGCGTCGAGCAGACGCTGACCGCGATGCTGCGGGACCCCGACCGCGATGTCCGCCGCGTGGCCCAGCAGTCGGCAGACGCGCTCCGGGACGCGCGCGCCTGACGACCAGCCGGCCGGGCCCTCCGGCGGTGGCGGATCTACTGGGACGAGACCATGCGCGCCCGCTGGTCGAGTAGCCGCCCCAGGCGGCGGAGCGGCGGCGCGTCTCCGTGCTGAGGGAGAAGGCGGTGCCCGTCGCCACCCATGCTGGTCGAGCCCGCAGCCCCGCAGGGGCGTACCGAGACCCACCGACGTCAGCAGATCGGCCTCATGGCCAGGCCTTCTGACGGACGTGGCTCTCGATACGCCCGCTGCGCGGGCTACTCGATCAGCGAGGACGGGGCGACACCGGTGAGGTGACCTCTCCTAGGAGACCCGGGCTTCTGACGGCCGTGGATCTCGATACGCCCGCGGCGAGGGCCGAGGGCTCGATCGGCGAGGTCGCGTCAGAGCGGGCGGGGCCGGTAGGCCTCGATCAGCGAGTCGAAGAGCGTGTTCATCCGCGCGTCGACGACCCGGCGCGACGGATCGGCGTCGTACCACTCGACGATCTCGCGCGCGCCGTCGCTGAAGCGGACGGTCGGCGAGAAGGCGGGCACGAGGCTCCGGATCTTGGCGTTGTCGAAGACCATCGAGTGGGCCTTGTCGCCCAGGAGCCCGGCGCCGAGAGCGGGGTCGGCCGCCGCGATCGCGTCCGAGGTCACGTGCACGAGGCGGGCCTCGACTCCTGCGGCCGCGGCGAGCGCGTGGTGGATCTGGTCCCAGGTCGGCGTCTCGTCGCCGGTGATGTGGAAGGCCTCGCCGATCGCTCCGGTCGCGCCGAACAGCCCGACGAGACCGACCGCGACGTCGTCGGTGTGGGTGAGCGTCCACAGCGACGTGCCGTCGCCCAGGACGACCACCTCGAGGCCGCGGCGCATCCGGTCGACGACCGTCCAGCCGCCGTCGACCGGCAGAGCCGTCCGATCGTAGGTGTGCGAGGGCCGCACGATCGTGATCGGGAAGCCGCTGCGGCGGTACTCGGCCACCAGCAGGTCCTCGCAGGCGATCTTGTCCCGCGAGTACTCCCAGAACGGATTGCGCAGCGGAGTCGACTCGGTGACCGGCAGCCGGCTCGGCGGGGTCTGGTAGGCGGACGCGGAGCTGATGAGGACGTACTGACCGGTGCGCCCGGTGAACAGGTCGATGTCCTGCTGCACGTGCTCGGGAGTGAAGGCGGCGAACTCGACGACGACGTCGAAGCTCTCGTCGCCGAGCGCGGCGCGGACGGACTCGGCGTCGCGGATGTCGCCGCGGAGCTCGCGGACCCCGTCCGGGAGGGGGCGGATCGCGGTCGTGCCGCGGTTCAGCACCGTGACGTCGAAACCCAGCAGGAGGGAGCGGACGACGCAGGCCGAGCTGATGATGCCCGTTCCTCCGATGAACAGAACACTGAGCGTCATGGTCGACCTGGCTTTCTGTGAGGCGGCGGGGGAGTGCGATGCCCTCGGCTCGAGGGGCGCGCCGCAGTCGATTCCCTCACGGCGCAGCCGCTTCGGGAGGAACCTCGACGTCGCCACGCCGAGGGACGCTGCGAATCGCCGCGGGAGAGCACCGAGCGACAGCGCGGAGAGGAGAGTGCGGATCAGTCCGTCATCGCGCGGTGCAGCGTCTGGACCATCAGTGCCAGAGTCGCATCCACTTCGCGGCGATCGGCGCCTCTGAGGATCGGATGCCCCTGCTCGAGAGAGCGGCGGACCGCCTGGATCGAGTCGGTGGGCGCATCCCTGCCCGAGATCAGTATCGCCGGACGGATCACCAGCGATGCTCTTCGCCCGGGAGCCCCACCGATGACGCCCTCGACAGAGAGACGTCTCTGGACAGAAGGCGACCTCGGCCGTGACGGCGAACCTGGCTTCCCGTCACGGCCGAGCGGGCCTGCGCCCAGGAGGATCGATCGGATGCCGGAGCCAACCCGAATGGCTCCGACCGGCGATCCTCCGACGGTCCTTCCGGATTCTGATCCGGCAGGTCCGACCGCTCTAGGGACAACACCCGCAAGGTGCGCTGGCAGATCCCCTCTTCGCGCCGTCCCTTCTCGGAATCGGGTGTTCACGCCGTCGAGTCGTCCCGGACAGAGCCGACAGCGATGAATCATCGAGAGAGGATCGTCACCTCTTCTGCGCATTCCTGCCGCACTGTCGCCGAACGGGAGAGAGGGCGGCGAGACGGACTCGGCAAGTGGTCTACTGTCGCGATCAGGCTCTCTGCGCGCGAGGCGCGGAGCACAGGAGTCAGGATCCACACGGTGACGGCAGCGGGAACGACCTCGGGGCACGACGGCGATCCGGGCGGGGATGCCGGGCTGCTGTCCGCGTCCGTCATCGACGCGCTCACGCACTGGTTCGACCGGGACGCACCCGTCGCCCGGTCGATCAGCTACGCGGTCTTCGACCGCCGGGGGATCCTGTTCGAGCACGCGATCGGGGAGGCGGATGCGTCCGGCGCACTCCCGCGTCGCGACACGGTCTACCGGATCGCCTCCCTCTCGAAGAGCTTCCAGGCCGCGGCCGTCCTCCTCCTGCGCGATCGGGGCCTGCTCACCCTCGACGACCGGCTGTCGGCGCACGTCCCGCAGTTCACGGATCCGGTCGACCGGGCCGGTGTCGTCCTGCCGGTCACGGTGCGGATGGTCCTGAGCAACTGCTCCGGACTGCCGGAGGACAACGGCTGGGCCGACCACGAGATGGGTATGGCGCGGGAGGAGTTCCTCGCGCTCGTCGCCCGAGGACTCGCCTTCACCGAACGGCCCGGAGACGGCTACCAGTACTCGAACATCGGCTTCTGGCTGCTCGGGATCCTCGTCGAGAACGTGTCGGGCCGGGAGTTCGCCGACCTCGTCGCCTCCGAGCTGCTCGAACCGCTCGGGCTGACCGGCACCCGCTACCGCGTCACCGACTACGCGGCGGACGGCGTCGGGGGAGGGATCGCCCAGGGCTTCAGCACGGTCGACCGGGGCCGGACCTGGTCCGCGCGACCCGTCGTCGGATCCGGGGTCGGCGCCTGCGCCGCGAGCCTGTTCAGCACGCTCCCGGACATCGCCCGCTGGAGCTCCTGGCTCGGCAGCGCCTTCGACCCGGAGAACGCGGACGACGCGATCCTCAGCCGCGCGTCGCGCCGCGAGATGCAGCGCGGATCGACGACCATCCCCGCAGGACCGCTCCAGCCGGCGAGCCCGCACCTCGCCTCCGCCGCCTACGGCCTCGGGCTGGTCGTCGAGCAGGACGAGCGCTTCGGCACGCTCGTCCAGCACTCCGGCGGGCTGCCCGGATGGTCGGCGAACATGCGCTGGCATCCCGCCTCGGGGATCGGAGTGGCCGTGTTCGCGAACACCGACGGCGTGCGAGCCGCGGTCCCCGCTGCGGCGATGCTCCGAGCGGTCCTCGTCGATCTCGACCTCCCCGCCCGGGAGATCGCCCTGCTGCCGTCGACCCTCGCCGCCGCGCGGGCCGTCGAGGACGCGATCGTCCGGTTCGGCGACGTGGCCGCTCCCGGTGCGGCCGCGCTCTTCAGCCCGAACCTGCTCAGCGACGTCCCGGCCGACGTCCGTCGAGAGCGGCTCTCCGCCGCGCTCGCCGAGGTCGGCGGCCTGGACGAGGCTCGCGGTGCCGCCCCGCTGACCGAGCGGATGCTGTGGAGCGCGTCCGCGGCCCAGCTGACGTTCCTCCTCCCGGGACGCACGGGCGATCTCGAGTGCCGGATCGAGCTGACCCCCACCGAGCCGGCCCTCGTGCAGCGCCTCGTGATCGAGGAGCGCGATCCGGCGAGCGCGAACGCCTCGGTGGTCCGGCACTACCGCCCCGTGGACGGCTCACACCCGCGCGACGAGGCTCTGAGCGGCAGCTCACCTGCGGACGAGGCCCGCGGTCCGTTCACGGACGACTCGGCGAGCGGTGTCGACCTAGGCTGATCGGCGTGACTCCCGCAGCGCCGACCCTCGCCGCTGTGGGCGCGATCCGCGTCGCCGTCGGCGTCCTCGCGATCGCGGTGGTCGGGTACGCCTACGGCCTGTCCGTGGCAGCCGGCGAGCCGAACCCGTTCGACTACTTCGGCTACTTCACCAACCAGACGAGCGTCGTCGTGAGCGTCCTGCTCGTCATCGCGGGCGTGCGCTCGCTCGCCCGGCGTGCGACTCCCGCCTGGTTCAGCGTCCTCCGCGGCGCGGCGACTACCTACTCGATCGTGGTGGCCGTGATCTACAACACCCTCGTGCCCGGCACCGGATCCGCGCCGCCGTGGGTGAGCGCGGCGCTGCACGTCGTCCTCCCCGCGATCGTCCTGCTCGACTGGGCCCTCGTGCCCGACCGGAGCCTGCTGCCGTGGCGGCGACTGTGGGTGGTCCTGCCGTATCCGCTCGTCTGGCTCGTCGTCGTCCTCGTCCGCGGGGCGACCGACGGCTGGGTTCCGTACGGCTTCCTGCTCCCCGAGAACGGCGCGACCTCCCTGGCGCTCCACGTCGTCGGCCTGAGCGCCGCCGTTCTCGCGGCGGGCGCGCTCGTCTGGGTGCTGAGCAGACGCTCGAGCCGTGTGGTCGCCCAGGGCGGGCCGCGTGCGGTCGGCGGGCGCTGATCCGTCATCGGTGGGACCCTGGAGCCCATGCACACGCGACGATCGGGCCTCGACGGCGGGAGTCCGGTGCTGCTCCTGCACGGCGGGGGAGTCGCCGGCTGGATGTGGGACTCGCTGCGTGCACGCCTCGAGGCGACGCACGGCGTACTCGTCCCCGATCTTCCCGGGCACGGATCGAGCGCCGACGAGCCGTACCGCTCTCATGACGCGACGGTGGAGGCGCTGGTGGCGATGCTGCGCCGCGAGAAGGTGGGCCCGGTCGCCGTGATCGGCTTCTCCCTCGGCGCGCAGCTCGCCGTGCAGCTCGCCGCCCGGCACCCGGAGGCGGTCGAGCGGGTCGCGGTGGTGAGCGCCCAGGCGAGCCCCCTCCCGTTCGCCGGCCCCACGCTCGGCCTGCTCGCGCTCGCGGCGCCGCTCGCCCGTTCTCGCCGGTTCGCCCGGCTGCAGGCCCGTGAGCTCTTCGTGCCGCCCGCGTCGATGGAGGCCTACCTCGAGACGAGTGCCGGCATCTCGCGTCGGACGCTTCTCGCGGCGGTGGGCGAGAACCTGCGGTTCCGCGTGCCGGAGGGCTGGGCGAGCTACCCCGGCGACGCCCTGGTGATGGTGGGTGGTCGCGAGCGCGCCGTGATGCGGGAGTCGGCGTCGATCCTGCATGCGGCCCTCCCGACGAGCCGGCTGGAGACCGTCGACGGGGCCGGCCACGGCGTGCCCCTCCAGCGCTCGAGCTGGTTCGACGAGCGAGTCGTCGCGTGGCTGGCGGAGACCGCCTCGACCCGGTGACGTCGGCGCGGAGAGGTCACTGCGCTCGTGGAACGCTGTACGGCGTCGCGCTCGCGAGGAACGGCGGCCCGGAAACGCGTCAGCTCCGTGGGTCGTCCTGCCCGCGGTCGCCGGTCAGCGCGGCCTCGCGGGCTCGGCTGTGCTCGTCGGCGCTGATCGTGCCCGCCGCGCGGAGAGCGTCGAGTTCGGCCAGCCGGTCGGTGAGCGGGGCGCCGGCAGGTCCGACTCCGTGCCGCAGGTAGCGGGCGGCCATGTCGGTCTGCATCGTGGTCGGATCGACGCCGAGCTGCCGCGCGCGGCGCACGTACCGGACGATCAGCACGACGATCAGCACGATCACCGCGAGGATCACGATCGGGACGACCGCGAAGACGACCGAGTACCACGGGGGCACGATGATCTGCTCCGGCACCGTCGGGGCGGAGAAGTCCGAGTGGAGCGCCGCAGAGACGATCCCGGAGTGAACGGTGCTGAGGGTCATGCGACCTCCTCGGTGATGGGCGTCCCTCGAGTCTGCTCCGCTCCCTCCGCGCCCGCATCGCCCGGCCGGGGGAGGGGCGCCCGCGGGCGGAACCGTACGGTGGTGCTCAGCGGAAAGGCCGGCTGATGGCGCTGGTCGTCTGGAACAGCACGATCCACACGAGGAACTTCCGGAGCGGACGCAGGGGCCATCCGACGAGTCGCCGCCACCCTGCCCGCTCGGGCCAGCTGATCGCGATCGTGACCTGCGTGCCGCCCGTCGTGGGCGTCAGGGAGAACTCCGTGAGGATCGCCGAGCTCCGGGGAGCGTCGGGAGAGGCGACGCGCCACGCCACGTGTTCCGGCCGATCCAGCTCGACGAGCTCGATGCGCTTGCGTCGGAATCGAGGCTTGATCCTCACCGGCTTCCCATCGGGTCGGCGGAGGCGCGCGTGACCCTGCCAGACCGCACCCGGCATCACGTCCTGGCCCGAGTCGTCGAGATGGCCTACGCTCAGCTCCCACTCGGGGACGCGGAGGGGATCGGCGACGAGCGCCCACACGTCCTCGATCGGCGCAGGGACGAAGGCCTCCGTCGATCCCGAGGCTCGCCCACTCGCCGCGGGCCAGGGCGTCGTCTCCGGCGAGTCGAAGCGGTCGAGACGGGCGAGCACGGCATCGGGCGTCGTGCCGAGACGGCGGAGGAGGTCGGTGATCTGGCCGCTCGGCTCGGCGACGAGCTCGCGCAGGACCGCCGCGGCGTCGCCTCCCTTGCCGGTGCCCCCGGCACGGGCGAGCAGGTCGGCCGCGCGCCTGCTCCACTCGTATCCGGAGGTCTCGTGGAGGACGATCCGCCCCGACTCGGGGAACGGCGCGTCGATACCGAGCGACGCCAGCTGCTCCGCGTGCTGGGCCTGCACAGCGCGGCGGGCGGCGGCGAGGTCGATCTGCAGGCTGCGCAGCGCCCGGCCCGCGGACTGGTCGCTGATGACGAGCGCGAGGAGCAGGTGCTCGAGGTCCGCTTCGCGCAGCCCGAGCCGGGAGGCCTCCTCCATCGCGGCGAGACTGAGGGACTGACTGGTCTGCGCGACGCGAGCGAACTTGCTCATGCTCTTCTCCTGGGGGTCGGGATGGTCGGGTCGATCCGCTTGGAGTGCTTCTTGTGCGCGGCCTGACGGCTCACGCCGAGCGCATCGGCGATGTCCTGCCAGGTCATCCCCGCCCGCAGCGCGGCCTCGACCTGGCGCAGTTCCATCGTGTCGGCGAGCACGCGCAGCGAGGAGACGGCCCGCAGGCCCGCCTTCGGGTCGCTCAGGTCTGCTGCGACTGCTGCGATCTCCAAGGACTCCATGCTGTCAACCTATGTTGCTCACGACGGGGGTGTCAACCCGAGTTGCTACGAGCGCCGCCTCCTGCTGTGCGGATCGGTTGCTGCCTCAGTCCACCGGTCCAGGTCGGAGACTCGCGGTCACGAGCAGGGCGCGACGGCACTCCGCGGCAGAGACGATGTCGGGCCCGGGCAGGCTGGAGCAGCACTCCTCGAGCAGCACTGCGGTGCCGTCAGCGCTCTCAGGCCGCGCGCACGCCCCCGGCTCCGGCCCGACGTCCCGCGGTGAAGCGGAGGAGGAGGGTCCCCGCGAGCACGATCGCGGCGGCGACGAGGGCCGCGATCCCGGCCGGGACCGAGACGAGGTCGCCGCCGAATCGGCCGACGGCGACCCAGGAGAGGCCCCAGCACAGCGAGAGCATCGGGGCGATGCGCCCGTGGCCCGTGACGGCGAGCAGCAGACCGACCAGCGCGGCGACGATGAGCACTATGACGGCCCAGGCCGACGCGCCCGGTCCGTCGGCACTGCCGATCCCCGCGCCGACGAGACCCGCCGTGACGTTGGCCACCGTCGCGACGCAGACCCAGCCGAGATAGAGGCCGAACGTGCCGTCGGTGATGATCGCGTCGACGACTCCGCTCGAGCGCGTGGCGCGCAGGAGCACGAAGATCCGGGCGAGGACGGCCAGCAGGAGGGCGATGACCACGACGCTGAGCGCGAGGAGACCGGCCTGCACGACCAGGATCCACGCGGCGTTGAGGATGAGGCTGGCGGCGGCCCAGTAGCCGAGGCGGCGGTGACGGCTCCGGGCCGCCTGCGAGGGCAGGAACTGCCAGATCGCGTAGGCGATGAGCCCGGCGTAGATGACGCTCCAGATCGCGAACGCCGGGCCGTCGGGGGCGACGGGAGTCGAGGACGCGCTCAGGGCGCCTCCCGCCGCGTCCTGGATCTGCGTGCCGCCCGCGGCACCGGACCCGATGAACGAGCCGACGAGGGCGAGGACCGCGCTGACCGCGACGACCGCCTGCCGGATCCGGTCGGCGCGGGTGGGGGATGCTGTGGCGGTCATGTCGCTCCTCAGTTACTCAGCTGGCTGAGTAACGACCGTAGCGCGCTGACCGCCTCCCTCGGAAGGCGGGGCTTCTCGCCGTGCCGATGGTTGACGGAGGGGTGCTCGAGTGCTCGGTGCTCGCGGCGCACTCGATCAGGTGAGGCGCTCGGTCAGGTGCACGGTGACCGGATCCCCCAGCTCCCGGCCGAGCTTCTTGCGGAGCTTCGCGCTGATCGAGAGCATGTGGCCGCCGGTGCCGGTCGGCATCAGCCCGGCGGTGATCGGCTCGCCATCGACCGTCGCGACGACCCGCACCGCCTTGCCGGTGCCGAGCAGCTCGACCGATCCCGGGACTTCGACGCACGACCAGAGCTCACCCTTCACGGTGACTCCGATCGGCGCGGTGAAGCGGACATCCATCGGACCGGGGCTCGTGCTCACGGGAACTCCTCTCGTCACCTCTCACGTGAGCAGACAGGCGTCGGCGCTTCTGCGGCGAGCCGGCCCACTGACGACCCGAGGGGTCTCGCGGCCTTCTAGGCCTGGTCCGCCTCCGCGTGCGGGAGAGGGACCTGAAGGTCGGAGGCGGTCAGCGGGGTCTCCGCCAGCCTGCGACTCAGCGCGTCGCGCTCGGCCGTGAGGGAGGCGATCGTCGGCCGGTCCAGACGCGGGTCGGCGATGTCGCTGAAGGGGCTCTCGGTGCCGGTGCGCGCCGAGACGGCGGCGGCGTACTTCGTCGCGGCTCGCTTGACGTCGGCGGCGGCACCCTCGATGCGGCCGCGCCGGCTCTTCTTGCCGGAGGCGAGCTCGGCGTGCTTCTCGAGTGCGTCGGCGAGCTTGCGGTGTGCGGATTCGATCTTCTTCGACATGTGTCTATCTTCCCGCAGTCGCGCGCCGATTCCGTCGACCGAGCGGAACCGGGGCGGACGGGACTCCCGAGGGCCGCCCGGCGCGGTCTCGTGGCGCGAGCGGCCCCGGAGGCAGCGGGTCAGCCCTGCACGATGACGACCTTGCCGCTGCCCTTCTCCGCCAGGGTGTGCGCCTCGACGACGTCGGCCAGCGAGAGCTCGTGATCGACGCGGGGCGTGTAGTGCCCGTCGCGGCCCAGCGCGGCCGCGAACCGCAGGAGGGCCGAATCGTTGCGGGCGTCGACCTTCCGCAG
The DNA here is from genome assembly GCF_009807095.1 of Rathayibacter sp. VKM Ac-2754. Lineage (GTDB taxonomy): Bacteria > Actinomycetota > Actinomycetes > Actinomycetales > Microbacteriaceae > Rathayibacter. Next base: position 204,452 of record NZ_WUCC01000002.1, on the reverse strand, counting down.
GCCGAGGCGAGCAGCGCCCTGGTCGTCGATCACAGTGACGACCCGAGAGGCGTCCCCGACGATGGCCAGTAGTTCGGGCAGGGAGTCGGACGGGGCCGAGTGCAGGGCCGCGTCCACTCCGCCCGGGGCCAGGGCCGCCACGCGCTCGGCGAGCCCGGGGCCGTAGGTGGTGGGGAGGACGCCGAGCGACTCGAGATAGCCGGCGTTGCCGGCGCTCCCGGTGCCGATGACGGTGGCGCCGGCGGCGAGGGCGAAGGCCGCCGCCGCGCTGCCCACGGCGCCGGACGCACCCTCGATGAGGAGGGTGCGTCCGTTCAGATCACCCAGGGCGTCGATGACCGCCGCCGCGGTGGCGGAGGCGAGTCCCGCGGCAGCGGCCTGCGCCGTCGACCAGCGCTCGGGGACGGCGCTCCAGGCGGTGAGGACCGCGAACTCGGCCGTGGTGTCGCTGACCCCGCCCAGTCCGAACACGACGTCGCCGATCTGCGTGTCCGTCACCCCCGGGCCGACCTCGTCGACGACTCCGACCGCGTCGCGGCCCGGGACGGCGGGCAGGGCGAGGGGGAGGAACTGCGCGAGACGCCCCGCGCGGAGCAGGACGTCGATCGGATTCACGCTGGTGGCCTGCACGGCGATCCGCACCGATCCCTCGACGGCGTGGGGCTCCGGCGCGTCCTCGACGACGAGGACGTCGGGGGCACCGTAGGAGTGGAAACGGACTGCGCGCATGCGAGGACTGCTCTCTGATCGGGGCGGTGCAGCAGATCCTTGCTGCGGAAACGAACGCTACGCCCTTTTCCTTTCCGCAGCAAACGACGGTAAGGTGCGTGCATGCCCGCAGCCGATCGCCTCTCGCCGCAGGAGGACCGCACCTGGTCGCTGCTCGTGGGGGTCATGATGTGGCTGCCCGCCGAGCTGGACGCCTACCTCGAGCGCTCCGCCGATCTCAGCCACGCCGAGTACGGAGTACTGCGCTGCCTCTCCGTCAGCGAGGACCGCGAGGTGCACATGGGACGCCTGGCGGCCACCGCGAGCGTGACCCCGTCGCACCTCTCGCGGATCGTCGCCCGGCTCGAGAAGCGGAACCTCCTCGCCCGCAGCACGGATCCGGCGGACGCCCGCAGGACGCTGGCCCGGCTGACCGAGTCGGGAGCGGGCCTCCTCGAGGAGGTCGAGCCCGGCTATGTCGCGGAGGTCCGCGCGCGCGTCTTCGAGCGCCTCGAGGGCCGGCAGCTCGACCAGGTCGAGGACTTCGCGGAGGCCGTCCTCACCCCGCTGCGGAGCGACTGCGTGAGCCTCCTGCCGCCCCGATCGGAGCGCTGAGGCGCCGTCGACTCATCGGCGGCTCGCTCGGCCCCTTGCGTCAGAGCGCGACGGTCAGGTCGTACGGGTCCGCTCGCCAACCGCAGCCGGCACCGTTGGGCTCGTCCGTGAGCACCCAATCGATCTCGTGATCCTGCTCCTCCAGGGTGCGACCAGCGGAGTCGAGGAGGGTGAGGTGCACCGCGTCGGGGTGATGGTCACCGAAGTCGTAGATCCACAGATTCGACACGGAGTGGGTCACCCAGTAGGAACGCCCGGTCGGGGGCGCGGCCGCCTGCGACGGGTAGGCGCAGATGTCCTCCGCGCAGAGTCCGATGTCCGCGATGATCTCGACATCGTCGCCGCGCACCGTGACGCGGAGCTCGTTCGTGTAGCCGATCTCGTGGCAGTGCACGCCGCAGCCCGAGAGAGCCAGGGCGACTGCGCCGCCGAGAGCGACTGCCGGCCCCGCGGCACGGAGACGGGCGGAAGACACGCCTAGGTCGTGGCGTCGCGCTTGAGGCGCTGCTTCGCCGCCCGCTCGGTGAGGACGGAGAGGTAGTCCTGCACGGGGCGATCGAGGAGCTTGGTCAGCTCGTCCCGCACGATCGCCTCGACAACGCCTTCGGCACGATCGGGGTACTTCTTGCGCACCGCGGCGGTCGCATCGCGGACGACCTGGTCGACATCGAGATCAGTGGTCATGTCGACAGGATGGGGCACGAAGGTTAACGAACCTCATGAGTCCGCCTCACCTCCGTTCGCGGCAGGCCACCTTCGAGTCTGGAACAGCTGAACGGGCCGACTCACCCGTCCCGCGCGTCGAGCTCGAGCGCGGCCACGACCTCCGCGACCTCCGCCCGGGCGTGCGCATCGAGGCCGCGCACCGGGCGCGGGAGGCAGTTCTCGGGTACGAGGCCGAGGATCTCCGCGACAGCGGCGATGACCCGGTAGCTGCCGCCGTGCCGCGCGAAGAGATCCCACAGCGGCTGCAGCCGGACGGACTCCGCGGTCGCGGTCGCGTGGTCTCCGGCCTGCGCGGCGCGGGTGATCGCCAGTGCGGTCCGGGGGAGGGTCCCGCCGATCACCGAGTACCAGGCGTCGCAGCCGCCGTTCAGCCCGAGGGCGGCGAACGCGTCCCCGGACACCCCGATCGTGACGTCCTCGGGCAGGCGCCTCCGGATCGTGCGCACGCGCTGGGCGGCCGCGGTCGGGTCGGCGGGGACTCCGGGGACCTTGATCGAGGCGACCCGCGGCAGACGCGCGATCGCCGAGTAGAGGTCATCGGTGAAGGTGACATGCGTGGTTCCGGGATTGTCGTAGACCACCAGCGGCACGGAGACGTTCGCCGCGACGTCCTCGAACAGCCCGAGCACGTCGTCGTCGGTCAACGGCTGGTAGGTGACCGGAGCCAGGAGCAGCGCGCTCGCGCCCGCGTCCTGCGCATCCTCCGCGAGAGCGAGGACCTGCGACGTGCGGAGTGCCCCGATCCCGACGACGACCGGGACCGCTCCGGCGTGCGCGACCGCCGACTCGGCCACCCGGCGCCGCTCGTCGCGGTCGAGGTAGAGGTAGGACCCGGTCGAGCCCAGGGCGGTGATCGAGTCCACGCCCGCTCCCGCCAGGCGCTCGATCAGACCGGCGAACGCGGGTTCGTCGACCGCGTCGTCGCGGAGGGGCGTGAGGGGGAAGGCGCTGAGGCCGGCCAGCATGGTGATCCCTTTCGAGAGGCGGAGACGTCGCAAGTCTCCGCGGAAGAGGAGCGCGGCCGCGACGCCAGGAGGACGGTTGCGCGCTGGACCAGCCGATCCCGATTCGACCGGAGGCGCGGGTCAGCTCCGTCTCGTCGGGCGGTAGGTCAGCGCGAGGGTGCGTCCATCGAGCGTTCGGCTGTCGAGCAGGTCGAGGTCGTAGTCGCCCAGCCCGGCGAAGATCGGGCTGACGCCCGTGCGTCCCGTGATGACCGGGAACACCGTCACCTCGATCCGGTCGACGAGCCCGGCCGCCAGAAGCGCGCGATTCAAGGTCAGACTCGCCTGGGATCGGAGCGGGACACCGGACGTCTCCTTGAGTCGGCCGACGATGTCCACCGCGTCCCCGCTCTCGATCGTCGCGTCGGGCCAGCCGAGCGTGTCCCGCAGGGTCGAGGACACGACGGTGGCCGGCATCGACAGGAGCCGCACGTTCCACTCGTCGAGCGCGTTCGGGTCGACCCCGGCCGCGAAGATCCCTGCCATCTCGCGGAAGGTCGTCGCTCCGTAGACCATGCGCTGCGGCTCGGCGAATAGTTCTGCTCGCCGCTCGAGGAGCTCGGGACCCTGCTTCGACCAGTAGCCTCCCCAGTCGACGCCCTCCGGCCCGGGGTCGTAGGACCCGTAGCCGTCGAGGGTGGAGAAGACGTCCCACGTGTAGGTCGCCGCCATGCTGTGCACTCCTTCGTCTCAGGATGGGGAGGGTCACCCGACAGTGGATCGGGACACCGTCGCCTGCTCGGGTCGCCCCCTGTGAACGCCTCCTCGAGCTCTCGCCGAGGGACGTCAGGGCGGAGACGATGACGCAGCATCGCCGGATGCGGCTCCTCGGTCTAGTCTGCGCGTATCGCACGCGGTGGTGCGACGAGGGGGAGTGGCACGGTGGGACGGATCAGCGCGACGGAGAGCATGAGCCTCGACGGGGTCATGCAGGGCCTCGGACGCCCGGACGAGGACACCCGGGGTGGGTTCCCGCACGGCGGATGGGGAGACGGCTACCAGGACGAGGTGTCGGCGGCGTTCATGTCCGAGGGGATGACCGGCGACGGAGCGATGCTCTTCGGTCGCCGCACCTACGAGGATCTGCTCGGCTACTGGACGACGAACCCGGCTCCGAACCCGTTCACGGACTTCCTCACCCACGTGCCGAAGTACGTCGTGTCCCGCTCCGCGACGACGGCACTGGCGTACCCCGAGTCGATCCTCCTGGCGGGCGACGCGGTCGGCACCGTCGGCTCGCTCCGCGAGTCCTTCGACGGAGTCCTCACCGTCCTGGGCAGCGGCGCCCTCATCCGGGACCTCCATCGCGCAGGGCTCGTCGACGAGTACGTCCTGCAGATCCACCCGATCCTGCTGGGCACCGGGCAGCGGCTGTTCGGCGAGGCCGAGCGGAGGGATCTCGTGCTGGAGCGGAGCGTCACCACCACGACCGGCGTCATCATCGCCCAGTACTCGGTACCGCGCTGAGGGCGCGGCGGCTCCGGAGGGTCGACCGACCTGTGCTGCGGGGAGTGGGCCGCCGTCAGGGTTCGAGGTTCGTGAGCCCTCGACCGGTGGCGGGATCCCAGGGGATCGACTCGTGGTCGTGGATGATCCTCCAGCTGCCGTCGATGCGCTTCCAGACCAGCGTGGCGCGGACCCACATGGACACCTCGTCGCCGGAGTGCAACGTCCCGGTCACGTGATAGAGGAACGCCGTCGAGCCGACGTCGCCGCCGACGTCGATCTGCAGGTCGTGCACCTCGTAGCCGGGACCGCTCGCGTAGCCGTCGAACCACGCGCGCGTCTGCTCCGCCACCTGATCCGAGCCGCGGAGGCGCAGGGGCGGCAGGACGTTGTAGGCCAGGACATCGTCGGCCTGCGCGTCCGCGAGGTACAGGGCGTCGTGCCGTGCGATGGCCTGAACGCGCTCGTCGATCAGGGTGCGGAGTTCGAGTGCTGCGGTGTCATCGGTCACCGGTTCAGGATCGCACCGAGGGCGACCTCTGACCAGAGCCCTCAGTTGTAGTCGACGTCGCGCGGGGCCGCTGCGGGGGCGTTCTCCGGGCGGTACGACAGGGCGACCGTGCTCGAGCCCTTCCGGGTGCGCACTCCGAGCAGGGTGAGGTCGATCTGCGGGAGCCCGGTGAAGGCGCGGGCGTCGCCGGCGACGACCTTCGGCCCGACGAGGAGGTGCAGCTCGTCCACCAGGCCGTGGGCCAGCAGGTCCGTCCAGAGGGTGCGGCTGCCGAAGACGAGGATGTCGCCGGCCTCGGAGTCGCGCAGCCGCCTGAGGTGATCGTGCGCGTCTGCACGGGAGACGATCTCGGTGCGATCGCCCCAGACCGCGACATCGGCGCGGGTGAGAGTGTCCGAGACCACGGTGATGCCCAGGTCGGTCGCGTACCGGGAGGCGATGTAGCGGTCCTCCGGGATGGCGTCGGCGTTGTCGACCTGGTGCGGCCAGTACTGCATCATCCCGACGTAGCTCACCGCTCCGAAGAGCAGACGGCTGGCAGAGCGGACCCGGTCGGCGTTGTGCTCGGCGAAGGCGAGGTCCATCGGCATCTGCGACACGTCGCCGCCGGCCCCCTCGGTGAATCCGTCGACGCTCACCATGCTGCTGACGACGATCCTGCCCATGCGATCCTCCACTGCATCGAGTGGGCTGCGAACTCCGGCCCGCACCCAGCGTCGCGCCTTTCGAGGCGCCGATCAACATCTGCGCGTGGCCGAGGTCACCTGCGAGCCGATACCCGCATGGTCGCGCCGAGAGCGACGACTCCTGTCAGCGATGGGCGAGGAGGGCCCGCGCCGCGTGCGTGACCAGCTCGCGATCCGTGGTGAGGACGAAGTCGTACTCGCCCTCGGCGTGCCTGGCGGCGTCGATCTCGCGTGCCGTGAGGGCCGCCGCGTGGTCGGCGGTGAGCACGATCACGTCCCACTCGGCCGCGAGCCGGTCGTCGCGGTCGACCAGTCGGTTGAGCGCCCCGACGGGGAGACCCGAGGCGCCGCCGACCGTGTACACGGTCAGCAGGCAGCCGCTGTCGGCGAGCCGCTCGTAGCGGCGCCGTGTCGCCGGTGTCACGTTGGAGTCGTGCTGGAAGGTCGCGAGGAGCACGGCGCTGTCGCCGCCCGAGTGCGCGCGCTCCTCGAGGAAGGTGCTCACCTGCAGCAGGAGCGCCCGGTCCGCACGCCGCGCGGGGACGGCTGCGCTGATGATCTCGAACGGCGTCGCCGCGCGAGCGGAGGCCGCCGACGCCGAGCGCGCGATCCGGGCCCGCCACTCGGATCGTTCGGCGGAGCTGGTGACCACCCGCGGGGCCGCCTCCGCCGACCCGGGACGGCCGTAGTGCCAGCCCTGCCCGAGGGTGGCGCCGAGGGCGCGCGCGGTCAGTTCGTGCCGCTCGTTCTCGATGCCCTCGGCGAGCACGACGGTCTCGTTGCGGCCCGCGTAGTCGGCGACCGCTGTCATGATGCGGGCCGCGTGCACATCGGGCCGCTGCCGGATGAGGCCCATGTCGAGCTTGATCACGTCGGGAGCGATCAGCGGCAGGAGCGCGAGAGTCGCGGGCTCCGCGCCGAGGTCGTCGACGGCGATGGCGTGGCCGTGCTCGCGCAGCCGCTCGATGGCGGAGAGCAGCCGGCCCGTGTCCTGCGCGAGCGCCCGCTCCGTGATCTCGATCGTGAGCGGCAGGCCGCTCGTGAGGCCGGCCGGCAGCTGCCCGCGCCAGAGCGTCGGCGGCTCCACATTCACGAACAGCTCGTGCGCGTCCCGGCCGCCGAGCCCGTCCGCGGCCACGACCGCGCGACTGATGCACTGGTCGTCCACGATCTCGACGGCCCCTCGGCGGTAGGCGTCCTCGAAAGCGGAGTCGGGGGAGACCGGGCCGGACGCGTCCGCGAACCGCGAGAGCGCCTCGTGCGCCACGACCCGGCCCGACGCGAGATCGAGGATCGGCTGGAAATGCGTGTCGACGACACCGATGCGCCCGACGACCATGGGACAAGTATCGGTGACATCTCCGGTGGCACGAGCCGCGGCGACCTCGTGTCGGGAGAGCACCGGTGGGGTCCGGGCCGAGGGCGGACTCCTCCGCGGAGCAGTTCGAGCACTCGGCGGGACTCCGCGGCCGTAGCATCGCTGCTGTGCACGACGAGCCCCGCCTGATCGAGACCACCGCCCAAGACGCCCGAGCCACGACGCTGTTCGCCCTCCAGGAGGCGGAGCTCCTGCGGCGCTACGGGGGAGAGGACACCGGGGAGCGTCCGCCCTCGGACGCGCCGGCCCTCCTGCTCAGCGTCGGCGACGAGCCGGCCGGCTGCGTCGCCCTGTCGATCCACGGCCGGGTCGCGGAGATCAAGCGGATGTTCGTCGCCGAGTCGGCGCGAGGACGCGGTCTCAGCCGCCTCCTCCTCGCCGGCGTCGAGAACCTGGCGCGGCGCGACGGAGTGGAGGTGCTGCGCCTGGTCACCGGCACCGAGCAGCCCGAGGCGATGGCGCTCTACAGCAGCTCCGGCTATGCCTCGATCCCGGGCTTCGGCTACTGGAGCGACGAGCCCGACGCCCGGTTCTTCGCGAAGCGGCTGCGGCCGGTACCGGCGGTCGACCCGCACCCGGCCTCGTCAGCGGAGCGCTGAGCTCTCCGCCGTGTACAGCGCGCGGACCTGCTCGGCGGTCAGCGCGCTGTCCCACACCCGGATCTTCGCGAAAGCGCCCTTCGCGTAGTTGCCGGGGCCCGACGAGAGCTCCACCGCTCCCACGGTGAAGTCCCCGGCGGTGGGATTCAGGCCGTCGGGGAACAGGTAGGGGTTCTTCGCGTAGGTGTTCCCCTGGTTGTCGACGAAGCGCGGGTAGGCCACGGCGGTCCCGTCGAGGTACGAGACGGCTCGAGTGCCGTCGTAGGTGCCCACGTGCAGCTGCCACGTGTCGCGCAGGAAGGTGTCGCCCGAGGAGGAGTAGTCCCGCGAGTAGGGATAGCCCGGGGTGGGTCCGCCGGTGCGGGAGACGTGGAAGTTGGTCCGCTCGTCGCCGCCGTACAGGCCCAGGTCGTAGAACAGCCCGTAGGAGCGGCCGTGGTTCGTCTCGTTCTCGTTCCAGGCGCCCGCGACGAAGCCGGTGCTGTTGTCCGTCATGTACACCCAGGTCGCGACCGTCACCGCGTTCCCGGTCGCGCCGACGGTGAGGCGCCCCGCATCCTGCGCTGCGACGCGGAGGAAGCTGGTGCCGGTCATGGTCACCCCGGACCCCCACGGCGTCGTGGTGGTCGTCGCCTGGGTCTTGCCCGCCTGGCTCAGCGGGAGATCGCCGGCCGTCGAGTAGTACGGGGCACCGGACTCGGAGAAGTCCCACTCGGTCATCGGGGCGGGCACGTCGGCGGTCGGCGGGGTGGATGTCGGACGAGGAGTGCTCGTCGGGGTCGCCGTCGGAGTGGGGGCGGCCGTCGGAGTGGTCGTCGCTGTCGGCACGGGGGAGGAGGTGGGAACAGGAGTGGGCGATGGCGTGGAGCCCCCGTCGTCGCAGGAGGTGACTCTGCCGGCCGCACGCGACAGCGTGAGCTCGCTCCCGAGGACCTTCACCGAGTCGATGTGGGCGCGTCTGAGCGAGTCCACCGTCGCCGCGGGAACGCAGTCCGGGCGGCTCAGCGAGACCGACACCCCCTGGGCCGCCGCGACCGTCGCTCCGGAGAGCGCGTCGGCGAAGCCCTCGCCCGACGCGAGATACGTGGTGTCCAGGAGCGGCGCCGAGGGCCACGCCTCGTTGATCAGGCGGCTGGTCTCGTACCGGCTCGCACCGCCGATGCGCTGCGTCGCAGGAACGACGCCCGACGAGACGAGCTGCTTCTCGATACCGGAGGAGATCGAGGGCGTCCGGCCGAGCACGATCGCTCGCGACGGGCTGAGCCTCGCCACCGCCTCGCGGGTCTCCTCGTCGAGGCCGTCCTCCGCCCCGTCCACGAGCAGGACGGGCTGACCGGTCCGGCCGGCGACCGGCGCGATCGACAGCGCGTCGGGGAAGTTCCCGCCCGTCGCGAGGAACACCTCCGACGTCGTGTCGGACCCGAAGGCGTCGGCGACGAGCCGCCGCGAGGTGTCGTACCGGTCGGTGCCGCCGATCCGGGTGATCTCGCCGACGAGACCGCGGATCTGCTGGTACACGGGACCCGAGACGGTCAGCTCGCTCCCGACGACGATGACCTTCTTCGGCGCGAGCCGCCTGATCTCGGCGGACACCGCGTCCGTGAGCCGGTCCGGATCGGTGAGGAGGAGCGCTCCGCCTCGGACCGCGGCGGCGGGACCCGCACTGAGCGCGTCGGCCCACTTCGCGCCGCTCGCGATGTAGAGGACCGGCACTCCGGGCTCGAACGCCTGCGTGGTCGCGACCGACGTGCCGTAGCGGTCGGTGCCGGCGACCCGGCTGCTCGAGAAGGCGTAGACGGAGGGGGAGAGGTCGATGCCCGACGCGGAGCCGCTCCGCAGATCGACCGTCGAGGCGCCGGCGACCGAGCCCGCGTCCTTCCAGAACTCGTCCCCGACCGCAGGAACGCGTCCGTCGGCCGGCCGCTCGACGACGCGGACCACGGGGGAGCTGCCGCCGAGGTCTCCGGTGAGGGTGTATCCACCTGTGACGCCGCTGCCGAGCGTCACCTCGGTGGACGCTAGCAGGACCGCCGACCGCGGCCCGCCCTCGCCGAGACTCCACGCCTCGACGGAGTAGCGGTGCGTACCGGGTGCGCCCGCGGGCGTCCTGATCGTCCCGCTGATGGACTGCTCGTCTGCGCTGGCCTGGACCGCCGGCCCGGCGACGAGCGCGATGACGGCCAGCGCGCCGATCGCCAGGGAGGACAGGGGGCGAGCACGACGGCGGCGGAAGGTCACGGGCACCATTTCGGCAGGTCTGCGGCACGCCGCGGAGAACACGATGTCTCGACTGTAGCGGCCCCGCGCGGCTAAAGGAGCGGTCGTCTCCGCGAACTGACAAACTCTCGATTACTGGAAACGAAGCTCAGCGTTCCCGCAGGGTCCAGTGGTGCCGGGACGGGGAACTTCTTCGATGCCGCGCGTGAACTCAGCGGGTAGCCGTCGACGAATCGCCGTGGAGCGGGTGCGCACCGTCTGGCCGGAGCCCGTCGAAAATCACGTCGAGGTAGCGCCGCCACAGATCCGGCGGTGCTGCGGGCAGCGGGGCGACTGCGTGCGAGGGTGCACACATGGGTCTCAGCGCAGAGGCAACCGGGCAGCGCGACGCGCCATCACCGCTCCCGCCGCGAAGCTCCCGCAACGCTGAGCACCCTCTCGCGCCGGCTCAGCCCAGCTGATGCACGTGGATGTCGCTGCTCGACGTCACGCCGTTGAACTCGAGATACAGCTGCCCCTCGACGACCGACACGGTCAGCGTGTTGCGGCGCTCGAGTACCGCGACCGCGGCATCCAGAAACCCGTGGTCGAAGCTCTGCACGGTGATCTGCTCGAGCTGGTGGACGCGCTTGCCGGACCACGCCGCGATCACCTTCTCCGGGTTGCGATGCGTGTAGACCGTCGTGCGGTCGGCCAGCCTGCTCCCGAAGTGCAGTCGCTCGGCATCCGGCGCGCCCACCTCGATCCACGTGGTCAGCCTGCCGGTGAGATCGCGGACCAGCACCGCCGGCTCGGTCGCCGTCGACGAGATCCCCTCGCTGAAGGTGATCCCCTCCACGTATTCGAGGCAGTAGGCGAGCACGCGCGTCATCATGTACGCGTCGGTCTCGGACGGGTGCCGAGCGGCCCGCAGCGTGATGTCTTCGTAGACGCCGCGGTCCACATCAGCCAGCTGTATGGCGAAGTTGTGCATCACTGCGCCGGCTGCCATGTGGGCGAGCTTATGTCCTCTCGCTCATCGAGCAGCGCGAAGCTTCTACGGCGCCGGTGGGGGCATCAGGTTCGCGCGCCTCCACGCAAGAACGGCCCGGCAGGAGGCATTCACTCCGTCGACAGCGTTTCACTCGCCGACTCGTAGGAGGGGATCCCATTCGTGCATCTTCCGCAGAGCAAACTGACATAATGTGCATTATCGGATCAAGGCACGAGTGCCGACAAGCGCTCCTGCACCCGAAGCACGTGCCCGCCGTCATCGGCGCGCATCGGCCCCCACGCTGGTCGAGTAGCCCCGCAGGGGCGTATCGAGACCGACGAGCTTCAGGTCAGGCCGTCGACACGGCCATCCGACACTGGTGGATCTCGATTCGAGCGCTGAGCGGGCCACCCGGCCGATGGCCTACTTCGCGACGAAGTCCGACGTGTCGCCCACGAGCCGCGTGTTGTCCGCCGGGATCTGCTCGACAGCCGCGAGTGCGACCTCCGCCGCGAACTCCCCCACGTTGTAGAGCTTCCCGGCCGACTCGCGCCGCGAGCTGATGGCGCCGGGATTCGAGCGCTCGAGGAGCGTCGCCGTGATGGTGCCCTCGATCATGTCGCCCGAGACGACGACGAACTCGACGCCCCGCTCCGACAGCTCGGCGATCCGCTCGCGCAGCGCGTCCTCGCCCGCCCGCTTCGACAGCGCGACCGGCTCGTACTCGGGCATCGTCGGGGTCGTGCGGATGAAGTGCGCCTGGTGGCTCGTCACGAAGACGACGCGCGACCCGGCGCCGAGCAGCGGGAGCGCCGCCTCGAGCGTGGCGACCTGCGAGTCGCGGTTGAGGACCATCGCGTAGTCCTCCCCCATGTTGCTCTCCATGCCCCCGGAGGCGTTCAGCACGAGGACGTCGAGACCACCGAGCTCCTCCTCGATGCGCGCGAAGAGCGCCGAGCGCGACTCCGCGTCGGTGAGGTCGGAGCCGACCGCGAAGGCCGAGCCGCCGGCGGCGACGATCTGGTCGACGAGCTTCGTCGCGCGGGGCGCCTTCGAGCGGTAGTTGACGACGACGCGGGCGCCGGCCTCGGCGAAGTAGCGGATCGTGTCGGCGCCGATCCCGCGGGACGAGCCGGTCACGAGGATCCGCTTGCCGTCGAGAGAACCGGGAGCGAGGGGGTTGGACACGAGGAGATCCTTCAGGACGCCGGCGACGAACCGGATCGGGCACGATGACGGGCCCCAGGGCCCGCCGAGGAGCCTACCAATCCCCCTCCCAGCCCGTTGACGGGGGGCCTTGGTACCGTGGAAGGGCTCATCGTGGGGAAGGAGCAACGGCAATGGATGCTGTCACCCAGTTCGCGTGGATCCTCTGGCTCGCGCTCATTCTGATCTTCGTGATCGTCGAGATGATCACACTCGAGTTCACCTTCCTGATGCTCGCCGTGGGCAGTGTCGGCGGCCTGCTGACCGGCCTCGTCGGCGCTCCCTTCTGGGTGCAGGTCCCCGTCGCGGCGGTGATCGCAGCCCTGCTGCTGTTCACCGTGCGGCCACCGCTGCTGAGACTCCTCAAGCGGGGAGGCGACCCGACGCCCACAGGCTCCGACGCCCTCCTCGGTCTCGCCGGCAGCGTCGTCATCGCCGGCTCGGGCCCGGGTCAGGTCAAGCTCGCCAACGGCGAGACGTGGACGGCGCGCCTGTCCCCCCTCGTCGAGAACCGCCCGCTCGGAGTCGGCGAGCGTGTCGTCGTCACCGCCATCGAAGGCGCGACGGCCGTGGTCGTCCCCGCCGAAAGGAGCTCCTCGTGAACACCTCCGCCATCGTGACGACGGTCGTCGTCGTCGCCATCGTCCTCTTCGTCCTGACCATCCTTTTCCGGTCGATCCGGATCATTCCCCAGGCCACCGCGGGAGTCGTCGAGCGTCTCGGCAAATACCACAAGACCCTCCTCCCCGGCCTGAACCTCGTCGTGCCGTTCATCGACCGCGTCCGCCCGCTGATCGATCTCCGCGAGCAGGTCGTCTCCTTCCCGCCGCAGCCCGTGATCACCGAGGACAACCTCGTGGTGTCGATCGACACGGTCGTCTACTTCCAGGTGACGGACGCGCGCGCCGCGACGTACGAGATCGCGAACTACCTCGGTGCCGTCGAGCAGCTCACCACGACCACTCTCCGCAACGTGGTCGGCGGGCTGAACCTCGAGGAGGCCCTGACCTCGCGGGACAACATCAACGGACAGCTGCGCATCGTCCTCGACGAGGCCACCGGCAAGTGGGGCATCCGCGTCGGACGCGTCGAGCTGAAGGCGATCGACCCGCCCCTGTCCATCCAGGACTCGATGGAGAAGCAGATGCGCGCCGAGCGCGACCGTCGGGCCGTCATCCTCACCGCGGAGGGGACGAAGCAGTCCCAGATCCTCAACGCGGAGGGACAGCGTCAGGCCGCCATCCTCGCGGCGGAGGGTCAGGCCAAGGCCGCCGTCCTCCGCGCGGAGGGTGAGGCGAAGGCCATCACCACGGTCTTCCAGGCGATCCACGACGGCCGCCCCGACGCCGAGCTGCTCGCCTACCAGTACCTGCAGACGCTCCCGAAGATCGCCGAGGGCAGCGCCAACAAGCTCTGGGTCATCCCGAGTGAGCTCACGGAGGCGCTCAAGGGCGTCGGTCACGCGTTCGGGCAGAACGCCGCGAGAGCCGATCGTCCGAGCGACGCGTCCGGCACTCCCCCGACCCCGTCCTTCTGACCCGCACCGCGCCGATGAGCGACCGGGACCGCGTTCCCTTCCTCGAGGGTCCGCGGCCCCGCGTCCTCGCGCACCGCGGCTTCGGCTCCCGCGGCTTCGGCAACACGATCGGCGCCTTCCAGCGGGCCCTCGATGCAGGGGCCGACCTGCTCGAGACCGACGTGCGCGCCTCGCTCGACGGAGTGGCGTTCCTCCAGCACGACGACGAGGTCGTCGACGAGACGGGCCATCGGCACCGCGTCGACCGCCTCCGCGCCGAGGAGCTCGAGCGGCTCGTGCTCGATGGCGGCGAGCACCCGGTCTCCCTCGCGGAGGCGCTCCATCGCTTCCCCGAGGCGCGCTTCAACATCGACGTGAAGGCGCGTGAGGCGGTGGACGCGACCATCGCGGCGGTGCGGGGCGCTCACGCCGAGTCGCGGGTCCTCATCACCTCCTTCTCGGAGTCGCGCCGCCGGCGCACCCTCCGAGGGCTTCCCGGGGCGGCGACCTCCGCCTCCGCTCCCCTGTTCCTGCTCGCACTCGTGGCCGCACACGCGAACGCCACTGCGGTCGTGCGCGTGGCCCTCCGGGGCGTCGACGCCCTTCAGGTGCCCGAGAGCGCGCTCGGGTTGCGGGTCACGACTCCACGGATCCTGGCGCGCCTGCGCTCCTCCGGCTGCGAGATCCACCTCTGGACCGTGAACGACCGACAGCGGATGACGGAGCTGCTCGAGCTGGGCGTCGACGGGCTCGTGACCGACCGCACCGACCTCGCTCGGGCGGCCGTCGACGCGTTCCTCCGGGGCGCCGGGCCGCAGCGCTGAGCAGGCGCGGAAATCCGCTCCGACCTGATTGTTCTCTGGCAAAGGATGGTCCGCCGGGACCACCTCCAGGTAGGCGGTCGACACTGGTCGGAGCACAGCGAGAGGAGACCACACAATGGCAGATCGAAGCTTGCGCGGCATGAGGCTCGGATCCCAGAGCCTGCAGAGCGAAGAAGGCGTCGTCTTCTCACCGCGTTCGACGTACGAGTACCACTGCTCGAATTGCGGCTACGACACCGACATGGTGTTCTCGGCCGACGCCGAAGCGCCGGAGACCTGGGAGTGCCGCTCATGCGGCCACGAAGCCATCCTGATGGTGGATTCCAAGCCCGTCGTCATCGACCGGGGTGAGCAGAAAGCCGTCCGCACCCACTGGGACATGCTGCTCGAACGCCGCACGCGCGCGGAGCTGGAGGAGCTGCTCGAAGAGCGACTCGCCTTCCTCCGCGCCCGACGCGGGGAGCACAAGATCGGCGCTTAGCGCCGGTCGCGGCGGGTATCGGATCGGCGTCTAGCGCCGGACCCGAGCCCGTCGTCGCGGCTCGCGCGTCCGCAGGACGAACGAGACCAGGGCGATCAGACCGGCGGCCAGGAAGTACCAGCCGAGGTCGCGGGCCCACACCAGAGCCGGGGTCGTGGTGGAGGCGAGGGGGACCTCGTCCACCATGGCACCCGGCTCGAACCATGTCAGGGAGTCGATCGTCGCGCCGTCCGGGCCGATGATCGCGCTGGTCCCGACGGTCGAGATGTTGACGACGCTCCGCCCCGTCTCGATGGCCCGGAGCCTGGCGATGGCCAGCTGCTGCACGCTCTCGTCGGTGCGGCCGAAGTCGGCGTTGTTCGTCTGCGCCAGGATCACCTGCGCACCGCCGTCGACCATCGCGTTGGTGAGGGCGTCGTCCGAGATGTCGAAGCAGATCGCGATGCCGGCGAGGATGCCGTCGATGTCGAAGACGTTCGAGCGGGTGCCGATCGAGTAGTCGCGACTGACGAGGTCGACGAGATCCGGAGCGAACATCCGCCAGAATGCCCGATCGGGCATGTACTCGGCGAACGGCACCGGGTGGACCTTGTCGTAGACCTGCGTCGCTCCCTCCCCCGCCTTCCACAGCAGCGAGCTGTTGTAGAACACGTCCTCCTCGGGGTTCGTGATCGTGCCGACGATGAAGGGCGCGTCCATCGTGCGGCTCAGGTAGTCGAGCACCGCGGCCGACTGCGCGTTCCTCGTCGGATCGATGTCGACGCCGTTCTCCGGCCAGACCACCATGTCGACGTCCTCGTCGAGGACGGGCAGGGTCGCCGAGGTGTGGTCCTCGAGGATCTGCCCGCGGTAGCTCTGCGAGAACAGGCCCGCATCGGAGTCGCCCTGGATCGCGGCGATGCGCGCCGTGCCCTCCGTCGGCGCCGGCCAGGCGGGGAACACGAGGGCGACGATCGTGAATCCGGCGACGGCCGCGACCCGTCCGGTCGCGGGGACGCTGACCTCGCGGACCGCCTGTGCGAGCGCGGCCGCGAGGAAGGCGACGACGAAGCTGAGCCCCGCGAAGCCGACCCATGCGGCGAGCTCGGCGAGCGGACCCGTGGACTGCGACAGGGCGAGCCTCCCCCAGGCGAAGCCGCCGTAGGGCCAGACGTTCGTGATCGTCTCGCGACCCGCCCAGAGGGCCGCCAGGATCGCGGGCAGCCCGACCATCCGGCCCAGCGGACCGGTCCACACTCGGTGCCCCCGCGTCGAGACGACGGCCATCAGCCCCGCCGACAGCGCGAAGAAGATCGCCTGCAGGCCCGCGAGCGCGGCCCACGGGACCAGACCGAGGTAGAGCGTGAGCCACGAGATGTGGACGCCCCAGAACACGCCGCCGCCGACGAGACCGACGAGCGCACCGCTCCAGAACCCGCGACCGGCGAGGGCCAGCAGGATCGCGGCCGCCCCGAGGATCGCGAGCGGCCAGACGTCGGCGTCGGGGAAGCCCTGGTCGAGCACCGCGCCGCCGAGAGCAGCCAACGGCAGCGCGAGCCACAGCGGAGCAGTCCGCCCCGCAGGCGGCGTCATCCCGCCCCTCATGCGACCGAGGAGTAGGCGACGATCCCCCGGCGGACGGACTCGAGAGCGGTGCGCGCGGCGCGCCCGACCTTGCCGTCGGCCACGACGGAGAGCTGGTCGAGGAGGTCGATGGTCTGCTTCGACCAGCGGACGAAGTCGCCGGCCGCCATGTCGGCCTCGCGCAGCACCGCATCCAGCGGCATGCCGCGCGCCCACATGTTCATCGCGAGGGCGAGGCTGGCCGAGATCGGGTTGCTGCCCGGGAGGCGATGCTCCCGCTCCACGTCGTCGAGGCGGGCCCAGAGCAGCTGCGTCTTCTCGAGCGCCTCCGGGAACGTGCCGCGCGGCAGGAACTTCTCGCCGAGGGTCCCCTCCTCGCGCCGCGGCTCGAAGACGAGGCAGCAGGCCATCGCGGCGAGACCGGCGGGGTCGAGCTCGGTCCAGGCCTGCTTCCGGAGGCACTCCGCGATCAGCAGATCGCGCTCTCCGTAGATCCGGCGCAGGGTGCGCCCGTTGGGGGTCAGCGACAGCTCGCCCACGTCGTCCCGGCGGAAGTAGCCGAGCTCGAGGAGGACCTCGGTGATCCGGTCGAAGATCCGCGCGACGGCGCCCGTCCGCGAGCGGATCTGACGCTCGATCTCGTCGGTCTCCTTGCGGAGCTTCCACCAGCGCTCGGCCCAGCGGGCGTGCTGCTCGCGGTCGGAGCAGGCGTGGCAGGGGTGCGCCTTCATCCGGCGACGCAGTTCGGCGAGCTGCGACTGACGCCGCTCGCGCTCGCTGTGCGACGCGGATTCCTTGCGCACGGCGCCGCGGCGCTCGAGGTCGCCGATCTCGCGGCGGATGGACGCGTACTCCGCGAAGTCGCCGAGGTGGCACTGCATCGCGGTGAGGTAGCCCTCCATCGACTGCTCCTGCTGGCGCACGCGGCGGGCGAGGTCGACGACCGATCTGTCGGCCTGGAACTGCGCGAACGACGACTCGAGGATCTCGCGCGTGCGGGTGCGGCCGAACTGCTCGATGAGGTTGGCCGCCATGTTGTAGCTCGGGCGGAAGCTCGAGTTGAGCGGGTACGTGCGCCTCGAGGCGAGCGAGGCGACCGCCTGCGGGTTCATCCCGCCGCGCCACTGGATGACGGAGTGGCCCTCGACGTCGATCCCGCGGCGGCCGGCGCGACCGGTCAGCTGGGTGTACTCCCCCGGCGTGATCGGGACCCGCGCCTCGCCGTTGAACTTCTCGAGCTTCTCGAGCACCACGGTGCGGGCGGGCATGTTGATGCCGAGGGCGAGCGTCTCGGTGGCGAAGACGACGCGCACGAGGCGCCGGAGGAAGAGCTCCTCGACGACCTCCTTGAAGGCGGGCAGCATGCCCGCGTGGTGCGCGGCGACTCCGCGCTGCAGGCCGTCGAGCCACTCCCAGTAGCCGAGGACGGCGAGGTCCTCGTCGCGGATCGTGCGGCAGCGCTCCTCGACGATCGCGCGGATCTCGTCGCGCTCGTGGCGCTCGGTCAGCCGGACGCCCGAGCGGAGGACCTGCCGGACCGCCTGGTCGCAGCCGGCGCGGCTGAAGACGAAGAAGATCGCCGGCAGCAGGTTCTTGCCGCGGAGGATCTCGACGACCTCGGACCGCGGGACCAGATCCTCGGTGCGCGACTCCTGGAAGCGGCTGCGTCCGCCGCGCTGCGATCCGCGACCACCGCGCTCGACCCGGGAACCGCCCTGCGCCAGACGCGCGAGCTCGGGATTGACCCGGTTGGTGGCCGCCCGCCCCGAGGAGTCGAAGAGGTCGAGCAGCTTGCCGCCCACCAGCACGTGCTGATCGAGCGGCACGGGACGCTCCTCCGACACGATGACCTCAGTCTCGCCCCGGACGGTCTGCAGCCAGTCGCCGAACTCCTCGGCGTTCGAGACCGTCGCGCTGAGGGAGACGAGACGCACCCGCTGCGGGAGGTGGATGATGACCTCCTCCCAGACGGCGCCGCGGAAGCGGTCGGCGAGGTAGTGCACCTCGTCCATCACCACGTAGGCCAGATCGCGCAGGAGGTCGGAGTCGGCGTAGAGCATGTTGCGCAGGACCTCGGTCGTCATCACGACGATCCGCGCGCGGGCGTTGACGTTGGAGTCGCCGGTGAGGAGCCCCACCTCGGAGGCGCCGTACTCGCCGACGAACTCCTGGAACTTCTGATTGCTGAGAGCCTTCATCGGCGTCGTGTAGAAGACCTTCGCGGTGGGGTCCCGCATGGCCAGGTGGATGGCGAACTCGGCGACCGCCGTCTTGCCCGCACCGGTCGGAGCGGCGACGAGGACGCTGCGACCGTCGTCGAGCGCGCTGCACGCCTCGTACTGGAACGGGTCGAGGTCGAACGCCAGGGTCGAGCGGAACGTCTCGACCCTGGCGTGGCCCTGTCGTGTCCGGAACGCCGCGAAGCGCTCCGCCGGAGACGGCTCGATCACGCGGGGAGGTCGGACGGGCTGCCGTCGAAGACCACCTGGCGCTTGGCGACCCGCTTGTCGTGCAGGATCGCGATCCCGCAGGCGAGGAAGAACAGGACGATGATCGGGATTGCGAGCAGGAACATCGAGATCGGGTCGGCCGCGGGGGTGGCGATCGCGGTGAACAGCACGATGACCATGATCGCGACGCGCCACGACTTGAGGATGAGCATGCCCGACAGGATCCCGAGGAAATTCAGGAGCACGAGGAACACGGGCAGCACGAACGCGATGCCCACCATCAGCACGAGCTTGAGCACGAAGTCGTAGTAGTACTTCGCGTCGATGAAGCTGGCCGCGTTCTGCCCGGTGAAGCCGGTGAGCAGCTCGACGATGTGCGGGAACACGAACCAGCCCGCCGCGCAGCCGGCGAAGAACAGAGGGATCGCGGTCAGGATGAAGCCGAGACCGTACTTCATCTCCTTGCGCGTGAGGCCGGGCACGAGGAAGGCCCAGATCTGGTAGAGCCACACCGGACTGGCGATCACGACACCGACGGTCATCGCGATCTGGAGACGGAGATCGAAGGCACCCGCGATCGTCGGGAAGTTGAGGATCGCGTCCTTGCCCTGCGTGGACGCCACCTCGAGGATCGGCGCCTTCAGCGACTCGAACACCCACTCGGAGACGAACCACCCTGCGACGCAGCCGATCACGATCGCGATGGCCGACTTGAAGAGCCTGTTGCGAAGCTCGATCAGATGCGACCCGAGGGACATGCGTCCTTCTGGGTCCTTCTTCGAGCGCTTCGTCCGTGGCTTCTTCGCTGCCACAGACGTCATTACTTGATCGGAGTCTCGGGCGGCAGCGTCGTGCCGGTGCCGGTGGTGCCGGTCGCGGTGGAACCGGGGACCGTTCCGTCAGCAGGACGCTCGGAGCCGTCCTCGTCCTTCATGGTCTTCACTTCGCTCTTGAAGATGCGCATCGACTGCCCGACACTGCGGGCCAGCTGCGGAAGCTTGGGCGCACCGAAGAGGAGGAGGATCACGGCGAGGATGATGAGGAGGTGCCACCCCTGGAGGCCAGCGAACATTGCAGACTCACTTCACTTGTCGGTTGCGGTGTACGAGGAGCTTACCCCGATCGATGCGCGCGGACCGTCGATCCTCAGCCCTGTCGCGGCGAACGTCGCGACGTGACTCATGAGCGCGGCGGACGTCGTCGCGGTCGGCGAACAACGACGAGGGAGGCCGCGTCTCGGCCTCGGCCCCTCCCCCGGGCTGCAGGGCGTCCAGCTTCGCGGTGAGCTCGTCGATCTGCTGGAGGAGCATCCCGCCCTTCCGCCAGTAGGACAGCGCGAACAGCACCAGCACGCCGACGGCGAGCACGGCGAGTCCGAGCCAGATCAGGATCCAGGACCACCAGGTCACGGTGCCTCCTCGTCGTTGGCGCGGAGCGCCGCGCGGGTCCAGTCGGCCACCGCTCGCCGGGCGGCGTCGGGCGCGACGACCACGACCAGCCCCGGGAGGGAGGCGACGAGCCGGGTGAGGCCCTCGAGGTGGGCGACGCGGATCCGCACCACGACTCCGTCGCTCGACTCGTCGCCCGGCACCTCGGGGAACTCGGCGTCGACCGCGTAGTCCCCGAGGAGCGCCACGGAGCCCGGCGCGACCCGCAGGTCGACGACGAGGTCGGAGGCGGACGCCTCGAAGAGCCGCTCGGACAGCGTGACCTCGTTGCGCCTCCGGACGATCGGCGACTCGGTGTCGGTCAGCGAGCGCATGCGGTCGACGCGGAACGTCCGGACTCCCTCCCGCAGGTGGTCCCAGCCGCGGAGGTACCAGTCGCGATCGACGGACTCGAGCAGGAAGGGGTCGACGAGCCGGGACTCCGTCTCGCCGCGGGCGTTGCGGTAGTCGAAGGCGAGCTGGGTCCCCGCGGCGAGTGCGGTGCGGATGAGGGAGACCGACGCGTCGGCACCCGTCCCCCGCGCCACCGCCACCGCACTCGGGGCCGACGAGGCGCCGCGCGCGAGCTTGCCCATCAGAGCCGCGATCCGGTCGTTGCCCTGGTTCTCGGGGAGCGCGGCGAGGTACTGCATCCCCGCGATCAGGGCCGCCGCCTCCCGTGCCGAGAAGCGCGGCGAGTCGTCGATGGCGACCTGCTGGGTGAGGACGATGTGGTCGTTCTCCTCGAAGTCGTCCCAGCTGATGTCGAACAGGTCGTTGGCCTGGTACTGCGAGGTCTCCCCCGGCACCCCCGAGACGGCGATGAGCCGGACCGCGCGGCGCACCTCGTCCTCGGCGATGTCGAAGTGCCGGGCCACCTCGTCGACGCCGACGCGACCGCGGTCGAGGAGGTAGGGCACGAGGGAGAGCAGGACGGCGAGCCTGTCGCGGGCCTGCAGCGAGCGCGGCCTAGCCATCGGTCGCACCTCCGTGATCGGAGAGGGAGCGGCGCAGCCGCTCGACGACCTTCCGGCGCAGATCGGCGGGCTCGAGCACGACGACCTCCGGCCCGTAGCCGGCGAGCTCGTCGGCCAGGATGTCGGGGTCGGTGAAGTGCAGACGGAGGGTGTGCTCGCCCTCCCCCTCGGCCTCGGCGCGGCGGCCGAGTCGCAGGGCGGCATCGGAGTCGGCGGCGACCCGTACGAGGGCGGTGCTGCGACGGAGGATCTCGTCGAGCTGGGCGAGCGCGGTCGCGGCGTGATCGCCCTCCTCGACCGGCGCGGTCCGCCCCGTCGAGGCGACCGGGCCCACGATCCGCGAGAGGAGGAACGTGCGCGTCCCCTCCGCGGCCTCGTCCCAGGCGTGCAGGTGCCACCGGCCCTGGTGGTTCACGAGGGCTCGCGGATGCACGGTGCGCAGCCGGGAAGCATCGGCGCCCGGCTTGAGGTAGGGGAACCGGACGACCTGGTTGCGGTCGAGCGCCGTGCTGAGGGGTTCGAACGAGGCCTCGCGCACGCGGATCGAGGGGCTGACGCCGATGACCGGGTCGACGGATTCGACTCCGATCGAGCGCAGCTTGATGAGCGCGCGACGGGACTCGGCCGACAGCGTCCCCTCACGCCAGACCGCTCCCGCCAGGCGCAGCAGGGCGACCTCCTCCGGGTCGAAGGAGATGTCGGCGGGGAGGTCGTAGCTGCGCTTCGCGATCCGGTAGCGCACGGTCTGCGTGTTGCCCGGGTCGCCCGGCGTGTCCACCGTCTCGATCGGGATGCCGAGCTCGCGCAGGTCGTCCTTGTCGCGCTCGAACTGCCGCTCGAGCGCGGCGCGGTCGGCCGTCTCGGCGCGCTGGCGGTAGCCCTGCACCGTCGAGAGCACGTCGGACTTCGTCAGCCCGTTCTCGGCGGCGACGAGCGCGAGCACCAGATTGAAGAGACGCTCCTCGGCCGGGATGCGGCTCGAGGACGAGACGTCGGCAGGCACGCCCACCAGTCTAGGGGCGGGCTGGATCAGCTGATCGCGAGCACGTCGGCAACGAAGACGAGTGCCGACTCGGCCGTCTCAGAATGCGGATCCTGATGACCGATAACGAGGCGGTCTTTAAGCACCAGCAGTCCCTGATGCCCAGATCGCACCGCTCGAGTTGCCGCTTCGCTGATAGATCACCAAGTTGCCGTCAGCTTGCATCACGAGATCGAAAGAGCCTCGATGCCCCTGAGTCCCGGTTGACCACCAGGCCCTGGACGGACGGGGTGGAATATTGTAGATCACAACATTGGCGTCTTTTTGGAAAGACAACGTCTTCGGGTCGGACGAGGATGAATTCGTCGCCCAGACAGGTTGATTACTGTTCTTGTAGATAACAAGATTACCATCCTTCTGAAAAACGGCCTTAAATCGACCGTTTGTCAGACAAAGGTCACCGGCGTCGAAGTACTTGTCGCTTCCCTGACTCCCGAAGGCGTTGTCATAGCCGAACGAACTCGTTGTACCGCAGGCGATTCGGGAAGCCCGAATGGCCGCCTCCGAGGATTGCACCGGTCCAGCAAGCACACTGCTTCCGACGATCCCGACCAACAGGGCCATAGTCGCGACCCCGCGCCCCCTACGCTTGCTTACCATGACTGCCCCTCTATTCCTGCCAATGCGCGAGCGACTCTCGCGTTAAAGAAACGGTACCGAGGATCACGTCGGAGGTGCGAGTTGGCGCGAAAGGCGTCCCGCGTTAGCGCGGTTTCAAGGCTGAATAGCCGAAAAGTGAAAGCCCACCATCAATATTCGGGTTGGATCGAGCCGACGCCTCACTGCTCGCTCCTACTGCTAGAAGCTCTTCTTTGCAGGATCCGGCCCCGACGGCCAATCACGATGAGCCTTCTCCTAGAGCCGACCGTGAGCGCTGTCGAGTGAGCCTTCAAGATCATTGCTGGCGGATGACGCGCGTACGATCAGCTGATCGCGAGCACGTCGGCGACGAAGACGAGAGTCGACCCGGCGGGGATGCCCTGCTGCTCGGTGTCGCCGTAGCCGTCACCGGGCGGGATGATCGCGATGACCTGCGAGCCGACCGGCTGGCCGATGAGCGCCTTCGCGAAGCCGGCGATGACGCCGCCCTGAGTGGTGGCTCCGTCAGCAGCGGTGAAGGGGGCGGGCGAACCCTTCTCCCAGCTCGAGTCGAAGATCTCGCCGGTGCTCCAGAGCCATCCGGTGTAGTGGACGACGACCTGGTCGCCCTCCTGCACGACGTCGCCGTCGCCCTTCTTGAGCTGCGCGATCTTCAGCTCGGCGGGAGCGTCGCCCGAGGGCTTCGCGAGTCCGGGCGTGCCGTCCTCGGCGAGCGTGACGGTCGGGAAGCCGTTCGGCGCGGGCTGGGGGTCGCCGTCGGCACGGGCGAGCGCCGCGCTCCGGACGTCGGCGACGAGCACGAGGGTGTCGTCGGCCGAGATGCCGAGCTGCGCGGAGGAGTCGCCGAAGCCGTCCTCGGGGGCGATCGCGATGGCGACGCGCGAGCCGACCTGGGCGCAGAGCAGCCCCTCGTTCAGACCGACGAGACCGGAGCCGCCGGCCACGAAGCTGGCGAGGCTCTCGCCGTCGTAAGGCGAGGCCTCGAGGACCGAGCCGTCGGCGCCGTTGACGAGGGTGTAGTCGAGGCTGACCAGCTGCCCCTTCTCGATCGGGTCGCCGGACCCCTCGATGAGGGTGCTGACCTGGGAGCTGCCCGCGTTGAGCGGAGTGGGGACGGTGACGTCGGGCGCGGTTCCGAAGTCGCCGGTCGCCGTGACAGCGGACGAGGAGTCGCCGGAGCCGAAGGGCGCGTCGCAGTCGGCCGACGAGGAGGACGCGGTGCATCCCGTGAGGGCGGCGACGATGCCGATGCTGGCGATGAGCGCGACAGTCCTGCGCACGGGTCCTCTATTCGTCGGGGTGGGAGTGGTGATGCCCGAGTGCGAGACGATCGGGAGGAGGCCGAGAGGCCGGATTCAGCTTAGACGATGCCCTCGTCGCCACCGGGCTCGGCGGTGTCCTCGCCGAACCCGCGGGCCCGCGAGAGCTCGGCGCTCGTCGCCGACTCGCGCACGCGCTTGCGCAGGCTCTTGGGGCTGACCACCCGCTCGCCCAGGGCGCCCGGCGTCCAGGCCTCGACGTCGTCGTCGCTGAAGTCGGTCTTCGAGGGTCGGCGCTTGAGCTCGGGGAGGACGGCCCCGGGAGCGAGGCGTCGGGCCGTGATCAGGAAGCCGGTGT
This sequence comes from Rathayibacter sp. VKM Ac-2754, assembly GCF_009807095.1. Taxonomy (GTDB): domain Bacteria; phylum Actinomycetota; class Actinomycetes; order Actinomycetales; family Microbacteriaceae; genus Rathayibacter. Next base: position 179,886 of record NZ_WUCC01000002.1, on the reverse strand, counting down.
GGCCGATCATCCGGTGGTCGGGTCGCACGGCGAGCCCCTCGACGTGCCAGCCGCGCACCATGGTCTCGTTCGACGCCGGGTTGGTGAAGAGCCCGGAGGCGCGGATCGCCTCGGCCGTCCGCGACAGCTGCGTCACCGTGGCGACGTAGCAGAGGACGACACCTCCAGGAGTGAGAGCGTCGGCGGCGACGTCGAGGCACTCCCACGGAGCGAGCATGTCGAGGATCACGCGATCCGCCTCGCCGGGCGCCACCGCCTCCGGGAGCGCGTCGACCAGGTCGCCGACGGTGACGCTCCAGTTGTCGGGGGTGTAGCCGAGGAAGGTCTCGACGTTGCCGCGGGCCACCTCCGCGAACTCGTCGCGGCGCTCGAACGACGACAGCCGACCGGTGGGGCCGACCGCGCGCAGCAGCCAGAGCGAGAGAGCGCCGGAGCCGACGCCCGCCTCGACGACGCGCGCGCCCGGGAAGACATCGGCCAGCGCGAGGATCTGCGCGGCGTCCTTCGGGTAGACGATGGCCGCTCCGCGCGGCATCGACATCACGAAGTCGGCGAGCAGGGGGCGCAGCGCCAGGTGCTCGACGCCCACGGTGTTCTCGACCACGGAGCCGTCCGGCAGGCCGATCACGGTGTCGTGCTCGATGCCCCCGCGATGGGTGTGGAAGACCTTGCCCGGCACGAGGGTGATCGTGTTCATGCGGCCCTTGGGGCCGGTCAGCTGCACGCGGTCGCCCGCGCGGAAGGGGCCGGAATGCTGCAGTGCCTCACCGGTCATCGGCGGGCCTCCGTCTCGGTGGGGCGCGGCGACGAGCCACGGTGCTCGGTGGACACCTGCGCGAGGTCCGCGAGAGTGCGGCCCAAGAGGGTGGGCCAGAGGGCGTAGGGGGCGTCGGCGTCGAGCTCGAGCTGGTGCGGGACGCCGATGGCGGCGGCACCGGAGGCGACTGCGGAGGCGAGGCCGGCGTGCGAGTCCTCGATCGCGACGCACCGCGCGACGTCGACGCCGAGCGTGCGCGCGGCGAGGAGGTACGCCTCCGGGTGCGGCTTGCTCCGCTCGACCATGTCACCGCTGACGACGGTGTCGAAAGCGGCGAACGGGAGGCGGTCGACGACGGCGTGGGCCATGCGTCCGATCGACATGGTCACCAGCGCCTGGGGGACACCCGCGTCGCGCACGGCGCGGAGGAGCTCGAGGGCGCCGGGGCGCCACGGGATGCTCTCGGCGAGGCGCGCGACGACCTCGTCGGTCATCCGGTCGATGATCGCCTCGACGGGGAGATCGACGCCCTTGCCCTGCAGGATGCGCGCGGAGGCGGGCAGGCCGGAGCCGACCAGGCTCATCGCGTCCTCGTGGGTCCAGACTCCGCCGAAGGACGAGACGAGGGCGTGCTCCGAGGCCATCCAGTAGGGCTCGGTGTCGACCAGGGTGCCGTCCATGTCCCAGAGCACAGCGGCCGGGACCCCGGCCGGCTGTCCTGCAGGGAGGGTTCGGCCGGGAGAGGTCGGGGCGGTGGTGTCGGCAGTCACGAGCGTCCATGGTAGCGGGAGGCCGTCGGCCCGGCCCCGTACGCGGACAGCGGAAAGCCCCGGGGGCGGCGGAGCGGTCGGAGGGCGGGTCCTATCCTTGTCCGACGGGGACGGGCGCAGCCTGCGCGTCCCCCCACACCGAGTCGAACGCGGAGACCTCACCTATGAACGTCATCAAGGGGAACGTCCTGGTCGTGGCCTTCGAGGGCTGGAACGACGCCGGAGACGCTGCGAGCGGTGCCGTGCGACTCGTGAAGGACGACGGCGGCGAGTACGTCCCCCTCTTCTCCGTCGACGCCGAGCAGTACTACGACTTCCAGTACACCCGGCCGATGCTCTCGATCGGCGAGGACGGCCGGCGCACCCTCTCCTGGCCCGGCACCCAGATCTTCGGCCCCGCCGACACGTCCGTGGACGCCGAGAGCGCCCTCTACCTGATGATCGGCACGGAGCCCTCGCGCAGCTGGAAGAGCTTCGCCGCCGAGGTCGTCGACGCCATGCTGGCGATCGACATCTCGACCGTCGTCTTCCTGGGAGCGATGCTCGCGGACGTCCCGCACACGCGGCCGATCTCGATCTTCGCCTCGAGCGAGAACGCCGAGCTGCGCTCCGCGTTCGAGCTCGAGCGCTCGAGCTACGAGGGTCCGGTCGGCATCCTGAGCGTGATCGGCGAGGCCGCCGCGAAGGTGGGCATCCCCGCCGTCTCGATCTGGGCCTCCGTGCCCCACTACGTGCACAACGCGCCGTCGCCCAAGGCGATGCTCGCGCTGCTCGAGAAGCTCGAGGAGGTCGTCGGGCTGGCGATCCCCCGAGGCGAGCTCGTCGAGGAGGCGGAGGAGTGGGAGCACGGCATCGATGCGCTCGCCGCCGACGATGAGGAGATGGCCGCCTACATCGCCCAGCTCGAGCAGGCGCGCGATACGGTCGACTCCCCCGAGGCGAGCGGCGAGGCGATCGCCCAGGAGTTCGAGCGCTACCTGCGCCGGCGCGGCGACGGGCGCTCCGGCGAGGAGCCCTGGCGCTCCTGACGGAGACCCCTGGCCGGTCGTTCCGGCGAGGAACCCGGCGCTCCTGACGGGGGCGCCGGGGTCAGGCCGGTCGGACGCCGAGCAGGGCGTCGACCGCGTCGCGCAGCAGCGCCGGGTCGTCCACTCCCTCGGCGGTCGCGCTGTCGACGACCGCGAGGGCGGTCGGCGTGTCGAGATCGTCGGCGAGGGCCGCGCGGAGGCGACTCAGCGTCTCGAGGGACGACACCGGTCCGCGGTTCGCGAGCGACGCCTCCCAGCGGGCGAGACGCGCGACGGCGCCCGGCAGATCGTCCGGGAGCCACTCCCAGTCGGACCGGTAGTGGTGGGCGAGCAGGGCGAGGCGGATCGCCCTCGGGTCGGCACCCTCGGCGCGCAGTCGCGACACCAGGACGAGGTTCCCGAGGGACTTGCTCATCTTCTCGCCCTCGAACGCGACCATCCCGGCGTGCAGGTAGGCGCCGGCGAGGGGCTCGCCCGACAGTGACGCCGCATGGGCGGCGCTGAACTCGTGGTGCGGGAAGACGAGGTCGCTGCCTCCGCCCTGGACGGTGAAATCGGGGCCGAGGCGCTCGAGCGCGATCACCGAGCACTCGATGTGCCAGCCGGGGCGGCCGCGGCCGATCGGGGAGTCCCAGGCGGGCTCGCCCGAGCGCTCGGCACGCCAGAGCAGCGGATCGAGCGGGTCGCGCTTGCCGGCGCGGTCGGGGTCGCCGCCGCGCTGGGCGGAGAGCCGCAGCATCGACTCGCGGTCGAGACGGCTCTCGGCGCCGAGGTGCCAGACCGCGCTCTCGGCGGCGGCGATGTCGTAGTAGACGTCCTCGCCTCCGTCGACCACGGCGTCGGGGGTCGGGACGCGGTAGGCGACGCCCTCGCGCTCGAGGCGGGCCACCGCCTCGGCGATCGGCTCGACCGTCTCGGTCACGCCGACGTAGTGCGCGGGGGGCAGGATGCGCAGCGCTGCCATGTCGCCGCGGAACAGCTCGACCTGCTCCTCGGCCAGCGCGCGCCAGTCGACTCCGGTCGCCGCGGCGCGCTCGAGCAGCGGGTCGTCGACGTCGGTGACGTTCTGCGCGTAGTCGACCGTGCTGCCCGCGTCGAGCCACACCCGCTGCAGGGTGTCGAAGGCGAGGTAGGTGGAGGCGTGGCCGAGGTGCGTCGCGTCGTAGGGCGTGATCCCGCAGACGTACAGGCTCGCGACGCCGTCGGTCGCGGCGGCCTCGACACGAGCGCCCGTGGCGGTGTCGTGCACTCGGGGAGCGCTGCCGTGGCCGGGGAGGGCGGGGACGGCGGCCGTGGTCCAGGCGCGCATCTAGGCGGCGATGGCGCCGGTGCCCAGCGCGATCATGAGGCCGACGCCGAGGACGATGCGGTAGATCACGAACGGCAGGAAGCTGCGCCGCGAGATGTAGCCCATGAAGAACGCGATCACGATGAAGCCGACGACGAAGGCGACGATGGTCGCGACCAGGGTCTCGAGACCGCCGACCTGGATCTGGTTGGGCAGGATCTCGGGATCGCTGATGCTCTTGTACAGCTGGTAGAGACCGCTGCCGAAGACGGCGGGGATCGCGAGGAGGAAGGAGTAGCGGGCGGCGGCCTTGCGCTCGTAGCCCATGAAGAGGCCGGCCGTGATGGTGCCGCCCGACCGCGAGACGCCCGGGACGAGGGCGAGCGCCTGCGCGCCTCCGTAGATCAGGCCGTCGCGGACGTTCAGATCGCGGAGACGGCGCTTCTTCGCACCGACCGCGTCGGCGATGCCGAGGAGGATGCCGAAGACGATGAGGGTGGTCGCGACGACCCAGAGCGAGCGGAGGGTGGTCTCGATCTGGTCCTGGAAGACCAGGCCGAGGACGATGATCGGGATGCTGCCGATGATGATGAGCCAGCCCATGCGGGCGTTGGCGTCGGTGCGCGGGACCCGGCCGACGAGGGAGCGGCACCAGTTCGAGATGATCTTCACGATGTCGCGCCAGAAGTAGATGATCACCGCGGTCTCGGTGCCCAGCTGCGTGATCGCGGTGAACGCCGCTCCGGTGTCCCTCCCGTCGAGGTTCGGCAGCAGCTCGCTGACGATCCGCAGATGAGCGCTGGAGGAGACGGGGAGGAATTCGGTCAGACCCTGGACGAGTCCCAGGATCAGCGCGTCGAGCAGGCCCATGCGTCACTTTCGAGGAGGGCTGGGGCGTCGTCGGCCAGCAGGCGGTCGGTGGCGGTCGTGGATCTGACCTCAGGATCGCAGCAGCAGATCGGTCAGGACCTTCCTGCCAAACACTAGTGCGTCGAGTGGGACCCGCTCATCGACCCCGTGGAAGAGCGCCGGGAAGTCCAGCGAGCCCGGGAGCTGCAGCGGAGCGAAGCCGTAGCCGGTGATCCCGAGGAGCGAGAGGGCCTTGTTGTCGGTGCCTCCGGAGAGCAGGTAGGGCAGCACCTCGGCCTCGGGATCGAAGCGTCGCAACGACTCGGCCATGCTCTCGACGAGGGGCCCGGCGAAGGGGACCTCGAGTCCGATGTCGCGGTGCTGCACGAGGATCTCGACGTGCTCGCCGGCGAGGACCTTGATGCGCTCGAGCACCGAGTCCTCCTCCCCCGGGAGCACGCGGACGTCGATCGTCGCCTCGGCGGTGTCGGGGATCACGTTCGCCTTGTAGCCGGCGGAGAGCATCGACGGGTTCGCCGTGGTGCGCAGGGTCGCGGCGATGAAGCGCGACGCCGTACCCGTCGCGAGGGCGAGCTCCTCCGGGGTGCTGCGCTGCGGGTCGTGGCCGAGGATGCGGGCGACCTCGTCGAGCAGCTGACGGGTCGTGTCGGTGAGCCGGGTCGGCCACTCCTCGCTGCCGATGCGCGCGATCGCCTCCGCGAGGCGGGTGACCGGGTTCTCGCGGTTGATCTGCGAGCCGTGGCCCGCAGTGCCGTGGGCGCGCAGAGTCAGCCACATCAGCGCCTTCTCACCCGTCTGCACGAGGTAGGCGCGCTTGCCGCCCAGCTCGATCGAGTAGCCGCCGACCTCGCTGATCGCCTCGGTCGCTCCGGCGAACAGCTCGGGCCGCGTCTTCACGAGGTGGGCGGAGCCGCGGACTCCGCCGGCCTCCTCGTCGGCGAAGAAGGCGACGACGAGGTCGCGCGAGGGCTTGCGGCCCGAGCGGAGGATGTCGCCGAGGGAGGCGAGGATCATCGCGTCCATGTTCTTCATGTCGACCGCGCCGCGACCCCAGAGCATGCCGTCCTTGATCACGCCGCCGAAGGGGTCGACGCTCCAGTTGTCGGCGATCGCGGGGACCACGTCGAGGTGGCCGTGCACGACCAGGGCGCCGCGCTCGCGGTCCTCCCCCGCGACCCTCGCGACCACGCTGGTGCGGCCGGGATCGGAGTCGACGAGGACGGGCTCGAGACCGAGGTCGCGCAGGTGCGCGGCGACGTACTCGGCGGCCTCGCGCTCGGGCTCGGCCCGCCCGTCGCCGTAGTTGCTCGTGTCGAAGCGGATCAGGTCGCGCGCGATCAGCGCGGTCTCGTCGAGCTCGGGGAGGTCGTCGCGGTGGGGCGTCGTCATGCGAGCAACGGTACCGCGGAGGTGCGACAGCGAAGCCCCGGCCGGTGGCCTGGCGCCCCGCGAAACCGTGCTAATGTCTTCTTCGGCCGCGGAAACGCAGGCCGGAGGAAACACTCGTCCGGGTGGCGGAAATGGCAGACGCGCTAGCTTGAGGTGCTAGTGCCCGTATAGGGCGTGGGGGTTCAAGTCCCCCCTCGGACACCGATCGGAACCCTCGTATCTTCGTGAGAAGGTGCGGGGGTTCCTCGTGTTTAACGGCTCGTCCGCTCGTCGCACCCGCCTCTTCTCTTGAAAACCGAAGACAGCTAGGGTTCGGAGCGCACCGACCGGTGCCCCTCTCGATGACGAGCAAGGACTCCTCCGTGTCACCCTCCCCCTCCGCCCGGCGCACTCGCTCGGGCCTGCTCTCGATCCTCGCGGTCACCGCCCTCGCCGCGGGAGGCGTCGGCGTCGCCGGGTCCGCCTCCGCGGCCACCGGCGCCGACTGCGTCCGCTCGCTCCCCGCGGGCGACTCGACCGTCGCCGTCGCCTTCGGCGGGACGACCTACGACGTGCTCATGCACGTCCCCGCCGACGCCGACGACGGCGCACTCCCCCTCGTGCTCGACCTGCACGGGTCGAACAGCAACGGAGGCGTCCAGGCCGGCATCTCGGACCTCGCCTCGGTCGCCGACGACGAGGGGTTCATCGTCGCGAACCCGACCGGGGCGATCGAGTTCGAGAAGACGCTCGAGGACGGCAACTGGGCCTGGAACGTCCCGGGAGTCCCGCTGACGTCGGGCACCTTCCCGCCCGAGGGGTCGCGCGATGACGTGGCGTTCCTCTCGACCGTGGTCGAGACGCTGTCGGCGCAGGGCTGCGTCGATGCCGGCAGCGTCTTCGCGACCGGGTTCTCGGGGGGCGGCAGGATGGCGTCCGCGCTCGCCTGCACCAGGGCCGATCTGTTCGCCGCCGTGGCGCCGGTCGCGGGCCTGCGGGCCGGGCGCGCGGACCTCGACGATCTGACGACCATCGAGGCCGGCTCCTGCACTCCGAGCCGGCCGGTGTCGGTGCTGACCTTCCACGGCACCGCCGACGCGGTCAATCCGTTCGAGGGCAACACGGATCCGCGCTGGGGCTACAGCGTCGCGACGGCGACCGCGGGGTGGGCAGGGCTCGACGACTGCGAGGGCGAGCCCGTCACCACGGCCGTCACCGCGGAGGTCGGCCGGGCCGTGCTGGCGGACTGCGCTGACGGCACCGGTGTCGAGGCCTACGCGGTCGAGGGCGGCGGGCACACCTGGCCCGGGACGGCCGTCGATCTGGAGGCCTCCGGGCTCGGTGTGGTGAACCGGACGATCAGCGCCTCCGCGCTGATGTGGGACTTCTTCGCGGCGCACGCGCGGACGGTGGAGCCGACGCCGGAGCCGACGGCGACACCGACCGCTCAGCCGACCGCGACTCCTGAGCCGACCGCAACGGCTCGGCCCACCGCGGCACCGGAGCCGACCGCGACGGCCCAGCCCACGGCCTCGCCGAGCTCGTCGCCGTCTGCGACTCCGATCGCGCACCCGTCGAGCACAGGCGCAGGGCCGCGCGGCGGCGCGCTGGCCGAGACGGGCACCTCGGCGGTGGTGCCCCTCGGCGCCGCAGCGATGCTGCTCGCCGCGGGAGCTGTGCTGCTGCTCGCCCGGCGTCGTCGCGCCTGACCAGGATCCTCCGGAGACGGGAGAGACGCCGCTCCGCCTGCGGCGTCTCCCGTCTCCGGAAGCCCGGTCGTCAGGCGGCGGGCGTGAGCGCCGTCGACGACCAGCCGAGAGCCGGCGCGATCGACTCGACGACGGTCTGCAGGAGGCGGGCGTTGTAGGCGACGCCCAACTGGTTGGGCACGGTCAGCAGCAGCGTGTCCGCCTCCTGGACCGCGACATCGGCTGCGAGCTCGGCCGCGATGACGTCGGGCTCGCCGGTGTAGCTGCGGCCGAAGCGCGCGCGCACGCCCTCGAGGGAGGCGACCTGGTCGCGCTCGCCCCGGCCGCCGAAGTAGAGGCGGTCGAGGTCGCTGGTGATCGGGAGGACACTCCGCGAGACCGAGACGCGCGGGGTGCGCTCCCAGCCGGCCTCGGACCAGGCCGCGCGGTACTCGCGGATCTGCCGTGCCTGGAGCTCGTCGAACGGGATCCCCTCCTCTTCGAGCAGCAAGGTGGAGGACTGCAGGTTCATGCCCTGCTCCGCGGCCCAGCGCGCGGTGGCGAAGCTGCCCGCGCCCCACCAGATGCGGTCCTCGAGTCCCGGTGAGCGGGGCTCGATCGCGAGCGGAATCGACTGGCGGGTCATCGCCGAGTCCGACTCGGCGACGGGAGCGCCCGACAGGGCCTCGCGGAAGAGCTGGACCTTGCGACGGGCGAAGTCGGCGTCCGTCATGCCCTCCGGGGGGACGTAGCCGAAGGCCTCCGAGCCGCGGAGGGCCGTCTCGGGCGATCCCCGGCTCACGCCGAGCTCGAGCCTGCCGCCAGAGATGAGGTCGGCGGCCGCGGCCTCCTCGGCCATGTAGAGCGGGTTCTCGTAGCGCATGTCGATCACGCCGGTGCCGATCTCGATGCGGCGGGTGCGCGCGGCGATGGCCGAGAGGAGGGGGAAGGGCGAGGCCAGCTGCGGGGCGAAGTGGTGCACGCGCACGTACGCGCCGTCGAGGCCGATCTCCTCCGCCGCCTCGGCGAGCTCGATCGTCTGCAGGAGGACGTCGCGCGCGGTGTGCGTCTGCGAGCCCGGGACCGACTGGTAGTGACCGAAGGAGAGGAAGCCGATGCGCGAGACCATGCCTGCTTCAGCGTCGGGGCGCCCGGTGCTATTCCCTGCGTTCCCGGAGTGGTCGGAGACTCCTCCCCAGGGACGGGACCACGCGAGTTGTCCACAGATCCAGCGTCTCGGCCCCAGGGGACCGCCGCGATTCCTACGGTCGTGCACATGCAGACGCTCTGTGACAGACCGGTCGAGACACGCTCGATACCCGTATGGTGTCCGGATCCTACGCCCCCTCCCGACCAGCCGCGCTCCGCGGGTCGAACGATCGGATCGAACTCCATGGCCGCTCTCCTCCTCGCCCTGATCTCCGCCGCGGCCTACGGCGTCAGCGACTTCCTCGGCGGGCTCGCCTCGAGACGCGTCGCCGCACTCCGTGTGGTGCTGGTCTCGTACCCCGTCTCGGCACTCGTGATCGCCGTCATGGCGCCGTTCGTCGGTGGCCGACTCGATCCGGCGTCGCTGGCGTGGGGAGCCGCCTCCGGGGCCGTCATGGCCGTGGCGATGTGGTGCTTCTACTCGGCGCTGGCCGAGGGGCCCATGAGCGTCGTCTCGCCGGTGACCGCGGTGATGGTCGCCGGAGTGCCGGTCGTCGTCGGTGTCGCCCTCGGCGAGCGCCTCTCCCCCGTCTCGATCGTCGGCATCCTCCTCGCCATCGCAGCGATCGTCCTCGTGAGCCGCGAGTCGGCCGCCGGAGGCGACGGCCGACGGTTCACGCCACGGGTCGCTCGCCTCACCCTCGCCGCGGGCACCTGCTTCGCGCTGAGCTTCGTCTTCACCGATCGGATCGACGGCGCTTCGGGACTCTGGGCTCTCGTCGCCGCCCGGGTGGTGGCGTCCTGCCTCGTCGCGGTCGCCGCGATGCGGAGCAAGGAGTCCGCGCGACTCCGCGGCCGGCTGCTCGTCCTCGCCGTCGGTGTCGGACTTCTCGACGTCGTCGCCAACATCGGCATGCTCTACGCCTTCCGCGACGGCATGCTCTCGCTCATGAGCGTTCTCATCGCGCTCTACCCCGCCGTGACCGTCGGCCTCGCCGTGGCGGTGCTGCGCGAGCGAGTCGGGCCGGGTCAGTTGCTCGGCATGGCGCTCGCGACCGGCGCTGTCGTCACCATCGCGGTGGCGGGATGAGCGCGTCGAGAGCCGCCGGAGAGACGACGCCGTCGGAGCACCGGAGACGGGTCGGCCCGCGGGTCGTCATCGAGCGCGGTCCCCTCACCCGGCCGGAGGCTCACGATCTGATGGAGGAGATCCGCTCCTCCCTGACCATCACCGGCTACAGCCTGGCGGAGTGGACGGGCCGCAGAGTCGTCTTCTCGGCGAGGGACTCCGCATCCGAGGAGCTCGTCGGTGCGGCACTCGTCCATCGACTGATCGGCGGCTGGAGCGAGGTGGCCGTGCTGTTCGTCCGAGAGCCGCACCGCGGTGCCGGCACGGGTGCCGATCTGCTCGCCGAAGTGGTCCGCAGGCTGCCCTCCGACAGGCTCCTCCTCTACTTCTGCGAGGACCGAATGGCCGGGCTCGCGCAGCGGGCCGGGTTCACCGTGCACCCGGATCCCTCGGACGTCTCCCGCCGGACCTGGGCCGACCGGTTCTTCTTCTCGGTCCTGTATCCGCTCCAGTGGCGCGGAGACGCGTATCGACGATCGGAGACGAGGCGCAAGCGCGAACGGTTCGGCTGCTCGTTCGACTTCTCCGTCGCCACCCTCGACCCCCGGAGCCACCCCCTCACGAAGGACGTGCCATGACCTCCACCGACACTCCGACCGATCGACTGCGCGAGCACCGCTTCCACGGAGACGCGCACGAGCTGCTCGTCGAGATCAACGCGTCGATCGACATCGACGTCAGGCTCGCCGCTGTCGACGTCCGCGGTTCGCTCGCCCACCTCGACATGCTCCGGCGCTCCGGCATCCTCGAGGAGTACGAGGCGCGCGTGCTGTCCGAGGGTCTCCGAACCATCGAGGAGGAGCTGCGGACGCAGACGTTCCCCGTCGATCGCTCTCTCGAGGACATCCACATGAACATCGAGTCGCGGCTGCAGACACTGGTCGGACCGGTCGCGGGCAAGCTCCACACCGCTCGATCCCGGAACGATCAGGTGGCGCTCGACTCGCGCCTCTGGGTCCGCGAGTCGACGGCGCGAATCGATCAGCTCCTCAGGGGGCTCATCGACGCCCTCCTCGACCGTGCCGAGAACGAGGCCGCTTCAGCGATGCCCGGCTTCACCCACCTGCAGGTCGCGCAGCCCGTCACGATCGGGCATCACCTCCTCGCCTACGCCGAGATGTTCCAGCGCGATCGGGACCGCTTCCTCTGCGCCGACGCTCGAGCCGACGAGTCGCCGCTCGGCGCGGCCGCCCTGGCGGGAACCGGCTTCCCGATCGACTCCGCTGCCACCGCGGCGGCGCTCGGATTCAGCCGTCCCATGCGCAATTCGATCGATGCCGTCTCCGACCGCGACTTCATGCTCGACTTCCTCGCGGCGGCGGCGACGCTGGGCATCCACCTCTCGCGGATCTGCGAGGAGCTGGTGATCTGGAGCACTCCCCAGTTCGGCTACGTCGCTCTGCCCGACGGACTGACGGCGGGGTCCTCGATCATGCCGCAGAAGCGCAACCCGGATGCCGCAGAGCTCGTCCGCGCCAAGTCCGGGCGGCTGATCGGCGAACTCGTGTCGCTGCTGGTCGTGATGAAGGGCCTGCCGCTCGCCTACAGCCGAGACATGCAGGAGGACAAGTCCGCGGTGTTCGACGCCTCCGACACGGTCGAGATCTGCCTCCGCACCATGACGGCGATCATCCGCGGCATCGCGTTCGACACCGCTCGCACCCGCGACGATGCCTCCCGCGGTGGATCGCTGGCCACCGAGCTCGCCGACTGGCTGGTGCAGGAGCGTGCACTGCCGTTCCGCGAGGCACACGGCATCGTCGGCGCCGCGGTCCAGTCACTCGAGGCCCGCGGGCTGGAGCTGCGCGACGCCGATCCCGCCCTCCTCGTGGAGTGCTCGGATCGATTCCGCGGCCTCCCCGCCTCCGTGCTCACCGTCGACAGCGCTCTCCGCCGCCGCGACTCGACCGGAGGGACATCACCGGATCGGGTGCGAGCGGCCGTGACCGCCTTTCGAGCCCTCGTCGCCGAGAGCCCGACGAGAGCCCCTTCCGGGGAGAGGAGGGCCCGGTGAACGGCACGGGGCACCGCGTCGTCCTCGCCTACTCCGGAGGCGTGGACACCACAGCGTGCATCCCCTACCTCCGACACGAGATGGGCTGCGACTACATCGTCGCGATGGCGGTCGATCTGGGGCAGGGCGACGAGCTGGAGCCGATCCGCCGCAAGGCGCTTCTCGCCGGGGCCGACGAGGCGATCGTCCTCGATGTGAAGGAGCGCTTCGTCGACGAGTACGGATTCGCCGCACTCGCGGCCAACGCCGTCCATGATCTGCACTACCCGCTCGCGTCGGCCCTGGGAAGACCTCTGATCGCAGAGCTGCTGGTCGAGACCGCCAGGAGGTATCGCTGCGACGCCGTCGCACACGGTGCCACAGGCAAGGGGAACGACCAGGTCCGGATGGACCTCGGCGTCGCGCTGCGCGACCGGGACCTCATCGTGCTCGCTCCGGCCCGCGAGTGGGGCTTCACCCGCGCTCAGACCATCGCCTACTCGGAGTCGTTCGGCATCCCGCCTCACGTCGCTCCCGATCGCCCGTGGGCGATCGACCTGAACGTCCTCGGCCGCAACATCGAGGCCGGTCCGATCGAGGATCTCGAGTGGGAGCCGTCGGAGGACGTGTGGGCACTGACGACGGCTCCCGCCGATGCGCCGGACGAGGCCGACTACGTCGAGGTGTCCTTCGAGAACGGCAGACCCGTCGCGCTCGACGGACTGGTCCTCGACCCCCTCTCCCTGGTCGAGGCACTGAACGCCCGGGCCGGGGCGCACGGGATCGGACGCATCGACATGCTCGAGAACCGCGTGGTCGGCGTCCTCTCGCGAGAGCTGTACGAGGCGCCGGCGCTGACGGTCCTCCTCCGAGCGCACCTCGAACTCGAGATGCTGGTCCTCCCGCCGGACGTCCTGCACCACAAGCGCGCTCTCGACACCGCGTACGGGAAGCTCGTCTACGACGGGCTCTGGCACGGACCGCTGCGGTCAGCCCTCGACGCGTTCGTCGCCTTCACCCAGCGCTATGTCCACGGCACCATCCGGCTGCGCCTGTTCAAGGGATCGGCGACGGTGGTGGGGCGGGAAGCGCGCGCGCCCCTCTACCGGCGCGACCTGGTCACCTACGGTGAGGGCTCCACCTTCGACCAGGGCAGCGCGACCGGGTTCATCGACCTCTTCGGGCTGCCGGGGCGCACCTGGGCGAAGGTCCACGGCGTCTGAGCAGCACCGGGAGAGGGGAGTCGCTCAGAGAGCCTCGAAGTCGGCGGAGACCGAGGCCGAGACCTCGATGTCCTCGGGCTTGAGGGCGAGCGCCTCCTCCTGACCGCCGAACTTCGCCGCGCGGCTCATCAGTGCGGAGCCGCCCTCGATGCGGGTGTGCGGGCGGAGTCCCGGCTCGAAGAGCGTGAGCACCCGGACCTCGTCGAACCCGAGCGCCGAGGCGTAGGCCGCAGCGCGCTCGCGGGCGTCGCGCACCGCCGCGATCCGCACCTCGCGCTCGGCGGTCGCGCGGTGCGCGGCGGTGACGTCCCAGTCGACACCCGACACCACCACGCCCGGCAGCTCGGAGACCGACGCGACCCAGCGGCCGAGCGCCTCGAAGTCGCGGTACTTCACCCGGACGCTGGCGGCGGCGACGTGGAAGAGCTGGGTCACGTCGGAGTCCTTGAGGTAGCGGCGGACCGTCGAGACCGAGACCTGGTCGGCCGACCACCAGGTCGCGACGCCCGACGCCTGCTCGGCGACGGCCTCCTCCCTGACCCGCGTGTGCACCGAGGTCACCTCGGAGAGCGCCTGCGATCGCGATCGCGACTCGCGCCGGATCTCGAGACGGACGGTGCCTCGTTCAGCGGGCAGGAAGTGCTGGGCGGTGCCAGCGACGGTGATGGTGGCCATCGTCCCATCGTGCCGCATCGGGCGCCGTCACGACCGGGCGGGGCCGGTCCGACGGATCCGCTCGACGAGGGCGCGCTCGATCGCGAGGTTGCTGAGCACCTGCTCCCGATGCCCACCGCGAGCAGGCGGGACGACCTCTCCGGAGCGGGGGTCGACGAAGCCGCGAAGGGCGCGCTCCCCCTCGGCGATCGACTCCTCGAGGAGCTCGAGTCGACGCGCGAGACGATCAGACTCGTACGTCTCGGCGGAGATCCTGTCCTCGGACGGGGAGTGGGCGGTTCGGGCGGAGGTGCTCATGATGATCCGATCCATCGGGGCGCCCGGTGTCGGCGCCGTCCCCAGAGAGACACGCAGGGGCGCCATCGATGACGCACTGGCGCGGAATGTACCCCCGAGGTGGCGCGAAGTGCACTCGCGCCCGTCAGTCGCGGAAGACCGAGAGCTGCTCGTTCTCGACGATCGCGAGCGTGCGGACCAGGCGCGTGTAGCGCTCGACGAGCTCCGACTCCTCCGACCCCTGGCCGAGCAGGGCCGAGATGCTCTCGGCGGGGAACAGGCCCACGATCTCCATCGCGACGGCGCGGGCGTGCTCGAACGAGAGTCCGTGCGCGTACTCCACGGCCCGAGCCAGCTGGGGCCGCTCTCCGGCGGGCAGCGCCGAGGCCGAGCCCGGGTCGGCGGCGTGCGCCAGGACCGCCACGAACACCCGCGCGATCTCATCGACGCGCAGGGCGCGGACGAGGGTCAGGAGGCGGGAGGACACGCGGGAGACTCCGCGTGCGAGGAGCTCGCCGCTGAGAGCGCGCACCTCGATGACGTCGCCTCCGACGAAATCGCCCGAGACCCTCTTGATCCCGGAGGCGAACAGGCTCGATCCGGCGGCGATGCTCCGCTCGGCCTCGAGGTTGATCTCGACGCGTCCGCGGGCGGTCGCGACGCCCGAGATCCAGCGCTGGTCGACGGCGGGGTGCCCGTGGACCGCGCGGACCAGGGTTCCCGGGCCCGGGTCGCTCAGGGCGCTGAGGATCACCTCGGGGGTGCGGGAGCCGGCGATCCTGGTCGAGACCCCGTTGTGCGCGGCCAGCTCGGCCGCCCGGAGCTTCGAGCGGATGCCGCCGCGACCGGTGCCGCCCTTCTGGACCCCGATGCCGCGCAGCTCGGCGATGCCGAGCTCGTCGAGGTGCACGCCCTCGGCGATGCTGCCGGCGAAGACGCCCGGCACGTCGGTGAGCAGCAGCAGCAGGTCGGCACCGAGGAGCATGGCGAGAGCGCCCGCGACTCCGTCGTTGTCGGAGCCCGCGGAGTCGATGGTGTCGTTGCCGTTGACCACGGGGACGACGCCGGCGTCGAGGGCGTGACGGATCGCCTCCGCCACGTGCGCCATCTGCGTCGGGGAGGCGAGGTCGGACTCGCCGATCAGGATCTGCGCGACGAGGGCGCCGGAGAGCTCCGCCACCGAGCGGTAGAAGCCCATCAGGACGGTCTGGCCGACGGCCGCGGCGAGACGCGGGCTGATCGGGGCGTCCTGCGAGCGGGCGAAGAGAGCCCGTCCGGACGAGACGGCGCCGGAGGAGACGAGGACGACGTCCCAGCCCGCCTCGTGAGCGGCGAACGCGCTCTCGAGTGCGCTCGCGAGCAGAACCGGATCGGGCCCGGACTGCTTCGTGACCGAGCTGGATCCCATCTTGACCACGAGGATCCGCCTCCGGGAGACGGTCGAGGGCTCGGCGGAATCGGAGAGGGCGTCGGGCATGGCTCCCATGGTAGAGGCGCGGTCGCGCACGGTCGGAGCGGCGATTACCTAGTGGGGATCGGTTTTCGCGGGTAGCCTGCGGGAGGAGCCGATGCGGGCTCCCCCTTCGGAAGGACCTCCCGTGACACTGCCGTCAACTCCCTCGGACGTCGACCGCCGCTACCTCGATCCTCTGCGGCCCGTCGAGGAGCGGGTCGAGATCCTCCTCGCGCAGATGAGCGTCGAGGAGAAGGCCGGTCTGTTCTTCCAGACCATGATCGTGATGGGCGAGGGCGGCGAGCTCGCCGACGCGGACGGAGCCTTCGGCCTGCCCTCGACATCGTCGATGGTGCTCGAGAAGAGG
Source organism: Rathayibacter sp. VKM Ac-2754 (assembly GCF_009807095.1). Taxonomy (GTDB): domain Bacteria; phylum Actinomycetota; class Actinomycetes; order Actinomycetales; family Microbacteriaceae; genus Rathayibacter. The sequence goes on along the minus strand of NZ_WUCC01000002.1, from coordinate 163,852 downwards.
ATGACCCACTTCAACCTCCTGGGCGGCGGAGGCGCGACGGCGCGAGAGATCGCCGAGTGGCACAACCGACTGCAGGAGCTCGCCTCCGGGACTCGGCTCGGCATCCCGGTGACGCTGTCGACCGATCCGCGGCACTCCTTCACCGACAACCCGGGGACGGGCGCCCAGGCCGCGGCGTTCTCGCAGTGGCCCGAGCCCCTCGGCCTCGGCGCGATCGGCGACGAGGAGCTCGTCCAGCGCTTCGGCGACATCGCCCGGCGGGAGTACCTGGCCGTCGGACTGCGGGTCGCCCTGCATCCGCAGATCGACCTCGCGACCGAGTCGCGCTGGGCCAGGCAGGTGGGCACGTTCGGCGAGGACGCCGAGCTCACCGGACGTCTCGGAGCGGCGTACATCCGCGGGTTCCAGGGCGAGACGCTCGGATCGACATCGGTGGCGACGATGACCAAGCACTTCCCGGGCGGCGGTCCGCAGAAGGACGGGGAGGATCCGCACTTCGCCTACGGGCGCGAGCAGGTCTACCCGGGCGACAACGCCGAGTACCACCTCCGGCCGTTCGAGCGAGCGTTCGAGGCCGGGACGAGCCAGATCATGCCGTACTACGGGATGCCGGTCGGGACTGCGCTCGAGGAGGTCGGCTTCGGCTTCAACCGATCGGTGATCACCGGTCTGCTGCGGGAGCGCTTCGGGTTCGACGGGATCGTCTGCACCGACTGGGGGCTGCTGTCCGACGCGCACATCATGGGCGATCTGCACCCTGCTCGGGCCTGGGGAGTCGAGCACCTGTCGGTGCCGGAGCGGATGCGGAAGGCGATCGAGGCGGGCGTCGACCAGTTCGGCGGCGAGGCGATCCCCGAGGTGCTGGTCGCGCTGGTCGAGGAGGGCGTGATCAGCGAGGAGCGGCTCGACGTCTCGGCGCGGCGACTGCTGCGGGAGAAGTTCGTGCTCGGGCTGTTCGACGAGCGGGCCGTCGACCCGGCGGCCGCGGAGTCCGTGGTCGGCTCGGCGGAGTTCCGGGCGGCGGGCGAGGAGGCCCAGCGCGCGGCGATCACGGTGCTGGCGCACGACGGGGTCCTCCCGGCGCGGCGCGGGCTCCGGCTGTACGTGGAGGGGATCGACGCGGCGACCGCCTCGTCCTACGGAACGGTCGTCGACTCGCCGGAAGAGGCCGATCTGGCGGTGATCCGGCTCCAGGCGCCGTTCGAGCGGCGGACGACGGCGTTCGAGAACTTCTTCCACGCGGGGTCGCTCGACTTCTCGCCCGAGGCGCTGGAGCACGTCACGTCGGTCGCGGGGAGGGTCCCCACCGTCGTCGACGTGTTCCTGGACCGGCCGGCGATCCTGACGCCGTTCGTCGGAACGGTCGCCGCACTGCTGGGCGACTTCGGCGCCTCGGGCGCAGCGCTGCTGGACGTGGTGTTCGGAATGTCGGAGGCCCGTGGGAGGCTGCCGATGGACCTTCCGCGGTCGATGGCCGCGGCGTCGGCGCGACGACCCGATGTGCCGTTCGACACGGAGGATCCGCTGTTCCGCTTCGGACACGGACTCGCTCTCTAGAGGGGCTCCGGGCCCGCGGAACGGGGCGGTGAGACTCCTCCACAGGGGCGTCGAGCAGGGCCTTCTCCCCGGGTCGTGAGCGACTCGCCACGGATGTCGGTGGCGATTGACATACTCGAACACATGTTCGAACATGGGCAGATGAGCCCCCCTTCCCGCCCCCTCTCCGCAGGGACGACCGAGGCAGCAGAACCCCTTCTGCGGCAGCTCGCGTCGGTGAAGGAGCTGCAGTCGCGGATCCGCGACATGCAGGCGACCACGCTCGAGACGAAGAGCATGGCGACCCTGCCGGCGTTCGCCTCCGCTCTTCCCGGCGGATCGCTCAAGCAGGGCGCCGCCTATTCGGTCGAGGGCTCGATGAGCCTCGCGATGGGGCTGCTCGCCGGCCCCTCCGCCGAGGGCGCCTGGTGCGGCGTCGTGGGCGTGCCCGAGTTCGGGGCCGAGGCGGCGGCCGGCATGGGGATCGACCTCGAGCGGCTGGTGCTCGTGCCCTCGCCGGCCGAGCACTGGCTCACCGTCACCGCGGCGCTGGTCGACGTCCTGACGGTCGTCCTCACCCGCCCGCCCGCCTCCGTGTCCTCGGCCGACGTCTCCCGGCTGGGTGCTCGGCTGAGGCAGCGGGGCGCCGCCCTCGTCGTCCTCGGCGAGTGGCCGCAGGCCGAGGCGCGGCTCAGCCTGCGCAGCAGCCGCTGGGAGGGGCTGGGGGCCGGGCACGGCTACCTGCGCTCGCGGGAGGCGCTCGTCGACGTCGTCGGCCGCGCGGGGACGCGCGTGCGCACGGTGCGGATGAGCATGCCGGGCACGGGCGGGGCCTTCGGCGTCCTCACCGAGCGCTCGCGCCTGCACGAACGGGCGGTGTGAGATGGCGAGCGCTCCCGAGCTGCGCCGGACCATCCTGGTCTGGTGCCCCGACTGGCCGCTGCTCGCGGCGGCCGCCGACGCAGGTCTCGCGGCGGAGGCGCCTCTCGCCCTGACCGAGAAGAGCAGGGTCTTCGCCTGCTCCCCCTCTGCGCGCGCCGAGGGAGTGCGCCGGGGCATGAGGATCCGCGAGGCGCAGTCGCGCTGCACCGGCCTCACGGTCCTCCCCTACGATCCGGTGCTCGACCACCGCGCCTTCGAGCCCCTCGTCCAGGCGCTGGAGGAGATCACCCCGGGCGTCCAGCTCATCCGTCCCGGCCTGTGCGCGATCCGGGCCAGGGGCCCCCGGCGCTACTACGGGAGCGAGCAGTCCGCGGCGGAGGCCGTGCTGCGCCGGCTCGCCGAGCTGGGCGTGGCGCGGGCGCGCATCGGGATCGCCGACGGCCTCTTCGCCTCCGAGCTCGCGGCGAAGCACTCGGGTGAGCCCGTCGCGATCGTGCCGACCGGCGCGACCGCGGAGTTCCTCTCCTCCCTGCCGCTCGACGCCCTCGAGACCGAGGCCGTCGGGATGCGCTCCCGGCCTCCGGTCAGAGGAGAGGATCTCGTGACCCTCCTGCGTCGACTCGGCGTGCGGACGCTCGGCGCCTTCGCCGCCCTCCCCCGAGAGGACGTCGCAGCGCGGTTCGGCCCCGACGGAGCCCGGGCGCACCTCCTGGCCTCCGGCTCCGAGACCGAGACGGTGGTCCCCCGGCTGCCCCCCGAGCGCCTCGATCGGGCGCTCGAGTTCGAGCCGCCGCTCGACCGGATCGACCAGGCGGCCTTCGCCTTCCGCGTCCCCGCGGAGGAGTTCGTCGACGGGCTCACCCGCTCGATGCTGGTCGCGACGGCGATCCGCATCGAGGTCACCAGCGATCGAGGAGAGCTCTCATCGCGGAGCTGGCTGCACCCACGCTGGTTCACCCCCGCCGACGTCCTCGACCGCGTGCGCTGGCAGCTGCAGGGCAGCGGGGCGATCGACGCGGGGCTCGGCTCGCCGATCTCCCGCATCCACGTCGAGCCCGAGGCCGTCGACGCGATCGGCAACCACGAGCAGGGGCTGTGGGGCACGGCACCCGAAGAGCGGGTCCACCACGGCCTGAGCCGGGTGCAGAGCGTCCTGGGCCACGAGGCGGTCGTCACCGCATCGGTCGGCGGAGGACGGGCCCTGCGCGACCGCCAGCACCTGATCCCCTGGGGGGACCGCGAACCGGGCGACGCCCGCCCGCGCGGACTGCCGTGGCCGGGCTCCCTCCCGCCGCCGCTGCCGCCCACGGTCTTCCCCGAGCCGGCGGCCGTGCTGGTGCGGGGGCCGCGGGGCGAGCCGGTCTCGGTCGACGACCGCGGCACCCTCACCTCCGTCCCCGCCTACTTCACCCCCGGCACCTCCCAGGCCCGGCTCGAGCCGGTGACGGGCTGGGCCGGCCCGTGGCCGATCGACGAGCGGTGGTGGGACGCGCGCACGGCCGTCCGCTACGACCGCTTCCAGGTGGTCGACTCCGGAGGGGTCGCCTGGCTGCTGCTCTGCCTCGACGGCGAGTGGGCGGCCGAGGCCCGCTACGACTGACCGCACGTCTCCGGATCCGCACTGCCCTGCACTCCCGGACCTCCGCACTCCCGGACCTCTGCACTCCGAGACTGCGACCCCGACACTCCGCACTCCCGATTCCGACGAAGGAGCCCCATGGGCTGGAACAACCCGCCGATCCCCTGGTCGGAGTTCGAACGGCGCCTGTCCACCGGTCGCCGCGCCGACGGCACCGTCGTCCGCGGCGACGGAGGCGACAGCCCCGCCTGGTCGCACAAGCGCGGCGCCTACTCCTCGGCAGACGACGTCACGGCGCCCGCCGAGAAGGTGCCCTACGCCGAGCTGCACGCCCACTCCAACTTCAGCTTTCTCGACGGCGCCAGCCGCCCCGAGCAGCTGATCGAGGAGGCGGTCCGACTCGGGATCGACACCCTCGCCCTGACCGACCACGACGGCCTCTACGGCATCGTGCGGATGGCGGAGGCGGCACAGGGGCAGAGAGCCCTGGGTCACGACGTGCGCACCGCGTTCGGTGCCGAGCTCTCGCTCGGGCTGCGGAGCCCGCAGAACGGCATCGCCGACCCGGAGGGCTCGCACCTGCTCGTCCTGGCACGCCGCGAGGAGGGCTACCACCGCCTCGCGCGAGCGATCACGACCGCTCAGCTCGCCGGAGCCGAGAAGGGCAAGCCGAGCTACGACCTCGACGAGCTCGCCCGCGCGGCCGACGGGCACTGGATCGTGCTCACCGGGTGCAGGAAGGGCCGCGTGCGCCAGGCCCTCCTCGCGGAGGGAGCGGCGGCGGCCGAGGACGAGGTGCGCGAGCTCGTGCGCCTGTTCGGCGTCCCCAACGTCCTCGTGGAGCTCTTCGACCACGGCGACCCGCTCGCCTCCCTGCACAACGACGTGCTCGCCGAGATCGCCGGCCGCCTCCGGCTGCGCCTCGTCGCCACCGGCAACGTGCACTACGCCCGGCCGGAGGACCGGCCGCTGCAGACGGCGCTGGCGGCCGTCCGCGCCCGACGGAGTCTCGACGAGATGGACGGCTGGCTTCCCGCAGCAGCAGGGGCGCACCTGCGCTCCGGAGCCGAGATGGCCGAGCGCTTCGCGCGCTATCCCGGTGCGGTCGAGAACACGGTCCGCGTCGCGGACGAGGTCGCCTTCGAGCTGAGCCGGGTGCGGCCCCGGCTTCCTCGTCAGGAGGTCCCCGAGGGTCACACGCCGATGAGCTGGCTGCGCGAGCTGGTCCGCGAGGCCGTGCCCCGGAAGTACCCGCGTGCCGACTCGGACGTGCTCGACCGCCTCGACAAGGAGCTCGCTGTCATCGAGGACAAGGACTTCCCCGGCTACTTCCTGATCGTGCACGACATCGTCCACTTCGCGAAGGGCAAGGGGATCCTCTGCCAGGGGCGGGGATCCGCCGCCAACTCCGCGGTCTGCTACGTCCTCGGCATCACGGCGGTGGACTCGATCTTCTACGACCTCCCCTTCGAGCGCTTCCTCTCGAGCATCCGCGATGAGGAGCCCGACATCGACGTCGACTTCGACTCCGAGCGGCGCGAGGAGGTGATCCAGCACGTCTACGAGAAGTACGGACGGCTGAACGCGGCCCAGGTCGCGAACGTGATCACCTACCGGCCCAAGTTCGCGGTGCGCGACATGGCGAAGGCGCTCGGCTACAGCGCCGGCCAGCAGGACGGCTGGTCGAAGCAGGTGGAGAGATGGGGAGCCATCACCGAGAGCAGCGCCGACCACGACATCCCCGACGACGTCGTCGCGCTGTCGACCCGCGTCCTCGGGGCGCCCCGCCACCTGGGCATCCACTCGGGCGGCATGGTGCTCACCGACCGGCCGGTCGGCGAGGTGTGCCCGATCGAGCCCGCGCGGATGGAGAAGCGGACGGTCCTGCAGTGGGACAAGGACGACTGCGCCTGGATGGGGCTCGTCAAGTTCGACCTCCTCGGCCTCGGGATGCTCGCCGCCCTGCAGTACACCTTCGACCTCGTCGCCGAGCACGTCGGCGAGAAGTGGGACCTCTCGACCATCCCCCGCGAGGAGAAGGGCGTCTACGACCAGCTCTGCCGGGCCGACTCCATCGGGGTCTTCCAGGTCGAGAGCCGGGCGCAGATGGGCACGCTCCCCCGGCTGCAGCCGCGACGCTTCTACGACCTGGTGATCGAGGTCGCCCTGATCCGCCCAGGTCCCATCCAGGGCGGCGCCGTGCACCCCTACATCCGCCGCAAGCTCGGCGAGGAGCCGGTCAGCTACCAGCACCCCCTCCTCGTGACGCCCCTCAAGCGCACGCTCGGGGTGCCGCTGTTCCAGGAGCAGCTCATGCAGGTCGCCGTGGCCGTCGGCGACTGCAGCGCGGAGGACGCCGACCTGCTCCGCCGGGCGATGGGCTCCAAGCGGGGCACCGAGAAGATCGAGACCCTGCGCGGCCGCCTCTACGAGGGCATGGCCCGCAACGGGATCACGGGCGACGTGGCGGACGACATCTACCGCAGGATCCAGGCCTTCGCCAACTTCGGCTTCGCCGAGAGCCACGCGATCAGCTTCGCCCTGCTCGTCTACGCCAGCGCGTGGCTGCGCCTGCACTACCCGGCCGCCTTCACCGCCGCCCTGCTGCGCGCGCAGCCGATGGGCTTCTACGCCCCGCACACGCTGGTCGCCGACGCCCGGCGGCACGGAGTGCGCATCGGCTCCCCCGACGTCAACCTGTCCCTCTCGCACCCGGGTCTCGAGGCGATCACCGACGGGCCCGCCCTCCGGCGGAACGGCGCACCCCTCGGCCACGACCGCTGCCTCGCGGCGGATCAGCCCCCGACGGGTCTCTTCGACCGCTCCGAGCCGTTCGACACCGACGACCACCGTCGCGACGGCGGCTTCCTCGTGCGACTGGGGCTGGCCGAGGTGAAGGGCATCGGAGCGGCCCTCGCCGAGCACGTCGTCGCCGAGCGCGAGCGCGGCGGCCCGTACGCGAGCATGGCCGACCTCTCGCGAAGGGCGGGCCTCACGGCGAGTCAGCTCGAGGCGCTCGGCGCGGCCGGAGCGTTCGACTCGCTCGGACTCGACCGCCGACAGGCGCTGTGGGAGGCGGGGACGGCGTCCGCCGACCGCGAGGAGTTCCTCCCCGACTCCGTGGTCGCCGTTCAGCCTCCCCTGCTCCCGATGCTCTCGGCGCAGGAGCGCGTCGTCTTCGACTTCTGGGCCACGGGGATCTCCCCCGACGACCACCCCCTCCGGCACCTGCGCGGCGATCTGCGCGACCGGGGAGCACGGTCGACCGCCGATCTCCCGGGCACGCCCTCCGGAACCCGGGTGGAGGTCGGCGGGGTCGTGATCCACCGTCAACGTCCCTCCACAGCCGGCGGAGTGACCTTCATGAACCTCGAGGACGAGCACGGGATCCTCAACGTGATCTGTTCCGTCGGAGTATGGAACCGCTACCGGCGCATCGCCCGGGAGGCGCCCGCTCTGCTCGTCAGAGGGATCCTCGAGCGCTCCGACGAGGGCGTGACCAACCTCCTCGCCGACCGCTTCGAGGCGCTGACGCTCGGCGCCCGAACCACGTCCCGCAACTTCCGATGACCGCACGCACGCGACGACGACCACACCGACGACAGCTCGACCCACGAGGAAGCGACACCATGACGCACACCGACCACGTCCCCACCACGACGATCGACGCACCCCTCGTGGAGGACCGCGAGCTGCGCGACCGCGTCTCCTCGCTGATCGGGCCCGCCTACCGCAGGGCTCTCTGGCCGCTCTTCCTCGACCGCGACGGCTACCAGCTGCCGATCCTCTACCCGGTCGACGGCCTGCCCGTGCACCCCGACGAGGAGAAGACGGAGCGCATCGTCGCGACGCTCGCCAAGGCCGTCGCCCATCAGGACGTCGGAGCGCTCGCCTTCGCGCTCGAGCGCCCCGGCCGGGCCTTCCTCGGCGAGTCCGACCGCGTCCTCGCCCGGCACCTCGCCGCCGCCTGCCACCGCAGGGCGATCCCCCTGCGAGCCCTCCTGCTCGTTCACGACGACGGCGTGCGCATCATCGCGACAGGAGAGTACGCGGGGGCGGTGCGGTGAGGGCGGTGGCGATCGGCGACGTCCCCGCGGGACGGCGACTCAGACGGGACGGGCGAGGGTGATCAGCAGCGACGAGGCGCCGAGGTCGACCTCGGTGTCGCCGGGCTGCACCGCGTACTCGCCCACGCCGAGCAGCGACTCCGCCACCTCGGGCAGCGGGACGCGGGCTGCGGCGTCGCCGACGTTGATCGCGATCGTCACGCGACCGCGTCCGAGGGTCAGCCAGCGCGCCTGCTCGTCGAGCGCGACCTCGACCGAGCCGAAGCGCGGGTCTGTCAACTCGGGGAAGCGGCGGCGCAGGGCGGCGAGCTCGCGGTACACGCCGAGGATGCGAGCGTGACGCCCCTCCTCGGCCTCCGACCAGTCGAGGCGCGAGCGCGTGAAGGTCTCGGGGTCCTGCGGGTCGGGGACGACGGCGGGGTCCCAGCCCATCCGGGCGAACTCCTCGATGCGACCCTTCGCCGTCGCCTCGCCCAGATCCTTCTCGGGGTGCGAGGTGAAGAACTGCCACGGCGTCGACGCCGCCCACTCCTCGCCCATGAAGAGCATCGGGGTGAAGGGGCCGAGCAGGGTCAGCGCGGCGGCGATGGCGAGCCGGCCCTCGTCGAGGGTCGCGGTGAGCCGGTCTCCGATCGCACGGTTGCCGATCTGGTCGTGGTTCTGGCTGCAGACGACGAGTCGCCAGGTCGGCATGTGCTCGACATCGACAGGGCGACCGTGGTGACGGCCGCGGAAGGTCGAGAGGGTCCCGTCGTGGAAGAAGCCGCGCGTGAGCACCTTCCCCAGAGCGCCGAGCGGAGCGAAGTCCTCGTAGTAGCCGGTCGTCTCACCCGTGAGCGCGACGTGGACGGCGTGGTGGAAGTCGTCGCTCCACTGGGCGTCGAGGCCGTAGCCCCCCGCCTCGCGCGGAGTGATCAGCTTCGGGTCGTTCAGATCCGACTCCGCGATCAGCGTCAGCGGCCGACCGACGTGCGCCGACAGCACGGCGACCTCTGCCGCCATCTCCTCGAGCACGTGCACCGCGCTCTCGTCGGAGAGGGCGTGCACCGCGTCCAGGCGCAGCGCGTCGACGTGGTAGTCGCGGAGCCACATCAGCGCGTTGTCGATGATGTAGCCGCGCACCACGTCGGCTCCGGGGCCGTCGAGGTTGACGGAGCTGCCCCAGGTGTTGGCCTTCTCGCTCTTGAGGTAGGGGCCGAACTCGGGGAGGTAGTTGCCGCTCGGGCCGAGGTGGTTGTACACCACGTCCTGGACGACGCCGATCCCGGCGCGGTGAGCGGCGTCGACGAAGCGCTGGTACGCCTCCGGTCCGCCGTACGGCTCGTGGACGGCGTACCAGAGCACTCCGTCGTAACCCCAGTTGTGCGTCCCGTTCACCGCGTTCACGGGAAGGATCTCGACGAAGTCGACACCGATCGAGCGCAGGTGCTCGAGCTTGCCGGCCGCCGCCTCGAGCGTGCCCTCGGGAGTGAACGTCCCGACGTGCAGCTCGTAGATGACCGCACCGGCGAGCTGGCGCCCGGTCCACGCCTGATCGGCCCACTCGTGCGCCGCCGGGTCGAACGTCCGCGACAGCTCGTGGACACCGCTCGGCTGTCGCCTCGACCGCGGGTCCGGGAAGGGACCGGACCCGTCGATGCGGTAGCCGTAGTCGACCTCGCCCGTGGTCGCGACCCGATCCGTCACGCGCCACCAGCCGTCCTCCCCGCTCGAGGCCATCGGCACGGCGCTGCCTCCGCCGAGGACGAGCTCGATGGAGGAGGCGTCGGGCGCCCAGACGTCGAACCGCTCGGGACCCGTCGTCGGCAGGGCGTGGCGGTAGTGGGTCGTGCTGTTCACGGAGATCTCCAGAGTCGATCGGAAGGAACGGGGAAGGGGAAGCGGTCAGGCGACGGGAGCGAGGAGGGCGACCGGGAGATCACCCAGGATCTCGGCCACCGCCGTCGGCCCCCCGGCGAAGGTGCGTCCGGTGAGCACGTCCTCGACGGGGTGTCCGGGCAGGACGACCAGGGTCTCCCCCCAGCCACCGGCCGAGACGAGGCCCGCGGGGAGCCGCGTCGCGAGGGTCAGCGCGCCGCCGCGGTCGAAGGCGATGGCGTGGTCCGCGGCCGGCCCGACGACCGAGACCGGGACGTAGCGGGTGAAGAGCTCCGGCCGGTCGCGACGCAGGCGCAGAGCGCGCGAGGTGACGAGCAGCTTGGCCCCACCCTGCTCGTCGATCGGCGGCAGCCAGCCCCCGTCGATCCGCTCGAGCAGCGCGCGCCGCTCGCCGAAGTCGACCGGACGCCGGTTGTCGGGATCGACGAGCGACGTCTCCCAGAGCTCGCTGCCCTGGTAGACGTCCGGGATTCCCGGAGCCGTCAGCTGCACGAGCTTCGCCGCGAGGCCGTTCGACCACCCGGCGGCCTTCACCCGCGTGACGGTCTCCTCGACGAGTCGGCGCACGGCGGGCTCGTCGAACGCGGCGTCGACAGCGGCGTGCATCCGCTTCTCGAAGGCCTCGTCCGGAGCGGTCCAGTGCGTCGAGCTGTCGGCCTCGCGCGACGCCTTCTCGGCGTAGGCGTGCAGGCGCTCGCGGGTCGCGGGCCAGGTGCCGACGACGGCCTCCCAGAGCAGGTGCTCGATCGGCCCGTCGCCGAAGCCCACCAGCTGGTGCAGCTCGCGCAGCGTGCTCGCCCACGCCTCCGGGTCCTCGGCCAGCGCGGTGATGCGCGCCCGGGTGTCCTCGCCGCGCTTGGTGTCGTGCGTCGACAGCGTGGTGAGCGAGGCGGGGAACGACGCCTGACGCACCGACTGCCGGCGGTGGAACTCGTCGAGCTCGATGGAGAACTCGTCCGGATCGGCGCCGACCTCGTTCAGCGACGTGAGCCGGCTGTAGCGGTAGAACGCCGTGTCCTCGACGCCCTTGGCCATGACCATGCCCGAGGTCTGCTGGAACCGCATCGAGACCGGGCTGCCGGTCTCGCCGAGCAGCTCGGCGACCCGATCGATGACCGGCGCGATCTCGGGGCGGCGGTGGACGGCGTCGCGGCGGGCGTGCTCGAGGTGCTCGGCCCCGGCGGGGAGGTAGCTGCGGTAGACCGGGAAGGTCGCCAGGAGCTCCGCCAGGGCGTCGTCGGCCCCGTCGACCTCGGGGATCAGGCGGGCGAGTCGGAGGACCTCGGAGCGCAGGATCCCGTCGGCGATGCCGCGCTTCGTGTCGTGGATCAGGTCGGCCCACACGAGGGGCGCACCGCCGCCGGCGAGCTCGGCGTCGAGTCCCTCGAGGACGGGACGCGCGTCGGGGTCCACCAGGATGCGGTCCACGTCGGCCAGGGCGTCGTAGCCCGTGGTGCCCACGGTCGCCCAGTGCGCGGGCAGCTGCTCGTCGCCCTCGAGGATCTTCTCGACCCACACCGGCGCGCCGTCGATGGCGCGCGCCAGGTCGTCGAGGTATCCCCCCGGGTCGGCGAGACCGTCGGGGTGGTCGACGCGGAGGCCGTCGGCGAGCCCCTCGGTGAACCACCGGATGATCTCGCGGTGCGACGCGTCGAACACCTCGGGGCGCTCCACCGCGATCGCCGCGAGGGTGTTCACCGCGAAGAAGCGGCGGTAGTTGAGCTCGGCGTCCGCGCGCCGCCAGTTGACCAGCTCGTAGCTCTGCCGCGCGTGCACCGTGCGGCCGGAGTCGCCGGGCTCGACCGTCCCCGGAGCGATCGGCAGACGGTTCTCGTAGTAGTGCAGCTCGTCTCCGACCACCTCGAGCGCATCCAGCTCGCTGTCACTGTCGCCCTCCGAAGCCCCGTCGCCGAGGATCGGGACGCGCAGGCGACCGGCGCCCGCTTCCCAGTCGATGTCGAACGCGTTCGCGTAGCGCGACGACGTCCCGTTCTTCAGCAGGTCCCACCACCACGCGTTCTCGATCGGAGTCGCGACGCCCATGTGGTTGGGCACGATGTCGATCAGAACGCCGAGCCCCTCCTTGCGGGCGGCCGCCGAGGCGTGCGCGAGACCCTCCGCACCGCCGCGGGCGGGGTCGACGGAGTCGTGGTCGACGACGTCGTACCCGTGGTCGGAGCCGGGCTCCGCCGTGAGGAGGGGCGAGAAGTAGAGCCAGTCCGCGCCGAGGGCACGCACGTAGTCGGCGATCTGCGCCGCCTCGTCGAGATCGAAGCCGGAGCGGATCTGCAGTCGGTAGGTCGAAGCGGGCAGTCGCACGTCAGGCTCCTGTCGAAGGGGCGGTCGCGGCGTCGGTCGACTCCGCGTGGGGGCTCATGTGGCTGGTGATGATCGGGATCGCCGAGGTGGCGGCCTGCGAGGCGAGGGAGGCTGCCACGGAGTGGTCGACCTCGGGCTCGGGTGCGCTGTGCTCCTGCAGGATCACGAGCGACTTCGCCTGCACCGTCAGGATCGCGCCGGCCGGGCGCGGGATCGAGTCGGCCTCGGCTCCCGCGGTGTCGACGAGGACGGCCCACGCGAGCGCGTACTCGTCGCTCGGGATCGTGAACTCGACGTCGACGTCGTCCGCGTTGAAGTAGAGCAGGAAGCTGTCGTCCATCACCGGCTGGCCGCGCTCGTCGCGCTCGCGGATCCCGTTGCCGTTCAGGTAGATGCCGACCGAGCGGTCCAGACCCGAATCCCAGTCGGACGGCGTCATCTCGGTGCCGTCGGCCTTGAACCAGACGATGTCGGGCAGGGGCTCCCCGGTGCCGCGCAGCACGGGGCGGCCGTCGAAGAACCGCCCGCGGCGGAACGTCGGGTGCTCGGCGCGGAGGCGGATCAGCGCGGCCGTGAACTCGACCAGGGGCCGGTCCGCGGTCGTCCAGTCGATCCAGGTCAGCTCGCTGTCCTGCGCGTAGGTGTTGTTGTTGCCGTTCTGCGTGCGGCCGAGCTCGTCGCCGTGCAGGATCATCGGGACTCCCTGCGAGATCAGCATCGTCGCGAGGAAGTTGCGCTGCTGGCGCGCGCGCAGGCCGAGCACCGTCGGGTCGTCCGTCGGGCCCTCGGCGCCGTGGTTCCAGGAGCGGTTGTGCGACTCCCCGTCGTTGCCGTTCTCACCGTTCGCGTCGTTGTGCTTCTCGTTGTAGGAGACCAGGTCGCGGAGGGTGAAGCCGTCGTGCGCGGTGACGAAGTTGATCGACGCGACCGGGCGACGGCCGGAGCGGGCGTAGAGGTCGGCCGATCCCGTCAGCCGCGAGGCGAACTCACCGAGAGTCGAGGGCTCGCCGCGCCAGAAGTCGCGGACGGTGTCGCGGTACTTGCCGTTCCACTCCGTCCACTGCGGCGGGAAGTTGCCGACCTGGTAGCCGCCGGGGCCGACGTCCCACGGCTCGGCGATCAGCTTGACCTGCGAGACCACCGGGTCCTGCTGCACGAGCTCGAAGAAGGTCGAGAGGCGGTCGACGTCGTAGAACTCGCGGGCCAGAGCCGAGGCGAGATCGAACCGGAAGCCGTCGACGCGCATCTCGGTCACCCAGTAGCGCAGCGAGTCCATGATCAGCTGCAGCGAGTGCGGGTGCCGCACGTTCAGCGTGTTGCCGGTGCCGGTGTAGTCCATGTAGTAGCGCTTGTCGTCGTCGACGAGGCGGTAGTACGCGTCGTTGTCGATCCCGCGGAACGACAGCGTCGGCCCGAGGTGGTTGCCCTCGGCCGTGTGGTTGTAGACCACGTCGAGGATGACCTCGATGCCGGCCGCGTGCAGCGCCCGCACCATGCTCTTGAACTCCTGCACCTGCTGGCCGCTGTCGCCGGTCGAGGAGTAGGTGTTCTGCGGCGCGAAGAAGCCGATGGTGTTGTAGCCCCAGTAGTTCGAGAGGCCCTTGTCGATCAGCGTCGAGTCGTTCACGAACTGATGCACCGGCATCAGCTCGATCGCCGTGATGCCGAGGTGCTTGAGGTGCGCGATGACCGCCGGGTGGGCGACTCCGGCGTACGTGCCGCGGAGCTCCTCCGGGATGTCGGGGTGCGTCTTGGTGAGTCCCTTGACGTGCGCCTCGTAGATCACGGTGCTGTCGTAGGAGGTGAGCGGGCGTCGGTCACCGGCCCAGTCGAAGAACGGGTTGATGACGACGCCCATCATCATGTGGGCCGCCGAGTCCTCGTCGTTGGTCGAGTCCGGGTCGCCGAACGTGTACGAGAACAGCGACTGGTCCCAGTCGATCTCGCCGGCGACGGCCTTCGCGTACGGGTCGAGCAGCAGCTTGTTGGGGTTGCAGCGCTTGCCCTCGGCCGGGTCGTACGGTCCGTGGACGCGGTAGCCGTACTTCTGGCCGGGCTGGACCTGCGGCAGGTAGCAGTGCCAGACGTACGCGTCCGACTCGAGCACGTCGACGCGCGTCTCGGTGCCGTCCTCGTCGAACAGGCACAGCTCCACACGTTCGGCGATCTCGCTGAACAGGGCGAAGTTCGTACCGCTTCCGTCGAAGGTGGCGCCCAAGGGGTAGGCGGTTCCGGGCCAGGTCTCCACGAGACTCCTCTGAGTTCTGGTCTCGGGCGATCCGGGAGAGGCCGTCGTGCGGTCTGCGGATGCCCGACGTCGGGGGTGGGGGTCCACCACTCGCGCGACGGACCGACTGCCCAGCTTAGCGAGAGGCGCCTCCCCGGTCTGCGGGGTGGACGCGCTCACGCTCCGACGCCCCGGTGGAGCCGAGCCGTGTGTGCGCTCGAGCAGGCGGGGGGTGTCACGCTCGAACAGTACGGCCGGCCCCCGCTCGCCGGGAGGGCTGGCGCCACGTCGAGGCGATCCGGTAGTGCCGCCCGCTCAGTGCGAGCCGAGCCGCCGGCGGAGGAGGTCGATCCGCGCCTGGAGCTGGGTCACGCTCGCCTGGGCGACCGCCGGCCCGCCGCAGAGACGACGGAGCTCGGAGTGGACCGTGCCGTGGGTCTCGCCGGTGTTGCGGGCCCAGAGGCCCACGAGGGAGTTGAGCAGGCTGCGCTGCTCCTTGAGCGTGCGGTACAGCGGTGCCGGGATCTCGGCCTGCTTCGCCTCCGGAGCCGCCTGCGCCGCCGCGCGGCCGCCCGCGCGCTTCGCCTGCCGCTGCTGCCGGTGCTGCAGCAGCTCCCGCACCTGGTCGGGTTCGAGCAGCCCGGGGAGACCGATGAAGTCGAGCTCCTCCTCGCTCTCGACCTCGACCTCCATCCCGAACTCCGCGCCCTCGTAGACGACGCGGTCGAAGGTCGCGGCGGAACCGAGCGACTCGAAGCGCCCTTCCTCGAGCAGCTCCGACGACGCCTTCTCGCTGCGCTCGGCGTCGGCCATCATGTCGGCCTCGGGGTACTCCTCGTCGTCCGACGTACGACGGTCGAGCGCGTGGTCGCGCTGCAGCTCCATCGAGCCCGCCAGCGCGAGCAGCCCTGGCACGTTGGGGAGGAACACCGAGGCGGTCTCCCCGCGGCGCCGCGCTCGTACGAAGCGGCCGATCGCCTGCGCGAAGAAGAGCGGAGTGGAGGCGGAGGTGGCGTAGACGCCCACGGCGAGGCGCGGCACGTCCACTCCCTCCGACACCATGCGGACGGCGACCATCCAGCGCGAGGTGTCCTGGGCGAATCCCTCGATCCGGTCGCTCGCCTCCTTCTCGTCCGACAGCACGACCGTGACGGGCTCGCCGCTGATCTCGCGGAGCATCGCGGCGTAGGCGCGGGCCGTGTAGTGGTCGGTCGCGATGACGAGCCCGCCGGCATCGGGAACGGCGCGGCGCACCTCGGTGAGGCGGGTGTTCGCGGCACGCAGGACCGAGGGGATCCAGTCGCCCTTGGGGTCGAGGGCCGTCCGCCAGGCCTGGGAGGTGATGTCCTTCGTGTTGCCCTCGCCGAGCCGCGCCTCCATCTCGTCGCCGGCCTTCGACTTCCAGCGCATCTGGCCCGCGTAGACCATGAAGAGCACCGGGCGCACGACGCCGTCGGCGAGAGCGCGGCCGTAGCCGTAGTTGTAGTCGGTCAGGGAGGTCCGGATCCCCTCCTCGTCGGCCAGGTAGCTGACGAAGGGGATCGGCGCCGTGTCCGAGCGGAACGGCGTCCCCGTCAGCGAGAGACGGCGCACCGCCGGCTCGAAGGCCTCGCGGACCGCGTCGCCCCAGCTCATCGCGTCGCCCGCGTGGTGCACCTCGTCCAGGATGACGAGCGTGCGCCCCGAGAGCGTCAGCTCGCGGTGGAGCTCGGCGCGGACGGCCACCTGCGCGTACGTCACGGCGACGCCGTGGTAGTGCCGGGCGTGTCGGCCCATCCGGTTGGTGAAGGTGGGGTCGAGCCGGATGCCGACGCGATGGGCCGCCTCGGCCCACTGGCGCTTGAGGTGCTCGGTGGGCGCGACGACGGTGATGCGGTCGACGGTGCGGTTGTGAAGCAGCTCGGCGGCGAGGCGGAGGGCGAAGGTCGTCTTGCCCGCGCCCGGTGTCGCGGCGGCGAGGAAGTCGCGCGGCTCGTGCTCGAAGTAGGACTCGAGCGCCTCGGCCTGCCAGGCGCGGAGCTTGTTCGCGGTGCCCCACGGAGCACGCCCGGGGAACGACGGCGACAGGTGCTCGGCCGCGGAGGTGCCGACCGGATGACCGAAGCTCGAGGGACTGTTCACGTGGGCCAAGGCTACGCGACGGCACCGACACGGGCACGGCCTCCGCGCTCCCCCGCGGGTGCATCGGCGTGTCGTGATCGATCGCACGGCGGATCCTCGCGGGCTCCGTCCGGAGCAGAATGGAGGGATGGTCGAACAGCCTCACTCCTGGTCCCGCTACGTCGCTCTCGGCGACTCGTTCACGGAGGGCATCGGCGATCCGGCGCCCGCGAGCCCCGGTGGGCACCGCGGCTGGGCCGACCGCGTGGCCGAGGTTCTCGGCAGCACCAACGACGACTTCACCTACGCGAACCTCGCGGTGCGCGGCCGTCTGCTCCAGCAGATCGTGGACGAGCAGATCGAGCCCGCCCTGGCGCTGAAGCCCGATCTGATCACCATCTCCGCCGGCGGCAACGACGTGATCCGCCCCCGCACCGACCCCGACGACATCGCCGCGCGGTTCGAGGCGGGCCTCGCCCGACTGCGGTCGGGCGGCGCGACCGTGGTCCTGTTCACGGGCGTCGACGTGGGCTTCTCCCCGGTCTTCAGCCGGATCCGCGGCAAGGTCGCGATCTACAACGAGAACCTCCGCGCCCTCGCGAAGCGCTACGGCTGCATCGTGGCCGACCAGTGGTCGCTCGAGGAGATCCAGGACGCGCGGATGTGGGCGCCCGACCGCCTGCACCTCAATCCGCACGGCCACCACGAGGTCGCCCGGATGGTCCTCGACGCGCTCGGCGTCGAGAACTCGCTGCAGCCCTTCGCACCGGAGCCGCTGCACGACGTCACCTGGCGCGCCGCACGCACCGAGGACCTGCAGTGGGCGCGCGAGTACCTGGTGCCCTGGGTCGTCCGCCGCGTGCGGCACCAGTCGTCGGGCGACTTCATCACCGCGAAGCGCCCGTCGGCCGAGCCCTACCTGCGGGCGAGCATCCCGGGCACCGCGGTCGAGGGCAACGCGACCCCCGAGCAGGTCGCCGAGGACATCGCGACGGCGGGCATCCGCATCGTCGTCGAAAAGGCTCCCACCGGGCGCTAGCCGAACAGCTCGGCCGGGTGCGAGAGGCGCTAGCCGAACAGCTCGGCCGGGTGCGAGAGGCGCCAGCCGAAGCCGGGGTCCTCGATCCCGCCGTCGGCGACGAGCGGCAGCTCGTAGGGGGTGCCGTTGACGTCGACCGTCGCCGTGCCGATCCGCTCGCCAGCCGCCACGGTCTCGACCGTGTCGAGCGCCACGGTCGTCGACGTCGAGACCGCGCCCCAGACGAGCACGGACTGCGCTTCAGCGGTCTCGGCGACCGCCGACTCCCCCCACGCGCTCGTGTACGAGCCGAAGTCCTGCCCCGCGGTGGTGAGGGCGACCGAGTGGAACCCCGCCTCCACGCTCGGGATGAGGGACTCGATGTCGGCGGCGAGCTGCGGATGCGTCCGCGCGCCGACCACGACGCCCACCAGCGTCATCGGCTGACCCTCGACCGTCGTGTCCAGCGCGAAGAGGAGGCACGCGCCCGCCTCGTCGGTCGTCCCCGTCTTGATGCCGTCGACGCCCGAGCGCCCGAGCAGCGTGTTCGTGTTCTCGACGGTGCCGACTCCCGGGATCACGGCCGACGGCAGGGCGACGATCGGCGCGAGCACCGGATCGGCCACCAGCAGCTCGCCGAGTCGCACCATCTCGGAGGTGGTGCTCACCGTGTCGGGTGAGAGCCCGCTCGTGTCGGTCACCGCGGTCCGGGTGAGCCCCTGCCCGTCGAGCCAGGTCCGCGCGGCGGCGAGGTAGGCGTCCTCCGAGCCGTACGCCCAGATCGCGAGCGACTTCGCGTAGTTGTTGGCGGACGGGAGCATCAGCACCGTCAGCGCCTCGCGCTCCGTCAGCTCGAGTCCGGCGGACACGGGCGCGACCGAGCCGTTCTCGGCGACCGACTCGTCGTAGTAGCCGACGTCGGTGCTCGTGAACGCGATCGTGTCTCCGTCGGTCCCCTCCGCGATCGGCTTCGCCGCGAGGACCACCAGGGCGGTCACGACCTTGGCGATGCTGCCGATCGGCACGGTGTCGGCCGATCCGTAGCTCGCGAGCACCCCGCCCTCGCCCGTGCCGTCCATCCCCACCGCGGCGACGGCGCCCGAGCCGTAGGACGGCCAGGCGAGCGCCGGGGCGTCGACCGAGACGGCGGGCGCGTCCACGACGGCGGCGCTCGCCGCGGGGAGCTCGGCGCTCGCCGCGTTCGCTCCGTAGGCGCCACCCGCGCTGAGCACGATCGCCCCGGCGACGATCGCCGCGATGGCGGCGGGTCGACGACGACGGCGGCGGGGACGAACGGCGGGAGCCTCGCCCTCCAGACCGGCGAAGACGTCGAGAGGTGAGGCGTCGGGTCGCGTCGGGGAGGTCACCCGGCCATCGTAGAGCGGGAGTCCGGAGAGATCCGCGGCGGTCGGGTGAGCGCCCACAGCGCCACTGCGCTCGCCGACGCCACGTTGAGCGAGTCGACTCCGTGCAGCATCGGGATCGTCACGACGGTGTCCGCCGCGTCCAGAGCCGCGCGGGACAGACCGTCGCCCTCGGTTCCCAGCACCAGCGCGACCCGTTCGGGCCGCGCGTCCGCGTACTCGTCGAGCGGCACCGCGCCCGGCGCCAGCGCCAGGGCGGCGACCGAGAAGCCGGCGGCGATCAGCTCGGCCCTCGTCGGCCCCCACTCGGGCGTCCTCGTCCACGGCACCTGGAGCACCGTGCCCATGCTCACCCGGACGCTGCGCCGGTACAGCGGATCCGCGCAGCGCGGAGTGACCAGCACGGCGTCGGCGCCCATCCCCGCCGCCGCGCGGAAGACCGCGCCGACGTTCGTGTGATCGACGATGTCCTCGAGGATCACGACGAGCCGCGCCCGGGCGAGCAGCTCGCTCAGCGCGGGGAGGACCGGCCGGTGCATCGACGCGAGCGCGCCGCGGTGCAGGTGGAACCCGGTCAGCTCCTCGATCACCGCGTCCGGGCCCACGAAGACGGGCACGTCGGGGAAGCGCTCGAGGACCTCGGCGGCATCGGGGAGCCGCTTCTCCTGCACCAGCACCGAGCGCGGCCGGTGGCCCGCGTCGAGCGCCCGCCCGATGACCTTCGCCGACTCGGCGATGTACAGCCCGCCCTCCGGCTCCAGCACGCGGCGCAGGGCGACGTCGGTGAGGCGGTGGTAGTCGGCGAGGAGGGGCTGGTCGAGGTCCGCGATGTGCACGATCGGCATCCCGGCACCCTAGGGCACGGGGCCGACTAAACTCGTCCGGGGGCTCTCGCGACTGCGGTGGCCCTCTGACAGGAGGCGCGGATGGAGTCGAGTCCGACACCGGTCGCCGACGGCCTGCGGGCCGAGGCGATCGAGCAGGCCGTCGAACTCCTCGGCGGGCGGCGCATCGCCGCCGTCACCGGAGCCGGCATGAGCACGGACTCGGGCATCCCCGACTACCGCGGAGCGGGCGCCCCCGTCCGCACCCCGATGACCTACTCGCAGTTCGTCGCCGATCCCGACTACCGCCGCCGCTACTGGGCCGGCAGCCAGCTCGGCTGGCGCCGCTTCACGAGCACCCTGCCCAACGACGGCCACCGGGCCCTCGCCCGGCTCGAGGAGCGCGGCCTGCTGACCGGCGTCGTCACGCAGAACGTCGACGGCCTGCACGTCCGCGCGGGCTCGCGCCGCGTCGTCGACCTGCACGGCTCGGCCGACCGCGTCCGCTGCATGACCTGCGGCCAGTACTTCGCCCGCGACGCGATCGCCGAGCGGATCGCCTCGCTCAACCCCTGGCTCGACGACCCCGACATCTCCTCGCTCAACCCCGACGGCGACGCCGAGGTGCACGACGTCTCGGCGATGATCGTGCCCGAGTGCACGGTCTGCGGCGGGATCCTCAAGCCCGACATCGTCTTCTTCGGCGAGTTCATCCCGACCGAGCGCTTCCAGGAGGCGAAGGCCATCGTCGCCGGCGCCGAGGCGCTCCTCGTGGCCGGCTCGTCGCTCGTGGTGAACTCCGGCATCCGCTTCCTCGAGATCGCCCGCCGCGGCAAGCTGCCGATCGTGATCGTCAATCGCGGGACGACCAAGGGCGACTCGCGCGCGAGCATCAAGATCGACGGAGGGACGAGCGAGGTCCTCCAGGTCCTCGCAGACCGCCTCCCCTCCCTCTAGACACCCCGAAAGGCCTCCGTGACCCAGCTGACCCTCGTCCGACACGGGCAGACCGACTGGAACGCCGCCCGCCGCATCCAGGGCGCGAGCGACATCCCCCTCAACGAGGTCGGCCGCTCGCAGGCCAGGGCGGCCGCCCGCCTCCTGCGCGATCGCCCGTGGGACGCGGTCGTCGCGAGCCCCCTCGGTCGTGCCTACGAGACCGGCGCGATCATCGCGCGCGGCCTCGGGCTGGACGAGCCGCTGGTCGTCCCCGGTCTCGCCGAGCGCGCCTACGGCGAGGCCGAGGGCATGACGTCCGCCGACCTCCGCGAGCTGTTCCCCGGCGGGATCGAGGGCCAACGTGTCCCCGGCTGCGAGACGCGGGCCGAGGTCGTCGAGCGGGCGAGCGCCGCGCTGGCCGAAGTGGCCGAGCGCTTCCCCGACGCCCGCGTGATCGTCGCGACCCACGGCGCCGTGATCGGCAGCCTCCTGCGCTCCCTGAGCCAGGACGCGCTCCCGCCGCAGGGGATCACGGTCGGCAACGGCTCGCGGCACGACTTCGCGATCGTCGACGGATCACTGCAGATCGTCGCGTTCGACGACTCCGGTGACGTGGTCGTGACCGACCCCGACCTCGAGGACGTCCTCGACCCGACCCCCGGCGGCTGAGCGCCGATCAGCGGTGCCCGAGCTCCGTCAGCAGCTCGAAGAGCACCCGCGCGGAGTCGCGCCACGAGTACGCGGCGGCCCGCTCCCGCGAGCGGCTCGACCGCTCGGCCCAGACCTCGGGCGTCTCGAGCGAGCGCACCCCGTCGGCGATCGACTTGGCGCTCGCCGGGTCCACGTAGACCGCGGCGTCGCCTCCGATCTCGCGGAAGATGGGGATGTCGCTGACGACGACCGGCGTTCCGAGCGACATGGCCTCGACCAGCGGGATCCCGAAGCCCTCGTCCCGGCTGGCCGTGACCAGCGCGGTCGCCCGGGCGAGCACGGCGCGGTACTCGGTGTCGTCCGCCCCCTGGTGGAACACCAGCTTCGCGGTCGGCGCGAGCGAGCGGAGCGTCTCCACCGTCTCCTCGCTCGCGCGGCTCATCAGGTGCAGCTCGTAGTCGGGCAGCAGCCGCATCGCCCGCGCGAGCGACTCCACGTTCTTGTAGGGCATGAACGAGCCCATGTAGACGAGCGAGCGGGCGTCGGAGCGATCGGGGAGCGACGCCGCCAGAGCGGCGCTCGCCTCATCCCCCTCGCCGGCGGCGTTCGGCACGACCACGACGGGGCGAGTCGTCAGGCGGTGCTCACGCAGGAGCGAGCGAGTGGTCTCCGAGACCGTCACCACGGCGTCCGCCCGCTGCAGCAGACGACGCTGCGGCCACCACGCCAGGTGGTACAGGCGCCAGAGGCCGCGCACCGGTGCAGGCAGATCGCGCGGAGGCGTGCGGTGGCGGTAGTAGATCAGGTCGTGCACCGTGAGCACGAGCCGGTAGCGCCGCCCCAGCGAGCCCATCGTCTGCATCGGGGAGAAGACCACGTCCGGCCGCAGCCGGTTCACCAGCAGCGCGACGAACGGCTCGAACGGCCCGGTCGGGCTCGTGACCTTCTCCCACGGCAGGGCCGGGAGCATCGCGAGCTGCCGACGGTCGCTGATCAGCATCGTGACGTCGTGCAGCCGCGCGAGCTCACGGACGATCTCGGCCGTGTAGCGGCTGATGCCGTCGTGCCGGCCGAGCCGGGTGTACCGGCAGTCGACGACGATCCTCATCGGTCGATCCCTTCCTCGAGGGCTCGGCGCAGCACTGCGGCGGCCTCGTCCGGCGTCTCGTAGTGGATCAGGTGGCCCACTCCGTCGATCACGTGCAGGCGCCCGTGCGGCAGCGCCTCCAGGAGGCGGTACTGGGCCGGGAGCGGGGTGATGTCGTCCTGCGCGGCGGCGATCAGCTGCGTCGGCACGGTGATGTCGCGCGCGTACTCGCCGACGTCGTGCGAGACCGAGGCGCGGAACGCCTCCAGGACCGTGTCGCGGGACGCGAACGCACTGAAGTAGCGGTCGTGCTGATCGTGGACGAACCGCCGGAGCGCCGGCTCCTTCGTCTTCACCATCGAGAGGCTCATCACGCGGACGATCCGCGGGTCGCGCAGCAGGGCGAAGCCGAGGGGGCGGGGCAGCACCGCCCCGAGGCGGTAGTAGAGCACGGCGAGTCGCGTGAGGACTCCGCGCGGGCCGGCCAGCGCGGGCGCCGCGATCGGGTTCACGAGCACCAGGAGGGGCGTCGGCAGCCCGCCCGCGACCGCGGCGGCGGCGACGATCGAGCCGAAGGAGTGCCCGAGCACGACCGCGCTCCCCCGCACGCCCAGGGCCTCGAGGAACTCTCCGAGCCATGCGGCGTAGCCCTCGACGTCGTGCGCACGGTCGATCATCGGCGGTGATGCGCCGAACCCCGGCAGGTCGGGTGCGATCACCCTGACGTCCGCTCCCCCGGCCAGCAGCCGCGCGACGACGGGCTCGAGCCCGTGGTGCTCGCCGCGGAAGCCGTGCACCAGCACGAGCACGGTGCCCGCCGACGCCGAGCCGTAGGTCCAGTAGGCGGTGGGGGCCCCGGAGACGCTCACGACACCCTCGCCGATGGCGAGTCGTGCGAGGTCGTCCGCATAGGGTGAGGCAGTGGTCATGGCGTTCCCCATCGTAGGCACCGCCCGGTGAACTTCTGGCCGCAACGCCTTGCCTCACCCGATCCCAGCCGAGAACATGAGGACGCGCTTTCACCGCGTCGCACCGCCCCGTCCCCCTGACCCTCATCCGCTCAGGGCGCAGCAGAAGGAGCACCGTGAGCTTCACGTCGCCGATCCAACTCCCAGGACTCGCCCTCGACCCGCAGTGGTACCGCAGGGCGGTGTTCTACGAGGTGATGATCCGCACGTACGTCGACTCGAACGGAGACGGTGCCGGCGACATCAACGGACTCGCGTCGAAGCTCGACTACCTGCAGTGGCTCGGGATCGACGCCCTCTGGCTCCCGCCGTTCTACATGTCGCCGCTGCGCGACGGCGGCTACGACGTCTCCGACTTCAAGGCGATCCTGCCCGAGTTCGGCACGATGGAGGACTTCCGCGACCTGGTGCGCAAGGCGCACGAGCGCAACATGCGCATCGTGATGGACTTCCCGCTGAACCACACCAGCGACCAGCACGAATGGTTCCAGCAGTCGCGGTCCGACCCCGAGGGCCCCTACGGCGACTTCTACGTCTGGAACGACACCGACGAGCGCTACCCCGACATCCGCATCATCTTCGTCGACACCGAGGACTCGAACTGGGCCTTCGACTCCGAGCGGCGCCAGTTCTACTTCCACCGCTTCTTCTCGCACCAGCCCGACCTCAACTTCGAGAATCCGGCCGTGCACGAGGCGATCCACGACATCGTCAAGTTCTGGCTCGACCTCGGCGTCGACGGCATCCGGCTCGACGCGATCCCCTACCTCTACGAGTCCGACGAGGGCAACGGAGAGGGTGAGCCGCCGACCCACGACTTCATCAAGAACCTGCGCACGATGGTCGACCGCGACTACCCCGGCCGCATCCTCATCGCGGAGGCGAACCAGTGGCCGCGCGAGGTCGCCGCGTTCTTCGGCACCGAGGAGGAGCCGGAGTGCCACATGGCCTTCGACTTCCCCGTCATGCCCCGGATCTTCTACTCGCTGCGCGCGCAGACGGCGAACGAGCTCAAGAAGGTGCTCTCCGAGACCTTCGACATCCCCTCCGGAGCGGCGTGGGGCGTCTTCCTCCGCAACCACGACGAGCTGACGCTCGAGATGGTCTCGGAGGAGTACCGGCAGGCGATGTACGGCTGGTACGCCTACGACCCGCGGATGCGCTCCAACATCGGCATCCGGCGCCGCCTGGCTCCCCTGCTCGACAACTCGCGCGCCGAGCTCGAGCTGATCAACGCCCTCCTGTTCTCCCTCGCCGGCAGCCCGTTCCTCTACTACGGCGACGAGATCGGGATGGGCGACAACATCTGGCTCAACGACCGCGACGCCTCCCGCACGCCGATGCAGTGGACGCCCGACCGGAACGCCGGCTTCTCGGCGGCCGACCCGGGCAAGCTCGTGCAGCCGGTCGTGCAGTCGCTCGTCTACCACTACAACCAGGTCAACGTGGAGGCGCAGCTCGCCCAATCGCGCTCGCTCCTGCACTGGATGCGCAACGTGCTGCACGTGCGCCGCGGCCACCCCGCCTTCGGGCTGGGCTCGATGCGCGTCCTCGAGACCGACCACGAGTCCGTGCTGGCGTTCGTCCGCGAGTACGCCGGCTCCGGCAGCGCGATGGGCGACCAGCCGGAGGACGTGCTGTGCGTCTTCAGCTTCAACCACAACCCGGTCTCGGTGACGATCACCGACCCCGAGAACGGCGGATCGACGCTCACCGACCTCTTCGGCGGCGGACGCTTCCCCGGCTTCTCGGACGACGGCGCGCTCACGATGACCCTCGGGACGCAGGGCTTCTTCTGGCTGCACGTCACGAAAGCGGCGGCCCGCTGACCCGGTCGGCAGCACGCCGCGGGGCCTCCTGACGATGTCGGAGGCCCCGCCTACTCTGGTCGAGTGAGCATCACCGAGACAGGCACCGACGCGACGCTGTTCGATCTCGAGCCGGGCGGCGAGCTGTCCCCCTCGCACCGAGCATCGGAGGGCGGGGCGTACGGCGTCGAGCTGAGCCCCGGCTTCGGCCGCACGCTCGGGGGCACCTCGGTGCCCGAGACGGCGGCCCCGCGCTGGTTCGACGAGCTCGCCGTCTTCGATCTCGAGACCACCGGGATCGACGTGCGCACGAGTCGCATCGTCACGGCGCACGTCGGCGTGATCGACGCCTCCGGAACCCCCGTCGAGGCGATGACCTGGCTCGCCGACCCCGGCGTCGATATCCCCGAGGGCGCGAGCGCCGTGCACGGGATCAGCACCGAGCACGCCCGCGCCCACGGTCGTCCGGCCGGCGAGGTGGTGGCCGAGATCTCGGAGGCGCTCCGCTCGCTCCTCGAGCGCGAGATCCCCGTCGTCGTCTACAACGCGCCGTACGATCTGTCGCTCCTCGCCCACGAGTCGCGCCGCTGGGGCGTCCCGGTCCTGCTCGACCCGAGCCCGGTGATCGATCCCCTCGTCATCGACAAGGCGCTCGACCGCTACCGCAAGGGCAAGCGCACCCTGGTCGCCGCCGCCGAGCACTACGGAGTCGCCCTCACCGACGCTCACGACGCCGGAGCAGACGCCGTCGCCGCCGGGCGCCTCGCGCAGGCCCTCGGCCGCGCCTACGCCGACGAGCTGGGGGGCGACGCGCGCGCGCTGCACGCCCTGCAGGTCGACTGGTGCCGCACGCAGGCCGAGTCGTTCCAGGAGTACATGCGGCGCGTCCGCGACGAGGGCTTCGTCGCCGACGGAGGGTGGCCCGTCCGGCACTGAGGCGGGCGGCCTATGTCAGCGTGCGCCCCTCGGCGAGGAGGGCGACGTACTCCGCGATCCGCTTCGCGCGCGACTCGGGTCGCTTCAGCTGCTGGATCCGGAACAGGAACGCGAACCGCTTCTGACCCGTCACGGTCTCGAAGAAGGCCTTGGCGGCCGGATCCGCGTCGATCGCCCGCTGGAAGTCGGCGGGCACCTCCGCGCCCTTCTGACGGTACGCGGCGTCCCACCGGCCGTCCGCCTTCGCGCGCTCGATCTCGGCGTGACCCGCCGGACGCATCCGCCCCTCCTCGATGAGGCGCGCGACGTGCTCCTGGTTCACCTTCGACCAGGGGCTCGCGCGCCGGCGCGGCGTGAAGGCCTGCAGGCTGAACTGGTCGTCGAACGCACCCGCCTGGCCGTCGATCCAGCCGTGACAGAGCGCGACGTCGAGCGCCTCCGCGTAGGTGATCCCCGGATCGACGGCCGCCTTCTTGCGCATCTTCAGCCGCACACCGCCCGGATCCGGTTCCCCGCTCAGGTACGCGTCCCACTCCTCGGCCGTGACGAACGGCAGGATCGGCTTGTCGGCCCAGGACACCATGCCCGGACGCTACCGCACCCTCTCCCCCACCGGAACGCCCGCCTCGCGCGACATGCCTGCATTGCAGAGAAGTCGGCGCCGGCCGCCACTCCTTGCTGGTCGAGTAGCCCCGCAGGGGCGTATCGAGACCCACCAGCGTCAGCAGATCAAGCGTCTGTCCGCCCCTCTGACGGACGTGGATCTCGATAGGCCCGCTGCGCGGGCTGCGGGCTCGATCAGCAGGGAGGGGACAACGACGAAGGGCCCCCGACCGCGAGGTCGAGGGCCCTTCGGAGGAGCGTCCTACTTGCCGAAGTTCTTGTAGCGGCTGTTGAACTTCTCGACGCGGCCGGCCGAGTCCATGATGCGCTGCTTGCCCGTGTAGAACGGGTGCGAGGCCGACGAGATCTCGACGTCGATGACGGGGTAGGTCACTCCGTCGAGCTCGATGGTCTTGCTGCTCTTCGCCGTCGAACGGGTGAGGAAGGTCTCACCGGACGCGAGGTCGCGGAAGACGATGGCCTCGTACACGGGGTGGATGTCGGTCTTCATGGTCGTTTCCTGTCGCTGAGTGGTCCTGAACCGCACCTGTCGTCGACGGGAACGGGTGGAGTGGTGGTGGGCACGCCGCGAACGGGGCCCGAACCAGCTACCGAGGCTACCAGATCCGCCGCGGAGCGAGAAGGAGCGCCGCGGCCCGGTTCGTCAGCGCGCTCGAGCCGAGTAGCGCCCGTTCTCGCGGCTGAGCGCGATGTCGAGCCCGAAGGTCTCGGCGAGTGTCGCCTCCGTGAGGGCCTCGTCGAGCGGGCCCGCCGCCACCACGGCGCCGTCGCGCAGCAGGAGGGCGTGCGTGAAGCCGTCGGGGATCTCCTCGACGTGGTGGGTCACCATCACGATGGCCGGCGACGCCGGGTCCTTCGCGAAGCCGCTGAGCAGCTGCACGAGCTCCTCGCGCGCACCGAGGTCGAGGCTCGCGGCCGGCTCGTCGAGCAGGAGCAGCTCCGGGTCGGTCATGATCGCGCGGGCGATCTGGACGCGCTTCTGCTCGCCGTCCGAGAGGGTGCCGAAGGTGCGGTCGGCGAGGTGGTCGAGCTTCCACTCGGTGAGAACGCGGCGGGCGCGGCGCTCATCGATCTCGTCGTAACCCTCGTTCCAGCGGCCGGTGACGGCGTAGGCGGCGGTCATCACGACGTCGAGGACAGTCTCGCCCGCGGGCAGGCGACGCGCCATGGCGGTCGAGGCGTAGCCGATCCGGGGGCGCAGCTCGAAGACGTCGACGCGGCCTAGCGTCTCCTCGAGGAGGTGCGCCTGCCCGGTCGACGGGTAGTTCTGGGCCGCGGCGATCTGGAGGATCGAGGTCTTCCCGGCGCCGTTGGGCCCGAGGATCACCCAGCGGTCCTCCTCGGCGACGGCCCACTCGACGCGGTCGAGGATCCGCTTGCCGTTCCGGACGAAGGACACATCGACGAACGAGACAACACTGGGCATACCGCCAATCCTAGGCGGAGGAGCGCAGCCGGTCAGACGAGCGAGTCGTAGATCGCGCGGGTGTCCCTCGCGATCTGTGTCCAGCTGAAGTCGCTCTGCGCGCGCTCGCGGCCGGCGGCGCCCATCCGCTTCGCCGCCGCGGGGTCGGCGACGACCTCGGCGAGGGCCTCGGCGAGGTCGGCCACGTAGCGATCGGGATCGACCGGGGTGCCCGTGCCGTCCGTGACCTGCTCGATTGGAACGAGCCGCCCGGTGACGCCGTCGACGACGACCTCCGGGATGCCTCCGGTGGCGGTGCCGACGACGGCGGCACCGCAGGCCATCGCCTCGAGGTTCACGATGCCCAGCGGTTCGTAGATCGACGGGCAGACGAAGGTGGTCGCGGCGGTCAGGACCGCCGACAGCTGGTGGCGCGGCAGGTGGCGGTCGATCCAGACGACGCCGGTGCGCTCCTCCTGCAGCCCGCGGACCAGGGCGGTGACCTCGGCCATGATCTCGGGGGTGTCGGGGGCGCCTGCGCAGAGCACGAGCTGCACCTCGGGGGGCAGGGTCGCCGCCGCCCGGAGGAGGTAGGGCAGGCCCTTCTGCCGGGTGATGCGACCGACGAAGACGACGGAGGGGCGCGACGGATCGATCCCCAGCTCGTGCAGCACGGCCTCGTCGTCGACGGGGTGCCACGCGTCGAGGTCGATGCCGTTGTAGACGACGTGCACCTTCGCGGGGTCGAGTGCCGGGTAGGAGCGGAGGATGTCGTTCCGCATGCCGCCCGAGACCGCGATGACGGCGTCGGCGCTCTCGTACGACTCGCGCTCGATCCAGCTCGACACGCGGTAGCCGCCGCCGAGCTGCTCGGCCTTCCACGGACGCAGCGGCTCGAGGCTGTGCGCCGAGACCACGTGCGGGATGCCGTGCAGCAGCTGCGAGAGACGGCCGGCCGCGTTGGCGTACCAGGTGTGGGAGTGAACCAGGTCGGCGCCGGCGGTGTCCTGCGCGATCTGCAGATCGACGCCGAGGGTCTGCAGCGCGCCGTTGGCGGCAGCGAGCTCAGCGGGCACCGGGTAGGCGAACGCCCCCGGCTCCTCGCGCGGCGCACCGAAGCAGCGCACCACGACATCGATGTCGGTGCGCAGCGCCTTGGTGAGCTCGGCCACGTGGACACCGGCTCCCCCGTACACCTCGGGCGGATATTCCTTGGTCAGCAGATCGACTCGCACACCCGAACCGTAGTACAGCGCACGTCTCGGCTGACACCCGGGTTCGCACCGGCGTCCGGCACCTCTACTGTGGAGCCATGCAGTCAAAGAAGATTTTCGGCATCGTCCTCGCCGGCGGCGAGGGCAAGCGGCTCATGCCCCTCACGGCCGATCGGGCCAAGCCCGCGGTGCCCTTCGGCGGGCAGTACCGACTCATCGACTTCGCGCTGTCGAACCTCATCAACTCGGGGCTCACCCAGATCGTCGTGCTGACCCAGTACAAGTCGCACTCGCTCGACCGCCACGTCTCGCAGACCTGGCGCCTGTCGGGTCTGCTCAACTCCTATGTCGCCTCCGTGCCCGCGCAGCAGCGCCTGGGCAAGCGCTGGTTCAGCGGATCCGCCGACGCGATCCTGCAGAGCCTCAACCTGATCCGCGACGAGAAGCCCGACATCGTCGTCGTGGTCGGCGCCGACCACGTGTACCGCATGGACTTCTCGCAGATGATCGAGGCGCACATCGCGTCCGGCGCCAAGGCGACCGTCGCCGCGATCCGTCAGCCGATCGAGCTCGCCGACCAGTTCGGAGTCATCCAGCTCGCGGGAGACGAGGCCGGCGACGGCATCGTCCCGACCAAGATCGCCGAGTTCCTCGAGAAGCCCAAGGACGCGATCGGCCTCGCCGACTCGCCTCACGAGGTGCTCGCGTCGATGGGCAACTACGTCTTCGACGCCGACGCGCTGATCGACGCGGTGATCCGCGACGGCGAGCTCTCCACCTCCGATCACGACATGGGCGGCGACATCATCCCCGACTTCGTCGCACGCGGCGAGGCGGGCGTCTACGACCTCAAGCTCAACGAGGTGCCCGGCTCGACCGATCGCGACCGCTACTACTGGCGCGACGTCGGGACGATCGACTCCTTCTACGAGGCGCACCAGGACCTCATCTCGGCCCTGCCGATCTTCAACCTCTACAACCAGAAGTGGCCGATCTTCTCGTCTCAGCTGAACTCGCCGCCGGCGAAGATCGTCCGCGACGGCAAGGGCAACATGGGCTCGACCGTCGACTCGGTCGTCTCGCTCGGCACCGTCATCTCGGGAGCGCACATCGAGCGCAGCGTCATCGGCCCGTGGGTGAACATCGAGTCGAACGCGACCGTCGCCGACTCCGTCGTCTTCGACAAGGTGCGCATCGGCCCGGACGCCGTGGTGGCTCGCGCTATCCTCGACAAGGACGTCGTCGTCGAACCCGGAGCGCGTGTCGGAGTGGATCACGACCACGACCGCGAGCGCGGGTTCACCGTCACCGAGTCGGGCATCACCGTCGTCGGCAAGGGCGTCGTCGTCCGCCCGTAGCATCCCCGCGGGCTGCACAGCGTCTTCCCGCGCCCGCCGCGGACCGATCGATCGGACCGTCCATGAGTGAGCGCCTCACGACGCCCGCCCGCTTCCTCGTCGTCCTCGACGCCGACTCGACCCTGCTGCAGGACGAGGTGATCGAGCTCCTCGCCGCTCACGCGGGCTCCGAGGAGCAGGTCGCCGCGGTCACCGAGCGGGCGATGCACGGCGAGATCGACTTCGGCGAGAGCCTCCGCGAGCGCGTCGCCACCCTCGAGGGTCTCGGCATGGAGGTGTGCGCGGGCGTCAGCGGCGACGTCCGCGTCACCCCCGGCGTCGAGCAGCTCATCGAGGGCGTCCACGCGGCCGGCGGGCGGATCGGCGTCGTCTCGGGCGGCTTCCACGAGATCCTCGACCCGGTCGCCGGAGCGCTCGGTCTCGACTTCATCCGCGCCAACCGGCTGTCGAGCAGCGACGGCCGCCTCACCGGTGGCGTCGACGGGCCCGTCATCGACGCCTCGGCGAAGGCCGCCGCGCTGCAGGAGTGGGCGGCGGAGTCGGGCGTCCCACTGCACCGCACCGTCGCGATCGGAGACGGTGCGAACGACCTCGAGATGATGGCCGTCGCAGCCCTCGCGGTCGCCTTCAACGCGAAGCCCGTCGTGCGCGAGCGCGCCGACCTCGTCGTCGACGGCCTCGACCTCAGCCAGCTGCTGCCCGTGCTGGGCCTGCGCGGCTGACGCTCAGGCGACCGCGACGAGCGCGGCGCAGGCCAGGGCTATCGCCCAGCTCACGAGGGAGCCGACCAGGAAGTACTCGGCCTTCGCTCCGCTCGCGCCGTCCCGCGAGATCTCGGGGAACCGCACGATCCCCTTCGCCGCGAACACGGCGCCGGCCAGGCCGACGGCGCCGGCCAGCGTCAGCCCGGCGACCAGCATCCGCTCGAGCGGGCCGATGGCCCGGCCACCGCGCAGATCCGGGAGGCGGACCTCCTCCGTCGGCGGGCGCGAGAAGCGAGCGCGGAGCGAGAGCCTCCTCTGCGGCGGACCCTCCGGCTGCGCCAGCTCGCGGTACAGGGCGGCGCGCACGATGACGTTGCCGCTCTCGAGGAGGAAGACGGCCGCCCCGAGCGCCATCAGCGCCTGGTCGAGGGGCGGGAGAGGACCCGAGCGGCCGAGAGCCGGGTAGGCGTCGACGAGGAACCCCGAGAGCGCCCCACCGGACCGGTCGGCGACCGAGAGCAGGAGGACGGCGACGACCAGCCCTGCGGCCGGTCGCAGTCCACCCGGCGGGCGCCGTCCCTCGGCCGTGGTGGTGAGGAGGAGCCACATCCCTCCGAGCGCAGCCACGACGATCACGCCGAGCAGGGGAGCACCGAGGCCCACGAGCGCGGCCGAGAGTGCGACCGCCCACAGGGCGATCACCCCGGCGACGGCTCCTCGCCGACCGAGGTGGGTCCGCAGCAGGTCCGCTCCACCGACGAGAGCGAGCAGCAGAGCGGTCAGCACAGATCCTCCAGGAGTCGCACCCCGGTCAGGAGCGCGCCCGCTCCCGTTCGCCGCAGCGCCTGGGACACTGCTGACTGCGAGATCGACTCCTCGTCGGCGAGGGCCTTCTGCGAACGCCCTCTCAGCGTTCCGAGGAGCAGTCGACGATCGCGGGAGCTCAGGGGGGAGACCAGGGCGTCGCGCGCGAGGAGGTAGGCGTTGATCGAGGCCGCATCCGCGTCGGGTGCATCGGAGCCGATGTACCAGCCGCGCGCAGTGGGGACGCCGGCGTCCTGCAGCTCATGGGCCCTGTCGATCGCCGCTCTCGCTCTCCACCAGCCCGGTCCGTCCTGGAGCGTGCCCGAGCTTCCGGAGCCGATCGTCCGGATCGCGCCGGCACCGAGACCGACCCGGCAGTCGATCCCCTCCGGCAGCGACAAGCGCGCCTGGAGCGTGGCCACCAGCGCGGCGGAGGTGGAGGAGTACACCGCCTGGAACTCGTCGCCGACAGTGGCGTGCAGTGCCTCGAGCGCGGGGACCGCCACGTCGACCGCCTCGAAGCCGCGCTCGATGCGGATCTGGACGGCGTCCCGCTCGACGATAGCGCGCGAGTCGACGAGGTCGAGGAGCACAGCGACAGGCGTGGGGGTGGTCACCCGATAAGCATAGAGCTGATATCTCCGCGATATAAGCTCCCAGCTTATGCCGTACGGGTCAGTGACCCATGCCGAGACCGCCGTCGACGGGGATGACCGCGCCCGAGATGTAGTCGGCCTCCTCGCTCGCCAGCCAGCGGGTCACCCGGGCGACCTCGGTCGCGGTGCCGTAGCGGGCGAGGGGGATGCTCGAGCGGTACTCCGCCTGCTGCTCGGGAGACAGCTCGGCGGTCATGTCGGTCTCGATGAAGCCGGGAGCGACGACGTTGGCGGTGATGTCGCGGGCGCCGAGCTCGCGGGTCAGCGAGCGCGCGAAGCCGACGAGAGCGGCCTTCGACGACGAGTAGTTGATCTGCCCGGGCGAGCCGTAGAGCCCCACGACGCTCGAGATCAGCACGATGCGACCGAAGCGCTGCTTCAGCATGCCCTTCGAGGCGCGCTTGACCACGCGGAAGGCGCCGGTCAGGTTCGTGTCGAGCACCGAGGTGAAGTCGTCCTCCGACATCCGCAGCAGGAGCATGTCGCGGGTGATCCCGGCATTGGCGACGACGACCTCGACCGGGCCGTACTCCGCCTCGATCTGCGTGAAGGCGGCGTCGATGGAGGCGCTGTCGGTGACGTCGGCGACGACCGTGAGCGTGCCCTCGGGCCCGGACCCCGATCGCGCGGTGACGGCGACGCGATGACCGGCAGCGACGAACTCCTCGGCGATGGCGTAGCCGATCCCCCGGTTGCCCCCGGTGACGAGGACGGTGCGCGGCGTGGTCATGATGTCCCTCCTGCCGGCGCGCAGACGGCGCCGGACGACCCGTACATCCTAGAGGCGCGTCGCGCAACAGATTCCGGGAAGACGGCGCGGAAGGCTCCGGCCGTTCACAGAGACGTAGGCTTGCAGGGCTGTGAAACCTCGCGAATCGCTCACCACTCTCCCGCCGTCGCCCGACGCCGTGCGGCACTCCCGCGTGATCAAGTACTCGATCGCGATGAGCATCAGGATGGTCTGCGTGATCTGCCTGATCTTCGCGCAGGGCTGGTGGCTCGCCTTCTTCGCCGTCGGTGCGATCGTGCTCCCCTACTTCGCCGTCGTGCTGGCGAACGTCGGCGGACTCGGCGAGAGCGGCACGGTGCAGCGACCGGGTGCCGTCGTGCTCGCGCGCCCCATGCCGTCGCCCGCCCCGGAGCCGAGCGCCCCGAGCGCTCCCCAGGGCGGCGATCCGACCGGAGACCGGCCGTGATCCCCCTCGGCTCGACTCCCCACGCGCAGACCTGTTCGCGAGCGGGTTGCACGCGGGTCGCCTCCTGGGCCGTCGAGTGGCGCAACCCCCGCATCCACGCCGAGGACCGCAGGAAGACCTGGCTCGCGTGCGGCGAGCACGTCGACTACCTGCGCGAGTTCCTCGCGGCGCGCGAGTTCCCGCTCGAGGTGAAGCCGCTCCACACAGTGGACCGGGGTGCCGCGCTGTGACCGACACTCTGCCGTGACCGGAGTCGTCGAGGGCAGGGATCTCCCAGTGCGAGGCCCTGTACCGTGACGGGTATGGCTCCCCGTGCGTCCTGGCGTTTCGCGTTCTCGCGCCGGTGGTTCGGCTACCTCGCCCTCACCGTCGTCTTCGCGGTCGCCTGCGTGCTCCTGTCGCGCTGGCAGGTGGCCCGGCTCGACGAGGCGGCCTCCACCAACCGGCTGGTGACCGCGAACTGGACGGCGGATCCGGTCGCCCTCGACAGCCTGCTGGGGGCGGACTCCCCCTGGGACGACGCGCTCGAGTACCGGCCGGTCGAGGTGACAGGGGTCTACGAGACCGACGGCCAGACGCTGGTGCGCAATCGGCCCTACAACGGCAACCCGGGGTTCGAGATCCTGACCCCGCTCCGCCTCGACGACGGCAGCGTCTTCGTCGTCGACCGCGGCTGGGTGCCCGTCGGCTCCGAGCAGGACTTTCCGGACGTCGTCCCCGCTCCCCCGGAGGGGGAGGTGACCGTCGTGGCGCGCCTGAAGCCTGGAGAGGGACGGATCGAGGGCCGCTCGGCCCCGGCCGGGCAGATCGCCACCATCCAGCTCGAGGACCTGTCGGCGCAGCTCGACGAGCCGTTGCGCACCGCCGCCTACGGCCTCCTCGTCGCCGAGAGCCCGGCGCCTGTCGACACGCGACCCCTCGCCGCGATCAAGCCGGTCGCCGACGAGGGCCTGCACATCAGCTACGCCATCCAGTGGGTGCTGTTCGCCCTGATGGGCTTCGGAGGACTGGGCTGGGCGATCCGCCACGAGTACCGGATCCGCAACGCCGACGATCCCGACGTCATCGCCGCGGAGGAGCGGCGCGAGGAGCGCCGGCTCAAGCGCGGGCGCACCGACTCCGAGATCGAGGACGAGCTGCTCGACGCCTCCCGCTGATCCCGGCCAGCGCTACGCCAGCGTGATCAGGTCGAGGTAGTCGGTGGTCCAGTGGTCCTCGGTGCCCTCGGGCATGATCAGCACGCGCTCCGGGTTGAGCGCCTCGACGGCGCCCTCGTCGTGGCTGACGAGCACCACGGCGCCCTCGTAGTGCGCGAGGGCGTCGAGGATCTCGTCGCGGCTCGCCGGGTCGAGGTTGTTCGTCGGCTCGTCGAGCAGCAGCACGTTCGCTCCCGAGACGACGATCATCGCCAGCGCGAGCCGGGTCTTCTCGCCGCCCGAGAGGACTCCGGCCGGCTTGTGCGAGTCGTCCCCGGTGAAGAGGAACGAGCCCAGGACGCGACGCGCCTCGGTCTCGGTGAGGTTCGGGCTCGCCGAGACCATGTTCTCGAGCACCGAGCGCTTGACGTCGATCGTCTCGTGCTCCTGGGCGTAGTAGCCGATCCGGAGGCCGTGCCCCGCTTCGATCGAGCCGGTGTCGGGCGCGTCTACGCCGCCCAGGATGCGGAGCAGCGTCGTCTTGCCCGCACCGTTCAGCCCGAGGATGACCACCTTCGACCCGCGATCGATGGCGAGATCCACCGCGGTGAAGATCTCGAGCGAACCGTAGCTCTTCGAGAGGTTCTGTGCCTGCAGCGGGGTGCGACCGCACGCGGAGGGAGTCGGGAAGCGGAGCTTCGCGACGCGGTCCACCGCGCGCACCTCCTCGAGCCCGCTGAGCATCCGCTCGGCCCGCGCGACCATCTGGTGCGCCGCCGCGGCCTTCGAGGCCTTCGCGCCGAACTTGGCGGCCTGGAGCTGCAGGGCACCGGCCTTCTTCTCGACGTTGACGCGCTCCTTCTTGCGGCGCTCCTCGTCGGCGGCGCGCTGGCGCTGGTAGTTCTTCCAGTTCATGTTGTAGACGTCGATGACCTGGCGGTTGGCATCGAGGTAGAAGACGCGGTTGACCGTCTCGCCGACGAGCTCGATGTCGTGGCTGATCACGATGAAACCGCCGCGGTAGCCCTTGAGGAACTCCCGCAGCCAGACGACCGAGTCGGCGTCGAGGTGGTTGGTCGGCTCGTCGAGGATGAGGGTGCTCGCGTCGGAGAAGAGGATGCGGGCAAGCTCGATGCGGCGACGCTGTCCACCCGAGAGGGTCTTCAGCGGCTGGTCGAGGATGCGGTCGGGCAGGTTGAGGTTGCTGGCGATCGAGGCCGCCTCGGCCTCGGCCGCGTAGCCCCCGAGAGAGAGGAAGCGATCGGTGAGGTTGCCGTACTTCTTCATCCCGGCCTCGCTGACGGAGGTGTCGGTGCTCGACATCGCGACGGTCGCCTCCTGCATGCCGAGCACGAGCTGGCCGAGGCCGCGGGCGTCGAGGATGCGCGTGCGCGCCAGCTCCTCGGGGTCGCCGGAGCGCGGATCCTGGGGAAGGTAGCCGATCTCACCGCCGCGGTCGACGGAGCCCTTCGCCGCGATGAGGTCGCCGGCGAGCACCTTGGTCAGCGTCGTCTTCCCGGCTCCGTTGCGGCCGACGAGGCCGACCTTGTCGCCGTCGCCGACCCGGAAGGAGACGTTCTCCATCAGGAGTCGGGCGCCGACTCGGAGTTCGAGGTCGTGCACGCTGAGCACTGTGCTGTCCGTTCTCGCCAAGAAATGGCGGTCCGTTCGAGAGGTGTGGAGCAAGGAGCCGCAACGCGGCAGCCCCCTAGTATATTTCCTGAGCCGCGGGGCGGTTTCACGTCCGCTTCCCGCGGACGCGTTCGATCCTCGCTCTCGGGCGACACGGTCTTGGGAGACACAGACATGTCCAACTACTCGCTCGCTCCGTCGCGTCCGGTCCTCGCGGACCGCATGTTCACGCGATCGATCGCCACCGACCTCGTGCTGGTCCTCGCCGGCGCCGGCCTGACCGCCGCCATGGCACAGCTGTACATCCCGATGTGGCCGGTCCCGATCACCGGCCAGACCTTCGCGGTGCTGCTGGTCGGCACGGCGCTCGGAGCCCTTCGCGGCGCGCTGTCGATGCTGGTCTACGCCCTGGTCGGCGCGCTCGGCGCCCCGGTCTTCACCGAGGCCTCGAGCGGCTGGTCCGTGATCGCCGGTCCGACCGGCGGCTACATCGTCGGCTTCGTCCTCGCCGCGATCGTGACCGGCTGGCTCGCACAGCGCCAGTGGGACCGCCGCGTCGTCGGAACCCTCGTCACGTTCCTCGCCGGAACCGCCACGATCTACCTGGTCGGCCTCCCCTGGCTCGCGACCGCCCTCGCCTCGCTGGGCGTCCCCGCCGATCTCGGCTCGGTGCTGAACGCCGGTCTCGTGCCGTTCCTGGTCGGGGACGCCCTCAAGGCCCTGGTCGCGGCCGCACTGCTTCCCGCGAGCTGGGCGCTGCTCTCGCGTCGCACGCGCTGACGCACGACCCGTACGACGAAGGGCCCGGAGGATCATCCTCCGGGCCCTTCGTCGTAGGGTGACTAGATCGAGAAGCCGAGCGCGCGCATCATGTCGCGGCCGTCCTCGGTGATCCGCTCGGGGCCCCACGGCGGCATCCAGACCCAGTTGATCCGGAACGCCTCGACGATGCCGTCGAGCGACTCAGCGGTCTGCTCCTCGAGCACGTCCGTCAGCGGGCAGCCCGCGGAGGTCAGCGTCATGTGGATGACCAGAGCGTCGTTCTCGTCGTCCCAGCCGAGGTCGTAGATCAGACCGAGATCGACGACGTTGACTCCGAGCTCGGGGTCCATGACGTCCTTGAGTGCTTCCTCGACCCGGTCGAAGAGCTTCGGCTCCAGTGTCGTGACGCCCATGATCAGACCGTCGCCGGGGCGAGGAAGCGGTCGTAGCCCTCGTCCTCGAGTCGGGTCGCGAGCTCCTTGCCGCCCTGCTCGGCCACGCGGCCGGCGACGAAGACGTGCACGAAGTCGGGCTCGATGTAGCGAAGGATCCGCGTGTAGTGCGTGATCAGCAGGACGCCGAGGCCGGTCGTCGCGTGGGCGCGGTTGACGCCCTCGGAGACGATCTTGAGCGCGTCGACGTCCAGGCCGGAGTCGGTCTCGTCGAGGACGGCGAAGCGGGGAGCGAGCAGCTCGAGCTGCAGGATCTCGTTGCGCTTCTTCTCACCACCGGAGAAGCCCTCGTTGACGTTGCGCGAGGCGAAGGACGGGTCCATCTTCAGGTTCGACATCGCCGCCTTGACGTCCTTCGTCCACGTGCGGATCGCCGGCGCCTCGCCGTCGATCGCGGTCTTCGCGGTGCGGAGGAAGTTGGTGTTGGTGACGCCGGGGATCTCCACCGGGTACTGCATGGCGAGGAAGAGACCGGCGCGGGCGCGCTCGTCGACGCTCATGTCGAGCACCTCGACGCCGTCGAGGGTGATCGAGCCTCCGTCGACGTGGTACTTGGGGTGACCGGCGATCGTGTACGCGAGGGTCGACTTGCCCGACCCGTTCGGGCCCATGATCGCGTGGATCTCGCCCTGGTTGATCGTGAGGTCGACGCCGCGGAGGATCTGCTTGGTCCCCTGCTCGGTCTCGACACTGACGTGGAGATCGGTGATCTGGAGAACGGACATTCAGGCTTCCTTCGTGACGGTCGGGTCGATGTAGACGTCGCCGTCGATGATCTCGACGACGAAGACGGGGACCGGCTCGTAGGCCGGGAGGTTCAGCGGGGCGCCGGTGCGGAGGGAGAACTGCGAGCCGTGCGCCCAGCACTCGAGGTTCTCGCCCTCGACGAAGCCCTCGGACAGCGAGATCTCACCGTGCGTGCAGGTGTCGCCGATGGCGTGGATCTCGCCGGCCGAGTCCTGGACGACGGCGATCGCGACTCCGTCGACCTCGACGCGCATGGCCTGGTTGGGGACCAGCTCGGAGACCGAGCAGATCATGGCGGCGTCGCTCATGCGGAGACCTCCGAGGAACGCGAGCCGGTCTGGCCGGCGCTGCCGGCGAGCTCGGCCTCGATCGCGAGCTGGAGGCGGTCCTCGAGCTCGGCGACCTTGATCTGCTGGACGACCTCGCTCAGGAAGCCGCGGACGACGAGGCGACGCGCCTCGTCCTCGGCGATTCCGCGCGACTGCAGGTAGAAGAGCTGCTCGTCGTCGAAGCGGCCGGTCGCGGAGGCATGGCCCGCTCCGGCGATGTCGCCGGTCTCGATCTCGAGGTTCGGGATCGAGTCGGCGCGAGTGCCGTCGGAAAGGACCAGGTTGCGGTTCTGCTCGTAGCTGTCGGTGCCGGTCGCGCTGTTGCGGATCAGCACGTCGCCGATCCACACCGTGCGGGCGCCCTCGCCCTGCAGCGCGCCCTTGTAGGTCACGCGGCTGCGTGTGTCGGGGGCGTCGTGGTCGACGTAGACCTGCTGCTCGAGGTGCTGGCCGCCGTCGGCGAAGTACAGGCCGAAGAGCTCGCCGTCGGCGCCGCGCTCGACCAGGTGCGCCGAGGGGTCCACCCGGACGATGGAGCCGCCGAGCGTGACCACGATGTGCTTCACCTTCGCGTCGCGACCGACCCGGAGGAAGTGGTTGGCGAGGTGGCGCGCCTCGTCGTCCCACTCCTGCAGCGTGACCACGGTGAGCTGAGCGCCCTCGCCGACGAGGATCTCGACGTTCTCGGCGAGGGTGGCCTCGCCCTCGTTCTGGAGAACGACGACAGCGCGCGAGTACGGCGCGGCCTCGATGATCGTGTGCGCGGCCCGGGGGGCCGAGCCGAGGCCCGTCCGCACGAGGGTGGCGACCTTCTCGTCCTCACCCGTCACGCGGACGGCGAGGGCCGTCTCGAAGCGCGACCAGGCGTTGGCGGCGGCGCGGTCCTCGGGGAGTCCCGCGGTGCCGATCCGCGCGTCGTCACGGCCCACCCACGTGATGTCGACACCGTCGACCGGAGCCGACTCGAGCGGCGGGGCGGACCCGTCCAGCTCGCCGTCGATCAGATCGGCGAGGCGCGCCACCGGCGTCAGCTTCCAGGCGACCTCGCGTCCGGTGACCGCCTCGAAGGCGTCCACATCGGTCGAGGCGAAGCGCTCGGAGCGCGTCTGGACGGGCGTGAACGCGCCGTCCGAGTGCGCGCTGATGCCCAGGCGCGCGGCGGCATCCGCGCCGACGACCTCGGTGGTCGTCGGGGCGGTCGTGGGGACCGTCATCAGGCGGTGGTTCCTTTCGAAGTGAGCGGGCCGGCCGCGAGGGCCGACCCGGGGACGGGGGCGGCGACGGTCATCCGACGCTGCCCTCCATGCCCATCTCGATGAGCTTGTTCAGCTCGAGGGCGTACTCCATCGGCAGCTCGCGCGCGATCGGCTCGATGAACCCGCGCACGATCATGGCCATGGCCTCGTCCTCGGGCATCCCGCGGGACATCAGGTAGAAGAGCTGCTCCTCGCTGACCTTCGAGACCGTCGCCTCGTGTCCGAGCTGGACGTCGTCCACACGGATGTCGATGGCGGGGTAGGTGTCGGAGCGCGAGATGGTGTCGACCAGCAGCGCGTCGCAGCGCACGGTGTTGGCGGAGTGGTGCGCATTGGCATCGACCCGCACCTCGCCGCGGTAGCCGGCGCGGCCGCCGCCCCTGGCGATGGACTTCGAGACGATCGACGACTGCGTGTAGGGCGCCATGTGGATCATCTTGGCGCCGGCGTCCTGGTGCTGGCCGGGGCCCGCGAACGCGACGGAGAGCGTCTCGCCCTTGGCGTGCTCGCCGACCAGGAAGATCGACGGGTACTTCATCGTGACCTTGGAGCCGATGTTGCCGTCGATCCACTCCATCGTCGCCCCCTCGTGCGCGATAGCGCGCTTGGTGACGAGGTTGTACACGTTGTTCGACCAGTTCTGGATGGTCGTGTACCGCACGCGGGCGTTCTTCTTCACGATGATCTCGACGACAGCCGAGTGCAGCGAGTCCGACTTGTAGATCGGAGCCGTGCAGCCCTCGATGTAGTGCACGTAGCTGCCCTCGTCGGCGATGATCAGCGTGCGCTCGAACTGGCCCATGTTCTCGGTGTTGATCCGGAAGTAGGCCTGCAGCGGGATGTCGACGTGGACGCCCTTGGGCACGTACACGAACGACCCGCCCGACCAGACGGCCGTGTTGAGCGCCGCGAACTTGTTGTCGCCCGACGGGATGACCGTGCCGAAGTACTCCTGGAAGATCTCGGGGTGCTCGCGCAGCGCGGTGTCGGTGTCCATGAAGATGACGCCCTGCTCCTCCAGGTCCTCGCGGATCTGGTGGTAGACGACCTCGGACTCGTACTGCGCTGCGACGCCGCCGACGAGGCGCTGGCGCTCGGCCTCGGGGATCCCGAGGCGCTCGTAGGTGTTCTTGATGTCGTCCGGGAGGTCGTCCCAGGTCTGCGCCTGCTTCTCGGTCGAGCGGACGAAGTACTTGATGTTGTCGAAGTCGATGTCCGAGAGGTCGGCTCCCCACGTCGGCATCGGCTTGCGCTCGAAGAGCTTCAGCGCCTTCATGCGGCGCTCGCGCATCCATGCGGGCTCGTTCTTGAGCGCGGAGATGTCGGAGACGACCTCGGGTGAGATGCCGCGACGCGCGGACGCGCCTGCGGAGTCCGAGTCGGACCAGCCGAACTCGTAGACGCCGAGGCTCTCGAGCTCGGGGCGGTCGATCAGGATGTCTGACATGTGTACCTCGTTTCCTACCCACTGATAACCGGTCGGGCTCCGGAGTCATTCCCCCGGGGTGGACCCGTGAGGTGCGTTCCGGCCGGTCGCGCGATCGGTGCGATGCGCGGAGCGGGTGATGTGCGTCCCTGGATGTCCTGAGGCGTGCTGCGGCGCTGCGTCGGGCCGACGGTCCGAGTTCCCGCGGTGGGGAGCGGAGGGCGCGTCCCGCGCCGAACTCGAACCAAATGCCCATCTTACGGACGCCGCGCGCCGAGCGGAACCTCTGCAGCTGGGTGTCGGCCGGGTACGGCGGATCGCGCCGTCAGACACGCATGACCATACGAGTGTCGGTGGTCCGTGATGGAGTGCGGACATGCCGAACGACGACTGCCCCCGCCCACTCCCCCGCCTCCTGATCGCGCTGCTGCGACCCCCCGGGTCCGCCCGCTCCGCACGCACGTTCACTCTGCTCGCCGAGGGGCTCGCGCAGGAGCTCACCATCGGGGCACTGCCGGTCGCGCTCGTGCGGCTCCGTCGACACCTCGATCGCGCTGACGCCGACCGTCGGGAGCGTCGGTCAGCGGGTCGTCTGGAGTTGCTCGGCGGCGCGACGGCGCTGCGCGCCCACCGTGAAGAGCCGGGGGTTCACGTCGAGCAGGACGCGCACCGCCCCCACCCAGACCAGGGCCGAGCCGAGCAGGTGGACGGCGACCAGGGCCTCCGGCAGCGCGAGGAGCGACTGCGCGACGCCGACGAGCGCCTGCAGCAGAACGACGATCACGAAGGCCGCCACCCGCCGGCGGGCCAGCTCGGCGCCGGGGGCGCGCAGGAGCAGCAGGTAGAGGGCGATCCCGAGCCCGAGAGAGGCCGTCCCGAGCACGCCGTGGACGATCGTGACGCTCTCCCAGTGGAACTGCATCCGGGGCACCTCCGCGGAGTCGCCGGCGTGCGGGCCGGTGCCCGTCACGAGCGTCCCCACCAGGATGACGAGCAGGGTCGCGACGACGAGAGCGATGCTCGTGCCGCGGGTGAGGGCGTCCGGCTCGAA
Organism: Rathayibacter sp. VKM Ac-2754; assembly: GCF_009807095.1. Lineage (GTDB taxonomy): Bacteria > Actinomycetota > Actinomycetes > Actinomycetales > Microbacteriaceae > Rathayibacter. Next base: position 120,917 of record NZ_WUCC01000002.1, on the reverse strand, counting down.
CGATGTCGACTGCGAGCGGTGCGCGCGGTGCCAGGTGAGCGAGGTCGTCGTGAGCAGGGCGATCGCGAGCACGAAGTGACCCGCGACGATGTACGGGTTCAGCCCGGAGTGGACGGTCGCGCCACCGGCGAGGGCGTTCGCGACGACGAGCCAGAACTGCGACCACGCGAGTCGCGTCATCGTGCGATCGCGCGGCTTCTGCAGCCTCGCCGCGGTGATGGCCCAGCCGACGGCGACGACCAGCACACCCGTGAAGGCCCGATTGGTGAACTCGATGAACCCGTGGATCCCGAGCTCCGGCGTCGAGGTGAGCGAACCCGCCTCGCAGGCGGGCCAGGTCGGGCAGCCGAGTCCGGAGCCGGTGAGGCGCACGACTCCGCCGAAGAAGATGATGAGGATGCTCGCGACGAGCGCTGCGGTCGTCCCCCAGCGCAGCGCCCGCGGCGTCAGGGTCACCCGATCGGCGAGGAGGGAGAACGGCGTGATCATCAGAAGGGCAGCAGCGGGTCGATGCCGACCGCCAGGAAGAGCAGCGTCAGGTACCCGATCGAGCCGTGGAAGACGCGCATCGGCGAGACGTGCTCGTGACGGATCGCGAGGCTGTAGAGGCGGTGGGTCTCGGCGATGAACCAGACGCCGCTCGCGAGGGCGACGACGGTGTACACGACTCCCATCCCCGCCACGGGGATGAGGAGCAGCGAGCAGGCGACCGTCGCCCAGGCGTACAGGATCACCTGCAGGCCGACGATGGTGCGCCCCCGGACGACGGCGAGCATCGGCACACCCGCCGCTCGGTAGTCGTCGCGGTACTTCATCGAGAGCGGCCAGTAGTGCGGCGGGGTCCAGAGGAAGATGACCGAGAAGAGGATGATCGGCGCCCAGTCGAGCGAGTCGGTGACCGCGGCCCAGCCGATCAGGACCGGCATGCAGCCCGCGATCCCTCCCCAGACGATGTTCTGCGGGGTGCGGCGCTTGAGGAACAGCGTGTAGAACACGACGTAGATGAGGATCGCGGCGAGCGAGAGGGCGGCGGAGAGCCAGTTCGCGGTGAATCCGAGCCAGACGATCGAGAGGACTCCGATCGTGGTCGCGAAGACCAGCGCGGCGCGGTCCGAGATCTCCCCGGTGACGAGCGGGCGGTTCTTCGTCCGGTTCATCAGCCGGTCGATGTCGCGGTCGAAGTAGCAGTTGAACGCGCCGGCGGACCCGGCGCTCAGAGCGCCGCCGATCAGGACGTTCAGCACCAGCAGGAGGTTCGGGATCCCGCCCTGGGCCAGGATCATCGTCGGCGCGGTCACGACGAGGAGCAGCTCGATGACCCGCGGCTTCGTCAGCGAGACGAAGGCCTTCACCTTGCGCGAGAGCGGCGACCCCGACGGCCCGCCTCGCTCGACGGCGGTGGTCTCCACGACTAGGTCCATTGCTCCTCTAACGTTCGAACGATCCCGAACGAGTGTAATGCGCGTCGCCGAGGCGGACGCCGGGAGTGCACGCTTGTCCAATCGATCGCCGACATATGCGACCCCGCAACCCCCGCGGCCCGGCGCACCCCCCTCGGTATGATCGGACGTGCTCGCCAGAGCCGCCGGCACGCTTCCGCCGCCCGTCCGACCGATCGGTCACGACGCGCATGAAGAGGATCGTCGCCGGAGCATCGTGCCGAAGTCGTCATGCGGCGTGCTCCACCATGCGAGAGGGCGGACGGTCCCCGTCTCCCCCACGTCTCGAGAAGGGTCAGTACCAAGTGTCAGAACTGCAATGGGAATCCATTGACGAGAAGGCAGTCGACACGGCGAGGGTCCTCGCCGCGGATGCGGTCGAGAAGGTCGGCAACGGCCATCCCGGAACCGCCATGAGCCTCGCGCCCGCCGCCTACCTCCTGTTCCAGAAGGTCATGCGCCGCGACCCGTCCGACGCCACCTGGATCGGACGCGACCGCTTCATCCTGTCGGTCGGCCACTCCTCGCTGACCCAGTACGTCCAGTTCTACCTGGGCGGCTACGGCCTCGAGCTCGACGACCTCAAGGCGCTGCGCACCTGGGGCTCGAAGACCCCCGGGCACCCCGAGTACGGACACACCGACGGCATCGAGATCACGACCGGGCCGCTCGGCCAGGGTCTCGCCTCGGCCGTGGGCTTCGCCTACGCCTCGCGCTTCGAGCGCGACCTGTTCGACCCCGAGGCCGCCGCGGGCGACTCGCCGTTCGACCACTTCGTCTACGTGATCGCCGGCGACGGCGACCTGCAGGAGGGCATCACCAGCGAGGCGTCCTCGCTGGCCGGCCACCAGAAGCTCGGCAACCTCGTCGTCATCTACGACTCCAACCAGATCTCGATCGAGGACGACACCAACATCGCCTTCACCGAGGACGTCAAGGCCCGCTACGAGGCCTACGACTGGCAGGTGCAGGTCGTCGACTGGAAGAAGACCGGCGAGTACCACGAGGACGTCGCCGAGCTCCACGCCGCGATCGAGGCCGCGAAGGGCGAGACCGACAAGCCGTCGCTCATCATCCTGCGCACGATCATCGGCTGGCCGTCGCCGAAGAAGCAGAACACCGGCAAGATCCACGGCTCCGCCCTCGGCGCCGACGAGCTGCGCGGCCTCAAGGAGGTGCTCGGCTTCGACCCCGAGAAGACCTTCGACGTCGCCGACGAGGTCATCGAGCACACCCGCAAGGCCGTCGAGCGCGGCCAGGCGGCGCACGCCGAGTGGAACGAGCAGTTCGACGCGTGGGCCTCGGCGAACCCCGAGAAGAAGGTCCTCCTCGACCGCGTCCTGAGCGGCGAGCTGCCCGAGGGCGTCGAGGACGCCCTCCCGGTCTTCGAGCCCGGCAAGGAGGTCTCGACCCGCGCCGCGTCCGGCAAGGTCATCAACGCTCTCGCCGGTGTCGTCCCCGAGCTCTGGGGCGGCTCGGCCGACCTCGCCGAGTCGAACAACACGACGATCGAGGGAGCGGGCTCGTTCGTCCCGTCCGAGTTCTCGACCCACGAGTGGACCGGCAAGAAGGGCGGCCGTGTGCTGCACTTCGGCATCCGCGAGCACGCCATGGGCGCGATCCTGAACGGCATCGTCCTGCACGGCAACACCCGCCCCTTCGGCGGCACCTTCCTGATCTTCTCCGACTACATGCGCCCGGCGGTCCGTCTCGCCGCGCTCATGAAGGCGCCGGCGATCTACGTCTGGACCCACGACTCCGTCGCCCTCGGCGAGGACGGCCCGACGCACCAGCCGGTCGAGCAGCTGGCCGCCCTCCGCGCGATCCCGGGACTGGACATCGTCCGTCCCGGTGACGCGAACGAGGTCGCCTACGCCTGGAAGACGATCCTCGAGCGTCGCGAGGGCCCGGCAGGGCTCGCGCTCACCCGCCAGAACATCCCCGTCTTCGAGCGCGGCGAGGGCGAGGCCGAGGGCGAGACCTTCGCTCACGCCTCGAACGTCGCCCGCGGCGCGTACATCCTGGCCGACGCGCCGAACGGCACCCCGGACGTCATCCTCATCGCCACCGGCTCCGAGCTGCAGATCGCCGTCGAGGCGCGCGAGCTGCTGAAGGGCGAGGGCGTCAACGCCCGCGTCGTCTCGGCTCCGTCCCTCGAGTGGTTCGAGGAGCAGGACGCCGAGTACCGCGAGAAGGTCCTGCCCTCCTCCGTCAAGGCCCGCGTCTCGATCGAGGCGGGGCTCAGCCTCGGCTGGCAGAAGTACGTCGGCGATGCCGGCCGCTCGGTCTCGATCGAGCACTTCGGCGCCTCCGCCGACTACAAGACCCTGTTCCGCGAGTTCGGGATCACCACCGACGCGGCCCTCACCGCCGCGAAGGAGTCGATCGAGGCTTCCTGACCCCGAAGGCCGCGTCCACCCCGGACGCGGCCTTCGCCGTCAGCCCGACGACTCCCCCACGACCCGTTCCACCTACGCACGAAGAAGAAGAGACATGACTGAGAACACCCCCACCGCAGAGCTCTCCGCCGCAGGCGTCAGCATCTGGCTCGACGACCTCTCGCGCTCGCGCATCTCCTCCGGAGGACTGCAGAAGCTGATCGACGAGAAGAACGTCGTCGGAGTCACCACTAACCCCACCATCTTCGCCGCGGCACTCGCGAACGGCGAGTCCTACGACGCCCAGGTGCGCGAGCTCGCCGCCGCCGGCACCTCGGTGACCGACGCCGTCTTCGAGATCACGACCGACGACGTCGCCGCGGCGTCGGACATCTTCCGCCCGATCTACGACGCCAGCCACGGCTACGACGGCCGCGTGTCGATCGAGGTCGAGCCGGGCCTCGCGCACGACGCGCAGGGCACGATCGAGCAGGCCAAGGCCCTCTGGGCCAAGGTCGACCGTCCGAACGCGATGATCAAGATCCCCGCGACCGTCGAGGGCCTCGAGGCCATCACCGAGGTCATCGGCTCCGGCATCTCGGTCAACGTCACCCTGATCTTCTCGCTCGCCCGCTACCGCGCGGTCATCAACGCCTACCTCGCCGGTCTCGAGAAGGCCAAGGAGGCGGGCATCGACCTCGCCACCATCCACTCGGTCGCCTCGTTCTTCGTGTCGCGCGTCGACACCGAGATCGACAAGCGCCTCGAGGCCGTCGGCACCGAGGAGGCCCGCGCGCTCAAGAGCAAGTCGGGCGTCGCCAACGCGCAGCTCGCCTACGAGGTCTTCGTCGAGGCGTTCGCCACCGAGCGCGCCCTCCTGCTCCAGGAGTCGGGCGCGAACCGCCAGCGCCCGCTGTGGGCCTCGACCGGCGTCAAGTCGACCGACCTCCCCGACACCCTCTACGTGACCGAGCTCGTCGCGGCCGGCGTCGTCAACACGATGCCCGAGAAGACCCTCGAGGCGACCTTCGACCACGGTGACATCACCGGCGACACCGTCACCGGGTCCTACGCCGACGCGAACGCCGTCCTCGACGCCGTCGCCGCGCAGGGCGTCTCGTACGCCGACGTCACCGAGCTGCTCGAGAAGGAGGGCGTCGAGAAGTTCGTCGTCTCCTGGAACGAGCTGCTCGACACCGTGACCGCGGCGCTCGAGGGCGCGAAGGCGCAGGCCTGAGCATGACGATCCAGATCCACGTCAGCGGAGACGCCGAGAAGGCCGTCGACCGCGTCGTCCCCGATCTCGTCGCCGACGAGGTCGCCTCCGGCATCACCGCCCAGGTCCCCACCCTCTGGGGAGCGGCGGCCGAGGAGGAGTCGGCCAAGCGCCTCGGCTGGACCGAGTCGACCACGGTCTCGCGCCCGCTGGTCCCCCGGATCCTGGCCCTCCGCGAGGAGTTCCAGGCCAAGGGCATCGACCACATCGTGCTCGGCGGCATGGGCGGTTCGTCGCTCGCGCCCGAGGTCATCACCCGCACGGCGGGCGTCGAGCTCACCGTGCTCGACTCGACCGCCCCGGGTCAGGTCCTCGCCGCTCTGCAGGACCGCCTCGCCACCACGGCCGTCGTGATCTCGTCGAAGTCGGGCTCGACCGTCGAGACGGCGAGCCAGAAGAAGGCGTACGAGAAGGCCTTCACCGAGGCCGGTATCGACCCGCTCGACCGCATCGTGATCGTGACCGACCCGGGCTCGCCGCTCGATTCGTCCTCGCGCGAGGCGGGCTACCGCGTCTTCAACGCCGACCCGAACATCGGCGGACGCTTCTCGTCGCTCTCCGCCTTCGGTCTCGTGCCGTCCGGTCTCGCCGGCGCCGACATCGAGGCGTTGCTCGACGAGGCGGCGGAGGCGTCGCTCGGCCTGGCCGTCGACACCCCCGAGAACCCGGGTCTGATCCTGGGCGCGGCCATCGCCGCGACCAGCCCGCGCCGCGACAAGCTCGCGATCGTCGCCGACGGCACGCACATCGTGGGCTTCGCCGACTGGGCGGAGCAGCTCATCGCCGAGTCGACCGGCAAGGACGGCACGGGCATCCTCCCCGTCGTCCTCGGCACGCTCGCGCCCGAGCTCTCCGAGAACCTGCCCGACGTGCAGGTCGTCCGTCTCGTCGAGGACGCGTCCGCGCTGCACCTGTTCCCGCGCGACCGGCACGAGGGCGAGATCCTCCTCTCCGGGTCGCTCGGCGCGCAGATGCTGACCTGGGAGTACGCGGTCGCCGTCGCGGGCCGTCTGCTCGGGATCAACCCGTTCGACCAGCCCGACGTCGAGTCGGCGAAGATCGCGACCCGCGCGCTGCTCGAGAAGCGCCCCGAGCCGGCTCAGCCGGCCTTCACGGACGCCGGCATCGAGGTCACCGGGACCGCGGCCGTCACCGAGGGCGTCACCACCGTGGCGCAGGCCGTCGACCTGCTGCTCGCGCAGCTGGGCGAGGGCGGCTACGTCTCCATCCAGGCCTACGTCGACCGCCTCGCCCTCCCGCAGCTCGAGGGCGTCCGCGACCTCCTCGCCGCGCAGGCGCAGCGTCCCGTGACCTTCGGCTGGGGCCCTCGCTTCCTGCACTCGACCGGTCAGTACCACAAGGGTGGAGCGCCGACCGGCGTCTTCCTCCAGATCACCGAGCGCGCGGACGTGGACCTCGAGATCCCCGAGAGCCCGTTCACCTTCGGCCAGCTGATCCTCGCCCAGGCCGCCGGCGACGCGAGCGTGCTCGCGGAGCACGGCCGCCCGGTGCTCACGCTGACGCTGACCGACCCCGAGGCCGACCTCGAGGCGCTCTTCGAGGCGCTCAACACCTGATCCGACGGGCACGCCGCTCCCCGCCCTCGAGGCGGGGGCGGCGTGCCCGCGGTCGTCCGCGGCTCCTCGCGAGCCGCGATCGCAAGCCCTCATCGGAGCGGGCGGGCGTCCCCTCCCCCTCCCTCACCGAGAGCAGTGCGCCGTCACGGCCGGCATCCCCGGCCGCCCCGGCACGCAGAAGACCCAGGAACACAGAAGGACACTGCACATGCCTGTGGACATCACCCCCGAGTTCAACCCGCTGCGGTTGAGCTTCGACCGCCGGTTGAACCGGATCGCGGGCCCCAGCGGCCTCGTGATCTTCGGAGTCACCGGCGACCTGTCGCGCAAGAAGCTCATGCCGGCGGTCTACGACCTCGCCAACCGCGGCCTCCTCCCGCCCGGCTTCGCGCTCGTCGGCTTCGCCCGACGCGACTGGGACGACCAGGACTTCGAGAAGGTCGTGCACGACTCCGTCAAGAAGTACGCCCGCACCGAGTTCCACGAGGAGGTCTGGACCCAGCTCGCGCAGGGCATCCGCTTCGTGCAGGGCGAGTTCGACGACCCCGACGCGTTCGCGCGCCTGAAGACCACCGTCGACGAGCTCGACCGCGAGCGCGGCACCAACGGCAACTTCGCCTTCTACCTCTCGATCCCGCCGAAGTCGTTCCCGCAGGTGACCGAGCAGCTCCGCAGCTCCGGCCTCGCCGAGCAGAAGGAGGGCCAGTGGCGACGCGTCGTCATCGAGAAGCCCTTCGGCAGCGACCTCAAGACCGCCCGAGAGCTGAACGCCGTCGTCGAGTCGGTGTTCCCGCCCGACTCCGTCTTCCGGATCGACCACTACCTCGGCAAGGAGACGGTCCAGAACATCCTGGCGCTGCGCTTCGCCAACATGATGTACGAGCCGCTCTGGAACTCGAACTACGTCGACCACGTCCAGATCACGATGGCCGAGGACATCGGAGTGGGCGGCCGTGCCGGCTACTACGACGGGATCGGCGCCGCTCGCGACGTCATCCAGAACCACCTGCTGCAGCTCCTCGCCCTCACGGCGATGGAGGAGCCGATCTCGTTCGACGCCGCCGACCTGCGCGCCGAGAAGGAGAAGGTGCTCGCCGCCGTCCGCCTGCCGAAGGACCTCTCCACGGTCACGGCGCGCGGTCAGTACTCCGGCGGCTGGCAGGGCGGCGAGAAGGTCCTCGGCTTCCTCGAGGAGGACGGCATGAGCCCGACCTCGACCACCGAGACCTTCGCCGCGATGCGCCTCGACATCGGCACCCGCCGCTGGGCCGGCGTCCCGTTCTACCTGCGGGCGGGCAAGCGCCTCGGCCGCCGCGTGACCGAGATCGCCGTCGTCTTCAAGCGCGCGCCGCAGCAGCTCTTCGCCGAGAGCCAGACCACCTCGCTCGGCCAGAACGCGCTCGTCATCCGCGTGCAGCCCGACGAGGGCGTGACCATGCGCTTCGGCTCGAAGGTGCCCGGCGCCGGCATGCAGGTGCGCGACGTCACGATGGACTTCGGCTACGGCCACGCGTTCACCGAGGCCAGCCCCGAGGCCTACGAGCGCCTCATCCTCGACGTCCTCCTGGGCGAGCCGCCGCTGTTCCCGCGGCACGAGGAGGTCGAGCTGTCCTGGAAGATCCTCGACCCGATCGAGGAGTACTGGAGCACGCAGGGCCAGCCCGAGCAGTACCGCCCCGGAACCTGGGGCCCCGACTCCGCCGACGAGCTCCTCGCTCGCGACGGCCGCACCTGGAGGCGTCCATGATCGTCGATCTGCCCGACACCACGACCAGCGAGGTCTCGAAGACTCTCGTCAAGATCCGCGAGGAGGGCGGCGCCGTCGCCCTCGGCCGCGTCCTCACCCTCATCATCGCGACCTCCCGGGGTCACGAGGAGGAGGCGATCGACGCCGCGAACGACGCCTCGCGCGAGCACCCGATGCGCGTCATCGTCGTCTCGAAGGACGACGGACTCACCACGGTGCCCGTCGACGCGACCCCCCGGGTCGACGCGCAGATCCGCGTGGGCGGCGATGCGGGGGCCAGCGAGGTCGTCGTGCTCCGCCCGTTCGGCGACGCCGCGAGCGACGAGGAGAGCCTCGTCACGGGTCTGCTCCTGCCCGATGCGCCCGTCGTCGCCTGGTGGCCGAACAGCGCGCCCGAGAGCGCCTCCCAGTCGCCCATCGGCCGGATCGCGCAGCGCCGCATCACGGACGCGTCCGCGCAGTCCAACCCGGCGGAGGCGCTGCACCACCTCGCCTCCACCTACGCCCCGGGCGACACCGACTTCGCCTGGACCCGGCTCACGCTGTGGCGCGCTCAGCTGGCGGCGGTCCTCGACCAGCCGCCGTACGAGTCGATCACCGCGGTCGAGGTCTCGGGAGCCCCGGACTCCCCCTCGACGATCCTGCTCGCCGCCTGGTTGCAGCTCGAGCTCGACATCCCCGTCGACCACGAGCTCACCATCAGCGCGACCGGATCGAGCGGCATCCACGGGGTCCGTCTCTTCCGCGAGTCGGGCGTCATCGAGCTCGAGCGCTCGATACCGAACGTGGCGACGCTGACCCAGCCGGATCAGCCCGTCCACGACATCTCGCTCCCCCGCCGCAGTCTCCGCGACTGCCTGGCGGAGGAGCTGCGCAGGCTCGACCCCGATGACCTGTACGGTGAAGTGATCTCGCGCGGTGTGGACATGCTCTCGGAGAAGTCCGGGGCCCGCAGCGCGTCCTGATGTCGTCGGCCCGCTCGCGGGCCGACGCTTCCTGACCCGGAGTCGACCATCCGCCGATCGGCGACCACCAGAAGGAGACCCTGCATGACCACCGAACGTCGTGTGCTCGTCCACCGAGACAAGCAGACCCTCGCCGGCTCGGTCGCCGCGCGCTTCCTGACCAAGACGATCGACATCCTCGACGACCTCGGGTCGGCGAACGTCGTCCTGACGGGCGGCACGATGGGGGCGGCGACCCTCAAGGAGATCGCCGGCTCCTCGGCCGCGGGGAACGTCGACTGGACGCGGGTCCACTTCTGGTGGGGCGACGAGCGCTGGGTCCCCCGCGGGCACGAGGACCGCAACGACGTGCAGGCAGGCGACCTGTTCGCGTCACTCGACGTGCCGAGTGAGAACGTCCACTCGTATCCGGCCTCCGACGAGGGCATCGACCTCGACGCCGCCGCCACGCAGTACGACGCCGAGCTCCGCGCGCACGCGACCGAGGGCCGCGACTACCCGCGCTTCGACATCACCTTCCTCGGAGTCGGCCCCGACGGGCACATCGCGTCGCTCTTCCCCGAGCGCTCCGCGATCCGCCACCCGAAGCCCGGTGTGCTGGCCGTCCGCAACTCGCCCAAGCCGCCGCCGGAGCGCCTCACGCTCACGCTGCCTCTGATCAATCAGTCCGACCGGGTCTGGATGGTCCTGGCGGGTGCCGACAAGGCCTCCGCGCTCGGTCTGGCACTCGCGGGCGCCAGCACGAACGAGGTGCCGGCCGCCGGCGCGTTCGGCCGCAAGCGCACGGTGTTCTTCGTCGACCAGGAGGCCGCAGCCGAGGTCCCCGAGTCGCTCATCGCGCCGAGCTACTGAGCCGGGCCGGACCGGACCGTCCGGCCCGTGAGAACGACGAAGGGCCCGACTCCCTCGCGGGGGTCGGGCCCTTCGTCGTTCGTCGGCCGTGGGGCCGATCAGGACGGCGTCGCGGTCCCGCGGCGCCGGCCCGTGAGAACGACGAAGGGCCCGACTCCCTCGCGGGGGTCGGGCCCTTCGTCGTTCGTCGGCCGTGGGGCCGATCAGGACGGCGTCGCGGTCCCGCGGCGCGCGCGGAGCTGCTGGAGCGCCTCCTCGAGGAGTTGCGCGGCCTCGGCCTCGGTGCGACGCTCCTTCACGTACGCGAGGTGCGTCTTGTAGGGCTCGGTCTTCGCGACCTGAGGCGGGTTCGCCCGGTCGCGACCGGCCGGGAGACCCGACTGCGGAGAGTCGATGACCTCGGGGATCTCGTCCTCGGGGAGCGCCGCCGAGAAGTGGCGCACCGTCTCGTTGCCGAGAGCGTCCCAGTAGGAGACCGCGACGCGCTCCGCGTGGAAGCCTCGGTCCTGCTCGCCCATGGGTCCCGCGCCGACGCGCGAACCGCGGATTGCACTGCCGCCTGATGCCATTCCGTGTACCCCTATGCTCCGGTGTCGAACTTGGTGATGAGACCGAGAACCACGATGCTGGCGACCCAGACGAGACCGAGGATCACGGTGATGCGGTTCAGATTGCGCTCTGCGACGCCCGAGGCGCCGAGGTTCGAGGTCACTCCGCCGCCGAACATGTCGGACAGACCGCCGCCGCGCCCCTTGTGGAGCAGGATCAGCATGGTGAGCAGGAGGCTCGTGATGCCCAGGACGACCTGGAGCACGACCTGGAGGATGTCCACGCGGTACCTTTCGAAGTTCTGGCGCGTTGCGCGCCCCGTCGAGTATAACGGGCGCCTGCGAATCCCCCGACGAAACCACACCCCCTGTTACGGCGAGCGGTATACGTGGCGGCGGATGACGGGAGGCGCGGGGCGCTCTGAAGAGTGACGGGAGGGGCGGCCTCGTCGCGGCGCCATCCCGCGCCGCTGCGCGGCGCCCGCCAGACCCGAGCCAGGCGCCGCGACGAGGCCGCCCCTCCCGTCCGCGTCCGGAGGACGGGACTCGGGACCGAGGTTCGAAGGGAGGTGGGTCTCGATACGCCGCCTCCAGCGGCTACTCGGCCAGCAGGGGTGAGCCCGACGTCTTCTCAGCACACATCCTTGAAGGCGGGGTCGGCAGACGCTGTCGCCCGCTGCCCTGCTGATCGAGTAGGCCGCGCAGCGGCCGTATCGAGATCTCCCACCGTCAGAAGCGGAGGCTTGCAGATCGCTGCTCGGGACAAGGCGAACCGGCGATTCGCGTGCGAGCGAATCGGCGTAGCCGGACGCACGAAGCTCTTCGGGACGCGACCATGCATGGAAGCCGACTGCGCCGCGCCGCGCGAAGAGCGCCGTGGAAGAACAGCACTCCGCAATCTGCGCTCGGTACATGAGCAGCAGAGACGACTGAAGGGGTGGGCCGCGAGGCCCACCCCTTCAGATTCAGAGCGCTAGACGCCTACGTGATTGCGGAACCGGGCGATCGCTGCGAACTCGTCGACCTGGAGGCTGGCGCCTCCGACGAGGGCGCCGTCGACGTCGGGTTCGCGCATGAAGCCGGCGATGTTGCCGGACTTCACGGAGCCGCCGTAGAGGATGCGTGTCTTCGCCGCGGTGTCGGCTCCGAGGATGTCGGAGACGACGTCGCGGAGCGCCTTGCAGACCTGCTGGGCCTGCTCGGGCGTGGCGGCCTGGCCGGAGCCGATGGCCCAGACCGGCTCGTAGGCGACGACGAGGTCGGCGTCCGCGGGCAGGCCGGTGAGGGCCTCCTTCAGCTGCGCGACGGGCACGGCCGACGGGCCGTGCTTCTCGAGGTCCTCGGCGGTCTCTCCGACGCAGATGACCGGTGCGACGCCGTGCTTGATCGCCGCAGCCGACTTCGCCGCGATGTCCGCGTCCGTCTCGGCGTGGAGCGTGCGACGCTCCGAGTGCCCGACGATCACGTAGTCGCAGTCGAGCTGCTTCAGGAACTGACCCGAGATCTCACCGGTGTAGGCCCCGCTGTCGAACTTCGACAGGTCCTGCGCGCCGTACTTGAGCGGCAGCTTGTCGGAGTCGACGAGGATCTGCACCGGGCGGAGGTCGGTGAAGGGCGGGAACACTGCGACCTCGACACCGTCGAAGTCGTGATTCGCGTCCTTCAGGCTCCACGCGAGCTTCTGCACGAAGGCGATGGCCTGGAGGTGGTCCAGGTTCATCTTCCAGTTGCCCGCGATGAGCGGCGTCCGCCCGAGGGAGGAGGGAGCTCCTCCCGTGCTGTCTACTGCCATCCGAGGACCTCCAGTCCGGGGAGTCGCTTGCCCTCGAGGAATTCGAGGCTCGCGCCGCCTCCCGTCGAGATGTGGCCGAACTGCCCGTCCTCGAAGCCGAGGGCGCGCACTGCCGCGGCCGAATCGCCTCCGCCGACGACGCTGAGTCCGTCGACCTCGGTGAGGGCCTGGGCGACGGCCTTCGTGCCCGCCGCAAACGGCTCGAGCTCGAAGACGCCCATGGGGCCGTTCCAGAACACCGTCTTCGACGCAGCGACGATCTCGGCGAAGCGCTTCGCAGTGTCCGGGCCGATGTCGAGGCCCAGTCCGCTCGCTCCGAACGGGGTGCCCTCGATGAGGTCGGCCGCAGCGACCTCGTGCTCCGCGTCGGCTCCGAACTTCGAGGCGACGACGACGTCGGTCGGCAGGACGATCTCGACGCCCAGCTCCTTCGCCTTCGCGAGGTAGCCGAGCACGACGTCGACCTGGTCGGCTTCGAGCAGGCTCGAACCGACCTCGTGGCCCTGGGCCTTGAGGAAGGTGAAGAGCATGCCTCCGCCGATGAGGATCGAGTCGACCCTCGGCAGCAGGTGCTCGATCACGCCGAGCTTGTCCGAGACCTTCGATCCGCCGAGCACGACCGTGTAGGGGCGCTCCGGCTTCTCGGTGAGGCGGTCGAGGACCTCGAGCTCGGCGGCGATCAGAGTGCCGGCAGCGCTCGGGAGCAGCTGCGCGAGCTCGTAGACGCTCGCCTGCTTGCGGTGGACGACTCCGAAGCCGTCCGAGACGAAGGCGTCGCCGAAGGCGGCCAGCTTCTCGGCGAAGGCGCGGCGCTCGTCCGCGTCCTTGCTGGTCTCGGCTGCGTTGAAGCGCAGGTTCTCGAGGACGACGATCTCGCCGTCGCCGAGGGCCTCGACCGCGGAGGAGGCCTCGTCGCCGACAGTGTCGCCGGCGAACGCCACGGGGGCGTCGAGGAGCTCACCGAGTCGCTTCGCGACCGGCGCGAGGCTGTACTTCGGGTCGGGCTCCCCGTCGGGGCGCCCGAGGTGGCTCACGACCACGACTCGGGCACCCTCGGCGACGAGCCGCTGGAGCGTGGGGACGGACGCGCGCACGCGGCCGTCGTCCGTGATCGAACCGTCCTTCAGGGGGACGTTCAGATCGCAGCGGACGACGACGCGCTTGCCCGACAGTGCACCCAGTGAGTCCAGAGTGCGGAAGGTCACTGCTGCGAGCCCTAGAGCTTGCCGGCGACGAGCTCGGCGACGTCGACGAGGCGGTTGGAGTATCCCCACTCGTTGTCGTACCAGGAGGCGACCTTGACCTGGTTGCCGATGACCTTGGTGAGGCCGGAGTCGAAGATCGACGAGTGCGGGTCGGTCACGATGTCGCTCGAGACGATCGGGTCCTCGGTGTACTTGAGGATGCCCTTGAGGTCGCCCTCGGCCGCGGCCTTGTACGCCGCGTTGATCTCCTCGACGGTGGCCGGCGTGGTCAGCTCGACGGTGAGGTCGGTGATCGAGCCGGTCGGGACCGGGACGCGCAGTGCGTAGCCGTCGAGCTTGCCGACGAGCTCGGGGATGACGAGGCCGAGCGCCTTGGCGGCACCGGTCGAGGTCGGGATGATGTTGACCGCGGCGGCGCGCGCGCGACGGAGGTCGCTGTGCGGGCCGTCCTGGAGGTTCTGGTCGGCCGTGTAGGCGTGGACCGTGGTCATGAGGCCGCGCTCGATGCCGAAGTTGTCGAGCAGCACCTTGGCGAGCGGCGCGAGGCAGTTCGTGGTGCAGGACGCGTTCGAGACGATGTCGTGCACCTGGGGGTCGTAGGTGCCCTCGTTGACGCCGAGGACGATGGTCGCGACGTCGCTGCCCGAGGCGGGTGCCGAGACGATGACCTTCTTGGCGCCGGCGGTGATGTGCTTGCGCGCATCCTCCGACTTGGTGAAGCGGCCGGTCGACTCGATGACGACATCGACGCCCAGCTCGCCCCAGGGGAGGTTCGCGGGGTCGCGCTCCTCGAGGACGATGATCGGCTTGCCGTTGACGACGATCTTGTCGCCGTCGAGCTCCACCGTCGCGTCGAGGCGTCCGGTGATGGAGTCGTACTTCAGGAGGTGCGCGAGCGCCTTGTTGTCGGTGAGGTCGTTGACCGCGACGATCTCGAGGTCGCTGCCCTTGGCGAGGGCCGCACGGAGGAAGTTACGGCCGATACGGCCGAAGCCGTTGATGCCGATCTTGACGGACACAGATATCTCCTGATGAGGAAGGGCACCTCGACGGTGCAGTGGAGGGTGTTGATCGCAGTGGGCCGGTGGGAACCGGCCCGGGCGTCCCGGGCGCAGAGGCCCGGGACGCCGAGATCGCTATGACAGTAGCAGCAGGCCCGAAGTCTTCTCGCGGGCCTTCTCGAAGCGCGCGGAGACGTCGGCCCAGTTCACGATGTTCCAGAACGCCTTGACGTAGTCGGCCTTCACGTTGACGTAGTCGAGGTAGAAGGCGTGCTCCCACATGTCGAGCAGCAGCACCGGCACGGTCGCCGCGGCGAGGTTGCCCTGGTGGTCGTAGAGCTGCTCGATGATGAGCTTCTCGCCGAGCGAGTCCCACGCGAGGATCGACCAGCCGGAGCCCTGGATGCCGAGGGCGGAGGCGGTGAAGTGGGCGCGGAACTTGTCGAACGAGCCGAAGTTGTCGTCGATCGCCGCGGCGAGCTCGCCGACCGGCTTGTCGCCGCCGTCGGGCGAGAGGTTGTTCCAGAACACGGTGTGGTTCACGTGACCGGCGAGATTGAACGCCAGGTCCTTCTGGAGCTTGTTGACGTTCGCGAGGCTCTCGGTGTCGCGGGCCTCCTGGAGCGCGGCGAGGGCGGTGTTCGCGCCCGTCACGTAGGTGGCGTGGTGCTTGTCGTGGTGGAGCTCCATGATCCGCCCACTGATGTTCGGCTCGAGGGCCGAGTAGTCGTAGGGCAGTTCGGCGAGCGTGTAGTCAGCCATGTGCGATCTCCTGTTCGTGGTCGTCGACCTCGGCAGTCCCACCGGCTCCGACCGTCCGAGCGCGAGGCGCTGGAGCGGGGGTCGGCGTGTCCGAGCGACGTTTCCAGTCTAGTGACGGGGCACCCGCGCACTCGGACGGTCTCCCCCGTTCAACCAGGAGACACTCAGCGTTCGCCGGGTGGACGGCTCAGAGGTCGCGCAGCTCGGCCGGGAGGTTCGCGTCGGTGCCGGGGATGTCGAGGTCGGCGGCGCGCTTGTCGGCCATCGCGAGGAGGCGGCGGATGCGACCGGCGACCGCGTCCTTCGTCATCGGGGGGTCGGCGTGGTGGCCCAGCTCGTCGAGACTCGCGTCGCGGTGCGCGAGCCGGAGTCGACCGGCGTAGCGCAGGTGCTCGGGGATGTCGTCGCCGAGGATCTCCATCGCGCGCTCGACACGCGAGCACGCGGCGACGGCGGCCTGCGCCGACCGGCGGAGGTTGGCGTCGTCGAAGTTGACGAGCCGGTTCGCGGTCGCGCGCACCTCGCGTCGCTGGCGCAGCTCCTCCCAGCTCGCCACCGTCGAGGTGGCGCCCATCAGGGTGAGCATCGCGCTGATGCTCTCGCCGTCGCGGACGACGACCCGGTGCACACCGCGCACCTCCCGCGACTTCGCCTGCACGCCGAGGCGGCCGGCCGCGCCGACGATGGCCATCGCCGACTCGTTGCCGGGGCAGACGATCTCGAGCGCCGCCGAGCGGCCCGGGTCGGTCAGCGAGCCCTGCGCGAGGAAGGCGCCGCGCCAGACTGCGGCGAGCTCCTCCCGGGAGCCCGTCGTCAGCCGGTTCGGGAGGCCGCGCACCGGGCGACCGCGCTGGTCGAGCAGCCCTGTCTGCCGGGCGAGCGTGTCGCCGCCCTCGACCACGCGGACGAGCCAGCTGGTCGTCCGGCGCGATCCGCCGGCGGAGATGATGGTGCCCTCGCTGCGGACGCCGTAGAGCTCTGCGAGATCGCGGCGCACGCGGGTCGCGAGAGCTGCGGAGTCGAGCTCGACCTCGACCGCGAGGCGGTTCGAGATGATGTGCAGTCCGCCGGAGAAGCGGAGGACGGTCGCCAGTTCGGCGGCACGGACGGTGTTCTTGCGCGAGACGATCGCGACCAGTTCGCCCTTGACGTCTGCGGTGAGGGCCACGGAGTCTTCCTTACGTCGGGTGCGCGGCGGAGCGCGCGGGAATCATTCTCGGCCGAGGTCGCGGTGCGCCACGTTCACGGCGACTCCCGGCAGCTCGGCCAGTCGGGCCGCGATGCGTCCGGCGACCGCGACGGAGCGGTGCTTGCCCCCCGTGCAGCCGATGGCGATCGTCGCGTGGCGCTTGTTCTCGCGCTGGTAGCCGTCGAGCACCGGGCGCAGGGCTCGCGAGTAGGAGTCGATGAACTCCTCCGCCCCCTGCTGGGCCAGCACGTATTCTCTCACCTCTTCGTCGAGCCCGGTGTGCGGGCGGAGCTCGGGGATCCAGTACGGGTTGGGGAGGAAGCGCGCGTCGGCGACCATGTCGGCGTCGGTCGGCAGGCCGTACTTGAAGCCGAAGCTCATCACGGTGATCTGGAGGCCCGCACGCCCGGCCTCGGCGAATCGCTCCGTGATGGTCGTCGCGAGCTGGTGGATGTTGAGGTCGGAGGTGTCGATCACGATGTCGGCGGACTCGCGCAGCTGCGCCAGTCGTCCGCGCTCCGCCGAGATGCCGTCGAGCAGCGTGCCTCGGCCCTGCAGCGGGTGCGGGCGCCGCACCTGCTCGAAGCGGCGCACCAGGGCAGCGTCGGTCGCCTCGAGGAACACGACGCGGAGGTCGACACCCGCTTTGAGCTCGCGCACGATCTCGCCGAGGTCGGCGAAGAAGTCGCGCCCGCGGACGTCGACGACGGCCGCGATCTTCGGCAGCGTGTCGCCCGCGCGCTGGGCGAGGTCGACCAGGGGTCGGAGCATCTGCGGCGGGAGGTTGTCGACCACGTACCAGCCGAGGTCCTCGAGGGCGTTCGCGGCCGTGGACCGGCCGGCACCCGACATCCCCGTGACGATCAGCACGTCCTGCTGCTCGCTCTCCGTGCTCATGGGTTCTCCGTGCTCGTATCTGTGTCGCTCGAAAGTGTCTGTGGCGCTCGAAAAGTGCTGTGTCGCTCGTGAGTTCTGCGTCGCTCGTGAGTTCTGCGTCGCTCGTGAGTTCTGCGTCGCTCGTGAGTTCTGCGTCGCTCGTGAGTTCTGCGTCGCTCGTGACGGGGGCCCGCGCCCTCCTCGGAGGGTCGGATGTCCAGCCTAGGGCGTGGGCCCGACACCGGGCGGAGGCGTCAGGGGTGCAGGTACCCGTGGATCGCGGCGGCCAGCGTCGGCCCGATCCCCTTCACCTCGGCGATCTCGGCGTCGGAGGCCTCGCGCAGCCGCGCGACGGATCCGAAGTGCTTGAGCAGATCGCGCACCCGCGTGCCACCGAGCCCGGGGATCTCGCCGAGCTGCGACGCGATGTCGCGCTTGCGGCGCTGGCGCTGGTGGGTGATGGCGAAGCGGTGGGCCTCGTCGCGGATCCTCTGGAAGAGGAAGAGGGCGTCGCTGTTGCGCGGCAGGATCACCGGGAAGTCGGAGTCGGGGAGCCAGATCTCCTCGAGTCGCTTGGCGATGCCGCACAGGGTGATCCCGGTGACTCCGGACTCGTCCAGGGCGCGCTGGGCGGCCGCGACCTGCGGTTGACCGCCGTCGACGATCAGGAGCTGGGGCGGGTAGGCGAACTTGCGGCGCTTCGCCTCCCCCGTCTCGGGATCGAGGATCGCCGGCTCGACCGGCTCCTTCAGGTAGGCGAGTCGCCGGGTGAGGACCTGGTGCAGCGACTCCGTGTCGTCGGTCGACTCCGCGATCGAGAACCGGCGGTACTGGTCCTTGCGGGCGAGGCCGTCCTCGAAGACGACCATCGACGCGACGATGTTGGTGCCGCTGAGGTGCGAGACGTCGTAGCACTCCATCCGGAGCGGGGCCTCGGTCATGCCGAGGGCGTCGCGGATGTCCTCCAGCGCCTGGGTGCGCGCGGTGAAGTCGGCCGAGCGGCGGGTCTTGTAGAGCATCAGCGAGTGACCGGCGTTCTGCGTCGCGGTCTCGAGCAGCGCCGCCTTGTCGCCGCGCTGCGCCGCCCGCAGCCTGACGTTGGCGCCGCGGAGGCTCGAGAGCCACTCCTCGAGCGCCTCGCTGTCCTCCGGCAGCTCGGGGACGACGACCTCCTTCGGCGGGATGTCGCCGTTCTCGTAGGCCGCCTGGAGTGCCGTGTCGACGAGCTCGGCCGTCGTCATGTCGAGCTCCTTGTCGACGACCCAGCCGCGCTCGCCGCGGATGCGTCCGCCCCGCACGCGGAACTGCTGCACGGACGCCGCGAGCTCGTCGTGCACGATCGCGTAGAGGTCGACGTCGACGTTGTCCTTGAGCACGACCGCGCTCTTGGCGAGCACGGCGTCGAGAGCGGCGGCCTGATCGCGCAGCTTGCCGGCGCGCTCGTACTGCATCTCGCCCGCGGCCTCGCGCATCTCCTTCTCGAGCTCGCCGATCATCCTCCGGTCGTGGCTGCCCATGAACGCGACGAACCGGTCGACCATCTCGCGGTGCTCCGCGAAGGTGACGCGGTGCGAGCAGGGACCGCCGCAGCGGCCGATCTGGGAGGCGAAGCACGGCTTCCCGCTCTGCATGGCCCGCTTGTAGTTCGAGTCGTTGCAGGTGCGGATCGGGAAGGCCTTGATCATCAGATCGATGGTCTCGTGGATGGCCCAGATCTTCGGGTAGGGGCCGAAGTACCTCGCCCCGCGGATCTTCGAGTTGCGGGTCACCATCACGCGGGGCGCCTCGTCGCCGAGGGTCACCGCCATGTAGGGGTACGACTTGTCGTCGCGGAACTTGACGTTGAACGGGGGGTCGAACTCGTTGATCCAGGTGAACTCGAGCTGCAGTGCCTCGACGTCGGTGCCGACGACGGTCCACTCGACGCCCGACGCCGAGGTGACCATCCGCCGGGTCCGCTCGTGCAGGCTCGGCAGCGGCGCGAAGTAGTTGCTGAGTCGCGCGCGCAGGTTCTTGGCCTTGCCCACGTAGAGGACCCGGCCCCTCGCGTCCTTGAATCGGTAGACCCCCGGGAGGGTCGGGATCTCGCCGGCCTTGGGCCGGTAGTCGAGTGTCTGCGCCATGCCCCGTGCCCGCCCGGCCGCGCTATCGGCCGAGGATCTCGGCCAGGAACCCGCCGGTGTGGCTCTCCGCGACCTTCGCCACCTGCTCCGGTGTGCCGATCGCGACGACCTGCCCGCCGCCGGCACCGCCCTCGGGACCCATGTCGATCAGCCAGTCGGCCGACTTGATGACGTCGAGGTTGTGCTCGATGGTGATGACCGTGTTGCCCTTCTCGACGAGCGAGTTCAGCACGAGGAGGAGCTTGCGGACGTCCTCGAAGTGCAGGCCGGTGGTCGGCTCGTCGAGCACGTAGACGCTGCGGCCGTTGGAGCGGCGCTGCAGCTCAGTGGCGAGCTTGACGCGCTGCGCCTCGCCGCCCGAGAGCGTCGTCGCGCTCTGCCCGAGCCGCACGTAGCCGAGGCCGACCTCGACGAGCGTCCTGAGGAAGCGGTGGATCGAGGTGATCGGCTCGAAGAAGTCGGCAGCCTCGGCGATCGGCATGTCGAGGACCTCGGCGATGTTCTTGCCCTTGTAGTGGACCGTCAG
Organism: Rathayibacter sp. VKM Ac-2754; assembly: GCF_009807095.1. GTDB lineage: Bacteria > Actinomycetota > Actinomycetes > Actinomycetales > Microbacteriaceae > Rathayibacter. The sequence continues at coordinate 100,661 of NZ_WUCC01000002.1, read as the reverse complement.
GGTGTCGCGGTTGTAGCGCGCTCCCCCGCAGACCTCGCAGGCCACGTAGACGTCGGGCAGGAAGTTCATCTCGATCTTGATGGTGCCGTCGCCCGAGCAGGCCTCGCAGCGGCCGCCCTTGACGTTGAAGCTGAACCGGCCCGGGAGGTAGCCGCGGGCCTTCGCCTCGGTCGTCTCGGCGAAGAGGTTGCGGATGCGGTCGAAGACGCCGGTGTAGGTGGCGGGGTTGGAGCGCGGGGTGCGGCCGATCGGGTTCTGATCGACGTGCACGACCTTGTCGAGGTTCTCGAGGCCGGTGACGCGGGTGTGCTTGCCCGGCACCTTGCGCGCCCCGTTGAGCTGGTTGGCGAGCACCCGGTAGAGGATGTCGTTGACCAGCGTGCTCTTGCCCGACCCCGAGACTCCGGTGACCGCGACGAAGGTGCCGAGGGGGAACTCCACGTCGACCTTGCGGAGGTTGTTGGCGTTGGCCCCGACGACCTTGATCATCCGCTTGCGGTCGATCCTGCGGCGCTTCTTCGGGATGTCGATCGACTTGCGGCCCGAGATGTAGTCGCCCGTGAGCGAGTGCGTGTTCTCGAGCAGGGCGTCGTACGAGCCGGAGTGCACGACCTTTCCGCCGTTGACGCCGGCGCCCGGGCCGATGTCGACGATCCAGTCGGCGGTGCGGATGGTGTCCTCGTCGTGCTCGACGACGATCAGCGTGTTGCCGAGGTCGCGGAGCTTCAGCAGGGTGTCGATGAGGCGGCGGTTGTCGCGCTGGTGCAGGCCGATGCTCGGCTCGTCGAGCACGTAGAGCACGCCGGTGAGTCCGGAGCCGATCTGGGTGGCCAGTCGGATGCGCTGGGCCTCGCCTCCGGAGAGCGACGCGGCCGCTCGCGAGAGGTTGAGGTAGTTGAGCCCGACCTCGATGAGGAAGTCGAGGCGCGCCCGGATCTCGCGGAGGACCTGCGCGGCGATCGTCGCCTCGCGCGGGGTCAGCTCGAGCCGGCCCATGAACTCCTGCGCGTCGCCGAGGCTGAGGTCGGCGATGTCGGCGATGCTCGCTCCGTGCACGAGGACGGCGAGCACCTCGGGCTTGAGGCGCGAGCCCTTGCAGACGGGGCAGGGCACCTCGCGGAGGAACTCGGACCAGCGGGTGCGCTGCACATCCGTCTCGGCCTGCACGTACTGGCGCTCGATGTAGGGCACGACGCCCTCGAAGCCGGAGGTGTAGCTCATCTCACGGCCGTAGCGGTTCTTCCACTTGACCTTGACCTCGAAGTTGTCGCCGTGCAGCACTGCCTGCTGCACCTCGGAGCTCAGGCGCTTCCACGGGGTGGTCAGCTTGAAGCCGAGGTCTCGCGAGAGGCCGTCGAGCAGCTTCTCGTAGTACTGGAAGAGGCCCTTGCCCTGGGTGGTCCAGGGGATGATGACGCCCTCGGCGATGCTGAGGTCGGGGTCGCCGAGGAGCAGCTCGTCGTCGACCGACATGCGCGTGCCGAGGCCGGAGCACTCGGGGCAGGCGCCGAAAGGCGCGTTGAACGAGAAGGTGCGCGGCTCGATCTCGGTCAGCGAGATCGGGTGGTTGTTGGGGCAGGACAGCTTCTCGGAGAAGGTGGTCCACGCGCCCTCGCCCTCACCGTCGACGAAGTTGATCTGCACGATGCCGTCGGTGAGACGCAGAGCTGTCTCGAGGGAGTCGGTGAGGCGGCCGAGGATGTCGGGGCCTGCGACGAGGCGGTCGACCACGACCGAGATGTCGTGCTTGTACTGCTTCTTGAGGGTCGGCGGATCGCTGAGCTGGATCAGGCTGCCGTCCACCATCGCACGCGAGTAGCCGCCGGCGGTCAGCTCCTTGAAGAGGTCGACGAACTCGCCCTTCTTCTGCGAGACGACCGGGCTGAGGATCTGATAGCGGGTGCCGCCCTCGAGCTCCATCATCTGGTCGGCGATCTGCTGCACGGTCTGCGCTGAGATCTTCTCGCTGCAGATGGGGCAGTGCGGCACGCCGATGCGCGCCCAGAGCAGGCGCATGTAGTCGAAGATCTCGGTGATGGTGCCGACGGTGGAGCGCGGGTTGCGGTTGGTCGACTTCTGGTCGATCGAGACCGCGGGACTGAGGCCCTCGATGAAGTCGACGTCGGGGCGGTCGACCTGCCCGAGGAACTGGCGGGCGTAGGCGGACAGCGACTCGACGTAGCGGCGCTGCCCCTCGGCGAAGATCGTGTCGAAGGCCAGCGACGACTTGCCGGACCCCGACAGACCGGTGAAGACGACCATCGAGTCACGCGGGATCTCGAGGTCGACGTCGTGCAGGTTGTGCACCCGGGCGCCACTGACGACCAGCTTCGACACCGACTCGTCGAGGGAGCTGACGAAGCGGTGGAAGGAGGGAGAGGGGGTGGACGAGGGGTCTGTTACGGCATTCGCGATCGACACCTCGAAAGTGTATGCGGAGCCACCGACATCGCCCGGGGGCGTTCGCTGGGCGCTGATACCGGTCATCGGAGCTTGCGGTTCGGGCGCCGCTCTGCGGACGGGGACGGCATCGGCCGCCCCCGCCCCGGCGCCCGCCCTCAGGAGAGGTGACCCGCCTTCTCCATCTGACGGAGCTCCCGCTTGAGCTCCTGGACCTCGTCGCGCAGGCGCGCCGCGAGCTCGAACTTGAGCTCGCCCGCCGCCTGGAGCATCTGGCCGTTGAGGTCGGAGATGATCGCCTCGAGGTCGTTGCCGCCGTTCGCGGCGAGCCCCTGCCTGCGGAGGTTCGGCGTCGGGCTCTTCTTCTTCGCGTCGCGGCCCGCGAGGAGCTTGGCCGTGTCGGCACCCTCGCGGGCGAGGGCGTCGGTGATGTCGGCGATCTTCTTGCGCAGCGGCGTCGGGTCGATGCCGTGCTCGAGGTTGTACGCGACCTGCTTCTCGCGGCGGCGATCGGTCTCGTCGATCGCGAGCCGCATCGAGTCGGTCACCCGGTCGGCGTACATGTGCACCTCGCCCGACACGTTGCGAGCGGCGCGGCCGATGGTCTGGATCAGCGACGTCGAGGAGCGGAGGAATCCCTCCTTGTCGGCGTCGAGGATCGCGACCAGCGACACCTCGGGCAGGTCGAGTCCCTCGCGGAGGAGGTTGATGCCCACGAGGACGTCGTAGACGCCGGCGCGCAGCTCGGAGAGCAGCTCGACCCTCCGCAGGGTGTCGACGTCGGAGTGCAGGTAGCGGACGCGGACGCCGGCCTCCGTGAGGAAGTCGGTCAGCTCCTCGGCCATCCGCTTGGTCAGGGTCGTCACCAGCACGCGCTCGTCGCGCTCGGTGCGGCGCTTGATCTCCTCGAGCAGGTCGTCGATCTGGCCCTTGGTCGGCTTGACGACGATCTCGGGGTCGATGAGGCCGGTCGGGCGGATGATCTGCTCGACGATGCCGTCGGCGATCCCCATCTCGTACCGGCCGGGGGTCGCCGAGAGGTAGACCGTCTGGCCGACGCGCTGCTTGAACTCCTCCCACTTGAGCGGACGGTTGTCCATCGCCGAGGGGAGGCGGAAGCCGTGCTCGACCAGCGTGCGCTTGCGGGAGGCGTCGCCCTCGTACATCGCGCCGATCTGGGGCACGGTGACGTGCGACTCGTCGATGACGACGAGGAAGTCGTCGGGGAAGTAGTCGAGGAGGCAGTGCGGCGCCTCGCCCGACTCGCGGCCGTCTATGTGGCGGGAGTAGTTCTCGATGCCCGAGCAGAAGCCGATCTGCTGCATCATCTCGAGGTCGAACGTGGTGCGCATCCGGAGGCGCTGGGCCTCGAGCAGCTTGTTCTGCTTCTCGAGATCGGCGAGGCGCACCTCGAGCTCCTGCTGGATCGTGTCGATCGCGCGGTGCATGACGTCCTGGCTGGCCACGTAGTGCGAACCGGGGAAGACGGAGACCGACTCGAGCTTCTTCACGATGTCGCCGGTGAGCGGGTGGAGCGTGTAGAGCGCCTCGATCTCGTCGCCGAACATCTCGATGCGGATCGCGAGCTCCTCGTACATCGGGATGATCTCGATCGTGTCGCCCCGGACGCGGAAGGTGCCGCGGGCGAAGTCGACGTCGTTGCGCGCGTACTGCATCGAGACGAACTTGCGGATCAGGCGGTCGCGGTCGACCCGCTGGCCGACCTGGAGGGCCACCATCGCCTCGAGGTACTGCTCGGGCTGACCGAGACCGTAGATGCACGAGACGGTGGAGACGACGATCACGTCCCGTCGGCTGAGCAGCGAGTTGGTCGTCGAGTGGCGGAGGCGCTCGACCTCGGCGTTGACGGAGCTGTCCTTCTCGATGAAGGTGTCGGTCTGCGGGACGTACGCCTCGGGCTGGTAGTAGTCGTAGTACGAGACGAAGTACTCGACCGCGTTGTTGGGGAACAGCTCGCGGAACTCGTTCGCGAGCTGCGCCGCGAGGGTCTTGTTGTGGGCGAGCACGAGCGTGGGTCGCTGGACGGCCTCGACGAGCCACGCGGTGGTCGCCGACTTGCCCGTTCCCGTGGCGCCGAGGAGCACGACATCGGCCTCGCCCGCCCGGATCCGGGCGCTCAGATCGGCGATCGCGGCCGGCTGATCGCCGCTCGGCTTGTACTCGCTGACGACCTCGAAGGGATGCACGGCACGGGTGGGCTCCATGCTCGAAGCGTAGCCGCGACCACCGACACGGAGCCCGGCGTGCGCTGGGCGCGAACGGCGCCGCTCAGAGACGCGAGAAGCGCAGGTCGCGGAGGTACAGGCGATCGTCGGGACCCATCGCCCCCGTCCGGATGCGCAGCACGGCGAAGCCCGCCCAGTCCGGCGCCGGGATCGAGTAGGCGCCGTCGAGCCGGATCCCCGCGAAGCTGTCGGAGTCGACGATCCGGGACGCCGAGTACCAGTCCTGGCCGAGTCCCTCCGTGCGCCGAGCGGTCGAGAATCCCAGATCCACAGTGGCGCTCCCCGCGCCGGAGAACAGCGCGTCGAGGCTCACGAGCACTCGGGCACCGGTCTTGATGCCGACGAACAGATGGACGGCCCCCTCGCCCGATCCGTCCCCGACCGCGAAGGCGCGGACGCCGGAGACCGGCGAGTCCACCGGCGTGACCTCCGCCTCACCGGAGGCGACCCAGTCGTCGGCGAGCGACGATCGAGCCGCTGACGCATCGAGCACCCCGCGCTCCCTCTCACCGGCGTGCGGACGCAGCGCCGTCCTCGGCAGCGCGGACGTGTCCTCGACCGTCAGGACGCCGTCCCCCCGCGCCAGGAACGGCAGGAGTGCCGTGCCGCCCTGGAACTGACCCCCTCTGACGACGGCACGCTGCCCGCCGGCGCCGGAGAACTCGATGAGGCCCCGCTCGGCCTCGGCGCGGACCTCCACGCGGCCGCGCACCAGGTAGCGGCAGTCCGTCAGCGTGAGCAGCGCACCCCACCCCGCGAGCTCGAACCAGCCGTTCCGATCCGGTATCTGCATCTCGAAGTGGCAGTTCGTGAAGTAGATCTGGCCCAGCTCGACGAGGGCGGCTCGGCTCTGGTTGGTCGAGAAGGTGTCGAACGAGCACTGATTGACGAAGAACTCCTGGTCGCCGAGGATCTCGATGGCGCTCTGGGTGTTGCTGGTGAGGTCGCAGCTCTGGATCGAGATGCGCTCACCCGCGTCGACGGCCTCCTTCGTCGCCAGGACGCCGATCCTGTTGCCCTGGATCGAGCAGGACCGGAACTCGAGCAGGTAGGCGTGCGACCCGAGCTCGACGGCGATGTCGAAGGAGCGCAGGACCACGTTCACCAGCGTCAGGTAGGCGGGTTTCGGACCCGACTCGCGCAGATGGGGCGCGGCGCCGATCGCGATGCCGCTGCTGCCCCCCGAGCCGACCAGGTGGATGTCGCTGAGGACCGTCTGATGCTGACGGGTGAATCCCGCGGCCGTCTTCTGGACCACCGGGCTCACCGTGCGGAAGAGGAAGCCGCTGCCCGCGTTGACGATCTCGCAGTGCCCGATGATGCTGACCCGTGTGTCCCAGGACAGCGTCTCCTCCACCGTGAAGCTGCCTCCGATCGCCGTCACGACGGCGTGGTGCTCCTCGGGGGCGACGCCCTCGTCCGGGACCGCCGCGGCTGCGAGCGCGGCCTTCCAGGCCGCCGTGTCCCGAGCGGGCCCGGGGGCCATCGACGCATCGAGGTAGTCGTGGACGTCGACGATCCGCTCCGTCCCCGCCGGTCGGACGACGACGGAGGTCGTTCCCGCGGTTCCTCGAGCGGCGAGGGCACCCGCGCCGAGGAGGGCACCGGCTCCGGCGGCGAGGACGGTGCGCCGGGATTCGACAGCGGGTGGGACAGGTCCGAAGGAGCTCATTGCAGCCTCTCTCTCGGCGTTCCGATGTCGAGCGACCTACCCTACGGACGGCGGCTGATCGACGGCCGTCGGGCCGCTCGCTCGACCTGTGCGCGAGACGAGGCGCTCCCAGAGCAGGTCCGCCCGCGCCAGGGTGTCCTCCAAGGTTCCGGAGGAGTCGACGACGACGTCGGCGAGGGCGAGCCGCTGCTCGTCGGTCGCCTGCGCGCCGACGCGGGCCCGGGCCTCCGCCTCGGACATGCCGCGCAGCGCCACCAGGCGCTCGACGCGGACGGCCTCGGGCGCGTGCACGACGACGACCTCGTCGAACTCGCCCGCACCCCGGCCCTCGGCCAGCAGGGGCACGTCGTACACCACGACGGCCCCAGGGTCGGCCGCCGCGGCCTCGTCGAACAGCCGCTGTGAGCGCTCCCCCACCGCGGGATGCGTGATGGCGTTCAGATCGGCGCGGGCGGAGGCGTCGGCGAAGACGACGGCACCCAGAGCGGCGCGGTCGAGCGATCCGTCCTCCCGCAGCATCGCCGGGCCGAAGCGCTCGACGACGGCCTGCAGTGCGGGCTCCCCCGGTTCGACGACCTCTCGGGCCAGCACGTCGGCGTCGACGACGACCGCTCCGTGCTCGGCGAGGCGGCGGGCGACGGTCGACTTGCCGGAGGCGATGCCGCCGGTGAGGGCTACGAGATGCACCCGGCCACCCTATCCAGCGGTCACCCCGTGAAGCAGAGAGGGCGGGAACGCCGAACGGCCGGCCCCCGAGGGGACCGGCCGTTCAGACGCGTGCACTCGATCAGTTGCTCGAGGACAGCTTCTCGCGCAGTGCGGCGAGCGACTCGTCGTCGGCGAGGGTGCCGGCTCCGGTCGCCTCGCTGGTGAAGCCGCCGCCGACCGAGACGCCCTCGGAGACGGTGGCCGCCTCCTCCTGCGACTTGGCGACCTGGGCCTTGTGGGCCTCCCAGCGGGCCTGCGCCGCGGCGTAGTCCTGCTCCCAGGCCTCGCGCTGCGACTCGAAGCCCTCGCGCCACTCGTTGGTCTCGGGGTCGAAGCCGTCGGGGTACTTGTAGTTCCCCTGGTCGTCGTACTCCGTCGCCATGCCGTAGAGGGCCGGGTCGAACTCGGTCCCCTCGGGGTCGATGTTCTCGTTCGCCTGCTTGAGCGAGAGCGAGATGCGGCGACGGTCGAGGTCGATGTCGATGACCTTGACGAAGACCTCCTCACCGACCGACACGACCTGCTCGGCGAGCTCGACGTGCTTGCCCGAGAGCTCGGAGATGTGGACGAGGCCCTCGATGCCGTCGGCGACGCGGACGAACGCACCGAACGGGACCAGCTTCGTGACCTTGCCCGGTGCGACCTGACCGATCGCGTGGGTGCGGGCGAAGACCTGCCACGGGTCCTCCTGGGTCGCCTTGAGCGAGAGCGACACGCGCTCGCGGTCGAGGTCGACCTCGAGGATCTCGACGGTGACCTCCTGGCCCACCTCGACGACCTCGGAGGCGTGCTCGATGTGCTTCCAGGAGAGCTCGGAGACGTGCACGAGACCGTCGACGCCGCCGAGGTCGACGAACGCACCGAAGTTGACGATCGACGACACGACGCCCTTGCGGACCTGACCCTTGTGCAGGTTGTTCAGGAACGTCGTGCGGCTCTCGGACTGGGTCTGCTCGAGGAGCGCGCGGCGCGACAGGACCACGTTGTTGCGGTTCTTGTCGAGCTCGAGGATCTTCGCCTCGATCTCCTGGCCGAGGTACGGCGTGAGATCGCGGACGCGGCGCAGCTCGATGAGCGAGGCCGGGAGGAAGCCGCGGAGGCCGATGTCGACGATGAGACCGCCCTTGACGACCTCGATGACCGAACCGGTGACGACACCGTCGGACTCCTTGATCTTCTCCACGTCGCCCCACGCACGCTCGTACTGCGCACGCTTCTTCGAGAGGATCAGGCGACCCTCCTTGTCCTCCTTCTGCAGGACGAGAGCCTCGACGCTGTCGCCCACGTTGACGACCTCGGAGGGGTCGACGTCGTGCTTGATGGAGAGTTCGCGCGAGGGGATGACGCCCTCGGTCTTGTAGCCGACGTCGAGGAGGACCTCGTCGCGGTCGATCTTCACGACGGTGCCTTCGATGAGGTCTCCGTCGTTGAAGAACTTCAGAGTCTTTTCGACCGCGGCAAGAAAGTCTTCAGCAGACCCGATGTCGTTGATCGCGACCTGCTTGGCTGCCTTTTCGGTCGTTGCGGTTGTCATTAAGGGATGCTCCAGGATGGATGGGTATCGGGCGGCCACCGCCGGACGCCCCGAGGAGGGGCGCAGTGACGGGTGCCGCGGAGTGAAGGGGTGTGCGGTGCCTCCGGCGACGGGACGATGCTCTGGAGGATGACTCCGGACCTCATCGCACGCCGAGGGCACAGCGGCGCCACGAACGTGACAGTCCAGACTATCCGACCCAGCAGGGTGCTAGCAATCTCCCAGGGCCTCCGTGCGCGCCGGATCCGCGCGGATCGAGGGCTCGGAGTCAGCCCGCGAGGCTCGCCCGCAGCGTGTCGAGCCCGACCCCGCCGAGATCGAGTGCGCGGCGGTGGAATCCGGCCAGAGAGAACGCCGACCCCTCGCGGGCTGCGGTCCCATCGCGAAGCTCCTCCCAGATCCGCTGCCCGATCTTGTACGAGGGCGCCTGGCCCGGCCAGCCGAGGTAGCGGTTCACCTCGAAGCGGATGAAGGCGTCGTCCATGTTCACGTTCGCCCGCATGAACGCGAGGGCGGACGCGGCGCTCCAGACCTCCGTCGAGCCCGGCATCCGCTTGCCCAGGTGCACGCCGATGTCGAGGACGACGCGCGCCGCGCGCATCCGCTGCCCGTCGAGCATGCCGAGCCGGTCGGCCGGGTCGTCGAGGTAGCCGAAGCCCTCCATCAGGCGCTCGGCGTAGAGGGCCCAGCCCTCGGCGTGTCCCGAGCTGCCCGCGAGCTGGCGGCGCCAGGTGTTGAGCTGCCCGCGGTTGACGACGGCCTGGCCCACCTGGAGGTGATGTCCGGGCACGCCCTCGTGGTAGACGGTGGTGAGCTCGCGCCAGGTCGCGAACTCGGTCACGCCGTCGGGCACCGACCACCACATCCGGCCGGGGCGCGCGAAGTCGTCGCTCGGCCCGGTGTAGTAGATGCCGCCCTCGTGCGTGGGCGCGATCAGGCACTCGAGCCGGCGGAGCTCGTCGGGGATGTCGAACGCGGTCCCGGCGAGCTCGTCGACGGCGCGGTCGCTCGTCTCCTGCATCCAGCCCTGCAGGGCGTCGACGCCGTGCAGGGTGCGGGACGGATCGGCGTCGAGGTGCGCGATCGCCTCGGCGACGGAGGCGCCGGGCAGGATCTCGCGGGCGATCGCCTCCTGCTCGGCCGTCATCCGAGCGAGCTCCTCGATGCCCCACTCGTAGGTCTCGTCGAGGTCGACGACCGCGCCGAGGAAGCGCCGGGACTGCAGCGCGTACAGCTCGCGGCCGACGGCGTCCTCCTCGCGGGCCGCCGGGGCGAGCTCCTCGCGGAGGAAGCGCCCGAGTCCGCCGTACGCGGCGGCGGCGCGGCGGGCGCCCTCCTCGAGCCGGAGCGCGAGGGAGGCGGGCAGCGATCCGGAGGCGGGAGCCGCGTCGGCGGCGAGCGAGGCGAAGAATCCGTGCGGCGCCGCGGTCGAGTCGACCTGCTCGGCGACGAGCCGCACCTGGCGTGCCGCGGGCGTCACTCCGGAGTCGATGCCCTCGCGGAGGGTCTCGAGGTAGCCCGCGAGGGCGGCGGGGACGGCGAGGAGGCGGTCGGCGACGGCCTCCCAGTCGGCGACGTCGTCCGTGGGCATGAGGTCGAAGACGTCGCGCAGCTCCTGGGGAGGGGAGGCGATGACGTTGAGATCGCGCAGCGGCAGCTGAGCGTCGTGGGCCTCGAGGGTGAGCCGCAGCTCGGAGCCGAGATCGGCGACGGTGACGCGGTCGACCGCGTCGACCGGTGTCGCGGCCTCGAGCTCGACGAGAGCCGCCGTCACGGCCTCGCGGGAGCGGGCACGACCCTCCGGGGAGAGGTCGCCCAGGCGGCCGCCCGACTCCGCCCGGCCGATGTACGTGCCGATGGTCGGATCGAGCTCGACCAGCGTGTCGACCCAGCGCTCCGCGACGAGATCGACGGCGGTCGGCTGACGGGAGGTGTCGGAGGTCATGCGCTCGAGCCTAGCCAGGCCCTCGTGCGCCGCGGGGTCAGTGCGCGGCGTCGTCCCAGTCGGCTCCGTGACCGACCTGCACCTCGAGCGGCACGCTGAGATCGACGGCTCCGGCCATCCGCGAGCGGACGACGGCCTCGAGCGCCTCCTCCTCGCCGGGAGCGACGTCGAAGATCAGCTCGTCGTGCACCTGGAGGAGCATCCGCGAGCCGAGACCCTGCTCGTCGATGTCGGCCTGGACGCCGATCATCGCGATCTTCATGATGTCGGCGGCGGAGCCCTGGATGGGCGAGTTCAGCGCCGCGCGCTCGGCGTTGTCGCGGAGGACGCGGTTGGCGCTCTGGAGGTCGGGGAACGGCCGGCGGCGGCCGAAGATCGTCTCGGTGTATCCCGCCTCCCGGGCCTGCTCCACCACGCTGCGGAGGTAGTCGCGCACCGCTCCGAAGCGGACGAAGTAGTCGGTCATCAGCTGCTTCGCCTCGGCGCTCGAGATCCGCAGCTGCTTCGAGAGGCCGAAGGCGCTGAGCCCGTAGGCGAGCCCGTACGACATCGCCTTGACCTTGTTGCGCATCGCGGAGGTGACGTCGACCGGCTCGACGCCGAAGATGCGCGCACCGACGAAGCGGTGCAGATCCTCGCCGCTGTGGAAGGCCTCGATCAGCCCGGCGTCGCCCGACAGGTGCGCCATGATCCGCATCTCGATCTGCGAGTAGTCGGCGGTGAGGAGGGTGCTCGCCTCCCTGCCGTGCACGAAGGCGGTGCGGATGCGGCGGCCGACCTCGCTGCGCACCGGGATGTTCTGCAGATTGGGGTCGTTCGACGAGATGCGGCCCGTGGCGGTGCCGGTCTGGTCGTAGCTGGTGTGGATCCGCTGGTCGGCGGTCACCGACTTCTCGAGCGTCTCGATGATCTGCTTCAGCTTCGTGGCGTCGCGGTGCTCGAGCAGCAGGCCGAGGAAGGGATGCGGGTGCGAGTCCTGCAGGTCGGCGAGGGCGGAGGCGTCGGTCGTGTACCCGGTCTTCGTCGCCCGGGTCTTCGGCATCGCGAGCTCCTCGAAGAGCACCTGCTGGAGCTGCTTGGGAGATCCGAGGTTCATCTCGTGGCCGATCTCGGCGAACGCCCGGCTCGCGAGCTCGGCGGCCGTGGTCGTCAGCTCGCCGCGGAGGCGCGCCAGCACCTCGGAGTCGATCGAGACGCCCGTGAGCTCCATCGTCGCGAGCACCTGCACGATCGGCAGCTCGATGTCGACGAGCACCGAGAGCATGCCCTCGCCGAGCAGCTCGGTGAGGGGCGCGACCAGGCGGAACGCGTACCACGCCTCCGTCGCCGGGCCCATCGGCTCGACGCTCGGCACGAGCTGATTCGGGTCGCCCTGCGCCATCGCCTCGTCGAGGTACTGCGCGACCTGCGCCGGCAGCGTCGCCGCGTGCCCGGTGGGCTGCAGCAGATAGGCCGCGACGCGCGTGTCGAAGGCGAGACCGGAGACGGTCAGCCCCGCTCGACGCAGTGCCTTGATCTGCGGCTTCGCGTCGGCGAAGACCTTGGGAGCGTCGCTCGCGAGCCACTCCTCGAGTGCGGTGTAGTCGGGGCGGCCGGCCGCCCACGGCACGAACGCCGACTCGGTCTCGGTCGAGAGCCCGATGGCGTCGAGGCCGTCGGGGCCGAGCTGCACCTGCACCGCGACCGGAGTCGTCCCCTTCGCCGAGACCCGGTCGAGCCAGTGTGCGAGCTCCTCGTCGACGAGCGTGCGCACGGCGGGGGCGGCGGTCACGACGGTGTCGCCGGCGAGAGCGGAGGCGGCGCCCTCGACACCCTCGTCGGCGGCGATCGTGAGCACGCGCTCCTGCAGTGTCTTGAACTCGAGGCGGCTGAAGATCTCGCGGACGGCGTCGACGTCGATCGGTCGGCGATCGAGGTCGGCGGGGCCGAGCGGCAGCTCGACATCGGTGACGAGGCGGTTGAGTCGGCGGTTGCGGAGCGCGTTCTCCTTCTGCTCGCGCAGCTTCTCGCCGACGACGCCCTTGATCTCGTCGGCGTGGGCGATGATGTCGGCCACGGTGCCGTACTGGTTGACCCACTTCGCCGCGGTCTTCGGGCCGACCTTGTCGACTCCGGGCAGGTTGTCGCTGGTCTCGCCGACGAGCGCCGCGATCTCGGGGTACTGGTGCGGCTCGACCCCGTACTTCTCGAACACCTTGTCGCGGTCGTAGCGGGTGAGCTGCGAGACGCCCTGGGTCGACGGGTAGAGCAGGGTGACGTCGGGGGTGACGAGCTGGATGGTGTCGCGATCACCCGAGACGACGAGGACCCGGAAGCCGGCCTCGGCGCCCTGCTTGGCGAGGGTCGCGAGGATGTCGTCGGCCTCGAAGTCCTCCTTCGAGACGGTGCGGATGTTCATCGCGTGCAGCGCCTCCTCGAGCAGCGGCACCTGGCCCTTGAACTCGGGAGGGGTCTCGCCGCGCGTGCCCTTGTACTCGGGGTACTCGCGCGTGCGGAAGGAGTAGCGGGAGATGTCGAACGCGACGCCGAGGTGCGTGGGCTTCTCGTTCTTGAGCAGCAGGATCAGCATCGACAGGAAGCCGTGGATGGCGTTCGTGTGCTGGCCGTCGCGGGTCTGGAAGCTGTCGACCGGGAGCGCGTAGAAGGCGCGGAAAGCCAGCGAATGACCGTCGATGAGCAGGAGGGTAGGCTGTTCCGGATCTGACACAGGGCAAGACTACACAGCGCCTCCGACACCGGATCCGGCCCGTTCGAGCCCGCACGCCGAGACCCTCGCGAGGCACCACGACGAGGAGTACCGTGACCGATCCCGCGCCCCGCGACACCGCCTGGACCCGCCCGCCGGCCCTCGATCTCGTCGGCTCGATCGGGCGCGGCGGCGGCGAGCTCGCCGACACGATGGGCATCGTCTGGCACGAGCTCACCCCCGAGCACTCCGTCGCCTCGATGCCCGTCGAGGGCAACCGCCAGCCGTTCGGCATCCTGCACGGAGGCGCGCACGTGGTGCTCGCCGAGTCGATGGGCTCGATCGCGGCGAACGTGCACGCCGGCGAGGGCAGGGTCGCAATGGGCATCGAGCTGAACGCGAGCCACAGCCGCTCGACCCGCTCCGGCTTCGTGATCGGCACCTGCGACGCGATCCACCTCGGCTCCACGCTCACCACTCACGAGATCGTGATCCGCGACGAGGAGGGGCGCCGCCTCTCGACGGTGAGGATCACCAACATCATCAGATCCGTCTGATTCCGCGGCGGTCCCCGCCCGCCGCGGCGCGGTCGGCTCGACGAGATGGTTGCGTCTGGTGGAGCGGGTCGCGGGCGGCTACGGGAAAACGCTGACACGCGTTTTCCCGGTTCGCCTCGCGGAGCCAGGCTGGTCTGCCGGCGGAAGCGCCGATAGTGGCCACTGCTAGGCGGGGCTTAAAGGCCCGAGCGCAAGCCCGGGACGGGGCGGCGGGAGCGACCTAGGCTCGGGGCGTGACCTTCCGAGACCTGCTGCGTTCGATGCCGTCCATGCCGCACGAGCTGCCCGCCTTCGATGCCGAGGCCGCGCCGGCGGATCCCGTCGAGCTGTTCTCGCAGTGGCTCGAGGAGTCGGCGGCGGCCGGGCAGCTCCTCCCCCACGGCGCGACGCTCTCGACCGCCGACGCGGAGGGCGACGTCACCGCGCGGGTGCTCGTGCTGCGCGACATCGACGACCGCGGCTGGGCGTTCTCGACCCACGCCTCCAGCCCCAAGGGCCGGGCGATGGCCGCGAACCCGCACGCGTCGCTCACCTTCTTCTGGCCGGTGCAGGGTCGCCAGGTCAGGGTCGAGGGCCGCGCAGAGCGGGGCACCGCCGACGAGTCGGCGGACGACTTCCGCCGGCGATCGGAGGCGGCGCGCACCGCGCTCCTCGTCGGTCGCCAGAGCGAGCCGATGCGCAGCTCCGCCGACTTCGGTCTCGTCACGCTGCAGACCAGCGTCGCCGTGGGCTGCTCCCCCGCCACCCTCGACCGGGACTGGGCCGTCTACCGCGTCGTCCCCGAGCGGATCGAGTTCTGGCAGGGCTCGACGTCGCCCGAGCAGGACCACGTGCGGCTGGAGTACCGCCCCGGAACGACGGAGGCGGGCGGCTCCCCCTGGGAGCGCACCCGCCTCTGGCCGTGATCGGCAGCCGCTGAGCGGCCGACCCTACTTCTTGGGACTCAGCTGCTCGATGATCGCCTGCGCGACGTCGTGCATGGTGAGGCGGCGGTCCATCGACGCCTTCTGGATCCAGCGGAACGCCTCGGGCTCGGTGAGGCCCATCTTCTCGTTGAGCAGGCCCTTGGCGCGGTCGACGAGCTTGCGGGTCTCGAAGCGCTCGACCATGTCGGCGACCTCGGCCTCGAGGGTGATGATCTGGGCGTAGCGCGACAGCGCGATCTCGATCGCGGGGAGCAGGTCGTTCGGCGTGAACGGCTTGACGACGTAGGCGAGGGCGCCCGCCTCGCTCGCCCGCTCGACGAGCTCCTTCTGGCTGAAGGCGGTGAGGAGCACGACGGGGGCGATGTGCGCCTTCGAGAGGCGCTCGGCCGCGGAGATGCCGTCGAGCTGGGGCATCTTGACGTCCATGATCACCAGGTCGGGACGGAGCTCGGTGGCGAGGGCCACGGCGGTCTCGCCGTCGCCGGCCTCACCGACGACCTCGAAGCCGTTGTCGCGGAGGATCTCCACGATGTCCATGCGGATGAGCGATTCGTCTTCGGCGACGACGACCCGACGGGGTGCGGTCGACGTGGGTTCCTGGTCTGTCACGCCGAAGAGCCTACGGTATTCTCAACGGGCTTGTTGTGCGCCGGTGTGGCGGAATGGCAGACGCGGGGCACTCAAAATGCTCTGTCCGAGAGGGCTTGTGGGTTCGAATCCCATCACCGGTACGACGTGCGCCGTGCGGCGCGGCGGCGTTCGCTAGCGTCGTCGGATGAGCGATCCCTCTGACGTCTGGCCCCTCTTCTCGCTGGTCCTGCGCACCCCGCGGCTCGAGCTGCACCCGGTGCGCGACTCCGATCTGAGCGGTCTCGCCGCAGCCGCGTCGGCCGGGATCCACGAGGCCGGCCGCTCGCCGTTCCCGTCGCCGTGGGCGGAGGCGCCTCCCGAGCGGCTGCCGGCGGACCTGGCGCGCTACCACTGGTCGCTCAGGGCGGCGACGACCGCCGACTCCTGGCGCGTCGCCTTCGCGATCCTCGAGGGCGGGGTCGTCGTCGGCTGCCAGGACCTCCTCGCCGAGGGCTTCGCCGCGACCCGGACGGTGTCGTCGGGCTCGTGGCTGACGCGCTCGGCTCAGGGCCGGGGGCTCGGGCGCGAGATGCGCGCCGCGGTGCTCGCGCTCGCCTTCGATCACCTCGGCGCCGAGGTCGCGGAGAGCAGCGCACTGGCCTGGAACACCGCGTCGATCGGCGTGTCGACCGCGCTCGGCTACCGGCCGAACGGCACGCAGCGCACCATCGGGGCCGACGGTGTCGCGGTCGAGGAGTCGCGCTTCCGCGTGACGCCCGAGGCCTTCCGCCGCCCGGACTGGCCGCTCGAGGTCGAGGGGATCGAGTCGGCCAGGGCCGTCCTGCTCGCGCCGCCGGCGTGAGCGTCAGAACTCGGCGAGACTCCCCCGCAGCCCGCCGCTCGGGTGACTCCGGCGCAGGATGCCGCGACGGCGCAGGATCGGGACGAGCTCGTCGAGCATCCGGTGCAGCGTGACCGGGTGGAAGTCGCCCGAGAAGGCGATGCCGTCGTTGTCGGCCTCGTCGCCGAGCTCCTGGATGAAGTCGGCGACCTCCTCCGCGGTGCCGACGACGCCCTGACGGTCGGCGATCAGGCCGAGCCTGGCCTTGGCGGTGAGCAGCTCGCGCAGCGGCGCGTCCTGTCCCGCCCCGCCGTAGAGCCCGGCGATGCTGCCGCGTGACACGTGCTCCCCGAACACCACGGGATCGATCGGCCGATCGAGATCGAGCGAGGTCAGGTCGGTCTCGAGGTCGCTGGACTGCGCCGCGGCGACGGCGAGCAGGGCCGCGTCGTCGGGGTGCGCGGAGGCGGCGACGAGCCGCTCCGCCTCCTCGCGGCTCGCGACGACGATCGGCTTGAAGACGAAGAGGACCGTGAGGTCGTCGGGGTCGCGGCCGTGCGCCGCCGCCGCGGCGCGGGCGCGCTCGCGGTAGGCCCGGACGGTGCCGACGTCGAGCGAGGCGAGCGCGAGCTGGATCTCGGACTGGGCTCCCGCGAAGTCGATGCCGCGGGGCGAGCCGCCGGGCGAGACGATGACGGGCTCGCCGCCGTCGAAGGGCAGCGCGTTGAGCGGTCCGTCGAACGTGTAGTGGGTGCCGCGGTGCTGCACGGGCCGCAGCCGCGTGCCGTCGGCGAAGAGACCGGTCGCCGCGTCCTGGATCAGGGCGCCGTCGTCCCAGCTGCGCCAGAGCTCCCGGATCGAGTCGAGCCACTCGTGTGCGCGGTCGTAGGCGACGTCGTGGGGGACCTTCTCGAGCCCGAAGTGGCGGCTGCTGCCGACATCCGTCACGACGTTGAGGCCGAGCCTGCCCCCGCTGAGGTGCTGGAGGGAGGCGAACTGGCGGGCGGCCTGGTAGGGGCTGTAGGCCATCGGATTCACGGTGGGCGCGACTCCGAGGTGCCGCGTCGCCTCGAAGAGGTAGGGCGCGAGGAGCATCGGGTCGTGCTTGGGCCCGCCGTAGGCGCGACGGACACGGAGGTCGAGCGTGCCGGCGCTGCCGAGCGAGAGCGCGTCCTCGATGATGACCAGGTCGAAGCCGGCCTGCTCGAGCTCGCGGGCGCTCCGGCGGTAGAGCTCGGGGCCGGTCCACGAGCGGTCCCAGTCCCAGTCCGGCCGACCCCAGGCCTGCGGGCCGAAGCCGCGCGAGAGGAACCAGGCGAAGTGCTGCGGGGCGCTCACGACGCCTCCGCCAGCCGGAGCGGGAGGGTCGCCGCGGCCCGGAGGCCCTGCTCGAGATCGGCCAGCAGATCCTCGACGTCCTCGATGCCGATCGACAGGCGGAGGAGGCCCGGCCCGATCCCGGCGGCCTCGAGCTGCTCGAGGGTGCGGCCGGTGTGCGTGGTGCTGGCCGGGTGCAGGATCAGCGAGCGGACGTCGCCCAGGTGCGTCATCCGGGTGAACACGTCGAGGGCGTCGGAGAAGCGCCGCGCCGCCTCCAGGCCGCCGCGCAGCGTGAACGAGAAGACGGACCCCTGCCCGAGCGGCAGGTAGCGCTGGGCGAGGGTATGCGACGGGCTCGACGAGAGGCCGCTGTAGTCGACGCTCTCGACCTCCGGTCGCGCCTCGAGCCACCGGGCGACGAGCAGGGCGCTCCGCGACTGGTGGCGGACACGCAGCGACAGCGTCTCCAGCCCCTGCTCGAGGAGGAACGAGGTGAGCGGCGAGACCGTCGGGCCCATGCGGCCGGCGACGACGTCGCGGGCGTAGGCGAGGAACGCGCGCTCGGGGGCGACCTCTCCGGTGGCGAGATGCGGGAACCCGGCGGACGCGGCCTCCCAGTCGAACCGGCCGGAGTCGACCACGACTCCCGCGATGACCGCTCCGTGCCCCGCGAGGAACTTGCTCGCCGAGTGCACGACGACGTCGGCTCCGTGCTCGATCGGCCGCAGGAGGTACGGAGTGGCGAAGGTGTTGTCCACGACCAGGGGCACGCCGGACCGGTGCGCGGCGTCGGCGACCAGCTGCAGGTCGACGACGTCGTTGCGCGGGTTCGGGATCGACTCGACCAGCACGGCGCGGGTGCGCGGGGTGATCGCCTGCTCCCACGCGAGCGGATCGTCGGCGTCCTCGACGAAGGTCGTGGAGACGCCGAGGCGGGCGAGGTTCTCGAGGAGGAGGTTGCGCGTCCCCTCGTAGAGGCTCGCGGCGGCGACGACGTGGTCGCCCGCGGAGGCGAGGGTGAGGAGGGCGACCGAGACGGCGGCCTGCCCGCTCCCGACGAGGAGCGCCTCGCGACCGCCCTCGAGGGCGGCGATCCGCCGCTCGACCGCGTCCGTCGTGGGGTTGCCGACGCGGGTGTAGGTGTAGCCGTCCGCGCCGGCGAAGCGGTCGCGCGCCTCGTCGAAGGAGTCGAAGCTGAAGCCGGCGGTCAGGTAGATCGGGGTGCGGCGCGCGTGCAGGGCGTCGTCCGCCGCCCCGGCGTGGAGCTGGCGAGTCGAGAAGCCCCACTCGCCCCCGCGTCCTGTGCGCGCGTCGTCCGCGTCCATGGTCCACCGCCTCCTCGTCGCCGCCGTCCGGCGCGGACAACAGTCGCACGGGAGGAGCGCGGGGCGCCGGGCGGTTACCCGGCGTTACGCCGAGCGGAGGGGCGCGGTCACCAGAACATGGTGCCCGGCGCCCCCTTGAATGGGCCGACGACGCGGGAGGTGATCCAGCCGCCGTAGAAGTCGCCGGGCTGCGGCTCCACGACCTCGTCGTCCACCGTGCAGGAGTCCATCCGCCCCGGGTAGAGCGCGATCGTGTCGCGGAGCACGTCGAAGCCCTGCATCGGCTCCGGGTACGTCCACCCGGCCGCCTCGGCCACGACCCCGCCGCCCCGCACCGAGAGATAGGAGGCCGCGCCCTTGAACTCGCAGACGCTCCGGCCGGGAGCGGGCTCGAGCGCCCCCTCCGCGAAGTCGCCGCGCGGCAGGTAGTAGACGGGCGGATGACTCGTCTCGAGCACGCGGAACGAGGCGCGCGACTCGGCGACCACCGCGCCCCCGAGCCGCACCACGACGTGCTCGGAGCTCGGCTCGACTCTCGGCGGCCTCGGGTAGTCCCAGACGGATTCCTGACCCTCGGCGGGCACTGCGCGCTTCATGCCGTCCACGCTACGCGGCCGCCCCCTGCAGACCGCAGCCTCCCAGCCGATGCGCGGCGGCTCCCCTCCGGCGGCCGCGGATCGCCGCCGCCAGCCCCGCAAGGCCCTTGCGGTCGCGTAACGTCGTCCTTGCGCCCGGAACCCCGAGACCGGCCGCAGAAGGACTACAGAGTGCCCACCGAATGCATCCACGGCCTCGACATCGCGCTCTGCGACGTCTGCTCGCCCGCCAAGCTCCCCGAGCCGCCGGCGCGCACTCCCCGCGTGCCCGTGCGCGTCCCCGGGACCTCCCGCGCCGCGACAGCTCGGGCCGCCGCGCGCGGAACCGCGCGGGAGAAGCCGCTGCCCAAGGTCGACATCGCCGCGCAGCGGATCTACCACGTGACGCACCTCGACAACCTCGCCGCGATCGTCGCCTCCGGTGCCCTGATCGCCGACGAGCACCTCGCCGAGCGCCCCGCGATCGACGTCAGCGCCGAGACCACCCGCGAGCACCGCCGCGCCGTGCAGATCAAGGACGGCGCGAACGTCGCCGGCTTCGTCCCCTTCTTCCTCTCCCCCGACGCCGCCCTCTGGGCCGACCTGCGCGGCGAGAAGGTCGCTCCGCACTGGTCGCCCCGCGCGCAGGGCACCACCGCGTCGCAGTTCGTGGTGCTCGTCGGCTCCCTCGCCTCGGCTCCCGTCCTGAGCGACGGCGACGCCTCCCACGTGCTCACCCGCTTCAGCGAGGGCGACGCCCTGGTGCGCACCTTCGCCCGGCTCCTCGTCGACGAGCCGGCGCTCCGCAGCGCCGAGGCGCTCGTTCCGGAGCGGTTCCCGCTCGAGGAGATCACGGTGGTCGGCGTGCCGTCCGTGACGATGAAGAACAAGGTCAAGGCGCTCTTCGAGGGCACCTCCGCATCGCCGCGCGTCGCGGTGTACCCGCCGTGGTTCCACCCGGTCGCCGTCGAGGAGTGACCCCGGAGGGCGTCAGACGTCGAGCAGGTCGATCCTGTCGGCGAGGTAGCGCTCGATCGGCATGAGGCCCTGCTCGCCGAGACCGGGAGCCCAGCGCACGAGGACGTCCGCCCCGCGCAGCGCCAGCGGCTCCTGACCCGCGGCGAGGCCTGCGGCATCGGTCTGCAGTCGGCGCCAGCCGTAGTTGACGATCTCGCCCTCGCGGAACGGGCCGTCGAACGCGGCGCGCCGGATCTCGCGACGCGCTTCCTGCGACTCCGACTGGTTGTTGGCGTGCAGCGGAGCCACGGCCCGCGTCACCGAGCCGGTGGCGAAGAGCCCGCCGGAGCGCTCGAGCAGCACGACGCCGAGCCGCCAGGCGCGGGTGACGGGCGCCATGACCGGGGCGCGCCGGAAGCCGAGGATCGCGCGCGGGCGCCGGAGCTCCGCGAGGGCCTGGTCCTCGACTCCGCGCCGGTGGAGCTCGGCGGACAGCTCCGCGAGCACGTCGACGAGCCGGGCCGCCGCCCGCTCCGCGTCATCCGCCATCCGGCCTCTCCTCGATCGCGACCAGCCTAGAACGGGTGACGCACGCCTCGGGCGCCGCGACGGCTCCCGCTCGCGCACCGTTACGATCGCCTGACGACACCGAGGAGGACGAGCGATGCGCGTCATCATGATGGGACCACCCGGCGTGGGCAAGGGCACTCAGGCGGCGGTCCTGGCCGAGGCCCTGGGCGTGCCGGCGATCTCGACCGGCGAGCTCTTCCGTGCGCACGTGGCGGACGGCACGGAGCTCGGCCGCCGGCTGCAGGCGATCGTCGAGGCCGGCGCGTACGTGCCGGACGAGGTGACGAACGCCCTCGTCGCCGAGCGGATCGACGAGCCGGACGCCCGCGACGGATTCATCCTCGACGGCTATCCGCGGACTCCGGCGCAGGTCGAGGAGCTCGACCGGATGCTCACGGAGCGGGGCGCCGCCGTCGCCCGCGTCGTGATGCTGACCGCCGACACTGAGGTCGTGGTCGAGCGGCTGCTCGCGCGCGCCGCCGACCAGAACCGCGCCGACGACGACCCGGAGGTGATCCGGCACCGGATCGCCGTCTACGAGCGCGAGACCGCGCCGCTCGAGCAGGTCTACGCCGCCGCGGGACTCCTCGTCCGCGTCGACGGCAGCGCCGCGCAGGACGAGGTCTCGCGACAGGTCGTCGCGGCGTGCCGGGCCGACTGACCCCGCACGCCGCGACCGACCCGGGTCAGATCGCCGAGGCGAGGACCTCGTCGAGCTTGGCCGAGGCCTCCTCGTCGGTGCCCTTGAGGGCGAGGGAGAGCTCGGACACCAGGATCTGGCGGGCCTTGAGGAGCATGCGCTTCTCGCCGGCCGACACTCCACCGGCCTGCTCGCGACGCCACAGGTCGCGGACGACCTCGCTGACGCGGTAGACGCTGCCGCTCGCCATCTTCTCCTGGTTGGCCTTGAAGCGGCGCGACCAGTTGCTGGCCTCCTCCGCGACATCGCTGCGCAGCACGTCGTAGACGGCCTGCACTCCGGCGTCGTCGATGATCTCGCGGACGCCGACGAGCTCGGCGTTCTCGACGGGAAGGGTGATCGTCAGCTCGCTCGTGTGCACGTTCATCGTCATGAACGTCTTCTCGACGCCCTTGACCGAGCGCTTCTCGAGTCCGGTGATCGTCACCGCTCCGTGGTGCGGGTAGACCAGCGTCTCGCCGACCTCGAATAACATCATGTCGTGCCTTTCATCGTGGGGCCTGTGGTGGGGTCGAGGGTCCGCAGCGGCGCATCGGCCAGCCACGGAGGCAGGAGGGCGACGAGGCGCTCGACGAGCTCCTCGTCGGTGCCGTCGAGGGATCCGGCGAGCCACGAGCCGACGACGGCGAGCACACCGCCGGCGGCGAAGGTCGCGGTCAGCTCGGGGTCGACGGAGCCGGGGACCTCGACGCGCGCGAGGACCTCGCGGTGCAGGGCGAGGACGGTGTCGAGGACCGCGTCGTCGGAGGCCACGCGCGCCGAGGCGCGGGCGCGGAGGCGGGCGTGGAACGCGTGCCGGTCGACGAGCCGGTCGATCAGGCGGGCGTAGCCGCGACGCAGTGCGAGAGCACCGCTGCCGTCGGTCGCGTCGGCCCCGGCGACCTCGGCGACCACCAGATCCTCGCGGATCAGGGCGGAGGCGACATGGGCCGCGTCGTCGAAGTGCGCGTAGAACGAGCTGCGGCTGATGCCGGCCTCGCGCACGATGTCGCTGACGGCGATGCCCTCCGCGCGCTCGCCCTCGGCCTGCATGACGAGCCGCTCGACCGCGTCGAAGACTCGACGGCGGGTGCGGCGGGACCGGGGATCGCCCGCGCGCGGGCTGAGGGGGTGTTCCGCTCCGGGCAGGGAGGCGAGGCGAGCGGAAGTCATCCAGGGAAGTCTACCACTTCCCGGACAGGTGTTCGGAAAAGCACCCCGAGTCGGTTCAGCGCGCATCGGCGCGGGCGCGCTCCAGACCCTCGATGCGGGCACGGGCGGCCTGCTCGCTCGGCGAGACCCTGCCGAGGTACTGCTCCAGGAAGCGCATCAGGAGGCGGTTCGCCGTGATCGCCGGCCACCAGGCCCGGCGGAGTCCGAGCAGGCGCCGCACCTCCGGGCTGAGCGAGGCGACGGCTCCGGCGAACAGCAGCGGGTAGACGACGCCGGCCTCGCCGGGCAGCTTCACGCGACGCAGGAAGCCGACCGCCTCCCGCACCCGGTGATCGGGCTTCAGCTCGCCGGCGAATCCCGCGAGCTGCTCACGGAGCTCGGCGACAGTCTCCGGCGGTGACTCGACGCCGAGGAGACGACCGGACGCCGCCCACTCGCGGACGTAGGCGTCGGGGCCGCCGGGGATCGGCCGGCCCCAGATCTCGTGGGCGCCGAGGAAGGCGTCGGTGAAGGCGTCGTGCACCCAGAGCAGGAGGCGCGGATCCTGCGCGGAGTAGTCGCGCTCGGTCCCCGCGGCGTCCTCGTAGGAGCCGACGATCCGCTCGTGCACACCGGTCACCCAGCGGGCGGCGCCGCTCGCCGCGCGGGTGTCGCCGAAGGTGGTGGTCAGCACCCAGCGGATGGTGTTGTCGAGGCGCCCCATCGGGTCCTCGCGGTAGCGGGAGTGGTCGTGCACGCCCGCCATGGCGCCCGCGTGCAGCGTCTGCATGAGCAGCGCCCGCACTCCCGCGATGGTGGTCGGCATGGCGCCGTTCACGGCCCACACGGCGCTGCCGGGGCCGAACAGCCCCGCGTCCTCGCCCGTCTCGAGAGCGGCGACCCAGTCGGGGCGGGGGCGGGGGCGGCGAGAGCTCATCCGCTCAGTGTGCGCGCGGCTCCTGGGTCGGTGCTGGCTCTTGCGTCACCCCTCCTCGGGTGTTACTCGGCGAGGAGCTCCCGCACGTCGTCCGCGGTCAGCGCCCGGCCGAAGAGCTCGCCCTCGTCGAGCGCCGCGGTGCTCAGCCGCGTCTTGCGGGCCTGCAGCCGCACGATCTTCTCCTCGATCGTGTCCTTCGCGACGAGGCGGTAGACGTTCACGCGGCGCTGCTGACCGATCCGGTGGGTCCGGTCGATCGCCTGCGCCTCGGCCGCCGGGTTCCACCACGGGTCGAGGATGAAGACGTGGTCGGCCTCGGTGAGGGTCAGTCCCGTCCCGCCCGCCTTGAGGCTGATCAGGAAGACCGGAGCGTCGCCCGAGCGGAACGCCTCGATCACGGCCGCTCGGTCGCGGGTCGACCCGTCGAGCTGGACGAACGGGATGCCCCGAGCGCGCAGTCGGACCGCCGCCCGCTCGAGGTACGAGGTGAAGGTGCTGAACACCAGCGCGCGCCGGCCCTCGGCCATCACGTCGTCGAGGTGCTCGAGCAGCGCGTCGAGCTTGGCGGAGGGGACATGGCTGTAGGCGGGATCGACCAGCGACGCGTCGAGCGCCAGCAGGCGCAGCAGGGTCAGCGAGCGGAACACGGTGAAGCGCTGCCTGTCGAGATCCTCGACGAGGCCCATGAGCTTGCGCCGCTCGCGCTGCAGATACGTGTCGTAGAGCACGCGGTGGCCGGGAGCGAGCGCGACCTCGAGGGTCTGCTCCTGCTTCTCGGGCAGCTCGGGGGCCACAGCCTCCTTGGTGCGGCGCAGGAGGAAGGGGCGGATGCGCGAGCGGAGCCGGTCGAGGCGCCGGCGCGCGCCCTCGGACTGCGAAACGGTGCGTCCGTCGGAGAGATCGGGCGACGTGATGCCGACCGGCGCCTCGGCGTGCTGGATGGGCCGGGTGTACTCCTCGCGGAAGCGCCGCAGCGACGGCAGCAGGCCCGGTGCGACGAGCGCGAGGATCGCCCAGAGCTCGTCGAGCGAGTTCTCGAGCGGCGTCCCCGTGAGCGCGAGGGTGATCGGAGCGCCGATGCCGCGGACGGCTCGGTGCGTCTGCGAGCCCGGGTTCTTCGCGAACTGCGCCTCGTCGAGCACGAGCGCCGACCACTCGCGGGCGCTCCACTGCTCCGCCGCGAGGCGCAGCACCGCATAGCTGGTGACGACGACGTCGACGTCGGCGGGGACGCCCGAGAGCGACCCCGTGCTCCCCGCCCGCGAGCCGGTGACTGCGTGCACGCGCAGACCCGGCGCGAAGCGCGCCGCCTCGGACAGCCAGCCCGGCACCACCGAGGTGGGGGCGACGACGAGGAAAGGCGCGCGACGCTCGCCCGAGGCCCGCGACTCCTCGACGGCCTCGAGCATCATCGCGAGGGTCTGGAGCGTCTTGCCGAGCCCCATGTCGTCGGCGAGGATCCCGCCCAGCCCGTGCCGGCGCCGGTGCACGAGCCAGGCGTAGCCGTCGAGCTGGTAGGGGCGCAGCTCGCCGACGAGACCGGCGGGCGGAGGCACCTCCACCGGTGCGCCGGCGGCCAGCGCGGTCTCGAGCACCCGCCGCCAGGCGTCGGACGCGACGGTCTCGTCGGCCAGCTCCTCGAGCTCGTCCCACAGCGCGGTCTGGTGCCGACCGATGCGGGCGCCCGTCTCCCACTCGTCGATGTCGTCGGCGTGGTTCAGCAGCTCGCGCAGCCGGTCGAGGCCGGGGTGCGCCAGCGAGAGGTAGGAGTGGTCGACCAGGCGGATGCGGTCGCCGCCCGTGGCGAGCGCGCGGAACAGCGGACCGAACGGCACCGTCACGTCTCCGATCCTCACCACCACGCCGAGGTCGAACCAGTCGGCGCTCTCGGTGTCGACGGCCGTGAGGGTGAGCGTGAGGGCACCGTTCAGCAGCCGGTAGTCGGGCGGCACGCCCTCGCGCTCGATCCTGACGCCTCCGACCGCGTCGAGCAGGGGCAGCTGCTCGACCACGAACACCGCCGCATCCGCTCCGCGGAGCACGGCGGGCCGATCGGTGTCGGGGACGATCGACGACCCCGCCTCGGCCAGCACGGCCGTGGCCCTGCGGAGGATCGCCGACTCGAGGTCGACCGGCCCGCCACCGTCGAGCTCGCCGGCGCGATCGGGAGTGCGCCGCCAGTGCCAGCTCACCCGCGCGACGCGGCGCGGCTCGAACGAGACGGTGCAGACCAGGCGCGGCGGCTCGGGCTCGTCGAGCACGAGTGCGGTGTCGTCGCTCCGCACCGCGACCCGGCCGCGCAGCGGCACCAGGTGCTCGCGGAGGAACTCGTCGACATCGTCCGGGGGGACGAGGGTGCTCCCGGGATGGCGGAGGAGCCGGAGCTCCTCGTCGTCGAGCGGGAGCGGCGTCGGCGCGAGCACGAGGCGGGACGGATCGCCGCCGACGACCGCGTAGAGGCCGTGCCGGGCGATCGGACGCGCCGACTCGACGGGCGGCTCCGTGTCGTCGATCCGCAGCACCGGTCGGAGCTCGAGGGCGCCCGACCTCGACTCGGCGCGCAGCGAGACCTGGGCGGCCGACGCGAGGGCGAGGGCGCCCTTGTCGGGGGCGAGCAGCGGGATCCGCAGCGCCTCGGCCTGTGCGAGCAGCTGCCAGAGCAGCGGGCTCTCGTAGTCGTCGAGGTGGATCCAGTCGGGGTCCTGGCCGAGGTGGACCGTCCGGGTCGCGCGGTGCAGCGCGGCGAACTCCGCGAACCAGCGCTGGTGCGAGGGATCGAGGGAGAGCCGGTGGGTCTGGTGGTTCAGCGACTTCCAGGTGAGGGTCGTCCGGTTCCACGCTCCCCCGCGCCCGGCGACGACCGGCCGGGTCGCGAGGCGGTGGTCGTCGCGGTCGGCGGCGTCGTAGCCCGTGGCGACGACCCGCTCGCTCGCCGGGGCGCGCCAGGGGTCGTCCGCCCGGCGCACGAGGCGGCGCAGCTCGAACTGCAGCCCGATCGGCGTGAGCGGCCCGGTGCTCTCGGCCGCGGCTCCCCCGCTGAGCTCGCCGACGCGGGCGCGCCAGGACGCGGAGGAGGACGCTTCGGGAGGCACCGGTCCATGCTGTCACGACCCTCCGACACGGCCGTCCCGCGGCGGGAGGGGGGCAGAATCGGAGCATGACCAGCAGCGACTCCCCCGAACCCACTGTCCTCGCGATCGGCGGAGGCGGACTCCGCGTCGCCCTGACCACCGCGGGCGCCGAGATGACCTCCCTCCGCGACGACGCCGGCCGGGAGTACCTCTGGCAGGCCGGCCCGGAGTGGCGCCGGCACGCCCCGGTCCTCTTCCCGATCATCGGGCGCCTGCCGGGCGACACTCTGCACCACGACGGCGTCGACCACCGGATGGGCCAGCACGGCATCGCCCGCGACCGCGTCTTCGAGCTGGCCGGCGTCTCGGGCGACGAGGCCGTGTTCCGACTGCGGAGCGACGACGCCACCCGCGCGGTGTTCCCGTTCGACTGGACGCTGCTGATCGCCTACGCCGTCACCGGCTCGAGCGTGCGGATCACGCAGACGGTGGAGAACCGCGGCACGGGTCCGCTCGGCGCCTCCGTCGGCAACCACCCGGCGTTCGCGCTTCCGCTGCCGGGGGCGACCGGCGGGCACCGCATCAGCTTCGCTCAGGCGGAGCCGGAGGGGTTCCGCCGCGCGCCCGAGAACCTGCTGCTCGACGAGCGGCACCCGGCACCGCTCGAGGACGGAGTGCTCACCGTCGACGATGCGCACTTCGAGGAGGGCGTGATGATCTTCGACGAGCCGCGCCGCAGGACGCTCCGGCTCGAGGCCGACGGTGCGCGCACGATCGAGGTGGACTCCGGCGACTTCGACGTCGTCGGCGTGTGGAAGCCGGTCGGGGCGCCGTTCGTCTGCATCGAGCCGTGGCGTAGCATCCCGACCCCGGCGGGGTGGGACGGCGACATCCTCGACAAGCCCGGCCAGTTCGTGCTGCAGCCGGGCGAGCAGCGCGCCTTCGCCTACAGCATCACGCTGGCCTGAAGGTCCTCGCGCTGCAGCCGGGCGTCGAGGAGCTCGAAGCGCCGGATGATCAGCCCCTCGCGCGTCGCCCAGGGGCAGATGACGAGCTTCTCGACGCCGAGCGCGTCCATCGCCGCCTCAGCGACGAGAGCGCCGGCCAGGAGCTGCGGCGCACGGAGGACCGAGACGCCGGGCAGCGCTGAGCGATCGGCGGCGCTGATCGCAGCCAGGCGCGAGGACCACAGCCGGAGATCGATGAGGTGCAGCTCGCGGCGGGCGAGCGGGCCGGCCGCGCTCGGAGCGGCGCCCGCGATCCGCGCCAGCGAGCGGAACGTCTTCGAGGTGCCGGCGACCAGATCGGGGCGGCCGAGGGCGAGGAAGGCGCGCACCGGCTCCGCCAGGATCTCGCGGGCGTGACGGCGGGCCGCCTTGACGCTGGTGGCCGACGCCGGATCGCCGACCAGGAGATCGCGGGTGACGCGACCGGCACCGAGCGGGACGGACACGGCGAGCTCGGGGACCTCGTCGACGCCTTGCGACAGCTCGAAGGACCCGCCGCCGATGTCGAGGTCGAGGATCGACCCGGCGCCCCAGCCGAACCAGCGGCGGACCGCGAGGAACGTCGCGGAGGCCTCGGCCTCGCCGCCGAGCTCTTGGAGGTGCACCCCGGTCTCGGCGCGCACGCGGTCGAGGACCGCCGCGCCGTTGCCCGCCTCGCGGATCGCGGACGTCGCGAAGGCGAGCAGATCCTCCGCCCGGTGGGCGCGGGCGACCTCGTGCGCCTCCGCCACGAACGAGATCAGCTCGCGTTGCCCCTCCTCGGTGATGTCACCGGCGGAGTCGAGGTACGCGACCAGCGCGAGGCTGCGCTTGTGCGACCGGTACGGCACGGGCCGCGCTCCCGGATGCGCGTCGACCAGCAGCAGGTGGACCGTGTTGGAGCCGATGTCGAGCACGCCGAGTCGCATGCGCCCACGCTAGCGCGGGCCCGACGCACCCCCGGACACGGCGCCTCCGGGGACGACGCGGGCGTCGTCATGCCCCTGGCGGCGGCGGCACCAGCAGCACCCACAGGAGACCGATGCCCGTACGGAGATCGGTCTCGATACGCCGCCTTCGGCGGCTACTCGACCAGCATGCGTGCGAGCGACACGTGCAGGCGAGCAGGCACGTGGCTTCCCGCACGACTGACGGTGGTGGGTCCCGATACGCCGCCTCCGGCGGCTGCTCGACCAGCATGCTCGCGCGCGGCGAGCGGGTACGCACGTTGTCCCCGGCATGCGCGCCGAGCGGCCTCGCAGCGCAGCTGCCGAGCCGAGAACGGAGGCCTGCAATCCAGTCGACCCCTCCGCAGGGTCACCGGCGATCCGCGTGACAGCGGATCGTCGTACCCGGAACGCGACACGCTCCCCCACCGCGACCACCCGCGGAAGCCGACCGCGCGACGGGCGACGAGCACAGCGAGGAGCCCGTCGACAAAGGCCCGGCCGCAACGCGACCGGGCCTTTGCAGGAACTCAGTGGTCCCAGTTCTCCACGGGCTTGTCCGAGGTGGAGGAGCCGACGACGTGCACGCGCATGTCGTTGGTGGTGCCGGCGCGGCCGGGAGGGGATCCGGAGACGACGACGACGGTCTCGCCGGGCTGGGCGAGTCCTTCGCGCAGCAGCACCTCGTCGACCTGCGCGAACATCGCGTCGGTGTGGTTCACCCGCGGCGTCACGAAGGACTGGACGCCCCAGTTGAGCGCCATGCGGCGGCGGACCGCCGGCTCGGGCGTGAACCCGATGATCGGGATGCCGTGGCGCAGGCGGGTCATGCGGCGGACGGAGTCGCCCGACTCGGTGAACACGCAGAGGAACTTGGCCTCGACGAACTCGGCGACCTCGGCGGCGGCCAGCGTGACCGATCCGCCCTGGGTGCGCGGCTTGCTGCCGAGCGGGGGGATCCGCTCGAGCCCGTGCTCCTCGGTCGATTCGACGATGCGGGCCATGGTCTGGACGGTGACGACCGGCCAGGCTCCGACGCTGGTCTCGCCCGAGAGCATGACCGCGTCGGCGCCGTCGAGGATCGCGTTCGCGACGTCGGAGGCCTCGGCGCGGGTGGGGCGCGGGCTCTCGATCATCGACTCGAGCATCTGGGTCGCTACGATGACGGGCTTGGCCCAGCGGCGGGCGAGCTCGACGGCGCGCTTCTGCACGATCGGGACGGCCTCGAGGGGCAGCTCGACGCCGAGGTCGCCGCGGGCGACCATGATGCCGTCGAAGACGTCGATGATCTCCTGCAGGTTGTCGACGGCCTGCGGCTTCTCGATCTTGGCGATGACGGGAGCCTTGCGGCCCTCCTCCGCCATGATCTCGTGCACGCGGACGATGTCGCTGGCGTTGCGCACGAAGGACAGCGCGATGATGTCGGCGCCGAGGCGGATGCCCCAGCGGAGGTCGTCCTCGTCCTTCTGCGAGAGGGCGGGGACGTTGACCGCGACTCCGGGCAGGTTGATGCCCTTGTTGTTCGAGATGTTGCCGGGGACGACGCACTCGGTGATGACGCGCGGGCCGTCGACGGCGGTGACGCGGACAGCGACCTTGCCGTCGTCGATGAGCAGCATGTCGCCCGGGTTCACGTCGTCGGGGAGGCCCTTGAACGTGGTGCCCGAGAGCTCCTTGGTGCCGAGGACCTCCTCGGTGGTGATGGTGAAGACGTCGCCCTCGGCGAGCGGGTACGGTCCGCCCTCGAACTTGCCCAGGCGGATCTTCGGACCCTGGAGGTCGACGAGGATCGCGACGGCGCGGCCGGCGTCGTCGGCCGCCTGGCGGACGATCCGGTAGATCGCCTCGTGCACGTCGTAGCTGCCGTGGCTGAGGTTCATGCGGCACACGTCCACGCCGGCGTCGATGATCGCACGAATGGTCTCGTACGAGGACGTTGCCGGGCCGAGGGTGGCGACGATTTTCGCTCGTCTCATTGAGGGGGTGCTCCGTTGTTCTGCGCCCGGAGGCGCGTCGTTAGCGGGGAGGGTGAGCAGGGATTGCTGGCGGCCAGAGACTATCGCGTCCCTGCGACTACAGCGTGAAGCCGCGGTCGTTGGGCCCGACGGGTGCGGGGAGCTGGGTGCTGCCCTCGAGGTAGCGGTCGACCTCGGCAGCGACGGAGCGGCCCTCGGCGATCGCCCAGACGATCAGGGACTGTCCGCGACCCGCGTCTCCGGCGACGAACACGCCGGGGACGCTGGTCTCGAAGTTCGCTCCGCGGTCGACGTTGCCGCGCTCGGTGAAGGGCACGGCGAGCTGGCCCGCGAGATGGTGCGACTCGGGGCCGGTGAAGCCCAGGGCGAGCAGGACCAGATCGGCCGGGATCTCGCGCTCGGTGCCGGCCTTGGGGACGCGGCGCCCGTCGAGGTACTCGGTCTCGGCCACGCGCACCGCGCGGACCTCGCCGACCTCGTTGGAGAGGAACTCCACGGTCGAGGCGAGGAACATCCGCTCCCCGCCCTCCTCGTGGGCGCTCGAGACCTCGAACACCGTCGGGTCCATCGGCCAGGGCTGGCCCTCGGGACGCTCCGACGGCGGCTGCTTGCCGATCGCCAGGTTGGTGACCGAGGCGGCCTTCTGGCGGTGCGCGGTGCCGATGCAGTCCGCGCCGGTGTCGCCTCCGCCGAGGACGACGACATGCTTGCCCTCGGCCGAGATCTGCTCGAAGACGCGGTCGCCGGCGATGGCGTGATTCGACTGCACCAGGTACTCCATGGCGAAGTGGACGCCGGAGAGGTCGCGACCGGGGATCGGCAGATCCCGCGGCACGAGGGCGCCGGTCGCGACCACGACGGCGTCGTAGCGCGCACGCAGGTCGTCCCACGTGATGTCGGAGCCGATGTCGACTCCGGCGCGGAACCGCGTGCCCTCGGCCTTCATCTGGTTCAGACGCAGCTCGAGGTGCTTCTTCTCCATCTTGAAGTCGGGGATCCCGTAGCGCAGGAGTCCGCCGATGCGGTCGTCGCGCTCGTAGACCGCGACGGTGTGCCCGGCGCGGGTGAGCTGCTGCGCGGCGGCGAGACCCGCCGGCCCCGAGCCGACGACGGCGACCGTCTTGCCGGTCAGGCGCTCGGGCGGGTGCGGCTGCACCCAGTCGTTGCCGAAGGCCTGATCGATGATCGAGACCTCGATCTGCTTGATCGTGACCGCGGGCTGGTTGATGCCCAGCACGCACGACGACTCGCACGGCGCGGGGCACAGCCGACCCGTGAACTCCGGGAAGTTGTTCGTCGCGTGCAGGCGCTCGATGGCCTGGCGGCCCTCGCCGCGCCACATCAGGTCGTTCCACTCGGGGATCAGGTTCCCGAGCGGGCAGCCCTTGTGGCAGAACGGGATGCCGCAGTCCATGCAGCGGCCGGCCTGCCGACGCAGGACGGCGGAGTCGCCCTGCTCGTAGACCTCCTTCCAGTCCATCAGGCGGACGGACACGGGGCGCCGCTTGGGCAGCTCCCGGTCCTGCACCTTCAGGAACCCCTTGGGATCAGCCACCGGTCACCTCCAGAATCCGTCCCCAGACGATGTCGCCATCGGGGTCGAGCCCCTCCTCGACCGCCGATGCGCGCGTGGCGAGCACGGCGGCGAAGTCGCGGGGCAGTACTTTGACGAAACGCGAGACGGTTCCGTCGAAATCGTCGAGCATCCCCTGGGCCAGGGTCGACTCGGTCTCGGCCACGTGCCGCTCGAGGAGATCACGGAGGATCTCGACGTCGGCGCTGCCGAGCTCGGACAGCGTCAGCTCGCCCGAGGCGAGAGCGTCGCGATTCACGAGCTCGCGCTGCAGGTCGTGGATGTACGCCGTGCCGCCGGACATGCCCGCGCCGAGGTTGCGCCCGGTCGCCCCGAGGATCACCGCGAGACCGCCGGTCATGTACTCGAGCGCGTGGTCGCCCACCCCTTCGACGACCGCGGTCGCTCCGGAGTTGCGGACCAGGAAGCGCTCGCCGACCATGCCGCGGATGAACATCGTGCCCTGGGTCGCCCCGTAGCCGATGACGTTGCCCGCGATCACGTTGGTCGAGGCGTCGAAGGTGCTGCGCCGGTCGGGGCGCACCACGATCTGTCCGCCCGAGAGCCCCTTGCCGACGTAGTCGTTCGAGTCGCCCTCGAGGCGCAGCGTGATCCCCGCGGGGAGGAAGGCGCCGAGCGACTGACCGGCGGACCCCGTGAGGAGCACCGTGATCGAGTCGGCGGGCAGGCCGTTCTCGCCGTAGCGGACGGTCACCTCGTGACCGAGCATCGTGCCGACCGCCCGCTCGGTGTTCTTGATCTCGCGCTCGATCACGACCGTGCCGCGGTGGTCGAGCACGTTCGCCGAGAGCCGGATCAGCTCGTTGTCGAAGTGGTGCTCGAGCTCGTGCTGCTGGGCGCGGCCGTGCCGGCGCGGCTCCTCCGCCGAGAAGACGGGGCCCACGAGGATCGGCGTGAGGTCGAGACCGCTCGCCTTCCAGTGCTCGATCGCCTGGTTGACGTCGAGCAGCTCGCGGTGGCCGACGATCTCGTCGATGCTGCGGAAGCCGAGCTGGGCGAGGTACTCGCGCACCTCCTGCGCGATGAACTCGAAGAAGTTGACGACGAACTCGGGCTTGCCCGAGAAGCGCTTGCGCAGCTCCGGGTTCTGGGTCGCGACGCCCACCGGGCAGGTGTCGAGGTGGCAGACGCGCATCATGATGCAGCCCTCGACGATCAGCGGAGCCGTCGCGAAGCCGAACTCCTCGGCGCCCAGGAGCGCCCCGATCACGACGTCGCGGCCGGTCTTCATCTGACCGTCCACCTGCACCACGACGCGGTCGCGCATGCCGTTGAGCATCAGCGTCTGCTGCGTCTCGGCGAGGCCCAGCTCCCAGGGGGTGCCGGCGTGCTTGAGCGAGTTCACGGGGCTCGCGCCGGTGCCGCCGTCGTGGCCGGAGACCAGGATGACGTCGGCGAGGGCCTTCGCGGTGCCGGCGGCGACCGCTCCGATGCCCGACTGGCTGACCAGCTTGGCGTGGATGCGCGCCGACGGGTTCGCCCGCTTCAGGTCGAAGATCAGCTGCTTCAGGTCTTCGATCGAGTAGATGTCGTGGTGCGGAGGCGGCGAGATGAGCCCGACGCCCGCTGTCGCGTGGCGGGTGCGCGCGATCCACGGGTAGACCTTCGTCGGCGGCAGCTGACCGCCCTCGCCGGGCTTGGCGCCCTGGGCGAGCTTGATCTGGATGTCGTCGGCGTGCGTCAGGTACATGCTCGTGACGCCGAAGCGCCCGGAGGCGACCTGCTTGATCGCGGAGCGGCGCTCGGGGTCGAGCAGGCGCTCGGTGTCCTCGCCGCCCTCACCGGTGTTCGACTTGCCGCCGAGGCGGTTCATCGCGATGGCCAGCGTCTCGTGCGCCTCCGGGGAGATCGAGCCGTAGCTCATCGCTCCCGTCGAGAAGCGCTTGACGATCGACTCGACCGGCTCGACCTCGTCGATCGGGACGGGCGTGCGGCCCGCGGTGTCGAGCGCGAACATGCCGCGGAGGGTCATCAGCGAGGTCGACTGGTCGTCGACCATCTTGGTGTACTCGCGGAACACGTCGTAGCGGCGGTTGCGGGTGGAGTGCTGCAGGCGGAACACCGTGTCCGGGTTGAACAGGTGCGGGGCTCCGTCGCGGCGCCACTGGTACTCGCCGCCGACCGCGAGGCGCTCGTGCGCGATGATCGCGCCGTCCTCCGGGTAGGCGGCGCGGTGGCGCGCGGCGTTCTCCTCGGCGACCACGTCGATCCCGATGCCGCCGAGCTTCGAGACGGTGCCGGTGAAGTACTGGTCGACGAACTGCTGGCTGAGCCCGACGGCCTCGAAGGTCTGCGCGCCCGCGTAGCTCGACACCGTCGAGATGCCCATCTTCGACATGATCTTGAGCACGCCCTTGCCGAGCGCCTTGATCACGTTCTTGACGGCCTTCTCGGGCGAGATGTCCGAGAGCATGCCGCTGCGCACCAGGTCCTCGCACGTCTCCATCGCGAGGTACGGGTTGACCGCGGAGGCGCCGTAGCCGATCAGCGTGGCGACGTGGTGCACCTCGCGGACGTCGCCGGCCTCGACGACCAGCCCGACGCGCATCCGGTTCTCGGTGCGGATCAGGTGGTGGTGCACGGCCGCGAGCATGAGCAGCGACGGGATCGGCGCCAGGTCCTTCGTGGAGTCGCGGTCGGACAGCACGAGGAACTGCGCGCCGGCCGCGATGGCCTCGTCGGCCTCGCTGCACATCTCGTCGATGCGGTCCTGCATGGCGCGGGGGCCCGCGTCGACGCGGTAGAGCCCGCGGATCGTCGTGGTGATGTGACTGAGCGGGCGAGGCGCGATGTGCTGGATCTTGGCGAGCTCGTCGTTGTCGATCACCGGGAAGTCGAGGACGACCTGGCGGGCGTGCTCCGCCCCGGAGGAGAGCAGGTTGCGCTCCGGGCCGAGACCGAGGCGCAGCGAGGTGACGACCTCCTCGCGGATCGAGTCGAGCGGCGGGTTGGTGACCTGCGCGAACGCCTGCGTGAAGTAGTCGAACAGGAGGCGCGGCCGCTTCGACAGCACCGCGACGGGAGTGTCGGAGCCCATGGCGCCGAGCGGCTCGGCCCCGGCCTTCGCCATCGGCAGCAGGAGGAGGCGGACCTCCTCCTCGGTGTAGCCGAAGGTGCGCTGGCGGCGGTTGACGGACGCCGGAGTGTGCACGATGTGCTCGCGCTCGGGCAGGTCCTTGAGGTTGATGCGGCCCTTGTCGAGCCACTCCTCGAACGGAGCGGAGTCGGCGAGCTGCGCCTTGATCTCCTCGTCCTCGACGAGGCGGCCCTGCTCGGTGTCGACCAGGAACATGCGCCCCGGCTGGAGGCGGCCCTTCCGGACGATCTTCGCGGGGTCGATGTCGAGCACGCCGATCTCGCTGGCGAGCACGACGAGGCCGTCGTCGGTGACGACGTAGCGCCCGGGGCGCAGGCCGTTGCGGTCGAGGGTCGCGCCGACGAGCTCGCCGTCGGTGAAGACGATCGCGGCCGGGCCGTCCCACGGCTCCATGAGCATCGAGTGGTACTCGTAGAACGCGCGGCGCTTCTGGTCGATGGCGGCGGCCTGGTTCTCCCACGCCTCCGGCACCATCATCATGATCGCGTGCGGCAGCGAGCGACCGGCGAGGTTCAGCAGCTCGACGGTCTCGTCGAACGAGGCGGAGTCGCTGCGCCCGGGCGAGACGATCGGGAACAGCGGCGAGAGGTCGCCGAGGGCGGCGCTCTTCAACTGCGACTGGCGCGCGCGCATCCAGTTGCGGTTGCCCTGCACCGTGTTGATCTCGCCGTTGTGCGCGATCATCCGGAACGGCTGCGCGAGCGGCCACGACGGGAAGGTGTTGGTCGAGTAGCGCGAGTGCACGAGGGCGAGCTTCGAGGCGAAGCGCTCGTCCGAGAGGTCGGGGTAGAACGGCTCCAGCTGGAGCGTCGTCACCATGCCCTTGTAGACCATCGTGCGGCTCGAGAGCGACATGAAGTAGACCTCGAGCTCGCGCTCGACGCGCTTGCGGAGGCGGAAGGTCAACCGGTCCAGGCGCACCGAGGCGAGCGGGACCCCGGTGTCGTCGGTGAGGTCGCTCGTGACGTAGAGCTGCTCGATCGCGGGCATCGCGGCGCGGGCCAGGGTGCCGATCTCGTCCGGCTGGACCGGGACGGAGCGCCAGCCGAGCACCGAGAGGTTCTCCTCCCGGGCGATCTCGGCGATCGTCGACTTGACGCGCTCGCGCTCGAAGACGTCGACCGGCAGGAACGCGTTGCCGACGGCGTACTGCCCGAGGGCGGGGAGCTCGAACGGCGCCACGGCGCGCAGGAACTCGTCGGGGATCTGGGTGACGATGCCCGCGCCGTCGCCGGTGCCGGCGTCGGAGCCGACGGCGCCGCGGTGCTCGAGGTGCCGCAGCGCCTCGAGGGCGAGGTCGATGATGTCGTGGCCGGCGGTGCCGCGCATGGTGGCGACCATCGCGAGGCCGCAGGCGTCCTTCTCGGCCGACGGGTCGTACATCCCCTGGGCCGCCGGGGCGCCGAGGAACGGCAGGGAGGAGACGCGGGGCGAGTGCTGGGCAGGTGCCATGGGAACCGTCTTCACGAGAGTTGTGGCGGATCGGGACGTCGCTGGCCCGCGGTGGTGAGGGAGGTGCGGCTCCCCGATCGGGAGGGCCGTGTCTGCGAAGTGACGGAGGTGGCTGTCACGTCGGGTGGGTCGAGCTCAGTGGGAGCGAGTGCCGAGGGATCGAGCGCCGTGGGCGCGTGCGGGGTGATCGGGCGCCCGATCGATCACGTCCGGGTGGCAGCGCTTGTGGCGTCGGCCCCGCGTGATGATCGAGCGATCGTCGGGCAACCTCGGGGCGGTCACGGGCGGACCCGTGGCCTCCCTCAGGTGCGGGAGACCGTCGTCGTCTCGGCGTCGTCGCCGGAGTCGGCAGTGGTGGCGTGCGTCGGGTCGGAGTCGACGTCCTCGAATTCTACCGCAGCCGGGGCGGGCGTCCACTCGCGGCCGGGGCGGTAGGCGGAGGGCTCGCCTCCTGGGTGCTCGCGGCGCTGGATCTCGATCAGGACGAGCCCGATCACCACGGCGATCAGCGCGGCCCAGACGTTGGTCCGGATGCCCCAGAAGACCTCGCTGGGGTCGATGCGGATCGACTCGAACCAGATGCGGCCGACCCCGTACCAGATCAGGTAGGTGCCGAACACGGTGCCCCACTGCAGCCTGAACTTGCGCTCGAGCAGCAGGATGACGGCGATGCCGACGACGTTCCACACGATCTCGTAGAGGAACGTGGGGTGGAAGAGCGTCCCCTCGGGGAGGCCCTTCGGGAACGCCGGGTTGTCGGACGAGATCTCGAGACCCCAGGGAAGCGTCGTCGGGAGGCCGAACAGCTCGGCGTTGAACCAGTTCCCGATGCGGCCGAGCGCCTGCGCCGCGAGCATGCCGGGCGCGAGGGCGTCGGCGAAGGTCCAGAACCGGACTCCCGTCCACCGGCAGCCGATCCAGGCGCCGACGGCACCGCCGATCAGGCCGCCGAAGATCGCGTTGCCGCCGTTCCAGATCCGGATGACCTCCCACGGGTCGGCGCCCGCGTAGAAGTAGTCGCCGGGGTGGGTGAGCACGTGGAAGACCCGCGCTCCGACGATGCCGAGCGGGACCGCCCAGATGATGATGTCGAGCACGACCCACGGCTCGGCGCCGCGGCGCACCAGGCGCCGGTTCGTCATGATCGTGGCGGCGACGATGCCGAGGAGAATGCACAGCGCGTAGGCGTGGATCGAGAACGTGAAGGTCCCGATGGAGAAGTCGTACTGTCTCCACGCCTCGGGCGGGCTCGGGATGCTCAGCGGGAGGGACACCGTCAGGTCGACCTTTCGAAGGAGGGATGCCCGCGGGCGCGACGACAGCGCGCCCGGTGGGCATCCCGAGTGTAGTGGGAGCTCGTCAGCGAGCGGATGCGGCGCGCGTGCCCTCGGCGAGGCCCCGCGCGGTCTCGGCGACCGCGTCCACTCCCCCGGAGGCGAGCGCGCGGACGAGCGCCGAGCCGACGATGGCGCCGTCGGCGTAGGCGAGGATCTCGGCGACCTGCGCGCCGGTCGAGACGCCGACTCCGACGCAGGCGCTCTCGGAGCCGGCCGCGCGCAGCCGGTCGACGAGGGTCCGGGCGGCGCGGTCGACATCGGCGCGGGCGCCGGTGATGCCCATCGTCGAGACGGCGTAGACGAATCCGCGGCTCTGGCCGACGGCCTGGCGCAGGCGCTCGTCGGTCGAGGAGGGGGCGGCGAGGAACACGCGGTCGAGTCCGAGGCGCTCGGAGACGGCGATCCACTCCGCACCCTCGTCGGGGATGAGGTCGGGGGTGATGAGCCCCGAGCCGCCGGCCTCCGCGAGGTCGGTCGCGA
Organism: Rathayibacter sp. VKM Ac-2754; assembly: GCF_009807095.1. Classification (GTDB taxonomy): domain Bacteria; phylum Actinomycetota; class Actinomycetes; order Actinomycetales; family Microbacteriaceae; genus Rathayibacter. Next base: position 62,121 of record NZ_WUCC01000002.1, on the reverse strand, counting down.
ACCGCTCGACGCCGTACTGCAGCACCGGGTTGTAGTAGGTCATCACGAGGACGGGCACGTCGACGCGGGCACGGATCTCGCGGACGGCCTCGAACCCGTGTCGCAGGCGGAACCCTCCGGCGATCGCGGCCTGGGTCGCCTCCTGGATGACCGGGCCGTCCATCACGGGGTCGGAGTAGGGCAGGCCGAGCTCGATCGCGTCGACGCCGTTCTCGGCCAGGGCGACCGCCGCGTCGATGCTCGTCGCCAGATCGGGGAAGCCGACGGGCAGGTAGCCGATCAGGGCGCCCGCCGCCTCGACGTTCCGCCGGCGGACGGTCTCGGCGACGCTCGGTCCGATGCCGCTCACGACTGCACCGCGCCCTGGTCCATCAGACCGAAGTAGTGCGCGGCGGTGGTCATGTCCTTGTCGCCGCGACCGCTCAGGTTGACCAGGATGGTCGCCTCGGGGCCGAGCTCGCGACCGAGCTCGAGCGTGCCGGCGAGGGCGTGCGCGGACTCGATGGCGGGGATGATCCCCTCGGTGCGGCTGAGCAGCATCAGGGCGTCCATCGCGGCGGCGTCGGTGACGGCGCGGTAGTCGGCGCGGCCGATGCTCGCGAGCCAGGAGTGCTCGGGGCCGACGCCCGGGTAGTCGAGACCCGCCGAGATCGAGTGCGACTCGGTGGTCTGGCCGTCCTCGTCCTGCAGGAGGAAGGTGCGGGCGCCGTGCAGTACGCCGGGGCGGCCCTTGCTGATGGTCGCCGCGTGACGCGGGGTGTCGACTCCGTCGCCGCCGGCCTCGAAGCCGACGAGGCGCACCTCGGGGTCGTCGAGGAAGGCGTGGAAGATGCCCATCGCGTTCGAGCCGCCGCCGACGCAGGCGGTGACCGCGGTGGGCAGCGAGCCGGTGAGCTCGAGGACCTGCTCGCGCGCCTCCTCGCCGATGATCTTCTGGAAGTCGCGCACGAGGGCGGGGAACGGGTGCGGGCCCGCGACGGTGCCGAAGATGTAGTTGGTCGTCTCGACGTTGGTGACCCAGTCGCGCATCGCGTCGTTGATCGCGTCCTTGAGCGTCCGCGAGCCGGTCGTCACCGAGACGACCTCGGCGCCGAGCAGGCGCATCCGCGCGACGTTGAGCGCCTGGCGCTCGGTGTCGACCTCGCCCATGTAGACGACGCACTCGAGCCCGAAGAGGGCCGCGGCGGTGGCGGCCGCGACACCGTGCTGACCAGCGCCGGTCTCGGCGATCACCCGGGTCTTGCCGATGCGCTTGGTCAGCAGCGCCTGGCCGAGCACGTTGTTGATCTTGTGCGAGCCGGTGTGGTTGAGGTCCTCGCGCTTGAGGATGATCCGCGCGCCGCCGGCGTGCTCGGCGAAGCGCGGCACCTCGGTGATGATCGAGGGGCGGCCCGTGTAGCTGCGGTGCAGCTCCATGAGCTCCGCCTGGAACGCGGGGTCGACCTTGGTGCGGTCGTACTCGGCGCTCAGTTCGTCGAGGGCCTCCACGAGGGACTCGGGGACGTAGCGTCCGCCGAAGTCGCCGAAGTAGGGACCGAGTTCATCCCGGAGTGCCATGGCAGTGCCGCCTATCAGTTGGGTGCCTGCACGCCGGGGAGGTCGCCCGCGCGCAGGAAGGAGTCGAGGGTCGAGACGGGGTCGCCGCCGGTGACGAGGGCCTCGCCGACGAGGACGACGTCGGCGCCGGAGCGGCGGTAGTGGGCGACGTCGTCGGCCGAGAGGACGGCCGACTCGGCCACCTTCACGGCGTCGGCGGGGAAGCGGTCGGCGAGTCGGCCGAAGAGGTCGCGGTCGAGCTCGAACGTCGAGAGATCGCGGGCGTTCACGCCGATGAGGCGGGCGCCGAGATCGGCCGCCCGGGCGAGCTCCTCGCCCGAGTGCGTCTCGACCAGCGGCGTCATGCCCAGCTCGAGCACGAGCCCGTGCAGCTCGCGCAGCACGCTCTGCTCGAGCGCCGCCACGATCAGGAGGACGAGGTCGGCCCCCGCGGCCCGCGCCTCGAGCACCTGGTAGGGCTCGGCGATGAAGTCCTTGCGGAGGACGGGGACGGACACGCGGGCGCGCACGGCCTCGAGGTCGGCGAGCGAGCCCTTGAACCGGCGCTCCTCGGTGAGGACGCTGATGGCGCCCGCTCCGCCGAGCTCGTACTGCGCGGCGAGGTGCGCGGGATCGGGGATCTCGGCCAGTGCGCCGCGCGAGGGGCTGGAGCGCTTCACCTCGGCGATGATCCGCACCCGCTCGGCGGGAGCGAGGGCGGCCAGCGCGTCGAGGGCGGGCGGACGCTCCGAGGCGCGGCGCTCGACGACGGCGAGGGGGACGCTCTCGCGGCGGCGGGCCGCATCGGCCAGGGCGCCGGCGGTCAGATCGGTCAGCACTCTACGCGCGCGCCTTCGGGTTGGCCTTGGCTCCGTTGACGCCGTAGCCCAGCCGGGCCATCACGACGCCGACGAGCAGGCCCACGACGACGAGGCCGGCGGAGAGCCACACGACGATCGCCTGATCGAAGAAGAAGGCGACGGTGCCGATCGTGAACCCGACCAGCATGATGACGATGGCCGTCCACGCTGCGGGCGAGTGGCCGTGGTTGTCGTCGTCGTGCTCGGTGCTCATGGGTCTCCTCCTGGACGTGCATCGGGACCCCAGCAGTCTAGCGTGCGGTGCCTGAGCGGCCCCGCCGGTGCAGGGGTCCTCAGCGGGCGGAGGTGGGGTCGTCGCCGCGCGACAGCTCGTCCCAGGAGACGACCGGGTCGATGCTGCCCTCCTCGGTCTCGACGGTCGACGCGCCGTGCCCGTAGCCGTCGGCCGGCTCGAATCGCGAGGCGCGCTTCTTCTTCGCGCCGGGCCAGCGGCGGACCGTCGCGATGACCACGACGCCGAGGACCGCGGTCACCACTCCGGCCACGAGGGCGACGATCGGCCAGGCGGTCGAGCCGGACGAGTCGACGAGCGCGGCGACCGACTCCTGCCCGGCGATCGCCGTCGCGTTCGTGACGAGCGACGACCCCGCCCGCACCGGGTCGCCGAGCGCGGTCGACGCGGCCAGCACGACCGATCCGCCGAGGACGACCTGCAGCACGCCGAGGACCACCCGGAAGGCGGGCCCGGCGATGGCGAGCGCGGCGGCCAGTGCCAGGCCGGCCAGCGCGAGGGCCGAGAGAGCGGGGGCGGCGACCGTGCCGACGACGGCGAGGGGCGTGCCGTCGCCGACGGTCGCGGCGAGGGTGAGGGTGAACCAGGTCTGGGTCGAGGAGGTGAGCTCGAGCGCCGCCAGCAGGACGATCCCGAGGATCACCGAGGACTTGAGGCGCCGACCGGTCATGCGCTCACTCCCCCGGCCGGAGGTCGGCGACCGGATCGAGCGGGTCGACGTCGAAGCAGGCGTGCGCTCCCGTGTGGCAGGCCGCACCGATCTGCTCGACCTGCACGAGGAGGGTGTCGGCGTCGCAGTCGAGCGCGGCGCCCCGCACGTACTGGGCGTGGCCGGAGGTGTCGCCCTTGCGCCAGTACTCCCGGCGGGAGCGCGACCAGAACGTCACGCGCCCCTCGGTCAGGGTGCGGCGGAGGGCCTCGCGGTCCATCCAGCCCATCATCAGCACCTCGCGGGTGTCGTGCTGCTGGATGATCGCGGGCAGCAGGCCGCTCGGGTCGAAGCTCGCGCGGTCGAGGACCTCGGCGAGGGCGGCGGGGGTCATCGGCGGATCTCGATCCCGGAGTCGTCGAGGGCGCGCTTCACGTCGCCGATCGTGAGCTCGCGATTGTGGAAGACGGAGGCGGCGAGCACGGCGTCGGCGCCGGCCTCGATGGCGGGGGCGAAGTGGTCGACGGCGCCGGCGCCTCCGGAGGCGATCACCGGGACAGTGCTCAGCTCGCGCACGGCGGCGATGAGCTCGAGGTCGAAGCCCTGCTTGGTGCCGTCGGCGTCGATGGAGTTGACCAGCAGCTCGCCCGCGCCGCGCTCGACGGCCTCGCTCGCCCAGGCGAGAGCGTCGAGGTCGGTCTCGCGGCGACCGCCGTGGGTCGTGACGACGAAGCCCGACGCGGCCGCGTCACTCCGCTTCACGTCGAGCGAGAGCACCAGCACCTGCGCCCCGAAGACGTCGGCGATCTCGCCGATCAGCTCGGGGCGGGCGATGGCGGCCGAGTTGACGCCGACTTTGTCGGCGCCGTGAGCGAGCAGGCGCGACACGTCGTCGACGCCGCGGACACCGCCGCCGACCGTCAGCGGGATGAAGACCTGCTCGGCGGTCGCGCGGACGACGTCGTAGGTGGTGGAGCGGTCGTCGACCGTGGCGGTGACGTCGAGGAAGGTCAGCTCGTCGGCGCCCTGCTCGAAGTAGAGGCGGGCGAGCTCGACGGGGTCTCCCGCATCGCGCAGGTTCTGGAAGTTGACGCCCTTGACCACGCGCCCGGCGGCGACGTCGAGGCAGGGGATGACGCGGACGGCGAGGCTCACGGCGCCTCCCTAGAGCCGAGCGGCGTGGATCGACGTGACGAGGATCGCGCGGGCGCCCAGATCGTAGAGGCGGTCCATCACCTGGTTCATGTCGGCACGGGTGACCATGACGCGGACGGCCAGCCACTCGGGGTCGTGCAGCGGCGAGACGGTCGGCGACTCGAAGCCCGGAGCGATGGCCGTGGCCTCCTCGAGGAGCGACGCGGGGCAGTCGTAATCGAGCAGCACGTACTCGCGCGCGACGAGCACGCCCTGCAGGCGCCGCAGCAGCACGGGGATGCCCGCCGGCTCGCCCGCGGCGGAGACCAGGACGGCGGTGGAGTCGAGGATCACCGGGCCGAAGATCTCGAGGCCCGCCTTGCGGAGCGTGGTGCCGGTCTCGACGACGTCGGCGATCACGTCCGCGACACCGAGCTGGATGGCCGACTCGACGGCTCCGTCGAGGCGGATGAGGGTGACCTCGACGCCGTGCTCGCGGAGGAAGCCGCCGACCAGTCCGGGGTAGCTGGTCGCGACGCGCAGGCCGTCGATCTGCTCGAGCGAGCTGTAGCGACCGGCGGGGCCGGCGAAGCGGAACGTCGAGTCCGCGAAGCCCAGGCTCGCGATCTCGCGCGCCTGGGAGCCGGAGTCGATGAGCAGGTCGCGCCCCGTCACTCCGACATCGAGGGCGCCGGATCCCACGTAGGTCGCGATGTCGCGCGGGCGGAGGTAGAAGAACTCGACCCCGTTGCGCTCGTCGACGACGTGCAGCTCCTTGGGGTCGCGACGGCCGACGTAGCCGGCCTCGGCCAGCATCTGACCGGCGGTCTCGGAGAGGGAGCCCTTGTTGGGCACGGCCACGCGCAGGAGTGCGGTCGCGGCGGGAGGGGTGGTGGTCACGGGGAGTCCTCGAGAGCTCGACGGTGGATCGGTGGGCGCGGGCCTCCCGGCGCGCGGAGCGTGGTGGCGCGTCGGCGCTGAGCGACGACGCACCCCCGAGAGGGTGCTCACAGATGCCGGTAGACGTCGGCGGTCGACAGGCCCTTCGCCAGCATCAGCACCTGCAAGTGGTAGAGCAGCTGCGAGATCTCCTCGGCCGTGCGCTCGTCACCCTCGTACTCGGCGGCCATCCAGACCTCGGCTGCCTCCTCGACGATCTTCTTGCCGATGAAGTGCACCCCGGCGTCGAGCTCGCGGACGGTGCCCGAGCCCGCGGGACGGGCGGCGGCCTTCTCGCCCAGCTCGGCGAAGAGGTCGTCGAAAGTTTTCACCCGGGAAGTCTATACGCCGCGGGTGGCGGGGCGGCGCGGGGTGCGCGCGGTCTGCAGGAGCACGTGCGGTCTGCAGGAGCGTCCGGCCGGTCAGTGCCGGTGCAGGTGCGCGGTCGCGGTGTCGCGCAGGGCGGCGATGGCGGCCTCCGGGTCATCGGCGCCGAAGACGGCGGAGCCGGCGACGAAGGTGTCGGCGCCCGCCTCGGCGGCGATCTCGATCGTGCCGGGGGCGATCCCTCCGTCGACCTGGAGCCAGACGTCGAGCCCGGTCCGCTCGACCGCGGCGCGGAGCGCGTGCAGCTTCGGCATCGTCTCGGCCATGAACGACTGGCCGCCGAAGCCGGGCTCGACCGTCATCACGAGCACCTGGTCGAACTCGGGCAGCAGGTCGAGGTAGTCGTCGACCGGGGTGCCGGGCTTCAGTGCGATGCCCGCGCGCGACCCGATCTCGCGGAGGCGGCGCGCCAGGGCGACGGCGTCGCGGGCGGCCTCGGCGTGGAAGGTGACCGAGTAGGCGCCCGTCTCGGCGTAGCCCGGTGCCCAGCGGTCGGGGTCGTCGATCATGAGGTGCACGTCGAGCGGGCGCGGCGACACCTCCTGGAGGCGCTGCACCATGGGCAGCCCGAAGGTGAGGTTCGGGACGAAGTGGTTGTCCATCACGTCGACATGCACCAGATCGGCCGTCGAGATCCGCTGCAGCTCGGCCTCGAAGTTGACGAAGTCGGCGGACAGGATGCTGGGGTTGATCCGTGCGGGCATGACTCCCAGCCTAGGCGGGGCGACCCGGCTCCCTCATCCTCGGGGACCCTCGCGGGGCGGGTCAGGAGTCGGTGCGACGCAGGATCTGGATGAACATGGCGTCGGTGCCGTGGCGGTGCGGCCAGAGCTGGACGTGCGAGCCGGACCCGCCGAGCGGGAGGGGCTCGCGGGTGACGCTCCGGAGGATCCCGGGGGTGTCGACGAGCTCCAGCGCGCCCGGGTGCCGCTCCTCGGCCAGCGCGAGGACGCGACGGGTCTCGCCGAGGTGCGGCGAGCAGGTGACGTAGGCGAGCAGTCCGCCCGGTGCGAGCGCCTCGAGTGCGGCGTCGAGCAGCTCGCCCTGCAGCTCGGCCAGCTGCGCGACATCCTCGGCCGACTTGCGCCAGCGCGCCTCCGGACGGCGTCGCAGCGCGCCGAGACCCGTGCACGGGGCGTCGAGGAGGATGCGGTCGAACTCCCCCGAGTGCTCGCGGCCGATCTCGCGGCCGTCGCCGACGCGCACCTCGACCGACGGATCGACGGCCGCCAGCGCCTGGCGCACCAGACCCGCTCGCGCCGGCACCACCTCGTTGGCGAGGAGCGTCGCTCCCCCGCCGCGCGCCTCCGCGGCGAGCAGCGCGGCCTTGCCGCCCGGGCCGGCGCAGAGGTCGAGCCAGCGCTCGCCGGGGGTGATCGGGCGCGCGCGGGAGAGGGCGAGGGCCGCCAGCTGCGAGCCCTCGTCCTGCACGCGGACCCGGCCGTCGTGGACGGCGGGGAACGCCTCCGGATCGCCGCCGGTGCTCACCAGGCCCACCGGCGAGTAGCGGTCGGCCTCGGCGTCGGGCAGCTCGGCCGCCTCGGCGAGACCGGGAAGCGCCACCAGGTTCACCCGGGGGGCGGCGTTGTCGGAGGCGAGCAGCGCGTCGAGCTCGTCGGCCGCGCCCTCCGCGGCGAGGGCTCGGCGCAGGGCCTTCACGATCCAGGCCGGGTGCGAGCTCAGGGCGGCGAGGCGGTCGTCGCCGGAGGTGGCGGCGGTCGAGACGCGGGTGCCCCACTCCTCGGCGCTCGAGCGCGAGACCGCGCGCAGGACCGCGTTCGCGAAGGCGACGGCGCCGCGCGAGGATCCCGCGGCGACCAGCGCCACGCTCTCGTTGACGGCGGCGTGCGCGGCGACGCGGGTGCCCAGGAGCTGGTGAACGCCCAGCCGCAGGGCGTCGAGCACGGGCGCGTCGATCGCGTCGACGGCGCGGCCCGCGGCCAGGGCGATGACCCGGTCGTAGTAGCCGGAGAGGCGCAGTGTGCCGTAGCAGAGCTCGGTCGCGAGTCCGGCGTCGGCGGGAGAGAGGCCCGCGGCGCGGATCCTCGCCGGCAGCACGAGATTCGCGTAGGCGTCGGAGCCGCTCACCGCGAGGAGGACGTCGTAGGCGACCTGGCGCGCGGGTGCCACGGCGCTCACGCGAGCACCGCGCTCTCGCGCAGGCCGCGCGCCCACGCGGCGCCGGGCATCGGGTTCTTGCCCGCCGGCTGGACGCTCACGAGCTCGACGGCCCCGTCGGCGGTGCCGACCAGCGCGCGGCCGGCGTCGAGGCGCACCTCCCCCTGGGCGAGCTGCGGCGCCTCGGCGACCGCCCGCAGGGCGAGCACCTTGACCCGCAGGTCGCCCAGCGAGGTGGAGGCACCGGGCTCGGGCGTCACTCCGCGGACGAGGGCGAGGACCTGCGACGACGACCGGCTCCAGTCCAAGCGCCCGTCCGTCACGTCGAGCTTGGGGGCGAGGGTGACCTCGCCGGTCTGCGGCACGGCGACGGCGCGGCCCGCGGCGAGGTCGTCGACGACGGAGACGGTGAGAGCCGCGCCGGAGTCGGCCAGCACGTCGAGCAGCTCGCCCGCCGAGCGGCCGTCGACCTCCTCCGAGATCTCGGCGTAGACGTCGCCGGCGTCGAGCTCGGCGACCAGCTGGAACACGCTCGCGCCGATCGGCGACTCCCCCGCCATCAGCGCGCGCTGCACCGGCGCGGCACCCCGCCAGCGCGGGAGCAGCGAGAAGTGCAGGTTGATCCAGCCGAGTCGCGGCACGGCCAGGAGGCGCGCCCGCACGAGACCGCCGTACGCGACGATCACGCCGAGGTCGGGCTCGAGCGCCGCGATCCGGTCGGTGACGGCCTCGTCGAGCCGGTTCGCCCGCAGCAACGGCAGCCCGAGCTCCTCGGCGACGGCGGCGACCGGCGACGGAGTGAGCACGCGCTTCCGGCCCACCGGGGCGTCCTCGCGCGTCACGACCGCGACGATCTCGTGCTCGGAGGCGTCGAGGGCGCGCAGGGTCGGGACGGCGGCGGCCGGCGTGCCGGCGAAGACGAGGCGCACGAGGGGCTCCTGGGGTCAGAGGATGTCGGGATCGTCGAGGCGCACGCGGAGCTTGGGGGCCGGGCGGAAGCGGCCCGGCGTGGTCGGCGGGCGGCGGCGACGGGTGGCGTTGCGGATGACCGCGGCCCGCAGGCGGGCGGCCACCTCTGCTCCGCGAGCGTAGTCGAAGCGCACGATGGCCCGGACGGAGCCGTCCTCGAGGCCGACCGGCCCGAGCACCTCGTGACGATCCGCCTCGTCGAGCGTCTCGAGCGCCTCCGCGACGGCGTGCGCATCGCCGCTGACGGTCGCGAGCCGCACCGCGGGCGGGAAGCGGAGCGCCCGGCGCTCGACCAGCTCGCCGCGGAGGTACTCGGCCTGCCGCCAGGTCGCGAGCGCGGTGGCGAGACGGCCGCCGACGCCGACCAGGAGCACCGGGGCGCCGGGGCGGGCGAGCGCGGCGGCGTTCGACCAGGTGCGCAGGGCGTCGTCGGCGACCCGCAGGCTCTCGCGGGCGAGCATCCGCTCGCCGTCGAGCAGGAGCACGGCGTGGTAGCCGCCGTCGGCTCGGGGCTCCGCTCCGCGGGTGGCGACGACGAGCGCGGGCTCGTCGGGGAGGGTCAGAACGGGCCGCTGTCCGTCGGCGACGACGACCTTCGCCCCGGGGAACGCGCGCCCGAGCTCCTCGGCGGTGCGCCCGGCACCGAGGGTGACCAGCCGGAGCGTCGTGGCCTCGCAGACCGAGCACGTCCACTCCGCTGCGATCAGCCCGCACCAGCCGCAGCTCGGCCGGGCGCCGGCAGCGTGGACGCCGAGCGGACCCTGGCAGCGGTTGCAGCGCGCCACCGTGCGGCAGCGGGCGCACGCGACGACCGGCGCGTAGCCGGGCCGAGCGACCTGGACGAGCACCGGACCGGAGTCGAGGCCCGCCCGCGCCTGGCGCCAGGCCGAGGAGGGGATGCGCGCCGCCGCGTCGTGCTCGTCGGCCGCGGACTGCTGGGCGGTCGGCACCACGTGCGGTCGCCTCGACGGGCGCGGCCCGACCTCGGCGGCGAAGCCGATCTCGACGAGTCGCTCGACGTCGACCGTCCGGGTGTTGCCGAGCAGCACCAGGCCTGCTCCGCTCTGCTCCTGGCGCACCAGGGCCACGTCGCGGGCGTGCGCGTACGGAGCGAGCGGCTCGGCGAAGAGCGGATCGCCGTCGTCCCACAGCGCTATCAGGCCGAGTGCGGACGAGGGCGCGTACAGGACGGAGCGGTTGCCGACGACGACCCGCGGTCCGGGCCGGAGGCAGCTGAGGAACGCGGCGTAGCGCCCGGCGCCCTTCTGCCGGGCGTCGAGGCGCACCATCGCGTCGCTCGGAACGGTCTCGGCGAGGGCGAGTTCGAGCTGCTCCTGATCGCGGTAGTCGGGGACGGCGAGGATCGCGTCGCGCCCCGTCGCGAGCGTGTCGCGGGCCAGCTCGGCGAGGGTGAGCGCCCAGCCGCCGACCCAGGCTCCGGAGTCGAGGCGCACCGGGGTCGGAACGGAGGCGACCGCCAGCCTTCCGCCGTCCGCGAGCGGGGCGAACGCGTCGGCCGGGTACCCGGAGACGCCGCCCGCCTCGACGGGCGCCGCGCCGTCGACGGCCTCGGCCGCGAGGAAGGCGCGCTCGACCCGCACGTGCCTCCGGGGCACAGCGAGCCGCAGCACGTCGCTCGCCCCGCCGGACGCGCGGTCGGCCACCCGTCGGGCCAGGGCCCAGACCTCGGGCGTGAGCACCGGCAGCGGCGACACGAGCTCCTCGAGCTCGCTCAGCGCTCCCACGTGCTCGGAGCCCTCGCCCACCTCGACGACGAAGGCGTCGGCGATGCGGCCGCCGGTCCGCAGGGGGACGCGCACGCGCACGCCCGGCCGCACCTCGGCCCGCAGCGCCTCGGGGATCGCGTAGTCGAGCAGCCGATCGAGCTGCGGCAGCGGGGAGTCGAGCAGCACCCGCGCGACGAATCCCGCCGGAGCAGCGGCGTCCGCCATCACGGGGCTCGCTACGACAGACCCGCCGCGGAGCGGAGGTCGTCGACGCGGTCGAGGCGCTCCCAGGTGAAGTCGGGCAGCTCGCGGCCGAAGTGGCCGTAGACCGAGGTCTGGGAGTAGATCGGGCGGAGGAGGTCGAGGGCGTGGATGATCGCCGCGGGGCGCAGGTCGAAGACCGAGCGGATCGCCTCGGTGATCAGCTCGTCCGACACCCTCCCCGTGCCGAACGTCTCGACGTAGAGGCCGACGGGTGCCGCCTTGCCGATGGCGTACGCGACCTGCACCTCCATCCGGGAGGCGAGACCCGCGGCGACGGCGTTCTTCGCGACCCAGCGCATCGCGTAGGCGGCCGAGCGGTCGACCTTCGACGGGTCCTTGCCCGAGAAGGCGCCACCGCCGTGACGCGAGGCGCCGCCGTAGGTGTCGACGATGATCTTGCGGCCGGTGAGCCCGGCGTCGCCCTGCGGGCCGCCGATCTCGAAGCGGCCGGTCGGGTTGATGAGCAGGCGGACCGCCGAGGAGTCGAGATCGACCGTCTCGAGCACGGGGCGGATGACGTGCGACTCGATGTCGGCGTGGATCTGCTCGGTGCTCACGTGCTCGGAGTGCTGGGTCGAGAGCACGACCGTGTCGATCGACCGGGGCGTCGTGCCCTCGTAGCCGATGGTCACCTGGGTCTTGCCGTCGGGCCGGAGGTAGTCGAGCTCGCCCGACTTGCGGACGGCGGCGAGGCGCTCGGCCAGGCGGTGCGAGAGCCAGCTCGGCAGCGGCATGTACTCGGGGGTCTCGTCGGTCGCGAAGCCGAACATCAGGCCCTGGTCGCCGGCGCCCTGGCGGTCGAACACGTCGTCGTCGGCGGAGTCGGTGCGCACCTCGAGGGCGGTGTCGACTCCGGCGGCGATCTCGGGCGACTGCTGGCCGATCGAGATCGAGACGCCGCAGGAGCGGCCGTCGAAGCCCTTCTCGGAGGAGTCGTAGCCGATCTCGACGATCGTGTCGCGGACGATCTTGGGGATCTCGACGTAGCCCGAGGTCGATACCTCGCCCGCGACGTGCACGAGACCGGTCGTCACGAGCGTCTCGACGGCGACCCGGCTGTGCGGGTCCTCGCGGAGCAGGGCGTCGAGGATGCGGTCCGAGATCTGGTCGCAGATCTTGTCGGGGTGGCCCTCGGTCACGGACTCGGAGGTGAACAGGCGGAGGGGTCCGGAGGTCATGGGGTCAGCGTCTCTCTTCGTGCCGGGTCGTGTCGTGCCGGAGGTTCTCGTGCCGGATCTTCTCGCCCCTGTATCGAGGCGCTTCCGCGCCACGGCGGAGCGTTCTCGCGCCCGCGGGCGGCGTGGCCGCGCCGAGGAGGCGCGGCTCCAGGACCCGTCGAACGGGCGGGGCGTCGGTCAGCGCGCGACCACGTCGAGGACGCGATCGGCGACCGACGACTTGGTGCCGGAAGCCTCGATCACTATATCTCCGGCCCGATCGAGGACCACGACGGTATTGCTGTCGCTCTGGAAGCCCTCGCTCCAGCCGACCCTGTTGAGGACGAGCAGATCGCAGCCCTTGCGCGCGATCTTGGCGCGCCCGAGCTCCAGCATCGCCTCGCGTCCGGGCTCGGTCTCGGCGGCGAATCCGACGATCAGCTGGCCTGCGGTCTTCGCGGCCGAGATCTCGGCCAGGATGTCGGGGTTCTTGACCAGCTCGAGGACCAGGCGGTCGCCCTGCTGCTCCTTCTTGATCTTCGCCTCGGCCACGCTCGCGGGCCGGTAGTCGGCGACCGCGGCGGCCATGATGACGATGTCGGCGTCCTTCACGGCCGCGAGCACCGCGTCGCGCAGCTCGAGCGCCGTGCCGACGCCGCTGACGTCGATCCCGCGCGGCGCCTCGATGTCGAGGTTCGCGGCGATGACGCTCACCTGCGCGCCGCGGGCGGCCGCCGCGACGGCGAGGGCCACGCCCTGGCGCCCGCTGGAGCGGTTTCCCACGAAGCGGACCGGGTCGAGGGGCTCGCGGGTGCCACCGGCGGTGACGAGGACGCGGAGTCCCTCGAGGTCGCGGCGCGCTCCGGTGGAGCGGGCGTGCACCGCGAGGGCCTCGGCGACGATCGTCGCGGGCTCCTCCATGCGGCCGGCTCCGGAGTCGGTGCCCGTCAGCTGGCCCACCGCGGGGCCGACGACGTGCACGCCGCGCGAGCGGAGGGTCTCCATGTTGGCGACGGTCGCGGCGTTGGCCCACATCTCGGTGTGCATCGCCGGAGCGACGACGACCGGGGCCGTGGAGGCGAGGACGGTGTTGCCGAGCAGGTCGTCGGCGAGGCCGGTCGCGAGCTTGGCGAGCGTGTGCGCCGTCGCCGGTGCGATGACGATGAGGTCGGCCGCCTGCCCGATGGCGACGTGGCGGACCTCGGCGACGCCCTCGTAGAGCTCGGTGTGGACGGCGTTCCGGGAGATCGCCTCCAGCGTCGGCTTGCCCACGAAGCGCAGGGCGGCCTCGGTGGCCACGACGTGGACGTCGTGACCCTCGAGGACCAGGGCGCGCACGACTCCGACGGCCTTGTAGGCGGCGATGCCGCCGGTGATCCCGACGACGACGTTCAGCCGCGCCGCGGCCTTCCGCGAGGTGCGCACCCGGTCGTGCTACTCGGCCAGCGGAGCTGCGACGAGCTTGTCCTCGTTGATCTCGTGCAGAGCGACCGAGAGCGGCTTGTCGTCGATGGTCGAGTCGACCAGCGGGCCGACGTTGTCGAACAGGCTGCCCTCGTGGAGGTCGGCGTAGTAGTCGTTGATCTGGCGCGCGCGCTTGGAGGCGAAGATGACGAGCGCGTACTTCGAGTCGACCTTCGAGAGCAGCTCGTCGATGGGCGGGTCGATGATGCCGAGGTTGTTGGCCATGGTGTCTCCTTGTTTGGGCTGATCAGCGCTGTGCGGGGCACCAGCGCCGATCTGCGGCTCCGGAGCGGCACGGCGCGAGGTGACGGGGGCGTGAGCCCTGCGGCACCGGGGCGTCGGCCCGGAGGTGGTCGGTGGCCCGGGTCTCAGCGACCCGCGTCGGCGGGTGCGCCGTCGGCACGAGGCGACATCAATTCTACGACCTCGCGGGCCGCTTCGGGCACGGTGCTGTTCACCACCGCGAAATCGAACTCGTCCTGCGCCGCGAGCTCGACGCGTGCGGTGGCGAGACGGCGCTCCTGCTCCTCCGGGCTCTCGGTGCCGCGGCCGACGAGCCGGCGGACGAGTTCGTCCCAGCTGGGCGGGAGGAGGAACACCAGGCGGGCGTCCGGCATCCGCTCGCGCACCTGGCGCGCACCCTGGATGTCGATCTCGAGCATCACCTGCCGGCCCTGCGCGAGAGCGGCGTCGATCGGTCCGCGCGGGGTGCCGTAGCGGTAGGCGTTGTGCACCGTCGCGTACTCGAGGAACTCCCCCGCCTCGATCATGCGGTCGAACGCGGCGTCGTCGACGAAGTAGTAGCTCACTCCGTCGATCTCGCCGGGGCGCGGCGAGCGGGTCGTCGCCGAGACCGAGAGCAGGACGTCGGGGTAGTTCTCGCGGATGTAGGTCGAGACCGTGCCCTTGCCGACGGCGGTCGGGCCGGCGAGCACGACGAGGCGGTTGCGCTCGGCGCGGCGCTGGCGCGACTCCCGCTGCTCGAGGAACCCGTGCAGTCCCTCGACCTGGCGGCGGCCGAGACCGCCGAGGCGCTTGGACGGCGCGATCTGCAGCTGCTCCATCACGCGCGGAGTCTTGACCACCCCGAGTGCGGGGACGGCGCGCAGCAGGTCGGTGACGCGCATCCGCCCCTCGACCCCGGTCGGGTCGGCCTGCGCCGCGGCGAGGACGGCGGTCGCGGGGCGCGCGCCGGAGGCCACGTCCCGCTTGACCTCGGCGCGCGCGCGACGGGCCGCGATCGCCGCCTCGGACGCGGCGCGGCGGTCGACCTCGGGCGGGGACGGTCGGCGGCCGGCGGGCTCGGCGCTCGATGCCTCGGAGCCCTGCGCATCGACACTCTGGGGGCTGACGGTTTCAGCGGACAAGGGTCTCCTGGATGTGTGTGGCGCGTCGGTCGATCTCGGCGGCGATCCCCTGGGGGCCCGCTCCGAGGACACTGCGCGACTCGCTGACGATCGTCGCCGCGGCCAGCTCGCCGAACAGCCGCGACGCGTCGGCGACCGTCGCACCCTGGTGGCCGAAGCCGGGGGCCAGGACCGGGAGTGCGGGGCGCCGGAGCGAGGCGGTGTCGATGCCGAAGTCGCCGAGGGCGACGGTGGCCCCGAGCACCACGCCGATCGAGCCGATCGACGAGCGCGCGTGTTCCTCGTTCCAGGATGCCACGTCGGCCAGCACCGCGCTGGCCAGGGGGGAGCCGCTGCGGGCGCCGTCCTGGACGATCGCGCGCTGGATCGGCGCCGCCTCCGGGTTGGAGGTCGCGGCCAGGACGAAGACGCCCTTGCCCGTCTCCTCCGCGAGGGCGAGCATCCCGTCGAGCGAGCCGAGCCCCTGGTAGGCCGAGGCCGTCATCGCGTCGGCCTCGAGCGGCGATCCCGGCCGGAGCCAGGCCTCGGCGTACGCCGTGACGCTCGTGCCGATGTCGCCGCGCTTGACGTCGGCGATCACCAGCAGGCCGGCCGCGCGCGCATCGGCGAGGACCCGCTCGAGGGCGAGGTACCCGGCCGAGCCGTGCCGCTCGAAGAACGCCACCTGCGGCTTGACGACGCCCACCCGACCGGCCGAGGCCTCGACCACGGCGCGGCCGAAGCTCTCGAGCCCGGCCGCGTCGTCGGAGAGGCCCCACGCGTCGAGCAGGAACGCGTGCGGATCGATCCCCACGCACAGCTGCCCGTGGGCGTCGAACGCCCGCCCGAGGCGCTCCCCGAACGACGTCACGCCGTGCGCTCCGACCGGCGCAGCGCGTAGTCCTGCAGGCTGGTCACCTCGAACGGCTCGGCGGCCGCATCGAGCGACGCCACCGCGGCCGCCAGCTGGGCGATCGTGGTGAACAGCGGCTTGTCGGCGGCGACCGCGGCGGCCCGGATCTCGTAGCCGTCGGCGCGGGAGGCGCCTCCGCTGGGCGTGTTGATCACGACGTCGACCTCGTCGCGGCTCACGAGCTCGACGATCGACGGCGCGTCGTCGACGGCCTCCTCGCTGTACTTGCGCACCACGCGGGCCTGGATGCCGTTGCGGTTGAGCACCTCCGCGGTGCCCTCGGTGGCGAGGATCTCGAAGCCGAGCTGGCGGAGCCGGAGCGCCGGCAGCACGATCGCGCGCTTGTCGCGGTCGGCGACCGAGATGAACACGGTGCCGCTCGCGGGCATGCCGCCGTACGCCGCGTCCTGGCTCTTCGCGAAGGCGCGCGGGAAGTCGCGGTCGATGCCCATGACCTCGCCGGTCGAGCGCATCTCGGGGCCGAGCAGCGAGTCGACGATCTGGCCGTCCTTGGTGCGGAAGCGCTTGAACGGCAGGACCGCCTCCTTCACGGCGATCGGCGAGTCCATCGGCACGTCGGAGCCGTCGCGCTCGGGCAGCAGACCCTCGGCCTTGAGCTCGGCGATCGTCTCGCCGACCATCAGGCGCGAGGCGGCCTTCGCGAGCGGGATGCCGAGCGCCTTCGAGACGAACGGGACGGTGCGGGAGGCGCGCGGGTTCGCCTCGAGGACGTAGAGCACGCCCTGGCCGATCGCGAACTGCACGTTGAGCAGCCCGCGGACACCGATGCCCTGCGCGATGGCGAGGGTCGCCTCCCGGACGCGGTCGATCTGCGTGCGGCCGAGGGTCACGGGAGGCAGGGTGCACGCGGAGTCGCCGGAGTGGATCCCGGCTTCCTCGATGTGCTCCATCACGCCGCCGATGTAGAGCTGCTCGCCGTCGAAGAGGGCGTCGACGTCGATCTCGATCGCGTCGTCGAGGAAGCGGTCGACCAGCAGCGGGTGGGTGGCGTCGATGATGCCCTGGCCCGCCATCCGGTCGAAGTAGTCCTCGAGCTGGTCGGTGCTGTAGACGATCTCCATGCCGCGGCCGCCGAGGACGAACGAGGGGCGCACGAGCACGGGGAAGCCGATGCCGGCCGCGACCTCGAGGGCACCGTCGAGATCGGTCGCGGTGCCGTTCTTCGGGGCGAGCAGGCCCGCCTCGTCGAGGATCCGCGAGAACGCGCCGCGCTCCTCCGCGAGGTCGATCGCCGCCGGAGTGGTGCCGAGGATCGGCACGCCCGCCGCCTCGAGGCCGCCCGCGAGGCTGAGGGCGGTCTGGCCGCCGAGCTGCACGACGACGCCGACGAGCTCGCCCGACTGCGACTCGGCGTGGATGACCTCGAGGACGTCCTCGAGCGTGAGCGGCTCGAAGTAGAGCCGGTCGGAGGTGTCGTAGTCGGTCGAGACCGTCTCGGGGTTGCAGTTGATCATGATCGTCTCGTAGCCGGCGGCCGAGAGGGCGAACGAGGCGTGCACGCAGGAGTAGTCGAACTCGACTCCCTGCCCGATCCGGTTGGGGCCCGAGCCGAGGATGACGACCTTGCGGCGGTCGGCCGCGACGACCTCGGTCTCCTCGTCGTACGACGAGTAGTGGTACGGAGTGAGCGCCGGGAACTCCCCCGCGCAGGTGTCGACGGTCTTGTAGACCGGGCGCACGTCCAGGTAGTAGCGGAGGCGGCGCACCTCGGCCTCGTCGAGTCCGCGCAGCTGAGCGATCTGCACGTCCGAGAAGCCGTGGTCCTTCGCCAGGCGCAGGACGCCCGCGTCGAGCGATGCGGCGTCGCGGACGAGGTCGGCGATCTCGTTGATCAGCACGATCTGGTCGAGGAACCACGGATCGATCTTGGTCGCCTCGAACGCCTGCTCGGCAGTCGCGCCCGCGCGCAGCGCCTGCTGCACGGTCACGATCCGGCCGTCGGTCGGGGTCTTCGAGATCTCGAGCAGCTCGTCGGCCGAGCGCGACTCGTCGCCCCAGTGGAACGAGGAGCCGCGCTTCTCGAGCGAGCGGAGCGCCTTCTGCAGCGCCTGGGCGTAGTTGCGGCCGATGGCCATCGCCTCTCCGACCGACTTCATGGTCGTGGTGAGGGTCGGGTCGGCGGCCGGGAACTTCTCGAAGGCGAACCGGGGCACCTTGACGACGACGTAGTCGAGCGTCGGCTCGAAGCTCGCGGGCGTCACCTTGGTGATGTCGTTCGGGATCTCGTCGAGGGGGTAGCCGATCGCGAGCTTCGCGGCGATCTTGGCGATCGGGAAGCCGGTGGCCTTGGATGCGAGCGCCGACGAGCGGGAGACGCGCGGGTTCATCTCGATCACGATGATGCGGCCGTCGGCCGGGTCGACCGCGAACTGGATGTTGCAGCCGCCGGTGTCCACGCCCACGTCGCGGATGATCTGGATGCCGATGTCGCGCATCTTCTGGTACTCGCGGTCGGTCAGGGTCAGCGCCGGGGCGACCGTGATCGAGTCGCCGGTGTGCACGCCGACCGGGTCGACGTTCTCGATGGAGCAGACCACCACGACGTTGTCGGCCGTGTCGCGCATCAGCTCGAGCTCGTACTCCTTCCAGCCGAGGATCGACTCCTCCAGGAGCACCTCGGTGGTCGGGCTCTGGTGCAGTCCGTCGCCGACCATCCGCACGAGCTCCTCGCGGGTGTACGCGAAGCCGGAGCCGAGGCCGCCCATGGTGAAGGACGGGCGGATGACGAGCGGGTAGCCGAGGTCCTCGGCGTACTCCACCGCCTCCTCCACCGTGTGCGCGATGTACGACCTGGCGACGCCGGCGCCCGCGTCGAGCACGAGCTGCTTGAAGATCTGACGGTCCTCGCCGCGGTTGATCGCCTCGAAGCTCGCGCCGATCAGCTCGACGTCGTACTTCTCGAGGATCCCGAGGTCGTGCAGCTGGATCGCGGCGTTCAGCGCGGTCTGGCCGCCGAGGGTCGGCAGGATCGCATCCGGCTTCTCCTTGGCGATGATCGCCTCGATGGCCTTCGGCGTGATCGGCTCGACGTAGGTCGCGTCGGCGAAGTCGGGGTCGGTCATGATCGTCGCCGGGTTCGAGTTGACGAGGATGACGCGGACGCCCTCCTCGCGCAGCACGCGGCAGGCCTGGGTGCCCGAGTAGTCGAACTCGACCGCCTGGCCGATGACGATCGGCCCGGAGCCGATCACGAGGACGCTCTTGATGTCTTCTCTGCGGGGCATCAGTTCTGGTCTCCGGAGTCGCTGGTGGAAAGGGGCTCGGCGCCGTCCTGCTCTGCCGTGCGCTGCACGACCATGGCGCGGAAGCGGTCGAAGAGGTAGTTGGAGTCGTGCGGGCCGGCCGCCGCCTCCGGGTGGTACTGGACCGAGAAGGCGGGGATGTCGAGGCAGCGCAGGCCCTCGACGACCGAGTCGTTGAGGCTGTAGTGGCTGACCTCGACGCGGCCGAAGCCCTCGGGCGAGTCGAGCTCGCCGTCGATCGGCGCGTCGACCGCGAAGCCGTGGTTCTGCGCGGTGATCTCGACGCGGCCGGTCAGCTTGTCGAGGACCGGCTGGTTGATCCCGCGGTGCCCGAACGGCAGCTTGTAGGTGCCGAAGCCGAGGGCGCGGCCGAGCAGCTGGTTGCCGAAGCAGATGCCGAAGAAGGGCAGGTCGGCGCGCAGCGTGGTGCGCAGCAGCTCCACGTGGCGGTCGGACGCCTCCGGGTCGCCGGGGCCGTTCGAGAAGAACAGCGCGGAGGGGTCGAGCTCGAGCACCTGCTCGGCGGTGACCGACTCGGGCAGCACGTGAACGTCGAAGCCGCGCTCCGAGAGGTAGTTGACGGTCGAGGTCTTGACGCCCAGGTCGATCACGGCGACGGAGCCGACCCGCTCGCCCTGAGCGGGCACGGTGTACTGCTCGTCGGTCGAGACCGCGGAGGAGAGGTTGAGGCCCTCCATCTGCGCGCCGCCGAGCACCAGCGCGAGCTGCTCCTCGGCGGGCAGGGCGAGGTCGTCGCCCGAGAAGACGCCCGAGCGCATCGATCCGGCCGAGCGGATGTGGCGGGTGATCGCCCGGGTGTCGACGCCCGAGATGCCGACGATGCCGTCGGCCTCGAGGTCGTCGTCGAGCGAGCGCTGCGCGCGGAAGTTCGAGACGACGCGGGAGGGATCGCGGACGACGTAGCCGGCGACCCAGATGCGGCGCGACTCCCTGTCCTCGTCGTTGGTCCCGGTGTTGCCGATGTGCGGGGCGGTCTGCACGACGATCTGCCCGGCGTAGGACGGGTCGGTGAGCGTCTCCTGGTAGCCGGTCATGCCGGTCGCGAAGACGATCTCACCGAGCGTGCGGCCGCGCGCGCCGTAGGCCTGACCCGAGAATCGTCGCCCGTCCTCGAGAACGAGGACGGCGGTGGGTTCGGTGCTGAGGCGTGTGGTTGGCACGGACTAGGAGCCCTTCTGGGTCGGGGTGGAGTCGCCGTCGGCGACGGGGGAACGGGGGGTCTCGGTGCCGGCGAGCCGGCGGATCTCGGCGACGAGGTGCGCGCGCAGGAGCGGCTCGGCGACGCGGAGGTAGCTGTCGACGGTCTCGTCGCCGCGGGGCGACCAGGAGACGACCAGCAGGCCGCCCTCCTCGACCGCGCGGTCGATCACGTAGCTGCCCTCGCCGGCACCGCGGAGCAGCGCTGCCGGGATGACCGTCTCGCGCTCGCCGACGGGAGCGATCACGACTCCGCGCTCGTGCAGGCGCAGCATCGAGCGGCCGCGGAAGCCCAGGCCTGGCAGGACGACGCGCTCGAGCGGCTGCTCGAAGCGGGTGGTCGCGACGTAGGGCAGCTCGACGGCCTCGACCTCGGCGCCGAGGGAGGCCGCGGGGACCGCCTCGGGAGCGAGGTCGGCCGACCGGCGGCGGCGGGCGCGCCACGACAGGGCCATGCCGGCGAAGACCAGCACGAGGACGGCGACGAAGACGATCGTGATGGCGGTCCTATCCACGGGCCGACCTCGCGGACTCGGCGACGGTCGACGCGTCGACCAGCTCGCCGTCGAGGACGGTCGGGTAGCCGCGGTGCAGCGTCGCGACGACGCGTCCCGGCAGCTCGCGGTCGAGGTAGGGCGAGTTGACGCTGCGACCGCGCAGGTCGTCGGTCGAGAAGCGCCGGCGCACCTCCGGGTCGTAGAGCACGACGTTCGCCGGGGCGCCGACGACGAGACCGCGGTCGTAGCCGTCGAGGCGGCCGATGCGCGCGGGGGCGGAGGAGAGCACGCGGGCGACGTCGGACCAGGAGAGGCGGCCGTCGTCGACGACCGCGGCGTGCACGACGCTCAGCGCGCTCTCGAGGCCGACCATCCCGAAGGCGGCGGAATCCCACTCGCACTCCTTGGCCTCGACCGGGTGCGGGGCGTGGTCGGTGGCGACGATGTCGATGGTGCCGTCGGCCAGCGCCTCGCGGAGGGCGAGGACGTCCTCGTCACGACGCAGCGGCGGATTGACCTTGAAGCGGGCGTCGTAGGCGGCTCCGTCGCGACCGTGTCCGGCGACCAGCTGCTCACTGAGGAGCAGGTGGTGCGGGGTCACCTCGGCGGTGACATCGATGCCGCGGGCCTTGGCCCAGCGGATCACGTCGACGGAGCCGGCGGTGGAGACGTGGCAGACGTGCAGGCGCGAGCCGACGTGCTCGGCGAGGAGGACGTCGCGGGCGATGATCGCCTCCTCCGCCACGGCCGGCCAGCCCTGCAGGCCGAGCGCGCTCGAGACGGCGCCCTCGTTCATCTGCGCGCCGATCGTGAGGCGCGGCTCCTGGGCGTGCTGCGCGACGACTCCGTCGAAGGCCTTCACGTACTCGAGCGCGCGGCGCATGAGGAGCGCGTCGGAGACGCATTTGCCGTCGTCCGAGAAGACGCGGACAGCGGCGCGGCTGCGGGCCATCGCGCCGAGCTCGGCGAGCGACTCCCCCGCGAGGCCGACGGTGACGGCGCCGATCGGGCGGACGGTCGCGTAGCCCGCGTCCTCGCCCAGGCTCTGCACCTGCTCGACCACGCCCGCGGTGTCCTGCACCGGAGAGGTGTTGGCCATCGCGAAGACGGCGGTGAAGCCTCCGGCCGCGGCGGCACGGGTGCCGGTCAGCACGGTCTCGCTCTGCTCGAAGCCCGGCTCGCGGAGGTGGGTGTGCAGGTCGACGAGGCCGGGCAGCGCGAGCAGGCCGTCGGCGTCGATGACGCGGGCGCCGCTCGAGTCGAGGTCGGTGCCGATCTCGACGATCACGCCGCCGTCGATCAGCACGTCGGCCGTGGACTGGTCGGCGAGCGTGGCGCCCGACACAAGGATCCGATTCATCAGTAGACCTCCCGTTCGCCGGACAGCAGCAGGTAGAGCGCGGCCATCCTGACGGAGACCCCGTTCGCGACCTGCTCGAGCACTGTGGAGCGGCTCGAGTCGGCGGCCGCCGAGGAGATCTCGACGCCTCTGTTCATGGGTCCGGGGTGCATGACGATGGTATCCGGGCCGAGACGGGCGAGCCGCTCGTCGTCGAGACCCCAGATGCGCGCGTACTCGCGGCCGTTGGGGAAGAAGCCGCTCGACATCCGCTCGAGCTGGATGCGCAGCAGCATCACCACGTCGGGCAGTCCCGTGTCGATCGCATCGTCGAGGTCGAAGCGGATCGTCGCGGGCCAGTCCCGGGTGTCGACCGGCACCAGCGTGGGAGGCGCGATCAGGGTGACCTCGGCGCCGAGGGTCGTGAGCAGCCAGACGTTCGATCGGGCGACCCGCGAGTGCAGGATGTCGCCCACGATCGTCACCGCGACTCCGTCGAGGCCCTTGCCGCGCGAGGCCTGAGAGCCGTGCAGGCGGCGGCGGATGGTGAACGCGTCGAGCAGAGCCTGGGTCGGGTGCTCGTGGGTGCCGTCGCCTGCGTTCAGGATCGACGCGTCGATCCAGCCGCTCGCCGCGAGCACGGCCGGGGCTCCGGAGGCGCTGTGCCGGATCACGACGCCGTCGGCGCCCATCGCGGCGAGGGTCTGCGCGGTGTCCTTCAGGCTCTCGCCCTTGGACACGCTCGAGCCCTTGGCGCTGAAGTTGATGACGTCGGCCGAGAGCCGCTTCGCCGCCGCCTCGAACGAGATGCGGGTGCGGGTCGAGTCCTCGAAGAACAGGTTGACGACCGTCTTGCCGCGCAGCGTCGGCAGCTTCTTGACCTCGCGGTTCTGCACGTCGGCCATGTCCTCGGCGATGTCGAGGAGCGCGATCGCCTCGGCGCGGCCGAGGTCCCTGGTCGAGAGGAGGTGCTTCACGAGGCGCTCCCGTCGGCGGCGCGCGCGGACTCGATGGCGACGAGGTCCTCGCCGTCGGTCTCGACCAGGCGCACGTTGATCCGCTCGCTGAGGCTGCTGGGCAGGTTCTTGCCGACGAAGTCCGCGCGGATGGGCAGCTCGCGGTGACCGCGGTCGACGAGTGCGGCGAGCCGGACGGCCCGCGGGCGGCCGATGTCGCTCAGGGCGTCGAGGGCGGCGCGGATGGTGCGCCCGGAGAAGAGGACGTCGTCGACGAGGACGACGGTGCGGCCGTCGATGCTCGCGGGGACCGCCGTGCGGGCGGGGGTGCGCACCGGGTGGCGCGAGAGGTCGTCGCGGTACATCGTGACGTCGAGCGAGCCGGCGAACACCGGATCGGCGTCGGGCTCGATGCGGGCGATCGTCTCGGCGATGCGCCGGGCGAGGACGACGCCGCGCGTCGGGATCCCGAGGATCACCAGCGAGTCGGCGCCGCGGTTCGACTCGAGGATCTCGTGAGCGATGCGCGTCAGCGCGCGCGTGATGTCAGCGTCGTTGAGCACTGTTCGTGCCGTCACACCGACCTCCTTCCCCGCCTCACTGGACGGCTGTTAAAGGAAAAGCCTCGTCGAGTATAGGTCCGAGTCGCCCGGCACCCCACCCGCAGGCGGCGTCCAGCGATGAAGCCGCTCCGTATCACAATGGTGAGGAGGAAGGCGGCGCCCGGCGCCCCTGCATGCTGGTCGAGTAGCCCCGCAGGGGCGTGTCGAGACCCACGAGCTTCAACAGAGGCGGCTTCTGCTCCGGCCTTCTGAAGCTGGTGGATCTCGATACGCCCGCTTCGCGGGCTACTCGATCAGCGAGGGAGGGGAGGACAGCAGCGCCGAGGAGACACGGCGAGCGGACGAACGCGGAGTCACGCCGTCGCGCGCGTCTCCGCGACCGAGGCGAGCAGGCCGTTGATGAAGCCGGCGGAGTCGTCGGTCGAGAGGACGGTCGCCGCCTCCACCGCCTCCGAGATCGCGACGCCGTCGGGCACCGCGTCGTTGTGCAGGATCTCCCAGACGCCGATCCGGAGGATCGCGCGGTCGACCATCGGCATGCGCGACAGGGTCCAGCCCTGGGCGAGGTCGGAGATCAGCGCGTCGATCTCGTCGGCGTGGTCGATGACTCCGTCGACGATCTCGCGGGCGTAGAGCCAGGAGGCCTCGCGCGCCGGCTCGTTCACCGCGCGCTCGGCCTCCGAGCGGAGCGACTGCGCGAAGGAGATCTGCCGGACGTCGGCGTTGTAGAGGATGTCGAGGGCGCGCTTGCGCGCCTTCGTGCGAGCACTCACCGGTGGCCCGGCTCAGCTGACGCGGCCGAGGTAGTCGCCCGTGCGGGTATCCACCTTGACCTTCGTGCCGAGCTCGAGGAACAGCGGGACCTGGATCTGGTAGCCGGTCTCGACCGTCGCGGGCTTGGTGCCTCCGGTCGAGCGGTCGCCCTGGAGGCCCGGCTCGGTGTAGGTGATCTCGAGGACCACGGAGGCGGGGAGGTCGATGTAGATCGGGTCGCCCTCGTGCAGGGCGAGCGTCACGTTCTGGTTCTCGAGCATGAAGTTGGCCGCGTCGCCGACGACGGCCTCGGGGACCGTCACCTGGTCGTAGTCGCTGGTGTCCATGAAGACGAAGTCGGCACCGTCGCGGTAGAGGTACTGGAAGTCGCGACGGTCGACGTTGGCGGTCTCGATCTTCGCGCCGGCGTTGAAGGTCTTGTCGACGACCTTGCCCGTGAGCACGTTCTTCATCTTCGTGCGGACGAACGCGCCGCCCTTGCCCGGCTTCACATGCTGGAAGTCGATGACGTTCCAGAGCTGACCGTCGATGTTGAGGACGGTGCCGTTCTTGATGTCGGTGGTAGAGGCCATGCGAAGGGGGATCCGTTTCGGTGGAAGTCTGCTGCCGCGTCGCCCGGCTCCGGGCACGGCGATATCGGCCGGTACGGCCAACCCGTCGAGTGTAGTCGAAGACCGCCTCGAAGCCGAGGGCGCTCCCGGCGGCCCGAGCCTGGACGCCGGGTCCGAGCGGCTTGACCCCGCGCCCTCCGCGCGGGACGGTGGAGGATCACGCGCGAGAAGGAGAGACAGATGGACATCCCCTCGGATCCCGGATCCTCAGGACTCTTCACCGTCATAACGACGTTCTTCCCGATCTTCTTCGGCGTGGTCGTCGTGATCATGGTCGTGATCGTCGTCGCCAACGTCCGCCGCGCGAAGAAGCTCGGAGTGAATCCGCTCACCCTGCAGACCGAAGTCGCCGCCCGCTTCGCCAAGGGCGGTCTCGCCGCCGACCGTCCACTCGCCGACCGCCTCGCCGAGCTCGAGAATCTCCGTGCGGCGGGCACGATCACCGAGGCGGAGTACACCGCCGCCCGGACCGCGGCCCTGGGCGGCGGCGCGTAGGCGCCTTCCTACGCGCCGATCTCCTGGTACGCCGCGAAGAGGAGCGAGGTCTCGGGACCCTGCAGGATGCTCGGCCGCGCGAGGTCGTCGAGCACCACGAAGCGGAGGATGCCCGCGCGCGACTTCTTGTCGCGCTGCATGGAGGCGAGCAGCGTCTCCCACCGGCCGAGCGGGTAGCTCGTCGGCAGGGTCAGCGACTCGAGCACGCTCCGGTGCCGATCGACGACGGCGTCGCTGAGCGTGCCGGTCAAGCGCGAGAGCTCGGCGGCGAAGACCATGCCGACCGACACCGCCGCTCCGTGCCGCCACTGGTAGCGCTCGGCGTGCTCGATGGCGTGGCCGAGGGTGTGACCGTAGTTCAGGATCTCGCGCAGGCCCTGCTCGGTGAAGTCCTCGCCGACGACCCGAGCCTTGATGCCGATCGAGAGCTCGACCAGACGCCGGAACTCCTCGGAGGTCGGGTCGGTCGCGAGGTCGACGTCGGACTCGATGATGTCGAGGATCTCGGGCTCCGCGATGAAGCCGTACTTCACGATCTCGCCGAAGCCCGCGAGGATCTCGTTGCGCGGGAGGCTGGTGAGCACGTCGAGATCGGCGACGACGGCGCGCGGCGCGTGGAACGCTCCGACGAGGTTCTTGCCCTCGGCCGTGTTGATGCCGGTCTTGCCGCCGACCGCGGCGTCGACCATGCCGAGCACGGTCGTCGGGACCTGGACGAGGTCGACGCCCCGCAGCCAGGTGGCCGCCACGAAGCCGGCGAGGTCGGTGATCGCTCCGCCGCCGAAGCCGACGACCACGTCGGTCCGGGTGAAGTCCGACTGCCCCATCACCTGCCAGCAGAAGGCGGCGACCTCGACGCGCTTGGCCGCCTCGGCGTCCGGGACCTCCGCGAGGAGCACCTCGTAGCGCTCGAGGAGGCTCTCGCGCATCTCGGCGGCGAGGACCGCGAGGGTCGGCGGGTGCACGATCAGCACCTTGGCGGCGCGGGGCCCGATCGCGTCGGCGAGGCCGTCGAGGAGTCCCCGGCCGACGGTGATGTCGTAGCCGTTGTCTCCGGAGACGGTGAGGGCGGTGGTGCCGTCGGTCATGACTGTCTTCCACTCGGGCGGCCGGTCTCGGCCGCCGATTCTGTCGGTGCGGGTCCGCCGGCGGCGGTCGCGTCGTCGAAGGGCGGGTGCTCGGCGCGGTGGCGGTCGCGCACCCAGTCGGCGACCTCGGCCGCGATCAGGGTGATCGGCCGCCGGGAGGTGTCGACGGTGTGATCCGCCAGCGCGTCGTAAGTCGGCCGCCGCGCTTCGTGCAGGCGCGTCCAGTCGGCCACTCCCCCGCGCACGAGCGGGCGGACGCCGGAGCCCAGGCGCGAGGCGACGGCCTCGGCCGTGGTGGTCAGGAGGACGACGGGGACATCGGCCAGGTCGGCCTGCGTGGCCGGATCGAGCACGGCACCGCCGCCGAGGCTCAGCACGACGTCGCGGCCCACCTGGCGCTCGACGATCGAGCGCTCCTCGCGGCGGAAGGCGTCCTCGCCGTGCCGATCGAAGTAGGCGGCGATCGGACCGTGCATCCGGACGAACTCGGCGTCGGAGTCGACGAACTCGGCCGCCAGGGCCTTCGCGACCCGCTTGCCGATCGTCGTCTTGCCCGCGCCCATCGGGCCGATCAGGACGACGCGCGCGCGAGTCGCGCCGGTATCGTGACCCGCCATCAGCGGGCCGTCGCCCGGGAGCCGGCGCGCATCAGGCGAGGCCGAGCGCCGGGTCGCTCGCGGGCAGGGTCCGCAGCTCCCCCGGGATCGCGGCGAGGTAGCCCTGGAGGTTGCGGCGGGTCTCGGTGACGCTGTCGCCGCCGAACTTCTCGAGCACGGCGTTGGCGAGCACGAGGGCGACCATCGCCTCCGCGACCACGCCGGAGGCGGGAACGGCGCAGACGTCGGAGCGCTGGTGGTGCGCGCCGGCCGCCTCTCCCGTCGACACATCGACGGTGCGGAGGGCGTGCGGAACAGTCGCGATCGGCTTCATCCCCGCGCGGACGCGCAGGACGGTGCCGGTGCTCATGCCGCCCTCGGTGCCGCCGGCGCGGTCGCTCGAGCGGCCGATGCCTCCTGAGGCCTGGAACAGCTCGTCGTGCGCCTCGGAGCCCCGGCGGGTCGTGGTGAGGAAGCCGTCGCCGACCTCGACGCCCTTGATCGCCTGGACGCCCATGAGCGCGGCGGCGAGCTGTGCGTCGAGCCGGCGGTCCCAGTGCACGTAGGAGCCGAGACCCGGGGGGAGGTCGTAGGCGAGCACCTCGACGACGCCGCCGAGCGTGTCGCCGTCGTCGTGCGCCCGGTCGACCTCGGCCACCATCAGCGCGCTCGTGGCGGCGTCGTGGCAGCGCAGCGGATCGGCGTCGAGGGCGTCGACATCGTCCGGGGTCGGCAGCGCCGAGCCCTCGGGGACGCGGACCGGGCCGATCGCGAGGGTGTGGCTGACGAGGGTGATGCCGAGCTCGCCGAGGAACCGGCGGGCGACGGCGCCCAGTGCGACGCGGGCGGCCGTCTCGCGGGCGGAGGCGCGCTCGAGCACGTTGCGCGACTCCGGGAAGCCGTACTTCTGCATGCCGACCAGGTCGGCGTGCCCGGGGCGCGGGCGGGTGAGCGCGGCGCCGCGGCCCTTCGGCAGGGTCTCGGGATCGCGCGGCTCTGCCGACATGACGTCGACCCAGCGCGGCCACTCCGTGTTGCCGATGCGCAGCGCGATGGGGCTGCCCATCGTGGCGCCGTGGCGGATTCCGGAGGACACCGCCAGTTCGTCCTGCTCGAAGTTCATCCGCGCGCCACGGCCGTAGCCGAGCTTGCGGCGGGCGAGATCCGCCCTGATGTCGTCGAGGGAGACGGGGACGCCTGCGGGGAGTCCTTCGAGGACGGCGACGAGTTCGGGACCGTGGGATTCCCCGGCCGTGAGCCAACGGAGCATCCCACGATTCTCGCACATGCGCTCCGGCGCCCGATCTCAGGCGCCGGGATCGACCGGGACCGCCGCGCGCATCGCCTCGAGCACCGCGCCCTCCCGCGGCAGCGGAACCGCGGGATCTCCCCCGGCGAAGATCCGCACCTGCACGAGCGCCTGGTGCAGCAGCATGCCGAAGCCCGAGACGACCGGCGACCCCGCCGCGCGCCAGCGGAGCGCGAGGGTGCTCGGCCAGGGCGAGTACGCCACGTCGAACAGCGTCGAGGAGGCGGCGACCACGTCGGGCACGCGCAGAGCGTCGGCAGCGCCCCCCGGCAGGGTCGAGACGACGAGCGGATGCGGCGCGCCGCTTTCCCAGTCGGCGAACGGGCGGACGTCGAGGACGACCCCGAGGGCGGTCGCGACGGGCTCGAGGGCCGCCGCCCTCTCGGGAGAGCGCAGCGTCACGGTCACCCGCGCGGCGCCCAGCTCGGCGGCGGCGGCGATCGCGGAGGCGGCGGTCGCGCCTCCGCCCAGCACCTCGACCCGGTCGGCCGAGGTGATCCCCGCCTCGGCGAGGGCGCGGACGATCCCCGCGACGTCGGTGTTGAAGCCCCGGAGCCGCTCCCCCTCGACGAGCACCGTGTTGACGGCGCCCGTCGCCCGCGCGACCAGATCCTCCTCGGCGAGCAGCGGCCGGACGGCGTGCTTCAGCGGCATCGTCAGCGACAGCCCGTGCCAGCGCTCCCGCGCGATCACATCGGCGAGCGTCGCCTCGGTGGCCTCGACGGCCGTGTAGGTCCATTCGAGCCCGAGCACGCCGTAGGCCGCCGCGTGCAGCGCGGGCGACTTCGAGTGCGCGATCGGGGATCCGAGGACCGCGAGGCGCCTCGGACCCTCGATCACTGGTACTCCGGGTGGTCCCGCATCCAGGCCTGCCACTGCGCGACGGCGGCCTCGTGCTCGGCGTCGGTCGTGGAGTAGACCGTCTCGCCGGTCTCGAGGTTCACGGTGACGAAGTACATCCAGGTGCCGTCGGCGGGGCGCAGCACGGCGTCGATGGCGACGTCACCGGGGTTCGAGATCGGCGCGGGAGGCAGCCCGTCGCGCTGATAGGTGTTGTAGATGTTGTTCGCGTCGTCGCGCTCGGCATCGGTCGTCGTGACGCGGTCGGTCGCTCCCGTGCCGTAGGCGACGGTGGCGTCCGACTGGAGGCGCCAGCCCTGGTCGAGCCGGTTCTGGAACACCCGCGCGACCTTCGGGAAGTCCTCCGCGACGCGCGCTTCGCGCTGCACGAGCGACGCGAAGACCACGGTCCGGTAGCGCTGGTCGACGGGCACCCCCGCGGCGTCGAGCGACTGGTACATCCGGTCGACGAGCGTCTGCAGGATGTCGTGCGCCGGGGTGCTCGGATCGACGTCGTACGTCGCGGGGAAGAGGAAGCCCTCGAGGCTGGTCGCCTCGGCCGGGAGCCCGAAGGAGCCCCAGTCGGCCGCAGCCGCCTGCAGATCGGCGAGGGGGACGCCGGTGCCGTCGGAGATCAGCGGCAGGGCCGACGCGAGGGCGGTGCCCTCCGGGATGACGAACGTGTTGGCGAGGCGGGTCGACTCCGAGTCGAGCAGGGCGGAGAGGGCGGCCTTCGCGCTCATCTCGGCCTTCAGCGAGTAGGCGCCGGGCTGGAACACGGGCTCCGGGGTCTGCGAGACGAGGAGGTCGTAGAACGGCGGGGACGACTTGATGACGCCGTCGGTCGCGAGGTTCGCTGCGATGTCGCTCCCCGTGTCGCCCTGGTGGATCGTGAAGACGACCTCGCTGGTGCCGGTGCCGGTGTAGTCGGTGGTCTCCGGCTCCGCGAAGAGCGCTCGCACCGGCTCGATGAAGATCGTCACGGCGACCGCGACGAGCGCCACGAACACACCGAAGGCGAGCAGCCCGCCGATCAGTCCACGGCGGTTGCGCGGCTTCCGCTCGCGCTTGCGGCGCCTGGGAGCGGGAGCCGCCTCCGGGTGCGCGGGCGCGACGGCGACACCGCGATCGCGGGGTGCCGGCACGTCCGGCCCGGAGAAGAGCCGGTCGAGCGGATCGTTCCCGGCCGGGACCTCACTCGAGGCGGACGACGGATCCTGGGACTGCGGACTCTGATGATCGGCCTCGGCTGCGCGGGCGGCGCGGCGGCTCGGGGGGACGTCGGTCACGGGTTGGTCGTCCTTCGTTCGGTTCGAGCGCGCTGCCCGCCGGGGTACCGGAGGAGCGCTCGGAATCGATGGCGTGCTGCAGGATCACCACGGCGGCGATCTGGTCGATCACGGTGCGGGAGCCGCGGGTGCTGCGGCCCGAGAGGTGCAGGGCGCCCTGGGCGGTGACGGTCGAGAGCCGCTCGTCGACGAGCCGGACCGGCGCGGAGGGCACGGCCGAGGCGACCCGCGCCGCGAAGGAGCGCGCGTCGTCGGTGGAGGCGGTCTCGCCTCCGGACAGCGACAGGGGCAGGCCGACGACGATCGCGCGGGCGTCGTACTCCGCGGCGATCGCCGCGATGCGGGCGATGTCGGAGTCGTCCTCCGCGCGCGCGACGGTCTCGACCGGCAGCGCGAGCAGTCCGTCGGCGTCCGAGCGCGCGACTCCGATGCGGGAGCGACCCACGTCGATGCCGAGCCGCACGCCGAACCGCTCCATTCAGCGGGTCGCTTCCGTCACGACGGCCTCGAGTGCCGCGCCGATCGCCGAGACGTCCGAGCCACCACCCTGCGCGAGGTCGTCCTTGCCGCCTCCGCCTCCGCCGAGGATCCCGGCGGCACGGCGGGCGAGGACGCCCGCCTTCCGGCCGAGGTCGCGGGCGGCCTGGTTGGTGGCGACGATGACGGCGGGCTTGCCGGACACGTCCGCCGCGAGGGCGACGACCGCCGCCTCCTGGCCGAGGCGCTCGCGCACGGAGGTGACGAGGGAGCGGAGCTCGTCGGTGGAGCCTGCGGTGCCGATGTTCTCGGCGACGACGGTGACTCCGCCGACGGTGCGGCGGTTCGCTGCGATCGCGGGCACGCGGTCGGCGAGAGCGCGCGCCTCGAAGGCCGCGATCTTCTTCTCGGCGGCCTTGAGGCTCGCGACGAGCTCGGAGATGCGCTCGGGCAGCTGCTCGCGGGGCGTCTTGAGCGATGACGAGATCGTGCCGACCAGGGCGCGCTCGGCGGCCAGGTCCTTGAACGCCTCGCGGCCGACGAGCGACTCGACGCGGCGGTTCGTGGATCCGACCGACGACTCGCTGACCAGGCTGATCAGGCCGACCTCGGCGGAGGTGCCGACGTGGGTGCCGGCGCAGAGCTCGCGCGACCAGGGACCGCCGATGTCGACGAC
Source organism: Rathayibacter sp. VKM Ac-2754 (assembly GCF_009807095.1). Taxonomy (GTDB): domain Bacteria; phylum Actinomycetota; class Actinomycetes; order Actinomycetales; family Microbacteriaceae; genus Rathayibacter. The sequence continues at coordinate 30,414 of NZ_WUCC01000002.1, read as the reverse complement.
GCGCACGACGTCGCCGTACTTCTCGCCGAACAGGGCCATCGCGCCGAGCGCTTTCGCCTCGTCGAGCGGGAGCTCGCGGGTGACGACCTCGAGGTTGTCGCGGATGGCGGTGTTGGCGATGTCCTCGATCTCGCTCCGGGTCTCGAGCGAGAGAGCCTGGTTCCACGAGAAGTCGAGGCGCAGGTAGCCGGCCTTGTTGTAGGAGCCCGACTGGTGCGCCTGCGGGCCGAGGACCTGCCGGAGCGCGGCGTGGATGAGGTGGGTGCCCGAGTGCGCCTGGGTCGCGCCGCGGCGCCAGTCGCGGTCGACGACGGAGGTGGCGGCGTCGCCGACGCCCACCTCGCCGCTCGCGACCTGGACCGTGTGACTGATGAGCCCCTTGACGGGCTTCTGCACGTCGAGGACCTCGAGGTCGAAGCCGGAGCCGACGATGCGACCCGCGTCCGCCTCCTGACCGCCCGACTCGGCGTAGAGCGACGTGGCCTCGAGGACGACCTCGGCGATGTCGCCCGCGACGGCCTTCGTGACGACGTGGCCGCCGACGATCAGTCCGACGATGCGGGACTCGGTCTCGAGGACGTCGTAGCCGGTGAAGAGGGTCTCGCCGCGGGCGCGGAAGTCGGCGTAGACCGAGAGGTCGGCGAGGGCCGACTTCTTCGACTTCGCATCGGCCTTCGCGCGGGTGCGCTGCGCGGTCATGAGCGAGTCGAACGCCTCGCGGTCGACCGCGAGCCCCGACTCCTCGGCGATCTCGAGCGTGAGGTCGATCGGGAAGCCGAAGGTGTCGTGCAGGAGGAACGCGGTGTCGCCCGGGAGCGTCGCGGCCTCGGCCTTCTTGGTCTTCAGCACCGCGAGGTCGAGGATCTCGGTGCCGGCGGCGAGGGTGCGTAGGAACGCCTCCTCCTCGCCGAACGCGCTGGTCGAGAGCCGCTCGTAGTCGTCCCGCACCTCGGGGTAGGCGGCCGCCATCGCGTCGCGCGAGGCGGCGAACAGCTCGGGGAACGTTGCCGTGTCGACTCCGAGCAGGCGCATCGCGCGCACCGTGCGGCGCATGAGGCGGCGGAGGATGTAGCCGCGCCCCTCGTTCGACGGCGTCACGCCGTCGGAGAGCAGCATCAGCGAGGAGCGGACGTGGTCGGCGATGACGCGCATCCGGACGTTGTCCTCGTGCACGGCGCCGTAGCGGCGGCCCGAGAGCTCGGACGCGCGGTCGAGGACCGGGCGCACCTGGTCGATCTCGTACATGTTCTCGACGCCCTGCTTGAGGAACGCGACGCGCTCGAGGCCCATGCCGGTGTCGATGTTCTTGCGCGGCAGCTCGCCCAGGATGTCGAAGTCGACCTTGCTCGTGCCCTCCCCGCGCAGGTACTGCATGAAGACGAGGTTCCAGATCTCGACGTAGCGGTCGTCGTCGGTGGCGGGGCCGCCATCGATGCCGTAGGCGGGGCCGCGGTCGAAGAAGATCTCGGAGCAGGGGCCGGCCGGGCCGGGCTGACCGGTCGACCAGTAGTTGGTGTCCTTGTCGAGCCGCTGGATGCGCTCGTCGGGGAGGCCCGCGATCTTCTTCCAGAGCGCGATGGCCTCGTCGTCGTCCTTGTAGACGGTGACCCAGAGGTCCTTCTCGTCGAAGCCGTAGCCGCCGTCGCTCTCGAGACCGGTGAGGAGCTCCCAGGCGTAGCCGATCGCCCCCTCCTTGAAGTAGTCGCCGAACGAGAAGTTGCCGTTCATCTGGAAGAACGTGCCGTGCCTCGGGGTCTTGCCGACCTCTTCGATGTCGTTGGTGCGGATGCACTTCTGCACGCTCGTCGCGCGCGGGTACGGCGCCGGGACGACTCCGGTGAGGTAGGGCACGAACGGCACCATGCCGGCGACCGTGAAGAGGAGGCTCGGGTCCTCGCTCACGAGGGAGGCGGAGGGGACCACGGTGTGACCGCGGCTCCCGAAGAAGTCGAGCCAGCGGTTGCGGATGTCAGCGGTCTGCATGGGTTCCGTTACGGTTCGGTCGGTGAACGACGCGGATGTCGGGTGGCGGGGTCTCAGCCCTCGCCGATGGCGGCCTTGAGCTCGGCCTCGCGCTGGTGATAGCCGTCCGAGACGGCCTCGCCCAGCTCCTTCGCCGTGCGGTTGAGGTCTTCGAACAGGCGGGCGCCGGCGGGAGTCCGGGCGACCTGGTGCGCGAGGGCGAAGCCGAGGCCGACCCCGACGACGATCAGGACGAGATTCTTCACGGGGGTTCCTTCCACGGCGGCGGGGTGCGCGAGCCTTCTCGATTGTAGGGCGCGAGCCCCGGGCTACCTGGAGGCGGACCTGCGGGTGCGCTTGGAGGCCTTCGCGGCACTGCGGCCGACGGCGGCACCGGCCTTGTCGGCGGTGCGACCCGCCACGAGCACGGCACGGACGCCTGCCGTGAAGCCGGCCAGCTTGATCAGCGGCCCGCCGATCGTGGCGGCCGTGAGGGCGACGAGCGCGTTGACGTTGCCGGTGACCTCGGCGACGTCCTTCGTGATGGTGTCGACGCGGGCGAGCTGCTGGTTCGCCTCGCGGAGCGTCGAGGCCGACTCGTCGAGGATCGGGGTCAGGCCGTCGCTGGCCTGCTTGATCGCCTCGCTGGTGCTGTCGAAGACGCGCCCGAGCTTCCAGAGGGGGATGGCCGCGATCGCGACCAGTATCGCGAACACGCCCGCGGCGATGAGTCCTGCGATGTCTCCACCGGACACGGTGACCTCCCTCTCGACGCCGCGCGTTGCGGCACTCCAGCCTAGACGCGGGGCGGCGGGGGCTCCGCACGGCCCGTCGCGGGGACTTAACGGGAAAGGCCCCGGCGTGGACCGGGGCCTTCCTCGTGCGGGGGTCGACTCAGCGAGCCGCGTAGTACTCGACGACGAACTGCACTTCGCAGGTCACGGGGACCTCGGCGCGCTTCGGGCGGCGCAGCAGCGTCGCCTGGAGCTTGTCGATCTCGACCTCGAGGTAGCCCGGGGTCTTGGGGAGCACGTCGACGTGTCCACCGGCGGCAGCGACCTGGAACGGGTCGGTGCCCTCGGAGCGCGGCTTGACGTGGATGACCTGGCCCGGCTTCACGCGGAAGGAGGGGCGGTCGACCGTCTTGCCGTCCACCATGATGTGGCGGTGGGTGACGAACTGGCGGGCCTGCGCCGTGGTGCGGGCGAAGCCCGAGCGCAGGACGAGGGCGTCGAGACGCATCTCGAGGAGCTCGACCAGGTTCTCACCGGTCAGGCCCTGGGTGCGGCGCGCCTCCTGGAAGGCGATGCGCAGCTGCTTCTCGCGGATGCCGTACTGGGCGCGCAGACGCTGCTTCTCACGAAGGCGGACGGCGTAGTCGGAGTCCGCCTTGCGCTTCGAGCGGCCGTGCTCACCGGGAGCGTAGGGACGCTTCTCGAGGTAGCGGGCGGCCTTCGGGGTCAGGGGGATGCCGAGGGCGCGCGACAGGCGCGTCTTCGAGCGGGTACGTGAGGTGGTCGACACTGTGGTCCTTCCAAGGTCTGAGAGGTTCGGTCGCAGCTCTCGACCGCCTGCTCCGGGAGGAGGGCGGACGCCGTGGTCGTGTCCGCTCGCGGGTGCGTGCGGAAGGGTGACCGCGGTGACGAACTGCGCGATTCAGAGGGATCGCTGCTCCGCTCGGCTACAGAGCGGTGGGCAACCTCGCAAGACTACCACCTCGGGTCGCGGGCGTCACCCGCTGACAGGAACGCGGCAGAGGAGAGGCGGGAGGCGTCAGCCTTTGCCGCGGATGATCCGCAGCAGCTTCGCGAGCCGGGCCGAGACGTCGCGCTCGTTCCCGTGCTCGGTCGGCCGGTAGTAGCGCGCGCCCTCCAGCGCGTCGGGGAGGTACTGCTGCTCGAGCACTCCGAGGTCGGCGTCGTGCGGATAGCGGTAGCCCTTGCCGTGCCCGAGCCGCTTCGCTCCGGGGTAGTGCGCATCGCGCAGGTGCGCCGGCACCCGGCCGGCCTTCCCGGCGCGCACATCGGCGATGGCGAGGTCGATGGCGGAGTAGGAGGCGTTCGACTTGGGAGCGGTGGCCAGGTGCACGACCGCCTGGGCGAGCGGGATGCGCCCCTCGGGCATCCCGATGAACTGGACGGCGTCGGCGGCGGCGATCGCGACGACCAGGGCCTGCGGATCGGCCATGCCGATGTCCTCGGACGCCGAGACGATGATGCGGCGGGCGATGAAGCGCGGATCCTCCCCCGCCTCGATCATCCGGGCCAGGTAGTGCAGCGCCGCGTCGACGTCGGATCCGCGGATCGACTTGATGAAGGCGCTGATGACGTCGTAGTGCTCGTCGCCGTTGCGGTCGTAGCGCAGCAGCGCTCGGTCGACGGCGCGGGCGACCACCTCGGTGGTGATGAGCGGCAGGCCGGGCTCGGCGGCCTCGGGAGCGTCCTCCTCCTCCTCCTCCTCCTCGTCGTCCTCGTCGTCGTCCGACCCGTCGGAGCGCTCCGCGAGCGCGACGCGATCCGCCTCCCGTGCCTCCGAGCGCGCCGAGGTCGCCGCCGCCTCGAGCGCTGTGAGGGCGCGCCGTGCGTCTCCGGAGGCGAGGCGCACGATGCTCGCGCGCGCCTCGTCGGCGAGCTCGACGGAACCGCGGAGCCCGCGCTCGTCGGTGAGGGCTCGATCGACCAGGATCCCGAGGTCGTCGTCGCTCAGCGGCTCCAGGGTCAGCAGCAGCGACCGCGAGAGCAGCGGGGCGATGACCGAGAAGGACGGGTTCTCGGTGGTGGCGGCGATGAGGATGACCCAGCCGTTCTCGACACCGGGGAGCAGCGCATCCTGCTGGGCCTTCGTGAAGCGGTGGATCTCGTCGAGGAAGAGGACGGTCGAGGTGCCGTACAGATCGCGGGTGGAAAGCGCCTCCTCCATCACCTGGCGCACGTCCTTCACCCCGGCGGTCACCGCGGACAGCTCGACGAAGCGGCGCCCGCTGGAGTGCGCGACCGCCTGGGCGAGCGTGGTCTTGCCGGTGCCGGGAGGGCCCCAGAGGATGACCGAGACAGCTCCGCGCTCGCCGGTCTTGTCGGCCGCGAGGGCGACGAGCGGGGAGCCGGGGGTGAGCAGGTGGCGCTGGCCGGCGACCTCGTCGAGGCTGCGCGGCCGCATCCGCACCGCGAGCGGAGTCGCCCCCGAGCGGAGTCCTGCCTGCTGCATGGTCATGCCGTCCAGCGTAACGACGGCCTCCGACACCGGGACGGGACGACGGAGCCCGCCAGGTCGCTCCGGAGGACGCGTTTTGTCGACGATCGGCCGATTCTCGTAGGCTCTACGCCGTTCGCGCTCGCGCGGACCGCCGCGCCGGACTGGGGCGCGATCGGACACGGCGGAGGAACACGTGGCTCAAGGCAAGTCGAACGACCGCGAGGCGCGCACCCGGCTCCGGGCCTACCAGGCCCGCCAGAGCCTCCACCGGACCCGCGTGAAGCGCCGGACCCGCGACAACGTCATCGCCGCCGTCGCCGGAGTGATCGTGATCGCCCTGGCGGTCGCCGCCCAGCTCTTCTACTTCTCCGGCGGGCCCGGCACCCCGGTCGCCGAGCCGACGACCTCCGAGAGCGCCACGCCGACGCCGGCCGCCACCGGAGCGAACACCGGGGACGTCCCCTCGAGCGACATCGCCGAGGGCCGCGACTGGACCGGCACCATGACGATCAACACCGACGCGCTCGGCATCACGCTCGCCGGTGCCGCCGCTCCTCAGGCCGTGTCGTCGTTCATCTCGCTCACGCAGTCGGGCTTCTACGACGGCGTCTCGTGCCACCGCCTCACCACCGAGGGGCTCTACGTGCTGCAGTGCGGCGATCCGAACGGCGACGGCACCGGCGGGCCCGGCTACAGCTACGGGCCGGTCGAGAACGCCCCCGCCGACGGGGTCTACCCGGCGGGCACGATCGCGATGGCCCGCCAGTCGGGCAACGGCTACAGCCAGGGCAGCCAGTTCTTCATGGTCTACCAGGACACCGAGCTCCCGGCCGACGCCGCGGGCGGCTACACCGTGATCGGCCAGGTCACCTCGGGGCTCGACACCCTGACCAGCGACGTCGTCGCGAAGGGCACCGCCGACGGATCCGGTGACGGCGCCCCCGCCGAGCCGGTCGCCATCACCTCCGTCACCGTCCAGTAGCGCTGCGGCGCCCCGCCGCCCCGGGCACGAACCCCGGATGCGGGGAGTGCAATAGGCTGAACCCCACTGCCCGTTCGCGGCCGAGCGCGGTCACCGGCCCACCGGCCGTCGTGCCACACCGGCCGACGACCGGGCTGTGAGAGAACAGCCCAATACCGAGGGGTCCGCTGTCGGAGACGACGGGGACGAGTCCGGTATCGAACAGCACGACATCGAACAGCAAGGTGAGGCTCCGAGCGATGAGTGACCAGCAGCCGTGGGGACGGGTCGGCGACGACGGGACGGTCTACGTCCGCGTCGGCGACGGGGAGCGCGAGGTCGGCCAGTACCCCGATGCGACTCCCGAGGAGGCGCTCGCCTACTACGAGCGCAAGTACGTCGAGCTGGCCGGGCAGGTCTCGCTGCTCGAGCAGCGCGCGAAGCGGGGTGCTCCGGCGGGAGACGTCGCCCGCGCCGTGCAGTCGCTGACCGCGGCGATCGCCGACGCCCGCGCCGTCGGAGACCTCGAGTCGCTGCAGAAGCGCATCGGTGCGCTCGGCGGCTCCGTCGAGGATCTGACGGAGCAGCAGGCCGCAGAGTCGAAGGCCGCGCTGGCCGAGGCTCTCGCGCACCGCGAGGCCATCGTCGCCGAGGCCGAGGCCCTCGCGGCCGTCGACCCGGCCAAGACGCAGTGGAAGCAGGCCAGCGCCGCCATCGACGACCTGTTCGCCCGCTGGCAGAACCACCAGCAGCAGGGTCCTCGACTGCCCAAGAACGAGGCGAACGAGCTGTGGCGCCGCTTCCGCGGTGCCCGCACCACGATCGAGCAGAACCGCAAGGCGTTCTTCGCCGATCTCGACTCCTCGCACCGTGAGGCGAAGTCGGCCAAGCAGGCGCTCATCGACCAGGCGGAGGCCCTCGTATCGCGCGGAGCCGAGGCGATCCCGGAGTACCGCGCCCTGCTGGAGCAGTGGCGGGTCGCCGGGCGCGCGGGCAAGCGGTTCGATGACGCGCTCTGGGCGCGCTTCAAGGCCGCCGGCGACGCGATCTACGGCGCCAAGGCCGAGATCGTCGCGCAGGAGAGCGTCGAGTACACCGAGAACCTCGACCTCAAGCTCGCCCTTCTCGAGGAGGCCGAGCCGCTCCTGCAGGAGGAGGACCGCGAGAAGGCCAAGCGGGTCCTGCTCTCGATCCAGGAGCGCTGGGACGCCGTCGGACGGGTCCCGCGCGAGCAGGTCCGCACGATCGAGGACCGCCTCCGCAAGGTCGAGGCCCACGTGCGCAAGCTGGACGAGGACCACTGGAACCGCAGCAACCCCGAGCGCAAGGCGCGCTCGGAGGGGCTCGCGTCGCAGCTGACCGCGGCGATCCAGAAGCTGCAGGACGAGCTCGACGAGGCGAAGGCGCGCGGCGACCGTGCGGCGATCCAGCAGGCCCAGGAGGCGCTCGACGCCCGCAAGGTCTGGCTCGACGCGCTCGGCTGAGCTCCCCCACCTCCCCGGCTGACGCGGATCTGTCCACAGACTCGCCGATGACGTCCCGGAGGGGAGGCGCCTCGTCCACTCTGAGTGGATGACGCGCCTCCCCTCCGTTCTGCTCCCCGGGCACCTGCCCCTCGCCGAGCTCTGCGCCGCCCGCCTCGACGGCGAGCTGATCGCGGTCGACGAGGGCTACCTCGTCGCCGATCTGCCGCTCGGGCCGGCGGTGCGCGCAGCGGCGCTGCTCGCGGTCCTCCCCCGCGGGACGGTCGCCGATCGGCGCTCAGCGGCCTGGATCCACGGCGCGACGATCGACCCGCCGAGGATCCACAGCGCCTCGATCGACCGCCGCAACAGGCTGCATCCGCCGGTCCTGTCCCGGGTCCGCTACCACGAGGTCCGCCTGACGGACGCCGACGTCCTCGTCATCGGCGGGTGCCTCGTGACGACTCCCGAGCGGACGCTGATCGACCTCGCGAGAACCCGCGGCGAGTGCGACGACGCCCTGCTGCGCACCCTGGCCGCGGCGACCGGGACTTCGCTGCCCGAGCTGCTCGAGCGTCTCCGACCCGGTGCCGGGCCCACCGTGGCGGGTCGACGGATCGCGGAGGACCGCCTGAGGACGGCGCTCGGCGCCGCGGGCGGCACCGAGTCGCCCGCGGTCGCTCCGTGAGGGGCTCAGCCGGCGTTGACCCGATACACGTCGTAGACCGCGTCGATCCGGCGGACGGCGTTCAGCACGCGATCGAGGTGGGTGGTGTCGCCCATCTCGAAGACGAAGCGGCTGATCGCGAGGCGGTCGCTCGAGGTCGACACGGTCGCCGACAGGATGTTGACGTGGTGCTCCGAGAGCACGCGGGTGACGTCGCTGAGCAGGCCCGACCGATCGAGCGCCTCGACCTGGATCTGCACCAGGAAGATGCTCTTGGACGACGGCGCCCACTCGACGTCGACGATCCGCTCCGGCTCCTTCAGCAGCTCCTGCACGTTGTGGCAGTTCGCCTGGTGCACCGAGACGCCGGCGCCCCGGGTGACGAAGCCGACGATCTGATCGCCGGGGACGGGGGTGCAGCACTTGGCGAGCTTGACGAGGATATCGGGAGCGCCTTTGACGAGGACGCCCGACTCGCTGCTGCGGCTGCGCGGGCGGGGCGAGCGCGGGAGGGTGACCTCGTTCTCGTCCGACTCCGGATCGCCCTGGATCGAGGCGACGACCTTCTCGAGCACCGACTGGGTCGAGACGTGGCCCTCGCCGACGGCCGCATAGAGCGCCTCGACGTCGTTGTAGCGCAGCTGGCTGGCCACCTCGGTGAAGGTGTCCTGGCTCATCAGCTTCTGCAGCGGCAGATTCTGCTTGCGCATCGCGCGGGCGATCGAGTCCTTGCCCTGCTCGATGGCCTCGTCGCGGCGCTCCTTGGTGAACCACTGACGGATCTTGTTGCGGGCGCGGGGACTCTGGACGAAGTTCAGCCAGTCCTGGCTCGGGCCCGAATCGGGGTTCTTCGAGGTGAACACCTCGACCACGTCGCCGGTGGTGAGCGAGGACTCGAGCGGGACGAGGCGGCCGTTGACCTTGGCCCCCATCGTGCGGTGACCGACCTCGGTGTGCACCGCGTACGCGAAGTCGACCGGAGTCGCGCCGGTCGGCAGGCCGATGACCCGGCCCTTCGGCGTGAAGACGTAGACCTCCTTGGCCCCGATCTCGAAGCGGAGGGAGTCGAGGAACTCGTTGGGGTCGGTCGTCTCGGACTGCCAGTCCGAGAGGTGGGCGAGCCAGGCGAGGTCGGTGTCGTTCGAGCCGTCGGTGGGCACCTTGCCGGTGGCCATCTGCTCCTTGTACTTCCAGTGCGCAGCGATGCCGAACTCGGCGTGCTGGTGCATCTCGTTGGTGCGGATCTGGATCTCGACCGCACGGCCCTTCGGGCCCACGACGGTCGTGTGCAGCGACTGATAGAGGTTGAACTTGGGGGTCGCGATGTAGTCCTTGAAGCGGCCCGGCATCGGGGTCCAGCGCGCATGGATGGAGCCGAGCACGGCGTAGCAGTCGCGCACCGAGTTGACGAGCACGCGGATGCCGACGAGGTCGTAGATCTCGTCGAACTCGCGACCGCGGACGACCATCTTCTGGTAGATCGAGTAGTACTGCTTCGGCCGGCCGACGACGCGGCCGCGGATCTTGCCGGCGCGGAGGTCCTCGCTGATGAGGTCGATGACGTTCTGGACGAACTCCTCGCGCTGCGGCGTGCGCACCTTCACGAGGCTCTCGATCTCGTTGTAGATCTTGGGGTAGAGCACGGCGAACGAGAGGTCCTCGAGCTCCCACTTGATCGCCTGGATGCCGAGGCGGTGCGCCAGGGGGGCGTAGATCTCGAGGGTCTCCGTCGCCTTGCGGGCCGCCGACTCCGCCGGGACGAAGCCCCAGGTGCGGGCGTTGTGCAGGCGGTCGGCGAGCTTGATGATCAGCACGCGGATGTCCTTCGACATCGCGACGATCATCTTGCGGACGGTCTCGGCCTGCGCGCTGTCGCCGTACTTGACCTTGTCGAGCTTCGTGACTCCGTCGACCAGCATCGCGACCTCGTCGCCGAAGTCGGCCCGGAGCTCGTCGAGCGTGTAGTCGGTGTCCTCCACCGTGTCGTGCAGCAGAGCGGCCGCGATCGTCTTCGAGCCGATGCCGAGATCGGCGAGGATCTGCGCGACGGCGAGGGGGTGCGTGATGTACGGCTCACCGCTCCGGCGCTTCTGCCCGGCGTGGGCGCGCTCGGCGACCGAGTAGGCCCGCTCGATCAGCGCGATGTCGGTCTTCGGGTGGTGCATCCGCAGAGTGCGCACGAGGGTGTCGACCGCCCCGGAGGGCTGAGCACGCGAGAAGATCCGCGGGACGAGCCTGCGCAGGGCAGCCGTCGAGGACGTGGTCGTCGTGTCGCTCACGCGGGCATCTCCATCGCTCCATTATCGCCCGCGGCGACCTCCGCGGTGACCGCTCCGCCGTGGGCGGACGGGACGGATGTCAGTCGATGCGGCCGGGGGTGCCGTCGCCGGCGACCACCGCACCGCCCGCCGCCGACCAGGCCGTCATCCCGGCCTCGATGTTGGCCGTCTCGTAGCCGGCGCGATCGAGGGCCTGGACCACCATCGCCGAGCGGACTCCCGAGTGGCAGACGACGAGGATCGGCGCGTCGGCCGGCAGCTCGTCCTGCCGCTCGCCGATCTGGCCCATCGGGATGTGGTGCGCGGTGGGCGCGTGGCCGAGCGCCCACTCGTGCGGCTCGCGCACGTCGAGCAGCCAGACCTCGTCGCGCTCGACGAGGCCGACCGCGTCGACTGCGGAGACCTGTGCGTACTCGGCCATCGCGATCCTCCTAGGAGCCCTGGACGACAGGTGTCACGGCGCGCTCGCGAGCCGTGGTGACGCGCTTGTCGTGCTTCGAGATCTCGGGCTCGCGGCTGCGCAGCTGCGCGTAGAGCGGGGCGGCCACGAAGATCGTGGAGTACGTGCCCACGATGATGCCGATCAGGAGCGCCAGCGAGATGTCGCGCAGCGTCCCGGCGCCGAGGACGAACGCGCCGATCACGAGGATCGCCGCGACCGGCAGGGCCGCCACGATCGAGGTGTTGATCGAGCGGACCAGGGTCTGGTTCTCGGCGAGGTTCACCGTCTCGGAGAAGGTGCGCGTGGTGCTCCCCAGCGCCTCGACCGTGTTCTCGCGGATCTTGTCGAAGACCACGACCGTGTCGTAGAGCGAGTACCCGAGGATCGTGAGGAGGCCGATGACCGCGGCGGGCGACACCTCCGTGCCGGTGATGCCGTAGACGCCTGCCACGATCACGAGGTCGTGCAGGAGGGCGACGATGGCGGCGAGCGACATCTTCCAGGTGCGGAAGTACGCCCACATGGCGAGGGCGGCGAGCACCACGAAGATGATCAGGCCGCGCACCGCCTGCTGCGTCACGTCCGAGCCCCAGGCCGCTCCGATGAAGGAGGAGGCGACCTGATCGTTGGGAACGCTGTAGGCCTCGGCCAGGGCGTTGCGGACAGCGGTCGACTCGTCGGTCGAGAGCTGGCTGGTCTGCACGCGGATCGAGTCGTCGCCGACGACCGAGACGCGCGGGACGGCGTCGGCCGAGACCGACGTCACGGCATCGGTCGCCGCGTCCTGGTCGAGGCTGGACGGCGACGTGACCGTGAACTCCGAGCCGCCGGTGAACTCGATGCTGAAGTTGAAGCCGCCCCGCGCCGCCGTCCCGAGGACGGTCAGCAGGATGATCACGATCGAGATCAGGTACCAGGTGCGGCGGCGGCCGACGAAGTCGACGGAGCGCTTGCCGGTGTAGAGGTCGTTTCCGAACTGCGAGAAGCTGGCCATCACGCGTCCTTCCCGTTCGCATCGTTGGACGTCGACCGGCCGGCCGCCTCAGCGGCCTTGCGCTCGGCGATGGTCTGGCGCTTCGCGGCCTCGCGGGCGGCGGAGGAGCCCTTGCCCGCGACGACCGCGTCCTGCGGACGGAACGCCGCCCGGCCGCGGTAGACGGCACCGAGCGCCCGTGGATCCAGCCCGGAGGCCCGATGCCCCTCGGAGAAGAACTTCGTCGTGGCGAGCAGCTGCAGCATCGGGTGCGTGAAGAGGATCACGACCACGAGGTCGATCAGCGTGGTGATGCCGAGCGTGAGCGCGAAGCCGCGGACGCTGCCGACCGCCAGGGCGAAGAGCACGACGGCGGCGAGGAGGTTCACCATGTCGGACGCGAAGATCGTGCGCAGCGCCCGCCGCCAGCCCGCCTCGACCGAGGACTCGAGCCCTCGGCCGTCGCGCAGCTCGTCGCGGATGCGCTCGAAGTAGACGATGAACGAGTCGGCCGTGATGCCGATCGCGACGATCAGACCCGCCACTCCCGCCAGCGAGAGCCGCAGGCCCTCGCGCCAGGACAGGATCGTCACGACGAGGTAGGTGACGATCGCCGCCACCAGCAGCGACGCGATGGTCACGGCACCGAGCACGCGGTACTGCGCGATCGAGTAGACGACGACCAGGATCAGTCCGATGAGGCCGGCGAGCAGTCCGCTCGCGAGCTGCGTGGATCCGAGCGTCGCCGAGATGCTGTCGGAGCTCTGCACCTGGAAGCCGATCGGCAGCGCACCGTACTTGAGCTGGTCGGCCAGGGTCTTCGACGACTCCTGGGTGAACGAGCCGGAGATCTGCGCGTTGCCGTCGGTGATCGCGGCGTTCGTCGACGGCGCCGAGATGACCCTGCCGTCGAGGACAATGGCGAACTGGTTCTGCGAGCCGGTCAGCGCGACGAGTCGCGACGTGACGGCGCCGAAGGCCTCGGTGCCCTGGTCGTCGAACGAGAGGTTGACCGCCCAGGTGCCGGTGCTGGCACCGGAGGACGTGGTCATCAGGCCGTTCGAGGCGTCGGAGATGTCCTCGCCGGTGATCTCGACCGGGCCGAGGACGTACTTCACGGTGCCGGTGTCGTCGCAGGTGATCAGCGGCTGGTCGGCGGGCGCGAGGTTCGGGTCCTGGTCGTTCAGGAACGCGCAGTCGAAGGCGGTGTACTGAGCCTCGAGCGCGGGGGTGATGTAGGCGAGGTCGCTCGCGTTCGACGGCGACGCGGTCGGCGTGGTCGAGAGCGACGGATCCACGGGAGTGGGCGTCGGTGACGAGGTCGAGTCGCCTCCGACCGCGGAGTTCGTGGCCTGGCTGGCGACCAGCACGGGGCGGAAGTCGAGCTTCGCCGAGGCCTCGATGCGCTGCAGCGTCTCGTCGTCGGGGGTCCCCGGGATCGAGACGACGATGTTGCTCGAGCCCTGGGTGGTGATCTCGGCCTCGGACACGCCGGACGCGTCGATGCGCTGACGGATGATCGAGACGGCCTGGGTGAGCTGCTCGGACGAGACGGTCTCACCGTCGGTCAGCTGCGGCTGCAGGACGATCTGGGTGCCGCCCTCGAGGTCGAGCGCGAGCTTCGGAGTCCAGGAGCCGCCGCCCCAGAGGACGGCCGCGGTGTTGAGCCCGACGAGGGCGAGGATCAGGACACCGAGCCAGCTCAGTGAGCGCCGGGCCTTGCGGACGGGGGTTGATGCGGCCACCCAGGGCTCAGCTTTCTCTTCGTTCGACGGTGATCGGTCGGGGTCGAGCCCCGGACGCGGAAGGGCGGGCGAGGCGCTCTCGCGCCCGGCCCGCCCTGGAGACTACTGCGCGTCCGGCTTGCGGTCGCGGTCGAGGGGGTCGACCAGCGGGTCGGCCTGGTGCGCGGAGTCGCGCTCGCCGAACGCGGGCGACTCGGCCGCGACGACCGGCTCGACCTCGTCGGCGTCGGCGACGGCGGTCTCGTTCTCGGTCGGGTCGATGATGCGCGCGATCGCCTGGCGGTGGATCGTCAGGAGCGTGCCGGGCGTCGACTCGATGATGATCTTGTTCTCGTCCTCGTCGATCGAGACGACGGTGCCGAACAGGCCGGAGCCGGTCATCAGCTCGGCTCCGGGGACGAGACCGCTCTTCATCTTCTCCGCATCGCGCTGGCGCTTCTTGTTGTTGCGGAACATGAAGATGATCATCACGGCGAGAAGAAGGACGAGCAGAATGATCGTCGGATCCATGGGTGAGCCTTCCGGAGTGGGTGGCGATCCTCGGCGTCAGTGCCGGTCGTGAGCGGATCGAGCGGCCCGTCGGGCCTTGAAGATTATAGGTCATCCCCGAAGAGCGACTGCTGGGGCCCCGCCGAGGGCGCACCACGAGGTGTGAGGGCGAAGTGCCGCCAGGCCGCCGGAGTCGCGACCCGGCCGCGCGGCGTGCGGGTCAGCAGTCCGATCCGCACCAGGAAGGGCTCGACCACGGACTCGACGGTGTCCGCCTCCTCCCCCACCGACACGGCGAGGGTGTTGAGGCCGACCGGGCCTCCGTCGAAGCGGGTCAGCACGATGTCCATCACCGCGCGGTCGAGGCGGTCGAGACCGAGCGCGTCGACGTCGTAGAGCTCGAGGGCCGCACGGACGGCGGTCACGTCGGCCCGCCCTCCGTGCACGAGGGCGAAGTCGCGGACACGGCGCAGGAGGCGGTTCGCGATGCGGGGAGTCCCGCGGCAGCGGCCGGCGATCTCGGCGACGGCCTCGCCGTCGATGTCGAGATCGAGCAGGCGAGCGGCGCGGGTGAGGACCTGCCGCAGCTCGTCCTCGGCGTAGAACTCGAGGTGGGCGGTGAAGCCGAAGCGGTCGCGGAGCGGATTGGGGAGCAGACCGGAGCGGGTGGTCGCCCCGACCAGCGTGAAGGGCGCGAGATCGAGGGGGACGGACGTGGCTCCGGCACCCTTGCCGACCATGATGTCGATGCGGAAGTCCTCCATCGCGAGGTAGAGCATCTCCTCCGCCGCGCGCGCCATCCGGTGGATCTCGTCGATGAAGAGGATCTCGCCGGGCAGGAGCGAGGACAGCACGGCCGCGAGGTCGCCCGCGTGCTGGATCGCCGGTCCGCTCGACAGGCGCAGCGGCGACGAGCTCTCCTCCGCCACGATCATCGCCAGGGTCGTCTTGCCGAGACCGGGAGGGCCCGCGAGCAGGATGTGGTCGGGGGTGCGGCCCTGCATCGCCGCCGCCTTGAGCAGCAGCTCGAGCTGCCCGCGGACCTTGCGCTGCCCGACGAACTCGCTCAGGCTCTTGGGCCGCAGCGCCCCCTCGAAGGCGATCTCGGCCTCGGAGGCGACCTCGGGACCGAGCACGTCGTCGCTCACGATCGCGCCGCCGGGCCGAGTCGGGCGAGAGCGAGGCGGAGGAGCGCCTGCACGTCGGCAGCGTCGGACGCCTGCGCGTCGAGCAGGATCTCGTCGACGACCTCGGCCGCGACGCGCTCGGGCCAGCCGAGGCCGACGAGCGCCGACAGGACGCTCTGGGCGGCGGTGGCGCCGGGACCCGAGCCGCGGGCTGCGCGCGGGCGGACGGCGAGCTTGCCGGCGAGGCTCAGGACGATCAGCTTCGCGGTCTTGGGGCCGATGCCGGTCACCTTGCGGAACACGGCGTCGTCCTCGTCGGCGACGGCCTGCGCGATGCGATCGGGCTCGATCGCGCCGAGGACGCCGAGGGCCGACTTCGGACCCACCCCCGTCACTCCGATGAGCAGCTCGAAGATCTCGAGCTGCTCGGCGTCGGGGAAGCCGTAGAGGGTGAGCGAGTCCTCGCGGACGATCAGCGTCGTGGTGAGGGTCGTCTCGTCTCCGACGCGCAGCTCGATCGCGTGCTGCGGGGTCACGTTGACCGCGTAGCCGACGCCGTGGACGTCGACGACGGCGAGACTCCCGCGGGCGGAGAGGACGGTGCCGCGGAGGGAGGAGATCACCGCAACAGTCTAGGACCTCGAACAGGCGTTCGAGTGGAGGCCTCCGCGGCGCGCCACGCCCGCTGCGCCGGCGTCTCGTCTGCGCCCGCCACGGGGCCCGACGCGAGCGGCGCGCGCCAGGCGTGGCACACCGCGAGAGCGAGCGCGTCGGCGGCGTCGGCCGGGGTGGGCGGGGCGTCGAGACGGAGGACGCGCTGGATCATCGCGGTGACCTGGCGCTTGTCCGCGGCGCCGTATCCGGTCACCGCGGCCTTCACCTCGCTCGGGGTGTGCATGCCGACCGGGAGCGAGCGGCGCGCGGCCGCGACGAGCGCGACTCCGCTGATCTGAGCGATGCCCATCACCGTGCGGACGTTGTTCTGCGCGAAGACGCGCTCGATCGCCACCGCGTCGGGACGGTGCTCGTCGAGGAGCGCCTCGATGCCGTCGCCGAGCGCGAGGAGGCGGCGCTCGAGAGCGTCGTCGGTGGGCGTCCGCAGCACGCTCACGTGCACGAGCGTCGCCCGCCGGTCGCGGGCGACGTCGACGATGCCCACACCGCAGCGGGTGAGCCCCGGATCGATCCCGAGGACGCGCATCAGAGCGCCTGCCCGGGACGGACCGGGGTCACCGCGTCACTCCTCGTCGTTCTCGAGCTCGGCGCGCACCTCGGGCGTGATGTCGAGGTTCGTGTAGACGTTCTGCACGTCGTCCGAGTCCTCCAGCGCGTCGATGAGGCGGAACACCTTGCGCGCGGTCTCGGCGTCGGCCTCGACCTGGAGCGACGCGACGAACTCGACGTCGGCGGCGTCGTAGTCGATGCCGGCCTCCTGCAGCGCGGAGCGGGCGGGGACGAGCTCGCTCGGCTCGGTGCGGACCTCGAAGCTCCCGCCGTGGTCGATGACGTCGTCGACTCCGAAGTCGAGGACCGCGACGAGCACGTCGTCCTCGGTCACGCCGTCGCCGTGCGGGACGGTGATGACGCCCTTGCGGGCGAAGTTGTAGGCGACGCTCCCCGGGTCGGCCATGGTGCCGCCGTTGCGGGTCATCGCCGTGCGGACGTCGGCGGCGGCGCGGTTCTTGTTGTCGGTCAGGCACTCGACGAGCAGCGCGATGCCGTTCGGGCCGTAGGCCTCGTACATGATCGTCGTGTAGTCGATGACCTCGCCGGTGAGGCCCGCGCCGCGCTTGATGGCGCGGTCGATGTTGTCGTTCGGGACCGAGGTCTTCTTGGCCTTCTGCACGGCGTCGACGAGCGTCGGGTTGCCGGAGAGGTCGGCGCCGCCGATCTTGGCGGCCACCTCGATGTTCTTGATCAGCTTGGCGAACGACTTCGCGCGACGCGAGTCCTTGATCGCCTTCTGGTGCTTGGTCGTGGCCCACTTGGAATGCCCGGACACGGTGCTCCCTCGGAAGTTCGTTTCGGCGCGACCCCCGCAGGCGCCGCCTATCAGCTGATGCAGTCTAATCGAGGCTCCGGAGGCGCGAGCGGTGCCGCGCGAGGACGCTCGCCCGCCCGCGCGGAAGATCGGGACGGGGCCGCCTCGTCGGTCCGACCCGATCCGCCGGGAGGTCTGCAGTTCCACCCTGCTGACGGACGTTGGTCTCGATACGCCCCTGCGGGGCTACTCGACCAGCATGCTCGCGAGCGGACGGGCGGGAGTCCGATCTGAAGGAGAGCCTGCAGATCGGCGAGCCCCGCGAGGCGAACCGTCGATTCGCGTGCGAGCGAATCGGCGTAGCCGTTCGCAGGACGCTCCACCCGCGCGACCACCTCTGAAGGCCGACCGCGCCGGACCGGGCAAGGACCGGCCCGGCCGCGAGCACCGCCGAACTGACGATTCGCGTGTCAGCGAATCGGCGTAGCCGTACGCAGGACGCTCCACCCGCGCGACCACCTGTGGGAGCCGACTGCGCTGCGCCGGGCAGGGACCGGCGCAGACGAGGTTGCTCAAGTAGCAGATCCGCCGCCGGCGGATCTGCTACTTGAGCAACCTCGAGAGGACACGATCCGCGAGGGGCTTCCCGTTCGTCTGGCAGGTGGGGCAGTACTGGAGGGTGGAGTCGGCGAAGATCACCTGGCGGACGGTGTCGCCGCAGACGGGGCAGGGCTCGCCGGTGCGGCCGTGGACGCGCATGCCGAGCTTCTTCTCGCGCTTGAGGTCGGCGGCGTGCAGGCCGACGGCACGGCCGAGGGCCTCCTCGAGGGTGTAGCGGAGGGCGGAGTAGAGGCGGTCGAGCTCTTCGGCGGTGAGGGTGGCGGGCTTGAACGGCGACATGCGGGCGACGTGCAGGATCTCGTCGGAGTAGGCGTTGCCGATGCCCGCGATCCGGGACTGGTCGCGGAGGACTCCCTTGAGCTGCGCGCGGCCGGCGGTGGCGAGGATCGCACCGAGGATCTCGCGGGTGAACGCGGGGTCCAGCGGGTCGGGTCCGAGGCGGGCGACGCCGGGCACATCGCGCGGGTCGGCCACGATCGAGAGCGCGAGGCTCTTCTTCGTCCCGGCCTCGGTGATGTCGAAGCCGGAGCCGTCGTCGAGGACGAGGCGTGCCGCGAGCGGACCCCGGCCCGGCTTGACCGGAGCAGTGGGCCGCTCGGGTCGCCAGCGCACCCAGCCGGCGCGCGCGAGGTGCAGGAGGACGTGGGCGTCGCCGATCGCGAGGTCGAGGAACTTGCCGTGGCGGCTCACTCCGTGGATCGTCTCGCCCGCGAGGGACGACGGGGTGATCGCGACGGTCTTGAGCGCCGAGATCGCGTACACGCCGAGGCTCTCGAGGACGCGGCCGCCGAGACGCTCGTCGAGGTCGCTCGCGAGCGCCTGCACTTCGGGGAGTTCGGGCATGCGACCACTGTGGACCGCACCACCGACACCGTCCACCCCTGGCGGAGCGCGCGGCGCGGTGTGCTCAGGCGCCGAAGCGCGTCGCGGCGACCTTCCGCAGGAACAGCTCGTGGAAGCGGTAGTCGCCGGTGATCTCGGGGTGGAACGAGGTGCCGAGCAGGTTGCCCTGCTCGACGGCGACGACGCGGCCGTCGGCGACGGAGGCGAGCGCGGTCGCCCGCTCCCCCAGCGCCTCGACGATAGGAGCGCGGATGAAGACCGCATGCATCGGCGGATCGCCGATGGCGGGGATGTCGAGGTCGGTCTCGAAGGAGTCGAGCTGGTTCCCGAAGGCGTTCCGCCGGACGGTGACGTCGAGCCCGCCGAAGCTGGCCTGCCCGTCGATGCGGTCGAGGACCCGGTCGGCCAGCATGATCAGCCCCGCGCAGGTGCCGTAGACGGGCAGACCCGCCTCGATCGCCTCCGTCACGGGCCCGGCGAGGCCGAACAGGCGAGACAGCTTGTCCATCACCGTGGACTCGCCGCCGGGGATCACGAGGCCCGCGACCGAGGCGAGCTCGGCGGGGCGCCGCACCAGGACGACCTCGGCGCCGAGCTCGCGCAGCACGTGCGCGTGCTCGCGGAAGTCGCCCTGGAGAGCGAGGACGCCGACATGGAGCCCCTCGAGGGACTCGCGCGTCTCGCCCTCGCCCGCGACGGGCGGCTCGCCGGGGCTACCAGCCACGCTCGGAGAGGCGGTGCGGCGCGGGCACGTCGGCCACGTTGATGCCGACCATCGCCTCGCCGAGTCCGCGGGACGCCTCCGCGATGACCTTCGCGTCGTCGAAGAACGTCGTCGCCTTGACGATCGCGGCGGCGCGCTTCGCGGGCTCGCCCGACTTGAAGACGCCGGAGCCGACGAAGACGCCGTCGGCGCCCAGCTGCATCATCAGCGCGGCGTCGGCCGGAGTCGCGACTCCGCCGGCGGTGAAGAGGACGACGGGCAGCTTGCCGGTGCGAGCGATCTCGGCGACGAGGTCGTAGGGCGCCTGCAGCTCCTTCGCGGCGACGTAGAGCTCGTCGTGCGTGAGCGACTTCAGGCGGTTGACCTCGGCCGAGATGGTGCGGATGTGCTTGGTGGCCTCTGAGACGTCTCCGGTGCCGGCCTCGCCCTTCGAGCGGATCATCGCGGCGCCCTCGGTGATCCGGCGGAGCGCCTCGCCCAGGTTGGTCGCGCCGCAGACGAAGGGCACGGTGAACTTCCACTTGTCGATGTGGTTCACGTAGTCGGCGGGCGAGAGGACCTCGGACTCGTCGATGTAGTCGACGCCGAGCTCCTCGAGGACCTGCGCCTCGACGAAGTGGCCGATGCGCGCCTTCGCCATCACGGGGATGGAGACGGCCGCGACGATGCCGTCGATGAGGTCGGGGTCGCTCATCCGCGCCACACCGCCCTGCGAGCGGATGTCGGCGGGGACGCGCTCGAGCGCCATCACGGCGACCGCTCCCGCGTCCTCCGCGATGCGGGCCTGCTCGGCGTTGACGACGTCCATGATGACGCCGCCCTTGAGCATCTCGGCGAGCCCGCGCTTGACGCGGCTCGAGCCGAACTGCTCGGGGGCGGACGAGGACGAGGTGGTGGTGTCAGTCATGTTCGGGGTGTCCTGTTCTGTGCGGCGTCTTCCGCCGACGGCAGCAATGAGTCTACGAGAGGGTGCCGCATGCGATCCGCGCTGGACACGCACCGCCCGGCTGGTCTAGTCGGCGGGCCAGGCGGCGGCGATGCTCGCACGGACGTCGCCGAGCAGCTGCGGCAGCGCCTTCGTGCGGGCGATGATCGGGAAGAAGTTGGCGTCGGTCGCCCAGCGGGGCACCACGTGCTGGTGCAGGTGCGCGGCGATCCCGGCTCCGGCGACGGCGCCCTGGTTCATCCCGAGGTTGAAGCCGTCGTTGTTCGAGACCTCGCGGATGACGCGCATCGCGGTCTGGGTGAGGGCGCCGATCTCGGCCACTTCTTCTGCGGTGGCCTCGTCGTAGAGCGGGATGTGCCGGTACGGGCAGACCAGCAGGTGTCCGGAGTTGTAGGGGAAGAGGTTGAGGAGCACGTACGCGTGCGTCCCGCGGGCGACGATGAGGCCCTCCTCGTCGCTCAGCGTGGGGGCGACGCAGAACGGGCAGTCGTGCGCGCCGGGCTGCCCCTTCTGGATGTACACCATCCGGTGCGGAGTCCACAGGCGCTGGAACTCGTCGGGCACGCCCGCGAGGTGCGCGGAGCCCTCGGCGCCCTCGGGGATGAGATCGCCGTCGGTCATCAGACCTGCGCCTTCGTCGCGATCGCCTCGCGGATGCGGGCGACGGCGTCGGCGACGGGGATGCCGTTCTCCTGCGTCCCGTCGCGGAAGCGGAAGCTCACCGCGCCCGCGTCGCGGTCCTTCTCGCCGACGATCAGCTGGAACGGCACCTTCTGCAGCGTGGCGTTGCGGATCTTCTTCTGCATGCGGTCGCTCGAGTAGTCGATCTCGGCGCGGACGCCCGACTTCTTCAGCTCGCCGATGACGCCCTCGAGGTAGGGCAGGTACTCGTCGGCGATCGGGATGCCGATCACCTGCACAGGCGACAGCCAGACCGGGAACGCACCGGCGTAGTGCTCGGTGAGGATCGCGAAGAAGCGCTCGATCGAGCCGAACAGGGCGCGGTGGATCATCACCGGCTGCTTCTTCGTGCCGTCGGACGCGGTGTACTCGAGCTCGAAGCGCTCGGGCTGGTTGAAGTCGAGCTGGATGGTCGACATCTGCCAGGTGCGGCCGATCGCGTCGCGCGCCTGCACCGAGATCTTCGGGCCGTAGAACGCGGCTCCGCCCGGGTCGGGGACCAGCTCGAGGCCGGACTCGACGGCGACGGCGCGCAGCGACTCGATCGCCGACTCCCACTGCTCGGGGTCGCCGACGAACTTCGGGTTGCCCTCCTCGTTGGTCGAGAGCTCGAGGTAGAAGTCGTCGAGGCCGTAGTCGCGCAGCACCTGCAGCACGAACTCGAGGTTGCGGGTCAGCTCGGCCGCCACGTCCTCCTGGGCGACGTAGATGTGCGCGTCGTCCTGCGTGAGTCCGCGCACGCGGGTGAGGCCCTGCAGCGTGCCGCTCTTCTCGTAGCGGTAGACGGTGCCGAACTCGGCCAGGCGCAGCGGCAGCTCGCGGTAGCTGCGCCCCCGCGAGCGGAAGATCAGGTTGTGGAAGGGGCAGTTCATGGGCTTCAGGTAGTAGTCCTGGCCCTGGCGGGTGATCGTGCCGTCCTCGTCCTGCAGCTCGTCGAGGTGCATCGGGGGGAACATCCCCTCGGAGTACCACTGCAGGTGACCGCTGGTCGTGAAGAGATCGCCCTTGGTGATGTGCGGCGAGTAGACGAGCTCGTAGTCGTGGGCGAGCAGCTGCTCGCGCATGTACTGCTCGATCTCGTAGCGGATGATCCCGCCCTTGGGGTGGAAGACCGCGAGGCCGGAGCCGATCTCGTCGGGGAACGAGAAGAGGTCGAGCTCGTGGCCGATCTTGCGGTGGTCGCGGCGCGCCGCCTCCTCGAGCCGTGCCTGGTGGGCGCGGAGCTCGTCCTTCGTGGGCCAGGCGGTGCCGTACACGCGCTGGAGCTGCGGGTTCTTCTCGGAGCCGCGCCAGTAGGCGGCGGCGTTGCGGGTCAGCGCGTAGCCGTTGCCGATCATCCGGGTGTTGGGGAGGTGGGGGCCGCGGCAGAGGTCCCTCCAGACCGTGTCGCCGGTGCGCGGGTCGACGTTGTCGTAGATCGTGAGCTCGGGGCCGCCTACCTCGACCGACTCGCCGTCGGATCCGCCGCCCTTGAGGCCGATCAGCTCGAGCTTGTAGGGCTCGCCGGCGAGCTCCGCACGGGCCTCGTCCTCGGTCACGACGCGGCGCACGAAGCGCTGCCCCTGGCGGATGATGCGGTCCATCGCCTTCTCGAGCGCCTTCATCGCCTCGGGGGTGAAGGGCTCGGTCACGTCGAAGTCGTAGTAGAAGCCGTCGGTGACGGGCGGGCCGATGCCGAGCTTCGCCTCCGGGTTGATCTGCTGCACGGCCTGGGCGAGCACGTGCGCGGCCGAGTGGCGGAGGATGTCGAGACCCGCCGGCGAGGAGATCAGGACGGGCTCGATGCGGTCGCCGGGGACGACCTCGGTGGCCAGATCGCGCAGTTCTCCGTTGACGCGGAGGGCGACGACGGCCCGATCCGTGAAGTGCGTGAACCCCGTCCCGGCCTCGGTCACCTCGAAGGACGACTCGTTCTGGGGGGGATTCGACGATTCGTTCGACACGCGCGGGCACTCCTCAGGCTCTGCAGACCCCTCGACTTTAGTCGCCCGCGGGGCGTCGGCGGACCGGTTCCGGAGGCAGGCCGGAACACCTCGCGGAGGCGGCTGTCCGCACTCGAGAGAGTGAACTGAGAAGGAGCCCCGGCATTCGGAGAAGTGATGTCGGCGAATGCGCGGACAACGGTGCCGAATGCTCTCTCGACGGAGATATCGAGCGCCTTCTCCCGCGGTACCGCGAGAATGAAACGGGTTGCAGGAACCCCTGATGAGACGGCGTGTCCGGTCGCGATGCCGCGCGGTTCGGAGAAGCTCGAGACGCATTCCGCCGGTGGACTCGCGATATCACCGGGAGAAGCCGGCGAGTGATATCCGAGAGGGAGGGAGCGCGGTCCGGAAGGTGACCTTCCGAACCGCGCCGGGCTCCCTCTCGCTCCGTCACGATTCCTGGCGGTCGGGGGCGTCCGGGAACCCTCGATGCCGAGGCGCGACCCGATCGCGCGATCGGCATCGAGACGATTCTAGGAGGCGGCCGCCTGACACGCGGTTGGGAGCCAAGAGCTGAGTGTCACCATTATCGTGACCCCCGTAGTGGGGTCGCAGAACGCGCCATTTCTCCCGCTATGTTCGGCAGAGCACCACCAGACCATCGGTCCGGCGGAGATCGCGAACCCTGTCGCGAGACCGCCGCCGACACGAGGCGCCACGTCGCCCGCCCTGCTCATCCTGGGAGCTCGGCGGTCGAGGTGGTGTCGACGAGGCGATGACGCCCCCGCGGCCCCGAAACCGCGACGCGGTCAGTGCCCACCTGAGAAATCCCTTTCCCTGTAAACCCGAAATGCAGGTTGATCCACGTGTACGCACCTTCGGTGCGCCTCCTCGGCGCGCCCATCCCGCTCTGTCCACCCTCGACTCCCCGTCGCCACCCCCCGGCGACCCGAGATACGAGCGGCGGTGAGAGCCGGAGCCGGCGGTGACCGCCGTCTCCGCCGCGGCCCGGCCACCCCGGCGCGACCCCGGCGCCCTCGTCCTCGTGCCCGCCCCGAGAGCGGCGGCCTCGGACTGGCGGCGGCGCTTCTCGCGACGGGTCCTGGCCGCGGACACCCTCGTCCTCCTCGGCGCCGTCGGCCTCTCCGCGGCCCTGCGCTGGAGCGCTGAGCCCTCGACGCGCGACCTCGCCGTCGCGGCCGTCCTCTGCGGCCTCTGGATCGGCGCGGTGCAGCTCTCGCAGCGCCGCCTCGACCAGTACTGCGGATCGGGCGCGGAGGAGTTCCGCCGACTGCTGTCGGCGACGATCCTGACCTTCGGGATCGCCTCCGTCGCCTCGGTCCTGACCCGGATCGACCTGCCGCGCCTGCACGTCCTGGTGGCGCTGCCGATCGGCCTCGCCGGGATGCTCGCCGTGCACGCCCTC
The DNA here is from genome assembly GCF_009807095.1 of Rathayibacter sp. VKM Ac-2754. Lineage (GTDB taxonomy): Bacteria > Actinomycetota > Actinomycetes > Actinomycetales > Microbacteriaceae > Rathayibacter. The sequence continues at coordinate 5,967 of NZ_WUCC01000002.1, read as the reverse complement.
GCCCGGGGTCGACTGACTCGGGAGCGACGTGCCGGCCGCTCCCTCTCGCGGGTCGTCGTGCTGGGTCGCACCAGCGACGTCGCGCACGTCGTCGGTCAGATCGAGCGGCGTCGCGGACGCGTCGAGTACGACGTCGTCGGCGTCGCCCTCGCCGACCACGCGGGCGGCGACCAGCGCTCGATCCTCGTGGGCGGGCGCTCCCTCCCGATCGTCGGACCGATCGATCAGGTCGACCGCTCCGTCGTCGAACGACGGGCCGACGCGGTCATCGTCGCGGGCCCGGTCGACGGCGGCGACGCCTTCCTCCGGCGTCTCTGCTGGGCGCTCGAGCCGTTCGCGGTCGAGCTGGTGCTCGCCCCCGGGCTCAGCAGTGTCGCGGGACCGCGCATCCACTGGCGGCCCGTCGACGGCCTTCCGCTGATGCGGGTGGAGCCGCCGCGCTACTCCGGGCCCCGGCACGCGCTCAAGCGGGCGGTCGACGTGATCGTCGCCTCCCTCGCGCTGCTCGTGCTGGCCCCGGCTCTCGCGGTGCTCGCCGTCCTGATCCGCCGCGACAGCGCCGGGCCGGCCCTCTTCCGCCAGGAGCGGGTGGGGCGAGCGGGACGGACGTTCACGATGCTGAAGTTCCGCTCCATGACCGTCGACGCCGAGTCGCGGCTCCTCGAGCTGCAGACGGCGAACGAGGGCTCCGGGCTGCTGTTCAAGCTGCGAGAGGACCCGCGGGTGACGCCGCTGGGACGTGTGCTGCGGCGCTACTCGCTCGACGAGCTCCCGCAGTTCTGGAACGTGCTGCGCGGCAGCATGAGCCTGGTCGGGCCGCGACCCCCGCTCCCGAGCGAGGTCGCGCGCTACGACGAGACCGTCAATCGGCGCCTGTACATCAAGCCCGGCATCACCGGTCTCTGGCAGACCGGCGGCCGCTCCGAGCTCGACTGGGAGGACGGGATCCGTCTCGACCTCTACTACGTCGAGAACTGGTCGCTGACGGGCGATCTGCTGATCCTCTGGCGGACGCTGCGCGTGATGCTGCGCCCGGTCGGCGCGTACTGACGACCCGCGACTCCCCGCACTGACGGCGCCCGCCCCTGATCCACGGGGCGCGCCCCTCGCCCGCTGACGCCCGGACCCCGCGTCGGCTCTCCCCGGCGCGCTCCGCGCCGCTCCTCCGGCGCGCCTGCCGCGCCGCTCCACCACGTCCGCGCTCCCCCTCTCCCTGGTCGGGGAGCGCGGTCCCCTCGGCGTGCCCGCACGCCCTCCTCCTCACCCGAAGGACACCGCCATGACAACCACCATCCCGTCCCGGAGGCTCCGCGTCGCTCTCGTCGGCGCCGGCTACTGGGGCCCGAACCTCGCCCGGAACTTCGCCGCCAGCTCCGACTGGGACCTCGTCGCGATCTGCGATCTCGACCCGGTGCGCGCGCAGAACGTCGCTCGCGCGAACGGCTCCGTGCCCGTCCTCCGCTCGCTCTCGGACGTGCTCGACCTGCCCGGGCTCGACGCGATCGCGATCGCGACCCCCGCCCGCACCCACCACGCCATCGCGATGGCCGCGATCGCCGCCGGACTGCACGTGCTCGTCGAGAAGCCGCTCGCCGACTCCAGCGTGCTCGGGATCGACATGGTCGACGCCGCCGAGCGCGCGGGCGTCGTCCTGATGGCCGACCACACGTACTGCTACACGCCGGCCGTGCTGAAGATGAAGGAGCTGATCGCCTCCGGCTCGCTCGGCGACGTGCTGTTCGTCGATGCCGTTCGGATCAACCTCGGGCTGATCCAGCCCGACGTCGACGTCTTCTGGGACCTCGCTCCGCACGACCTGTCGATCCTCGACTTCATCATCCCCGGCGGTCTGCGCGAGGGCGCCGTGGCCGCGCAGGGTTCCGACCCGCTCGGCTCGGGGCGCTCGTGCGTCGGCTACCTCACCGTGCCGCTCGGCGAGGGGGCGATCGCGAACGTGCACGTCAACTGGCTGAGCCCGACCAAGATCCGCAGGATGGTGATCGGGGGATCCCAGCGCACGCTCGTCTGGGACGACGTGAACCCGCAGCAGCGGCTGAGCGTCTTCGACCGCGGGGTCGACCTGAACTCCTCCCTCCGCACCGGAGCCTCGCGTCGCGACGCGGCCATCTCGTACCGCCTCGGCGACACCTGGTCGCCGGCGCTGCCGGAGCGCGAGCCGCTCGCCGACATGGTCGCCGAGTTCGCGAACTCCATCTCGGAGCGCCGAGCGCCCCGCACCGACGGGCGCGCCGCGCTCCGCGTGCTGAACGTGCTGGAGCAGGTCAGCGACCGGCTCCTGGACGCCAGCCAGGTCAGCCGCACCAGCGCTCCGGCGCTCCGTCTCGAGGAGGCCTCGTGGCTGCGCTGACCCCCTCCCCCGTGACCCTGGGCGGCGCGGACGTCCTCGTGACCGGCGGCGCCGGCACGATCGGCTCGACGATCGTCGACCGCCTCCTGGCGACCGGGGTGAACCGCGTCGACATCCTCGACAACCTCGTCCGCGGCCGCCGCGAGAACCTCGAGGGCGCGCTGGCCGACGGCCGGGTGCGCCTGATCGAGGGCGACATCCGCGACCGCGACCTCGTCGACTCGCTCGTCCGCGGCAAGGACGTCGTCTTCCACCAGGCGGCGATCCGGATCACGCAGTGCGCCGAGGATCCGCGGCTCGCCTTCGACGTGCTCGCCCAGGGCTCCTTCACCGTCTTCGAGGCGGCGGCCGCTCACCGCGTCGGCCGCGTCGTCGCCGCGTCGAGCGCCTCGATCTACGGTCTCGCGACCCGCTTCCCCACCCACGAGCGGCACCACCCCTACGCCAACGACACGATCTACGGCGCGGCGAAGGCCTTCAACGAGGGCATGCTGACCAGCTTCGGCGCGATGGCGGGCCTGCACTCGACGGCGCTGCGCTACTTCAACGTCTACGGACCGCGGATGGACGTGCACGGCCTCTACACCGAGGTGCTCGTGCGCTGGATGGAGCGGATCGAGTCGGGGGTGCCGCCGCTGATCCTCGGTGACGGCAGCCAGACGATGGACTTCGTGCACGTCGACGACGTCGCCCGCGCCAACGTGATCGCGGCCACCGCGGGGCACGACGGGGCGTTCAACATCGGCGCCGGAGTCGAGACCAGCCTCCTCGATCTCGCCCGCACGCTCCTGCAGGTGATGGAGTCGGACCTCGAGGTCGAGTTCGCGCCCGCCCGCTCGGTCAACAGCGTCACCCGGCGCCTGGCCGACACGCGTGCGGCGCGCGACGAGCTCGGCTTCGTCGCCGACATCGACCTGGCGAGCGGGCTGCGCTCGCTCGTGCAGTGGTGGCGCGGCGAGCGCGCCGACGCTCCTGCGCTGAGCGGGGCGAGCCGATGAGCGCCGACGTGCTGCCGCGCATCGACGTCATGCGCCCGTGGCTCGGCCAGGAAGAGGTGGACGCCCTCGCCGAGGTCGTCGCCTCCGGCTGGATCGCCCAGGGTCCGCGGGTCGCGCGGTTCGAGGAGGCGTTCGCCTCCGCGATGGGCGTCGACCACGCGGTCGCGCTGTCGAGCTGCACGACGGCCCTCCACCTGGGCCTGGTCGTCGCGGGAGTGACGGTGGGCGACGACGTGGTGGTCCCCTCCTTCTCGTTCATCGCCACTGCCAACGCCGTCGTGCACACCGGGGCCCGCCCCGTCTTCGCCGATGTCGACCCGGTCACCGGGAACGTCACGGCCGAGACGATCAGGGCGGCGCTCGCCCCCGCGACCCGCGCGGTGATCGCGGTCGACCAGGGCGGAGTCCCGGTCGACCTCGATCCGATCCGCGCGCTGTGCGATCCGCTCGGGATCGTCGTGCTCGAGGACGCGGCCTGCGGGGCCGGTGCGCAGTACCGCGGCCGCCCGGTCGGAGCCTCCGCCGCCCTGACGGCGTGGTCGTTCCACCCGCGCAAGCTCCTCACCACCGGCGAGGGCGGGATGCTGACCACGAACGACGCCGGCCTCGCGGCGCGCGCCCGCCGCCTCCGCGAGCACTCGATGTCGGTGTCGGCGGCCGATCGCCACGGCAGCCTGCTGGCACCGCCCGAGCAGTACGACGAGGTCGGCTTCAACTACCGGATGACGGACTTGCAGGCGGCCCTCGGTCTCGTGCAGCTCGGCCGGCTCGGCGAGCTCGTGGCCCGCCGTCGCGCGCTCGCGGCGCGGTACTCGGAGGCGTTCGCACCGGTCCCGGGCCTGCGCCCGGTCGAGGACCCCGCGCACGGCACCGGCAACTACCAGTCGTACTGGGTGGAGATCGGCGACGAGTACCCGCTCGATCGCGACGGACTGATGGCCGAGCTCGCCTCGCGCGGGATCTCGGCGCGGCGCGGGATCATGGCGGCCCACCGCCAGCCTCCGTACCGCGAGCACCCGGGAGCGGACCGACTGCCCGTCACCGAGCGGCTCACGGACCGCACGCTGATCCTGCCGCTCTTCCACGCCCTCACCGCCGAGGAGCAGGACCGCGTCATCGACGCCGTCCTCGCCCCCGCGCGCCTCACGGAGGTGCCCGCGGATGCCTGAGCTGATCATCGTCGGCGCGAGCGGACTGGCGCGGGAGACCCTCGCGCTGGTCGCCGCCTCCGGCCGGCACAGACCCGTCGCCGTGGTCGACGACGGCGCGGCCCGCTGGGGCTCCGAGCTGGCGGGAGTCCCCGTGATCGGCGGACTCGACGCGGTCCGCGAGCACCCGCGCGCCGAGATCGTCGTCTGCGTCGGCCACGGCAGCGCGCGCGCCCGCCTCGTCGACCGGCTGCGCGCGGTGGGAGTCGTCGACTCGCGCTACGCCCGGCTGGTCCACCCCGACGTGCACGTCCCCGACGACTGCCGGATCGGTGCGGGGAGCATCGTGATGGCGGGCGTCGTCCTCACGGCCGATGTATCGCTCGGCCGCCACGTCGTCACGATGCCCAACGTCACCCTGACCCATGGCAACCGCATCGGCTCCTTCACGACGCTCTGCGCCGGCGTCATCCTCGGCGGCGGCGTGCGCGTGGGTGAGGAGGCGTACCTCGGCATGGGCGCGTCGGTGCGCGAGCGCGCCCGCATCGGCCGCAGGGCGACCCTCGGGATGGGCGCGGTCCTGCTCCGCGACCAGCCGGCCGGGGAGACCTGGGTCGGCGTCCCCGCTGCGGCGCGGATCGATCCGGCACCGGTCCGCCGCGCCGGCACCGCGCTCGAGGGAGCGAGCGCATGAGCGCCGTCCGCGGGCACCGCACCCCGGCCCTCGCTCCGAGCGGCGCCCCCGCGCTCGTCTCGGTCGTGATCGCGGTCGAGGAGCACGACGACCGCCTGCCGCGGGCCCTCGCGAGCGTGCTCGCGCAGACCGGCGTCCGCCTGGACGTCGTCGTCGTGACGGCCTGGTCGCTCGCGGTGACGGATCCGCGGGTCCGGGTCGTCCCCTCCCGCGCCGGGGCGCTCGAGGCCCGCAACCTCGGTCTGGCGCTCGCCTCGGGGGACGCCGTGATGGTGCTCCCCGTGACCGACGTCCTGACCGAGGGGGCACTCGAGCGCGCCGCCGCGCTGCTCGCCGCGCACCCGTGGATCGGCGCCGTCTACGGCGCGGCCGAGATCTCGGACGCCACCGCGCCCGAGGCCCGCGGACGGGTCGACTGGACGCTGTGGAGCGGCTCGGACTGGATCGAGCGGACCTCGCGTCACGGCTCCGATCTCGTTCTCGACCACGCGGCGCTCGTGCGCCGGAGCGTCGCCGACGCGCTGGGCGGCTACGCCGTCGACCTGCCGCGCACCGCCGATCTCGACTACTGGCTCCGGCTCGCCGCCGTGAGCGGCGTGGGACGGATCAACGGAGTCGCGCAGACGCTCTGCCGGCCGCTGCCCGCCGCCGATCCCCTCGCCGAGCTGCGGGAGCGGCACGACGCGCTCGAGCGCTTCTTCGAGAGCGCCGGACACGACTGGAGCGGCCGCACCGCCCGCGGCGGCGACCGGCGCGAGC
>NZ_WUCC01000019.1 GCF_009807095.1 Rathayibacter sp. VKM Ac-2754 | reverse complement strand
GAGGCGTCTGCCCTCGCCTTCTGACGGACGTGGATCTCGATACGCCCGCTCCGCGGGCTACTCGATCAGCATGGGGGGGGGACGCCCGTCGGGCAGTACGAGGGGCCGGCGCGGGATAATCGGCGCACATCCCCCACCCCACTGAGGACGGTGCCCATGACCTGGCGCATGCCCGCGGAGACCGCTCCGCACGACCGCACCTGGATGACGTTCCCGGTCGCCGGCCCCTCCCTCGGCGACACCGCCGCCGAGCGCGAGGAGTGCTACGCCGCCTGGACCGCCGTCGCCCGTGCCGTGGCCGAGTTCGAGCCGGTCGCGATGGTCGTCGACCCGACCGAGACCGAGCGGGCGCGGCGGATGCTCGGCTCGACGGCCGAGCTGCTCGAGACCCCGGTCGACGAGTTCTGGATGCGCGACTTCGGCCCGACCTTCGTCGTCGACGACGAGCGGCCGGGCGTCCTCGGCGCCGTCGACTGGACCTTCAACGGCTGGGGCGACCCGGGCTGGTCCGAGTGGCGCAGGTCGGCCGAGATCGCGCGGTTCGCGAGCGCCGTCGCGGGCAGCGAGCTGGTCAGCTCGACGATGGTCAACGAGGGCGGCGGGATCCACGTCGACGGCGAGGGCACCGTGCTCCTGACCGAGACGGTGCAGCTCGACCCGCGCCGGAACCCGTACCTCGACCGCGCCCGCGTCGAGGCCGAGCTCGAGCGGACGATCGGCGCGACCCGCGCGGTCTGGCTCCCCCGCGGCCTCACCCGCGACTACGACGACTTCGGCACCAACGGCCACGTCGACATCGTCGCGACGATCCCGTCGCCCGGTCGCCTCCTCCTGCACCGGCAGGACGACCCCGCGCACCCCGACCACGCCGTGATGCGCGAGATCCGGGCGGGCCTCGAGGCGCAGACCGACGCCGCGGGGCGCGCCTTCGAGATCGTCGACGTGCCGGCGCCCGAGACGCTCCGCGACGCAGAGGGCTTCGTCGACTGGAGCTACCTCAACCACCTCGTCGTCAACGGCGGCGTCATCGCCTGCTCGTTCGGCGAGCAGCGCGCCGACGCGGCGGCGCAGGAGATCCTCGCCGAGGCGTACCCGGGGCGGAGGGTGATCGGGGTCGACGCGCGGGCGATCTTCGCGCGCGGCGGAGGCGTGCACTGCATCACCCAGCAGCAGCCGAGCGTCGGGGCGGCCGCGTGATCGACGTCGTCGAGGCCTCGATCGACGACCTCGCCGCCGCCCTCGAGAGCGGAGCGACGACCGCCGTCGAGCTGGTCACCGCCTACCTCGCGCGGATCGACGCCTACGACGCGCCGGGCACCGCCACCGCGCTGAACTCCGTCGTGGTCCGCGACCCGCGCGCGCTCGAGGAGGCCGCCGCCTCCGATGCCCGCCGCGCCGCCGGCGCCCCTCGCGGCCCCCTCGATGGCATCCCGTACACCGCGAAGGACAGCTACCTCGTCGAGGGCCTCACCGCCGCCGCCGGGAGCCCGGCCTTCGCTGAGCTGGTCGCCCAGCGCGACGCGTTCAGCATCGAGCGCCTGCGCGCGGCCGGCGCGATCTGCCTGGGGCTGACGAACATGCCTCCGATGGCCAACGGCGGGATGCAGCGCGGGCTCTACGGCCGCGCCGAGAGCCCGTACAGCGCCGAGTTCCTGGCGGCGCCGTTCGCCTCGGGCTCGTCGAACGGATCGGGCACGGCGACCGCCGCGAGCTTCGCCGCGTTCGGCCTCGGCGAGGAGACCTGGTCGAGCGGCCGCGGCCCCGCCTCGAACGGCGGTCTCTGCGCCTACACGCCCTCGCGCGGCGTGATCTCGACGCGCGGCAACTGGCCGCTGGTGCCGACGATGGACGTCGTGGTCCCGCACACCCGCACGATGGCCGACCTCTTGATCGTGCTCGACGCACTGGTCGCCGACGACGCGGAGAGCCGCGGCGACTTCTGGCGGGTGCAGCCGTGGGTCCGCCTGCCGCGGGCGTCGGAGGTGCGACCCGAGTCGTACCGCGCGCTCGCGGGGGCGTCGCTGAGGGGCCTGCGGCTGGGGGTGCCGCGGCTGTACCTCGGCACGGATCCGGAGGCGGGGACCGCGACGGAGCCGGGCATCGGGGGCCCGACCGGCCGCGCGATCACGCCGAGGGAGTCGGTGCTCGCGCTCTGGGAGGCGGCCCGCCGCGATCTCGAGGCGGCGGGGGCGACGGTCGTCGAGGTCGACTTCCCCGCGGTCTCGAACTACGAGGGCGACCGGCCGGGCGCACCGACGATCGCGACGCGCGGGCTCGTCTCTCCCGAGTACCTCCGCCGCGAGATCGTCGACCTGGCGGCGTGGGCGTGGGACGACTTCCTCGCGGCGAACGGCGACCCGCGGCTGAGCACTCTGGCCGACGTGGACGGAGCGAGGATCTTCCCGGCTCCGGAGGGTGCGCTGCCCGACAGGTACACGGGCTTCGAGGACGACATCGCCGACTACCCGGAGCACGTGCGGCGGCATCCGGTCGCGGCGATCACCGACATCCCGGAGCTGGCCGCAGGGCTGCGCGGGCTGGAGGAGACGCGTCGCGTCGACCTGGAGGAGTGGATGGCCGGACTCGGGCTGGACGCCGTCGTCTTCCCGGCGGTGGCGGACGTGGGCGCCGCCGACATGGACGTGGACGAGGCGTCGGCCGAGGCGGGCTGGCGGAACGGCGTGTGGGTCGCGAACGGCAACCTGGCGGTCCGGCATCTCGGCATCCCCACGGTCACCGTGCCGATGGGCCTCGCGGCCGACATCGGGATGCCCGTGGGGCTGACCTTCGCAGGCGCGGCCTACGACGACTCGCGCCTCCTGGCGATCGCGGCCGCCTTCGAGGCGACCGGCCGCCGCCGGGTCGAGCCGCCGCGCACCCCGCGCCTGCCGGACTGGTCCTCGCTGGTCGAGTAGCCCCGCAGGGGCGAATCGAGACCCACCACCGTCACAGGGGTGGCTCTGCACACCGCGTCTCCGGACGGTGGTGGATCTCGATACGCCGCGCTCCGCACGGCTACTCGATCAGCAGGGGGGGTGCTGGGTCACGGATGGCCCAGCAGCCCCCCGCTGCGATCAGCGGCGCGAGGCCGAGCGGCCCGCGAAGCGGGTGTAGATCAGCAGGACGATGATCGCTCCGATGATGGAGCCGATGATGCCGGCCGGCTGGAGGAAGCCGTCCATGGCGTCGCGCTGGAACAGCAGGAAGCCGAGGAAGCCGCCGACGAACGAGCCGATGATGCCGAGCACGATCGTCATGAGGATGCTGATGTTCTGGCGTCCGGGGACGATCAGACGGGCGAGCGCACCGGCGATGAGGCCGACGACGATGAGACTGATGATGAGACCGATCACGGTGGTCACCTTCCTGTAGCGCAGGGCTGACCTGCAGTTCTCGGCCCGACGGTTGCGGGGCCGATGACTACGGAACCACCCCCAGGGCGGCGCCGGTACACCCCTGGGGGTGTGGCTCCGCCGGCCGATTCTGGGGTAGCGTCCGACCATGCCCCGCACCGCGCCCCTCACCGTGGCGCTCGTGGACGACTACGACGTCGTCCTCACGGGCCTCGCGCACATGTTCGACCACTACCGCGATCGCATCCTCATCGCCGAGATCAACGCGAACACCTCGCTCTCGGACTCGATCGACATCGTGCTCTACGACTCGTTCGCGCAGCCGGAGTCGGATCACCACGAGCTCGCGGAGCTGGTGCGCAACGACCGCGCGAAGCACGTCGTCGTGTACACCTGGAACTTCCAGTCCGCGCTGATCGCGGACGCGCTCGAGCAGGGGGTGCACGGCTACCTCTCCAAGACCCTGCCCGCGCGGGAGCTCGTGGCGGCACTGGAACGCGTCGGCAGCGGCGAGATCGTCGTGAGCGACCCGCCCCGGCGCGCCGGCACCGCGCCCGGGCTCGACTGGCCCGGCCGCCACGAGGGGATCACCGACCGCGAGTCCGAGATCCTGGCGCTGATCACGCAGGGCAAGAGCAACGCCGAGGTCGCGTCGCTGACCTACCTCAGCCCCAACACGGTGAAGTCCTACATCCGCAGCGTCTACGGCAAGATCGGCGCGTCCAGTCGCACGCAGGCGGTGCTCTGGGGAGTCGACCACGGCTTCACGCCCGACCACCACCGCATCGACCACTGGCTCGGCGGGCCGTAGACCGCACGGCGCGGGTCAGTCGCCCCCGCCGCCTCCGCCGCCGCCGTCGCCCCCGGAGGAGTCGCCGCTCGAGCCGCTGTCGGAGGATCCCTGATCGTCGCCGCCGCGATCGTCCCGGCCGGTGCCCGACGACGATCCACCGTCGCCGGTCGCGGAGCCGGAGTCGCCGCGTCGACGCGGGGAGTCGGCGGTCGGCGCACCCGCGCGGGCGCGGAGGATCGCTGCGATGACGGATCCGACGATCGCGATGCCGACGACGATCGCGATCTGCTGGTCTTCCACGGCGGGCTCCCGTCTGCGTGAGCGGATTCTCAGCTCCACCGTACGGCGATCGCGCGCGATCCGCTGACCGCACCCCGCTACGGTGACCCCATGCCGAGACAGCCGACCATCCGCGACGTCGCGGTCAGGGCGGGCGTCTCGTACCAGACCGTCTCGCGCGTGCTCAACGACAGCCCGCAGCTGCGTCCGCGCACCCGGGAGCGGGTGCTCGCGGCGATCGACGACCTCGGCTTCCGCCCCAGCGCCGCCGCCCGCGCCCTCGCCACCAGCCGCTCCGGTCTGATCGGCATCCTCGCCGCCGAGAGCCACAGCTTCTACGGCACCGCCACCGCCATGGCCGCCATCGAGCAGGCCGCCCGCGACGCCGGCTACCGGGTCCCGGTGGTCAACGCCGCGCCGGATGCGGAGTCGCTGGCCGACGGTCTCGCCCACCTCCAGCGCGAGTCCGTCGAGGCGATCGTGGTCCTCGCCCCGCAGGAGCGGGCGCTCGAGGCGATCGACAGCCTCGCGATCGGAGTGCCGTTCGTCACCCTCGGCGCGTCCGGTCGCGGCGCCGATCCGCGCCTCCTGGTCGACCAGGCCGCCGGAGCCCGCCTCGCCACCGAGCACCTGCTCGCGCGGGGCCACACCCGCCTCGCGCACATCGCCGGGCCGCAGCACTGGGTCGAGGCGCACGCCCGCCTCGACGGCTTCACGACCCGGATGGCCGAGTCCGGCCTCGCCCCCGCCGCCGTGATCGCGGGCGACTGGAGCGCCGAGTCGGGCTACCGCGCCGGGCAGCGTCTCCTCGAGGAGGTGCCGGATCTGACCGCCGTCGTCGCCGGGAACGACCAGATGGCGCTCGGCCTGCTGCACGCGTGCGCCGACCGCGGCGTCCGCGTGCCGGAGGACCTCAGCGTGGTCGGCTTCGACGACGTGCCCGAGGCCGCGCACTACCAGCCGCCGCTGACGACGATCCGCCAGGACTTCGCCGAGGTCGGCCGCCGCACGATCGGCGTCGTGCTCGCCGAGCTTCGCGGCGAGACGGCCGCGGTCGACGAGCCGGTGCCGCCGGTGCTGGTGGAGCGCGCGTCGACGGCGGCGCGCAACATCGGCTGAGACTGCTCCTCGCGCACCATCGCGCGCGACGAGCAGTCTCAGCTGATGTTGTGCGCCGCGATACCCCTCGCCTAGGCTGACCCGGGGCTTTGTGAACGGTCACATCGCCCGAGCGAGGAGCACCATGGACCAGCGACGGCCCGCCCCCGCCGAGGCGATCTCGAGCGGCGCGACAGCCCTCGGCATCGAGCTCGGCTCCACCCGGATCAAGGCGTGCCTCGTCGATGCCGCCGATCCGACGATCGTTCTCGCGGTCGGCAGCCACGAGTGGGAGAACCAGCTCGTCGACCGGCGCTGGACCTACTCGCTCGACGCCGTGCACGAGGGCCTGCAGGCCGCCTACGCCGACCTCGTCGCCGACGCGCAGAAGCGCCACGGCGCGACGCTCACCACCGTCGGCGCCCTCGGCGTCTCGGCGATGATGCACGGCTACCTCGCGTTCGACGCTGCGGGCGAGCTCCTCGTCCCGTTCCGCACCTGGCGCAACACCAGCACCGGCCCCGCCTCGGCCGAGCTGACCGAGCTGTTCGGCGCGAACATCCCGCTGCGCTGGTCGCTCGCGCACCTGCACCAGGCGGTCCTCGACTCCGAGCCGCACGTCGAGCGGATCGACTTCCTCACCACGCTCGCCGGCTACGTGCACTGGAAGCTGACGGGCGAGAAGGTCCTCGGAGTCGGCGACGCATCGGGCATGGTCCCGACCGACCCCGCGACCCGCGACTACGACGAGACCGTGCTCGAGCGCTACGACGCCCGCGTCGCCGGCGCCCTGCCGCCGCTGCGCGACCTGCTGCCCGCTGTGCTCCCCGCCGGCGCCGCCGCCGGCGAGCTCACCGCCGAGGGCGCGCTGCTGCTCGACCCGACCGGCGCCCTGCAGCCCGGCGCCCCGTTCTGCCCGCCCGAGGGCGACGCCGGCACCGGCATGGTCGCGACCAACTCCGTCGCCCCGCGCACCGGCAACGTCAGCGCGGGCACCAGCATCTTCGCGATGGTCGTGCTCGAGCGGCCCCTCGAGAGCGTGCACCACGAGCTCGACCTGGTCGCGACTCCGGCGGGCGACCTCGTCGCGATGGTGCACTGCAACAACGGCGCCAGCGAGCTCGCGACCTGGGTGGGCCTGTTCTCGCGGTTCGCCGCGGCCTCGGGCGGACCCTCCGACAGCGACGCCGTCTACGGCACCCTCTTCGCGGAGGCGCTCGAGGGCGAGGCCGACGCCGGTGGGCTCCTCGCCTACAACCACCTCGCGGGCGAGCCGATCGCCGGCCTGGTGGAGGGCCGCCCGCTCGTCGTGCGCACCCCCGACTCGCGCCTCACCCTCGCGAACTTCATGCGCGCCCAGCTCTACGGCGTCTTCGGCACGCTCGCGCTCGGCATGCGCGTGCTCGCCGGCGAGGGCGTCGTCATCGACGAGATGTTCGCGCACGGCGGCATGTTCCGCACGGCCGGAGTCGCACAGCGATTCCTCGCCGGAGCGCTCGACGCGCCCGTGTCGGTCGCCGCGACCGCCTCCGAGGGCGGCCCGTGGGGCATGGCCGTGCTCGCCGCCTACCGCCTGACCGGCGAGGAAGTCGCGCTCGACGCGTACCTGACCGACCGGGTCTTCGGCGCGGGCGAGTTCGAGACGGTCGCGCCGGACGCCACCGACGTCGCCGGATTCACCGCCTACCTCGAGCGCTACCGCGCCGGCCTCGCCGTCGAGCAGACGGCCGTCGACACCCTCACCACGCAAGGAGACACCGCATGACTTTCGATCCCGCGACCGAGGAGGCGATCGCCCGCGTCCGCGAGGACGTCGCCCGCCTCCACGCCGAGCTGGTCCGCTACGGCCTCGTCATCTGGACGGGCGGCAACATCTCGGGGCGCGTTCCCGGCGCCGACCTGTTCGTGATCAAGCCGAGCGGCGTCTCGTACGACGACCTCGCTCCCGAGAACATGATCCTCTGCGACCTCGACGGAGTCGTCGTCCCGGGCAGCCTCGGCAGCGAGCGCGGACCGTCGAGCGACACCGCGGCGCACGCCTACGTGTACCGGCAGATGCCCGAGGTCGGCGGAGTCGTGCACACGCACTCCACCTACGCGACCGCCTGGGCGGCCCGCGCCGAGGCGATCCCCTGCGTCATCACCGCGATGGCCGACGAGTTCGGCGGCGAGATCCCCATCGGTCCGTTCGCCATCATCGGCGACGACTCGATCGGCCGCGGCATCGTCGCGACGCTGACCGGGCACCGCTCGCGCGCGGTCCTGATGCAGAACCACGGAGTCTTCACCATCGGCAAGGACGCGAAGGACGCCGTCAAGGCGGCCGTCATGGCCGAGGACGTCGCCCGCACCGTGCACCTCGCGCGCCAGGGCGGCGAGGTCGTCCCCATCCCGCAGGAGTCGATCGACGCCCTGTTCGACCGCTACCAGAACGTCTACGGACAGAACCCCACCGGAGCACTCTCATGAGCCGAAGCCCGATTTTCAAGAGCATCGTCCCCGACCTCGCGACCCGCACCGTCTGGTTCCTCACCGGCAGCCAGGACCTCTACGGCGAGGACACCCTCCGCCAGGTCGCCGAGCAGTCGCAGGCCGTCGTCGAGCAGCTGAACGAGTCGTCGTCGATCCCCGTCACCATCGAGTGGAAGCCGGTGCTGAAGAGCTCCGACGCGATCCGCCGCACGATGATCGAGGCCAACTCCGACGACTCCGTCGTGGGCGTCATCACCTGGATGCACACCTTCAGCCCCTCGAAGATGTGGATCCACGGCTTCGACGCGCTCGCCAAGCCGCTGCTGCACTTCCACACCCAGGCGAACGTCGCCCTGCCGTGGCAGGACATCGACTTCGACTTCATGAACCTCAACCAGGCCGCGCACGGCGACCGCGAGCACGGCTACATCCTCAGCCGGATGAGCGTGCCGCGGAAGACCGTCGTCGGCCACGCCAGCGACCCCAAGGTGACCGCGAGCATCGGAGTCTGGTCGCGCGCGGCCGCCGGCTGGTCGGCCTCGCAGGGCATGAAGGTCGCCCGCTTCGGCGACAACATGCGCAACGTCGCCGTCACCGAGGGCGACAAGACAGAGGCCGAGATCCGTCTCGGCGTCAGCGTCAACACCTGGGGCGTGAACGAGCTCGTCGAGCGCGTCGACGCCGCGACCTCCGAGCAGATCGACGCCCTCGTCGCCGAGTACGTCGAGAGCTACGACGTCGTGCCCGAACTGCTCCCCGGCGGCGAGCGCCACGAGTCGCTCCGCTACGGTGCGGCGATCGAGATCGGCCTGCGCTCGTTCCTCGAGGAGGGCGGCTTCGAGGCGTTCACCGACAGCTTCGAGGACCTCGGCGGCCTCCGCCAGCTCCCCGGCCTCGCCGTGCAGCGCCTGATGGCCGACGGCTACGGCTTCGGCGGCGAGGGCGACTGGAAGACCGCCGTCCTCATCCGCATCGCCGCTGTGATGGGCGCCGGCCTCCCCGGCGGCACCAGCCTGATGGAGGACTACACCTACGACATGACGCCCGGCGAGGAGCTCATCCTCGGCGCGCACATGCTCGAGGTGTCGCCGTCGCTGTCGTCGGAGCGCGCCACGCTCGAGATCCACCCGCTGGGCATCGGCGGCCGCGAGGACCCGGTGCGCCTGGTCTTCACCGCCGACGCGGGCGACGCGGTCGTCGTCGCCCTGAGCGACGTGCGCGAGCGCTTCCGCCTGGTCGCCAACAAGGTGACGACGGTCGTGCCGCCGCAGACGCTGCCGCACCTCCCGGTCGGCCGCGCCGTCTGGCAGCCGGCTCCCGACTTCGGCACCAGCGCCGCCGCGTGGATCACCGCGGGCGCCGCGCACCACACGGTGATGACCACGCAGATCGGCCTGGAGGCGTGGGAGGACTTCGCCCGCATCGCCGGCGTCGAGCTGCTCGTCATCGACGAGTCGACGACGCTGCGCGGCTTCGAGGCCGACATCCGCTCGAACGCGGCGTACTACCGCCTGGCGCAGGGCCTGTAGGCGCCGTGACGGTCTGCACCCGACGAGGGCTGCAGGCCGTCACGGCCCCACTGCAGTCGCTCGAAGCAGCGCGCCGCGATCCGCGCCAGCGGTGTGGAGCCGCCGTTCGACGAGTACCGTTGACGTAATCGTTCAGCCCGCCCGGATCAACCGGTGCGGGCTGGATTTCTTTCCGGGGGCGCGGCGGGAGAACCCGTGGCAGCGTCACTCAAGGCGTACACGACGATCGATCAGCAGATCCGGATCCTCGTCCGTCGCGGAATGCTCATCGATGTCGACGCCGAACGCTGGCTCCGATCGGTCACCTACTACCGGCTGAGCGGCTACCTGTTCAGCTACCGACGAACGGATCCCGTCGGCGGACGACAGCAGCGCTCCGATTCCTTCGTTCCCGGAACACCGCTCTCACAGGTCGTCGCTCTCTACGAGTTCGATCGCATTCTGCGCGCTCGGGTCCACGACGGTCTCGGCATGGTCGAGGTGGCGGTTCGACGAGGGCTGGCTGATGCGCTGGGCAGGGAAGGACCCGTGGCGTATCAGGACCCGAGTCGTTTCAGGACCGGCTTCGATCACGGAGCGTGGCTCGAGCGGGCGAACCGGCGCGTCGACCGAGTCGCCCGACGGTCGGACTCGATCAGGCACCATCTCGAGAAGTACGGTGGTGACGTGCCCCTCTGGGTGCTGGTCGACGTACTCGACTTCGCCGACCTGTCGCTGCTCTTCGCGGGGGCGCGGGCATCGGATCAATGGGCCGTCGCGGACGACCTCGGCCTGATCGTCGACCTCGAAGCACTGAACGGCAATCAGAGGGCGAAGGCCGCCAGACGTCATCCGCTCGTCAACTGGCTCGAACAGCTGACGCTCGTGCGGAACATCTGCGCTCATCACGCGCGACTGTGGAATCGGACCGTGATCCCCGCCGGGACGGCAGCGATGCGGACAGTCCCCGGCCTCGAGTCCCTGCCTCACAGCCAGAGCGAGGGCGTGTTCGGGCGCTCTCTGCGTCGTCGCGAGGGCTCTGGAGACGGTCTCCCCGGCTTCCGACTGGGCCCGCGGGATCTCGGTGCTCGTCGCCACCCACCTCGAGGCCACGGCAGGTCGGGCGGCGTCCGAGATGGGGTTCCCCTCGGGATGGCGGGGAGACCCGCTCTGGATGTCGCAGCACGACCAAGGGCGAAGGCCCGGATCCGTCGCATTCTCGGCGGTTCCGGGCCTTCGGCCTTACTCATGAGGCTCTCGGCCGGAAGACTCAGGCCTCCGTGTCGACCAGCGCGTCCAGCGTGGCGAGGTCCTCGGGCGAGATCGTGAAGTCGACGTCGGCGTTCTCGGCGATGCGCGAGGGCGTGGTCGACTTCGGCAGCGGCAGCACGTCCTTCTCGAGCAGGTAGCGGATGCACAGCTGCGCGACGGACTTGCCGTAGCCCGCGGCGATCCCCGCGATGTCGGAGTTCTCGAGCAGACCGCCGGTGGCCAGCGGCGAGTAGCCCTCGACGAGGATCCCGGCCTCGCGGCAGTACGCCGTCGTCTCGTCCTGGGTGTTGCCGACGAACCAGCGGATCTGGTTGGCGTGCGGCACGACGTCGGTCGCGTCGATCAGCGACTCGAGGTCGGCGACGGCGAAGTTCGAGACGCCGATCGCGCGCGAGCGCTTCGCCTCGTAGATCTCCTCCATCGCCGACCACGCGGCGATGTTGCCGTCGCGGTGGTCCGAGCCCATGTCCGACCAGGGCCACGGCGCGTGAATGAGGTAGAGGTCGACGTAGTCGAGCTCGAGCGCGGCCATCGTGGTCTCGAAGCTGGCCTTCGCGCCCTCGTAGTCCTTGACCTCGGCGGGCAGCTTGGTCGTGACGAAGACCTCGTCGCGGGGCACGCCGCTGTCGCGGAGGGCGCGGGCGACACTCGCCTCGTTGCCGTAGGCGCGGGCCGTGTCGAGGTGGCGGTAGCCGGCCTGGAGGGCCGTGGTCACCGCGTCGTAGGCGTCGGGTCCGTCCTCGATCTGCCAGGTGCCGAATCCGATCTTCGGGATCGTGACGCCGTTGGACAGGGTGAAGGTGTCGGTCAGTGCGGGCATGTCTCTCCTCGAGGCGTGGTCGCCGCGCGTCGTCACGCGGAAGCTACTGCCACGCTAGGGCGCCGCGCTCGGCGGCGGAGGGGACTTGCGGATCGGCGCTAGCCCGCGACGAGGCCGACGACCAGCGCGATCGCGACGACGACCCCGGCGACGCCTCCGATCGCCCGCCACCGCGTCTCGCCGGCGGCGACGACGAGCGTGGTGCCCAGGGTGACCGCGAGCACTCCGAAGGGCAGCATCACGGCGAACGTCAGCCCGAGCGAGCTGCCGGAGCCGAACGGCGCGGTGGCGAGCGCGGACACGAGCGCGAGGAGGGCGACCAGCACCGGCGCCACTAGCGGGGCGACGACCCGCGGCGCCCCGAGCGAGCGCTGGGCGGCGACGGCGGACCCGCCCGCGAGTGCGCCGACCACGGCGGCGAGGGCGATCGCGATCCAGCCCGACGCCGGTGCGCGCCCGTCCATGCCCCACCCGATGACGGAGGCGAGGTACAGCAGCGCGATCACGGCCGCGCTGACCAGGCCGATCACGGCGCCCGGTCGGGCGATGCGGAGGAGGCGTCGCTGCCGCGGCACGGCGCTAGAACCGCGAGGCGACGTCGTAGAGCACCTCGTCGTCGCCCGCGTAGATGCCCTCGGCGCGGGGCCAGTGCGAGATCACGTCGGTGAAGCCGAGCTCCTCCGCCCGCCCGACCATGTCGTCGAAGCGGGCGACGCTCTCGAGCGAGAAGTGCGGGCCGGAGTCGAGCGAGAGGTGCCGCTCGAGCGAGCGGGGGTCGCGGCCCGCCGCCTCCAGAGCGCCGTCGAGTCGGCCGCCGAGCTCGGCGACGGCGGCCCACCACTCGTCGGCGGTCCGGCCCTCGGGCCCGGTGGTGACCCAGCCCTGCGCGCGCTCGGCGACGAGGGCGAGCCCCTTCGGGCCGTTGGCGGCGAGCACGAACGGCAGGCGCGGTCGCTGCACGGGCTCGCCGACCATCCGGGCGCCGCGGGCGGTGAACCAGGTGCCGTCGATGTCGAAGCCACCCGAGCCCGGAGTCTCGTGCCGGAGCAGCGCGTCGAGCGCCGAGACGAACTCGACGTAGCGCTCGTGGCGCTCCCGCGCGGTGTACACGGGCTGCCCGAGCACGGTTGCATCGAAGCCGGTGCCGCCCGACCCGACGCCGAGGACGAAGCGGCCGCCCGAGATGTCGTCGAGGGTCGCGAGCTCCTTCGCGAACGGCACCGGGTGCCGGAAGTTCGGCGAGGCCACGAAAGTGCCCAGCCGGATCGTCTCGGTGACGACGGCCGCGGCGGTGAGCGTCGGGATCGTCGCGTGCCAGACCTGATCGGCGAGCGAGCGCCACGAGAGGTGGTCGTAGGTCCACGCGTGATCGAAGCCGAGCCCCTCGGCCGACTGCCACTTGCGGCGGGCCGTGGTCCAGGGTTCCTGCGGGAGGATGACGATGCCGTGGCGCATCGTCCGAGTGTAGGAGACGGCCCGCCGGCGTCGGGCCGAGCCCGCGTCCGAGATCCGCCGGGCCACCGTGCGCAGCGCCGAGCGCACGGCCCGCGCCGCCTCGTCGAGGGTGCCGGCGGAGGCGAGGCGGAGCGAGCGTCGGATCCACGGCACCCCGTCGACGGGAAACCCGCCGACGAGCCAGTCCTCGCCCGCCAGATCCTCGACCGCGAGCCGCTCGGCGTGCGCGAAGCGGTGCCGCTCACCGACCGCGACGTGCAGCGATCCCGACGGGAGCGCCTCGCTCCCGAGACCCGAGAGGCCGTGCTCGTCGGGGTCGGTGGCGGGGTCGCGCCACCGACCCGGGCAGGTTCCCGTAGCCGTTGCCCAGCTGCATGCCGATGAGCATCCTCCGATCCACGAGGGTGTCCTCTTCTTCCGCGGATGCCCGGGATGCTGGACCTCGGGCCGTAAAGGGAGATACTCTCCATTTATCGTCACGATACGGAGAGTGTCTCCGTTCCGTCGAGCGAAGGGACGGACGCATGCCCGAGGCTCCGCACATGCCCGAGGCTCCCGGAGACCGACCGCGCGGAGCGCGATCCGACGCTCGTCGCAACAGGACCCACATCCTGGGCGTGGCCGAGGAGTACTTCACCGAGCACGGAGTGACCGGCTCCCTCGACGCGATCGCGAAACGGGCCGGCGTCGGCGCAGGCACGCTGTACCGCCACTTCCCGACCCGCGAGGCTCTGCTCGCCGAGCTGCTCGCGGCTCGCGACGAGACGCTCGTCGCCCAGCGGGACCGCCTGCGCGATCCCTCGGTCGGCTCCGCTGACGCGCTGAACGGCTGGCTCGACGCGGTCGCGGAGTGGGCCGGCGCGTTCGACGGCCTCCCGGAGCCGCTTCGCGCAGCGACGAGTTCGACGTCGTCTCCCTTGGCGATGACGTGCCAGGGGTTCGTCACGACCACGGAGGAGTTCCTCGGCGCCGCCCAGAGGGAGGGCACTGCCCGCGAGGACGTCCGGGCACGCGACCTCTTCCTCGCGGCGCTCGCCACGAGCTGGGTCCGGGGTGCGGCCCTCGCCGACGACTCCTCCGGCGCGGCCCTCTCCGCTCTCATCAGGAACGGGTGGGAATCCACCCCACCGAGCCGTCCGTCCGGCGACGCCGGCCGGACCATCACCGACATCGAAGGACAGCAGACATGAATCGCATCGGGATCATCGGCAGCGGATCGATCGGAGCCGCGGTGGCCCGCCTCGCGCTCGCGGCCGACTACGAGGTCGTCATCGCCAACTCACGCGGACCGGAGTCGCTCGGCGACCTCGTCGAGGAGCTCGGACCCCGGGCCCGGGCCGGGGACGTCCGCGCGGCGGTCGAGTTCGGGGCCGTCCCGGTCCTCGCAGTGCCGCTCGCCGCCTACCCTGCTCTGCCCGCCGACGTCCTCGCGGGCCGGACGATCCTCTCCACCGGGAACTACTACCCCCACCGCGACGGCCGGATCGAGCAGCTCGACTCGCTCGAGAGCACGACCGCCGAGTACGAGCAGTCGCTCCTCCCCGGCACGGTCGTCGTCAAGGCGTTCACCAACATCCTCTTCACCCATATCCCGAACCTCGCCCACTCCGACCCGCGCACCGCTCTGGCGATCTCCGGGAACGACAGCGACGCGAAGGCCCGGGTGTCCACGATCGTCGACGCCCTCGGCTTCGACCCGTACGACGCGGGCACCCTCGCGGAGTCGTGGCGCACCGAGCCGGAGTCGGGCGCCTACACGCAGATCTACGTCGCGGACCTGGAGCTGTTCACCCGCGACTACCTCGCCGACCCCGGTGCGCCGCTGACTGCGGACCGTCTCGCTGCGCTCATCGCCGCCTCCCACCGCGCGGACGTCCGGGCCCGGCAGTTCTGAGCCGGCGCGCCTCCCCTCGAGCAGCGCAGCGGATCACCGACCACCGGCCACCCCGCGGCCCGGTCGAGTGCGGCGAGGTCCTCGTCCGACAGGTCCAGGCGGCGCCGGCGATGTTCTCGCCCAGATGAGCCGCGGAGGACGCTTCCGGGGTGAGGGAGATGTGCCACTGTCATCACGACAGCGAGCGGCGCCGGCGTGCAGCCGGCCCGGGACCTCGGGGCCGACACCGTCATCGACCAGACCGCGGACGACTTCGCCGCCCACGGCATCCGCGGCGTCCGCCAGGCCCAGCAGTCGGCCGACGTCCTCGAGCGCCTCACCGGCTACCTCGCCGACGGCGTCATCACGGCGAGGGTCGGAGCGACGTTCCCGCTCGGCGAGATCGCCTCGGCGTTCGAGGCGCTCGAGAACCGCACCGTCCGCGGCACGGTCGTCGTCACGCCCTGACCCGCGCGTCCCGGCCGACCCGTGCCTACGCTGTCGCCATGAGCGCAGCACTTGACCAGGGCCCCTTCTTCCACGGGACGAAGGCCGATCTGCGGGTCGGCGACCTCCTCACGCCCGGCTTCCGCTCGAACTACCGGCCCGAGATCGTGATGAATCACGTCTACTTCACGGCAGTCGCCGACGGCGCCGGCCTCGCGGCCGAGCTCGCACCAGGAACCGCCGAGCCGCGGGTCTACGCCGTCGAGCCCACCGGCGCCTTCGAGGACGACCCGAACGTCACCGGCAAGAAGTTCCCGGGCAACCCGACCCGCTCGTACCGCAGCGCCGAGCCCCTCCGCATCGTCGGCGAGGTCACCGACTGGACGCGCCTCACTCCGGAGGCACTGCGCACCTGGCACGAGCGGCTGGCTGCCCTGCGCGCCGACGAGCGGGGGGAGATCATCAACTGACGGCGCGTCAGCCCCTCAGGCCGAGCGCTCCTCGTCGTACGTCTCCCACGAGGCGGCGACCTGGCCGAAGTGCTCGATCGACCAGCGCTCGAGCGCCTTCAGCGGCTCCTGCAGCGTGCGACCGGCGGCGGTGAGCTCGTACTCGACGCGAGGAGGCACCTCGGCGTAGACGGTGCGGGTCACCAGGCCGTCGCGCTCGAGGCCGCGGAGGGTCTGGGTCAGCATCTTCTGCGAGACGCCCTCCACGATGCGGCGGATCGCGGAGAAGCGAAGCGGCCCATCGCCGAGCGCACCGACGACGAGGACCGTCCAACGGTCGCCGATGCGATCGAGGAGGCGACGGCTCGGGCAGCCCGCCGCGTACGGGTCGAGATCGGGCCGGTCGATGGCGGGCATGGTTTCCAAGAAGTGCCTACTTCCGATTGGTGACTATCGGACCTAGCGTAGCCCTGCACCACCCGCACCGCACGCTTGAAGGAGCACGCACATGACCCGCATCACCATCGTCGGAGGCACCGGCTACACCGGCAGCGCCATCGCCCGCGAGGCCTTCTCCCGCGGCCTCGAGGTCACCTCGTTCAGCCGCTCCGTCGCCGAGGGCGACGCCCGCATCGACGGCGTCGCCTACGAGACCGGCTCGCTCACCGACCCCGCCGTCCGCTCCCGCGCGATCGAGGGCGCCGACGTCCTCGTCAGCACCCTCTCGCCTCGCGGCAAGCTCGACGGACGCATCGTCGAGGTCGACCGCGAGCTCGCCGCCCTCGCCGACGCGAAGGGCGCCCGCTTCATCGTGGTCGGCGGCTTCAGCTCGCTCCGCCCCGCCGAGGGCGCGCCTCGTTTCGCCGAGGGCGACGACATCCCGCCGCAGTTCGCCGCCGAGGCGAAGCAGATGAACGAGGTCCTGAGCGAGCTGCTCGCCTCGCCGGAGTCGCTCGACTTCGTCTTCCTCTCCCCTGCCCAGCAGTACGGCGCCTACGCGCCCGGCGAGGCCACCGGTCGCTACCGCGTGGGCGGCGACGTCGCGTTCTTCGACGCCGACGGAGCTTCGGCCCTCAGCGGAGCCGACTTCGCGCTCGCGATCGTCGACGAGATCGAGCGCCCGTCGCACCGCCGCGCGCACGTCTCCGTCGCGTACTGAGCCGTCGCGTACCGCGCCGTGCCCTCCGCCCTCATCGTCGGACTCGACCCCGCCCTGTTGACCGACCCGGACCTCGACGTGAACGAGCGCCGCGTGCGCGCGAGCATGGACGCGGCGGTCCAGTCGCTCCGCGGCGACGGGATCGCGGCCGAGCTGTTCCTCCTCCGCGCACCCGTGGCCGAGGTCGCCGACGAGCTGCGCGCCGAGGTGCTCGAGCGCACGCCGGACGCCGTGATGATCGGCGCCGGGGTCCGCCTCGAGCCCTCGCTCTCGTGGCTCCTCGAGGTGCTCGTGAACGCCGTCGTCGAGGACGCACCCGGCGCGAAGCTCTGCTTCAACGAGGATCCGGAGGCGATGGCGACGGCCGTGCGCCGCGTCCTGCCCTCGGCTACGGTCGCAGGATGACCGGGACCCCGCCCCTGGAGACTCCGCCTCTGTCCCAGCGGTACTTCGACGACTACGTGCCCGGTCTCGCGGCCGTGTCCGCACCGGTCGAGGTGACGGAGGCGGCGATCGTCGCCTTCGCGACCGCCTTCGACCCCCACGCGATGCACGTCGATCCGGAGGCGGCCCGCGGGGGCGAGTTCGGCGGGCTGATAGCGAGCGGCTGGCACACGACCGCGCTGATGATGCGACTACTCGTCGACACGTTCCTCAACCCCGCGGCGAGCATCGCGTCGCCCGGAGTCGACGAGCTGCGCTGGCACCGTCCGGTGCGCCCCGGCGACGTGCTGCGCGGCCGGTTCTCGGTGCTCTCGGCGACGCCCTCGCGCTCCAAGCCCGACCGGGGGCTGGTGCGGATCGGCATCGAGCTCGTCAACCAGGACGAGGAGCTCGTGATGTCGCAGACCATGCTCGTGCTGCAGCGCCGCCGGCCCGCGGTCGGCGGCGGCTGATCGACGCAGGTCCGGGAAAGTCCGCAGCGCGCCGCGAGAGACCTCTGCGAT
>NZ_WUCC01000018.1 GCF_009807095.1 Rathayibacter sp. VKM Ac-2754 | reverse complement strand
CGTTCGACCGTGCTGCGCCACCCCCGCTCTCCTTCTGCAGAGAGCACGATCCGTGCTTCGCGCCGGGTCGCGAGCTAGGGTGGGGCGGTGCGGCGTCGAGCCGCACACCCTCGCCTCGAGCGAGACAACTCCACAGAGCACCATCACCCAGCACGACGGCAGCGCATCACCACGACAGGCGAGGAACGCATGGACGACTCAGGATCCGACCGCAAGGACCGCGGAGGCGACGAGCGCGACCAGCGCCCGCCGCGCGCCGGCCGTTCCGACCGACCCGCCTCCGGTGGTCAGGCTCGGCGAGGCGACGACCGTCCTGCCCGTGATGGTGCCTCCCGTCCCCGCAGGGATGGCGACTCCCGTCCCCGACGTGACGGTGACTCCGCTCCTCGTCGTGATGGCGACTCGCGTCCGCGCCGTGATGGCGACTCGCGTCCGCGCCGTGACGGCGATGCGGCTCCCCGCCGCGAGGGTGGATACCCCCCTCGTCGTGACGGCGACTCCGCTCCTCGTCGTGACGGCGATTCGCGCCCCCGTCGTGATGGCGACTCTTCTTCTCGTCGTGAGGGCGGTTATCCGCCCCGTCGTGATGGTGACTCTTCTTCTCGTCGTGAGGGCGGTTATCCGCCCCGTCGTGACGGCGACTCCGCTCCTCGTCGTGACGGTGAGTCGCGGCCCCGTCGAGAGGGTGGCTATCCGCCCCGTCGTGACGGCGACTCTGCTCCTCGTCGTGACGGTGACTCGCGGCCCCGTCGCGAGGGCGGTTACCCGCCCCGACGCGATGGTGATTCTGCTCCTCGTCGTGAGGGCGGTTACCCGCCCCGACGCGACGGAGACTCGCGGCCGCGCGGCGATGCCGGCTCGAGGCCGTCGCGCGACGGCGACTCGCGCGGAGGCCGTGGCGACTCGGCACCCCGCTGGGACGACCGGCGCGGAGGCGGCGACCGCCAGGGCGGAGCAGGTCGCGGCGGATTCGCCGGCCGCGGCGGCCCGCGCGAGGAGCCGGAGATCTCGGAGGAGGAGCGCGAGCGCCGTTCGCTGCAGTCAGTGCGCCCGCGCCACGACGACCCCGAGCTGCCCGACGACGTGCAGGCGAAGGACCTCGACCGCGGAGCGCGCAACGAGCTGCGCACGCTGACGAAGGAGAACGCCGAGTGGGTCGCCATGCACCTGGTGATGGCCGGTCGTCTGCTCGAGGAGGATCCTGAGCTCGCGCACCGGCACGTCCTCTCGGCGGCCCGTCGCGCCGGGCGGATCGCGATCGTGCGCGAGTCGCTCGCGATCTCGGCCTACGCCATCGGCGACTACGCGCTCGCGCTGCGTGAGCTGCGGACCTATCGGCGGATCTCCGGGTCGGACGAGCAGGTGCCGCTCATGGTCGACAGCGAGCGTGGAGTCGGCCGGCCCGACAAGGCGCTCGAGCTCGGACGCTCGATCGACCGCACCGCGCTCAGCCCCGGCGCGCAGGTCTCGCTCGCGATCGCCATGTCGGGGGCGCGCCTCGATCTCGGTCAGACCGAGCTCGCGCTGATGGAGCTCGAGATCCCGCAGCTCGAGCCGGATCGAGCCTTCTCGTACAGCCCGCCGCTGTTCGCCGCCTACGCACTCGTCCTCGAGGAGCTCGGGCGCACCGAGGAGGCGGCCACCTGGCAGCGTCGCGCCGACATCGCCGAACGCGCGGTCTTCGCCGCCGAGGGTGGCGGTGACGACGAGACGATCGAGGTCATCGAGGAGGAGAGCGACGATCTGCTCCCCGAGCCGGCCGCACAGGAGGTGGCCGACATCGAGGATCAGCCGACGGAGGAGCCTGACGACGCGATCGTCACGGACGACGACGCGGTCACCTCCGAGGCCGACAGCTCGCACATCGAGATCTCCGACGCCGCGACTCCCGACGCCGACATCCCCGATGGCGCGACCCCCGACGCCGGAACCCCCGACGCCGACGCTCCGGACCCCGAGATCCCCGACACCGCCGAGGAGGCGCACGATGTTCCGCAGCGCGAAGACTGACCCCACCCCGCTCGACGGGCGCGACGCCGTCCTCGCCGATCTCGACGGCGTCGTCTACAAGGGCGCCGACGCGATCCCGTACGCCGTGGACAGCCTGAACAGCGCCGGCGAGTCGCTCCGCGTCGGGTACATCACCAACAACGCCTCCCGCACCGATGTCTCGGTCGCCGGGCACCTGTCCGACCTCGGGCTCGTGGTGCGCCCGGAGGACGTGGTCACCTCGCCGCAGGCGGCCGTCGTGCTGCTGGCCGACCTCGTGCCGGCCGGCTCGACCGTCCTCGTCGTCGGCGGCGAGGGACTGACCACCGAGGTCGAGCGCGCGGGATTCACGGTCACGCGCAGCGCCGAGGAGTCGCCCGCCGCCGTGATCCAGGGCTTCGCGCCGACCGTCGGCTGGGAGCAGCTGGCCGAGGCCTCGTTCGCGCTGCACACCGGGATCCCGTGGGTCGCGACGAACACCGACTGGACGATCCCCGTCGCCCGCGGCATCGCTCCCGGCAACGGCACCCTGGTGTCGGCCGTGCACACCGCAGTGGGTCGCCTCCCCGTCGTCGCCGGCAAGCCGGAGCGCGCGATCTTCGACGCCGCGACCGCGCGGTTCGGCTCGACGAATCCGCTCTTCATCGGCGACCGCCTCGACACCGACATCGCGGGTGCCAACGCGGCCGAGATGGCCAGCGCCCACGTCCTCACCGGCATCGACCGCGCGAAGCAGCTGCTGGCCGCCGAGCCGAAGCTGCGTCCGCAGTACATCCTCGGCGACCTGCGCGAGCTGCACCTGCCCTACCCGGCGACGACGATCGCGAAGAACGGCACGCACTCGGTGCGCTCGGCGAAGGTGCGACTCGAGGGCGACTCCGTCGTCATCGTCAGCGCGGGCGACGACGCGACCGATCTCCTCCGCGCCGCCTGCTCGGTGATCTGGAGCTCGGGTCGCGCGATCTACGGGCTCGACGTCCCGGAGTCGCTCTACAGCTGAGTCGCGGGCTCCTCCGCGTCGCCGCGCAGGAGGAGCCCGTTCAGGCGACCGGCGAGCAGCACCGCGCCCAGCGCGACGACGGCGCCGTAGAGGAAGATCGCGCCGAACACGGCCGCCCCGCCTCCGATCAGACCGGTCACGGTCGCGGCGATCAGCCCGGTCAGCGCGAGCGAGACCGATCCGCCGGTCGAGTCGCCGATCTGCAGGGCCGAGCTGTTGAAGCCCTCGCGCCCCGGCGCCGACAGGGCGAGCGTCAGCGTGCCCATCCGCGGGAACATCGCGCCCATCCCGCCGCCCGCGACGAACCAGCCGACTCCCGCGACGATCGGCGAGAGGGTGAGCGCGACCGTGATCACGACGATCAGGATGCCCGCCAGCAGCAGCGCCGTGCCCAGTCGCATCGCGTTCCCGTGCGACAGCCGGGTGCCGGGGCGGCCCTGGAGGTTCGAGCCGAGCGCCCACGAGACCGCGCCCGCCGTCAGCGTCGCGCCCGAGAGCCACGGCGGCAGGCCGTACTGCTCGCTCAGCAGCAGCGGGAGGTAGACCTCGGTCCCGAAGAAGGCGGCGGCGACCAGCGCTCGGAGCAGCACCGTCGACGGCAGCACTCCGCGCGCCAGCAGGGTCCCGGCGGGCAGGAGCGCCCGCACCGCCACCACGACCACGACGATCGCTCCGGCGGCGAGGAGTGTCGACAAGGCGGGCGCGATCTCGGCGCTCGTGCTGAGCACGACGACTCCGGCTGCGACGACGACGGCGCGGGCCACCCGGCCGACGGCGCCGCGATCGAAGGGGCGCAGCTCCTGCGGTTCGAGCGCGCGGAGGGTCGGAGCGATCACCGCGCTCGCGACCCCCACCAGCACGACGACTCCGAGGAACACCCAGTGCCAGCTCGCCAGCTCGGCGACGAGGCCGGCGGCGAGCGGACCCACGAGGGAGGGGATCACCCAGGCGGCGGCGAAGGCGCCGAAGATCCTCGGGTGCAGATCGGCGGGGAACACCCGGGCGACGAGCACGTAGAGGGTGACGGTGATGCCTCCGCTGCCCAGGCCCTGCAGCAGTCGTGCCGCGACGAACACGCCCATCGACGTCGCGGTGCCGGCCGCGATCAGGCCGATCGCGAAGAGCAGGATCGCGGTGACGAGCGCGGGCGTGGGTCCGCGCCGATCGGCGGACGAGCCCGCGGCGACCATCCCGACGACGGCCGCCGCCAGTGTCGCGGCGAAGGCGAGCGGGTAGAGTGCGCGGCCGTCGAGGTCGGCGCTGACGATCGGCATGATCGTCGTCACGGCCAGCGCCTCGAACGCACTGAGGAACACCAGGCTGGTGGTTCCGACGGTGGTCAGGAGGAAGGGAGCCGAGGTGATGCCGCGGCGATCGTCGGAACGCACCCGCTCCACACTACGCCGAGCGGTCAGCGGTAGACGGCCCAGTCGTCCTTCGCGAGGACGGTGCGTGCTCCGTCGATCTCGACGACCCAGCCGGCGTCGTCGCGCTCGAGGTAGCGGCCCTGCACGATCTCGGGCGCCCAGCCGCCGTCGCGGGACGAGACCCAGCGAACGAAGCGCACGGTGCCTCCGCGGCGGAAGAGGGTTCCGTTGTTGTCGCTCACGAGGAGGCCTCCGATCGGTCGGGCTCGGGGATGAGATGGAGTCCGCTCCTGCTGTGGGCGGCCTCGGACAGCGCGCGGAGCCACTGGGTGTTGAGCTCGGTGACCCGGGAGTCGTACTCGTAGCGGGTGGCGATCGTCGGGTGCATCCAGAGCTCGGTGCGGCATGCGGCGTGCTCGTCGTCGATCACGAGGAGGACGCCCTCGCCGCGGCGGTACCGCGAGGTGATGACGCGCTGCAGGTGCGCGAGCGCACGATCGTCGAAGGGGTGCGCGCTGGACGGCGCACCGTAGAGGAGGCGTCCCATGCTCTGCTATCCCTCCGTGCTGCGCGAGAACGCGGCGCGCTCGCTCTTTTCGAGTCTAGGGAGTGGTTGAGCGCCTTAGCTAAGTCCCGGAAGGCGCACTGCGTTTGCGGAACACGCGGGCCGGCATCGCGGAGAAGTGGTTCGATGGCGGAGGCGAGTTCCCGACCGGGGCGCCACCCCGACGCCTCGGAAGGCGCGATGCCATGGACGATCGACCCGACCTGTACGCGCTGCTCACCCGCCTGCGCTCGGCCGAACGCGACTACGACGGCCGGGTGGAGCGCCGTCTCGGGATCGGCACCACCGACCTCGCTGCGCTGCGTCTGATCGGGATGGGAGCGGCCGACGACGAGATCGTGCGCGGCGTCGACCTCGCGAACGCGCTCAAGATCACGACCGCCGCGGTCTCGCTCCTGGTCGACCGCCTCGTGCGGGCCGGCTACGTCGCCCGCGAGCCCGATCCCTCCGACGGCCGGGGCCGCATCCTCTGCCTGAGCGAGAGCGCCCAGAGGGCGATCAGCGAGACCGACGCGCCGACCTACGGTGCGATCCGGACGCTCGCCGACGGGATCCCCGACGAGGAGGCGGTGCGCTTCGGCGCGCTGCTCGACGGGGTCAGCCGGATCCTCGAGGAGCAGCCGGAGAGCTGAGCGGCACGCGCTCCCCCGACCGTCAGCGGGTCAGGCGGTCGATCAGCTCGCGGTAGCGGGCCGCGGTGCGCTCGACGATCTCGTGCGGCAGGGCGGGCGGCGTGCCCTGGCCGTCCCACTCGCTCGAGAGCCAGTCGCGGACGATCTGCTTGTCGAACGACTCGCCGCGGCGGCCCGCGTCGTACGCCTCGGCGTCCCAGTAGCGCGAGGAGTCGCTGGTGAGCACCTCGTCGGCGAGCGTGACGACTCCCGAGGCCGGCTCGACGCCGAACTCGAACTTGGTGTCGGCGAGGATGACGCCGCGGGCGAGGGCGATCGCCGCCGCCTCCGCGTAGACGCGCAGCGAGAGGGTGCGCAGCGCCTCCGCGGCCGCGTCGCCGACGATCTCGACGGTGCGCTCGAAGGTGATGTTCTCGTCGTGCTCGCCCTGCGGAGCCTTCCAGGCGGGCGTGTAGATCGGCTCGGGCAGGCGGTCGCCGTCCTGCAGGCCCTCGGGGAGGGCGACGCCGCAGACGGAGCCGGTCGAGCGGTACTCCTTCCACCCGCTGCCCGAGAGGTAGCCGCGCACGACGCACTCGATCGGGAACATGTCGAGCGTCTTCACCAGCATCGCCCGGCCGCGCACGGCCTCCGGGACGTCGCCGGGCAGCAGGTGGTTCGGCACATCCGCCAGCTGCGCGAACCACCAGAGCGACAGCTCGGTCAGCAGCTCGCCCTTGCCGGGGATGCCGGGCTCGAGGACGCTGTCGTAGGCGCTGACGCGATCGCTCGCGACCACGAGCATGCGGTCGGCACCGAGGACGGGGTCGGCGTCGTCGGGCGTGTAGAGGTCGCGGACCTTGCCGGAGTAGGTGTGCTGCCAGCCGGGCAGGGGCGTCTCGGAGTCGAAGGCGGGGGAGTCGTCGCGGGTCACCCGGCCATTGTCCCTGGTTCGCCGTGCGCGCGTGCGGCGCCTGCCGGGAGCTGTCAAGCACGCGCGGTGGTCGCCTCACCGCGCCTAGCGTCGGACCATGACTTCCGAGACTCCGAACGACCAGAACACCGCGAAAGACCAGTACACCTTCGAGGACCCGTCGAAGATGTTCGCCGACATCGACACCGAGGCCCAGTACCAGGAGGGTGCCGGCCTGGATTCGAAGATGGACGACCGCGCCGACCGCGGCGAGGACACCTATCGCGGCTCCGGCCGCCTCGCCGGACGCAAGGCGCTCGTCACCGGAGGCGACTCCGGTATCGGTGCCGCCGTCGCCATCGCCTACGCCCGCGAGGGCGCCGACGTCGCCATCGTCTACCTCCCCGAGGAGGAGTCGGACGCGAAGCAGATCGTCGCCCTGATCGAGGAGGCCGGCCGCACCGCCGTCGCCATCCCGGGCGACCTCACCGACCACGACTTCACCGTCGGCGCCGTCGCGAAGGCCGTCGAGGGCCTCGGCGGCCTCGACATCGTCGTCAACAACGCGGGCAAGCAGCAGTTCGTCGAAGACCTGCTCGAGCTCTCGGACGAGCAGTTCGACGAGACCTTCAAGACCAACGTCTACGCGATGTTCTGGCTGATCAAGGCCGCCCTGCCGCACCTCGCGCCGGGCTCCGCGATCATCAGCACCTCGTCGATCCAGGCCTACACGCCGTCGCCGACGCTGGTCGACTACGCCTCGACCAAGGCGACGATCAACACGTTCTCGAAGGCGCTCTCGCAGCAGCTCGCCCCCAAGGGCATCCGCGTGAACGTCGTCGCGCCCGGTCCGATCTGGACCCCGCTGCAGACTGCGGGCGGACAGCCGCCGGAGTCGCTGCCCGAGGTCGGCTCGCAGACGCCGCTCGGCCGCTGGGGACAGCCGTCCGAGCTCGCCTCGGCCTACGTGTTCCTCGCGTCGCCCGAGTCGAGCTACGTGATCGGCGAGACGCTGCACGTCAACGGCGGGATGCCCACGCCGTAACACTCGGCGCCTCACAGAACCCCGGTGGTGTGCGGGAGGCCCGGAGATCCGGCGTCCCCGCACACTGCCGGGGTTCTCGCATTTAGTTGTCGTAACAATGGGTCCGGAGATTCCGATCTGCGAAAGGCTTTCCCCATGACTGATTCCCTGCCGATCCTCGACCTGTCCCGCCTCGACCAGGGGGAGGAGGAGGCCGCCGCCTTCCGCCGCGACCTCCGCGAGACCACCCACGACGTGGGCTTCTTCTACCTCGTCGGCCACGGAGTGCCGCAGGACCTGCTCGACGACGTCGTAGCCGTGTCCCGCCGCTTCTTCGACCTGCCGGAGGCGGACAAGCTCGCGATCGAGAACACGCTGAGCCCGCAGTTCCGCGGCTACACGCGCTTCGGCGCCGAGCTGACCAACGGCGACGTCGACTACCGCGAGCAGGTCGACATCGGCATCGACCGCGACGTCATCGCGCAGGGGCCGGAGGTGCCCGACTACCAGCGCCTCGAGGGCCCGAACCTCTGGCCCGAGGCGCTGCCGGAGTTCCGCACGCTGTTCGAGCGCTGGCACGAGGAGCTGGCCGCGGTGGCGATCCGCCTGCTGCGCACCTGGGCCGTCGCGCTCGACGCCCCGGCCGACGTGTTCGACGAGGCGTTCGCCGAGAAGCCGTTCTCGCTGGTGAAGGTCGTCCGCTACCCGGGCACCTCCGACCCCGAGCCCAAGCAGGGCGTCGGCGCGCACCGCGACGGCGGCGTGCTCACGCTGCTGCTGGTCGAGGAGGGCAAGGGCGGCCTGCAGGTCGAGCACGACGGCGACTGGATCGAGGCTCCCGCGATGCCCGGCGCCTTCGTCGTCAACATCGGCGAGATGCTCGAGCTCGCGACCGGCGGCTACCTCAAGGCGACGCTGCACCGCGTGATCTCGCCGCTGATCGGCACCGACCGCATCTCGATCCCGTTCTTCTTCAACCCCTCGCTCGACTCGACGATGCCGTCCCTCCCGCTGCCGGAGGAGCTCAAGTCGGGGCTGTCGGTCGACCCGACCAACAGCCCGATCCTCGAGACCTACGGCGAGAACGCGCTGCGGTACCGCCTCCGCGCGCACCCGAACGTGGCCGAGGTGCACCACGCCGACCTGCTGGCGCCGACGAGCTGACGCGGGAGGCGTCAGGGGGCCTCGGCGAATTGCTGACCGAGCGCTGACACTGCGCTGACGGGGCGCTGACAGGGGTCTCGAGAGAGTGGATGCACCGGCGATCGCCGGACCGGCATCCCGGATCTCGACGCGAAGGACCCCACGATGACTCCCCGCACCCGCACCTCCCTCTCCCTGCTCGCCCTGCCCGCCGCGGCGGTCCTCGCCCTCACCGGCTGCAGCGCCGGAGCGGCGCAGGCCGCCTCGGACGACACGGTGACGGCCGCCCCCACGGAGGCCGAGGTGACGGCGCTCTTCGACGAGTGGAACGCCTCCCTCGCCACCGGCGACCCCGAGCAGGTCGACGAGCACTACGCCGAGGACGCCGTCCTCCTGCCGACCGTCGCACCCGGCATCCACGACACTCCCGAGGAGCGGCTCGGCTACTTCGAGTCGTTCCTCGAGAACGAGCCCTCCGGAGTGATCACCGAGAGCGTCGTCCGCGACCTCGGTGAGGGCTACGCCTCGCACTCGGGGCTCTACACGTTCACGATGGGCGCCTCCGGCGATGTCGTGCCGGCCCGCTTCACCTTCGTCTACGCCGACATCGACGGCGAGTGGAGGATCGTCGAGCACCACTCCTCGAAGGAGCCGGTCGCGGAGTGACCGCGACGCCCTCCTCCTGACACCGATGGGACAGTGATCCGTGCGCATCCTGCTCGTGGAGGACGACCCCTCGATCGCGGACTCGCTGACCGAGGGGCTCGAGCGCTACGGCTACGACGTGACGGGCGTGACCACCGGCCAGGAGGCGCTCGACGCCGAGGCGCCGGACGTCGTCCTCCTCGATCTCGGGCTGCCCGACATCGACGGCCTGGACGTCTGCCGGCGTCTCCGCGCCGACTCCGACGTGCCGATCATCGTCATCACGGCCAGGGGCGACGAGATCGACACGGTCGCGGGCCTCGAGGTCGGCGCCGACGACTACGTGGCGAAGCCCTTCGGCGTGCGGGAGATCATCGCGCGGATCCGCGCGGTGACCAGGAGGCGGGGCGCGATCGATGCCGGTCGGAGCGACGCCGCCGCGCCCGCGTTCGTGCTCGGGCGGCTCGGCATCGACGTCGCGGCCCGCCGGGTGCACTCCGACGGCGAGGAGCTCGCGCTGGCGCCCAAGGAGTTCGACCTGCTGGTCGCACTCGCCCGCGGGGCCGGCACGGTCCTCACCCGTGAGGCGCTCATCGACGAGGTCTGGGACAGCCACTGGTTCGGCTCGACCCGCACGCTCGACGTCCACATCTCCGTCCTGCGGCAGAAGCTCGGGTCGGTCGCCGCGATCACCACGATCCGCGGCGTCGGATTCCGCCTGGAGCGCCCCTGATGCGACGCCGACTCGTCGCGTCGTACCTCTTGATCGTGGCGCTCGCGCTCATCGCGTTCACCGTGCCGGTCGCTTTCAACCTCGATCAGCAGCTGCGCGGCGGCCAGCGGGACGTCGCCCTCCGCGAGGCGCGCACGATCGCGGTGCTCCTCGCGCCGGCCACCGACGCCGACCAGGCGACCTCGAGCGGCGCGCGTCTGGCGGTGGAGCGCCTCCGCGCGGAGGTCGAGCGCCAGACCGCCGGCCGGGTCGAGCTGATCGCTGCCGACCGCAGCCCGGTGCTCGGCCGCGAGGTGGCGGGTGCCGACGACGCCGACTTCGCCGCGGCCCTGGCGGGCGAGGAGCGTGCGCGGGTCGTACCGGAGTCGGTCCTCGGCGAGCGGGGCCTGCAGGTGACGGTACCCGCGGCTTCGGAGGAGGGAACCGCCGTCGGTGCGGTGCGGCTGACCCTCCCGACCGCGCCCGTCGACGCTCAGCTGCGCGGGGTGTGGCTGTTCCGGCTCGGAGCCGGAGCGGTCGTGCTGCTGCTCTCGGGTCTCGCCGGCGCCCTGGTGGCGACCTCGCTCCTCCGGCCGCTGCGGTTGCTCGACGGGATGGCGGGGCGGATGTCGCGCGGCGACTTCCGGGCGAGGCTGGACCCCGCCGAGGTGGGCCCGCCCGAGACGCGGAGGCTCGCCGAGACGCTCAACGACGGTGCTCATCGGATCGACGGGCTGCTCTCGGCGCAGCAGTCGTTCGCGGCCGACGCCTCCCATCAGCTGCGGACGCCCCTCACCGCTCTGCGCCTGAGTCTCGACAACCTCCGCGACCGCCTCGGGGATCCGGCCGACCGGCTGGCCGTCGATCGTGCCCTCGGCGAGGCGGGCCGGCTGAGCCGCCTCGTCTCGGACCTGCTGGTCCTCGCGCAGACCCGGGCGTCGTCGCGCCCCCGCGAGCCGGTCGACGTCGCGGCCGTGCTCGAGGCGCGCTGGTCGTTCTGGCAGGCGTCGGCCGAGGAGGCCGGTGCGCGGCTCGACCTCGTCCCCACGTCGGATCTGCAGGCTCTCGTGACTCCCGGGCACCTCGAGCAGGCCGTGGACAACCTGGTCGACAACGCGCTGCGGGAGAGCGCTGGCGGCGGGCGGGTCGTGCTGCGGGCGCGAGCGGAGGAGCACCGGGTGATCGTCGAGATCGTCGACGACGGGCCGGGCATGACCACCGCGGAGCGGGAGCGCGCGTTCGACCGCTTCTGGAGCACGGCGCCGGGCGGCTCCGGCCTGGGGCTCGCCATCGCTCGCCAGCTGGTCGAGCACGACAACGGCGCCATCGAGCTGGTCGACACCTCGGGCGGCGGGCTCACGGCGCGGCTGGTGCTGCGGCATGCGTCCGCCGCCCCGACCGAGAGGGCCCCCGCCCGACCGCGGTGAGCGGCGGGAGGGGGCCCTTCAGTGCTCAGCGCGTCAGCAGGTCGCCGCCGCGTAGGGGACGCTCGTCGAGTACGGCGGCTGGTTCGCCGCCGAACCGGTCACCGTCACCGAGCCGACCGGCATCGCCTTCAGGCGCGTGGTGAACGCGGCCGAGGCCGAGGAGCCGGGAGCGACCGAGGCGAACGACTTCGTACCGTGGTCGGAGGCGATCGTCACGGTCGCCGCCGCGGTGTCGTTGTTCTTGACGGTCACCGAGAGCACGACCTTGCCGGCCACGCAGCGCGTCGAGACCACCGGAGCGAGCTCGAGCGTGTCGAGCGACACCGCGGCCGAGGCCGACGTGTTCACCCGCTCGTCCGTGTAGCCGTTGTAGGTCGCAGTGACACTGCCGACCTCGGCCGGGACCGTGGCGCTCGCCGAGCCGCCCGCGAGCGGGACGGTGCTCGACCAGGCGCCCCCGGTGAAGGTGACGGTGCCGGCGACCTCGCCCTCGTCGGCCGCGGCGACCGTCGCGGTCACGGTGCGGCCCTGGGCGGTGAGGGTGGTCGTGGAGTCGACAGCGGCGATCCCCGTCCAGGTCTTCATCGCGGTGAGGACGCTCTGCGGGACGCTCACGAACGCTCCGTGGCGCGGGCTGGCCGGGAGGCCGCCCTTGGTCGAGACGGTCCAGTCCGCCGACTTCGAGAGGCGCGCGCTCTGCGTGCTCCCCGCGATCGCCGCGCCGCTGGTGACGAACGCCTTGTAGCCGCCGCTGCCGTAGTTGTCGACGAGGAACGCGTAGCCGTCGCCGTTCGCGGTGGTGTCGTTGGGGTCGCCCGCGTTCAGCTTGATGATCTCGGGGCCCTCACCCTCCTGACCGGTCTCGAGCCGCGTCATGTTCGTGTCGGTGAGCTGCCACGTCGTGTTCGGGTCGGCGGTCCAGTTCGACGACGTCGTCGGCGCGGTCAGCACCTTCGACTTCTCGAGGAAGATGTCCTTGCCCGCCTCGAGGGTGCCGGCCGCGCCGCCCTCCTCGTTCTTGGTGAAGCGGTAGTAGTAGTCGCCGATCCTGGTGATCGTCGAGTCGATCCGCGCGTAGCCGGTGTCCTGCCAGGTGGCGGGCGGGTACGTGAAGGTGCGGAAGTCGCGGGTGATCACCGAGAAGACGCGGGAGTAGAGCTTGTCGCTGTTCGTCTTCGTCGCGTCGGAGTAGAGGCGCGAGGAGAAGAAGACGACGTACGACTGCAGCGCGTCGTCCCAGTACGCCTCCGGGGCCCAGGTCATGCCGGCGGACGGCTGGTTGACCGTGATGCCGGTGTCGACGCCGTTGGTGCGCGTCCACTTCACCAGGTCGACCGACTCCCAGACCTCGATCTTGAGGCTGCCCTTCGACTGCGCGTCGCCCCAGGAGGTGCCGCACGAGATGCAGAGGTCGGTGGCGACCATGTAGTACTTGTCGCCGTTGTGGGAGCGGAGGATGAACGGGTCGCGCAGACCCCTCGTGTCGGTGGTCGAGGTGATCACGGCCTGACCGTTGTTGACCGGCGAGAAGGTGAAGAAGTCGTTGCCCGACGTCGCCGCCTGGTAGATCTTCTCGTCGCCGTCCGACTTGAAGTACGCCGAGGCGTAGCCCGCGTCGGGTGCCGTGCGACCGAGCTCGGCGACCGTGAGCGTGAAGGTGCGCGACTCCGAGACTCCGTTGAGCGTGGCGTTCGCGGTCAGGGTGACCGTCTTGTCGCCCGAGCCGTAGGCGGGACGGGTGACGACTCCTCCGCCGCGGTACGGGTCGGCGGCGCCGACGGCCGGGGCGACGTAGCCGGTGCTCGTCGGAGTGACGAGCGCCGGGTCGGAGGAGGTCCAGGTGATGGCGGTGCCGTTCTTGGCGCCGGTGACCACGAGGGGCAGGTTCTCGGTGGTGCGGCTCGCGAGGGCGAGGGCGTCGAGGTCGTCGTTGATGCTCGGAGCGAGCACGATCACGTCGAAGGTCAGCGTGGTGCCGAGGCTCGTGGTGGCGGTGAGCGTGACCGGGGTGTCCTGCGCGATGCTGCGCGAGACGACTCCGGTGCTCGACACGACCGCGGGGTTCGACGACGACCAGGTGAGCGTGACTCCGCTGCTGGTGGCCGGCAGGGTGAGGTTCGACGAGACCGTGGTGAGCGACGGGTTGTCCGCGAGCAGCACCGGCAGGACGTCTGAGCGCAGCAGCGCCGAGGTCGACGCCGACTTGGCGGCCGCGGTCGGCATGCTCGAGGCGACCTGGTCGGCGGTGAGCGCGGTGTCCCAGAACTTGACGTCGGTGACGTCGGCGGTGAGCAGTGCGTCGCCGGTGTAGAGCGAGCGGCCGAGGTAGCCGAGGGTCGACCCGGTCGGGATGATGCTCGCCATCGACTTGCTCGCCGTGACGGTCGAGATCTGCGTGCCGTCGCGGTAGAGCGTGAGCGTCGTGCTCGATCCGGTGCCCGAGCCCACGAGCGTGAGCGTCGTGAAGCCGGGGTTGAGGCCGCCGCCCGCGGGCAGGCGGGTCTCGCCGTTGCCGGTGTCCTTCACCCGGATGCCCGAGAGCACCTGGTTGCTGTAGCCGCCCTCGGAGCTGCGCGGGTTCACGAAGACGTGGTTGCCGAGCTGCGTGGTGTTCCAGTTGCCGACTCCGTCGCCGATGACCCAGCCGAACTGGTTGGCCGAGGTCTGCGTCTTGACCGTGTACTCGACGGCGAAGGCGTTGTCGGTGCCGGTGACGAGCCCCTTGGGGAGGGCTGCGTAGCCGTTGTTCTTGAACCGGGCCACCTGGTCGCCGCCCGCGTCGGCGAACGAGGCGTCGGTGAGACCGGTGAGGGTGGCGTTGCGCCCGTTGCCCGAGATGTCGAGCAGGGCGGAGCCGGCGTGCGACATGTCGTAGTGCGCGGTGGGCGCGGGGACGTCGACCGCCTGGGCGCTCACGGGGACGAGGGCGCCTCCGAGGGCGACGCTCGTGCAGGCGAGGGCTGCGAGGAACAGGGAACGTGCGCGGCGCCTGGGCGCGGCGGCAGCGGGCTCCGGGGAGCGTCGTCTCATCGTCGAGACCTTTCGGATCGGGGAGGTGCAGGGCCGTCGGGGAACGTGGAGGCGGCTGGTGTTCACGTTAACATGCGCGCGGTGGCGGGGGCTAGCGACAGAACGGCCTTTCGTCGGCGACGACGAAGCGGGTCACAGCCACAGGACGACGTGCCGACCCGCCACTCGCTCGACCGCGACGGGGGTGTCGTAGAGCGCCTCGAGGTGCGACGCCGTCACCACCTCCGCCACCGACCCGTGGTGCACCACCCGCCCGTCCCGGAGGGCGATGACGCGGTCGGCGAACTGCGCTGCGACGTTGATGTCGTGCAGCACCACGACGATCGTCATCCTCCGCTCGTCGGCGAGGCGGCGCAGCAGCTTCATCAGCACGACGCCGTGGCGCGGGTCGAGGTTGTTGAGGGGCTCGTCGAGGAGGAGGTGGTCGGTGTCCTGCGCGAGCGCCATCGCGACGAACGCGCGCTGGCGCTGGCCGCCCGAGAGCTCGTCGAGGAACCGGTCGCGCACCGTCGAGAGGTCCAGCGCAGCGATCGCCGCATCGACGAGGGCGCGGTCCTCCGGGGAGGTGCCCCGGCCTCCGTGCGGGAATCGACCGTAGGCGACCAGCTCCTCCACGCTCAGTCGGATCGCGAGGTGATTGTCCTGGCGGAGGATCGCCAGGCGCGTCGCGATCTCGCGCGAGCGGGTGGTCGCGACGTCGAGGTCGTCGACGGTGACGGTGCCCTCGTCGGCCTTCACCAGCCGGCCGATCGCGGAGAGCAGCGTCGACTTGCCCGAGCCGTTGGGCCCGATGATCGCGGTGACGCCGACTCCGATCTCGAGGGTCACGCCGTCGACGGCCACCAGGGGGCCGTGCCGCTTGATGACGGAGGTGGTGCGGATCATGTCAGCGGGCCCTTCCGGTGAGGACGAGGAGGAGGAAGAGGATGCCGCCGACGAACTCGATGACGACGGGGAGCTCGGTGCCGAATCCGAGCACGCGGTCGAGGACGAGCTGCCCGCCGACCAGGGCGACCACTCCGACCAGCACCGCGGCCGGGATGCTGCGCAGATGGCGATGGCCGACCACTCCGTAGGCGACGTTCGCGACGATCAGCCCGAAGAAGGCGACCGGGCCGACGAGCGCCGTCGAGGCCGCGACCATCACCGCGATCGCGAGGACCACGTGCATCACCGTGCGGCGGTGCTCGACCCCCAGCGACACCGCGGTCGCCTCGCCGAGCGCGAGCACGTCGAGCGCGCGGCGGATCGGCCACAGTGCGGCGATCGCCGCGACGACCAGGACGCCCGTCGGGAGCAGGAGCTCCCGGTCGACCGAGGTGAAGCTCGCGAAGGTGAGGTTCTGCACGATCGCGAAGGTGTCGGGGTCGAGGAGCCTCTGCAGGAACCCCGTGATCGAGCGGAGCAGCACCCCCAGGACGAGGCCGGCCAGGACGATCACGTGCAGATCGAGCCTGCGCCGCACGAAGAGCCAGGAGTAGAGCGCGACGACGACTCCCGTCATCAGCACGAGCTCGGCGAGCCACGTCACGAGGGGAGGTGCGGCGACCAGCAGCATCGGCCCGACGGCGAAGGCGACCACCACCTGCATCATCAGGAAGACGGCGTCGAAGCCCATGATCCCCGGCGTCAGGATGCGGTTCGCGGTGATCGTCTGGAAGAGCACGGTCGCGACTCCGATGGCGGAGGCGGCGATAGCCATCCCGAGCACGGTGCGACCGCGGAGCCCGAGAGCGTACTCCCAGCGCCCGGGGAGGTCGGTGAGGAGGTAGAGGCCGACGACCGCCACGGCCGCCGTGGCGAGGAGGAGGAGGCGGAGCGACGGGGAGCGCAGGGTCACGAGGCCGCCCGTCGACGTGCCGGCCCGATCAGCAGGCGGAGGAACACGACTCCGCCGATGATCCCCATCACCAGCGAGATCGGCAGCTCGAAGGGGAACCGGACGGTGCGGCCGATGATGTCGCAGGCCAGGACCAGGGCTGCTCCGAGCAGGGCGACGAGGGGCACGGAGCGGCGCATGCTGTCGCCGACCATGCGGCTCACCAGGTTGGGCACGATGAGTCCGAGGAAGGGCAGCGCCCCGGTCACGACGATCATGACCCCCGTGACGACGGCGATGATGACGACTCCGGTCAGCATGACGGCCCGGGTGTCGAGCCCGAGGCCGCGGGCGGTGTCCTCGCCCAGGGCGACCACGGTGAAGCGGTCGGCGGCGATCCAGGCGACGGCCGCCGCGGCCGCCGCGACGTAGAGCATCTCGTAGCGCCCGCGGAGGATGCCCGAGAAGTCGCCGACACCCCAGTTGAGCAGCTCCTGCTGCGCGTCGGTGCGGTACGCGATGAACGTGGTGGCGGCTCCGATCACCCCCGCGTAGAGGATGCCGACCACGGGCACGAGCACGCTCGAGCGCGAGGGGATGCGTCGCGCCAGGGCGAGGAAGCCGAGCACCCCGGCGAGAGCGCCGACCGACGCGAGGGCCGCCTTCGCCCCCATCGGCAGATCGGGGGCGAGGAGGAGGATCGCGAGCAGTGCCAGGGTGGCCGCGTCGGTCGCGCCGGTGGTCCCGGGCTCGACGAGACGGTTGCGGGTCAGCAGCTGCATGATCAGCCCGATGACGGCGAAGGCCGATCCGGCGAGCAGCAGGGCCAGGGTGCGCGGCAGCCTGCTCTCGACGAGGACGAAGGCGTCGAGCTCGGCGACGCCGAGGAACAGCGAGATCGTCGCGAGGGCGGCCACGAGGGCCACCCCCGCGACGATCAGCGAGCGGGGAGTCACGGGGAGTCGGTCGCCGCTCAGCTCTGCATCGCGTCGTGCACCGACTCGAGGACGTTCTGCACCGAGGTGAGCCCGTTGATCACGATGTAGAGCTCGCTGGCGGGCAGCAGCACGATGCGGTCGTCCTGCGCGGCGGGGGTCTCGGCGACCAGGGCGTTGTCGAGGGTCTGCTCGGCGGTGCTCGCCTCGCCCGTGGCGGCGCCGCGGTCGAAGGCGAAGATCCACTCGGGTGCCGCGGTGAGGATGAACTCGTTGGTCACCGTGTCGCCGTGCGGCGATCCCTCGGTGCCGGGCAGCTCGGCCGCAGGGACCGCGGGGGTGAAGCCGAGGCCGTCGAAGAAGTAGCCGAAGCGCGAGCCCTCGCCGAAGGCGCTGTACTCGCCGCCCGAGACCGAGAGAACCAGGGCGGTGCCCGAGGCGCTGCCGCTGATGGTCGAGGCGAGCTCCTCCGTCTCGGCGACCGCCTCGGCGACCTCGTCCTCGCGCTCGAAGATCTCACCGAGCTGGGTGGCGCGCTCGAGCGCGGCGGCCGGATCGAAGGTGCCGGCGTAGCTGCCGGTCAGGTCGATGGTGGTGGCGATCTCGGACAGCTCGTCGTACTGGCCGGTGCTGCGCGCGGCGGTGACGATCAGGTCGGGGTCGAGCTCG
The DNA here is from genome assembly GCF_009807095.1 of Rathayibacter sp. VKM Ac-2754. Taxonomy (GTDB): domain Bacteria; phylum Actinomycetota; class Actinomycetes; order Actinomycetales; family Microbacteriaceae; genus Rathayibacter. The sequence continues at coordinate 13,921 of NZ_WUCC01000018.1, read as the reverse complement.
GCGACGGCCTCGAAGTCGGGCTCGAACAGCGTGCCGACCTTCGGCAGATCGGCGTACTCCGACAGGTAGTCGGGCAGCGTCGCATCGGGGATCGCGACGACGGCCTCGCCCGCGCCGATCGTGTGCAGCGTGTCGAGGGTCGCGATGTCGAAGGTCACCACGGCGGAGGGGGACAGCGGCACCTCGACGGAGTCGCGGGCGACGGTGCGGTCCTCCTGGTACGACTGCTCGCCGTCCTCGTCGACGAGCGTCAGGGTCGGCTTCGCGTTCTCGACGACGACCGTGGCGTCCGCGCTCGGTTCGGCGTCGGAGGCGGACGAGGAGCAGCCGGCGAGGAGGAGAGCGACCGCGGCGAGTCCGGCGGGCATGGCTGTGCGACTTCTCAGAATGCGATTCATGAGGGGAGCCTAACCTAACTCGGAGGAAGGGTCACCTCACCTGGCGCGTCACACCCCGAGGATCTGCAGCACCGTCGAGACGATCCCGCAGGCGACGCCGATCCCGGTCAGGAGCAGGCCGACGAGCTTCAGGACGCGGAACGCCTCGCTCCGGCGGTGGAGCCGGATCCGCGCCGGCTCGTCCTCGCGGTAGTAGACGGAGCGGCGGTCGGAGTCGCCGCGCGGAGCCAGCGGGTCGTCGTCGCGGAGCGCGCGCGAGCCGACCTCGCCGTCGTCGCTGATCCAGTGCAGCGCGCGCGGCGGTCCGTCCTCGAGATAGGCGGTCGTGCTGATCCACCGCCCGTCGGCGACCAGGGCGATCAGGCTCGCGCCGAGCACGAGGAGGCCGAGGGGGATGCCGACGAGGGAGAGGACCTCGAGGATCGTCGCCAGCATTCAGAGCTCCCGTCGCAGGATTCGAGGGTAGCGGGAGGTCGCGATCTTCACCCCCGAACGTGCGCGGGGCGGCCGCCGGGGTCACTCACCTGGCAGTGTGGCCGCGTGACCAGTCGAGTGGCCGATGACGGGATGGCCGAGTTCGGATACCGGCAGTCGCTGACCCGCGGCATCGGGCGCTTCGGCAGCTTCGCCGCCGGGGTCAGCTACCTCTCGATCCTGACCGGCACGTTCCAGCTCTTCGGCTTCGGGTTCGGCTTCGGCGGCCCCGCGTACTGGTGGTCGTGGCCGATGGTGTTCGTCGGGCAGTTCGCAGTGGCGCTCTGCTTCGCCGAGCTCGCGGCGCGCTATCCGGTGGCCGGCTCGGTCTACAACTGGAGCAAGCGCGTGGCGGGCCCGACCGTCAGCTGGCTCGCGGGGTGGATGATGGCCACCGCCTCCGTCGTCACGCTCGCCGCGGTGGTACTCGCCTACCAGGTGACGCTGCCGCAGATCTGGAGCGGCTTCCAGCTGGTCGGCGACGGCACGGGCGCGAGCGCCGGCGTCAGCGCGGTGATCTGGGGCGCGATCCTCGTGACCTTCACGACCGTGGTGAACGCCTTCGGGGTCAAGCTGATGGCGCGGATCAACAGCACCGGAGTGCTGATCGAGCTGATCGCGGCCGTGCTGCTCGTGATCCTCCTGGCCGTGAACATCGTGAATCCGCCGACCGTGCTGATCGAGGTGCCCGGCGGCACGTCCGGAGGCTACGCGGGCGCGTTCCTCATCGCCGCGATCGCCTCCGCCTACGTGATGTACGGATTCGACACCGCCGGCTCGCTCAGCGAGGAGACCGTCGATCCGCGTCGCACCGCCCCGACCGCGATCCTGCGCGCGGTCGTCGCCTCGTTCGTGATCGGCGGGCTGATCCTGCTGTTCGGGATCCTGGCCGCGCCCGACCTCTCCGACCCGGCGCTGGCGACGGGCGGGCTGCAGCTGATCGTGCTGCAGGTGCTGGGCGGCCCGCTCGGCCGCGTGCTGCTGGTCTGCGTCGTCGTCGCGATCACCGTCTGCGCGCTGGCCGTGCACACCGCGGGCATCCGGATGGTCTTCGCCATGGCCCGCGACAATGCGCTGCCCGGGAGCGCCCGACTCGCCCGCATCGACTCGCGCCACGGCACTCCGGTGCTGCCCGCCGTCGTGGTCGGGGTGCTCGCCGTGCTGATCCTCGCGGTGAACATCGGCACCCCCGAGATCTTCACGGCGGTGACGAGCGTGGCCGTGATCATGATCTACGTCGCCTACCTGCTGGTCACGGTGCCGCTGCTGCTCCAGCGGCTGCGAGGGCAGTGGGCGCCTTCCTCCGGCGGGTACTTCTCGCTCGGCCGGTTCGGGCTGCCGGTGAACCTCGTCGCGGTGCTGTGGGGCGCGGCGATGACGGTGAACCTCGCCTGGCCGCGCGCCGAGGTCTACGGCGACGGGCCCCTGCGGTACATCGCGTTCGCGGTGATCGGAGTCGTGGTGGCCGTGGGGCTCGGCTGGTACCGGCTGCGCGGGCGCCACCGCGTGGGGACGCTGCCGGAGCACGCCCGGGCGGAGTGAGGCGGCGCGACCACGTGCAGAACCGAGGTCGAGGATCGCCGTCAGCCCGTTAGCGTGGTCGAGGCGCGCTCTCGACCTCGGTTGCGCACGCCTCGACCGCCGAGAGGGAGGCCACCGTGCGAGCCCTCTCGACCTCGGCGCTCCTCGTGCACGCGACGCTGATCCAGGCCGTCGCGTTCCTGCTGCGGCCCGCTGCGGTCTACCAGGCGATCCAGCTCGATGTGCCGGCGTTCGCGCTCGGAGCGCTCGGCGCCTCCTTCGCGGTAGTGCCGCTGCTGATCGCCCTGCCCGTCGGCGGGCTCGTCGACCGGGTCGGCGCGCGAATCGTGATGGCGGGCGGCTCGGCGGTGACGGTCGCCTCCGCGGTGGTGCTGCTGCTCGCGGGCGGCACGATCGCCGGCCTGCTCATCGGCATCGCCCTGCTCGGCGCAGGGCACCTGGGCTGCGTCGTCGGCCAGCAGGCGGTGGTCGCGGGAGGCGCGGCGGGAACGCGCCTCGACAGCCGGTTCGGCTACTACACGTTCGCCGCGTCGCTCGGGCAGGCGATCGGTCCGGCGTTCATCCCGCTGTTCGCGGGCGGCGCGGTGCGGCCCGATCCGGCACCGCTGTTCGTCGTCGGCGGGGTGCTGGCGGTGATGCTGCTCGTGGTGACGGTCGCTATCCGGTCTGCGCCGCGGCGAGTCGCCGAGACACCGTCCGAGGGCTCGACGCTGAGCCTGCTGCGGATGCCCGGCCTCGCGCGGGCGCTCACGACGAGCGCGATCGTGGTGGCCGCCGTCGACCTGACCATCGTCTACCTCCCGGCCCTCGGCGCTGAGCGCGGCCTGCCCGCGGGCGTCGTCGGGGCGCTGCTGACCGTGCGGGCGCTCGCGTCGATGGCGTCGCGCCTCCTGCTCGGAGTGGTGACGGCGCGCCTCGGCCGCACCCGCGTGATGGTCGCCGGGATCGTCGTCTCGGCGGTCTGCCTGGTGCTGGTCGCGCTGCCGGCGCCGACGGCCCTGCTGTTCGTGGCCGTGGCGCTGATGGGCCTCGGACTCGGCATCGGCCAGCCGATCACGATGTCGTGGCTGATCGAGCGGACGCCCGCCGACCGCCACGGGCGCGCGCTGTCGCTGCGGCTCGCGGGCAACCGGGTCGGTCTGATCGCGCTGCCGTCGCTGCTCGGAGTCATCGCCGCGGCAGCGGGCGCGGGCGGGGTGCTGATCGGGACCGGCGTGGTGGTCGGGTCGACGCTGGTGCTGCTGCGCGGGGTGCGGCTGGACTGAGGGGGTGCGTCTCGGGAGCCGGGCTCAGACCCAGGGCCACCAGGGGGCGAGCGGCTCGCTCGTCAGCGCTCCGGCCGTGATCGTCGCCAGCGCGATCACCGCGGCGACCGTGAGGCCGACGGCCGGTCGGCCCGATCCGATCAGGAGCGCTCCGAACGAGGCCAGCGCCCCGAGGCCGACCATCGAGAACCAGCAGAAGAAGGCCCAGGCGGGCTCCGCGAGGCAGTCGATCGGCTCGTCGTAGACCTCGACGAACACGCCCCGGTAGGTGGCGGCGCAGAGGCCGACCGCGGCGAGCGAGGCGAGCACGCAGAGAGCGGCGAGCATCGCGGTCACCGCCAGCCCCACCCCGCCGACCGACGCGAGGGCGATCGACAGCGCGACCTTCCTCCTCGACGCCGTCGGATCCCAGGTCACGGAGTCGGCCCGCCGTCGTCCGGCCGCTCGTCGACCGCCCACAGTCGCCGGGCCGGGACGGCTCCGACCCGCAGCGCGCCGACTGCGGCTGCCGCGGCCCGCGGTCGGCGTCCTGTCCGCATGCGACACCCCCGCGGCGAATCGTAGGCGGCGCCGCCCGCGCCCGCCTACTCCGCCCGGACCTCCGCGGCCGACTTGTCGGCGCGCCAGCCGCGCCAGACGCTGTGGCGCAGGGTTCCGGAGGCGGTGCGCTCGCGGTACCGCACCTCGCCGACCAGCACGGGCGCGACCCAGCGCACGTCGCGCGACTCCTCCGGCGGCACCGAGACCGCCGGCTCGTCGGTCGCGTGCTCGGCGAGGCGATCGACGAGGCCGCGGCGCTCGCGGTCGCTGAAGCCGGTGCCGACGCGGCCCGAGTACTCCAGGTGGCCGTCAGCGTCGGGGATCGCCGTCAGCAGCGACCCCACCGAGCCCTGCAGTCCGCCCTCGCCGAGGCGCCAGCCGACGATCACCACCTCCTGCACGCGGTGGTGGGTCAGCTTGATCCAGTCCCGGGAGCGGCTGCCCGCCTGGTACTTGGAGGAGCGGCGCTTGGCGACGACGCCCTCCAGACCCAGCGCGAGACTCGTGGCCATCGCCTCGTCGAGGTCGCCCTCGAAGACCGAGGGGACGTGCACCCGCTCGTTCTCGACCACGACGTCGACGAGGGCGGCGCGGCGCTCGTCGTAGGCGACTCCGGTGACCGCCGAGCCCGCGAGCTCGAGCACGTCGAACACCATCAGGTGCACCGGAGTCGCGCGCACCGCGGCCTCGATCTCGCGCGGCTTCGTCAGCCCGCCGCGCGTCTGCAGCAGCCCGAAGTCGGGTCGGCCTCGCGCGTCGAGCGCGACGATCTCGCCGTCGAGCACGGCGTCGCCGCAGGCCTCGGCGATCGGCGCGAGGAGGTCGGGGAACGCCGGCGTCAGGTCGTTGCCGTTACGGCTGGTCAGGGTGACGACTCCGCCGCTCACTCGGACCAGGGCGCGGTAGCCGTCCCACTTCATCTCGATCGCGGCGTCGGGGGCGATCTCCCCGGCGCGGCCGGCGGTCGCGAGCATGGGCCGGAGGTCCACGAGCTGTCGAGGAGCGGCGCGCGGAGTGGCGGTACCTCGACCCTGCGGCGCGTGCTTGCCAGGGCCTCCCGTCATCAGGTGCAGCAGCCAGTTCTTCTCGTCGCCCGTTCCGCCCTTCGCGCCCGTGTGCAGCAGCGCGTACCGGCGCGGCTCACCGCCGAGCCCGCCGTCGGGCCGACCGGTCAGAACGGCGATCACCTCCTCGCCCTCGCGCCACTTCTCGAGCGCGTAGGTCCCCTCGTCCCAGATGCGGACCTCGCCGCCTCCGTACTCCTTCGCCGGGATGGTGCCCTCGAACGTCGCGTACTCGAGCGGGTGATCCTCCGTCTGCACCGCGAGCCGGTTGGGGTCGCCGACGAGCGGCGGGCCCTTCGGCACGGCCCAGCTCACCAGCACGCCGTCGTGCTCGAGGCGGAAGTCGTAGTGCAGGCGCCGTGCGTGGTGCTCCTGGATCACGAAGGTGTCTCCGGACGACGAGATCCCGGCGCCGGGATCGGGCACCGGCTCGGGGGTCTTCGACGCGTCGCGCATGCTGCGGTAGGCGGCGAGGCGATCGGCGGAGGCGTCGGTCGCCGCGAACCCCGCCAACCGCTCGGGAGTGGGCTCGAGCCCCGCCCCGCGGGAGGCCAGCACCGGGCGCAGCAGATCGCCGCCGGAGCGCAGCCGGTCGACCACCTCGTCGGGGGCGAGGTGCCGCAGATCGGACGCGCCGATCTCGTCCCACGTGCGCGGGGCCGCCACCCTCGGCAGCAGCCGCCCGCGGAGCGAGTACGGCGCGATCGTCGTCTTCGCTGCGCTGTTCTGGCTCCAGTCGACGAGCACCTTGCCGTCGCGCAGCGTCTTCTTCATGTCGGACACCACGAGATCGCGGTGGTCGGCCTCGAGCACCTTCGCGAGCTCGTGCGCGACCGACGAGATCTGGTCGCTCGTCGCCGACGCCTCCAGCGGGCAGTAGAGGTGGATGCCCTTGCTGCCGCTCGTCACGGGGTACGGCTCGAGCCCCATCCCCTCGAGCAGGTCGCGCGCGAGGAAGGCGACCTCGGCGCACTCGGCGAGCCCGGCCCCCTCGCCCGGGTCGAGGTCGAGCACCAGCCGGTCGGGCGGGCGGCGCTCGCCGTCGGAGCCGACCCGCCACTGCGGCACGTGCAGCTCGAGGGCGGCCTGCTGGGCGAGCCAGGTCAGGCCGGCCACGTCGTCGACGAGGGGGTACTCGACGTCGCGCGACGAGTGGCTGAGGCGCGCCCGGCTGATCCAGTAGGGCGCGGAGGAGGGCAGGTTCTTCTCGAAGAAGACCTCGCCCGGGTGCTCGGCCGTGCCGACGCCGTCGACCCAGCGCTTGCGGGTCACCGGCCGCCGGGCCAGGTGCAGCAGCATCGCGGAGGCGACCGAGGCGTAGTACGCGAGGACGTCGGCCTTGGTGAACCCCGCCTCGGGATAGACGACCTTGTCGAGGTTGGTCAGGCGGAGGCGCCGCCCACCCACCGAGACGAGCTGCTGCGACGAGGGGGCCATGGCTCCATGGTGGTGCCGCGGCGCCGTCAGTGGGAGGGAGTTGCGCCGAGGTGGCGAGATCGGCCGGCAGGGAGGGCCTGTGGAGGACTCGCGGCGCGCTCCCGGCTCCGATCGATAGCCTGGCGATCCCGCCTTCTAAGGAGATCCTGTGACGATCACCGACATCCCTCTCACCACGATCGACGGCACGCCGTCCACGCTCGCCGACTACGCGCCGGTGAAGCTCATCGTCAACGTCGCCTCCCGCTGCGGACTCGCGCCGCAGTACGAGAAGCTCGAAGCCCTGCAGAAGACGTACGGCGACCGCGGCTTCACGGTCCTCGGCTTCCCGAGCAACCAGTTCCTGCAGGAGTTGAGCGACGAGGACCGCATCAAGGAGTACTGCTCGACGACGTGGGGCGTGACGTTCCCGATGTTCGAGAAGGTCAAGGTCAACGGACGCTCGGCCCACCCGCTCTACGCGGAGCTGACGAAGACCGAGGACGACAGCGGCAAGGCCGGCCGCGTGAAGTGGAACTTCGAGAAGTTCCTCGTCACCGCCGACGGCACCGTGCACCGCTTCCGCCCGACCGTCGAGCCCGACGACCCGAAGATCGTCGGACTCATCGAGCAGTCGCTGCCCGCCTAGGGCCTGTCGAACACGATCCCGCGTGCTCCGCTCAGCCTGATCGCACGATCTGCGGCGTCGCGGATCTCGGCCCATGCCCGCATGGGCCTTCGATCCGCTCCTTGCAGATCGCACGATCAGGCCGTGCTCGCGACGGCGGTCTCGTGTTCAACAGGCCCTAGCGAGCACGCAGGCCGGCCGCGGCGCGCGCCTCGGCCGGCTCGACGCCCTCGGGGCAGACGATGTCGGTCACCTCGAAGGGCGTCGCACGCGTGAAAGGGATCATCTCGATGCCGTCGACGTGCCGCAGCAGCACGGAGGCGCCGGTGCCGTCGCGCAGGCTCCTGCGCACCTGGCGGAGGAAGATGCCGGCCATCTCGAGCTCGACGGTGAAGGTGCGGCCGCTCACGTCGATCCGGCAGCCGATGACCTGCTGACTCGAGGTCGACGCGGAGTCGGGCGCTCGGCGCGCCTCGGTCGGCTCCTTGGTGGTGCTCGCGTCCTGCTGGCTCGTGAAGGTGGGCAGGCCGGTTGCTCGCGCGGTCTCGGTCATCATCGTCTCCGTCCGTCGGCGCGTCCGGCGGGACACCGTCGGGACGCTGAGGACGACGCTACGACCTGACCCTGAGACGGGGGGTGGGCTTGACGAGCGCGAGGCTGAGAGGCAGGGCCGTCGGGCTCAGGAACCCGGGCGGGCGGCACCTCCGGCTCGTCGAATCCGGTTCGGCTCGCTGATTCGGGCGGTTCCAGCGAGCCGAACGTGATTCCGAGAGCCGAACACGTTCCTGAGAGCCGAACCCGGTCCCACGAGCCGAAGGTCTGCCAGCCGGACGGGATACCCTCCAGGAGTCCGTGCCGTCCGACGAAAGCGAAGTGCCGTGAAGACGAGGGTCATCCTCTACCTCATCGGAGGCGTGCTGCTGCTCGGTGCCGGCATCTCCTCCGCCGCCGACGGCGTGACCGTCCCCGACATCATCACCATCGTCTGCGGCGTGCTGATCCTGGCGCTCGCCGGCTGGCAGTACTTCCGCTCGCAGAACGAGCCGCCGAAGCCCTAGCTCGACGGCACCTGGCGCACCAGCAGCAGCCGGTACGGAGCCGCCCGCTCCACCCGCCAGCCCTCGGAGGCCACGGCGCGCAGCTCCGGCGCCGTGTAGCTGCGCCGCACCGACAGCGACCCGTCGTAGTGCAGGAACGAGCCCGCCGCGATCGGCCGGGTCGCCATCGCGTAGGCCGTGTAGGCCAGCCGCGAGCGCTCGATGTCGTTGTGCAGGGCGCGCGGGGCGAGCCGCTCGCTGTCCGCGAGGAGCGACTGGAGCGCCTCCGGATCGAGGTGGTGCAGCAGGTGGTTCGACACGACGATGTCGAAGCTCGCGCCCTCGGCGACGAGCTCGGAGCTGCTCGCCCGACGGAACTCGACCCCGGCCGGTGCGGGAGTCGACGTGGCGTAGGCGTAGGCGCGCTCGTCCGGATCCGCTGCGGTGATCGACAGGCGCAGGCCGTCCTCGCGGGCCCAGCCGGCGAGCGAGCGGGCGATGTCGCCCCCGCCCGAGCCGATGTCGAGCAGTCGCACGGGATCGCCGGCGCTGAGGAGGGGCCGCACCCGCGCCCGGTACAGCCCGCGCCACCCCGAGACGAGCCGGTTCACCCTCGGGAACCGCGCGTAGGTCGCGTCGAGCAGCGCCCGATCGCAGTCGGGGTCGTCCATCAGCTCGCGCGCCTCGGTCTCGCGCTGCCGGAGGTCCGGGCGGAGGGGCGCGCGGACGCTCACGCTCCGCCCCGCTTGGTGAGCAGTGCCATCTCGACGGTGAGGCCCGGCCCGAACGCCATCGCGCCGATCCGCTCGCCGTCGCGCGCCTCGCCGTGCAGGAGGCGGCGCAGGATGAACAGCACCGTCGCGCTCGACATGTTGCCGTTCGTCCGCAGCACCTCGCGCGAGGGGGCGAGCTGCTCGTCGTCGAGCTCGAGCGCGCTCTGCACGCGGTCGAGGATGCTGCGGCCGCCGGGGTGCACGGCCCAGCGGGCGATGTCGCCGACACCCAGGCCGACCTCGCCGAGCGGTGCGGCGAGCGCCTCCGTGATGTTCTTGCCGATGATCGCCGGCACGTAGGTGCTCAGCCTCATGGCGAAGCCGTGGTCGCCGATCGTCCACGCCATCTCGTCCTCTCCCTCGGGGGTGAGGGTGGAGGCGAGGGAGTCGATCTCGAGCACCGCCGTGCCGGGGGCGGGCTCGCGCGCCGTGACGACGGCGGCGGCGCCTCCGTCGGCGAAGACGGAGGACGCGACGATCTGCTCGGGGTCGTTCGAGGCGGTGAGGTGGATGCTGCACAGCTCGACCGCGACGACGAGCACGACCGCCTCCGGGTCGGCCTCGCAGAACGCCTGGGCGGCGCGGAGGCCGGGGAAGGCGCCGTAGCAGCCCATGAAGCCGAGGTGGAAGCGCTGCGTCGACGGCGCGAGGCCGAGCCGGCGCACGAGCTGGTAGTCGGGTCCGGGTGCGTAGAAGCCGGTGCACGAGACGGTCACGACGTGCGTGACGTCGGTCGGCCCGAACTCGGCGGACTCGAGGGCGCGGCGGGCCGCCTCCGTGAAGAGCTCGGGAGCACGGGCGGTGTAGAGGGCGTTGCGGGCCGCCGTGCCGGGGTCGAGCAGCAGCCCCGACTCGCGGTCGTAGAAGACGCTCTCGCCCTCGTGCTCGCTACGGTCGAGCTCGTCGACCACCGTGTTGCGCGTGTCGATGCCGGAGGCGTTGAACGCCGCTCCGATCAGCCGCGACGCCAGGCGGGTGACGCCGGGCTGCTCGGCGAAGAGATCGCGGATGCCGGACTGCTGCAGCACGGTCGGAGGGACGGCCGTCTCGATGCTCCGGATGTGCACGCTCACGCGCCGGAACCTACCGCACCTCGGTGGGAGATCAGGGAGCTCAGAGGATCGGCTTCCCGCCGGTGACGGCGATCGTCGAGCCGCTCATGTAGCTCGCGTCGTCCGAGGCGAGCAGCACGTAGGCGTGCGCGACCTCCGCGGGCTGGCCGGGGCGGCCGAGCGGGACCTGCTCGCCGAACTCGGCGACGGCCTCCTGCGGCATCGTGGAGGGGATCAGCGGCGTCCAGATCGGGCCGGGCGCCACGCTGTTCGCGCGGATGCCCTTCGAGCCGAGCGCCTGGGCGAGCGACGCGGTCATGCTGAGCATCGCGGCCTTCGTGGCGGCGTAGGGGAGCAGCTGGTACGACGGCTGGTCCGACTGCACGGAGCTGGTCGCGATGATCGAGGCGCCCGTCTTCAGGTGCGGCAGCGCCGCCTTGACCAGGTGGAAGTAGGCGCTGAGGTTGGTGGCCAGCGTGCGGTCCCACTCCTCGTCGGGGATGTCGGTGACCTCCTCGCGGCTCATCTGGAACGCCGCGTTGCTGACGAGCACCTCGAGGTGGCCGAGCGTCTCGACCGTCGTGGCGACGACCTCGCGGCAGTGCGCGGCGTCGCGCAGGTCGCCGGGGAGCAGGAGCGCCTGACGTCCGGCCTCGCGCACCCACTTCGCGGTGTCCTCGGCGTCCTCGTGCTCGTCGAGGTACGAGATCGCGACGTCGGCGCCCTCGCGGGCGAAGGCGATGGCGACGGCCTTGCCGATGCCGCTGTCGGCGCCGGTGACCAGGGCGACCTTGCCGCTGAGACGGTTCGCGCCGCGGTAGCTCGTCTCGCCGTGATCGGCCTGCGGAGTCAGCTCGGCCTCGGTGCCGGGCGGGGTCTGCTCGGGGGATTCCGGAGTCATGTCACGTCCTCTCGTCGGAGTCTCCATGCAAGCGGGTCGCGCCGCTCGCCCGCAGGGGCTTGACGGCTCCGTCAACCCCGAGACTGCGGAGGCGCCGAGGCCCTTCAATGGGTCCAGCGCCGCTACTCCGCGGCCATCCGAGGAGGTCCCCATGAGCATGCCCACCGACCGCGACGGCTCCGACCCGAACCGGACCGAGCAGCTTCCCGACGGAGTCGGTTCCACGACGAGCCGGCCCGCGACCGGTGCGACCGCCGCGGGATCCGCGACCAGTCGGCCGGCGACCGGCTCGACCCCTGCCGGCTCCGCCCCCGAGCACCGCGCGCCGCTCGATCAGGACTCGGCCGAGGCGAAGCAGGCCCGCGCCGCCGCGCGCAAGGACATCCAGCAGCGCGAGCGCGAGAGGTTCGGCGGCCTCAAGATCGGCTGCGCCTTCTTCGGCTGGCTCGCGGCGACCGGTCTCGCGGTCATCCTCACCGCCCTCGTCACAGCGATCGGAGCGGCCGTCGTCGGCACGCAGGACGTCACGGCCGATCTCGCCGCCGACCCCGCCGCCTTCGGCTGGGTCGGTGCGATCGCGCTGCTGGTGATCCTCCTCGTCGCCTACTACTCCGGCGGCTACGTCGCCGGTCGCATGGCCCGCTTCAACGGAGCGAAGCAGGGCGTCGCGGTGTGGGCCTGGGCCGTCATCGTCGCGATCCTCGTGGGCATCGCCTCGGCGGTCACCGGAGGCGGCAACGAGGTCCTCTCCGCCGTCAGCGGCTTCCCGACCATCCCGCTCGACGCCGGTGACGCCACCGTCGCGGCGATCCTCACCGCGCTCGCCGCGGTCGTCGTCTCGCTCATCGGTGCCGTGCTCGGCGGCCTCGCCGGCATGCGCTTCCACCGCCGCGTCGACCGCGAGGGTCTGGCGGGTCTCGCCGTCTGACGCCTCCGGCGAGTCTCCGTCCGGGGCCCGGAGCGGAGACTCGCCTACGCTCTCCCGGGTGACGACTGCGCGTGCTGACCAGGTCTCGCTCGAGCTGCGGGAGTGGCGGCCGGGCTCGCTCGAGGACCTCCGCGACGAGTACCTCGGCTTCCTCGCGGCGCGTGGGGCGTCGGCGCTCGAGCGCGACGGCGGACCCGAGCACCTCACCGCGAGCTGCTTCGTGCTCTCGCCGGGGCTCGACCGGGTGCTGCTCTGCTTCCACCGCAAGGGCCGCTTCTGGGTCCAGCTCGGCGGGCACGTCGAGCCCGGCGACGCCTCCCTGGCCGACGCCGCCCTGCGCGAGGCGCGCGAGGAGAGCGGAGTCGCCGATCTCCGACTCCTCGGGCACCTGCCCGTCGACATCGACCGGCACGGACTGGGCTCGGGATTCGGCCGCTGCAGCACGCACTGGGACGTGGGGTACGCGGCGGTGGCCGATCCCGACGCGCCGGTCGCGGTGAGCGACGAGAGCGACGACGTGGCGTGGTGGCCGGTCGACGCGCTGCCCGACGAGGTGCCTCCGGGGTTCGCCGCTCGTCTCGGCGGCGCTCTCGCCGGAGCACGCGCACGCGCGTAGTGCACGATGGGGCGATGAGCGCCACAGACCGCCCCGTCGTCGTCCTCGCCGGAGCGAGCGGATTCCTCGGCACCGACCTCGCCCGGCGCTTCGCCGACAGCGGCTGGGAGGTGCGGCGCATCGGCCGCTCCGGCCCCGACGCGCGCTGGGGCGACACGGCGGGCATCACGCGGACCCTCGACGGGGCCCGGCTGCTCGTGAACCTCGCCGGGAAGAGCGTCGACTGCCGCTACACCGCGGCGAACCGCGCCGAGATCCTCCGCTCGCGCGTCGAGACGACCCGGGAGCTGCACCGGGCGATCGAGGCCGCGGCCACGCCTCCCCGGACGTGGATGAACGCGAGCACGGCCACGATCTACCGCCACGAGGAGGAGCGCGCCCACACCGAGGGCGACGGCGTGCTCGGCGAGGGCTTCTCGGTCGACGTCGCCCGGGCGTGGGAGGCGGCGTTCTTCGCGGGCGGGACGCAGGGCGTGCGCCGCGTCGCGCTGCGGATGACGATCGTGCTGGGCGACGGGCCGGCGACGGCGATCCTGCTGCGGCTGGCGCGCCTCGGGCTCGGCGGCCCCCAGTTCGACGGGCACTGGCCGGGCACGCGCGCGCGACGCGAGGCCGGGGTGCATCACGAGTACCGGCCGACGCACGGGCGTCAGCGCTTCAGCTGGATCCACGTCGAGGACGTCTTCCGCTCGATCCTGTTCCTGGAGGAGTCGGCGCTCGAGGGCCCCGTGAACCTCGCCTCGCCGAACCCCAGCGACAACACCGAGCTGTCGCGGCTGCTGCGCGCGACGGTCGGCCGCCGCCTCGGCCTGCCGGCTCCCCGCTTCGTCCTCGAGCCGGCGACTCTGCTGCTCCGCACCGAGCCCGAGCTCCTGCTCAAGAGCCGCTGGGTCGTCCCCGGCCGCCTCGAGGACGCCGGCTTCGCCTTCGCCCACCCCCACCTCGCCGAGGCCCTGCGCGACATCGTCGCGACCCGCGGCTGACCCGGCCCCCCTCCTGGCTGATCGAGTAGCCCGCGGAGCGGGCGTATCGAGATCCACGTCCGTCAGGAGATGAGCGCAGACGCCTCATCCGCTGTAGCTGGTGGGTCTCGATACGCCCCTGCGGGGCTGCGGGCTCGACCAGCATGGAGGGAGCCGGCGGAGGCATACTTCTCCCTCAATGCCGAGACGCGAAGCGGCTTCGCTGCTCGCCGCGCCTCTCCGGGATAGCGGGTTCGACCAGCGGGCGTGCGGGATCCCGTGCTCCTCGCCGGTCCGATTCGTCACAGATGCACCGTGCTACTCG
>NZ_WUCC01000017.1 GCF_009807095.1 Rathayibacter sp. VKM Ac-2754 | reverse complement strand
TGCCGGAGCGCTCGCCCGCCCAGGTCCAGTCGGCGACCTCGGGGAGGTCCTCGCCGTGCTCGCGGGTGTAGGCGCGGGCTCGGATGCGGGAGTCCTGCATCTCCTGGCGGAGGCCGGCGGCACGCGCTCCGAGGCCCGGGGTGCGATCGATGACGTCGATGACCAGCGAGTAGCGGTCGAGGTCGTTGAGCATCACCATGTCGAACGGAGTCGTGGTGGTCCCGTTCTCCTTGTAGCCGCGGACGTGCAGGTTCTGGTGGCCGGTCCGCTTGTAGGTCAGGCGGTGGATCAGCCACGGGTACCCGTGGTACGCGAAGACCACGGGGCGGTCGGGGGTGAAGATCGCGTCGAACTCCCGGTCGGAGAGTCCGTGCGGGTGCTCGGACTCGGACATCAGTCGCATCAGGTCGACGACGTTGACCGTGCGGACGGCGAGGTCGGGCAGGTGCTCGCGCAGGATGCTCACGGCGGCGAGGGTCTCGAGGGTCGGGACGTCGCCCGCGCAGGCGAGCACCACATCCGGTGACTCGCCCCGGCGCTCGTTGCTGGCCCACTCGAGGATGCCGAGGCCGCGCGTGCAGTGCGCGACCGCCTCCGCCATGGTGAGCCATGCGGGAGCCGGCTGCTTGCCGGCGACGACGACGTTGACGTAGTCGACGCTGCGGAGGCAGTGGTCGTAGACCGAGAGCAGGGTGTTGGCGTCGAACGGCAGGTAGACGCGCACCACCTCCGGCTTCTTGTTGACGACGTGGTCGATGAAGCCCGGGTCCTGGTGGCTGAAGCCGTTGTGGTCCTGGCGCCAGACGTGGCTCGAGAGCAGGTAGTTGAGGCTCGCGATCGGGCGGCGCCACTCGATGTCGCGAGTGCCGTCGAGCCACTTCGCGTGCTGGTTGAACATCGAGTCGATGATGTGGATGAACGCCTCGTAGCAGGTGAACAGGCCGTGGCGGCCGGTGAGGAGGTAGCCCTCGAGCCAGCCCTGGCACTGGTGCTCCGAGAGGACCTCCATCACGCGGCCGGCGCGGGCGAGGTGGTCGTCGAGCGGGCTGAGCTCGGCGTCCCACTGCTTGTCGGTGGCGGCGTAGACGCTCTGCAGGCGGTTGCTCGCGACCTCGTCGGGGCCGAAGATGCGGAAGTTGGTCGGGTTGGCGCGGATGACGTCCGCGAGCCACTCGCCGAGGACCTTCGTCGCCTCGGCGATGGTGCCGCCCGGCTGCTCGACGATCACCTCGTACTTCCGGAAGTCGGGGAGGCGGAGGGTCTGGCGCAGCAGGCCGCCGTTGGCGTGCGGCGTCGCGCTCATGCGCAGCTCGCCGTCGGGTGCGAGCGAGCGGACCTGCTCGGCGATGCCTCCCTCGGCGGTGAAGAGCTCGTCGGGGCGGTACGAGCGCAGCCAGTCCTCGAGGAGGCGGGTGTGCGCCTCGGTGTCGCGCGCGTTGGCGAGCGGGACCTGGTGGGCGCGGTAGGTGCCCTCGACCTGGACGCCGTCGATCTCGGCGGGGCAGGTCCAGCCCTTGGGGGTCTTCAGGATGATCATCGGCCAGGCCGGGCGGGTGAGATCGCCCTCGGCGGCGCGCTTCTTGATCGCGGCGATGCGGTCGAGGACCGTGTCGAGGACCGCGGCGAAGCGCTCGTGCACGCGCATCGGGTCCTCGCCGTCGAAGCCGCCCTCGACGAGGAACGGCTCGTGGCCGTAGCCGCGCATCAGGCTCTCGAGCTCCTCGTGCGGGATGCGGGCGAGGATCGTCGGGTTCGCGATCTTCCAGCCGTTGAGGTGCAGGATCGGCAGCACGACGCCGTCGGTCGCGGGGTTCACGAACTTGTTCGAGTGCCAGCTCGTGGCGAGCGGCCCGGTCTCGGCCTCGCCGTCGCCGACGACTGCGGCGACGAGCAGATCGGGGTTGTCGAAGGCGGCTCCGTAGGCGTGGCTCAGCGCGTAGCCGAGCTCGCCGCCCTCGTGGATGCTGCCCGGGGTCTCGGGAGCGGCGTGGCTGGGGATGCCGCCGGGGAAGCTGAACTGGCGGAAGAGGCGGCGCAGGCCGTCCTCGGTCTCGTCGATGTGCGAGTAGATCTCGCTGTAGGTGCCGTCGAGGTAGGCGTTGGCGACCATGCCGGGCCCGCCGTGGCCGGGGCCGGTGATGTAGAGGGTCGGCTGGCTGCGCTCGCGGATCGCGCGGTTGAGGTGCGCGTAGATCAGGTTGAGGCCGGGGGTCGTGCCCCAGTGCCCGAGGAGGCGGGGCTTGATGTGCTCCTTCGCCAGCGGCTCGCGGAGCAGCGGATTCGCGAGCAGGTAGATCTGTCCGACCGCCAGGTAGTTCGCGGCACGCCACCAGGCGTCGATCGTCTCGAGGGTGTCGGGGTCGAGCGGAGTGTCGTCGCGGGAGGCCCAGACGTGCTGAGCGGCGGTGGTGAGCGTGGATGCGGCCATGCGGCAACGCTGGCAGCCGGAGGCGTGGGGCGGAAGGGTCTTGCGGGGTCCACGCGGAGAATTCCGCTGCGCACCATCAGCTGAGAAGGGGTGCCCTCCCTCCTCGGGCGAGCGACCCCGCCCTCAGCCGATGTCGCGCGGGGTCAGCCCCGCGGAGTCGCGCGGCGGAGGAGGAGGTATCCGGCCACCGCTGCCAGGGCCGTCGGGATCAGCAGGAGGGCGAACGCCCCGGTCGGACCGATCCCCGTCGCGATGTCGCTGATCGCGCCCCAGCCGTCCGTCAGGGTGACGAGCGCGAACAGGGCGAGCAGGAGCGCGCCGAGGGCGGTGAAGAAGACCGTCATCCCCCGGGACTGCCAGCGGACGTAGACGGAGGCGGTGGCGGAGCCGACGAAGAAGAAGAAGAGGAACAGGACGAAGGTCGCGAAGGCCTGCTCCGCCCACGAGGTCCCGGCGAAGTCGTCCGATCGGAACATGCTGCCACCGAGTCCCCAGCCGCCGGTCGCCGCTTCGAGCGCCGCGAGGAGGGAGTAGAGCACCGTCCATCCCGCGGAGAGGAGGACGAAGGTCAGCGCACTGCCGAGGAAGTAGTCGCGCCTCGTCGAGCCGTAGCCCAGGGCGAGGGCGAACGTGACGTTCGTGGCTTGGATCGCCACGATCAGCATGTAGACGAAGATGAAGAAGGTGCCGCCCGTGATCCTGACTCCGGAGTCGCCGCCGGCCGTCTCGACCCCGATCAGGCGGAGGACGAGCAGCCAGATCACGAGGCTCCCGGCGACGATGGCCGCGAGGATCAGCAGGGGTGAGTAGAGCAGCGTCGCCGGGTTGGCGAAGTGGAGGCGGATGACGGCGAGCAGTCGGTTCGCCTGGGTGGGGCGCCGCCCGGTGGCGGTGGTCGTCGTGGTCATGGTGCTGGTCCTTCCCTTGCAGTGGGCGACGCGCAGGGCGCCGGGATGTCGGTGCCGGTCCTCAGCCGCGCGGAGTCGCGCGTCGGAGGATCAGATGACCGGCGAGGGCGGCGAGCGCGGTCGGGATCAGCGAGAGCGCGTAGCCGCCGACGAAGCCGACGCGGGCGAAGAACGCTCCGAACTCCCCCCAGCTCTCGGTGAGGGTGAGCAGCGTGACCGCGCCGAGCACGAGAGCCCCGAGGACGGTGAAGAAGACGAGCATGCCCCGCTGACGCCAGCGGACGTAGGCGGAGGCGGTGGCCGCGCCGACGAAGAAGAAGAACAGGAATGCGCAGAGCACCGCGAAGACCCGCTCGAGCAGCGAGCCGTCGCCGAAGTAGATGGAGCGGAAGAAGTTGCCGCCGAAGCCCCAGCCGTCGGTCGACTCCTCGAGGCCGCCGAGGACGGCGAAGAGCGCGGTCCAGGCGAACGAGAGTCCGATGAAGGTGACGGCACTGCCGAGGGAGAACTCGCGTCGGGTGGAGCCGTAGCCGAGGGCCAGCCCGAAGCTGATGTTCACGGCCTGGACGGCCACCACCATCATGTAGACGAAGATGAAGAACGTCGCGCCCGAGTACTGCATGCCGAGGGTCGTCTCGTCGATCTCGGCCTGGGTGTCGAGGTTCTGCAGGATCAGCCACCACACCGCGAGGTTGCCGAGGAAGATCACCATCAGGATGACGAACGGCGTGTAGAGGATCGTCGCCGGGTTCGCGAAGTGGAGCCGGACGACGGCGAGGAGTCGGCTGCCGGTGCGGGGCCGAGCGTCGGTGAGGGCGGTCATCTCTCGTCCCTCCCCGTGGTGAGCTGCACGACGAGCTGCTGGAGCGAGACCGGCTCGAGCTCGAGTCCGAAGGCGCGGGCGCTCTCGCGCCCCGCCTGGTCGAGCCGGGGGAGCGTGGCCGTGGCGAGGCCCCCCATCGCGGTGCGGCCGATGACTTCACGGCTGCTGGTGAACGAGTCGACCGCACCGCGGGGCCCGGTGACCGTCGCGGCCGAGCCGCGCAGCTCCTCCGTGTCGCTGTCGATGAGCAGGCGGCCGTCGTCGATGACGAGGACGTGCTCGAGGAGGTTGCTCACCTCGTCGATCAGGTGGGTCGAGAGGATCACCGTGCGCGGGTGCTCGGCGAAGTCGGCGAGCAGGCGGTCGTAGAAGAGCTGCCGTGCGACGGCGTCGAGGCCGAGGTAGGGCTCGTCGAAGAAGGTCAGCGGGGCGCGGGAGGCGAGACCGACGATCACGCCGATCGCCGAGAGCTGGCCGCGGCTCACCTTCTTGACCTTGCGGTCGAGGGGGAGTCGGAACTCCTCGACGAGCTGCTGGGCGAAATCCTCGTCCCAGCCCTCGAAGAACCAGCGGGCGCTCCCCAGGACGTGCTTGACCCGGAAGTCGTCGGGGTACTTCTGGCTCTCCTTGATGAAGCAGGTGCGGGAGAGGACGGCGGCGTTCTCGACGGGCGAGGCGCCGAAGACGCGGATGTCGCCGCTGCTCGCGAACTCCTGGCCCGTGAGCAGGGACATGAGCGTGGTCTTGCCGGCGCCGTTGCGGCCGAGGAGGCCGTGGATCCGGTTCTCGTCGAGCGCGAAGCTGACGTCGGTGACCGCGTGCATGCTGCCGTAGTGCTTGCTGAGGCCGGCGACCTCGATGACCGCGCTCATCGCGATCCCCCTTCGTTGATCATGGCGGCGAGCTGCTCGGTGGTGAGGCCGAGCTTGGCGGCCTCGGCGAGCAGGGGTGCGACGAACTGGTCGCGGAACTGCGTGCGGCGCTTCTCGACCAGCCGGTCGCGGGCGCCCTCGGCGACGAACATGCCGATCCCCCGTCTCTTGTAGAGGACCCCGTCGTCGACGAGCAGGTTCACGCCCTTGCCGGCGGTGGCCGGGTTGATGCGGTGGAACGCTGCGAACTCGTTGGTGGAGGGGACCTGGGTCTCTTCGGGGAGCGCCCCGGCGATGATGTCGTTCTCGATCTGCTCCGCGATCTGCAGGAAGATCGGGCGGGAGTCGTCCATGGGGGCCTCCTTCCCTACGGTGGTGTGTTGGTTGGTTGGTGCAGTAACTAACCAAGCAGGCGGGACCCCCGGTGTCAAGAGCGCGCGGGCGTGGCGGGCCGCGCGGCCGTCGGTACACTGGATCCGGCCAGCCTCTGTAGCTCAATGGAAGAGCGACTCCGTCCTAAGGAGCAGGTTGGGGGTTCGAGTCCCTCCAGGGGCACCAGGGTGTGGTGACGAGGACCGTCGCCGAAGTGGGCGTGTCGGCTTCGGGGTCGGCCAGCGGAGAGCCGGCGGAGATGTCCCCCGCAGTCACGCCTCTCCGCGCAGCCCGAGTGTCGTGAGCGCTGTCACGGCTTCGTCGACGCGCTCCGAGGCGTCGACCGCAGGTCCGTGCTGGGCGGTGACTGCCCCGGTGAGGGTGTCGCCGTGAAGGTGCGGGTGGTGCCAGATGGTCGCGGCGATGCCGTCGAGCACGTGCACGGTGCCTGCGGCGAGCACGATCACCCTCTGCCCGTCGGTGACCGCGTTGCGGCCCTGGATCTCCCACCAGCTCTCGTCCGATGCGGGCGGCGCCGCGAGCAGGCCGGCAGTGATCGCGACGAGCTGCTCGGCGTCGCGGTAGCGGACGCGGTGCACGCCGCCGATCCCGGCTGCGAGGCGGGTGAGGATCGGGATGCCGTTCTCGAGGGCGGGCAGGGCGCTGGTCTCGGGGACCAGGAGGGGGATCGCGTCGGCCAGGTCGAGGAGCTCGAGCTGCGCGGGTCCGACCATGTACGGGTCGCGGTCGAGGATCACGAGAGCGGCGAGCCGCGGGTTCGCGGGCGCCGGCAGGAGGCCGAGCTCGTCGGGCGAGAACGGCCGCTTCGGCATGCCCTCGGCGGTGCGGATCAAGAGCGGCTTCTCGTAGGGGAGGATCCGCCCGTCCGGAGCGATGCCCGTGGTCTCGTCGGTGAGGTACCCGTAGGAGCGGCCCAGGGTCGCCGCGGCCGTCGTCTTCCCGCGGCCGGACGGTCCGACGAAGACCGCGGAGGCGCCGGTGGGATCCGCGAGCGCGCAGGCGTGCAGCATCAGGAGCGTGCCCTGCGCGGCCTCGATCGCCCGCAGGGTCACCTCCGCGATCGCAGCAGAGGCCCGATGGTCGAATGACTCCGTCGAGCTGGGGAGGGTGAAAGAACTGTCGCCCACCGAATCCGGAGGAGTGACCGACGCGCGATCCCAGAGCGCTCTCGTGGCGGCACGGTCCGCAGTGGAGAGACGATGCACATCCATCACGATGGTCCGGTTCAACGCCTGGATCAGCACTGCAGTGTCCTCGCTGCCTCACGCCGGCGCGTGAGCCGTGGAGTCACGGTCAGAACGGCCATCCAGGCATGTGGACGGTCGCGAACGACGTCGGAACCGCGTTTCCCGTCGCGTACACGATCAGATCGGATCCGCGTTCGGTCGTGCGGTTCGTGAAGCAATCGAACGAGACGCTCTGCCCGGGCTGATACACGTCGGAGCCGGTATAGAGTTCGGCGGCGTTGTCGACCTCTCCGCCACGGTTGTAGATCGCGTAGCTGTAGGCGTAGCCGGGACCACCGGCGATCACGGAGCGAAAGATGTTGGTGCTGGAGTACTCGAACACCAGCGTGAGGAGCTGCTGGGGCGTCTTCGACGTGTTCGTGACGGTGAAGACAGCGTGCACGATGCCCGTCCCGAGTACCTCCGGTACGCTCCACGTCCCTGTCAATCCATCGAACGGCTCCGGAGTCACGCTCGCCTGAGCAGCCGGCGCGCCGACCGCTGCGAGGACGAGGGGCGCGGACCAGCCGGCGGCCTGGGCGAGGTGGCGACGGGAGAGGCCGGTCGACTCGGTGGGGGTGTCTTCGAGGTCGGTCATGAGTGTGCTCCAGGGCGTTCGGGTCGGCGAGGGATCGGAGGTGCGACGGCCGCCGTCGGGCGAGGCGGGCCGGCATCCGAGCCGCGCACCACAGGCACGACTCGGTCGACCGGCGTGAGGTGCGCAACGCTCGACGCGCTCAGTGTGACCTACTCGACCCTGATCGGCCGCGGATGGGGATACCCCCCTTTAAGCGCGCACCCAGGTCTGCTCCGGTTCTCGGGCCGCGCCTGAAGTCTCGCTTTCATCGTCTTCGGATCGACGCCGTGCTGCGCGCCTAGCTGATTCAGTCACCAGCCTTGGGTCTTCAGCTCCGCTGCGTGCGCCGGCTGTCGAGCTGTCGGCGCTTGGCCTTCTGCTCGTCGGACAGCCGCACCTGGCGCTGACGGATGGTCTGCACACCGACTGGAGGAGCGGCCGGTTCCGCCTCCTCACCCCTGTTGACTCCTGTCCTGACCGCCACCAGTGCCGATCGCATTGACCTGATGAGAGTTCGCGCGTCCCCCTGGGGAGGTGCACTGCATCGCTCGAGGAGCGAAGAGCGCTGCGCGCTGTCGACCGCGGCGTCTTGCGGCTGCGTCCTCAGGGCGCTTCATGTCGTGGTTCGAGGTTCTTGGCCTCGGCGAGGTGCCTGTAGGTTCCGTTCATGAGACTGACGGCACTGCCTGCTGGGGCGAGCTGGGATCACAGGGGAGTACGGGCCGGTTTCGAGATCGCCTTCTTCGAGGTGGTGAGTGCCGGACATCGTGTGATCGGTCACACGACCGCGCACGAGTCCTCTGCACTGTGGTCGGTCGGCTACGACGTGACGGTGGATCGTTCGTGGAGGACTGTCGCGGTGCAGGTGGTCAACCTGTCGGTCGACGGGAGGGGCGAACTGATTCTGACGCGCGACTCCACGGGTCGGTGGGCCGCGAACGGTGAGGTGCGACCCGACCTCGATGGATGCCTGGATGTCGATCTCGAGTCGTCCGCGGTGACGAACACGCTTCCCCTCCATCGTCTCGATCTCGTCGAGGGAGTCGGTGTGGACGTGCCGGCGGCGTTCGTCCGAGCTGACGACCTCCGTGTCGAACGTCTCGAACAGCGTTACACCTTGACCGAGGCCGGCTCGGGGCACTTGCTGTTCCACTACGAATCGTCGACGTTCGACTTCGCGTGCGACCTGAGGTACGACGGCTCGGGGCTCGTCATCGAGTATCCCGGGATCGCGAACAGAGCGACCTAGGCACGAGGCGCTGGAGGGAGCGGTCGTCCACGAGACGTCCGTGCCGCCGGCTCGCGCCGCGACTGGTCGTGTCCGTCGAGCGCGGGCTCAGGTCCACTCCGATCCTCGAGTCCGCGGTGGGAGCCTCCCAAAATGTAGCAAGTGATCTATTTCTGCGTTAGCGTCGTCTCGTCTCGAAGACACGACGCGTGCGAAGGAGCATCACGATGACATCGGCCACCCGGACGACGGACCACTCGACGACGACCGCAGGGCGGTCCGGACTCGGCAGGCTCGGTCCGCTCCTCTTCCTCGCCCATGCCGGGTGGATGCTCCCCTTCAGTGCGGTGAACGCGCTGATCCCGGCGCTGATGACGGAGATCGACCCCGATCGCAAGATCGCCCTCTTCGCGACGCTCGCCGCGGCCGGCTCGGTCGCGAGCATGCTGGCGACCGTCGTCTTCGGCACCCTCTCGGACCGCACCCGGTCGCGCTTCGGCCGACGGAACCCCTGGATCGTCAGCGGCGGCGTCCTCCTCGGAGCGGCCTCGACGGCGATGTCGTTCACCAGCGACTTCGGACTGCTCGTGGTGCTGTGGGTGGTGATCCAGATCGGTCTCGCGGTCGTGCTCGCTCCGCTCTTCGCCGTTCTCCCGGAGCGGGTCGGTGTGCAGGATCTCGGCAAGGCGTCGACGCTGATCGGCCTCGGGCAGCTGCTGGCTCAGAGCCTGGGCGCGATCGTCGGCGGCGCCTACATCACGATGCCGCGCGACGGCCTGCGGTGGCTGCCCTGGCTCATCGCCGTGGCCATGGTCGTCTTCGTCGCCTTCTCGAGAGAGCCCGACAACCGGAGCGAGCCGCGCGAGGCGTTCTCGGTCGGACTGCTCCTGCGCAGCTTCGTTCCGCCGAAGGACCGCGACTTCCTCCTCGCCCTCGTCGGGCGCTTCCTCCTGCTGCTCTCGTTCATGATGGTGCTGCTCTACCAGCTGTTCGTCCTCACCGACTACATCGGGATCGACCTCGCCGCGGCCGGAGGGGTCATCGCGATCGGCGGCATCGTGATGGCCGTCTCGTCCGGGATCGCGACGCTCGTGTCGGGGCCGCTCTCGGACCGGATCAAGCGCCGCAAGCCCATCGTGATCGCGGCCTCCCTCGTGTTCGCCGTCGCCGAGCTGCCGCTCGTCTTCGTCGCCGACGTCTGGGCGTTCTACGCGTTCCTCGCCGTGGGCGGGTTCGCCTACGGGATGTACATCGCCGTCGACCAGGCCCTGCTCGCCGAGGTGCTGCCCAGCGCCGAGAACCGCGGCAAGGACATGGGCATCCTGAACATCGCCAACACGGGACCGCAGATCATCGCTCCGATCGTCGCGGGCGTGATCGTGTCCAGTGCCGGATTCCAGCCGGTCTTCATCATCGCCGTGATCCTCGCGGTGCTCGCCGGGCTCGCGCTGATCCCCATCCGCCGGGTGCGGTGACGCCGTCGACGGGCACGGTCGCGGCGGCTGCGCCTGCTCCGCGGGACGGCGGCAGGGGTCCCTATGCGAAGAGCGAGCGGCGGCGTCGGCAGATCCTCGAAGCGGCGATCGTCGAGTTCGGGGACCACGGGTACGCCGGCGGTTCCGTCGCGCGGATCGCGAGCGCACTCTCGCTCAGCGTCGCGGGAGTCATGCATCATTTCGGCGGCAAGGAGAGCCTGCTGCACGCGGTTCTCGCGCACGTCGAGAGCGAGGTTCCCGACCGGTTCGAGCACGACCTCGAGGCCCACGGCTTCGCCGTGGCGGTGCTCCGTCTCGCCGAGTGCGCGGCCGGCCGGCGCGAGGTGCTGAAGCTGATCGCAGTACTCGGCGTCGAGGCGGCCGTTCCCGTGCACGCGGCCCATCAGTGGCTCAGCGTCCGGGAAGCGGCGACCCGGCAGCGTCTGGCGGCGGGCATCCGTCGGGATCAGGAGCGCGGCCGGATCGACCCCTCCTGCCCTGCGGATCTCGCTGCGGCGAGTGTCCTCGCTGCCTGGGGCGGGGTGCGCCTGCTGTGCCTTCTCGACCCCCAGGCCGATGCTCTCGCCGTCTTCGGCCACTGCGTGACAGCTCTCGTGCCCTCGGCCTGACCGTCTGCACCGGGGCTGCGGCGAGGGGACGACCGAGACCGAACCGAAATGTATCAGGTGTTCGCTTTTTGGCTCCGGGTGCATTAGTGTCCTGATCACCGCCGCCCCACCGCCACCGCGAGGGCGACGGCTCTACCGAGAATGACCCGATGACGTCGTGATTCCTCTGACGTCGACGGCGCTCTCCCTCCGTTCGACGAGAAGGCATCCCTCCATGACGTTCACTCCGCTCCCGACTCGCCGGCGCTCCGACTCGGACGACGCCGCGATCCCGGCCGGCCTGCCCCATCTCGAGCGGGTCGGCGAGGCCGTGCGCCTGGTCGTCGACGGCGCCCCGTACCTGGCCATCGGCGGCGAGCTGCACAACTCGACCGCGTCCGACCCGGTGTACCTCGACCGGGCCTGCCGACGCCTGCGGGAGTCCGGAGTGACCACGATCGTCGCGACGGCGACCTGGGAGGAGGTCGAGCCGCGCGAGGGCGAGTTCGACTTCTCCTCGGTGTCGGCGACGCTCGCTGTCGCTCGGGAGCACGGGCTGAGGATCGTCCTGATCTGGTTCGGCGCGTTCAAGAACGCGCGGTCGACCTACGCGCCGACCTGGGTGCGGGCCGACGTCGAGCGCTTCCCCCGGGCCCGCACGGCGCCCTCGGAGATGGCCGTTCCCTTCGGCTACGCCGGCTCGATGCCCAAGCCCGAGCTGTCGGTCTTCTCGCCGGAGCTGTGCAGCGCCGACGCCGCCGCCTACGCCGCGCTGATGGAGCACCTGCGCCTGAACGACTCGGATCACACGGTGGTCATGGTGCAGGTCGAGAACGAGGTCGGGCTCCTCGGCGGCGGCCGGGACCGCAGCGCGATCGCCCGAGCGGCCTGGGAGGCGGACGTGCCGGCTGCGGTCGTCGACACCCTGCTCGCCCATCCCGAGTTCGCAGGCAGCCGGCTCGCCGCGCGGGTCGCGCAGCGCACCGGTTCATGGGCGGAGGTGTTCGGCGAGGACAACTCCTCGGACGAGCTCTTCATGAGCTGGGGCTTCTCGACCTACATCGAGGAGCTCGCCGCTGCCGGCAAGGCGATCCTGCCGCTCCCGACGCTCGTGAACGCCTGGCTCGGCCCGCAGCCCGGCCAGTCGCTCGCGGGGCAGTACCCCAGTGGGGGGCCGACCTCCGTGATGATCCCCGTCTGGGAGGCTCTCGCTACGTCGATCGACATCGTCTCGCCGGACATCTACGTGCAGGACTCGGAGCCGGTGATGCGGGAGTACTCCCGCGACGGGCGTGCGCTGTTCATCCCGGAGGCGCGTTTCCGGGCCGCAGATCTCTTCCTGACCCTCGCCCGCTACAACGGGCTCGGCTACTGCGCGTTCGGCGTCGAGGACGGCCGCCCGCGCAACCAGTACTTCACGGCATCGACGCTCCTCGTCAGCCAGACCGACGCGATCGTCGAGGCGCAGGCGACCGGCCGCATCCGCGCGGTCCTCATCGAGGGCGCGGAAGCGCAGGTGCTGAGCTTCGGCGACTACACCGTCACGGTGCACGACACCGGTGAGCTCTTCTCCCGGGTGCTGCTGGACGCGGGAGTCGCCCGACCGGCGATCCGGCCCGAGCTCGAGCTCGAGAGCACCAGCGGACCCTTCGGCCCCGACCCCGCCGACGACCGCGCGTTCGGAGCGATCCTGCAGATCGCCGACGACGAGTTCCTCCTCCTCGGGACCGGCTTCACCGTCGACTTCGCCCATGCCGTGGACGTCGTCGAGATCGACCGCGTGCGCGAACTCCGCCAGGAGGACGGCGAGTGGGTCGACGGGCGCATCCTCAACGGTGACGAGCACATGCGCCTCGTGCCGATGGGCGCCCTCGGCGGCTCCCGCGTCCGTCTCCTCCGCCACCGGGCCGTGTAGCCCCGCTCCCGACAGCGTCCGTCCCTCGACCGGGACGACGATCCACCCCGTCCACCGAGGTCCGGTCACCCCCTCCGGACTCCGAGCGACGTTCGCCGTGCCCGCACGAGGGCTGGACACGGTCCCACCGACGCCCCTCACCCCCACCTCGCACCAAGGAGTACATCAATGACGATCCGTACACGCTCGATCCGACTCGGAGTGATCGCCGCCGTCGCCGCGCTCGCCCTCACCGGATGCGCGCCCGGTGGAGGCGGCGGCAGCGCCGCCCCCACCGACCTCACCCTCGCCACCTCCTTCGACTTCCAGTCGTTCGACCCGGGCGAGCTGACCACCGGCGGCGAGGCTCCGCAGTACTGGATGCCCGTCTACGACACGCTCCTGACCTCGGAGCCGGACGGCACGCTGAGCCCCGGGCTCGCGACCAGCTGGACCTACGACGAGACCAACACCGAGCTGACGCTCGAGCTGCGCGACGACGTCACCTTCACCGACGGATCGGCGTTCGACGCCGAGGCGGTCAAGGCCAACATCGAGCACGCCGCCGCAGGATCCGGCGCCGACAAGTGGCGATCGGCGTCCATCTCCGAGGTCGAGGTGGTCAGCCCCACCGAGGTCGTGTTCACGCTCGCCCAGCCGGACCCCTTCCTCCTGACGAACCTCGCCTTCAGCGCCGGAGCGATCGGTGCACCCGACGCGCTCGAGAACGCCGACATCGCACTGAATCCCGTCGGCTCCGGCCCCTACACGCTCGACACCGCAGCCACCACGGTGGGCTCCAGCTTCGTCTACGCGAAGAACCCCGACTACTGGGACGCCGAGGCCTGGCCCTACGAGAGGATCACCCTCACCGTCATCGCCGACGTGACTGCCCGCGTGAACGCGGTGAAGTCCGGCCAGGCGGACGGCGCCTGGATCGACCAGGCCACCTCCACCGGCTTCGACGACGCGCGGTTCGCCCTCTACTCGGATCCGGTCGACTGGGTCGGCATCAACATCGCCGACCGCGACGGCACCACCCAGCCGGCCCTCGCCGACGTCCGGGTCCGCCAGGCGATCGCGATGGCGTTCGACCGCCAGGCGATCCTCGACAGCATCGACGGGGGAGCGGGCACCGTCACCGAGCAGATGTGGTCGGAGGGCACCGCCGCGTACGACCCGGCGATCGAGGGGACCTACCCCTACGATCCCGATCGCGCGAAGGAGCTGCTCGCGGAGGCCGGCTACCCCGACGGCTTCGCGGTCGAGATGGCGGACTTCAGCTTCCGCGCGAAGTACCAGCCGATCGTGCAGAAGTACCTCGCGGCCATCGGGATCACCGTGACCTACGTGCCGATCAACCCGGCGAACCTCTTCCAGGAGTTCGCGAACCCGCGGTTCACCCTCCAGATCGCGAGCGTCGGCGGAGGAGCCGACTCGTGGGACAACCTCACCACGGTCCTGCCCGACGGCTTCTTCAACCCGTTCCACACGAGCACTCCGGAGCTCGAGAGCATCGTCGAGCAGATCCGCAGCACGAGCGACGCGGAGCAGGTGAGCGCCTACCAGGCGGCCAACCGCTACGTCACCGACAACGCCTGGGTCGCCCCCTGGTACAAGGTCGACAGCTTCTACGTCACCTCGAAGGACACCACCACCGAGCGCCTGTTCGGCTCGGTCGCGCCGCTGATCGGCAGCTTCGCCCCCGCATCCTGACCGCTCGTCGCCCGGGGCCGGTTCGCCGGCCCCGGGCGCGCGAACCGAATCGAGTCACACCATGGTCGCTTTCCTCGCGCGCCGGCTGATCGCAGCGATCCTCCTCATCCTGTCGGTCTCCGTCGTGACCTTCTTCCTCGTCTACTCCAGCGGAGCGGACATCGCCCGCAACATCCTCGGCCAGACCGCAACCGAGGAGTCCGTCCGCCAGCGCACCGAGGAGCTCGGGCTGAACCTGCCCCTCTGGCAGCAGTACGCCGACTGGCTCGGCGGCGCCCTCACGGGCGACCTCGGCAGCTCCTTCTACAACAACCAGCCGGTCACCGACGCCCTCGCCAACCGCGTCCCCGTCACCCTGTCGGTCGTGATCGGAGCGGTCCTCGTCGTCGCCCTCTTCTCTGCACTGCTCGGAGTGCTCGCGGCCGTCCGCCGCGGCTGGATCGACCGCGCCGTCCAGGTCTTCAACGTGATCGCCAACGCCATCCCGAACTTCTGGCTCGCCCTCGTCCTCGTGATCGCCTTCGCGATCACCGTCCCCCTCTTCCCCGCCACCGGTTACACCCGCTTCGAGGACGACCCGGGCCTGTGGCTGCTCGGGCTCATCCTCCCGATCGT
The DNA here is from genome assembly GCF_009807095.1 of Rathayibacter sp. VKM Ac-2754. Lineage (GTDB taxonomy): Bacteria > Actinomycetota > Actinomycetes > Actinomycetales > Microbacteriaceae > Rathayibacter. Next base: position 24,700 of record NZ_WUCC01000017.1, on the reverse strand, counting down.
CTCGCTCGCCTTCGGTGGACTCTCGGTCGCCTCGATCGTCCGCAGCTCGATGATCGACGTCCTGCGGCAGGACTACATCCGCACCCTGCAGTCCCGCGGTCTGTCGCGTCGCGAGATCCTCTACGTCCACGCGCTGCGGAACGCGGCCGCCCCCTGGCTGACGCTGCTCGGGCTGCAGTTCATCGGCCTCATCGGCGGAGCGGTCGTGATCGAGAAGGTCTTCGCCCTCCCCGGGCTCGGGAGCCTGACGGTCTCGGCCGCCCTCCAGGGAGACGTCCCGATCATCATGGGCGTCGTCCTCGTCGTGGTGGTCCTCGTCGTCCTGATCTACCTGCTCATCGACCTGGCCAACGCCTGGCTCAACCCGAAGGTGCGTGCACGATGACCACCGTGATCGACCCGCAAGCCGCCCTCGACGGCAGGCCCCCCGCGCGGCGGGGTGCCCTGCTCCGCTTCGTCCGGAACCCGCTGGGTGTGATCTCCGCCGTCATCCTCCTGGTGATCGTGCTCGGCGCCCTTCTCGCCCCGTGGATCACCCCGAACGATCCTGCCTTCGCCGACCTCGACCAGGTGAACTCCGCACCGAACGCCGGCTACCTCCTCGGTGGCGACGGCTCCGGCCGCGACATCCTGAGCCGACTGCTCGCCGGCGCGAGGCTCACGCTGCTCGCAGGCCTGATCGTGGCCGTCGTCGCCCTCGTCCTCGGCCTGTCGGGCGGACTGCTCGCGGGCTACGTCGGACGCTGGGTCGACTCGTCGCTGAACTTCGTCACCGACGTGATCATGGCTCTCCCCGCGATGATCCTGCTCGTCGCCCTCTTCGCGGTCTTCGGGCCCAACGTGAGCATCGCCATGGCGGCGTTCGGCATCCTCGTGTCCCCCTTCATCTACCGGCTCGTGCGCACCGTCGTCCGGGGGGTGCGCAACGAGCTGTACGTCGACGCCGCCCGCGTCTCGGGGCTCAGCGACACCCGGATCGTGACCCGGCACGTGCTCGCCGCTGTCCGCGCCCCGCTGATCATCGTCGGAGCCAGCACCGTCGGAGCGGGCATCGCCATCCAGGCGGGCCTGGAGTTCCTCGGCCTCGGAGACCCGTCGTCGCCGACCTGGGGCGGGATGCTCAACGACGCCTTCCTCAACATCTACAGCGCGCCGCTCAACGTCGTCTGGCCGGGCCTCGCGATCGGCCTGACCATCGGCTCGCTCAGCCTCCTGGCCAACGCCCTCCGCGACGCCCTCGAGGACACCGCCCCCGTCAGGACGAGGACCGAGGAGAAGCGCCTCGCCACCCAGGCGATCCGCACCTCCCGCGTGCCCGACTCCTCCGCGCCGACCGTGCCCGATCGGGACCTCCTCGTCTCGGTCAGCGGTCTGCGGATCGGCTATCCCGACGGACGCGGTGGGGAGAAGATCGTCGTCAGCGACGTCGACCTGAGCATCGCGCGCGGCGAGATCGTCGGCCTCGTCGGCGAGTCGGGATCGGGCAAGTCGCAGACCGCCTTCGCGATCCTCGGCCTCCTGCCGCCCACGGCCCGCATCCTCGACGGCTCCGTCCAGGTCGCAGGACGCGAGATGACGACGATCGCCGATCGCGACCTGCTCGCCCTGCGCGGAACGACGATCGCGTACGTTCCGCAGGAGCCGATGTCGAACCTCGACCCCTCCTTCACCGTCGGCCACCAGCTCGTCACCCCGATGCGCCGCCGACTCGGACTGAGCCGCGCCGACGCCACCTCCCGCGCGCTCGACCTGCTCGACCGCGTCGGCATCGCCGATCCGAAGCGCACCTTCGGCTCCTACGCGCACCAGATCTCCGGAGGCATGGCGCAGCGCGTCCTGATCGCCGGAGCGATCTCGTGCGATCCCGAGCTCATCGTCGCCGATGAGCCGACCACCGCACTCGACGTCACCGTCCAGGCGGAGGTCCTCGACCTCCTCCGCGACCTCCAGAAGGAGAGAGGAATGGGCATGCTCCTCGTCACCCACAACTTCGGCGTCGTCGCCGACATCTGCGACCGCGTCTCCGTGATGCAGCAGGGTCAGATCGTCGAGACCGGTCAGGTGGACGAGCTGTTCGCCCGGCCGCGGCACCCGTACAGCCGAACCCTCCTCGGCTCGACCCTCGAGAGCCGTCCGCCCCGCGTCGAGCGGGACGGCGGGGTGGCCCGATGACCGCCGTGATCTCGACCGACAGGCTGTCGGTCAGCTACCCCGGTCGGACGGCGCTCGCGAAGCCCGTGCCGGTGCTCACCGACATCTCGATCGACATCCCGCCCGGGCAGACCCTCGGTCTGGTCGGGGAGTCGGGGTCGGGGAAGACGACGCTCGGTCGGGCGATCCTCGGCCTCGCGCCGGTCACGAGCGGCAGCATCGCGTTCGAGGGGCGGGACATCTCGCACCTCGGACGGCGCGAGCGTCGAGCGCTGGCGGCCGACATCCAGGTCGTGTTCCAGGATCCGTACACGTCCCTCAACCCGAGCATGACGATCGAGCAGATCCTCGCCGAGCCGCTCTGGGCGTCGGGGACGGGCAAGGCCGAGGCGCGGCGGAAGGTCCGCTCGCTGCTCTCCGACGTCGGACTGCCCGCCGACTCCGCCGATCGGCTGCCTCGCGAGTTCAGCGGAGGACAGCGGCAGCGCATCGCCATCGCCCGGGCGCTCGCGCTGCAGCCCAGGCTGATCGTCTGCGACGAGCCCGTCTCGGCGCTCGACCTCACCACGCAGGCGCGCGTGCTCGACCTGTTCATCGAGATCCAGGAGCGCACCGGTGTCTCCTACCTGTTCGTGACCCACGACCTCGCCGTCGTGCGCTACGTCGCGCACCGCGTCGCCGTGATGTTCCGCGGCGAGATCGTCGAGCAGGGCGACGCCGCCGCCGTCACAGAGTCGCCGCAGCATCCCTACACGCAGCAGCTCCTCCTCGCCGCGCCGATCCCGGATCCGTCGGCGCAGCGGGAGAGGCGGGCGGAGCGGTACAGGGTCGCGGCGACGCCGTCGTGACGGGAGGAGGGGCGCGCGCCGTGCTGAACGCTCGCACGAGCGCGCCCCGCTCCGGCGTCCGGCGGGATCGGCCGGCCCCGGGCCTCCCGGACGGATAGGTTGGCGTGATGGAGCAGACCGAGCCCGCCCGCACGCGCGGCCCGTACGCGAAGACCGCTCAGCGCCGACGGGAGATCATCGACGCGGCGACCACCGTCTTCGCCGCTCGCGGCTACCACGGCGGCTCGCTCCGCGACATCGCCCGCCAGCTCGACCTGAGCCTCACGAGCGTCGTCCACCACTTCGGATCGAAGTACATCCTCCTCGAGGCCGTCCTCGAGCGGGCGAACGAGACGGGTCTCGCCTCGTTCGAGAGCGACTGCCGCGAGCACGGGCTCGTGATCGCCTCGATGCGACTCGTGCGCTTCAATCTGCAGCGCCCCGAACTGCTGCGGATCCTCGCGATGCTCGCCGCCGAGGCGTCCTCGGCCGACCATCCCGCGCACCAGTGGTTCGTCGACCGCTACAGCGCGACGATCGCCGCCTGGGTGGAGGCGCTGCGCTTCGATCAGGAGCAGGGGCGCGTCGATCCTTCTCGCGATGTCGAGGTGCTGGCCGAGATCCTCGTGGGGATGTGGGACGGGCTGCAGCTCCAGTGGCTCATCGACCCCTCGCGGGACATGGAGCGTGCGATGGCGAGCTTCTTCGCCGCGATGCTCCCGGAGGCGCCGTCGGAGGATCCCGCCTGAGCACCCGGCCGAGGGTCGCCGAACCGAGCGACCCGGCGGACGGGGCTCCCGGTGTGCTGCCGTTCACGACCCTCCTGTCGGTGACGGGGGCACCGCTTCGAGCGGCATGATCTCCTGACTCCGAGGGCTGCTCTCGGCGCAGAGTTAAGCTAACTTAACTTCATGAGCGACGTGCGTGCGGATCCGGCATCCGAGCCCGTGGGTGCTGGGCCGGCGCCCGGTGCCCGCCGACCCGAGAGGCGGCTGCTGTTCCTGTTCGGACCCGCGTTCGTCGCAGCCATCGCCTACGTCGATCCGGGGAACGTCGCTGCGAACCTGACCGCCGGAGCGGAGTACGGCTACCTGCTCGTCTGGGTCCTCGTCGTCGCGAACGTGATGGCGGTCCTGATCCAGTACCTCTCCGCCAAGCTGGGGCTCGTCACCGGGAGGAGCCTCCCGGAGCTGCTCGGCGACCGGCTGCCGCGGACGCGCCGACGACTGTTCTGGGTGCAGGCGGAGCTGGTCGCGGCGGCGACCGATCTCGCGGAGGTGATCGGTGGCGCCATCGCCCTGCAGATCCTGTTCGACGTCCCGCTCCTGCTCGGCGGGCTCATCGTCGGCGCGATCTCGACCGCGATGCTCACCGTGCAGTCCCGGCGGGGGCAGCGGCCCTTCGAGTTCGTGATCATCGGACTCCTCGCCGTGATCGCCGTCGGATTCGTCGCCGGCCTCCTGGTCAGCCCCGTGTCGGCGAGCGACGTGGTCGCCGGCCTCGTGCCACGGTTCCAGGGAGCCGAGACGGTCCTGCTGGCCGCGAGCATGCTCGGCGCCACGGTGATGCCCCACGCGATCTACCTCCACTCCGGCCTCGCCAGGGACCGCCACGGAGCGAGCACGCACCCCGCCAGGATCGCCCGGCTGCTCAGGGCGACGCGCTGGGACGTCGGCATCGCGCTCGTGATCGCCGGGACGGTGAACATCGCCATGCTCCTCCTCGCCGCAGCGAGCCTGCGCGGGGTCGAGGGGACCGACACCATCCAGGGCGCCCACAGCGCCATCGTCGCGGCGCTCGGACCGATCGTCGGCATCCTCTTCGCGATCGGCCTGCTCGCGTCCGGCCTGGCCTCGACGGCGGTCGGCTGCTACGCCGGCTCGGCCATCATGGGCGGCCTCCTCCACCTGCGGATCCCCCTGCTGGTGCGCCGGGTCGTCACCCTGATCCCGGCGCTGATCGTGCTCGGGGTCGGGTTCGACCCCACTCGAGCGCTGGTTCTGAGCCAGGTCGTCCTGAGCTTCGGGATCCCGTTCGCTCTGATCCCGCTGGTCGCCTACACGCAGGACAGGGCGCTGATGGGGAGCTTCGCCAATCGTCCCGCCGTCCGGGTCTCGGCGTGGGCGGTCACCGGTCTGATCGTGCTGCTGAACGTCGCACTGATCGTCCTCACCGTGACCGGCTGACTCCGCCGCCGACTCGAAGCGACGTCGACTCGCGAAGTAACGTCGACTCCGTGGACATCGACTCGATCAGCCCTGTCGCCCAGGACTACGTCAAGGCGATCTGGTCGGCCACCGAGTGGGGCGACCCGCCGATCACGACGAAGGCCCTCGCCGCGCGCTTCGGAACCAGTCCCGCCAATGTCTCGGACACCCTGCACCGCCTCGCCGCCCAGGACCTCGTCGAGTACCGGCCGTACAAGCCGGTCCGGCTGACGGAGACCGGAGCGGCCCTCGCGCTGGTGATGGTGCGCCGCCACCGGATCCTGGAGTCGTTCCTCGTCACGACCCTCGGCTACCCGTGGGACGAGGTCCACGACGAGGCGGAGCGACTGGAGCACGCCGCGAGCGACGGACTCATCGACCGGCTGGACGCCCTCCTCGGACACCCGTCCGCGGACCCCCACGGCGACCCGATCCCCACCTCCGAGGGGCGCACGCGCACCGTCGACGGCGCGGTCCGCCTCAGCGAGGCCGGGCCGGGGCGTCACCTGGTCCATCGCATCTCGGATGCGGAGCCCCTCGCCCTGACCGATGCGGCCGCCCTCGGCATCGCCCCCGGTGCGACCATCGACACGCGCGCCGAGGCGGAGTCCCTCGTGCTCGTGACCTCAGAAGGCCCGCAGGTCATTCCGCGCCTGCTCGCGACGGCGACCTGGACGACTCCGGCACGCTAGGGCGCGTCGACGCCGAGACCGTCGGACGTCGCCCGGAGATCGCCGCCGGGGACCGTGATGCGCGCCCGCCTCGTCGGCCCGGGCTGCTGGGGTGCCCTCGGACGGGGTGTCCCTCGCGAGCGCGCCTCGCGGAATGGCGGGGGAGCGGCGCACGTTGCCTCGAGCATGACGATCGAACCCGCGGTGCTCGACGATGTCCTGGCCACGCTGGACGTGACGCTCGGGGCGACCCGGCGCGCGACTCTCGCCTCCGGAGAGCGGATGGCGCTGCCGGCCGGCATCGTCGTGCTCGTCTACGTCGTCGAGGGCGAGATCACGGCGCTCGCCCCGGAGGGGACCGCCTGCGCGCTAGAGCTCTGCGCGGGCGACGCAGTGGCCGCCTCCGTGCCCCGGACCCTGCTGGCCGGGGACGCGCTGCTGACGTTCGGGCGGCAGGAGGCGACGCTCGCGTCGGTCCCGGGGGCGCGGCTGACGATCGTCGAGGTCGAGCTCGAGGCGTGCCCGCGGTCGCTGCCGGGGCTGGTGTTCGCGAGCGGATTCGCCCGGCTCGAGCCGGCGGCGGCCGCACTGGCGGCGCAGCTCGGGCCGGCGTACGACGGGTCGGAGCGCTCGGGCGATCCGGTGATCTGCCGGCTGATGGTGCGCACCGTCGTGCTGTCGGTCGTGCGGGCGTGGGCGTTCGGCGACACCGGCGCGCTGCCTCCGGTGACCGGCGACGTCCACCTCGACCGAGTGGCCGCGGCCGTGAGCAGCGAGCCGGGCCGGGAGTGGAGCGTGGATCTGCTCGCGAGCGTCGGCGCGATGTCGCGCACCGTGCTGACGGAGCGGTTCCGTGCGGCCTTCGGGCGCACTCCCGCGGGGTTCGTCACCGAGGTGCGGATGCGCCGGGCGAAGGAGCTGCTGGAGGCGGGACGGACCGTGTCGGAGGCGTCGCGGGCGCTCGGCTACTCCTCCGACGACGGGTTCAGCCGCGCCTTCCGCCGGAACGTCGGCGTCGTGCCGTCGCAGTGGCGAGCGGCACGACGCGCGGCGTGAGGCGTCAGGCCGTGCGCCTGCGGTTCGACGCGCCGAAGAGGGCCGCGCCGACGAGGAGCAGGCCCGCGCCGATCGCGTAGTCGGCCTCGACTCCGACCGCGTCGACCAGGACTCCGCCGACACCGGCGGCGATCACGATCGCGGCCTGGAAGCCGACGACGACCAGGCTGCCGCCGGCCTCGAGGCGGTCGGTCATCCGGTGACCGACCCACGCGTTGACGATGATCAGCCAGGAGGCGAAGAAGAAGCCCCAGACGACCACCGCCACCGCGATGGCCGGGACGGAGCCGGGGAGCAGCAGGACCGCTCCGACGGCGATCGCGATCGCGACCGGTGCGACGACGCCGAAGAAGGCGAAGGAGCGGTCGATCACCGAGCCGATCACGATGTTGCCGGCGAGGCCGCCCACGCCGAAGAGCGCCAGCAGAGCGACGATGGTCGCGGCATCGGTGCCCTCGGTGCGCTCGAGCGCCAGGCGGATGTAGGTGTACGCGAGGAAGTGGCCGAGGACGACGAGGATGTGGCCCGCGAAGCCCTGGCGCACTCCGCGGCGGCGCACGGTGTCGAGGAGCACGCCGAGCCCGGCGGCCGGGGCGGCGGGGACGCTGGGCAGCAGGAGGCGGAGCGGGACGGCGAGCAGCGCCGTGAGGACGCCGATCAGGACGAAGGCGGCACGCCAGTCGATGAGCTCGCTGAGGATCACGCCGAGCGGCACCCCGGCGACCGTCGCGAGCGAGAGGCCGGCGCTGGTGAACATCGTGGCGCGACCGACGCGGTCGGGGCCGGCGACGCGGGCGGCGACGGTGAGGGACATCGACCAGAAGGCGCTGATCGCGGCTCCGAGCAGGAGGCGCGAGAGCAGGACCAGGGCGAGGTTCGGGGCGAGGCCGGCGAAGACGCTGGAGGCGCCGGCGGCGACGGCCGTCCAGATGAAGAGCGTGCGGCGGTCGAGCCGGGGGAACATCAGGCCGACCGTCGGGGCGACGAGGAGGCCGACGAGCGCGGTCACGGTGACGGTCTGGCCCGCCTGGCCGGGGGTGACGTCGAGACCGGCGGCCATCTCGGTCAGGACGCCGTTCGGCAGGAACTCGGCTGTCACGAGCAGGAAGCTCAGGAGCATCAGGGTGATGAGGGGGATGTAGGGGAGGCGCCCCGTCGTCGGCTCGGGGCGGACGACGGGGACGGACGCGGTCGAGGGCATGGGTCCAGCCTGGCGGAGTGGCGCGGCGGGCGCCCGACCGGACGGCCGCGGGATCCGACCGATCGGCCGGGGTGGGCGCTCTGGAGCATCTCGGGCGCGCGGAACTGCGTTCGGCTCGCGGAAACCGGGAGTTCCTGCGAGCCGAACGTGTTCCTGCGAGCCGGACATCGCGTGGTCGCCGGCCGCATCGATCCGGCACGAACGCGCCATCGACGCGCTACGGAGGAGCCGTTCGCGACGGATCGATCGCCGGAGGTCGAGGACTCGGAGGTGCACGACGAGGCGGTTCCGAGCAATCGGAGGGCTTCCGGACGGGTTCTGCTCAGGCTGCGTCGGGATGATCGAGGCTGATACCCGACGGAAGGTTCTCTGTGAGCATGTTCAAGCGCGTCCTCGGCATGGCGTCGAAGGCCCTCGACTCGAAGGGGTCGTCGAGCACCGGCGGCACCACCGGCGGTACCCCGGACTGGCGTGCCATGGTGCGCACCGCGGCCGACAAGGTGACCGGCGACGCCCGGCCGTCGCAGTCGCCCGCCTCCGCGGCGCCGCGCGCTCCGATCCGTCCGCAGGACGCGCGACCGGGGCAGCCCGCCGTGACCCAGGAGGATCGTGCCGCGATCGCGCGGTACGACTACCTCCTCCGCACGGCCGACCCCGAGCAGCTCGAGCAGGTGCACCGCGACGCGTTCGCGAAGCTGACGCCGGCGCAGCGCTCGCAGGTCGAGGCGCGGCTGCGCGAGGAGCTGCCCGCGAACGAGCAGCCGCGCTCGTCGAACCCCGACGATCTGGCGCGGGCCGCGACGCGCGGCGAGGCCCAGAACCCGGGGTTCCTGAAGAAGATGTTCTCGAAGCCGGGGACGCGCGGGGCCCTCGCGGGTGCCGGCGTCGGCGCGGTGGCGGGCGTCGGTCTGGGCGCGGCGGGCGGACTGCTCGCGGCGGTCGCGGGTGGCGCGGTGCTCAGCAGCGTCGCCGGTCCGCTCCTGCAGGGTGTCGACCTGGAGGGTCTGACGGGGAGCTTCGGCGACCTGGGCGAGTTCGGCGACATCACCGGCGCGGCGGGCGACTTCGTGTCCGGGGCCGGCGAGCACGTGTCGGGGCTCGGCGAGCAGGTGTCGGACTTCGGCTCGAACTTCGAGATGCCGGGCCTCGGCGATATCGGGAACCTCTTCGACCGCTGAGTCGCCGACGGGGGTCGTGCGGTCTGCAGGAGATCGTCGCCGGATGGGCTGTTCTACCGCGCGGATCGCACCCTGCGGAGTCGATCTCCTGCAGATCGCACCTCGGCCGCTCCGGGACACCGTGAATCGGACGGCGGCCGGGTCGACGCCGCGAGTCAGTGCTTCGCGCGACGCAGGAGCACTGCCGAGAGCAGCGTGACCAGGCCGATGAGCAGGATCCCCGCTCCGGTGATCGCGACCGCGGTCGTCGACCAGTCGGGCCGCTCGAGGAGCGTCGACCCGTCGAGCGCCTGCCACTCGCAGGTGACGCCGAGCGGCCACCACGACCAGGAGCCGCCCACGAGAGTGCCCTCGCCGGGCGGGACGCCGCCGACGCTCGCGGAGCACACGGAGTCGAAGCCCTGCTGGGCGAGGCTCCCGTACTGCAGTGCGACCAGGCCGACGAGGGCCAGGCCGACGAGCAGCAGGACGGCGCCGGCGATCAGCGCGATGCGGCGCGGAGTGAGGCGTCTGCGCTTCGTGATGTCGCGAGGTTCACGGAGGCCGCGCGCAGGGGTCTCGGTCATCGTCCGATCGTGTCACGAACCGCTCCTGCGCTTGCCCGGACGAGCAAGGTCACAGCCGCCCGCCATTCACCCGAAGGGCCACCGCGAGCATCACGGACGCGGCGGATAGGAGGACCGCGATCAGGAAGATCTGCGGATCGTACCCGGACACCGCGAGCGGCAGGAGCGCGCCCAGCACCGTCCCGACCTGCGTGACCGCGGTGTAGGCGCTGGCCCCCGCGCCCGGACCGCCGTTGCTCGTCCTCTCGAGCAGGAGGATTCCGATGCTCTGGAAACCGGCGCCCACGACCGCGTAGACGGCTTGCGACAGCACCAGTGCCCCGTAGGACTGGTCGCCGACGAGGATCGCGAAGGTGACGATCGCGGCCAGTGAGACGATCCCGAGAGTGAACGCGCTGCCGCGAGCAGTGCTGAGTCGCGTGAGCGCGGGCAGCGCAGCGAGCTCGAGCACCGCCGAGGCCAGGAACACCGGTGACACCAGCGCGGGAGGAACACCGGAGGAGACCGCGAACAGCGGCAGGTAGATCGCGCGCAGCGTGTCCACCGACTTGAGGAGAGCGACCAGGGCCAGCGCGAGAACGAAGAGCAGACGCCGGGGAGGCGGATCGCCCCCGGCAGCGGCAGCGGCATCGGGACGGCGATCCGGCACGGGAAGTCGACGAGCGAACGAGCGCCCGGCCGTGCAGACGATCGTCAGTCCTGCCGCACCTGCCGCCGCCACGAGCGGATCGACGCCCAGTTGCGCGAGCATCGAGTAGAGGACCAGCCCGAGGATGTATCCGGAGATGAGAACCGTCCGCAATCGGGCGACCATCCACTCCTGCGCGTGGCCGGCGTTCTGCGAGGCGACGCGACCGAAGAGCTGGGGGACGACGGTGCTGACGAACAGCATCAGCGCCCCTCCGAGGTAGAGCATCCCGACGCTGCCAGAGCTGAACCGCACGAAAAGGACCCCGACCGGCACCGCGGTCGTCGTCACGAGAAGCGCGAGTCTCGGATACCCGGCCACCCGGATGCGAGGAACGAGGACGGTGTTGTAGGCGACTGCAAGACCGGCGTTGACCACGAAGAACACGGCGATCTGGGCCTTCGAGAGTCCGGCAGCGTCGAGAGCGACGGGCAGACCGACAGCGGTGATCCCACCGAAGACCGCGTTGCTCGCGAGCGCGCCGGTGACCGAGCGAGGCAGGCGCCGTCCAGCGCTCGACCGGCTCCTCAGACGACACCCGATTCGCTCAGAGCGGCGGAGAAGGCACGCCCGAGCTGAACGCCGCGTCCGCATCGGCGTGCCGTCCGGAGGAGGTGCTCGCCCCACGTGGCTGCCAACGGGGCCATCGCGTCGCTGATGTAGACCGTGTCGAACGACCGGTCGGCGAACCCTGCGCGGATCCCGATCGCGTTGACATCGACCGGTTCCTGCGTCGATCGTTCCAGGCAGTCCGCCCAGCTCAGAGTCCCGATCGGGAACCCGGGCCCGAGGGTGACGACCGATCGGGAGTGCGGCGCGCCCACCATCGACCCGACGAAGAGCATCGAGTCGCTCGTCCGTGAGGCGCGGAGGAGGACGTCGAGATCGTCGCGACTGTTCGTCGCCGATGCCGACCAGCGCTCGATTCGCTCCCACTCGGGCTGTTCGAGCTGCGGCAGCGGACGGTTGCACACGAAGAACTCGATCTGCAGGTCGGTGCAGCGATCCGCCCATCGAGCGAGATTCGCGCGGTTCTGCTCGGCCTGCGCCGCTGCGTCCTCCGAGATGCTCGGCAGCTCCACCGCCCATGCGTCCTCGGACCAGCCGAGCTCCACTCCTCGGCGCTGCAGGCGGTACCCGAACTCGACGTCCTCGACCCCGTAGCTGGCGAAGCGCTCGTCGAACCCACCGGCTGCGTCGTAGTCGGAGCGGGCCACTCCGATGTTCCGACCCCAGAAGAACCTCCAGGGAAGCGCCAGGGGGACTCGGCGCTCGAAGACATCGAGCCACTTCTCCGATCGGTAGTCGCGGTGGAGCGGGTGATCGGACATCTGCTCGTGCCGCTCCTGCCAGCCCGAGCCCCTGACGATCTCCCGGAAGCGAACGGCGTCCGCACCCGACAGATCCCAGCCGAAGGTGGGGCCGGTCGTGGCACGTCGCCCGGCCTCGACTCGTCTCCCGTGCGACTCCACGAGGGACGGTCCCGCGAGCGTCCCGCAGTCGAGGAAGATCAGTGTCCGTCCGCGAGAGGCGCGTGCGCCCAGGTTCCTCGCTGCGCTGAGCCGGAAACCGGTGTCCTTCTGCCTCGTGTAGACGAGGTCGAGTCTCGACTCGAAACCTCGGACCACTGCCACGGTGTCACCTGCGGACCCGTCATCCGCGACGACGATCTCGAACCTCATCGATGTCGTCTGCTCGGTGAGGCTGGCGAGGGTCTGCTCGAGCTCGTCCTCCCGCTCGAACGTCGGGATGATCACGGAGACGTCCGGAGGCGCGTCGGTGACCGTCGATCGTGCGTCCGTCATCGGTCTCGGCCGCTCCGATCGGGGACGAGGGGCGTTGCGCTGCCGACCATCTGCTCTCCTTCGAACGAGGGGGGGATCCCCTGGGCGAGTCCCGAGGGATGCACGACGACGGGTCGTGATCGATCGCCGCGCGGGGATTCGCCCGCTCGCGAGACACGGACCCGCCGGCTCGGGAGTAGACGTTAGCGGCCACCGCACTCGCGCCCGGCCTGGGCTGCCCGGCGGCAGCGGTCCGACCCAGCTGCACAGGTGCTCGGCTTCGGCGGGGCGCTCCCGCCGGCCGCAGAACGGCGCGGACCGCCCGCAGCCCCCGCACCGATCAGGAGTCGAAGGCGCGATTCGCGCCAGGACGACACCGTGTCGTCCGGCGCCCTCTGGGCGATGCTGCATCTCGCGCCTGCGCCGGTCGGCCGCCTTCGTCGGCGTAGGTTCTCGCAGGAAAGCGCACCGGAGAACCTGGACATGAAGGAGTGTCGACCATGATCTACCTCGACTCGGCGGCCACGTCCTATCCGAAGAGCCCGAGCATCGCTGAGGCGATGGAGCGCTTCCTCGAGAGCGGCACGAGTCCCGGGAGGGCAGGGCATCGCCTCGCGTCGTGGGCCGAGGAGCAGGTCTGGGCGACCCGCACCTCTCTCGCGAACCTCGTCGGCTGTCGTCAGCCGGACCGAGTGACGTTCTCCTTGAACGCGACGATGTCCCTCAATTCCGTCGCGAACCATCTCGGGCTCATCGGCGGCAGGGTCCTCACCTCGGCGTTCGAGCACAACTCCGTGACTCGTCCCCTGGCTGCGCTGGAGGCGGCCGGGAGGATCACGCACGAGGTGATTCCCTCCTCATCTGACGGTCCGGTCGATCTCGACCTCTTCGAACGGGCGCTCCGGCGAGGAGACACGGCCGGCGTCCTCATGACCTGGGCATCGAACGTGTCGGGAGAGGTCCTCCCTGTGACCGAGATCTCTGCGCTGTGTCGGGAGTACGGGGTCTTCCTCGCGCTGGATGCGGCCCAGGCCTTCGGCCATCTGCCCATCGATGCTGCCGTCGCCGATGTCGTGGTCTTCGCCGGCCATAAGGGCCTAGGCGGCCCGCAGGGTGTCGGCGGCGCCGTCATCGGCGAGGGTGTCTCGTTGCCGCCCCTCGTGAGAGGCGGCTCGGGCGGGCGTTCCGAGAATCCCGAGCATCCGAGCTGGCTGCCCTGGTCGCAGGAAGCGGGGACCCTGAACGGTGTAGGGATCGCCGGTCTCGGTGCAGCGCTGGCTGAGCTCGACCAGGCCGAGATCGAACATCGGTCCGTCCACCACGGTGCGCTGCGGGAGTACTTCGCTCAGAAGCTGCGGGATTCGGAAGGAGTGCGACCGGTCGAAGTCGGACGGCGATCGCCGACGGTGGGAGTCGTGTCCTTCACCATCGACGGGATGAAGCCCAGCAGTGCAGCGGCAGTCCTCGAGGAACGCTTCGACATCCTCGTTCGCTCAGGGTTGCACTGCGCCCCTCTTGCTCACCGGACGATCGGGTCGAGCGCCGGGGGAACGGTCCGGGTCAGTCTCGGCTCACGAACCACCCGATCCGAGCTGGACGCGACGATCGCGGCGATCCGCGAGCTGAGTGCCAGCGTTGCAGGAAGGATGTCGTGACAGTGTCGGTGCTCGCAGACCCGGAGTGCGTCTTCTGCCGAAGCAATCCTCGAAAGGTGTGGGAGAGCCGGGGGCTCGCCGTCTGCTCCGATCCGGCTCCGCTGAGCCCCGGACATCTGCTCGTCTACACCACCGAGCACCACCCATCGGCTGCTTACATCGGGGTCGAATCGGCCGCGACACTCGATCTGCTCGTAGAGGCTCTGAGCACGAGGATCCGGAGCGCCTTCGGAGACGTCGTGCTCTTCGAGCACGGTCGGACGGGGCACTGCCTCCGCAGCCGACCCGGCGAGAGGATGTGCCACCACATGCACGTGCACCTCATTCCCGGTGCGCTCGATCTCCGGACGCTGGCCGCACTCGGGCAGTCGGTCGTCCTCTCGTCTTGGACGGACGTCATCGACCTCGGGTCCCAGGCCGATGGATACGCCGTGGTGGGTGGCGGCTCCGCCCCTCTCGTCTTCTACCCGGTGAGTCATTCCCTTCCGCCTCACTATCTCCGGACGGTGATCGCCGAGGCGAGGTCGACTCCCGAACTCGCGGACTGGGAGACCGTTCTCTCGAACTCAGATGCGGCAGAAGCCGCCCCCCGATCCCATGAGATCGTCCTCGAACTCGTGGACGGTCTGACGATCGCGACGTCGTGCTGAGGCAGTCCAGACTGCTGCTCGTGTCCTGGGGCCGCGGCAACGGCCACATCACGAGGCTGCTGGCGATCGGGAGGGCCTTCCGGGATGCGGGCTGGCACTGCACTCTCCTCGGGCATGACGTGCTGCTCCACTCCCGGCTCGCAGCGGACGCCGGCCTCGATGCGGAGATCAGGTACCCCCCTGCCGCGGATGCGTCCGATCCGTGGACGAACTGGGCCGATCCGTCCTTCCTCTCCAGTGCGCTCGAGTTCGATCGGTCCGTCCTGGAGGAGGTGGGTCCCGATCGAGTCGTCAACGACAATCGACTGTCCATGCTCATCAGCTGCAGTGAGCTCCGGATCCCGATCGTCACGCTCTGTCAGGACAATCAACTGCCCGACTACCGATTCCCCGACACTCCTCTCGCCGACATCTGGACGACTCCGGCTCTCAGCGTGAACGACGAGCTGCGCCGGCGCGGACTTCCCCTCGTCGGCGAGGACGTGCGCGAGCTGTTCGGTCTCGGCCGTATCGCCGTCCCCAGCTCACCGGAGTGGGATCCCCTCCCGGAGCGGACCGACGGCCTCGATATCGTGTACACCGGAGCGCTCACGAGCGTCTGCTCCTCGTCGGGAGGCGACGACCTCCTCTTCTATCGGACGGTGGGGCGGATCGACGGAGACTTCGTCGCTGCTTTCGGCAACTGGCCGGGCACGATCTACATCGCCACCGGCGACCCAGCGCTGGTGTCGGAGATCGGCGACCCGCCGATCGGTGTCCGGGTGGCCTCGTTCTGGGATCTCGAGGGGCTGGGCCCCTCACTCCGCGCCGTCGTGCATCACGGCGGCCACGGGATCACGACGACCTGCCTGGCCTCGACCCTCCCCGCGGTCGTTCTCCCGGGACTCAACCCGGAGAGGCTCTCCAACGGTGAGCGGGCCCGGAGCCTCGGGTGGGGTGCAGTGCTGCACTCCCCGACGCGGAAGGGCTCGGAGTGGGGTCCCTCCGTCGACCGGACGGGGCAGAGGCCCTCCTGGGGCGACGTCCGCGAGGCCGTCGACGGCCTGCGCAGCGCTGGTACCGCCTCCGCGGACGGCGTGGCGAGTCCGGTCGATCTCGTCGCGGCGCTCTCGTGACTCGCGAGAAGCTCGTGCGGGACCGCATCCCGGAGGTCCTCGACAGGCTCGGAGTCACGGCGGGCTTCCGCCGTGTCCCGGCCGCGGAGCGCCTCCCGTGGTTGCTCGCGAAGCTCGAGGAGGAATGCGCCGAGGTGGTCGCCGGACCGTCTCAGGAGGAGATCGCCGATGTGCTCGAGGTGCTTCACGCGCTGGCCGCTCAGCTCGAGGTCCGGTGGGAAGCGGTCGAGGACGCACGGAGGAGGAAGGCGCTCGAGCGGGGCGCTTTCTCGGACGGAGTCGTGATGCGGGTCGACCGCTCGACGCGTCCGGGGCACGAGTCGGCCCTGTGAGGTCGCTCAGCGCCGTACCCTCGAACGCATGGGTTTCCTGTTCTCGCTGCTGACCGTCGTGCTGATGGTGCTGGCGCTGGTGGATGTCGTGCGTCAGCCGGACAACGTGGTCCGGAATCTGCCGAAGATCGTCTGGATCCTGCTGATCGTGTTCATCCCGCTGATCGGCGTGACGCTGTGGTTCGTCCTCGGCCACGACTGGAAGAAGGGCGACGGCGCCTCCTTCGTGCCCGGCGGGCGGACGACGCGGGTGCGGCGATCGAAGACCCCGCCGCCGACGATCGTGATGCGGCCGGCTCCCAAGAGCACCGAGGAGCAGCTCGCCGACCTCGAGCGCGAGGAGGCGCACTACGCGCGGCTCGCCGAGGAGCAGCGGCGCCGACGGGAGGGCGAGCGTCCTCAGGACGCCTGACCCGGGGACAGCCGACCCGCCGGCGGTCCGTCGCTCAGCGGGTCGTGGCGAAGTTCGATGCGCTCCACTGCACCGAGGCGATCTTGGCCTGCCCGGCGATGCTGGGGTGGAAGTAGTCGACGGTGCCGATCAGGGCCTTCGTGACCGGAGTCGCGGTGAGCGCGCCTCCGTCGTAGTCGCAGAGCGTGCCGGCGGTGGCGCAGGCCTTCTGCAGCGCGCTGTTGTACTGCGTGGTGCGGGTCTTCGCGGCAGTGGCCGAAGCGGCGGCCGCGGCGGTGCTGAGGCGGCCGCCGGTGGCGTTCACTCCGCGGGTCGTGCGGCAGAGGTTGCCCGAGGCCCAGACCACGGATCCGATGCCGCCCTTGACGACGGCCCACTCCGCGGCGACGTTCGGCATCGAGGAGAGCACGATCTTGGCGTTCGGCCAGGTGCTGCGGATCTTGGTGATCGCAGCGGTCGCACCGGTGTCGAAGGCGGCTGCGGGGGTCATCGTGTAGCCGTCGGCGGCGACGGGGTTGTCGGCGGCGCAGAGGTCGTTGCCTCCGATCAGGAGGGTGACGACGTCGGGGCGGACTCCTGCGGCGACGGCGGCGTCGATGCGGGCCGGGACCCCGGCGACGAGGCTGCCGGTCTGCGCGAAGTTGGCGGTGGTGACCGTGGTGCCGGGGTTCGCGGTGCGCAGGCGCGATGCGAAGGAGTTCACGGTCGCGTTGGTGCCGGTCGACCAGTTGTTGCGCGGGCAGTCGGCGAAGCGGCCGCAGGTGCCGTACGCCTGGGTGATGGAGTCGCCGAGGCTCAGCAGCGAGAGGGTCGGGGTCGCGGCGGACGCGGCACCGGTGGGGACCAGTGCCGCGGCGAGGGCGATGGCGGCGCCGGTCGCGAGGGCGCGCAGGCGGCGACTCCCGGAGCGGCGCGGTGAGGGGGACAGGGGGAGACGCATGGGGGAACCGCTCTCGGTCGGGGGTCGGCGGTGGGGGCCGCCGCTGCCGACGCTAGGGGAGCCCGTTCTCGAGCGGACCTGCACGCGTGGCCCCAGAACGGGGCCCCAGAACGGGGCCCCGTCAGATCCGGAGCAGCCGCACCCGGCTGAGCGCCCAGACCAGCGCGCCCGCGAGGAGGAAGACGACCGCGATCACGACGACGTACACCGCGACGGTGCCGTACCCGGTCGCGGGATCGAGGAACGGGTACGGCACCCAGCCGTCCGTCGCCCCGCGCACGAGAACCACGGCGAGCCAGACGAGCGGGTACACGATCACGAGCGGGAGCCGGCGCCAGGGCAGCGGCGGGCGATCGGCGAACAGGATCCAGTCGAGCAGTCCGTAGATCGGGAAGAGCAGGTGCATGACCGTGTTCGCCCAGGGGAGTGCGACTCCGCCGGCGAGGCCCACGAGCAGCGTGTTGTAGACGAGGCCGACGACGACGATGTAGCTCGTGGCCGCACCGCGGGCGAGGGCGAGGCTCCGGCCGGTCAGGGCGGTCGTCAGCAGGATCACCGCCAGCAGGATGTTGCCCTGGATGGTGAAGAAGCCGAAGAAGTTGAACGGGAGCAACGGAGTGCGCGACGCCGTGTCGACGGCCGTTGCGGCGACGGCGGTGAGCACGGTCAGGGCGACGACGATCCGGAGGGCGGCGATGCCCCCGCGTGATCCCGTGGCGGGGGATGGCGTCATCGCTCGAGCGTAGCGGCGGGCTAGCCTGATCCGATGCTGACGATCGGTGTCGACCTCGCTGCCGAGCCGGTCCGGACGGCGCTGGCCGCCGTCGACTGGTCGGGCGGACGCGCGCGCATCGCCTCCCTCTCCCTCGGCGCGGGGGACGAGGAGATCGTGGCACTCTCGCGCACGGCGACGACGATCGGCATCGACTGCGCGTTCGGCTGGCCGCTGGAGTTCGCGGCGTTCGTCTCGGCCCACACCCGCCGCGAGGTCGCTCCCCGCACCCTCGCCGGGCGCGACTGGCGGCGCCGCCTCGCCTATCGGGAGACCGATCGGGCCGCGCGGGAGGTGACCGGTCGCTGGCCGCTCAGCGTCTCGACCGACCGGCTCGGGATGACCGCGATGCGGTGCGCCGAGCTGCTCGAGGCGTTCGCCGCCGCGGGCGAGGACGTCGACCGCTCGGGCGGTGGGCGGCTCGTCGAGGCCTATCCGGCGGCGGCGCTGCGCCACTGGCGCATCGACACGACCGGCTACAAGACGCGCCCGGAGGCGGTGGCGCTCGCCCTGGAGGCGCTCCGGCGCGCCGCTCCGTGGCTCGACGCCTCCGCCGGGACGCTCGCCCTGATGGCGCGCTCGAACGACGCCTTCGATGCGGTGATCGCTGCGCTCAACGCCCGGGCGCACGCGCTGGGCGACACGCTGCCCGTCCCCGGGCATCTGCGGGAGGCGGCCGAGGCCGAGGGCTGGATCGCGCTCCCGACCGGGCCGCTCGACGCGCTGGTCAGGAGCTGACGGGGAGGCGCCGCACCAGTCGGGAGGCGGCCGCCTCGGCAGCGCGCTCGGCGTCCTCGACGGTGCTGAACAGGTCGCCCGGGACGAGGCGCGGGTCGACGGCGAGGCAGGGGTCGATCTCGAGTCGGAACCGGGGCAGCTCTGCTCCGGGGACGACGACGATCCTGACCCCGTTCCGGCTCCACCGTGCGGGCTGGATGCTGGGGATCTGTGGCATGTTGCGCTCTTTCGCGTGCATCGTGCACGGGTGGCTTCCGCCTCGACCGTGCTCGCTCACGCTATGTCGCGGGACCGGGCGGGCGAACGGGGTTGACCTCCCAGGTACGCGGGCGTACGGGTGAGCGCCGCGTCAGTCGAGGTGGTCGAGCGTGTCGCTGATGGTGCGCAGGCACTCGATGAGCACCGACATCTGCCGCGCGTCGAGGTTCGCGAGCACCTCGCCCTCGGCGGCGACGAGGTGGCGCATCGCCTCGTCGACGCGCTTGGAGCCGCGCGGGGTGAGCGAGACGATCTTGCTCCGCGAGTCGGCCGCGTTCTGCTCGCGCACCACGAGGCCGCGGGCGCCCAGCCGGTCGACCCGGCTCGCGAGATTGCCGCTCGAGATGCCGAGGCGGAGGGAGAGGACCGACGGGGTCATCCCGCTCGCGCCGGCCTGCCGCAGGATCGAGAGCAGCTCGAACTCCCACGGCGCGAGGTCGCTGGCCGCGAAGGACTGGCGGCGGATCTCCTGCACGCGCGGGCTGAGGCGCCGCAGCCGCGAGACGACGTCGAGCGGCGCGAAGTCGAGATCGGGCAGGGCGTCGGCCCATGCGTCGATCACCAGATCGACATCGTCGTCTTCTCGCATGCCTCCGATTATCCCCGGCCGGCCGACGCCCCGGCGACCGCTGGTGGCGCCGGCACCGAGGCAACCCCGGACCGTCGAGGGAGCCCGCGCTCCCTGGCCGCCTCGACGCTCCGGGGTTCTCTCACCACCCCGTCGTCAGCACCTCGTCGAGCTGGTCGGCGAAGAAGTCGGCGCTCTCGAGCGAGAAGCACAGCGGCGGCTTGATCTTGAGCACGCACTGCCTGTCGGAGGTGGGCTGCACGATCACGCCGCGCTCGCGGAGGCGCTCGCAGATCGCGCGCGTCTCCTCCGTCGCCGGCTCGAGCGTCTCGCGGTCGCGCACCAGCTCGAGGCCGAGGTAGAGGCCGTGGCCGTGCACCGCGCCGATCAGCGGGTGCCGGCCGGCGAGCTCCTCGAGCCGCGCGCGCAGGTGCGCGCCCGCGACGAGAGCGTTCTGCTGCAGCTGCTCGCCCTCGATGACGTCGAGCACGGTGAGGCCGACCACCGAGCTGACCGGGCTGCCTCCCGCGGAGGAGAAGAAGTAGCCCTGCGAGCGGTAGTGCTCGGCGATCTCGCGGGTGGTGATCACGGCGCCGAGCGGATGCCCGTTCCCCATCGCCTTGGCGACGGCCACCACATCGGGGACCACGCCCTGCTGCTCGAACCCCCAGAACCACTCGCCGAGGCGCCCGTAGCCGACCTGCACCTCATCGGCGATGCAGAGCCCGCCGTGCTCGCGGACCGCCGGGTACACCGCCGCCAGGTAGCCGTCGGGCAGCGGGATGCCGCCCGCGTTGCCGTAGTAGGCCTCGGCGATCAGCGCCCCCGCGGGAGTGCCCGCCGCGGCCAGCGCGTGGATGCGCTCGACCGCCTCCGCCGCGTAGTGATGCGCGTCGGCACCGCGGTGGGCGCCCCGGTAGCTGTTGGGCGCGTCGAGGGTGTGCACCCACGGCGGCCGCGTCGCGAGCGCGTCGGGGTTGTCGGCGACGGAGGTGGAGACGGCGTCGGAGAGCCCGGACCAGCCGTGGTACGCCTCCCGGACCGCGAGGACGTCGTCGCGACCCGACCAGGCGCGGGCGAGGCGCAGGGCGAGGTCGGCCGCCTCCGTCCCGCTGTTGACCAGGAGGACGGAGTCGAGCCCCTCGGGCAGCAGCGCCGCGAGCCGCTCGCAGAACTCGCCGATCGCCGGGTACGAGAAGCGCGAGTTGGTGTTGAGCAGCCGCCACTGCCGCTCGACGCGCTCGGCGAGCAAGGGGTGCCCGTGCCCGATCGACGAGACGTTGTTGAGCACGTCGAGGTGCACGCGACCGGAGTCGTCGACCAGGTGCTCGCGCCAGCCGCGGAGCATCGTGGGCGGTGAGTCGAAGTAGTGCTCCTGCACGTCGGCGAGGTGCGCGACGCGGCGCTCGAGGATGCCGCGGTCGGGCTGCGGGGCGGGGACGGCGCGGCCCAGGAGGAGAGGCGTCGGGTCGATCAGGACGTCGAGCCACGCGTCGGCCCACGCGGGCTCGGCGAAACACGGCGCGTCGTCGAGCGAGCGGGGCAGGGCCTGGGCGCGGAGGATCCGGGAGGCGGTGCCGATCGTCTCTCCGGCCGCGACGGTGCCGACGGCCGTCGCGTCGACTCCGTCGAGCACCAGCCGGACGTCGGCGGTGAGCAGGGTGAGCGTGCCGGGACCGCCCGCCACGAGCTCGCCGTCGACCGGGGCGACGAGCGTCGACGGCTCCGCGAGGTGCAGCTCGACGCCCAGCGCCGTGGTCGCGGGCTCGTGCGCCGCGTGCGGGCGGGCGCGGGTCAGGCGGCGCTCGCCGTACCGGAGGAGGGCGGCTCCGGGCACCGCGCGGGCGAGCGCGCTCTCGGCGTCGTCGTCGAGCCAGCGCCCGTCGTCGAGGGCGGCGCTCTCGGGGGAGAGGTCGACGACGGTCGGATCGACGTCGAGCATGCGAGCGGAGGCGGCGAGGATCGGCGCCGGAGCCTCGCGGCCGAGAGCCCGGCGGACGAGGGCCTGCAGCACCGGCAGCGGTGCGGCGGTCGCGCGCTCGAGGATCAGGTTCTCGTGCTCGAGGTTCTCGCGGGCGTAGTCGTTGCCCGGATCCTGCGCGAGGACGTCGTGCGCACTGACGACGAGCACCGCGGCGCGGAGGACGACGAGCGGCCAGAGCACGTCGACCTCGGCGCCCGAGAGCGGGCGCTCGGCGTCGTAGGCGGCCGCCGCGCGGAGCACCGTGGGCGCCGACGCGTCGGCGTGGTGCAGCAGCGACGACAGCGTGACCGCGAGCTCGCCGACCGCCCAGCCCGCGCCGAGATCACCGAAGTCGATCACTCCGTCGGGGAGGGGACCCGCCCCGACCACCACGTTGTCGTCGGTCAGATCGCCGTGGATCAGCTGCACCGGCAGCGCGTCGGCGAGCGGATCGACGACCGCGCGAGCGCCCGCCACCGCCTCGCGGATCACCCGCGCCACCCGCCGAGGCACCCGCGGGAGGAGCGCCTCGACGACGTCCGCGGCGTTCCGCAGGTCCCACTGCCCCGTGTCCTCCAGGTCCGTCAGCGGCTGGTCGGCGAGGGCGATGTCGATCCGCGCGGCGAGCGAGCCCATCGCGCGCACGACGGCGGGGGAGAGGTAGCCCGAGCCGGAGAGCGTGCGGCCGGGGACGAAGTCGAGGACCCGGGCGATCGCGGGCGTCCCGTCGAGCTCGATCGCACGGCGCGTGCGCCCCTTGCGGTCGGCGAGGACCCGCGGGATCCGGACGCCGTCGAGGCGCTCGGCCAGGTGCGCCATCGCCTCCGTCTGCGCCGCGACGACGCCGGCCGGCGTGGCCGGGTTCGCGACCTTCAGGAGGAAGTGCTCCTCGCCCGCCTCGACGAGCATGTTGCGGTCCTGGTTGCTGCCGAGATCGCTCAGGCGGCCCTTCAGCCCGTAGCGCTTGCGCAGGAACGCGGCGGCGACGTCGTGGTCGAGGGCGGGCGGGGGCGGCGGCGCGGAGAAGTCGGACGGCATGCGGAGTCCTGTCGTGCGGGGATCGGGTGGGTCCATGATCGCGCCTCGCTGTGCCGTCCGCACGTCGCGATCGATCCGTCGGAGAATCACCGTGCAGCCGACTCGGACGGGTCGTTCGTGACGGATCGATCGGGCCCGCCAGAGGCGAGGGAGCCGGCAGCGACCAGGGGCACCCGGCTAGGCCGGCGCGTACGCCGCCGGGTCGAAGCGGCCGAGCTCCTCGCGGAACGCGAACGCGAAGTCGGGCCACAGCAGCGTCAGCCGGCGGCTCTCGGCGTCGACGTACCAGCTCTCGCAGCCGCCGTTGGTCCAGACCGTGTCGGCGCTCAGAGCGTCGACCCGCGCGACGGAGGCGGCCTCGGCCTCGGCGGTCACCTCGAGCACGTCGATCCCGGCCGCATCGCGGTGGTCGAGGGCGGCGAGCACGTAGTCGACCTGCGTCTCGATCATGTGGATCGCGGAGTTGTGGCCGAGGCTCGCGTTCGGCCCGTTGATCACGAAGAGGTTCGGGAAGCCGTGGACGGCGGTCGAGTCGTAGGCCGACATGCCCTCGGCCCAGCGGTCGGCGAGGAGCAGGCCGCCGCGGCCGCGGATCCGTCGAGCGAAGGGCGGCCGCGTCGAGTGGAAGCCGGTCGCGAAGACCAGCACGTCGACCTCGTGCGCGACGCCGTCGTCGCCGATCGCCGACGAGCCCTCGACGCGGCGGAGAGGGCTCGGGGACACCTGCACGTGCGGCTGCGTCAGCGCGGGGTAGTAGTCGTCCGAGAGCAGCACGCGCTTGCAGCCGATCTCGTAGTCGGGGGTGAGCGCGGCGCGGAGTCCGGGATCGGCGACCTGCGCGGCGAGGTGGCCGAGCGCCTCCGCCCGCAGCCGGTCGATCGCGGTGGGCACGCCGACGCGGCCGGCGAAGCCGAGCTCGGCCCGCCAGAACAGCTCTTCGCGGAGCCGCGAGAGCGCGCCGGGCACGCGGGCGAGCGTGCGGCGCTCCTCCAGGGGGTATTCGCGGTTGCGGCGCGGGACGACGTAGGGGGCCGAGCGCTGGAAGAGCACCACGGAGGCGGCACGCTCGGCCAGGTGCGGCACGATCTGCACCGCGGAGGCGCCCGAGCCGACGATGCCGACCCGTGCTCCGTCGAGGTCGACGTCGTGCCGCCAGCGAGCGGAGTGGAAGGCGGGGCCTGAGAAGGCGTCGAGACCGGGGACCGGAGGCAGTCGCGGCTCCGACAGCCGCCCGGCGCAGACGACGAGCACCGCCGCCCGGTAGCGGCCCCGCGACGTCTCCACGCGCCAGCGCTGCGCCGACTCGTCGAAGGCCATCTCGAGCACGTCGGTGCCGAGCCTCAGGTGCGGGGTGAGCCGCTCCCGCTCGACGACGCGCTCGAGGTAGGCCTGGATCTCGGCGCCGGGCGCGTAGAACGCCGACCAGTCCGGCTCCGGGGCGAACGAGTACGAGTAGAGGTGCGAGGGGATGTCGCACGAGACGTTCGGGTAGTCGTTGTCGCGCCAGGTCCCGCCGATGCGCTCGGCGCGCTCGAGCACCGCGAAGGAGGCGCCGCCCCGGCGCGCGAGGCGGGTCGCCGCACCGATCCCCGCGAAGCCGGCGCCGACGATCAGGACGTCGACGTCCATCAGACCGTCATCCGGGGGAGCACCGAGCCGGCGGGGTCGCCGTGCGGGTCGGCGAGGAAGTGCTCGAGCAGGGCGAGCAGCTCGGCGGGGCGCTCGGCGAGCACCGCGTGGCCCGAGTCGACCACGGCGTAGCGGGCGTCGTCGATCGCGCCGAGCAGCGCCTCCGCGCCCTCGATGCCGACGACGGAGTCGGCACTGCAGCCGACCACGAGCACGGGGAGGCGCAGGCGCCCGGCGGCGGCGCTCGCGTCGGCACGGGCCGCCGCGCCGAGCAGGTCGGAGTCGACGGCCAGCGGCGCCG
>NZ_WUCC01000016.1 GCF_009807095.1 Rathayibacter sp. VKM Ac-2754 | reverse complement strand
GCCTTCACGAGCGCGCCCCCCACCCCGGCCGCGCGAAGCGCGCCGCCCTCTGCTGCCCGCCCCCGAGCACCTCTCTCCAGGGCGCGCTCCCGCCCCGCATCCAGACCCTCCCGATCCCCAGACCGACCTGGCCATCTGCGACGGCGGGCCGCCCGGACGCCGCGGTCGGGGCGGAGGGCAGCGGGCAGGTGGAGCGGCGCCTCCCGATCCCTTGTACGGTCGACGTCGAGGGTCCCGGACCCGACCCGCCCCGAGGAGATCCGCATGCAGCTCAGCACCGAGAAGATCGAGCCCGACATCGTCGTCGTCCGGCCCGTCGGGCGCCTCGATCTGACGAGCGTGCCCGAGTTCGAGGCCGTGGTCCTGCGGGCGATCTCCGACGGAGATCTGCGCGTCGTGGTCGACCTCGCCGGAGTCGACTTCCTCGACTCCTCCGGCCTCGGCGTGCTCGTCGCGTGCCTCAAGGAGGCACGGCGCGCGGGTGGAGACATCCGGGTCGCGTCGCCCGCCGAGCAGCCGGCCATGGTGCTCCGGCTGTCGAACCTCGATCGCCTGCTCGGCACGACCGAGAGCGTCGAGGACGCCTACCGTGTCTGAGCGCTCGCTGGTCATCCGCACCCCTCCCGATGACGGCGTGACCGCCGTGCACGACGCCCTGGCCGAGATCTGGGCGGAGTCGCCCGGCGTCGGCTCGTGGGACCGGATGGCCTTCGAGACCGCGCTCGCCGAGCTGACCTCGAACATCGTGCAGCACGCCCACTCGGCCCGGCACACCCTCTGCGTCATCGACATCACCGTCGACGAGCACGAGCTGCGGGCCGTGCTGAACGACTCCGCTCCCGCCGCCGGCGTCGATGTCAGCGAGCCCCGCGACATGCCCGACGAGTGGGCGGAGGCCGGTCGCGGCATCCCGTTCATCCAGGCGCTCGTGACGCGGTTCGAGTACGCCCGCGTCGACGGTCAGAACATCTGGACGATCATCCGCGAGAGGCCGCGGTCGTGACCGACGAGAGGGAGCGGGTCCGTCTCGCCGCCGTCGCCTCGCTCGACTTCTCGGGGTCCGGGCCGCAGGAGCGCTTCGATCGGATCACGCGGGTCGCGCGTCAGCTGCTCCGCGTGCCGTCGGCCGAGATCAACATCATCGAGGAGTCGACGCAGTTCACGAAGTCCCCCGAGCGGCCGGCGCAGACGAGTCGGATCGCTCGCGCCGACTCGATCTGCGACATCACCGTCCAGCAGCCGGAGCTGCTCGTCATCGAGGACGCCACTGCCGATGCGCGCTTCGCCGAGCGCGGAGCCGTGACCGGCGACACGCACCTCCGCTTCTACGCCGGACGCCCCCTGACGATCGGCGACAACCAGCGGGTCGGCACGATCTGCGTCTTCGACCGCGTCGCCCGCGACTTCTCCGAGGAGGAGCGGCAGGTCCTCGAGGAGCTCGGGCGGTGGGCCGAGCGCGAGCTGCGCGAGATCGCGTCGGCGAGCCGCGCCGCCGAGCTGCAGCGGCGCCTGCGCCCGCCCGCGCTGGTGGTGCACGACTGGAGCGTCGCGGGGTCGACGCTGCCGGCTCACGACGTAGCGGGCGACTACGCCTCCTGGCGCTCCTCCGACGGCCGTCTCGCGCTCGAGGTGGTGGATGTGATGGGCAAGGGCACCGGGGCGGCGATCATCGCCTCGGCCGTCCGCTCCGCGTTCCAGGCGCGACCGGAGGCGGCCCCGGGCGCCGCGGTCACCGCCGTCAACGCGCAGCTCCTCCAGGACCTCACCGCCACCGCCACCTTCGCGACCGCCTTCGTCGGCAGCGTCGACCCCGTCGACGGCGTGCTCACGTTCGTCGACGCGGGGCACGGACTCACCGTCCTCGTCCGTGCCGATGGAGCCGTCGAGCGCCTGAGCACCGCCGGACTCCCCCTGGGGATCGCGGAGGACGCCCAGTGGGAGGAGCACCAGCGGATCCTCTCCCCGGGCGACGCGCTGTTCTCGTGCAGCGACGGCGTGCTCGACCTCTACGACGGCTCGCTCAGCGCGCTCGATCACGTCGCCGACCTGGTCCGCAGCCTCGGCGACGACGAGCTCTTCGACCACCTCGCCGCCCTCGCTCTCAGCACGGGCGTCCAGGACGATGTGACAGCGTTGGTGCTGCGGCGCCGCTGACGGCGCCGCACCCCCCTGCACCTCGACGGAAGGACCTTCACCATGCCCGGAGCCCTCGTCCTCGCCGGAGGCGGCCTCGCCGGGATCGCGTGGGAGCTCGGTGTCGTCCGCGGCATCGCCGACGCGTCGCCCGAGACCGCGCGACTCCTCCTCGACCCCTCGACGACCTTCATCGGCACCTCCGCCGGTTCCGCCGTCGCCGCCCAGCTGAGCACCTCCGTCGGCCTCGACGAGTCGTACGAGGCGCAGCTGCGCGAGGAGTCGGCCGAGATCGGCGCCGACGTCGACTCCGTGGCTCTGCAGGCGCTCTTCGCCTCGGCGATCGAGGGCGCGACGTCTCCCGAGGACGCGCGGCGCCGCATCGGCACTCTGGCGCTCGAGACGGCGACCCTGCCCGAGGAGACCCGCCGCGACGTGATCGCCGCACGGGTCGCCGACGCCGACTGGCCGGAGCGCCGCCTCCTGATCACCGCCGTCGACACGGCGACCGGCGCGCTCGAGGTCTTCGACCGCTCGAGCGGCGTCGAGCTCGTCGACGCGATCTCGGCGAGCTGCGCGGTGCCAGGAGTGTGGCCGCCCGTCACGATCGGGGGCGTGCGCTACATGGACGGCGGCGTCCGCTCGGGCAGCAACGCCGATCTGGCGGCGGGCTCGGAGTGGGTCGTCGTCGTCACCCCGCTCCCTGGCGCGGGCGCACCCGGTGTCGGCACGCTCCCGACGTCCGAGCTCGAGGCCCTCGAGGGATCGCGCGTCGAGATCGTCTACGCCGATGAGGCGTCGGTCGCGGCCTTCGGCCCGAACTCGCTCGACCCGGCCGTCCGTGCGGCGTCCGCCGAGGCCGGCCGCGCCCAGGGAGCACGCATCGCCTCGAGGATCGCGGCGCTCGTCGGCGCCGTGGATCAGGCGCGCACGGCGTAGCGGAGGTAGACCGTCCCGTCGGCGAACCGGCGCTCCTCTCGCAGGTCGAGCGAGAGCTCCAGGCCGCGTGGGAGGAACGGAGTGCCGCCTCCGACCGTCACCGGCACCACGAACCAGCGCACCTCGTCCACGATCCCCGCGGCGAGGGCAGTCGCAGCGAGCGTGGCCCCTCCGATCGAGGTGTCGCGATCGCTCGCGCGCGCCCGTTCCGCCACCGTCACGGGATCGAAGGTCGTCTCGAGGGTCGTCCGCCGAGTGCGGACCTTCGCCAGCGTTCGCGAGTAGACGACCTTGTCCGATCCCTGCCACAGGCGCTGGTAATCCGCGATGAAGGCGAACTGCTTGGCCAGCTCGAAGCCCGTGTCCCAGACCCGCATGGTCTCGTACATGCGTCGTCCGAGGAGCATCGTGCCGACCGCCGCTTCGATCTCATTGATGAAGCGGTGCACCGCCGGTCGCGGTTCGGCCCAGCCGAATCCGCCCGCCTCGTCGACGGTGTAGCCGTCGAGCGATGCGAGAGCGCTGTAGACGAGCGCGCCCACGTCGGCCTCCTCCGCGGGAGGCTTCGGGTTCCGCCCACGCGGCGAGGCTAGACCTGAGAGCGCTCTCCTACAAGCACCCGGGAACGGGACGGCGGGGATGGACGGACGAGCGCCCTCCGGGGCCCTTCTCCCCCCGTTCCGCAGCGCGCGAGCTCGCGCCGAACGGCGGTTCTCCTACCCTCTCGTCGGCGGGGTCCTCGGCGCCCCTGACCGCGGGACCGCGTACGGTGGTGGGGTCGCAGAGCGCGGCCGTGGAGGGTTCCGGATGAAGATCAGTCAGCTGCGTCATTTCGTGGTGGTCGCCGAAGAGCTCCACTTCGTGCGCGCCGCCGAGAAGCTCGGCATCTCGCGGCAGAAGCTCGACTCCTCCGTCGAGGCCGTCGAGCTCGACGACGGCCGCGTCCTGTTCGAGCCCGGCGCCGCGGCCACCACCCTCACCGCCGCGGGCCGTCAGCGCCTCGCCTCCGCCCGCGAGGAGCTCGCCGCCCTCGGTGACGAGGAGGCGGCCGCCCCCAAGTCCGGCGGCAAGGCCAAGGCCTCCAAGGGCACCGGCCGCGCCCCGGTCGTCAAGGGCCAGCCCAAGCCCTACAAGCGCCGCCAGTCGCGCTGACGCGCCCCGCTCTCGACGCGCCGCCGAGCGGAGGGCTAATGTCGCGCAGTCGCTCACTTCGATGACCCCTCGGGCGACAGCTTCGGATGACGATGCGCGGTCCGCGGCCGACCCGGAGTGCGCGTCTCCACCGCCATCACATCGGGCGGGAGGCGATGACCGGCTGGAGTCCGGAGAGCCTCAGCGCCCACTCGCGGACGTCGGCGTCAATCCAGTCCAGGACGCGATGGTAATTTCTTCGATGAAGACCCCGGAAGGCCTCTGCGAGAGCATGTCTCCGGGGTTACTGCTTTCTCAGCGTAGGCAGCGCGTCCGACATCGCGCCGTCTCCTGAACGATCCGCGCCAGGCTTCGGCGATGCGGCTCCAGGCGGGCTTCTTGCTGCCGCGGTCGGGGCGCTCGACCCGAGCAAGGTGGGCCGGCGACATTGCGAGTGGGCCCTACCGGGCTCGAACCGATGACATCCACGGTGTAAACGTGGCGCTCTACCAACTGAGCTAAAGGCCCCCGCCGCGGCCGAGCCGCGAACGATCGCCTCGATCCTACGACACGGCCGCGCTCCGCCGACCCGGTCGGGGCGCGGCGCCCGGGGCCGTTCGGCCCGTCCCGGGAGACGTGCGGCGCCGCTACCCTCGGCTCATGTCCGACAGCAGTGGCGACGGCGCACGGGCCAGGCGCCGCGCCGAGAGCCGGTGGCCCGCCTCCGCCGCGATCGTCGTCGCCGTCGCGTTGAACGTCGTCGGGCACAACGACGGCACGTCGGTCGTCAGGCTCGTCGCCGCGGGGATCACCCTCGCTCTGCTGGTGCCCCTGTTCATCGTGAATCCACGTCGGCTCGACTCCGAGACGCGCTGGTCACGGGGAGTGTCGATCGCGCTCGCGGTGGTGCTGACGGTGGCCAACCAGGTGAACGTCGTCTCGGTGATCGGCGACCTGGTCGACGGATCGACCGACGGGCCGCTCCTCCTGCTCACCGCCCTGCAGGTCTGGGTGACGAACGTGGTCGCCTACGCACTGCTCTACTGGGAGATCGACCGGGGCGGGCCGGTCGCCCGCGGGACGCTCCCCCGCGCCGAGCTGCCGCCGGCCGACTTCGCGTTCCCGCAGGACACCTACCGGGACACGGTGGGTGACGTGTCGATCTCCTCCTCCGAGCGCGCCGACTGGCGGCCGGGCTTCGTCGACTACCTCTACGTCTCGACGACGAACACGATGGCGTTCAGCCCGACCGACACCATGCCGCTGTCGAGCCGCGTGAAGCTCCTGATGTCGCTCGAGGGATTCACCGGCTTCGTGCTGCTGGCCCTGGTCATCTCGCGCGCGGTCAACATCCTGAACTGACGTCGCGGGAGGCCGCTTCGGGACGCGACGATCGAGGCTCGCCGACGGGGCGACTCGCGCAGCGTGAGCCGGCGTCAGGCGTGCGCCGGCACC
The DNA here is from genome assembly GCF_009807095.1 of Rathayibacter sp. VKM Ac-2754. Taxonomy (GTDB): domain Bacteria; phylum Actinomycetota; class Actinomycetes; order Actinomycetales; family Microbacteriaceae; genus Rathayibacter. The sequence continues at coordinate 34,684 of NZ_WUCC01000016.1, read as the reverse complement.
AGCGCGTCGATGGCGGCCCGGTAGGCGTCCATCGATCGCGCCTCGCCGGGAGCCGTGATGAAGGTGTCGCGGATGACGCCCGACTTGTCGATCAGGAAGGTGGCCCGCGTCGCGTAGCCCTTGCCCTCGAGGAACACGCCGTACTGCTTGGCGACGTCGCCGTGCGGCCAGAAGTCCGAGAGCAGCGTGAAGTCGTAGCCCTGCTTCTCGCCCCAGGCGCGCAGGGTCTGCTTCGAGTCGACCGAGATGCCGATCAGCTCGACCTCGGCGTGCTCGAACAGCGACAGGTTCTCGCGCAGCGCGCAGAACTCCCCCGTGCAGGTGCCCGAGAAGGCGAGGGGGAAGAAGACGAGGGCGACGTTGCGCCGCCCGTGGAAGTCGCCGAGCTGGATGCGCTCGCCGTACTGGTTCGCGAGTTCGAAATCGGGAGCCAGCGTGAGCTTCTCGAGAGCCATCGGTCCGAGGTCCTTCCGTGCGCACGAGAGTCGCGCGAGCACGAGGGGCAATGCTAGACCCGCTCCGGGCTTCCACCAAGGATCGGGAGGTTTCGGCCGCTGCGCGTGCCCGGCCTGGTGAAATCCCACAGACACCTGAGGGGTTCCGTCGTGGATCGTCACAGATGGTGGGAATCGATAGGCTGATCCAGGTGCCCGCGCCCGGCTCGTCATCCGAGTCCTCCAGCGCGCGGATCCGCACCGCTTCATGAGAGTGATGTCTCGGGCACGATCTGCCCCCAGAGAGAGGTCGAGGGTGACTGTTAACGATCAGGACCCGTATTCCGTCGGTCACGTGGACTCGGACCCCGAGGAAACGTCGGAGTGGAACGAGTCGCTCGACGCGCTCGTCGAGGAGCGGGGGGCCGGTCGCGGACGTGACGTCATGCTCAGCCTCCTCAAGCGCTCCAAAGAGCTGCACCTCGGCGTGCCGATGGTGCCGACCACGGACTACATCAACACGATCGCGGCCGAGAACGAGCCCGACTTCCCGGGCGACGAGGACGTCGAGCGCCGCTACCGCGCCTGGATCCGCTGGAACGCGGCCATCCTCGTGCACCGCGCGCAGCGTCCCGGCATCGGAGTCGGCGGCCACATCTCGACGTACGCGTCGAGCGCGTCGCTCTACGAGGTCGGCTTCAACCACTTCTTCCGCGGCCAGGACCACCCGGGCGGTGGCGACCAGATCTTCATCCAGGGCCACGCCTCCCCCGGTCCCTACGCGCGCGCCTTCCTCGAGGGACGCCTGAGCGAGCACCAGCTCGACGGCTTCCGCCAGGAGAAGTCGCACCAGGGCGGAGGGCTCTCGAGCTACCCGCACCCGCGCCTCATGCCCGAGTTCTGGCAGTTCCCGACCGTGTCGATGGGCCTCGGGCCGATCAACGCGATCTACCAGGCGCAGGCCAACAAGTACCTCACCAACCGCGGCATCAAGGACGCCTCCGACCAGCAGGTCTGGGCGTTCCTCGGCGACGGCGAGATGGACGAGGTCGAGTCGCGCGGTCAGCTCCAGGTGGCGGCGAACGACGGACTCGACAACCTCAACTTCATCGTCAACTGCAACCTCCAGCGCCTCGACGGACCCGTCCGCGGCAACGGCAAGATCGTCCAGGAGCTCGAGTCGTACTTCCGCGGCGCCGGCTGGAACGTCATCAAGCTCATCTGGGGCCGCGAGTGGGACGACCTGCTCGCCCGCGACACCGAGGGCGCTCTGCTCGACCTGATGAACAAGACGCCCGACGGCGACTTCCAGACCTACAAGACGGAGGACGGCGCCTACGTCCGCGAGAACTTCTTCGGTCGCGACCCGCGCGCGAAGAAGCTGGTCGAGGACATGACCGACGAGCAGATCTGGGGCCTGCGCCGAGGCGGTCACGACTACCGCAAGATCTACGCCGCCATGAAGGCCGCGACGGAGCACAAGGGCCAGCCGACCGTCATCCTCGCCCACACCATCAAGGGCTACGGTCTCGGCCGCAGCTTCGAGGGCCGCAACGCGACCCACCAGATGAAGAAGATGACGCTCGACAACCTGAAGGGCTTCCGCGACACCATGCGGATACCGATCACGGACGCCCAGCTCGAGGAGAACCCCTACCTCCCGCCGTACTTCCACCCCGGTCAGGGCGACGAGGCGATCGAGTACATGCAGGAGCGTCGTCGCGCGCTCGGCGGCTACGTCCCCGAGCGCCGCTCGAAGTACACGCGGCTCAGCCTGCCGGACGACTCCGCCTACGCGATCGGCAAGAAGGGCTCGGGTACGCAGGAGGTCGCCACCACCATGGCGTTCGTGCGCATCCTGAAGGACATCCTGCGCTCGAAGGACTTCGGCAACCGGGTCGTCCCGATCATCCCCGACGAGGCGCGCACGTTCGGGATGGACGCGTTCTTCCCGAACGCGAAGATCTACAACCCCCGCGGTCAGCACTACACCTCGGTCGACCGCGAGCTGCTGCTCGCGTACAAGGAGAGCCCCCAGGGGCAGATCCTGCACGTCGGCATCAACGAGGCCGGAGCGCTCGCGGCGTTCACCGCGATCGGCACCTCCTACTCGACGCAGGGCGAGCCGCTCATCCCGGTCTACGTCTTCTACTCGATGTTCGGGTTCCAGCGCACGGGCGACGCGATCTGGGCGGCGGGCGACATGATGTCGCGCGGCTTCATGATCGGCGCGACGGCCGGACGGACCACGCTCACCGGCGAGGGCCTCCAGCACGCGGACGGGCACTCCCCGATCCTCGCGGCGACCAACCCGGCCGTGGTCAGCTACGACCCGGCCTACGGCTACGAGATCGCGCACATCGTGCAGTCCGGTCTCGACCGCATGTACGGCGGGAAGCACGACGACCCCAACGTCATGTACTACATCGCCGTCTACAACGAGCCGATCGTGCAGCCGAAGGAGCCGGAGGACGTCGACGTCGAGGGCATCGTCCGCGGCATCCACCGCATCTCGTGGGGGCAGTGGGACGGCCCGAAGGCGCAGCTCCTCGCGTCCGGAGTCGCCGTGCCGTGGGCGATCGAGGCGCAGAAGCTCCTCGCCGAGGACTGGGGGGTGTCGGCCGACGTGTGGTCGGTCACCTCGTGGAACGAGCTGCGGCGCGACGGCATCAAGGCCGAGCACCACAACTTCCTCCACCCCGAGGACGAGGCGCAGGTGCCCTACGTGACCGAGAAGCTGGCCGACGCGAAGGGTCCCTTCGTCGCCGTCTCCGACTTCTCGCACCAGGTCCCCGACCAGCTGCGGCAGTTCATCCCGGGCGACTTCGCGACGCTCGGAGCGGACGACTTCGGCTTCTCGGACACCCGCGCGGCCGCACGCCGCTACTTCAAGATCGACGGTCCGTCGGTCGTGGTGCGCACGCTCCAGCTGCTCGCCAAGCGCGGCGAGGTCGACCCCTCGCTCGCGGTCCAGGCGATCGAGAAGTACCGTCTCCTCGACGTCAACGCCGGCACCACCGGCAACGCGGGCGGCGAGAGCTGACGGACGGGTCCGTGCTCTCCTCCGACGACGCATCGTCGGTCGCGCGAGATCTGCCCTCGGAGCGCTCGGCCCCCCGGCCGGGCGCTCCGAAGACCAAAGAGCAGACGCTCGCGTGGCTGCGCACGATCGCGGGCGAACTCGCGACGCAGACCATCAAGCGGCTCGAGGACACGCTGCCCTGGTACGGCAGCATGCCCCCGGGGCGCCGGTCCTCGGTCGGGCTCGTCGCCCAGGCCGGCATCACGTCGTTCATCTCGTGGTTCGACGACCCGTCGGCCACGGCGTGGATCGCGGCCGACGTGTTCGGCGCCGCGCCCCGCGAGCTGCTGCGCTCCGTCTCGCTGACCCAGACGCTCCAGCTCATCAAGGTCACCGTCGAGGTGGTCGAGGACCGTGTCAAGAACGGCGGAGTCGACCTCCGCGAGGCGATCCTGCTCTACTCCCGCGAGATCGCCTTCGCCGCGGCCGACGTCTACGCCCGAGCGGCCGAGGCGCGGGGCCTGTGGGACGCGCGGCTCGAGGCCCTCGTCGTCGACTCGATCCTCACGGGCGAGGCCGACGACGAGCTCCCGAGCCGGATCGCGGCCCTCGGCTGGCACGGTCACGGCGAGGTCGCCGTGCTCGTCGGCACGGCGCCCAAGATGCTCGACGTCGACCAGCTGCGCCGCACGGCCCGGCACATGGCCGCCGACGTGCTCATCGGCGTGCAGGGCAGCCGCCTCGTCCTGGTCATCGGCCGCGCCGAGCCGAGCGAGAGCGCCACGGAGGAGTCCGGCCCGCCGGTCGCCTTCCTCGAGATCGCGGAGGCCCTCGAGCCCGGCTTCGGGACGGGTCACCTCGTCCTCGGTCACGAGGTGCCCACCCTCGTCGAGGCCTCGCGGAGCGCTCGGGCCGCCCTCGCCGGCTTCGCGGTCGCCCGCTCCTGGCGCAACGCCCCTCGGCCCGTGAGCGCCGACGATCTGCTTCCCGAGCGCGCTCTCGCGGGCGATCCGCTCGCGCGCCAGAGCCTCATCACCCAGATCTACCGCCCGCTGCAGAAGCACTCGACCGAGCTGCTCACCACGCTGTGGGCCTACCTCGACAACGGCCGCTCCCTCGAGGCGACCGCGCGCGAGCTGTTCGTGCACCCGAACACCGTGCGCTACCGCCTCAAGCGCGTCGCCGAGGTGATCGGCTGGGACGCCACGGGTGCGCGCGAGGCGCTCATCCTGCAGTCGGCGCTCATCCTCGGCTCGATGAGCGATCCGGACGGCGCCGTCCGCCGCAGGCCGACCCGCAAGTAGCTCTTGTAGAACCGCCACAAGCTCTTTGTGGTTTGTCAGTACGTCAGAGCGCCGCACTCGGTGGCGCGGATCGGAAGACTGGACACTGTGATCGTCGTCGTCGCCCCGGGTCAGGGCTCCCAGACCCCCGGATTCCTCGCCCCCTGGCTGGCCGAGCCCTCGGTCGCCGAGCAGGTCGCCGCCCACTCGGAGGCGGTGGGCATCGATCTCGCGGCCCACGGCACCGAGTCGGACGCCGACACTCTCCGCGACACCGCGGTCGCCCAGCCCCTGATCGTCTCGGCCGGCCTGGTGACCCTGTCGGCTCTGCTCGACGGTGGACGCCGCGACCGCATCGCCGGGATCGCCGGCCACTCCGTCGGCGAGATCACGGCCGCCGCCGGAGCCGGAGTGCTGAGCGAGCCGGATGCCCTCGTGTTCGTCCGCGAGCGGGCCCGCGCGATGGCCGCCGCCGCAGCGACGACGCCGACCGCGATGAGCGCCGTCCTGGGTGGCGACGAGGAGGCGCTCCTCGCGCGCCTCGCCGAGCTCGGCCTCGAGCCCGCCAACTACAACGGGGGCGGCCAGATCGTCGTCGCCGGTGCGACCGACGCTCTGCTGGCCCTCAAGGACGAGCCCGTCCGCGGGACCCGGGTCGTCCCGCTGCAGGTCGCCGGAGCCTTCCACACCCGCTACATGGCGCCGGCGCGCGACGAGCTCGCCGCCGTCGCCGCGGGGATCACCCCGTCCGACCCCGACCTGCGCCTCTGGACGAACCGCGACGGCTCGGTCGTCACCTCGGGAGCGGCGTTCCTCGAGCTGCTCGTCGGACAGGTCGCCTCCCCCGTGCGCTGGGACCTCTGCATGGCGGCGTTCGCCGACGCGGGTGTCACCGGCCTGATCGAGCTCGCCCCGGCGGGAGCCCTGGTGGGCCTCGCCAAGCGCGGCCTCAAGGGCCTCCCGACCCTCGCGGTCAAGACGCCCGACGACCTCGACGCCGCCCGCGCCTTCATCGACGAGCACGCCGCCTAGCAGGAGAGACACATGACCAACCCCACCCTCACCCAGTCCAGCGGCACCGAGTTCACCCGGATCCTCGGCATCGGAGCGGCCCGAGGCGACCGCGTCGTGCCGAACGACGACCTGATCGGGCCGATCAACTCCTCCGACGAGTGGATCCGCCAGCGCACCGGCATCATCGAGCGTCGCCGCGCCTCCGCCGACGTCCAGGCCGTCGACCTCGCCACCGAGGCCTCGCTCGAGGCCATCGAGAAGGCGGGCATCCGCCCCGACCAGATCGGCGTCGTCCTCGTCTCGACGATCAGCAACACGGTGCAGACGCCGTCGCTGGCAGCCCTCCTCGCCGACCGCATCGGCGCGAACCCCGCGCCCGCCTACGACATCTCGGCCGCGTGCGCCGGCTACACCTACGGGATCGCCCAGGCCGACTCCTTCATCCGCTCCGGACTCGCCGAGTACGTGCTCGTCGTCGGCGCCGAGAAGCTGTCCGACCTCGTGAACCCGGCCGATCGCAGCATCTCCTTCCTCCTCGGCGACGGAGCCGGCGCCGCGGTCGTCGGGCCGAGCGACACCGCGGGCATCTCGAAGACGGTCTGGGGCTCCGACGGATCCAAGTGGGACACCGTCGGCATGGACAACCCCCTGCAGGCCTACCGCGAGGGGCGCGTCGAGTGGCCGACCCTCCGCCAGGACGGACCCTCCGTGTTCCGCTGGGCGGTCTGGGAGATGGCGAAGGTCGCGAAGCAGGCGCTGGCGGAGGCGGGCGTCGAGCCCGAGGACCTCGCCGCGTTCATCCCGCACCAGGCCAACATGCGGATCATCGACGAGTTCGCGAAGCAGCTGAAGCTCCCCGAGTCCGTCGCGATCGCCCGCGACATCGAGACGACGGGCAACACCTCCGCCGCCTCGATCCCGCTGGCCACCCACCGCCTGCTCGAGGAGCACCCCGAGCTCAGCGGCGGACTCGCCCTGCAGATCGGCTTCGGAGCCGGACTGGTCTTCGGCGCGCAGGTCGTGGTGCTCCCGTAGGGGGCGCAGGCCCACCCCTAAACTGACCTACGGTCACCTGACGACACGCTGCACCACACCCTCAAGGAGAGAACACCATGGCACTGTCCACCGAAGAAGTCCTCGCCGGCCTGGCCGAACTGGTCAATGACGAGACGGGCATCGCGACCGATTCCGTCGAGCTGGACAAGTCGTTCACCGACGACCTCGACATCGACTCGATCTCGATGATGACCATCGTCGTGAACGCCGAGGAGAAGTTCGACGTCAAGATCCCGGACGACGAGGTCAAGAACCTCAAGACGGTCGGCGACGCGGTCACCTTCATCGTCAACGCCTCCGCGTAGTCAGCGCTCCGCGCACCCCGTCCGCGCGGCGGACACCCCGGCCCGGGCGATCGCCCGGCCCGGGGTGCGCCCGGCACCCACCCGTCACGGAACAGAGAACGTCGTCATGACCAAGAAAATCGTCGTCACCGGCATCGGAGCCAGCACTCCGCTCGGAGGAACGGCCCGCGAATCGTGGACCGCCCTGCTCGCGGGCGAGTCGGGTGTGCGCACCATCGAGGCCGACTGGGTGTCGGAGCTCGACATCCCCGTCACCTTCGCCGGGCAGGCCAAGGTCCGCCCCGAGGAGGTGCTCTCCCGCCCCGAGGCGAAGCGCCTCGACCCCTCCAGCCAGTTCGCGCTGATCTCGGCGCGCGAGGCCTGGGCCGACTCCGGCATCACCGACGTCGACCCGCTGCGCGTCGGCGTCGACTACTCCACCGGCATCGGCGGACTCTGGACCCTCACCGACGCGTGGGACACCCTGCGCGAGCGCGGGCCGCGACGCGTCCTCCCCATGACCATCCCGATGCTCATGCCGAACGCCGCCGCCGCCGCGATCAGCATGGCCATCCCCTCCCGCGCCTACGCCCGCACCGACGTCTCGGCCTGCGCGTCGAGCACCGAGGCGATCGCCAACGCCTACGAGCACCTCCAGCGCGGCCTCGCCGACGTCGTCATCGCCGGCGGCACCGAGTCGGTCGTGCACCCGCTGCCCATCGCGGCCTTCGCGGCCATGCAGGCCCTGTCGCGACGCAATGACGACCCCGCCGCCGCCTCGCGCCCCTACGATGTCTCCCGCGACGGCTTCGTCCTCGGCGAAGGAGCGGCCACCCTCATCCTCGAGACCGAGGAGCACGCCCTCGCCCGCGGCGCCCGCATCTACGCCGAGCTCGCCGGCGGAGCGGTGACCAGCGACTCGTACCACATCACCGCCCCCGACCCCGAGGGCTCCGCCGCCGCCCGCGCCATGATCGAGGCCCTCGAGCAGGCCGGAGCCGCCCGCACCGACGTCACCCACGTCAACGCGCACGCGACCAGCACTCCCGTCGGCGACATCGCCGAGTACCGCGCCCTCGCCCGCGTCTTCGGCGACCACCTCCCGAACATCGCCGTCTCGGCCACCAAGGCCGCCACCGGCCACCTCCTCGGCGGCACCGGCGCCCTCGAGGCGATCTTCACGGTCCTCGCCCTCCACGAGCGCACCGCCCCGCCGACGATCAACCTCACCGAGCAGGACCCGCAGATCCCCCTCGACGTCGTGACGAGCCCCAGGGCGCTGGGCGACGGGCCGCAGGTGGCCCTGTCCAATTCGTTCGGATTCGGCGGACACAATGCTGTTGCCGCGTTCCGGTCGGTGTAACGGGGCGTAGCCCCGTCACACCGACCGGAACGCGGGCGACGCCGCTCCCTGCGCGGCGTCGGCGCGTCCGCTTCCGGGGTGGTCGCGGATCGCAGGGCCGGTGCGGTGCGGCGACGTCGATCCGCTGGGACGCGAATCGACGGATACGCCTCGGGGCGCGAGGGTGGTCTGCAGGCTCACGTCCTAAGGGCGCGAGCTTCGCCGCGCGTCTCCGCCCGGAGTGCTGGAGTCAGGAGCCCTTCTGCAGAGGCTCTCGTGCTGGATACGTCGTCAGCACGGCGAGCTGCACGCTGGTCACATCGCGGGCTGCGCCGCGTCACTCCCTCCGAAGTGGGCTCCGCCTCCCGCAGCGGACGACGGGGCATTCCTTCCCCGCTGATCGAGTAGCCCGCCCAGCGGGCGTGTCGAGATCCACCAGCATCAGAAGTCGAAGACAGAAGCCCGCACTGCTGACTCTGGTGGGTCTCGATACGCCGCCTCCGGCGGCTACTCGACCAGCAGACTCGCGGTCCCCCTCCTCCTCGGAAGAGACCTCCCGCGTGCGGGCCCCTCCCTCGCTGATCGAGTAGCCCGCGAAGCGGGCGTATCGAGATCCACGTCCGTCAGAAGGCCAGGATTCAACCTCGTCTGCTGACGCTGGTGGGTCTCGATACGCCCCTGCGGGGCTACTCGACCAGCATGGATGGCGGCGAGCCGGGCCGATTGAACGCTTACGTGGTCACGACCTAAAACCCGCAAGGTGGAGGCGTATCCAGCGAATCACCGTCGCCGAACGCAGGACGCTCTCTGAGTCGCGACCACCCCGCAGAGTCGACCGCGCTGCGCCGTGCGAGGAGCGGCGCAGGCACCGAGTGGGCTCAGCCCACTCGGTGCAGCCACACGACCGGCGCGAAGTCGCTGGCCGAGCGGAAGGGCTCGAGTTCGTCCTCCCAGGCCTGGCCGAGGGCGAGGCGGAGTTCGCGGTGCAGCTCGATGGGGTCGGCTCCGGCGATCTCCATGGCGGAGCGGATGCGGTCCTCCGGGATGACCGTGTTGCCGACGCTGTCGGTCTGGGCGTAGAAGATGCCGAGCGCGGGCGTGTGCATCCACCGTCCGCCGTCGGTGCCGGGGGCCGGCTCCTCCGTGACCTCGTAGCGGACGTCCTCCCAGCCCCTGAGGGCGGAGGCGATCGTCGCACCGGTTCCGACCGGGCCCTCCCACTCGAACTCGGCGCGCTGCGTGCCGCGGAGCACCGGCTGCTCGATCCACGAGAAGTTCACGGGTCGACCGAGAGCGCGACCCGCTCCCCATTCGAGATGGGGGCAGAGCGCGCGGGGGGCGGAGTGCACGAAGAGCACACCCCGAGTCTGTAGCGCCACCATGCTGTCCTCCGTCCGTCCCGGTGCGTCTTCCCCAACGACCCGGACCACGAAACGACGAGTGGTGCATTCTTCGATTAGACGGTGGACGAGCCACCACGTCAGATTATGCAACAGGGTCTCCGCGCCGACAAGACGGCTCGCCGCGCCTGCCGACCGTGAGCCCGGATCCCCTGCCTATACTCGGGATCGTCCGTCCCTCCCTCTGATCCGACAGGAGCTCCGTGTCGGTCCGCGACGGTCTGCTGGCTCTCCTCACCCTCGGGCCCGCCTACGGTCTCCAGCTGCACGCCGAGCTGCTCGATCGTGCTGCGCACCGGCGCCGCGTGAATGTGGGGCAGATCTACTCGACGCTCGATCGCCTCCGCGAGCGCGGGCTCGTGACGGGTGCCGGCTCCACGGAGGACGGGCTGCCGCTGCACGCCCTGACCGAGGACGGCCGGGCGCAGGCGATCGCCTGGCTGACCGGAGAGGGCGCCTCGCCCTCCGAGGACTGGGACGACGTGCTCGACCGCATCCTGCTGGCCTCGAGCCTCGAAGGGGCCGACCTCGACGCGGTCCTCGACGCCTACGGCAGCACCCCTCCCGACGAGGCCGATCTGCTCGACGAGCACCCTCAGCGGCGCCTCGCCGCGCGTGCGGCACTGGTGCGCGACGGCGCCCTGCGCAGCCTCCTCGAGGCCGCTCGAGAGGAGCTCTCGAAGGGCGATGCGGCCTCGGGAGTGCGCGGCTTCGCCCTCGAGCGCCCGCGTCGCGGTCGGCGGGCGGCCACCCGGGACGAGACAGGGACTGGTGCCGTCGCCTAGGCTGGATCGCATGTCTCGCTCCCCCCTCGGCGTCCGCGCGCCCTCGCGCGCGCGCCGGCGCCTCCTGGCGGCGGGTGCGGGCACCGTCCTCGTCCTCTGCACCGCCCTGGCCTCACCTCTCACCGCGTCGGCTGCCTACGACCCCTCCGACTACCCCTCGTGGTCCGACGTCGAGGCAGCGAAGTCGAGCGAGTCCGCCACCGCCGCCGAGGTCGACCGCATCACCTCCTTCCTCGCCGATCTCCGCGATCAGGCCGCTGCGCTGACCGACGCCGCCATCACCAGGGCCTCCGAGGCCGATGCCGCGCAGAGCGCGCTCGACGAGGCGACGCAGCGGGTGACCGCCCTCGAGGAGCGCGCCGACGCCGCTCGCGCCGACGCCGACGACGCCAAGGAGCAGGCGGGCCGGCTCGCGGCCCAGCTGTACCGCAACGGCGGCACCGACGCGACACTCAACCTCCTCATCGGCGGGCAGGAGTCGGACGCTCTGCTCTACCGCCTCGGCACGATGAGCCAGCTCACCCTGCAGACCAGCCGTCTGCAGACCGAGGCGGAGTCGACCGAGAACCAGGCCGGCGCTCTCGCCACCCAGGCCGAGCAGGCCCGTACCGAGCGGGCGTCGCTCGCCTCGGCCGCCGAGGACGCGCTCGAGACCGCGCAGGCCGCCCAGGCGGACGCCGACGCCAAGGTCGCCGAGCAGGAGCAGTACAGCGCTCAGCTCTACGAGCAGCTCGCGTCGCTCAAGAACACGACCGCCGCGCTCGAGGAGGAGTACTCGACCGGTCAGCAGGCCAAGGCCGACTTCGAGGAGCAGGAGCGCCAGTCCCGGCTCGCCGCCGAGGAGGAGGCGCGCCGCCAGCAGGCAGCGAATGCTCCCGCCGCCCCCGCGCCCGTCGCGGCTCCCGCCGCCCCCTCCTCCGGAGGAGGACCCCTGCAGCTCGGCAACGACGACCCGACCGGAGCGCGGAACAGCTCGGCCCAGACCATCGCCGCTCTCAGCACCTACGCGGGTCGCACCGACGGCATGTCCCCCTCGCAGGCGCAGGCCTACGCCCGCTCCGTGATGGGCAACCACGGCTGGGGCCAGGACCAGATGGACTCCTGCCTCGTCCCGCTCTGGAACGGCGAGTCGGGATGGCGCTGGAACGCGCTGAACCGCTCCTCCGGCGCCTACGGGATCCCGCAGGCCCTGCCCGCCAGCAAGATGGCCACCTACGGTTCCGACTACCAGACCAACGCGGCGACCCAGATCGACTGGGGTCTCGCGTACATCGCGGACGTCTACGGCTCGCCGTGCACCGCCTGGTCGAAGTGGAACTCGCGCTCGCCGCACTGGTACTGATCCGCTGACCCGTCCCGCGGGTCATCCGGACGCGGGCCGCCTACTTCGCCTGATCGTACGAGTCGACCACGGCGACGGTGATCGGGAAGTCGACCTCCGAGTCGCCGAACAGAGCCCGGCCGGCGCGCACCGCCGAGTCGCGGAGGATCGCCGCGACGCGGTCGGCCGCCTCCGCCGGCGCGTGCACGATGACCTCGTCGTGCAGGAAGTACACGAGGTGCGCGTCGCCCTGGCGCAGCCGCGCCCGCAGCTCGCCCATCCAGCAGAGCGCCCACTCGGCCGCCGTGCCCTGCACGACGAAGTTGCGGGTGAACCGGCCCCACTCGCGGGCCCGCTGGCCGCTGCGCGCATCGGGAGCGTCGGAGTCGAGAGCCGCACCCGGAGGCGAGCTGCGGCCGAGCCAGGTCGACACCGGCTCCCCCCGCTCCCCCGCCCGCGCCGCCGCCTCGACGTGGGCGACCGAGCGCGGGTACGCCCGGGCGAGTCGTGGGAGCAGTCGCCCCGCCTCCCCGCTCGTCGCCCCGTACATCGCGCCGAGCATCGCGACCTTGGCCCGCGCCCGATCGGGGACGACCCCGGCGTCGACGATGCCCTGGTAGAGGTCGCGCCCGCGGCCGGCCGCCGCCATCGCGGAGTCGCCGGACATCGCCGCGAGGATGCGCGGCTCGAGCTGCGCGGCGTCGGCGACGACCAGCTTCCAGCCGGGATCGGCGACCACCGCGGCGCGGATCTGGCGCGGCAGCTGCAGCGCGCCTCCGCCGGAGGTCGCCCAGCGGCCGGTGACCACGCCGCCGACCACGTACTCGGGGCGGAACCGCCCGCCGTGCACCCAGGAGTCCAACCAGGCCCAGCCGTTCGCCGTCAGCAGGCGCGAGAGCTTCTTGTACTCGAGCAGCGGCGCGATCACCGGGTGCTCGAGCGACTGCAGCTCCCAGGAGCGGGTCGACTCGACGGCGAGCCCGCCGCGTCGGAGCGCCCGGATCAGGTCGGCCGGCGAATCGGGGTTCAGCTCGGGAGCCGCGAGCTCGGCGCGGATGCGGTTCGCCAGCGCCTCGAGCCGTTCGGGACGGCCGCCGAAGTGCGGCCTGGGCCCGAGCGCCTCGGTGAGCACCCGGTCGTGGACGTCGGCGCTCCAGGGCAGACCGGCGGCGGCGATCTCGCGCGCGATGAGGGCGCCGACCGACTCGGCCGCGAGCAGGAGGCGCAGCCGGCCGGCTCCCGTCGCCCGCGAGAGCGCCGCCTCCTGGCGGGCGAGCTCCTCGAGGGGATCGAGCTCCCCCTCCTCGCCCGATGCCTCCTCGAAGCCGAGCAGGGTGTCGCCCGCGGCGGGGACGGCGGCGCCACCGTCCCACGCGTCGCCGGGCGACCGCGCGAGCTCAGATCCGGCGGTGGCGACCGAACGGCGGAGGATCGCCCGCGACAGCCGCAGGTCGTGGCAGCGCGCGACGCTCACGCCGGCCTCGAGCAGGGCGGGGTACCAGCGTGCGGTGTCGTCCCACACCCAGCGCGGCCTCTCGGCCTCGCGAGCGCGCACGAGCGACGCGAGCTCGAGGGGACCCCGCCCCGTGGCCACCGTCTCTCCGGAGTCGGCCGAGAGCACCGTCCACTCCCCCGTGGGGCCGCCGGCGAGTGCGAGGAGCATCCGATCATTCTCCCCCGCCGAGCGCGCCCGCACCCCGGCCGCCGCGATCACCGTGCCGTCGTCGTCGACGGCGGATAGCCCGGGAAGGGCTTCTCCTGCGCGGTGAGCGGCTGCCGCTTCCAGAGCGCGTCGGCGATCGCCTCCATCGACGGCGAGTAGCCGACGAGCTCGCGCCGGCTCGGATCGGCCGACCAGGTGACCGCCCTGAACCAGGTCTCGCGGTACGGGCCCGTCTCGATCCTGCGGACGAGACCGATCCGGCCCGTGCGCATCGCGTCGACCATGACCCACTCGTCGGGCCCGCTGCTGCGCAGCATCTGGAGGGGACTCCACTCGATCATCGCGCCTCCTGCCCGGTCGATCCGCGGCCGTGGCGAGCACGGGCGCCGCGGCGTACACTCGCAGACTATCGAACAGATGTTCGAACGACCAACCGTCACGGCGGGTCGTGCAGAGGCGAACGGAGGCCGTCGATGGCGGTGATCGACGAGACCGCGGTGGTCTCCACCGACGACGACGGCGTGCCGATCGCGCTCGAGTGGAGGGGCGGCCGGTACCGCGTCACGGACCGGCCCACGGTGTGGACCTGCACGAGCGACTGGTGGGCGCCGCTCGAGGGCTACCCGCCGACCTTCGGAGGGGCGCCGGTCAGCATCGGCGGCTGGCGCTTCCAGGCCACCGACCTCGAGACCGGAGGCGCCTTCGTCCTCGACGTCATCGCGTCGACGGATCCGTGCTGGAGCGTCGTGCGCGCCTACCAGTGAGCGGGAGGAGTGCGGTGACGATGGATGCCGGCCGCTCAGCGGACCGGGTCAGTGCATCGGACCGAGGTCGCGCAGCCGGCCGGGGCCGCCTGCCGCGCCGGGCCTACCTGTCGGACCAGGGAGCCTTCGTCATGGCGATCAGGGCGGCGACGCCGGAGACGATGCCGGCACCGGCGATGGCGGCCACGACGAGCCAGAGGACGAGTTCCATACGACGAGTCTACCGAGCCCGTCGAGCCCTCATTCCATACCCCGGCTCTGCAATAGCGTGGGAGGAATGACCGACGCCCCCACTCGCGCCAGCGTCGGACTGCGCTCCGAACGCGGTCCGATCCTCCTCGCCCTGATGATCTCGACCGCGCTGGTCGCGCTGGACGCCACCATCCTCGCGACCGCCGTGCCCTCGATCGTGGCGGACCTCGGGGGCTTCGAGCAGTTCCCCTGGCTGTTCTCGGTCTACCTGCTCGCCCAGGCCGTCTCGGTCCCGCTCTACGGCAAGCTCGCGGACGTCGTCGGGCGCAAGCCGATCATGCTCATCGGGATCGGCCTGTTCCTGCTCGGGTCGCTCCTATGCGGTCTCGCCTGGAGCATGCCCGCGCTGATCGCGTTCCGCGCTCTCCAGGGCCTCGGAGCCGGAGCGATCCAGCCGATGGGCATCACGATCGCAGGGGACATCTACACGGTCGCCGAGCGCGCCAAGACCCAGGGCTACCTGGCGAGCGTCTGGGGCATCTCCTCCGTCGTCGGCCCGACCCTCGGCGGCGTGCTCTCCGACCTCGGCGCCTGGCGCGGGATCTTCCTCGTCAACATCCCGCTCTGCCTGCTCGCGGCGTTCCTGCTCGTCCGCAACTTCCGCGAGACGACCCGCGGCGAGCGTCAGCCGATCGATCTTCCGGGTGCCGCCGTCCTCGCGATCGGCACGGCCCTGCTGATCCTCGGGCTGCTCGAGGGAGGCAGCGCCTGGCCGTGGCTATCCCCCGCCGGCATCGGCGTCTTCGTGCTCTCGGCGCTCGCGTTCGCGGCGTTCGTCGCCATCGAGCGGCGGGCGGCGGCCCCGGTCCTGCCGCTCTGGGTGCTCACGCGGCGGGTCCTGATCTCGACGAGCCTCGTGTCGGTCACCGTCGGTGCGATCACGCTCGGCGTCACGTCCTACTTCCCGACCTTCGCCCAGGGCGTCCTCGGCAGCTCGGCGCTCGGCGCGGGATTCGCGGTCGCTGCGATGACGCTGGGCTGGCCCGTCGCCGCGAGTCTCTCCGGCAGGCTCTACCTCCGGATCGGGTTCCGCACCACGGGATTCATCGGCGCGACGCTGGTGGTGATCGGAACGGGGCTGACCATCCTGCTCGGGCAGTCCTCGTCGCTGTGGGAGATCGCGGGCTTCTGCGTGATCATCGGCGCGGGGATGGGCCTCGTCGCGACTCCGACGCTCATCCGCGCGCAGGCGAGCGTCGAGTGGAACGAGCGCGGCGTCGTCTCGTCGACCAACTTCTTCGCCCGCAACATCGGCAGTGCGGTCGCGGTCGCCGTCTTCGGCGCGATCGTCAACGCCGCCACCGGAGACGGCACTCCCGCTGCAGCCGATCTCGCGGCGGGCACCCGATCGGTCTGCATCGCCCTGACCGTCCTCGCGCTGAGAATGCTCGCCGCGGTATGGGCCATGCCGAAGGAGGAGCGGCCGGTCGCCTAGCCGCGCCGCGACGCCGCGAGGGCGCGCAGCCGCTCGATCCGGTTCCGGCGCACCAGGTGCGTCCAGCGCAGCACCGGCGCCCCGAGCCCGCGGTGGGTCCGCAGAGTGTGCAGTGCCCGATCCAGGCGCCGGAGCATGTCGACCGGCGCCCCGAAGGGCCGGGCCGAGATGCCGACCACCAGGTGCCGGTCGAGCACGATCCGGTGCCGCAGACCGAGGTGCACGCTGATCTCGACATCGTCGTGGACGTACGGGTCGTGGCGGTGCATCTCGCCTGCGATCTCCTCCCACGCCGAGCGGCGGATCGCGCAGTTCGAGCCGAACAGCGGCCAGTTGGCCAGGGCCGAGCCCATCAGGGCGAAGTACGCGTCCATGTAGACCAGGCGGGCCGCGGTCCGCGCCACCGGTCCGAGCTCGACGAAGCGACCCGGGCCGGTCACCGCGCCCACCGCGGGATCGGCGAAGTGCCCGGCGAGGCGCGCGATCCAGTCGGGTCCCGGCTGCGAGTCGGCGTCGAGCCGGGCGAGCACCGCCCCGCGGGCGACGTCGAAGCCGTGCGCCGTGCTCGCCGGGATCCCCGCGCCGTCGTGCACCACCACCCGGGCACCGGCCGCGCGAGCGACCTCGGCGCTGTCGTCGGTGCTGCAGTCGTCGACGACGACGACCTCGAAGGGGGCGAGCGTCTGCTCGCTTAGGAGGGCGAGCAGTCGCTCGAGATGCCGGGCGTCATCCTTGACGGGGACGACGACCGAGATGCGCCGGTGGTCCATCCCCCCAGTCAACGCGATCAGGGGTCCCGCGGAGGATCCGCCACGCGGTCCGACCGGTCACGGTCGGCGGCCGAGGGCCGTATCGACGGCGATCGGGGCGAGCCGGTCCGCTTCAGGCGGTCGTCACCGCGGCAGCCGACGCGCAAACCTCCGCCCGCGGCCCCCGCCCGACGGGTACTCTCGAAGAGGTGCTCCGGCGGTCGGGGCCGGTATCGGGATGCAGGTGACGCGCGTGTGGTTCCGCCGTCGACGCAGGTTCAAGATGGAGCCGTTCGACCCCGATGACAACCCTGTGCGCGACCCCGTCTCGGTCGAGGAGGCCGCGGAGGAGGGCCTGATGCTCGCGCAGTACGCGAGCAGGATGGCCGTGAAGAACCGGATCCTGATGGACGGACTCACCGCCGACGTGCCCTTCGACGTCGGCCACTACTCGGTCGTCGCCGCGGGAGAGCTCGAGAAGCTCGCCGGCGAGTCGGAGGCGGCGGCACGGCGCGTGCGCTCGATCGCCGTCGATGTCACCTACGTCGAGGGTCGCTCCGATCACGTGCACGACTACCGGTCGGCCGACGTCGACAACCTCGACCACCGCGAGAAGCTGTCCCTCGCCGTCGCGGACGCCCTGCGCGAGCGCGCCCGGGACGAGCAGTACCTGGCGGCCCTCGTCGACGACGCCCGCCAGGACGCGTGGCGCGAGCTGGCGCAGTCGATCGAGGAGACGCTCGACCGGGCGCCGAGGATAGATGCGAACGCCGAGGACTACCGCCGCGACCGCTCCGTGCGGATGGCGCTCGTCATCGTCGACGATCTCGTGCGCCTCGCCGAGGAGCGCGGAGTCGCGCTCGAGGAGTGAGCGTCAGGCCCAGCCGGCCCTGAACGACTCCGTCGCCTCGGCCGAGCGCGCGCGGACCGCCTCGAGCAGGTCCGCCATCGACGCGCTGCGGAGGAACGTCAGGCGGTCGATCTCGGTGACCGGAGCCACTCCCGCGAGCTGCCAGGCGTGCGCCGCCGGATCCTCGGCGAGCTCGACGACGGCGCCGTAGCGCTGCTCGACGAACTCGCTCGCGACCGCGAGGGCCGTGCGGACCGCCGACTCCGTCTCCCGCAGCGTCGCATCGAGGCTCGAGTCCCACTCGAGCGGAGCCAGGGGCCGCACCTCGGCCTTGGGGTACGGATCGTCGTCGTACCAGCGGACGACCTCGAAGCGGTCCTCCCCCACCGAGTCCAGCGTCACGAACGCCTCCTCGCCGTCGATGTTCAGGATGCGCGCGACGGTGCCGACGGGGAAGCGCTGATCGCCGCCGCCGACCTCCTGCCCGCGCTCGATGAGGACCACGCCGAAGGAGGGGCTGTCATCCTCGAGGACGTCGCCGAGCATCCGCAGGTACCGCGGCTCGAACAGCCGGAGCGGGAGCGGCATGTGCGGCAGGAGCACGGAGCCGAGCGGGAACATCGGGAGATCAGGCACGTGTTCAGGCAATCACGTCCGGCTCCGGGCGGCCAGTACGGGCGTCGGGGCCACGGACGTGCTAGCGCTCACCTGCTCGAGGATCCGGAGTGCCCGAGGACGACGGCGATGAGCTCCTCGGCGTCCGCGAGGTAGCCGGCCAGCTCCCGCTCGTCGCGCGCCTCGGCGAGCTCGGCCACGGTCGGTGAGACGAACACGCCGTCGGCGGCGTCCTTGATCAGGATCCCGCCGCGCGCGAGGGCGACGGCGGTCGCGTCGTCGAGAGCCCAGGCGTTGACGCCGGCGGTCTGGACCGTGTCGTCGTCGGTCCGTCGACGGGAGCCCCGGCGGGTCGGCGTGACCGCGACGGCACGCACCGGCAGCGGCGCGACCTTCAGGTCGCCCCGGTTGACGGCGCGGGTCACCGCATCCGAGAGGGATGTCCTGGCCAGGGCGTGCAGTGTCGTCGCGAGCTCCATGCGGTCCACCGGTGATCCTCCGTCGTCCGTCGCGACCGAGCGGGACGACGCCGAGAGAGCCGGCTGCCACCCACCGCCGGGTCGTCCAGCAGTGCGAGCGAAAGCCCCGTTGCGTCCGCGACCAGAGTAGGCACGGGATGGTCGGCCCCGCGCCCCCAGTAGAGGACTCAGCGCGGCTTCGAGGACTCCCATGATCGCGCTCTCACGCTCGCACCTGCCGTTCACCGGACCGGTGCATGATCTCCCGGTGCCTACCGAAGTGAACCTCGACGAGATCGTGTCCGAAGTGTCCGCGCGCCTCCGGGGCCGCTTCCCCGACCGGCCCGAGGCCGAGGTCGAATCGGTCGTGCGCGCCGAACTCGACGCCCTGGCCGACCGCCCGATCCAGGACTACCTCTCGGTGCTGACCGAGCGCGCCGCGAAGACCCGCCTGAAGAAGTCGCGCCCCGACGCCTGAGCGGCTCGCGCCTCGACCCGCGACTCCGCACGAGTCGACGTAGTCGGCGCCGACTACGTCGACTACTGCGTGGTCGGCGTGCGCACGGACCCCGGGCCACGGACTCAGGAACGTAGGGCGTACGGGACTTGAACCCGTGACCGACGGATTATGAGTCCGCTGCTCTGACCAGCTGAGCTAACGCCCCGCGGCGACTGCGGGGCGGGATCCGTCAGGATCGGCCGGCCGGAGCGGACGCTGCGTCGGAGGCCGGATCGGCCACCGGCTCCCCACGATACAGGCTCTCGAATGTGCTGATCGTGCGGTTGATGTCGTGTGCGGCGACGATGCGGAGGGAGGCGCGCTTCATCGCCTCGAGCGCGTCCGGCTCCGCCGAGAGCACGTCGGTGAGGCGGTCGGCCAGCGCCTGCGCATCGCCCGGCGCGAAGAGGTAGCCGTTCTCGCCGTCGTGCACGAGGTGCGGGAGCGCCATCGCGTCGGCGGCGACGACGGGCAGGGCCGAGGCCATCGCCTCCATGGTCGCGATGCTCTGCAGCTCGGCGATGGAGGGCATCGCGAAGACGGTGGCGCGGGTGTACGCCTCCTTCAGCTCAGCATCCTCGACGTAGCCCGTGAAGCGGACGCGATCGGCGATGCCGAGGCTCGACGCGAGCTGCTGGAGGTTCCGCATCTGGTCGCCTCCGCCCACGATCTCGAGCTTGGCGTCGAGCGACGGGTCGAGCAGCGCGACGGCCCGGAGCAGGACGTCGATGTGCTTCTCGCCCGTGACCCGGCCGACGAACAGGATGCTGTTGCCGGGGCGGGGCGTGAAGTCGGGCGTGTAGTTGTCGGCGTCGATGCCGCAGGAGATGGCCTGGACGTCCTTGAGGCCCGTGAACTTCTCGAGGAACTGGGCGGCCTTGCGGGTCGGCGTGGTGACCGCCTCCGCACGACCGAAGGTGCGACGGGCGGCCCGCCACGCCATCTGGATGGCCTTGGCCTGGACGGCCGTGGGGAGCAGCGTGAACTCGAGCAGGTTCTCGGGCATGAAGTGGTTCGTGCCGATGATGCGGATGCCGCGATCCTCAGCGGCGATGCTGAGACCGCGGCCGACGATCATGTGCGACTGGAAGTGCACGACGTCGGGCTTCACCTCGTCGAGGATCCGCGCGCTGTTCTGCCGGATGCGGAACGGCATCGCGAACCGCAGCCAGTCGTGGGGGTACCAGCGGAGGCTGAAGAGGCGGTGGACGATCATCCGCTGCCCCTCGTGCGTCTCGACGCGGGTGCCGCTCCAGCCGTCGGCCGAGGGGGCGACGACGTGGACCTCGTGGCCGCGCTGCACGAGACCCGCAGCGAGGCGCTCGGCGAACTTGGCCGCCCCGTTGACGTTCGGCGCGAAGGTGTCGCAGCCGATCACCACGGTCAGCCGCTTCGCATCGGCGGGCGCGGGCGCCTCGGGTCGGGCTGCGTCGCGGGGGTCTGACACGGAGTGATTCCTTCGGTGGGTCGTGTCGCTCCGGCTGAGGAGAAGAGGAGCGATCGGCTTCTGGTCGATGTCGTGGCATCTCGGCGCGGGGCCCAGTGTACCGAGGGGGGTCAGCGGATCCGCGGATTGCGACGGCAGGGGGGCGCCCTGCGTCGCCGGTGCCGCTCAGCGCGCCTGCGGGTGGTGCTTGGCGAGGAGGAAGACGCCCCAGATCGCGACGACGCCCGCCAGGACGAAAAGCGGGATCGCCCACGGAGCCGCGTACTGCGCCTCTCCCAGGACGACGATGCCGATGGCGACGGCGACGAGCGGATCGATGACGGTGAGACCCGCGACGACCAGGTCGGGCGGGCCCGACGAGTACGCGTTCTGCACGAAGTAGCCGCCGAGGGCCGTGGCGGCGAGGAGCGCGACGACGCAGACGACGGTGAGGGCGTCGAACTCGCCGAACTTGATGCGGTTGAGCACCACCTTGGCGAGCGTCGCGACGAAGCCGTAGACGACTCCGGCTCCGAGGATGTAGAAGATCGCCCGGGCGCGCTTGCGGAAGACGGTGAACGCCACGATGAACACCGCGAGCACGACGGCGAGGATCACGAGGATCGTGATCAGCTGCGAGGTCTGGATCGGCTTGTCGACCGCGTTGAAGGCGGCGACGAGGACGAAGGCGCCGACGCCTCCGACGCAGAGCATGATCGCCCTGATCGACGCCCTGTTGAGGCGGACCTTGCTCACCCGCGCGTTGACGACGGCGGTGATGACCAGCGCGACGGCGCCGAGCGGCTGCACCACGATCAGCGGCGAGAAGCCGAGGCTCGTGAGCTGGAAGACGATCGCCAGGGCGAGCATCAGGGTGCCGATCACCCACGAGGGGCGCGAGAGGAGGGAGAAGAGCTGGCCGCCGCTGAGGCCGGAGGAGCCGGAGCGCTTCGAGAACCGCTCGACCTTGACCACTCCGCGATGCTGGAACTGCGCTCCGAGAGAGAGGAACACGGCGCCGACGAGGGCGATCGGGATGCCGATGAACTGCGCCGGGTCGAGCGTGAACTGCTCGGTCAGCTCGGCGAGATCGGAAGGCATGGTCTCGACCCTATCCAGATTCGATCCGGGGATCCTCCGACGCACGGGTGACCCGGGAAGACCACCGGATGACCGTGAGGACGGGGCGCGCGGAGGCCCGCGATACCCTGGTCGGCATGGCCGTCCTCCCCATTCTCATCGCCGGCGACCCCGTCCTGCACTCCCCCGCCGCCCCCGTGACCGCGTTCGACGACGCGCTGCGGACCCTCGTCGCCGACATGTTCGAGACGATGGACACGGCGCCCGGAGTCGGCCTCGCCGGCCCCCAGGTCGGGGTGCCGCTGCGGCTCTTCGTCTACGACTACGCGGCCGACGACGGCACGCCCCGCCGCGGGGTGGCGATCAATCCCGAGCTCTACGTCACGCCCACACCTCTCGGCGAGGCCGACGAGGACACCGAGGCGGAGGGGTGCCTGTCGTTCCCGGGCGAGCGGTTCCCGCTCCGGCGCTCCGAGCGGGCGATCCTGCGCGCGGTCGACCTCGACGGGAAGGCCTTCGAGATCGAGGCGGAGGGCTGGTTCGCGCGCGTGTTCCAGCACGAGTTCGACCACCTCGACGGGGTGCTCTACATCGACCGGCTCGAGCACGACTACCAGAAGCCCGTCGCGAAGATCACGCGCAAGCGCGGCTGGGGAGTCCCGGGCCGGTCGTGGCTGCCGGGCGTCGAGCACCTGGAGGACTGAGGTCCGGGGCGGGGGTGCCCGCCTGTGGATCGAGCTCGCAGCCCGCAGAGCAGGTCACAACCTTCTGCGATCGGCCCCACTCTCGCTGATCGAGTAGCCCGCGCAGCGGGCGTATCGAGATCCACGTCCGTCAGAAGACAGGGGCTGAAGCTCCAGGTGCTGACGCTGGTGGGTCTCGATACGCCCCTGCGGGGCTACTCGACCAGCAGGGGGGGGCGGGGATCCGGCGGCCGTGGGTGGCGGGGTGTCGGCTCAGGCCAGGTCGACGCCGTGGACGCCGTTGTGGTGGCGGACGGCGGGGAAGGCGGCGGTGACCGAGCGGCCGACGCCGGGGGTCCGCTTCTCGGTGATGTCGCCTCCGAACAGGGCCGCGCGCTCGCGCAGCTCGGAGAGGGCGGGGCTGTCGATGCGCTCGGTGAGGGCGCGCAGATCGGCGTCGACGGCGCTCTCGTCGTGCTCGGCGCCTCCGTGTCGCTCGCGGTCGTCCTCGACATCGACGCGGAGGCCGGTCGCGGTCCAGTTCGACGTGATCCGCACCTCGGTGCCGGCGCCGCCGCTGGTCAACGCCGAGTCGAAGGCGTACTCGAGCACGCGCAGGACGGCCACCTCGGCACCGTCCTGCAGCGGGAACGGCTCACCGGTGCTGCTCTCGGCGACCACGAGCCCGCGCTCGCGGGCGTCGGAGACGAGCGGCTCGGTGCTGCCGGTGATCGGGAGCTCGCCCGCGTCGACGGCGGCGACGGTCGCGATGCGGCGCAGCTGGGCGAGGGACGCCTCCGCGGCGCGCACCGCCCTGACGGCCGAGCGGGTCGCGGCGGCCGGGTCGCGCTCGATGGTGAGGCGGACGCTCTCGGCCTCCTCGACGACGTGCGAGGCGCTGCGGACGGCGAGCTGCTCGAGCTCGCCGACGATGCGGAGCCTGGCCTCCTGCTCACCGACGACCATCTCGAGTCGCGCGGTGCGGGCGGCCGCCTCGCGCTGCGAGTCGCGGGCGGCGCGCTCGGCGGTGGCGGAGCGGCGCCAGAGCACCACGGCCGCGACGGCGACGATCAGGGCGAGGACGAGGACGACGATCTCGAGCACGACGGCCTCCGGTTCGGGTCGGTGGGAGCGGCGCGGGGGAACGCCGGAGAGCGATGGTACCCGGGAGCGGACCCGGGTGCCCGACGCACAGGTGGGGCTTGCGGTCAGCTCGGGTCGACGCGGGTCGAGCGGGCGACCGTGAACTTGCGGTCGCGGGCGACGACCTTGGTCGGCCCGACCGAGCGGCGGAGCTCGGAGGGGTGCGCGAGGTGCGAGTTGAAGACCGTCCAGAGCTGACCGCCGGGGCGCAGAATACGCCCGGCCGCGCGGATCATCCGGTGCGCGACGAGGTCGGTCACGGCTCCGTCGGAGTGGAAGGGCGGGTTGCAGAGCACGACGTCGACCGAGCCGACGGGGATCGTCGAGGCGTTGTCGTCGCGGAGGACGCGAACCCGCTCGGCGAGTCCGTTCGCCGCGGCGGTGGCCCGGGCCGACTCGGTCGCAGCCCTGGAGGAGTCGGTGGCGATCACGTCGAGATCGGCGCGGGAGCGGGCGAGCACGGCGGCGAGGATGCCGGTGCCGCAGCCGAGGTCGACGGCCGTGCCGGCGGGCAGGGCGGCGACGTCGACCGCGGCGAGGAGCGCACGGGTGCCGAGGTCGAGGCGTGCGCCGGAGAAGACGCCCGCGAGCGCGACCACGTCGAGACCGAACTCGTCGAGCCGGCGGCGGTCGGCGCTCGGCGCCGGCGGCTGGACCGGGCGCGCGGTGCTCGCGATCAGAGCGCGCGACTTCTGCCGCGCCAGGCTGACGTCGACCCGCTCGTAGCGGGCGTCGAGCACAGCGTTCATGCCGTGCGACATGTGCTTGATGCGGCCCGCGGCGATCAGCGCGGCACTCGGCGCCGCGAGGGCGGCGGACGCCGCGATCTCGGCCAGCGCATGGAGCGAGCGCGGGAGGCGGACGAGGATCGCGGCGGCGCCGTCGGCCGCGGCGCTCACCGAGTCGACGATCTCGAACGGCGCGAGCTCGATGCCGGCCGCGCGCACGGCGTCGGCGTTCGCGGCGAGGGCGAGCTCGGCGGTGACCGTGTCCTGGATGACGCGGACGGCCACTCCGTCTGCCGCGAGAGCGAGGGTGAGAGCGCCGTAGGCGTCGCCCACGACGCCGATCGAGCCGGTGATCCCGCGCTCGACGACGAGGTCGAGGAGGAGGCGGTCGCTCGCGTCGACCGCGACGAGGGACACGCCCTCGACGTCGGGTCGTCGGCGGAGGAGATCGAGGACGTCGTCGCGCATCGCGCCTCCGTATCGGTGCTGTGCGCCCGGCCTGGTGTGCACGCGATCAAGGCTGTGCACACGATTCCGGGCAAAGAAAAAGGGCCCGAGAGTGGAGTCCCAGGCCCTTCGCTCCCCGACTTGGACTCGAACCAAGAACCTACCGGTTAACAGCCGATTGCTCTGCCAATTGAGCTATCGAGGATCATCCGCCCACCCGGGGGTGAACAGCGCGTAGCCACTTTACCAAACTCTGCCCGCAGACCAAATCGGCGCGGAGCACCAGCTCAGTACCCGGCGTCCGTGTCGACGAGCCCGAGCAGCGGCTCCCCGGCCGCGAAGGCGGCCACGTTCGCGCGCACGCGCTCGGCGAGCAGCGGCGCCGTGATCTCCGGAGTGTCGGCCGTGTGCGGGGTGATCAGGCACCGCGGCTCGCCCCAGAGCGGATGCCCGTCGGGCAGCGGCTCGGGGTCGGTGACGTCGAGGGCGGCCCCGGCGATCCGTCCCTCGGCCAGGGCGGTGACGAGCGCGTCCGTGTCGACCAGAGTTCCCCGGGCGACGTTGACGAGGACGCAGCTCTCGGGCATCCGCTCGAGGAGCGCCGCGTCGACGAGCCTCGCCGTTGATCCGGTCGCCGCCGCGGCGAGCACGACGACATCCGCGTCGGCGACGACCTCGTTGAGGCGGTCGGCGGTGACGGTCCTCTCGGCGCCCGGCAGCGCCTCCGCGGTGCGGCGGACGACGGTGATGTGCGCGTCGAACACGCTCAACAGCCGCAGCAGCTGGGTCGCGATCCCGCCCGCGCCGACGACGACGACCCGCGCGCGGTGCAGGGTCGCGGCGCGCTTCTCGCCCCACGACCGCGCCCGGGCCCGCTCGGGCAGGGAGCGCAGCAGCGCCAGGGTCAGCGCGAGCGCGTGCTCGGCCACCGGCTCGGCATAGGCGCCCTTGGCGCTGGTCCAGCGCAGATCTGAGCCCTCCAGGACCGGGGAGAAGACGTCGACACCGGCCCACGGCAGCTGCACCCAGCGGATGCCGGGGTGCACCGCGAGGACCGCCGCGAGCTCGTCGGTGCGTCCGTAGGACAGCCAGAGCAGCGCCTCCGGATCCTCATCCACCCCCACGACCCGGCCGCCGCCCGCCTCGATCGCCTCGGTGAAGACCGGCTTGGTGCGGGGAAGGACGGCGATCCGCGGAGTGCTCACGCCTGCTCCTCCACCGGTGCGACGCGCAGCGCGCGGCTCGCGTCGAAGCGCTCGTACTCGGCGAACGCGGAGCCGAGCTCGCGCACGTAGGGGTGTCGCGCGCCGGTGAGCACTTCGAGCAGCGGACCGTAGGCGACGACCTCGCCGCCGACCAGGACCGCGACGCGGTCGGTCGCCCGGCTCAGCACGTCGATGTCGTGCGTGACGACCACGGCCGCGAAGCCCTCGCGTCGCCGCAGATCGGCGAGCAGGTCGACGATCGACTCGCGGACGGTCGCGTCGATGCCCGAGGTCGGCTCGTCGGCGATCAGCACCTTCGGTCCGAGGACGAGGGCGCGGGCGATCGCGACCCGCTGGCGCTGGCCGCTCGAGAGCTCGTAGGGGAACCGGTCGAGCAGGAACAGCGGCAGGTGCACCGAGTCGAGCAGCGTCGCCACGCGGACGGCCGCCTCGCGCGGGTCGAAGTGGCGGTCGCGGAGGTAGATCGGCTCCGCGATCAGCTCCGAGACGGTCAGCTCGGGCCGGAGGACCGCGCCCGCGTCCTGGGCGAGATAGGCGACGTCGAAGGTGAAGCGCTTGATCCCGCGGGTGGGCAGGTGGCGGAGGCCGTGCCCGGCGATCGTGGCGTCGCCTCCGACGATCACGGGCTTGGTCCGCGCGCTGTCTCCGGTGAGCCCCTCGCCGCCGAGGACCCGCGCCAGCGTGGACTTGCCCGATCCGCTGCCGCCGAGGACGCCGAGCACCTCACCGGGCTCGACCCGGAGGCTCACCCCGCGCAGCGCGGTCCAGCGGCGGCTGATCCCCCGCGGCGGGTACTCGACGCTCAGGTCGTCGACGACGATGGGGGCCTCGGCGCTCATGCGGTGCGCTCCGCCTGCGTGATCCGGCGGAGGAGCTCGCGCCGCTCGGCCTGCTCCCCCGGATCCGGCACGGGCAGCGAGGCGAGCAGGCGCTGGGTGTAGGGGTGCTTCGGCGCCGACAGCACCTCCTCGCCCGTGCCCTCCTCGACCAGCTCACCGCGGTAGAGCACGGCGATCCGATCGGCGAGCAGATCGACGACGGCGAGGTCGTGGCTGATGAAGAGCGAGGCGAAGCCGAACTCCTTCTGCAGCTCGGCGAAGAGCTCGAGGACTCGCGCCTGCACCGAGACGTCGAGCGCCGAGGTGGGCTCGTCGGCGATCAGGAGCTTCGGCTCGAGCGCCAGGGCCCGCGCCAGGCTCGCGCGCTGACGCTGGCCGCCCGAGAGCTCGTGCGGGTAGCGGTCGCCGTAGGAGCGGGGCAGCTGCACCGCCTCGAGCAGCTCGTCGACGCGGTTCCTGGCCGCTCCCGGGTCGCGGAAGCGCCCGTGCACGATCAGCGGTTCGGCAACGCCCTCGGCGATCGTCAGCAGCGGGTTGAAGCTCGATCCCGGGTCCTGGAACACGAAGCCGATGTCGCCGCGGACCGGCCGGAAGCTGCGCTCGCGGATCCCGCGCATCTCCTTGCCGAGCACGCGGAGCGAGCCGCCGGTGACGGTGGTCAGGCCGGCGATCGCGCGGCCGATGGTCGTCTTGCCCGAGCCGCTCTCGCCGACGAGGCCGAGCACCTCCCCCGCGCGGATGCGGAAGGAGACGCCGTCGACCGCGACGAAGCCGGCGCGGCCCAGCCGGCCGGGGTACTGGATCCGCAGGCCGTCGGCCTCGACGAGGGTCTCGGCCTCCGGCGCCTCGGCGCGCTCCCTGGCGCGGACCTTGGCGCGCTCGACGCCCTGGCCCACGTGCGGGACCGCGGCGAGGAGCTTCCTGGTGTACTCGGCCTTCGGCGCGGCGAAGAGCTCGGCGACCGGCGCCTGCTCGACGAGCTCGCCCTGGTACATCACGGCGACGCGGTCGGCGAGGTCGGCCACGACCCCCATGTTGTGCGTGATCAGCACGATGGAGGTGCCGAAGTCGTCGCGGCAGCGGCGGAGCAGGTCGAGGATCTCGGCCTGCACGGTGACGTCGAGCGCGGTCGTCGGCTCGTCGGCGACGATGAGGCCCGGATCCAGCACCAGCGCCATCGCGATCACGACGCGCTGCTTCTGCCCGCCCGAGAACTGGTGCGGGTAGTAGTCGACCCGCTTCTCCGGTTCGGGGATGCCGACCGTCCGGAGCACGTCGATCGCCCGGGCCCGCGCCTCCTTCTTC
This sequence comes from Rathayibacter sp. VKM Ac-2754, assembly GCF_009807095.1. Classification (GTDB taxonomy): domain Bacteria; phylum Actinomycetota; class Actinomycetes; order Actinomycetales; family Microbacteriaceae; genus Rathayibacter. The sequence continues at coordinate 6,581 of NZ_WUCC01000016.1, read as the reverse complement.
GACACGCTGCCGTGGGCGCGGAGGCCCTCGGCGATCTGCCAGCCGACGGTGAAGACGGGGTTGAGTGCGGTGGACGGCTCCTGGAACACCATCGCCACGTCGGTGCCGCGGATCTCGCGCAGGCGCGACTTCGGGACCGAGACGACGTCGGTCGACGAGCTCCCGTCCTTCTTCGAGAGCAGCACGACTCCCGAGGCGGTGGCCGTCTCGGGCAGGAGGCCGAGGATCGTCTTGGCGGTCACGGTCTTGCCGCTGCCCGACTCCCCCACGATCGCGAGCACCTCGCCGCGCTCGACCCGGAGGCTCACTCCGGCGACCGCGCGAACGGCGCCCCGGTCGCTGGCGAAGGCCACCTCGAGGTCGGTGATGTCGACGATCGGCCGCTCCGCGTCAACAGGTCTGCGCTCGCTCATCGGGTCTGCTCCGTTCCGGCGCTGGGATCGTGTCCCGGCGTCTCCAGGCCGTCGGCGACGAGCACGCCGCCCGGGACGACCGAGGTCGCGGCGATGTCGCCGGCTCCGGCGGCCACTGCGCGCCGACCGCGCAGGCGCGGGTCGGCCAGATCGTTGAGGCTCTCGCCGACGAGCGTGATGCCGACCACGACGAGGACGATGGCGAGCCCCGGGAACACGGAGGTCCACCAGATGCCGCTCGTGACGTCGGACAGCGCCTTGTTGAGGTCGTAGCCCCACTCGGCCGCCGAGGTCGGCTCGATGCCGAAGCCGAGGAAGCCGAGGCCCGCCAGCGTCAGGATCGCCTCGGAGGAGTTGAGGGTGAAGATCAGCGGGAGGGTGCGGGTGGCGTTGCGCAGCACGTGGCGGAACATGATCCGCGGGGTGGAGGCTCCGATCACCTTCGCCGACTCGACGAACGCGTCGCCCTTGATGCGCACGGTCTCGGCGCGGATCACCCGGAAGTACTGCGGGATGTAGACCACGGTGATCGAGATCGCCGCGGCGAAGATTCCCGCCCACAGGTTCGACTGGCCGCCGGAGATCACGATCGACATCACGATCGCGAGCAGCAGCGTCGGGAACGCGTAGATCGCGTCGCAGACCACGACGAGGACGCGGTCGAGCCAGCCGCCGAGGTAGCCCGAGACGAGCCCGAGGAAGACGCCCGCGAAGATCGACAGCACGACGGCGACGACGATGACGAGGAACGCGGTCTGCGCTCCCCACAGCACGCGCGACAGTACGTCGTACCCGCCGACGGTGGTGCCGAGGAGGTGCTCGGCGCTCGGCGGCTGCTGGGCGCCGAACGCACCGTCGTCGGAGCGCAGCTGCGAGTAGCCGTACGGCGCGAGCAGCGGAGCGAAGAGCGCGACGAGGAGGAACGCCCCGGTGATCACGAGACCGGCGACGAGCATCCCGCGCTGGAGCCCGACGCTCTGCCGGAGCTGGTGGACGACCGGGAGGCGGTCGACGAGGCGGCGGCGCGGGCGCGCTGGAGCAGTGGTGCCGGTCATGGTCAGTACCTCACTCGCGGGTCGATGAGCGCCGCGATGACGTCGACGATGAAGTTGGTCAGCGCCACGATCACCGCGAGCAGGGCGACGATGCCCTGCACGGCGACGAAGTCGCGGGCCTGGAGGTACTCGGCGAGCTGGAAGCCGAGGCCCTTCCACTCGAAGGTCGTCTCGGTCAGCACCGCGCCGCCGAGCAGCAGCGCGATCTGCAGGCCGATCACCGTGATGATCGGGATCAGCGCCGGCCGGTAGGCGTGGGTCCGCACGAGGCGGAACTCACTGACTCCCCGGGAGCGCGCCGCGTCGACGTAGTCGGTGCCGAGCGTGCCGATCACGTTGGTGCGCACCAGGCGGAGGAAGATGCCCGCGGTCAGCAGCCCGAGCGCGATCGCCGGCAGCACCGCGTGCGAGAGCACGTCGGCGACGGCCGCGGGATCGCCGGTCTGGATCGCGTCGATCAGGTAGATGCCGGTCTTGTTCTCGAGGAACTGCAGCGAGAGCTCGGTGCCCGTCGTCGCGCGACCCGCGACGGGGAACCACTTGAGCCAGACCGAGAAGACGAGCTTGAGCAGGAGACCCGCGAAGAAGACGGGAGTCGCGTAGCAGAGGATCGCGAAGATGCGCAGCACCGCGTCAGGCGTGCGGTCGCGGTGGTACGCGGCGAGCATCCCGAGCGGGATGCCGACGATGAACGCCACGGTGAGCGCGTAGAACGCGAGCTCGACGGTGGCGGCGCCGTAGGTGAGCAGAACCTCGGTGACGGGGCGGTTGTCGCTCAGCGTCGTGCCGAAGTCGCCGCGGAGCAGCGCCCCCAGGTACTCGACGTACTGCACGACAAGCGGGCGGTCGTATCCGGCGGCCGACACGCGCTCCGCCAGCTGGTCGGCCGTCAGACGGCCGCCGAGCGCCGCCGTGATCGGGTCGCCGGTCGTGCGCATGAGCAGGAACACCATCGTCACGAGGATGAAGACGGTCGGGATGATGAGCAGGAACCGGATGAGCAGGTAGCGCCCGAGTCCGCCTCCCGAGCCGCGCGTGCGCCGGGTGGGCGCGGGCGGTGCCGCCGTGGCTGTCGTCACGTGATGCCTTTCGTGGAGAAAGGCCGGCGCCTCCCCTGCGGGAGGAGGCGCCGGCCCCGGGGGTGGATCAGCTCTTGCTGAGCGCCCCGTAGCGGAACTTGAACGAGGCGTCGAGGGTGTCCTCGGTGCCGCTCACCGTGCTGCCGACGACGGCGACCTGCGAGCCCTGGAGGTAGGGCACGGTCGACAGCTGGGCCGCCACCTTGTCCTGGATCTCCTCGATGATCGCGGTGCGCGCGTCGGGGTCCGTCGTCGAGACCTGCTCGGCGATCAGCGACTGCACCTCGGCGTCGTCGAAGTGGTTGGCGAGGAAGTTCTCCTTGATGAAGAACGGCGAGAGGTAGTTGTCGGCGTCGGAGTAGTCGGGGAACCAGCCGAGCTGGTACGCCGGGTAGACGTCGCTCGAGCGGTCCTTCGAGTACTGCACCCACTCCGTGGTCTGCAGGTTGACCGTGAACAGACCCGACGACTCGAGCTGGTCCTTGATCAGCGCGTACTCGTCGCCCGAGGACGGACCGTAGTGGTCGTTCGAGTACTGCAGGTTGAGGGTGACCGGGCCGGTGACTCCGGCTGCGTCGAGCGTCGCCTTCGCCTTGTCGGCGTCGGGACCGCCCTGGCCGTCTCCGTAGAGGCCCTTGAGCGGCTCGGTCGCTCCGGTCAGACCGTCCGGGACGAAGGAGTAGAGCGGGGTGTAGGTGCCCTTGTAGACCTGGTCGGCGATCTCGTCGCGGTCGATCAGGTCGGCCACGGCCTGACGCACGGCGAGGGCCTTGGTGGCGTCCGCCTCCGGGGTCGTCGCGCCGAACGGCTGCGTGTCGAAGTTGAAGACGATGTAGCGGATCTCGCCGCCCGGGCCCTCGACCACCTTGACGGAGTCGTTGCCGCGGAGGTCCTCGACGTCGGTCGCCGAGAGGCTCCGGAACGCCACGTCGATGTTGCCCTCCTGGATGTCGAGCTTGAGGTTCGACGAGTCGGCGTAGTACTTGACGTTGACCGTTCCGGTCTTCGCCGCGCCGAGCACACCCTGGTAGCCCTCGTACGCCTTGTACTGGATCAGGTTGTTCACGTCGTAGTTCGCGATCGTGTACTGACCGGCGAAGGCGTCGCCCGAGACGATGTCGTCGTCGGCCGTCAGCGAGTCGGCCGAGAAGACGTCCTCGTCGACGATCGGGCCGGCGGGGCTCGAGAGGATCTGCGGGAAGGTCTGGTCGTTCTCGGACTTCAGCGTGAAGACGACGGTGGTGTCATCGGGAGCCGCGACGCTGTCGAGGTTCGCGAGCAGCGACGACGGGCCGTTCGCGTCGGCGATCGCCAGCTGGCGGTCGAACGAGAACTTGACGTCGGAGGAGGTGAGGTCGTTGCCGTTGGCCCACTTCAGTCCCTCCTTGAGCGTCACCGTGTACTCGGTCGGCGCCGAGAACTCGGCCGACTCGGCGATGTCGGGCTCGACGTCCGGAGTGCCGTAGGGCGTGTTCATCAGGAACGGGAAGACCTGGTTCATCACCGCGAACGAGCCGTTGTCGTAGGAGCCGGCCGGGTCGAGGGTGGTGATCTTGTCGGTGGTGCCGATGGTGAGCGTGCCGCCGGCGGCGTCGCCGCCGGACGAGTCGTCACCGCCGGCGGAGCAGCCCGCCAGCACCAGTGCGACCGCGGCGAAGCCTGCGGTCGCGGTGAGTGCGCGAGTAGCCCGGGTGGATGCGGATGTCATCTCCGTCTGCCTCTTCCTGTCAGGGATGGGATGCGGGCGCGCTCGCGGCGCGCAGCCTCTGGGCACACAGATGACCTGTGAGCGATGGCGCCACGACACTGGGCGCCCGCATTGCTGTTCCTCAGTGGTAACACAGTCGAGAGCGCTCTCCGGACCGCGGGGGCCCGTCGTCCGATTTCTTCACACGACTGCAACACGTCCCTCATCGTGGGCGCACGCGGTGTCACTCGGTGCGCAGCGCGCGCTTCTCGCGCTCGAGCTCGACGAGGCGCACCTGCACTGCCCTCGCCATCACGGGGTCGGCGGAGGCGCGCTGCAGCGCTCCGCGCAGCTCGGCGATCTCGCGAAGCAGGTCGCGCTCGATCAGGGAGATGGCGACGTCGCGGGAGTAGCGCGCGAGCCCCGCCTCGTCGGCCGCGGGGATCGGGGCGACCGCCAGCTGCCGCACGAGCGACGCGAACGGACCGGGCACGTCGGCCGCGACGTGCTCGACCCAGTCGCGGTCCTGCGCGCGCTCGAGGTTGGCGACGACGGCGTCGCGGACGACCCGGAGGGTCTCGTTGGTGACCGCCGCGTGCGCCGCGCGGGTCAGCAGCTCGGCGCCCATCATCTGCGGCAGCTGCAGCATCGCCATCAGCGCCTCGCGCTCGATGCGGGTGACCACGTCGATCGGGAGGTCGGTGAGCCGGGCGCCGACCGGGGTCTCCGGCGCGGGGGCGTCCGAGGTGCTCGTCTGGCGGGCTGGTGCGCGGGATCCGGCCGAGCGCACCGCGGAGTTGACCTCGGACATGTCGAGGCCGAGCATCCGGGCGAGCTCGCGCGAGTACCCGGGCCGCAGGGCGGGGTCGCGGATGTCGGCGACGACCGGGGCCGCGGCGCGCAGGGCCGCGATCCGCCCCTCCACCGTCTCGAGGTCGTAGCGGGCCAGCAGCTGCCGGATGACGAACTCGAACATCGGCTTCTTGTCGTCGATCAGCCGTCGCACGGCGTCGTCACCCCTGTTCAGCCGCAGGTCGCACGGGTCGAGGCCCTCGGGCGCGACGGCGACGAACGTCTGCGCGGCGAAGCGGTGCTCCTCCTGGAACGCGCGCATCGCCGCCTTCTGGCCGGCCGCGTCGGGGTCGAAGGTGAAGACGACCTCGCCGACGCCGCTGTCGTCGCCGAGCACCCGGCGCAGCACCTTGATGTGGTCGACGCCGAAGGAGGTGCCGCAGGTCGCGACCGCGGTCGTCACGCCCGCCAGATGGCAGGCCATCACATCCGTGTAGCCCTCGACGACGACGACCTGGTGCCCGCGCGAGATGTCGCGCTTGGCCAGGTCGAGCCCGTAGAGCACCTGCGACTTGTGGTAGACGGGCGTCTCGGGGGTGTTCAGGTACTTCGGGCCCTTGTCCTCCTCGAGGAGGCGCCGCGCTCCGAAGCCGACGGTCTGGCCGGTGACGTCGCGGATCGGCCAGACGAGCCGACCGCGGAACCGGTCGTAGACGCCTCCGCGATTGCTGCTGCTGACGAGGCCCGCGGCGGTGAGCTCGGGCTCCGTGAAGCCGCGGCGCTTGAGCGCGGTGGTGAGGCCGTCCCAGCCGTCGGGTGCGAAGCCGACGCCGAAGCGATCGGCGGCGGCCCGGTCGAAGCCGCGCTCGCCGAGGAAGCGGCGGCCGACGTCGGCTCCCGGAGTCGCCAGCTGCTCGCGGAAGTACTCCTCGGCGGCGTCGTTGGCGGCGAGCAGGCGCGCGCGGCCACCGGTCTCGGGGGCCTGTCCGCCGCCCTCCTCGTACTGGATCTGGTAGCCGATGCGCGCCGCGAGGCGCTCGACGGTCTCGCTGAACGAGCCGTGGTCCATCTTCATGACGAAGCTGTAGACGTCGCCCGACTCCTGGCAGCCGAAGCAGTGGTAGAAGCCGGCCTGCGGGCGCACGTGGAAGCTGGGGCTGCGCTCGTCGTGGAACGGGCAGAGGCCCTTGAGCGAGCCGACGCCCGCCGACTTGAGGGTCACGTACTCGCCGATGACGTCAGCGATGTTGACCCGGGCTTTGACCTCTTCGACATCTTGTTGTCGGATCCGAGGCATGAGGACCATCGTATCGGCGGCGCCGGGCCCGTCGGCCGAGTGCCCGATCTCCGGCTCGCAGAACCGCGTTCGGCTCGCAGGAATCGCCCGATTCCACGAGCCCAACGCGATTCCGGGAGCCGGACGTGACCTCATCAGGTCCGATCGAGCCGCGAAGCCGGGTCACGCCGCCGGCCCGCTGGTCGAGCCCGCAGCCCGCAGCCCGCACGCGATCGATCCGTCGAAGATGGGCCGTGTCGTTTAGGCGGTTTCAGTTCT
>NZ_WUCC01000015.1 GCF_009807095.1 Rathayibacter sp. VKM Ac-2754 | reverse complement strand
ACAACCGGCCCGACCGCTCGAACCGGAAGACCGGACCTCGAGGAGCGCCTGTGGAGGAGCCGCAGCACCCGCACGCGCACGGCTACGGCAGCAGCGGCAGGCGGTCCACGAGCTTCGCGATGCGGTTCTTCGGACCGACGACGCTGACGGCGAGGTAGTCGAACTCCTCCGTCGTCGCCACGACGGCCCGGTAGTCGTCGTAGACCCGGATGGCCTGCGCCTCGGCGGGCATGTCGGCGACGAAGGTGCCCTCGTGCGCGATCGCCTTCGCCCGGATCGCGCGGAGGGTCGCCGTGTCGGCGGCGAGCACGGTGCAGCCCACCCAGGGGATCCCGGGGTGCGTCGATCCCGAGGCGTCGGTCGCCGACGGACCCAGGAGCCCCGCGACGCCGGCGGTCGTGGCCGCGCTCACGCAGATCGCGGCGTTGACGGCCCGGCCGGGCGGCAGCGCCTCATCGACGACGACCACCCACTTCAGGCGGGCGGCGCGGGTGGGCGCCGAGGTGTCGATCTCGTCGGGAGCGAATCCGACGGGGGTGGCGGCGTGCTCGGTCATGGGTCTCCTCGGGTCTACTTCTGTACGCGATGGCGCCCCACAGATAAGCGCAACGGCGGCAGTAGCGCAGGATGTCCGTATGAACGACCAGTGGAACGGCCGCGGAGCCGCGTTGGACGAGCTCGACATCCGGATACTGCGCTTCCTGCAGTCGGATGCACGGATGACGAACCGCGACCTCGCCGCGGCCGTCGGCGTGAGTCCGACGACCGCGCTCGACCGCACCAGGAGCCTCCGCCAGCGCGGCGTCATCGTGCGGGCGACCCTCGCGGTCGATCTCCCGTCGATCGGGCGGCCGGTGCAGGCGCTCATCGCCGTCCGCATCCGTCCGCCGTCGCGCGAGGTGATCGAGGCGTTCCGCGACTGGGTCAGCGGCCTCGACGAGACCGTCGGCCTGTTCGTCACCGCCGGCAACGAGGACTTCATCATCCACGTCGCCGTCCGCGACAATGACGACCTCTACGCCTTCGTCATCGACGGGCTGACCCAGCGCCGCGAGGTCGCGGACGTCCGCACGTCGGTGGTCTACCAGCACCTGCAGGAGCACGTCGTGCTGCCGCTGGAGACCCGCGAGGGCGGCGGGCGGAGGAGCGGAGGCCGCTGACTCCGTGGGCCGATCGTGCGATCTGCAGGTGCGGCGCGCCGGGGAGCGCTCTCCGTCGCACGACCGGCTCCCGGCGGGGCGGATCACCCGCAGATCGCACCGGATCGGCGCGCGACTCCTCGAAAGTCGCGGTAGTCGAGCGCGACTACCGCAACTTTCGAGGAGTGAGTGAGGCGCGAACGAGCCGACCGAGGACCGGCCAGGCGCGAGGGCGTTGACCCGCTCGCGTCGTCGCGCCTAGGCTGCAGAGGCTGCGAAACAGAGGGAAACAGTTTCCTCACTGAGGATCGCACCCGCACTCTCGATCGGATCCACCATGACCGTCACCCCGTTCACCGCCGACTGGACGGTCAGGGCTCCCCGCGGGCCGTTCGCCGCCGCTCAGAGGGGCGCCGATGACGCCGTCGCGGTCACCCTCCCGCACGACGCCCTGCGCGACGCGGAGCGCGCGCCCGACGTGCCCGGCGCCGGCAGCGCCGCCTACTACCCCGCCGGCGCCTTCAGCTACCTCAAGCGGTTCGAGGTCCCGGAGGAGTGGGCCGGCCGGTTGGTCCGGCTCGAGGTCCAGGGGGCGTTCCGGCACGCCATGGTCTTCCTCAACGACGAGTTCGTCGGCAACCGGGCCGACGGCTTCGCGCGCTTCTTCGTCGAGCTGACCCCGTTCCTCCGCTTCGGCGCGACCAACACCCTGAGGATCGAGGTCCGCTCGGGGCAGGACACCCGCTGGTACGCCGGCGCCGGACTGCACCGTCCCGTGCTGCTGCACGTCGACGAGCCGACGCACATCGAGCCCGACGGCGTGCGCATCACGACGGTGCGCGTCGAGGACGACCAGGCCGTCGTCGAGGTGGTCACCAGCGTCGTCAACCGCGGCCTCGTCACCGCGAACCGCACCGTCGAGACGAGCCTCGCCTCCGGAGCGCGCGTGGTTGAGACCGAGCGGACGCCGGTCACCGTCGCGCCGGGCCGCACCGCGGTGGTGCGCCAGCGCCTGTACGTGCAGCAGCCCGAGCTCTGGAGCGTCGAGTCGCCGCACCTCTACACGGCGACGACGACGATCGGCGAGGCGGCCGTCAGGACGGTGCACGGCATCCGCACCGTGACCGTCGACCCGCGCAAGGGCCTGCGGATCAACGGCGAGCCGGTGCTGCTGCGCGGCGCCTGCCTCCACAGCGACAACGGGCCTCTCGGGGCGGCGTCGATCGCACGGGCGGAGTTCCGCCGCATCGAGCTGCTCAAGGAGGCGGGCTTCAACGCCATCCGCACCGCGCACAACCCGGCGTCGCCGTCGATGCTCGACGCCTGCGACCGCCTCGGGATGCTCGTGATGGACGAGGCGTTCGACATGTGGGCGCGCGGCAAGACCGACTACGACTACGCCCTCGACTTCGCCCAGTGGTGGCGGGCCGACCTCGAGTCGATGGTCGCGAAGGACTACAACCACCCCAGCGTGATCATGTACTCGATCGGCAACGAGATCGTCGAGGCCGGGACGCCCCACGGCGCGGTGCAGGCGCGCGACCTCGCCGAGCACGTCCGCTCGCTCGACCCGACCAGGCCCGTGACCAACGGAGTGAACGCGGCCCTCACCGTCCTCGACGAGCTGGACGACATCCTCCAGGCCGAGCAGGGCCTGAACGAGCTGATGGGCGAGTCGGGCGCCGACATGATGAGCGCGATCGGCTCCTCCGACGCCGTGACCCGGCGCACGGCCGAGTCGAGCTCGGTGCTCGACGTGCTCGGCCTCAACTACGCCGACGGGCGCTACGCCGCGGATGCCGAGACGTTCCCGCACCGCGTGATCGTCGGCTCCGAGACCTTCCCGTCGCGGATCGGCGACCTCTGGCCGATGGTGCTCGCGAACCCGAACGTGATCGGCGACTTCACCTGGACCGGCTGGGACTACCTCGGCGAGGTCGGCATCGGCGCCACCTCGTACGCCGAGGACCCGGCCGCGAACGGCGCCCTCGAGCGCGAGTTCCCGTACCTCACCGCCTGGTGCGGCGACCTCGACATCACGGGGCACCGGCGCCCGGTCTCGTACTACCGCGAGATCGTGTGGGGCCTGCGCTCCGAGCCGGCGATCGCGGTGCTCCGCCCCGAGCACCACGGCCACTCGATCACCATGCAGTCGCCGTGGGCGTGGAGCGACTCCGTCTCGTCCTGGACCTGGCCCGGCTCCGAGGGCCGCCCCGTGACCGTCGAAGTGGCGGCCGACGCGGACGAGGTCGCGCTGCTCCTGGACGATGTCGAGGTGGCCCGCGCGACGGTCGGCGGGGTCCGCCCGATGCTGGCGACGCTCGAGACGACCTACCGACCGGGCACGCTCGTCGCCGTTGCGCTGTGCGGCGGAGTCGAGACCGGCCGCACCGAGCTCCGGACGGCGACCGGGGCGGTGCGGCTCGTCGCCTCGGCCGACCGGTCGGCGCTCGAGGCCGGCGACGAGGATCTCGCGTTCGTGTCGCTGGAGCTCCGCGGCGAGAACGGCGTGCTGGTCACCGGCGACGACCGCGCCGTGACGGTCACGGTCGACGGAGCCGCCGTGCTCGCGGGCTACGGCAGCGGCGCTCCGGCGACGACCGAGCGCTTCGACGCCGCGACGCGGACGACGTTCGACGGGCGCGCGCTGGCGATCGTCCGGCCGACGGGGCCGGGCACCGTGACGGTGCGCGCGTCGGCGGAGGGACTGGCCGACGCGGTGGTGGAGCTGACGGTCGCCTGACGCCGAGCTCCGGCTCGCAGGACCACGTCCGGCTCGCTGGATTCGCCGGATCCGACGAGCCGAACGCGATCCCGCGAGCCCGAGGTGCTCCGCGAGCGACCGCGACTGAGCGGGGCCTGTGCGAGTTCTCAGTGTCCACTCCACGGAACGGCGGGAGCGACCGGGGCTGCCTACGGTCGTTCACAGGCACGACGGCGTGCACGACTCCCCCTCGAGATCCGCTCCGACCGGAAGGCCCGCCATGACCGCCACGCTCGACCACGCCCCCGCCGCTCCCACGACCCACCGGGCCGCTCCGCTCGGATCGTCGCTCGGCCTCCTCGTCCTCCGCGTCGCGCTGGGCGCCGTCTTCCTCGCCCACGGCTGGCAGAAGGTCGCGGTCGACGGTCTCGCCGCGACGACCGAGGGCTTCGGAGCGATGGGCATACCGTTCGCGGCCGTCCTCGCCCCCGTGGCGGCGTTCACCGAGCTGCTCGCCGGCGCTGCGGTCATCGTCGGCCTCCTGACCCGGATCGCCGCCGCCGGCCTCGCGATCACCGCACTCGTCGCGCTCGTCGTCGTCCACCTGCCGAACGGCTTCTTCGCGGCGACCGGCGGGATCGAGTTCGTCCTCGTCCTGGCCGCCGGATCCGCGGCGCTCGCTCTCACCGGCGCCGGCCGCCTCTCGGTCGACGCCCTGCTGCGCCGCCGCCGCTGACGCCGGGCCCCCGCAGCACCTCCGGCTCGTCGAATCGTGTTCGGCTCGCGAGAACCGCCGATTTCTAAGAGCCGAACCGGATTCAACGAGCCCGAGGCACCTCCGGACCCGCTTCGGCTCGCAGAACCCGCTTCGGCTCGAGAGAACCGCCGAATCCTGCGAGCCGAACCGGATTTCACGAGCCGGAAGTGCGTCCGAACCTCAGCCCGCCGCCCCGCGCGGCGCCGCCACAGAGGCCCGCTCGATCAGACGCGTCTCCAGCTCCATCCGCGTCGCGCTCGACGACAGCGGCCGCGACGAGCGGTGCGCCTGGTGCAGCATCCGGAAGGCCGCCGCGCCCATCTCGGCGATCGGCTGCTGCACGGTCGTCATCGGCGGCGTCGCCCACGCCGCCTCCTGCACATCGTCGAATCCGATCACGCTCAGGTCCTCCGGGATCCGCAGACCGGCGTCGTCGGCGGCCTCGTAGACACCGAGGGCCATGACGTCGGAGCAGGCGAAGAAGGCGGTGGGCGGGTCGGAGGCGTCCAGCATCGCGCCCGCCGCCGCCCGGGCCCGCTCGCGATCCCAGTCGCAGTAGGCGACGCGGGCGCCCGAGACGCCCGCCGCGCGGAGCGCCGTGCCGAAGCCGTCGATCCGCGCGCTGCTGTAGAGCTGGGTTCGAGCCCCGCCGAGGATCCCGATCCGCCGGTGACCCAGACCGAGCAGGTGCTCGGCCGCCATCCGCCCGCCGTCCCAGTTGGTGGCGCCGATGCTCGCCACATCCGCCGGCGGCCGGGTGCTCGGATCGACGACGACGACGGGGATGTCGGCGCTCGTCAGCAGGTGCAGCTGGGCCGGCGAGACGTCGACCAGCACGACGATCGCGCCGAGGGAGGTCCGGCGCAGGAGGCGGCTGACCCAGCCGCCGTCGGGCCGCGCGCGGGTGAGCACGAGGTCGACCCCCGCAGCCGACGCCTCCTCCTCGATCCCGCCGAGGACAGGGCCGATCCAGCTGCCGCCGAGGTGGCTGACGACCACGTCGACGATGCCGACGACCCGCGGATCCTCGACCGGCGGGCGGAGCTTCGGCCGCCTCCGGTAGCCGAGCTCGTGCGCCACCGCCATCACCCGCAAGCGCGTCGCCTCCGACACGTCCGTGCCTCCGTTGAGCACCTTCGAGACGGTCGGCACACTCGTCGCCGCGAGCTCGGCGATGCGGGCCATCGTGGGCCGCGGAGTCTCGTCGGTGCCGTCCATCCGCCCACCGTACCCGCCCGGTAGTTGCGCAACTAGTGGTCACTCCCGAGCCGCCTCGCCCTTGCCCGCGGTCATGAGCACCGGCAGAATGATCGGACGCCCTGCCGCAGACCATGCGACTTGCGCAAGTTCGAGGACGAACGCGGAGCGATCCGCCCGCCAAGCGAGGACGACGATGACCGACCCCACACCGACCTCCCCCGTGAAGAGGGCGCTCGTCGTCCGCGGCGGGTGGGACGGGCACCAGCCCGTCGAGGCGACCGAGCTGTTCCTTCCCTTCCTCGCCGAGAACGGCTTCGAGGTGCGCGTCGAGGAGTCGACCGCCGTCTACGCCGACGAGGAGTACCTCCGCACCGTCGACCTGATCGTGCAGGCGAACACGATGACGTCGATCGAGTGGCCCGAGTTCGTGGGCCTCCGCACCGCGATCGAGAACGGCACCGGTCTGGCCGGCTGGCACGGCGGCATCGCGGACTCGTACCGCAGCACCGCCGACTACCTCCAGCTGATCGGCGGTCAGTTCGCCTCGCACCCCGGCAAGCACCCCGACGAGCGCACCGGCGAGCAGTCCGACAACTACGTGCCGCACCGGATCGAGATGACGCCGGCCGCCGCCGACCATCCGATCACGCAGGGCATCGGCGACTTCGAGCTGACCACCGAGCAGTACTGGGTGCTGCACGACGACTACAACGACGTGCTGGCGACCACCACCCAGGCCGTCCGCCCGTGGGACCCGTGGCACCGCCCGATCACCTCGCCCGCGATCTGGACCCGCCGGTGGGGCGCCGGCCGCATCTTCGTCTCGACCCCGGGCCACCGCGTCGAGATCCTCGAGGACGCGAACGTCCGCACCATCATCGAGCGGGGGCTGCTGTGGGCCTCCCGCTGAGAGTCGGCATCATCGGAGTCGGGAAGATCAGCGAGCAGTACCTCGCCAACCTCCCGACGTTCCCCGGGCTGCGCCTGGTCGCCGTCGCCGATCTGAACACCGAGCGCGCCCGCGAGGTCGCCGACGGGCAGGGCGTCCGGGCGCTCTCGGTCGACGAGCTGCTCGCCGACCCCGAGGTCGACGCGGTGCTCAACCTCACGATCCCCGCGGCGCACGTCGAGATCGGCACGCGGGCGCTCGAGGCCGGCAAGCACGTCTTCGCCGAGAAGCCGCTGGGCCTCGACCCCGCGGAGGCCGCGCCGATGCTCGACCTCGCCGAGCGCCTCGGCCTGCGCGTCGGCAGCGCGCCCGACACAGTCCTCGGCACGGGCATCCAGACCGCCCGCCGCACCCTCGACTCCGGACTGATCGGCGACCCGATCGCCGCGCAGGTGCAGTGGACGGCGCCCGGGCACGAGCGCTGGCACCCGGCACCCGAGTTCTACTACCAGCCCGGAGGCGGACCCCTGCTCGACATGGGCCCCTACTACCTGACGGCGCTCGTGCACTTCTTCGGACCGGTCGTCCGTGTCACCGGCCTCGCGACGCGCTCCGCCCGCCCGCGGATGATCGAGACCGGGCCCCGAGCGGGAACGCCTCTGCCGGTGGCGGTCGACACGCACATCAGTGCACTGCTCGAGCACGCGAGCGGCGTGACCTCGACCGTCACCGTGAGCTTCGAGGTGTGGCGGAGCCGCGCCCCGCAGTTCGAGATCTACGGCACGGAGGGGACCATCGCGGTCCCCGATCCCAACCGGTTCTCGGACCCCGTCGAGGTCGCGGTGCGCGACGGCGAGTGGCGGAACGTCCCCGACTCGGCCGGCGTCGTCGACACGGGCCGCGGAGTCGGGCTCGCCGATCTCGCCGACGCGATCGAGGAGGATCGGCCGCACCGCGCCTCCGGTCGGCTCGGTCTGCACGTGCTCGAGATCATGGACGCGGTCCTGCGCTCGAGTGCCGACAGGGCGGTCGTGGCGATCGCCAGCACCGCGGAGCGGCCCGCCGTCGTGCCGCTGCAGACGACGGCGGGCGATCTCGTCGCCGAGGACGGAGCACCCGCATGACCACCCTCCGCGTCGCGATGATCGGCCACTCCTTCATGGGCCGTGCCCACGCGCAGGCCTGGCGGACCGCACCGCGCTTCTTCGAGCTGCCCCTGCAGCCGCAGCTCGCGGTCGTCGTCGGTCGCGACGCCGGCCGGGCGTCGGCCGCGGCGCAGAACTTCGGCGCCGAGGAGTCGTCGGACGACTGGCGCGCGGTGATCGCCCGCGACGACATCGACCTCGTCGACATCTGCACCCCGGGCGACCAGCACGCCGAGATCGCGATCGCCGCGCTCGCGGCGGGCAAGCACGTGCTCTGCGAGAAGCCGCTGGCGCGATCGGTTCCGGAGGCGGAGGAGATGACCGCGGCGGCCGACGCCTCGGACGCCCTCGCCATGTGCGGCTTCAGCTACCGCCGCACGCCGGCCCTCGCCCTGGCGAAGCGCTTCGTCGAGGAGGGGCGGCTGGGCGCGATCCGCCACGTCCGCGCGCAGTACCTGCAGGACTGGCTGAGCTCCTCCGAGGCCCCGCTGACCTGGCGCCTCGACAAGCAGAAGGCGGGCTCGGGCGCGCTCGGCGACATCGGCGCGCACAGCATCGACACCGCTCAGTGGCTCACCGGGCAGAGCATCGCGGGCGTCTCGGCGATGCTGCGGACCTTCGTCACCGACCGCCCGGTGCTCGCCGAGCAGGCCGGTCTCGGCGGTCGCGCCGAGGAGGGCGCCGAACGCGGGCCGGTCACGGTCGACGACGCCGCCGCCTTCACCGCGACCTTCGCCGGCGGGGCGCTCGGGGTCTTCGAGTCGACGCGGATGGCTCTCGGGCGCCGCAACGCGAACCGCATCGAGATCAACGGCGAGCTCGGCTCGGTCGCTTTCGACTTCGAGCGGATGAACGAGCTCGAGTACTACGACGGCCGCGATCCCCAGGAGGCGCAGGGCTTCCGGCGCATCCAGGTCACCGAGCCGTCGCACCCGTACACGGGCGCCTGGTGGCCGACCGGTCACGGACTCGGCTACGAGCACGTCTTCAGCCACCAGGTCGTCGACCTGGTCACGGCGATCGCCGAGGGCCGGCAGCCGACGCCGTCGTTCGGCGACGCCCTGCAGGTGCAGCGCGTGCTCGATGCGGTCGAGCGCAGCGCAGCGGATGCGTCGCGGTACACCTCGGTCTGAGCCTCCGCCCCCTCGCCCTCTTCTGCGCCCCCTCGTCCTCTTCGGCCGGTCGAGCACGCGACTTCACCGGCCGTGAACCGCGTCCGTCGAACCGCGCCAGCGGGTCGGGCCCCTTTCGGGGGGAATTACCCGCCGGATAGTCCTAGAATCGGCCTTTCGGGGGGTGTCGCCATGCTCTTCGTCGGGCGCGGGGGGACGGCACGTGGGAGTGGGATTCCGACACGAGGGTGAGCTGCGGAGCCTCTCGGGAGCGCGGCTGCGCCCTGTCGTGGGCCCGGCGCTGACCCGGAACCGTGAGCGCTCCCGCCTCTCGGCGGCCCTGACGATGCCGAGCGGCCCCGGACTGGTGAGGCCGTCGGCCGTCGCCCAGGCGTGGGAGGCACCGCTGATCCGCCTCATCAGGGCGGGCGCTCCCGCCGCCGCGCTGCACGACGCGACCGCCGCCTCGCCCGAGGGATCCCGTCTGGCCGCCGTCATCGAGCTCGTGCGCGATGCGCTCGCGCGCCCCGAGGACGACCGGGCGATCCGCCTCGCCGGCTGGCTGGTGCGCACGCGCTACGACCCGGCCGCCGACCCGTTCCTCCGCCGCTACGGGATCGGTCTCACGGCGCACCTGCCGCTGAGCGCGGGGCTCGACGTCGACGTGCCGCTCGATGCGACGGCTCTGCGCCTGCTCTACGCCGAGCTGGCCTCGGCCGACGACCCGACGGGTGCGACGGCCGCCGTCGAGTCGCTGGAGCCGTCGACCCTCGCGGCATCGACGCTCTCGGCGCTCTACTCGGCCCGGCGGAGGTGGAGCGACGTCGCCCAGTTCTCGGGCAGCGTCGTCAACGTCGACGCGGCGTCGGCGGCGGTGCTGATCCGCCGCGGCATCGCCCTGCGCGAGCTCGGGCTGATCGAGAGCTCCCTCGACGCCTTCGACCGGGTGGTGCGGCCGAACGTGACCACGGCCCGCCCCGTCGAGCTGCGCGTCGAGGCGCTCTTCGAACGGGCGAGCACCCACCTGGCCGACGGCCGCCGCGCACCGGCCCGCCGCGACCTCGAGCGCGTCCTCGCGCTTTACCCCGAGAGCCCGGAGGCCCGGGAGCTGATGGCGGCGGCGAGCCGCTGACGCTGCACGCAGCCGCTGCCTCGCTGATCGAGTAGCCCGGGTCGGAAGCCTGATCTGCTGAAGCCGGCGGGTCTCGATACGCCTCCTGCGGCGGCTACTCGACCAGCAGGCTTGCGAGGGTCTCTTCCCCTTGCATCTGCAGCAGCGACGTCTTTCCCAGCGGCCCCTCTTCGCTGATCGAGTAGCCGCGGAACGCGGCGTATCGAGATCCACCAGCGTCAGAAGTCCAGGGCAGAAGCCCGATCTGCTGACGCCGGCGGGTCTCGATACGCCGCCTGCGGCGGCTACTCGACCCGCCGGGAGAGCGCGCGCTGCTCGGGCTTGCGGAGGCTCAGCCCTCGGCCTTCGACGGCTTCCCGTCGGCCGGAAGCACCTCGACCGGGGTGTCGAGCGCGTCCTCGCCCTCGGCCTGCGAGGGCTTGTCGGGCTGGTCCAGCGGATCCTGCACGGGGCTCGGCGTCTGGTCGTCCATCGACGTCGAGTCGCTCATCGGAATCCCTCCGGCCGGTCCGAGGTGGCCGAGGGCTCGGGGTGCGCCTCGAACTCCATCCAGGCCCGGTCGAGACCGGCCTGGGCTTCGGCGGACTCGCTGGCGAAGTAGCCGTCGTAGATCGCGCGGCCGCCGTGCTCGGGCAGGTCGTCGCGGTCGGCGAAGGCCTGGGCGAACCCGCCCACCTCGTCGTCCCTCTTCTCCTGGTCCCGCAACCATGCGGGGAAGGTCTGCGTCATGGGACACCTCTCTCTGTCGTCCCGCCAGCCCACCGCTTCGCCGCCCGGTTGGCAACCCCTCGACTCCTCGCCACCCCGCGCGTCACGCGGACACCGGGGTCGAGAGGTGCAGGCGGGCGTCGCACCAGCCGGCGACGGAGTCGTCGTGGGTGGCGACGACGACGCTCGCGCCGTGGCCGGCGAGCTCGCCGAGCACGTCGAGGACCATCGCGGCGTTGCCGGCGTCGAGCGCGCCGGTCGGCTCGTCGGCGAGCACGACGGTCGGGCTCTTGACCAGGAGGCGGGCCAGCGCGACCCGCTGCTGCTCGCCTCCGCTGAGTCGCGAGACCCGCTCGCGCCCCCTCCCGCCGAGCCCGACGCGGTCGAGGGCGCTCTCGAAGCGGCCCGCCCTGCCGCGCCGCTCCCCCAGGGCGATCGCCAGGTTCTGCTCGACCGTGGCGGTGTCGACGAGGGCGTAGCTCTGGAACAGGTAGCCGAGCCGGTGCCGGCGGAACCGTCGCCGGCCGCCCGCCCGCAGCCGGGTGATCTCCTCGCCGTCCACCTCGATCGAGCCGGAGTCGGGGGCGTCGAGGAGCCCGAGGCAGTCGAGCAGCGTCGACTTGCCGCTGCCGCTCGCGCCGGTCAGGGCGAGGGTGCTCCCGGAGGCGACGGTCACGTCGAGTCCGCTCCAGAGCGCGCGGCGGCCGTAGCCCTTGGTCAGGTCGGTGGCGAGGATCACGGTGGTCCCTTCGGAGTTCGGAGGTCAGGAGTCGACGGAGCGCGACCGCGCCGCGCGGACGTGGGCGAGGGCGAGGCACGCGAGGAGGAGCGCCCCGCTGAGCGCAGTCAGCCCCAGCGCGAGCGCGGTCTGCTCGACGACGAACGTCTCGGTGTCGACCGACCCGAGGTCGAGCACCGTCCTGACGTCCCGCGGATCCCGGAACCACATCGGCACGACCGCGAGCGCGAGCGTCGCCGACAGCAGCACCCCCTCGAGGAGGAGTCCGCTCCGGTGCGCGGACAGCGGCCCCAGCCCCGAGAAGCGGTGCACGAAGGCGCGCCGGCGGTCCTTCTCGACGAGCACCACGGCGGCGACGAGGCCGGTGAGCAGGACGACCACCGCGGCGCCGACGAGGCCGATGACATTGATCGACAGGGTGCCGAGGGCCCGGCGGTACTGCTCGTTCGCCTGGTAGGCGACCGGCGTGATCGAGGCGACGGCCTCGGTCAGGCCGCGTTCCTCCAGGGCGGCGGGCAGCGCCTCCGGCTCGGTGAAGACGACCGAGCCCCGCGTGATCGCGGAGAACAGCTCGGAGGGGGCGACCGCCGAGATCGAGGGCAGGACGACGACGATCGGATCCTCCAGCATCGTCTCGGTCGCGAAAGGGTCGGAGTCGCCCGCTCGGAACGTGTAGAGCGTCTGGCCCGCGGGGATCGTGCGCTCCTCGACGGCGAGACCGGCGGTCTCGGGTGCGGGATCGGACACCTGCGACTGGATCCGCTGCCACAGGCGGAGCTCCTCGAGCACGGCTCGGGTCCGATCCATCGGAGTGCCGTCGGGCTCGAGGACGGTGACGGCATCGTCGGGGACCTCGGTGATCCGCTCGCCACCGCCGCCCGTCACCTCGACCGCGCGGAGGTAGCCCTCGTCGACGAGGAGCACGCCGCGCTCCTCCCCCAGCGTCTGATCGACGAAGACGGCGTGCCCCGCTGCCGCCTGCGCCTCGACGAGAGCGGCGAAGCCGGGGATGGTGGCGCGGTAGCCGCTCTCGCTCCCGTACCCGTTGATCCCGAGGACGACCGCATCGCCGGCCGCGCTCCAGAACGCGCGCCCCCGGCTCTCGACGTCGGCGACACGGGCGCTCTGCCCGAGCGACGCGACGACGGCGAGGAGGACGAGGACCGCGGGGACACGCACCGCGTAGATCCCGAGCAGGACCCACCAGCCGTCGATCTCGCCCTTCACCTGGTCGACGAGGCGGCGACCGTCGGTCAGGGCGATCCCGATGACGTGGGCGGCCACGGCGGCCGGCAGCAGGATCAGGAGGAGCCGCCCGAACAGCGACGAGGTCGTGGGCAGCTGCGCCAGGCCGTTCAGGACGCCCACCGTGACGGTCACCGCGGCCAGCGACACGAGGGACAGGAGCAGGACGGGCGCGGCGAGTCGCCGCCCCTCGCCGAGGAGGATCCCGAGGAAGCCTGCCCCGTGCAGTCGCTGGACACCGTGCGCCCGACTGCGGAGGACCGTCCCGGCGCCGACGAGGACGAGGATCGCGAGGAGCGCCACGATCAGCGCCCGCATCAGGTCTCCGTACTCCCGGTAGGTGTCGATCTCGATGCCCGAGGCGTACGGGTACACCTCACCCGACCAGCCGGCCTCCTCGATCGCGGCGAGGACCGCCTCGGCATCGACTCGCTCCCCGCCGACCAGGTAGGCGCCCCGAGCATCGAGTGCACCGAGGTCGATGAGAGGTGCGACGGTGGTGGTGATCGAGGTGTCGACGGCGCCGTACCCGTCGCGGAGCAGCTCGGCCGCGACACCGTCACCCGCGACGTAGAGGTGGCGGAGGTGGGCGGGATCGTCGGCGTCGTCCACGTACCGGACGAGGTCGAGCCCCCGGCTCTGAGCGAGACCCGTCAGCTCCCGGTAGAGCTCGTCCGCCGGCATCGTGGGAGCGGCGTCACCCGAGACGCGCAGCTGCCACCCGCCGTTCCAGATCGGACCGCGCGCGTCGAACGCCCGCACGAACGCGACGGCGAACACCGCCGCGAGGACGACGGCCAGCACGTAGCCGAGGACCACGCTCCTGCTTCTCACAGCTCTCCCCTGCTGCAGAGGTGGGCGGGGCCTCTGCCCCGCCCACCGACGGACGGTGACTCAGCAGAAGCTGTAGTAGGCGTAGTCGGTCTGGAAGGGCCGAGCCGGGGCGCTGACGCCGGCCGCCCGCGTCGGGCTCGTGCAGCCGGTCCGGTGGATCGTCCCGTTGTCGACCGACGCCCGGTGCCAGCGCGACGGGTGCTGGTACGACGAGAGGACCGTCCCGTTGCTGACCCCGTGGATCCACGTCCCTCCCTCCGGATACGAGGTCGTGTAGGCCGCCGCGGCCGCCGGCGCGACGAGGATCGTGCCCGTCAGGGCGAGGGCGGCGAGGAAGGAGCGGCGCGAGCCGGGGGCGCGGAAGGACATGGTGGAACCCGTTTCTGATCTCGGTCCGCCGTCGCCGGGGCCGGCGATGCGGGCTGCGAGTGCTGCAGCGAGGGAACCGTACGACCGGACCCAGACGAGTATGCCCATGCAGGGGTGCGAATGAAGAAGTCGGGCGCAGAATCCGCCCTGTGGAGGAGCGTCGACGCCCTCAGAGCTCCGGGCCCACCGCCTCGAACCGCCGCGCCAGCACCCCGAACGCCGCCACCAGCTCGGCCGGCTCCGCTGCCGTCATCTCGCCGCCGAACCTCCCGAACGACGCGGCGAGCGCCTCCCACGACCACGCCCCGAGCGAGAGGCGGCAGCCGTCGTCGCCGAGGTCCTCGACCGCGCCGTCGCCCACGTAGGGCGCCACCTCGCGCAGCGGCATCCGGAGCGTCACGACCCCCCGGCACGGCCAGCCGCCGCCCACCTCGCCGCCGCGGAACCGGGCGTCGAGAAACGCCGCCACGCCCCCTCCGGGCAGCTCCCTCCGCGTGAAGCGCGCGCCGCGAGGCGTCCGCGGCGCCAGCCGGTCGACGCGGAACACCCGCCAGTCGTCGCGGTCGAGATCCCAGCCCACGAGGTACCACCGCCCCTCTCGCGCGACGAGGTGGTGCGGCTCGACCCGCCGCGGAACCTCCCCCGAGCCGTAGTCGAAGCGCAGCACCTCCCTGGCCCGCACGGCCGCGGACACCGCGACGAGCACCTCGGGCGCCACGGCGGGCGCCTCCGCTGCGATCGCGGTGAAGCGGAGCGCGTCGAGCCGGTGCCGGAGGCGCTCGGGCAGCACTTGCCGCACCGCCGCGAGCGCCCGCGCCGCCGCCTCCTCGAGCGCCGCCACGGGGACGGGCGACTGCAGCGCGACGGCGAGCGCCAGCGCCTGCTCGTCGTCGAAGAGCAGGGGCGGCAGCTCCGATCCCGCTTCGAGCCGGTAGCCGCCGTCGGGGCCCTTGATCGCGCGGATCCGGTAGCCCATCCCGCGCAGCCGTTCGATGTCGCGGCGCACCGTCCGCGGCGTGATCTCGAGCCGCTCCGACAGCAGCTCGCCCGGCCACACCCGGCGCAGCTGCAGGAGGGAGAGCAGCTGGAGGGCACGCGAGGAGGCCGAGGTCATGTCTCCGATGCTATGTCGAGAAGAGGACCGCAGTCGTCCTCTTCTGCGACGAGAGTAGGTCTCACCGGGAACGGATCCCGGCCCTTCGAGGAGCAGATCATGAGCATCACCACCACCACCCACCTCAACTTCCGCGGCCAGGCGCGCGAGGCGCTCGCCTTCTACCAGTCCGTCTTCGGCGGACGGCTCGACGCCCTCAGCTACTCCGATGCGCACAACGTCACCGCCCCCGAGGAGGCGGACCAGCTGATGTGGGGCCAGGTCGCCTCCGAGGCGGGCTTCCGCGTGATGGCGTACGACGTGCCGTCGCACACGCCCTACGAGCCCGGCACGATCCCCGTGTTCGTCTCGGTCCGCGGTGCCGACGGCGACGAGCTGCAGGGCTACTGGCAGAAGCTCGCCGAGGGATCCGCGGTCGTCGTGCCGCTCGGGCCCGCCGCGTGGTCGCCGCTGTACGGCATGGTCCGCGACCCCTTCGGCGTCACCTGGGTGCTCGACCTCGAGGTCTCCTGGGGCGAGTGAGCCGAGCGGAGGAGGGGCCGCGCGCCCCTCCTCCGCCCCCGCCGTCTCGACACGCTCCTCCCCAGGCCCTGTCGCGCGCGTTCCTTCCAGAGTTTTCATCGACCCCGGAGGAGGCGGTGAGTCGACCCCCGGTAGCGTGCCGCCATGACAGCGCAGGACGACATCGACGCGGACCGCGCGCCCGCGAAGGACTTCTCGCACGAGCAGGAGGGCTACCAGCACGGCCTGAAGCCCCGTCAGCTGCAGATGATCGCGATCGGCGGGGCGATCGGCACCGGGCTCTTCCTCGGCGCCGGCGGCCGCCTCAACTCGGCCGGGCCCGCGCTGGCGATCGCCTACCTCGTCGCGGGGATCTTCGCCTTCTTCATCCTCCGCGCGCTCGGCGAGCTCGTCCTGCACCGCCCCTCCTCCGGGTCGTTCATCTCGTACGCCCGCGAGTTCTACGGCGAGAAGTTCGCCTACGCGGCCGGGTGGATGTACTTCCTCAACTGGGCGATGACCTCGATCGTCGACACGACCGCCGTCGCCGTGTACCTCAAGTACTGGTCGGCGTTCACCGCAGCGCCGCAGTGGCTCCTCGCGCTGATCGCCCTCGTCGTCGTCCTCGCGGCGAACATGGTGGCGGTCAAGGTGTTCGGCGAGCTCGAGTTCTGGTTCGCCCTGATCAAGGTGACGGCGCTCGTCGCGTTCCTCGTGGTCGCCCTCATCTGGCTGGTCTTCGCCTTCCCCGTGCAGGCCGGCGGCGAGAGCGTGCGGACGGGGTTCTCGATCCTGTCCGACAACGGCGGGATCCTCCCCAACGGACTCCTGCCCGCGGTCCTCGTGATGCAGGGCGTCGTCTTCGCCTACGCCGCGATCGAGCTCGTCGGGACAGCCTCCGGCGAGACGCAGGACACCGAGAAGGTGATCCCGCGCGCGATCAACTCCGTGATCGTCCGCATCGCGGTCTTCTACGTCGGCTCGATCGTCCTGCTGTCGCTGCTGCTCCCCTACACCGCCTACAAGGAGGGCGAGAGCCCCTTCGTCACGTTCTTCTCCTCGATCGGCGGGCCCGAGGTGGGCGCGATCGCCGGGTCGATCATGAACTTCGTGGTCCTCACCGCCGCGCTCTCCTCGCTCAACGCCGGCCTGTACTCGACCGGCCGCGCCCTGCACTCGATGGGCATGAACGGATCGGCACCGAAGTGGACGACGAGGATGTCCCGCGGCGGAGTCCCGTACGCCGGGATCCTGCTCACCGCGTCCTTCACGGTCGCCGGGGTGGTGCTGAACTACTTCGTGCCGAGCCAGGCGTTCGAGATCGCCCTCAACATCGCGAGTCTCGGCATCATCACGGCCTGGGGGACGATCATCCTCTGCCAGATGCGGCTGCGGCAGTGGGCGAAGAAGGGCCTCGCGAAGGAGCCGTCGTTCAAGCTGCCGGGCGCCCCGGTCACCTCGTGGCTCACGCTGGTCTTCCTGGCCGTCGTGCTGGTGCTGATGGCGATCGACTTCCCGGTCGGCACGCTGACGATCGCGTCGCTCGTCATCGTCGTCCCCCTGCTCGTGGCCGGCTGGTTCCTTCAGCGCGACCGCATCCTCCGGATCGCCGAGCTGCGCGACGGAGTGACCGGCCCCTTCCCGGTCACCGGGCGCGACCCCGCCAACCGGGTCCGCCGCGACGACGACGGCACGAGCTGATCCGAGCGGCCTCGACAGTACGCTCGACCGGCGGGCGCCCTCACGCCCGCGGACGGGAGCGGCATGGCCACGGTGGACTCCGCTGAGCGGCGAGCTCGGCTGATCGGGCTGCTCGAGCGCGACGGCGCGATCCGACTCGACGACGCCGCGGCCGAGCTCGACGTCTCGACCATGACGGTGCGGCGGGATCTCGCCGACCTCGAGGCGGAGGGCCGGCTCAGCCGGGTCCGCGGTGGTGCCGTCGCCGCGCTCCGCCCGCGCCCCTTCGCCGAACGCCTCGCCGCGGGAGCCGCCGCGAAGCGCGAGATCGCGCGCAAGGCCGTCGCCCTGCTGCCCTCGTCCGGCGCCGTGGCGGTCGACGCCTCCTCGACCGCGGGCACCCTCCTCGGCACCGCCCCCGAGTCGCCGGGGCTCCTGGTCGCGACGAACTCGCTCGAGAACCACGCCAGCGCCCGCACCACCCGGGCCCGCGTCGTCCTGATCGGCGGCGAGCTCGAGGAGGAGACCGACAGCTTCGTCGGCCCCCTGGCCTGCGCGAGCGCGGCCGAGCTGCACTACGACCGCTTCTTCACCTCCGCCTCCGCCGTCTCGATCGCGGGCACCAGCGAGGTGACGCTGCAGGAGGCGCAGGTGAAGCGGGTCTTCGTCGCCGCCTCGAGCGAGACCGTGCTGCTCGTCGACTCGTCGAAGCTCGAGCGGTCGGCGCTCGCCCGCGCGCTCGACTGGGCGGCGATCAGCGTGATGGTCACCGAGCTCGAGCCGTCCGACGAGCGCCTCGAGCCGTTCCGCGGGCTGGTGGAGCTGCGGTGACGGCGGGAGCCGCACAACGAAGGCTGAGAAGCCGAGAACGGCGAATTCTCGGCGATCCGTCCTTCTCAGCCTTGGTTGTGCGGCTCCGAGCACCGAGACCCGCCCGCCGACCGTTGACGCATCCGGCGGTGGCTGTTAGCTTCTGTGACAGTTAACAAGTTCGTTCAACCCGACGGAGAAGTCATGGCCTCGACCGCCGCAGAGCTCATCGCCCGCTCGAACCGCCTCGGCGCCGACCCGAAGAACACGAACTACGCGGGTGGCAACACCTCCGCGAAGGGTGTCGAGACCGACCCCGTCACGGGCGAGCCCGTCGAGCTGATGTGGGTCAAGGGCTCCGGAGGAGACCTGGGCACGCTCACCGAGGCCGGCCTCGCCGTGCTGCGGCTCGACCGCCTCCGCGCGCTGGCGAACGTGTACCCGGGCCTCGACCGCGAGGACGAGATGGTCGCCGCCTTCGACTACACCCTGCACGGCAAGGGCGGCGCCGCCCCCTCGATCGACACCGCGATGCACGGCCTCGTCGACGCCGCGCACGTCGACCACCTGCACCCCGACTCCGGCATCGCGTTCGCGACCGCCGCCGACGGCGAGAAGCTCACCGCCGAGGCGTTCGGCGGCCGGGTCGCGTGGGTCCCGTGGCGCCGCCCCGGGTTCCAGCTCGGTCTCGACATCGCGGCGATCAAGGAGGCGAATCCCGGCGTCATCGGGGCGATCCTCGGCGGCCACGGCATCACCGCCTGGGGCGACACGAGCGAGGAGGCGGAGGCGAACTCGCTCGAGATCATCCGGGCCGCCGCCGCCTACATCGCCGAGCACGGCGCTCCCGAGCCCTTCGGCCCCGCCCTCGACGGCTACGCCGCCCTGCCCGAGGAGGAGCGCCGCGCGAAGGCCGCCGCCCTCGCCCCGCACCTGCGCGCCGTCGCCTCGCACGACCGCCCGATGGTCGGCCACTTCACCGACTCGACCGAGGTCCTCGACTTCCTGGCGAGCACCGAGCACCCCCGCCTCGCGGCGCTCGGCACCTCCTGCCCCGACCACTTCCTCCGCACCAAGGTGAAGCCGCTGCTGGTCGACCTGCCCGCCACCGCCTCCGCCGCCGAGATCCTCGAGCGCCTCCCCGCGCTGCACGAGGCGTACCGGGCCGACTACCAGGCCTACTACGACGCCCACGCGACGCCCGAGAGCCCCGCCATCCGCGGTGCCGATCCGCTCGTCGTGCTGGTGCCCGGCGTCGGCATGTTCTCGTACGGCGCGAACAAGCAGACCGCCCGCGTGGCCGGCGAGTTCTACGTGAACGCGATCAACGTGATGCGCGGTGCCGAGGCGATCTCGACCTACGCGCCGATCGACGAGGCCGAGAAGTTCCGCATCGAGTATTGGGCGCTCGAGGAGGCGAAGCTGCAGCGGATGCCGAAGCCGAAGCCGCTCGCGTCGCGGATCGCGCTCGTCACGGGCGCCGCCTCCGGCATCGGCAAGGCCATCGCCACCCGTCTCGCCGCCGAGGGCGCGTGCGTCGTCATCGCCGACCTGGACCTCGCCAAGGCGCAGGCCGCCGCGGCCGAGCTCGGATCGACGGACGTCGCCGTGGGCGTCGCCGCGAACGTGTCGAACGAGGCCGCCGTGCAGTCGGCGATCGACGCCACCGTGCTCGCCTTCGGCGGACTCGACCTGGTCGTCAACAACGCCGGACTCTCGCTCTCGAAGTCGCTCTTCGACACCACAGAGGCCGACTGGGACCTGCAGCACAACGTGATGGCGAAGGGCTCGTTCCTCGTCTCGAAGGCGGCCGCGCGGGTCCTCGTCGACCAGAAGCTCGGCGGCGACATCATCTACATCTCGTCGAAGAACTCGGTCTTCGCCGGCCCCAACAACATCGCGTACTCGGCTACCAAGGCCGACCAGGCGCACCAGGTCCGCCTTCTCGCCGCCGAGCTCGGCGAGTTCGGCATCAAGGTCAACGGCATCAACCCCGACGGAGTCGTCCGCGGCTCCGGCATCTTCGCCTCGGGCTGGGGCGCGAACCGCGCCAAGACCTACGGCATCGAGGAGGAGGACCTGGGCAGGTTCTACGCCCAGCGCACCATCCTCAAGCGCGAGGTCGTCCCCGAGAACGTCGCGAACGCGGTGTTCGCGCTGTGCACCTCGGACTTCTCGCACACGACCGGGCTGCATGTGCCCGTCGACGCGGGCGTGGCGGCGGCCTTCCTGCGATGACATCGTCATCGCGGGAACGCCGCCGCCGCGCCCGAAAGGCGGCAGCCCTCACTCCGGTAGATCGTGGAACGCAACGGCGACCCTCAATGGGTCGCATCCCGGTCTCCCGAGAGATCCAGCGCCCAGAGACGTCAGCACTCCGAGGAGTCCTCCGATGAAGGCCGTCGCGGCCGTCGACCTCGGCGCGACCAGCGGCCGGGTCATCCTCGGCTACGTCGGGCGCGACGAGCTGCGGATGCGGCACGTGGCCCGCTTCCCGAACCAGCCGGTGCGGGTGACCGAGGGGAACACCTCCGGACTGCACTGGAACGTGCTCGAGCTCTACCGCTCGCTGAGCGCCGGGCTCGCCGATGCCGTGCGCGAGGAGCCCGACGTGGTGTCGATCGGCGTCGACTCCTGGGCCGTCGACTACGCGCTGCTGCGCGGGGGGCGGATGCTCGGCACGCCGTACCACTACCGCGACGAGCGCGCCGCGCGGGGCGTCGCCGACGTGCACGCCCGCATCGGCGCCGACGAGCTGTACCAGCGCAACGGGCTCCAGCACCTCGCGTTCAACACGCTGTTCCAGCTCGCGGCCGAGCGCGAGACGCTCGCGCTCGCCGATCGGGCGCTGCTGATCCCGGATCTGATCGGCTACTGGCTGACCGGCGTCGCCGCGACCGAGATCACCAACGCCTCGACCACGGGGCTGCTGCGCCCCGACACCCGCGCGTGGGACGACGAGCTCCTCGCGCGCCTCGACCTTCCGCACGAGATCCTCGCGCCGCTGATCGAGCCGGGCTCCGCGCTCGGCCCGCTGCTGCCCGAGGTCGCCTCCGAGTTGCCCGGCGCGCCCGCGCGGCTCGGCGTCGTCGCCGTCGGCTCCCACGACACGGCCTCGGCCGTCGTCGCGGTGCCGTCCACCGACGACGACATCGCGTACATCTCGAGCGGAACCTGGTCGCTCGTCGGCGTCGAACTCGAGAAGCCGGTGGTCTCGCTGGAGGGTCGGGCCGCCAACTTCACCAACGAGGGCGGCGTCGACGGGCGTGTCCGATTCCTGAAGAACGTATCGGGACTGTGGCTCCTGTCGGAGTCGATCCGCACCTGGGAGAAGCAGACGGGCGAGCGGATCGACCTGACGGCGCTGCTCGCCGCGGCCGCCGCCATCCGCGGACCGATCACGACCTTCGACGCGGCCGACGAGCGCTTCACGCCGCCGGGCAACATCCCCGGCCGGATCGTGGAGTGGTGCGTCGAGCGCGGTCTCGCCCAGCCGCGGACCCGGGCGGAGTTCGTGCGCTCGATCCTCGAATCGCTCGCGGAGGCGTACGCGACGACGCTCGAGCAGGCCGCGGCGCTCTCGGGCACGCGGATCGCCGCGGTGCACGTCGTCGGCGGCGGGTCGCAGAACGAGCTGCTCTGCCAGCTGACCGCCGACCGCACCGGGCTGCCCGTGCTCGCCGGCCCGGTCGAGGCGACGGCGATCGGCAACATCCTCGTGCAGGCGCGGGCGCAGGGCCTGGCCTCGGGGTCGCTGGAGTCGCTGCGCGCCCTGGTGCGGGCGGCGTTCCCTCCGGTGCGCTACACGCCGCGCGGGCGCTGAGAGCACTCCGGCGCCACCTCGGGCTCGCAGGATCCCGTTCGGCTCGTCGGAACCGGCTGATTCCGCGAGCCGAAGGACGTTTCGCGAGCCCGACGTGATGTCGCGAGCCCAAGGTGATTCCGCGAGCCCGACGTGAGCGCTCGGGCGTGCTCAGCGACGCGACCGGTCGGGCGCGCTCTCCTCCGGCGCGGGCTCGGGAGACTCGCCGACAGGAGCACGGCCCGAACCGGCCTCCCCGGACTCCCCGGAGGCCGGCTCCCCGCGCAGGTACTGCGCGGAGATCACGCGGAACGACCGGGTCCCGAGCGCCGCGGCCGCCGCGAGGATCATGATGATCCCGCCGATCAGGAACACCAGCGCGATGCCGCGGCCGATCCCGTCGCCGAGCAGCCCTCCCCAGGCCGACCGTCCCTCCGCCGACTCCATGTAGGGGATGAGCGCGAACTCGGCGATCGGCGCGATGAGGAACGCCGTGACCGGAGCCGCGGCCGACTCGAAGGCCGCCGCGAAGCCGAAGACCCGCCCCTGGGTCTCGAACGGCACGACCTTCTGGATCACCGTCTGCTCGGCGGCCTCGACCGCCGGGATCAGCGTCATGTAGATCCAGATGCCGCCGGCGTAGAGCCACCACCAGTCGCGGAGGGTGAACACGGCGCCGATCAGGCCCATCGCCATCACGAGCAGCAGCATCGTCCGGACCGGGTTCCTCCCGAGGCCGAACCTCGCGACCAGCAGACCGCCGATGATGAAGCCCGTCGCGGTCACGCCGAGCACGATCCCCCACACCTCCACGGGGAAGAGCTCCAGCCCGTACGGATCCATCAGCGCCATGTAGACGCCGCCGATCAGGTTGTTGAAGGTCGAGAAGACGATCAGCGCGAACAGTCCGGTCGCCGCCCGCACCGCCGACACGCTGCCCCGCAGATCGATGAACGGGGCCTGCTCGCCGTCCGTCGCGGGCCGGTCCTCCGGGATGCTCAGGAACAGCAGGTGGACGAGGGCGGCGGCGGAGGCGGCGATCGCGATCAGCATCGTCCACCCCATGCCGAGCACGCCGATCGACAGTCCGCTGAACACGCTCGTGACCACGAAGGCGAGCCCCTGCACCGTGCCGACCAGCCCGTTCGCGTTCGCGTGGCGCTCCACCGGGACCAGGAGCGTCACCGAGGTGGACAGGGCGATGTTGCGCATGTTCTCGATGACGGCGCCGAACAGGATCGTGCCCGAGAACACCCAGAACCAGGGACCGCCGAAGTCGAGCAGCACCGACTCCGGGAGCACGAGGTACAGCCCGCCCGCGACGCCGAACGACACGAGCGTGACCGCGCCGGCGAACAGCATCACCCGGTACTTGCGGTGCCGGTCGACGATGCTGCCGAAGGCCATCGCGAAGATCGCGACGAGCAGCATGTAGGCGCCGCCGATGATGCCGGTCGCGAGCACCGACCGCGTCTCGAGGTACACCCAGAATGTGAGCGCGAACCAGAGGAAGCTCGTCGTCACGTTCGCGAACGCCGTGTTGACGAGGATCTGGTGGAAGGTGCGGAGGCTCGTCCTCCCGAGATCCGCGGTCTCGGGGGCGGGAGTGTCGGAGGACATGCTCACCTTCCGCTCGATGACGGTAGCGCGCTCTCCGGCGAGCCCGCAGCAGCCACTCTAGGCTCGCGTTCCCGCCCGGTCGAGGGCCACCGGCGCGCCCGGTCTACTCGCCGAAGAGGGCGAGGATGTTCCCCCTCGCTGTCGCGCACGGACGCCGGTCGACAGGTGGGCTCGGCATCGCCGCGGAGCCGGCCCTTCCGTTCGCCGGCGACTCGGCACTAGTCTTGTCGTCTCGTGCCAAAACGTTTTGGCGGCCGCCGGTGGACATCGTCCGCCGAGCGACCTGCACTCGAAGAGGAGACAGCATGTCCACCCCCGTCCTCAGCCGCCGCACCGTCCTCCGGGTCGCGGCGAGCATCAGCACCGTCGTCGCCGCGTGGTCCGGTCAGCTCGAGCCGGCTGCCGCTGCCGCTGCCGCCCCGGTCGCCGCGGGCCGCCGCTCCGTCCCGGTGGGCCTGCTGTGACCGCCGCCGTCGCGACGACGTCGAGCGACGCCCGTGTCTCGAACGTCTACGACGTCACCGACTGGAAGGTGCGCGGCCGGAAGGTGACCGCGCAGAGCGATCTGGGCGCCGTGATCAACGACATCATCGCCGAGATCAAGCGCACGCAGCCCGCCCAGGCCGACAAGCCCGGCGCCGTCGTCTACATCCCGCCGGGGACCTACTCGCTGAAGACCCGCGTCGTCGTCGACATCAGCTACCTGACGATCCGCGGATCCGGCCACGGCTTCACCTCGCTCAGCATCCGCTACAACGCCGGCGTCACCTCGGCGTGGAAGGAGCTGAACCCCGGCGGCAGCCACGTCCGCGTCGAGAACACCGACGGCACCTCGGAGGCGTTCCTCGTCACCCGCACGGGCGACCCCCGCCTCAACTCGGTCACCTTCGAGAACTTCTGCCTCGACGGAGTCTCGTTCGGCGCCGACGAGAACTCCTACCGCAACGGCAAGGTCGGCATCCGGTTCGCCACGGCGACCGACGCGACGCGGGTGCGCGGCATGGGCATGGTCTACCTCGAGCGCGGGCTCATCGTCCAGGACGCCGACGCCCTCGACGTCTCGGGCAACTTCCTCGCCGAGTGCGGCAGCTGCATCGAGCTCGTCGGCTCGGGCCAGGCGTCGAAGGTGAGCGACAACCACCTGGGGGCCGGTCCCGTCGGCTTCTCGCTCTTCGCGGAGGGGCACAACGGACTCCTGATCACCGGGAACAACGTGTTCCCGCGCGGGATCGACTCGGTGCACCTGAAGAACTGCTACCGCTCGAGCGTCTCGTCGAACCGCCTGCACTCCTTCTACCCGGGCATGATCACCCTCGAGGGGAACTGCAAGGAGAACCTGATCGCCTCCAACGTGCTCGAGCGCCAGGTCGAGACCTTCGGGCCCTTCATCGGGGTCGGGAACGGGCGCGACGACCTGTTCGGCGTCGTCCAGGTGAACGGCGACGGCAACACGATCACCGCGAACCACGTCTCGCTGATCATGCCGCCGGAGCAGGTCGCGCCGGCGGGAGCGACGCCCGCCGTCTTCCGCGTGCAGTCGGGGGACCAGAACCAGATCGGCGCGAACCACGTGATCACGAACCTCGTCGTCCACACCGTGGTGCTCGACGCCGGCACGACGAACTCGCACGTGTTCGACAGCGGCACCGAGGCGCAGTTCAGGGCCGCGACGACCAGCTACGGATTCCGTCCGACACCCTGACCTGCAGAGGCAGAGACAGGAGGGGGGCGCGGCCGCCCGCCGCGCCCCCCTCCACCCCAGCACCGACCCGAGAGCGAGAGAGACACCCATGCCGTCCGCCAACCTCTACGACGTGACCACCTGGCCGATCGGCGATCCCTTCGAGGACATCGGCGAGGTCTTCACCAGCATCCTCGCCGACATCAAGAGCCGGCAGACGGCCACCGATGACGACAGCCGCGGCAAGCCGGGGGCCGTGATCGTCGTGCCGCCCGGCGACTACCCCCTCCTGACGCAGGTCGTGATCGACATCAGCTACCTCAGGATCCAGGGCTCCGGGCACGGCTTCACCTCGTCGAGCATCCGCTTCAACGTGCCCGAGGAGGAGTGGCCCGACCTGCACGAGCTCTGGCCGGGGGGCAGCCGGATCATGGTCCGGATCCCCGTGGCCGACGGCGCCGACGAGAGCGAGGGGGCGGCGTTCCTCGTGAAGCGCGAGGGCAGCCCCCGGATCAGCTCGGTCGAGTTCGCGGACTTCTGCATCGACGGGCTGCACTTCGAGGCGGACGGCTCCGACCGGCACCCCGAGAACACCTACGTCAACGGGAGGACCGGCATCCGCGTCGCCGGCGCCAACGACTCGTTCCGCGTCACCGGCATGGGGTTCGTCTACCTCGAGCACGCCCTCCGGATCGACAACGCCGACGCGCTCTCGATCCACGACAACTTCATCGCCGAGTGCGGATCCTGCATCGAGCTGCGTGGCTGGGGTCAGGCGTCGAAGATCACCGACAACCTGATCGGAGCCGGACCCCGCGGTCACTCGATCTACGCCGAGAACCACGGCGGGCTGCTGATCACGGCGAACAACGTCTTCCCGCGCGGCGAGAGCAGCGTCCGCCTCCGCGGCGTCACCCGGTCGAGCGTGACCAACAACCGGCTGCACTCCTTCTACCCCGGGATGGTCGTGCTCGAGGCGGGCAGCTCCGAGAACCTCGTCGGCTCGAACCACCTCCTCCGCGACCACGAGCCGTGGACGCCGTTCCTGGGCGTCGACAACGGGCGGGCCGACAGCGACGGGCTCCTCGTCCTCGACGGCAGCGACAACTCCGTGATCGGCAACTTCTCCGAGGTGGTCGACTCGCAGAAGGTCCGTCCCGCCGGCGAGCGACCGGTCGTCATCCGGCTGACGGCGGGGACCGGGAACCACATCGCCGCCAACCACATGGTGGGCAAGGACGTGCGCGCGGCCTCGGGCGGCTCGGCCTTCGAGGCGCAGGTGGACGCGCTGCTGCACACCGGAGCCGCCGGCGGGCTCGCCCTCGCGACCGTCGTCGTCGACGCCGAGTCGGTCGGCAACACGATCCTCGACTCCGGGACCGACGCCGAGGTCGTCGCCGACCGGAGCGTCAACGCCGTCAGAGCCACGCCCGGGATCGGGGACTGACGGAGGGCGGGCGCCGCTCGATCAGGCGAGCGCCC
This sequence comes from Rathayibacter sp. VKM Ac-2754, assembly GCF_009807095.1. Classification (GTDB taxonomy): domain Bacteria; phylum Actinomycetota; class Actinomycetes; order Actinomycetales; family Microbacteriaceae; genus Rathayibacter. The sequence goes on along the minus strand of NZ_WUCC01000015.1, from coordinate 31,931 downwards.
GCGCCTCCGCCCGCCCGCCGACGGCGCGGGCGCTCGTCGCCGGGGCGATCGGCCCGCCCAGCACTCCGGCCGAGGTCACGACCTCGAGGACCGGCCCGTCGAGGAGCACCTCGAGGCGACCGCCGCGGTGGGGGGCGCTCGAGGTCTCCGCGCCTGAGCGCTCGAGCGCGACCGCGGCACCGTCCCAGACCAGCGCCGTCGCCGCCCCGAGCTCGAGCCGGTCGCCCGCGCCCTCCGGGGTCCAGCCGATCAGCACCGGGGCACCCGTCAGATCCTCGAGGTCGACGGGAGCACCGGGGGCCGACGCCCACGCGGGGTGGGGCAGCACGACGAGCCGGTCGTCGCGGATCCCGAGCAGGTGCGGGACGCTGAGCGCACCGGTCCAGCCCGCCTCCGCGTCCTCGACGCCGCGCATCCAGAACATCAGGCAGGGGCGGCCCTCCGCGTCGCGGAAGAACGACGGGGCGTAGTAGGAGTCGCCGAAGCTGAGCCGCCCCCAGTCGCGCGCCTCGAAGCGGCCGTCACGGTACTCGCCGATCCCGTAGGCCGCGTAGTGCAGGACGTCGGCGTCCCACACGGAGCTGATCAGCACGTGCCGACAGTCGATCTCGACGATCTGCGGGCACTCCCAGAGCGCCCCCGTCCACACCGGCTCGCGCTCGCTCGTCGAGCGGCGGGCGGCGACGCCGTCGTACTGCCACGAGTCGAGGTCGGCGGAGGTGTAGGTGATCGCGAGCGCGTCGCCGGAGGAGGTGCCCGCGCCGACGAACATCCGCCACCCGGCCTCCTCGCGGAGCACGAAGGGATCGCGGAAGACCACGAGGTCGAGGTCGGCGGGCGGCCGGAGGAGGACGTCGCCCTTCTCCCACACGTCCCAGCTCGGATCGGTCGGGCGCGCGACGCGGATCCGCCCGAGCGCGTAATCCTCCGCGATCGTCGAGGTGTAGAGGATGCGAGCACCGTCCTCCGCATCGACGAGGCTACCGGTCCAGATCCCGCCGTCGCCGTCGCCCGGGGCGAGTGCGATCGGGCGGCGCTCCCAGTGCAGCAGGTCCGTCCCGACCGCGTGGCCCCAGTGGCAGGTCGGCTGCCAGACCGCGCTGCCGGGCACGTACTGGTGGAACAGGTGGTACCGCCCGTCGTGGACGGTGATCCCGTGCGGATCGTTGATCCAGCCGGACTCGGCGGTGAAGTGGATGCGGGGGCGTTCCGCCCGAGGCGCGGGGGCGCCGTCGAGACGTCCAGCCGCGTCGATGGAGGTCGAGGTCATGAGGTGACAATACGTTTTGCCAAAACGTCTTGTCAAACGTCGGCATCCCGTGCATGCTGTCCTTCGTCGGCATCCGTCGACCCCCCGGCACCCCCGCACAGCGCTCTCGATTGGAGCCGAATCAATGTCGCTTCGCAGAACACCCCGCCCCCTCGCCCGGCGCAGAGTCCTCCTGGTCGGCGCCGTCGCCCTCGCCTCGACCACCGTCCTCGCCGGCTGCGGCGCGGGCGGCGGCACCGGCGCCTCCGGCGATGCCGACACGGTCATCGTCCTGGTCGAGGCAGGCGGTCTCGTCGAGCTCCAGCCCATCGCGGACAAGTTCACCGAGGACACGGGGACGACCGTCGACTTCGTCGAGCTGCCCTACGACGGGCTCTACAACCGCCTCAACAGCGAGTTCTCCGCGGGCAGCGTCTCGTTCGACGTGGCGGCCCTCGACGCGATCTGGCTGCCCGCCTTCGCCGGCGCCGTGACTCCGCTCGACGACCTCTACACCGACGACGTCGTCGCAGACCTCTTCCCCTCCCTCGTCGAGGAGGCGGACGTCGACGGCAGCTACGTCGGCATGCCGGCGTGGACAAACTCCGAGATCCTCTACTACCGCACCGACCTCTTCGAGGACCCCGCTCAGCAGGCGGCCTTCAAGGCCGAGTACGGCTACGACCTCGTCCCGCCGACCACCTGGCAGCAGTACCGCGACGCAGCCGCCTTCTTCACCCAGGACACCGACGGCGACGGCACGACCGACCTGTACGGGACCGACGTGAAGGGCGCCGTCGAGACGGAGTGGCTCGCGACGCTGTCGCAGACCGGCGAGACGACCATGGTGACGGACACCGAGGGAGCCGTCTCGCTCGGCGACGCCGAGAGCAAGGAGGCGCTCGACTTCTACACGAGCCTGCTGCCCTACGCTCCTCCCGGCGCCGCGCAGCTCGACTGGGCCGGGGCGCAGAACCTCTTCAACCAGGGCCAGACGGCCATGATGCGCTTCTGGGCGCACGCCTACCGGCAGATCCCGGCCGACGCCGCGGTCGCCGGCAACGTCGGAGTCGCGCCGATGATCGGCGGCGAGGCCGGGCCCGCGGGAGTGCCCGGCGCGTGGTACCTCTCGGTCGCGGAGGCGAGCGAGAAGCAGGAGAAGGCACTCGAGTTCGTGCAGTACGCCTACGACAACAACGAGCTCAGCGCCGAGACCAGCCTGGGCCTCGCCTCGCGCATCTCGGTCCTCGAGAAGTACCAGGACGTCGAGGGCTTCGAGAACTACAAGCCGCTGCTCGACACCCTGAACTCCCCCGCCACCCTCCCGCGCCCCGCGGTCGCCGAGTGGCAGCAGATCGTCGACACGGTGCTGATCCCGATGCTGCAGAAGTCGGTCGAGCCCGGAGCCGACAACCAGCAGCTCCTCGACGACGCCGCGCAGCAGGTCGAGACCCTGGTGGCGAAGTGACCTCCGCCACTCAGGCGCCGGCCGCGGGCCGGACGGGGACCTCCCCCTCCGGCCCCCGGCCGGACCGGCCCCCGCGCCGCTCGCTGAGCGACAAGCGCTTCGCCACCCTCCTGATGGTCCCGGCGACGCTGTTCCTGGCCGTCTTCGTCGGCTGGCCGCTGCTGCAGTTCGTCGGCGACTCGTTCTTCTCGATCGACCCGATCGGCGGGACGCGCGACTTCATCGGGCTCGGCAACTACGCCGCAGCGTTCGCCTCGCCCGACTTCCTGAACGCGTCGTGGCGGACGGTCGTCTACACGATCATCGTCGTCGCCCTCGAGTTCGTCCTCGGCCTGGGTGTCGCGCTGCTCTTCACGGCCCTCGGCGACGCGTCCCGGGTCTTCCGCACGATCTTCCTGTACCCGCTGATGATCGCGCCGATCGTGGCCGGGCTGCTCTGGCGGTTCCTCCTGATCGACAACGTCGGCATCGTCAACGAGGTGCTCGCCCGGATCGGGATCCTCTCCTCGCCCGGCCAGATCGCCTGGCTGAGCGACCCCTCGATCGCGCTGTTCTCGGTCGCCATCCCCGACATCTGGCTGACCACCTCGTTCATCACCCTCGTGCTGTTCGCCGGCCTCCAGAACATCCCCGGCGACATCATCGAGGCCGCCCGCCTCGACGGAGCGCGCTACCCGGCGATCCTCTTCCGGATCGTGATCCCGCTGCTGCGCCCCGTCATCGCCGTCGCACTGATCCTGCGCGGGATCGACGCCGCCCGCGCGTTCGACGTGATCCTCATCCAGACCAACGGCGGACCCCAGCAGAGCACCGAGACGATGTCGCTGCTGATCTACCGCACCATGATCCGATTCGGAGATCCGGGTCTCGCCAGCGCGATGGGCACGATGTACCTCGTCGTCATGCTCGCCGTCGCGCTCGTCGCGATCCTCGCGATCTGGCGACCCGGTGGAGAGCAGAACTCATGAAAGGCCTCGAAGCCACCCGCGTCGGCCCGCGCGCGATCATCTGGATCGCCCTCGCCCTCGCCGTCGTCCTGTACGGATTCCCGTTCGTCTACATGCTGCTGACGTCCTTCAAGACGCCGCTCGAGACGATCTCGGTCCCGCCGCGGATCCTGCCGACCCAGTGGACGCTCGACAACTACTCCGCGGCGCTCTCCCGGGACGGAGTCGTCGCCTCGTTCATCAACAGCATCGTCACCGCGGTGCTGAGCACGGCCGTCTCGCTCGTCCTCGCTATCCCTGCGGCCTACGCGGTCACGAGGTTCCGGACCCGCCTGGGGCGCGTCTTCATCGTCGGCGCGCTGGTCATGCGGATGGTCCCGCCGATCGTCGTCGGGGCGCCGATGATCTCGATCTTCCGGAGCCTCGGCATCGCCGACACGTCCCTCGCCCTGGCGATCGCGCACACCACGATCTCGCTGCCCCTCTCGATCTGGCTGATGTCGAGCTTCTTCGAGGCGGTCCCGGCCGAGCTCGAGGAGGCGGCGAAGATCGACGGCGCGAGCCGGCTCGGCGCACTGTGGCGGGTCGTGATCCCGGTCACGGCGGGCGGAGTCGCGGTGACCGCGATCTTCGCGTTCCTCGCGTCGTGGAACGAGTTCCTGTTCGCGCTGCTGCTCACCGCCGTCCGCGCGCAGACGACTCCGATCGTGATCGCGAACTTCCAGACCCAGTTCGGCCTCGACTGGGGCGCGATGACCGCCCTCGCCGTCCTGTACTCGGTGCCCGTGATCCTGCTCACCCTGGTGCTCCAGCGCCACATCGTCGCCGGGCTCACGCTCGGCGCCGTCAAGGGCTGACGCCGGTAGTCTCGGCGGCGGCGAACGATCGAGGAGGTGTCGGACATGGCGCAGAAGGCAGTCGGCATCCGCGACGTCGCTCGCGAGGCGGGCGTCTCCGTCACCACGGTCTCGCACATCCTGAACGACGTGGAGTCGGCCCGGGCGAGCGTCGAGACCCGGGAGCGGGTGCGGGCGACCGCGGCCCGCCTCGGCTACGGAGCGAACCGGATCGCGCGGAGCCTGCGTCGGCAGCGGACCGAGATGATCGGCCTCATCAGCGAGGAGATCGCCACCACCCCGCACGCCGGCCGGATCATCCTCGGCGCACAGGAGGCGGCGCACGCCCACGGGCTGACGCTGGTCCTGATCAATACCGTGCGCGAGTCGTCCGACCTGAGCGCGGACATCGACACGCTGCTCCGCCAGCAGGTCGACGGGATCCTCTTCGCCACGATGTTCCACCGCGAGGTCTCGCTCCCCCACCCGCCGTCGGTGCCGACCGTCCTCATCGACGCGCGCGACCTCGGCGGGCTCATCCCCTCCGCGGTCCCGGACGAGGTCGGCGGAGCGAGGGCCGCGGTGTCGGAGCTGGTCGACGCCGGGCACCGGCGCATCGGGTTCCTGACCAACCGGGAGGACGTGCCCGCGACCCGCCTGCGCCTGCAGGCCTACCGCGAGATCCTCACCGAGGCCGGTATCCCGATCGACGAGTCGCTGATCGTCGAGGAGCTCTCCGAGAGCCCGGGCGGCTACCGAGCGGGCAAGCTGCTGCTCGAGCGGGCCGACCGGCCCACCGCGCTCTTCTGCTACAACGACCGCATGGCGATGGGCGCCTACCGCGCCGCCGCCGAGCTGCACCTCGAGATCCCCCGCGACCTCTCCGTCGTCGGCTTCGACAACCAGGAGATCATCGCCGAGGGCCTCTACCCGCCCCTCACCACCGTCGCCCTCCCGCACTACGAGATGGGCGCCTGGGCGGTCGACACCCTCGTCGGCCTCCTCGCGGGCCGCGGCGAGGAGCTGCTGCTGGCATCGCACCCCGTCCTGCTGCCCTGCCCGCTGGTCCGCCGCGACTCCGTGCAGGCACCGCCCGCCCCCTGACCGAGGGGTGCACCGCAGCCGCCGCACGCGGCGGAGCCGCTTCGCCCCCCCCCCCCTGCTGGTCGAGTAGCCCCGCAGGGGCGTATCGAGACCCACCAGCGTCAGCGGATCGGTCTTCTGCCCCGGCCTACTGACGGACGTCGATCTCGATACGCCGCGTCCCGCGCTACTCGATCAGCGAAGAAGAGGACCACACGCAGGAGGTCAGCAGATCAGGCGTCAGCCCCGGGCTTCTGATGGACGTGGATCTCGATACGCCGCGTTCCGCGGCTGCGGGCTCGATCAGCGAGGGAGGGGACCATCCCCAGAAGGTCGATTCTCCTCACAGACCTTCGCAAGCTCGCTGGTCGAGCCCGCAGCCCCGCAGGGGCGTATCGAGACCCATCTCCCTTCGAACGTCGGCCGGCGCCGGCGCCCCCTCCGCTCGAGAGGAGCACGCGAGCCGCCCGTCAGGCCTCCGGGCTCGCCGAGACGAACGGCTCGAACGGGTCGGCTCCGCCGGCCTCGAGCCAGTCGTACTCGACACTCTCGCCGCCGATGCACCAGGTCGACGGAGTGGGCGAGTCGAGCCAGTCGACCGGCTCCACGCCGCCGGGGGCGCCTCCGTCGAGCGCGATCCGGAGGGCCGCCGCCAGGTCGTCGTCGACGGCGGCCGAGCGGGTCGAGGGGTCGACCGAGACGAACAGCGCGGTGCCGCTGCGGGCGACGAGGTCGAGGAACCGGCGGTTCAGCTCCCAGTCGGTGCCCGGTGTGCTCGCCACGCAGTCGGGGTCGGCGGTGAAGAAGGCGCCGTGCTGCGCGAGCCGGAAGGCGATGGTGTTGACGCCCACGCGGCGGGTGCGGTCCCAGTCGAGTCCTGAGGTGTCGTCGCCGATCCGCTGGGCGTGCACGAGGCCCGCCGCGAGGTGCCCGACGACGTCGCAGCCGAGGACCATCGCATCACCGGAGGCGGCCAGTGCCGCGCGGTAGAAGCCGACGAGCGCCTCCGCCGTGGTCGCCGAGGGATCGTGCAGCGCCGGCCCGCCGCCCGGTGACGCTCCCATCTCGGGGCCCCACTGGCCGAGCAGGTCGTAGGTCGAGAAGTCGTGCTTGATGAGCTCGAAGCCCCAGCCGCTCAGCCGGGCGAAGTCCTCGGTGACGAGCTCGAGGACCGCGGGCGAGCTCGGGTCGAGCGCGATCGCACCGTCCCGGGCAGCACGGGCGCCCTCGATCGAGGAGTCGCGGGTCAGCAGCGGCCGGAACCAGACGCCCGGTCGCACGCCCTCCTCCCGGATCGCTGCGGCGGCCGCGGCCATGTCGGGGAACTCCCGGGGTCGACCGCGCCGCCACGGGCCCGGGGAGGAGGCGAGACCGTCGGCGGTGCCCTCGAGGCTCCAGCCGTCGTCGATGACGCCGAAGGGGCGCACCGCGTGGTCGCCGGCGAGGTCGGCGACCAGGCGCGCGTCGCGGACCACCGCGTCGAGCCCGAAGTCGCGACCGTAGGCGTAGTACCAGTTGTTGGCGCCGACCAGTGGCCCCGCCGTGTCGAGCGGATCGGCGCAGAGGAGGCGCATCAGCTCCTGCTGCGCGCGGAACGCTCCGGCGTCGGACGTCGTGCGGCGGACGGTGGCGGCGTGGATCGCGCGGTCGCCCGGGCGGACGGCCGCTCCTCCGCTCCGCAGGTCGAGCGTCAGCGTGACCCCGTGCGGGTCGACCTGCCAGAACGCGAAGGCGCCGCCGCGGACCTCGACGCCGAAGCCCCGGGTGACCCCGGAGACCGGGTCGGCGACCAGCGCCGTCCACGGCAGCACGCGCTCCGGTCGCACCGCGCACCACTCCAGCTCGCCGTACGAGCGCTCCCATGCGTCGCCGAGCACGCGGGCCGAGGAGGGCGTCGCCTCGTGCCAGCGCAGGGCGACCCGCGCGACTCCGGCGAGCGCCGCGACGTCGATCCGGAGGCCGTGACCGACCCCCGTCAGCGCGACCCGCACGCCCGAGCGATCGCTCGCGACGAACGGGCCGGAGGGGTCGACCTGCACCCGGATCGAGTCGGGGGCGGGGACGGACAGCTCTGTCACGGGGGCTCCTTCTCGCCGCGGCCTGCCGAAGAACGACAAGCGACGGCTATATGTCACGACATTGGCGCAAACCTTGCGCGCCAAGAATCTACCCGTGTAGCTTCCCTCTTGGCTACACGAGTAGCTAAAGGCCCGACCGGGCAGCACCACGGCATTCGACGAAGGAGTCACCGTGCACTCACATCCGACCCGCGCCCCCCGCGGCGAGCGGCGCAGCCGATGACCGCGACCCGCCCCGCCCTCCCCGCGAAGGTCTCCCCCGGCCGCCGGGCCGCCAAGCGCCGCGAGATCCTCGTCGCCCTCGCGTTCGTGCTGCCGGCGGCGATCGGCTTCGGCGCGTTCTACGTCGCCCCCGCCGTCCGCGGCATCTACCTGAGCTTCACCGACTACAACCTGATGAGCGCCCCGTCGTTCATCGGCCTCGACAACTACGTGCGCCTCGCCTCCGACCCGCTGTTCTGGAACTCGGTCGGCGTGACCCTGCAGTACGTCGCCATCAACATCGTCGTGCAGACGATCGTCGCCGTCGGTCTCGCCGTGCTGATGCACCGCTTGACGCAGTCCGTCGTCATCCGCGGCACGATCCTCCTGCCGTTCCTGATCTCGAACGTGATCGCGGCGATGATCTGGTTCCTGCTGCTCGACTACCAGCTCGGCTTCGTGAACAGCGTGATCGAGTGGCTCGGCCTCACGCGGATCCCGTTCTTCGCCGACTCCGGCTGGGCGATCCCCACCATCGCGCTGGTGAACGTGTGGCGGCACATGGGCTACACCGCCCTGCTCGTCTTCGCCGGGCTGCAGATGATCCCGCCGTACGTCTACGAGGCGGCGGCGATCGACGGCTCGAGCGAGTGGCGCTCGTTCTGGAGGATCACCCTCCCGCTGCTGCGGCCGATCCTCGCGCTGGTGCTCGTCATCACCGTCACCGGGTCGTTCCAGGTGTTCGACACCGTCGCCGTGACGACCAGGGGCGGGCCGGTCAACGCCACCCGGGTGATCCAGTACTACATCTACCAGGTCGGCTTCGGCGAGAACGACTTCGGCTACGCCAGTGCGATCTCGGTCGTCCTGCTCCTCATCCTCGCCTGCGTCGCGTTCTTCCAGCTCCGGCTGATGCGCGCCGACCAGTCCGACCTCGCCTAGGGATCCCCGATGACCTCCACCCTGATCGCCGACGCCGTCGTCGGCCCCGCCGCCCCCGACCCCGGCTCGCCCCGCCGAGCCGTCCGCCGCCGCCGCCCCTCGTTCGGCCGGGTCCTCGCCTGGACCGCGATGATCGTGGCCCTGTTCGTGACGCTGTTCCCCTTCTTCTGGATGATCCGCACGGCCTTCTCGACCGAGAACGCCCTCGCGAGCAACCCCACCTCGCTCCTGCCGGTCGAGTTCACCTGGGGCGCGTTCGCCCGGGTGCTCGGCTTCGCGACGCAGGAGCAGGCGATCGCCGAGGGCGGCTCGGGCGCCTCCGTCGACTTCTGGCTCTACCTGCGCAACTCCGTCGCCTACGCGACGCTCGTCACCGCCGGTCAGCTGCTGTTCTGCTCGCTCGCCGCCTACGCCTTCGCCCGCCTGCGCTGGCCGGGTCGGAACCTCGTGTTCTCGGCGTTCCTGACGGCGCTGATGGTCCCGCCGATCTTCACGGCGCTGCCGAACTTCGTGCTGATGCGCGACCTGGGGCTGCTCAACACGATCCCCGGGCTCGCCCTGCCGACCCTGCTGATGACCCCGTTCGCGGTGTTCTTCCTCCGCCAGTTCTTCCTCGGCATCAGCCGCGAGATCGAGGAGGCGGCCGAGCTCGACGGCGCCGGCAAGCTCCGCATCTTCTTCCGGCTGATCGTGCCGATGAGCGTCGCCCCGCTCGCCACGCTCGGGATCCTCACCTACATCAACACCTGGAACGACTACTTCTGGCCGCTGCTCGCCGGCAACACGGAGGAGTCGCGCGTGCTCACCGTCGCGCTCGGCGTGTTCCGCTCGCAGACCCCCAACGGCAGCCCCGACTGGGCAGGGCTCATGGCCGCGACCCTCGTCGCCGCCGTCCCCGTCCTGATCCTGTTCCTCGCGTTCGGGCGCCGGATCGTCGACTCCATCGGCTACTCCGGCGTCAAGTGACGCCCTCCCGAACCCCTCGCACCCCCTCCCTCGCAATGAAGCAGAAAGGTCGCAGCACCATGTCCAGAACCCTCCAGAGGTCCGCCCTCACCCTCGCCGGCGTCACCGCCCTCGGACTCTCCCTCGCCGGCTGCGTGGGCGGCGGCTCCGGCACCGGGACCGCCGACAGCGCCGACATCGACACCAGCGCCGCCTCGGGCACCATCGACTACTGGCTCTGGGACAACAACCAGAAGGCCGCCTACCAGAGCTGCGCCGACGGATTCCAGGAGGCGAACCCCGACGTCACCGTGACCATCTCGCAGTACTCGTGGGACGACTACTGGACCAAGCTGACCAACGGCTTCGTCGCCGGCACCGCGCCGGACGTGTTCACCGACCACCTGTCGAAGTTCGCCGACTTCGTCAACAACGACCAGCTCGTCGCCCTCGACGGCGTCGTCGAGAAGGACGGCATCGACGTCACGCAGTACCAGGACGGCCTCGCCGACCTGTGGGTCGGCCAGGACGGCAACCGCTACGGACTCCCGAAGGACTGGGACACCGTCGCCGTCTTCTACAACCAGGCGCTCATCACCGACGGCGGCTACACGCCCGAGCAGATCGCCGCCCTGCAGTGGAACCCGGACGACGGCGGCAGCTACGAGCAGGCGATCGCGCACCTCACGGTCGATGTGAACGGCGTCCGCGGCGACGAGCCCGGCTTCGACAAGAGCCGGGTCGCCGTCTACGGCCTCGGCCTCGACAGCGGCTCGGGCGGCGGCAACGGCCAGACCCAGTGGAGCATGTACGCCGGCACCACCGGCTGGACCTACACCGACAAGAACCCGTGGGGCACGCAGTACAACTACGACGACGAGCGCTTCCAGGACACCATCGGCTGGATGGCCGGACTGATCGAGAAGGGCTACATGCCCTCGGTCGCCGCCGTCACGGGCAGCGACTCGACGCAGACCTTCGGCGCCGGCAAGTACGCGATGCTCACGAACGGCTCGTGGAACATCAACTCGTTGACCGGTCTCAGCGGAGTCGAGGTGGGCATCGCCCCGACGCCGGCCGGCCCCGACGGCACCCGCTCGACGATGTTCAACGGCCTCGCCGACTCGATCTGGTCCGGCTCCGACAACAAGGACGCCGCGGCGGCCTGGGTCGAGTACATGGCCTCCCCCGCCTGCCAGGACGTCATCGGCGAGCAGGGCGTGGTGTTCCCCGCCATCCCGAGCGGCACCGAGAAGGCCCAGGCCGCGTTCTCGGAGCGCGGCATCGATGTGAGCGCGTTCACCCAGCAGGTCGACGACGGGACCACGTTCCTCTTCCCGATCTCGGACAACGCAGCGAAGATCACGGGCATCATGACGCCCGCCGTCGACGCCGTCCTCGAGGGCCAGGCCGACCCGTCCTCGCTCACGGACGCCAACGAGCAGGTCAACGCGCTGTTTGAATAGCCGAAGCGGTGGGGGCCCGGATCGTCCGGGCCCCGGGCCGTGGCCGAGGAGGCCGACCGTGACGAGCGCACCACGATCCCCGCGGGCTCCCACCCGCAACGACGTCGCGGAGCGGGCGCAGGTGAGCACCGCGGTGGTCAGCTACGTCCTCACGGGGGCGAAGAACGTCACCCCCGAGAAGCAGCGCCGCGTGCGCGAGGCGATCGCGGAGCTCGGCTACCGGCCCAACAGCAGTGCGCGGGCGCTGCGGACGGGACGGACCCACGTGCTCGCCCTGCTCATGCCCGACAGCAGCAACCCGTACTTCGCCGAGTTCGCGATGCAGATCGAGAGCGCCGCCGCCGAGCGCGGCTACGCCCTGATCATCACGAACACCCACGACGACCCCGAGCGCGAAGTGCGACTCCTGAACGAGATGCACTCGCGGGGCGTCGACGGGGTGATCCTCGCGAGCGTGTTCCACGAGAGCCTGCAGCCCGCGGCCGACCCGGCGATCCCGACGGTCCTGATCGACTCGTTCAGCCCCGTCGCCGGGGCCCCCTCGATCGGCCTCGACGCCGTCGCCAGTGCGCACGCGGTCGTCCGGCACCTCGTCGAGGCGCACGGCTGCCGGTCGATCGACCTGGTGCTCGGCGCGAGCTCCGACCCGACCGGCGCCACCGACCCCCGCGAGATCGGCTGGGCCGAGGCACTCTCGGCCGCCGGCCTCCCGCTCGGCTCCGTCGAGATCACCAGCTGGACCAGGGAGGGCGGGCTGCTCGCCGCCGAGCGCCTGCTCTCGGGCTCCCGGCGGCCCGACGCCGTCTTCGCCGGCTCGGACCTGCTGGGGATCGGACTCCTGCGCGGAGCCTCCGACCTGGGGATCCGCGTCCCGGAGGAGCTCGCGATCATCTCGTACGACGGCACCTCGGAGTCGGCGTTCAGCATCCCCCGCCTCACCACCCTCGAGCAGCCCGTCGCCGCCATGGCGCGCCGGGCCATCGACCTCGTCACCTCCCCCTCATCGCCCCACTCCGGTCACACCGCGTTCCACGGCGAGCTCGTCCTCCGCGAATCCTGCGGATGCGGCGCTCGCAGCGCGGCTGGCCACTCGGAAGGACCCTCCTCATGACCGGCACCACCTCCCCGACCGGAGTCGTCCTGCGCGCCGCCGGCGTTGCCCTCGTCCTCGACCTCGGCGACTCCCTCCTCCCCGCGGTCCTGCACTGGGGCACCGACTGCGGCCCGCTCGACGCCCGCGCCTTCGAGGCGCTCGCGCTCTCGGCGGCCGCGCGTCCCGGCCCGAACGACATGGACGAGCCGGTCAGGCTCGCCCTGCTCCCCGAGGAGTGGACCGGCTGGAGCGGCAGGCCCGGCCTGAACGGCTCCCGCGCCGGCGCCGACTTCTCGCCCCGCTTCCGGGTCGTCAGCGCCCTGGCCGACGGCGAGCCGTTCACCGGAGTCGCGGAGGCGCGCGCGCTGACGGTGCGCGCGGAGGACCCGGTCGCCGCCCTCGCGCTCGATCTCGAGGTCGAGATGGACGCCTCCGGGATCGCTCGGCTGCGCGGCGAGGTGACGAACCTCGGCGCCGAGGTCTACCAGCTCGACGAGCTCCTCCTCGCCCTGCCCGTCACCCCCGCGGCGAGCGAGATCCTCGACTTCGCCGGGCGCTGGGGCAAGGAGCGGGTCCCGCAGCGCTCGAGCGTGACCATCGGCGCGCACCGCCGCGAGGGCCGGCACGGTCGCACCGGAGCCGACGCCGCGACGCTGCTCTCGGTCGGCGAGCCCGGCTTCGGCTTCGCCGGCGGCGAGATCTGGAGCCTGCACGTCGGCTGGTCGGGCAACCACGTGCACCAGGTCGAGCGCGTCTCGACGGGCGTGCAGACGCTCGGCGGAGGCGAGCTGCTGCTCCCGGGCGAGGTGCGGCTCGCGCAGGGCGAGAGCTACCGGAGCCCCTGGCTCTACGCCGCCCACGGAGTCGGCCTCGACGCGGTGGCCCGCCGCTTCCACCGCCTGCTGCGGGCGCGGCCCCAGCACCCCTCCTCCCCGCGCCCCGTCACGCTGAACGTCTGGGAGGCGGTCTACTTCGACCACGACCTCGACGTCCTCGTCGAGCTCGCCGAGCAGGCCGCCGCGCTCGGCGTGGAGCGCTACGTCCTCGACGACGGCTGGTTCGGCAGCCGCCGCGACGACACCTCGGGGCTGGGCGACTGGACCGTCTCGACCGACGTGTGGCCTCAGGGCCTGCACCCGCTCGTCGACCGCGTCCGCGCCCTCGGCATGCAGTTCGGGCTCTGGTTCGAGCCCGAGATGGTCAACACCGACTCCGATCTCGCCCGCGAGCACCCCGAGTGGATCATGGCGACCGGCGGACGCCTCCCGGTCTCCTCGCGGAACCAGCAGGTGCTGAACCTCGGGATCCCCGAGTGCTTCGAGCACATCCGCGGCGCGATCTTCGCGATCCTCGACGAGTACGACATCGCCTACGTCAAGTGGGACCACAACCGCGACCTCGTGGACGCCGGGACCTCCCCCGGCGGCCGGGCCGGCGTGCACACGCAGACGCTCGCCTTCTACCGGCTGCTCGACGAGATCAGGGAGCGGTACCCGGCCCTCGAGATCGAGTCGTGCTCCTCCGGCGGCGCCCGCGTCGACCTCGGGGTGCTCGAGCGCACCGACCGGGTCTGGGTGTCCGACAACATCGATCCGCTCGACCGTCAGCAGATGAACCGCTGGACGACCCAGCTGATCCCGCCGGAGCTGATGGGCTCGCACATCGCCTCGGGCGTCTCGCACACGACGGGCCGCTGGCACGACCTGTCGTTCCGCGCCGTCACCGCACTGTTCGGCCACCTCGGCATCGAGTGGGACCTGCGCGCGGCGAGCGACGCGGAGCGCGCCGAGCTCGGCGCGTGGATCGCCTTCTACCGGGAGCACCGCGCCCTGCTGCACGGCGGCGACCTGGTGCGGCTCGACCACCCGGACGAGACCCTCGCGGTGCACGGCGTGGTCGCCTCCGACCGGAGCGCAGCCCTCTACTCGTACGTCTCGCTCGCGCGCTCGGGAGTGGTCTCGCCGGGACGCCTCCGTCTGCCGGGCCTCGACCCGGAGGCGGTGTACCGGGTGACGCCGGTGACCATCGGAGGCGGCGGCGACCGCGTCACGCCGGCTCCGTGGTGGGGCGAGTCCGGCATCGAGCTCTCGGGCGGACTGCTCGGGAGCGCAGGCCTCATGGCGCCGCTGCTGCGGCCCGAGACGGGAGTCGTGTACTCGGTGCAGCGCGTCGGCGGGTGAGCGGCGGCGCGTCCGTCGGCCTGTGACGTGCGCCCCGGGGGCGAGAGGTTCGTGACATAGGAGGGGTGCGATGCGCTCCCGGGGGTCCGTTCGCCGACTCTCGCCCCGGTGCTCTCGTCCGAGCGGCGAGAAGTGGCGAAGGGCGTGCCCGGTGGTGTCCAACGGTGCGTCGATTCGGCGGCTCCCCGCCTCGCGCATCGTCGCGGCCCGGTCGCGTCGGCTCGAGGACATCGAGGCCGCCCTCATGCGCGCCGCCTCTTGTCAGGCGCGACCCCCGGCCGCTACGGTCGTCGGAGCCGATCTACGAAAGGAGCCTGGCCATGCAGCACGCAGCGCAGTTCACCACAGTGCACTTCACCACCGCCGGCTTCTTCGGCGCCCTCTCCGACTGACCGGTCGAGCCTCCCGCTCGTCATCGCTCAGACGGTGACGGCGCTGAAGAAGCTCCCGGTCCCACGGTCTCGCCGTGCGGATCGACGTCCCGTCCGGGACCCTCGCAGGTCCTCCGCGCCGCCTCCTCGGCGGTGCCTCCGCGCGCCCTCGGCGCGCTCCTCGCCGCGCCCTCAAGGCGCTCTTCGGCGCGCCTGCGCGCCCTGCCAGAAGGACATTCTCGTGAACACCGCACTCGGAGCGACCGCACTCGCCCGACCACGACGCCGCACCGCCGGACTCCTCGACCGCCTCGCCCTCCGCCTCGGAGTCGCGCTGGTGGCGTGGAGCCGGCGCGACCGGCGCCTCCCCCTCACGCACGCCGACGTCGCCGCGCTGCGCCGCGAACGCGCCGACCTGCTCGAGCGCGAACGGAGGTACCGCCTCCTGAACACGCCCCGCTGACCGGTGCTGCCGCCGGGCACCTCCGGCTCGCGAGAACGCGTTCGGCTCGTGGAATCGGCGCGTTCTCGCGAGCCGAACGCGATTCCGCGAGCCGGACCTCGGCCGCCGGGACGCTCGGGCTCGTCAGAGCACGTTCGGCTCGTGGAATCGGCGCCTTCCCACGAGCCGAACGCGATTCCGCGAGCCGAACCTCGCCTCCCGGGCTCCGCGCCGCTTCAAGGCTCGACGACTCCGCAGAAGTTGCGGTACTCGCGTGCGACTACCGCGACTTCTGCTGAATCGGCGGGTCAGTCGCGCGGGAAGCGCGCGTCGCGCTCGTAGTCCCGGCGCCGCAGCTCGAGAGCCGCCGCGACCTGGGCCGGCGCGTCGTCGCCGACGAGCAGGCGGAGGCGGTCGTCGCCGGACGCGACGTGCGCCAGGATCGCCCGCGCGGCCTCGCCCGGTGCCAGCCCCTCGCCTCCGGAGCTCGCGGGCCACGGCACGGTCGGCGTCCCGAACAGCTCGGTCCGCAGCGGGTCGTACGCGGGCAGCGGGCGGCTGAAGCGCATCCCGCTCCCCGCCCAAGCGGTGTCGAGGGCGCCCGGCTCGACGATCGTCACGCGGATGCCGAAGGCCCGCACCTCGGCGGCCATGGCCTCACTGAATCCCTCGAGCCCCCACTTGGCCGCGTTGTAGAGGCCGAGCGTCGGCATCGTCCCGACCGCGCCCACGGTCGAGATCTGCACGAGGTGCCCGGAGCCGGCGGCCCGCATCACCGGGATCGCCGCCTGGCACAGCCAGAGCGGTCCGAGCAGGTCGGTGTCGAGGATCGTGCGCGCCTCCTCCTCCGACACCTCCTCCGCGGCGCCGATCAGACCGTGCCCGGCATTGTTGACCAGCACGTCGAGCCCGCCGAAGGCCTCGACCGCCCGCGCCACGGCCTCGGCGGCCCCTGCTCGCTCGCGCACGTCGAGCCGGTGCACGACGAGCCGGTCGTGCGGAGGCAGATCGTGCTCGCCGCGCACCGTCGCGACGACCGCGTGCCCCTCCTCGAGGGCCGCCTCGGTCAGTGCCCGGCCCAGTCCGCGGCCCGCGCCCGTGATCATCCAGGTGGCATCGGTCATGCCGCCCACCCTACTCAGAACTGGACGCACCGTCTCGTATCGTCGAGTACCCTCGAACCCGTGGCGCGCCTCCGGACTCAGACCCTCGTGCACACCGCCGCCCTGGCACTCGCCGAGACCGGCCCCCTCACCATGGAAGGCATCGCCGCGCGCGCAGGAGTGAGCAAGCAGACGCTCTACCGCACCTGGCCGTCGACCGGCGCGATCCTCTTCGACGCACTGCTCGCGGAGAGTCTCGGCGCCGACGGGCGGGTCGCCGTGCCCGACACCGGCGACCTCGCCGCCGATCTCGAGCTGCTCGTCACCGGGACGATCGCCGAGCTGACCGCTCCGCCCCGGGAGGCGCTGCTGCGCACTCTCACCGCCGCGATCCAGACCGATGCCGCCCTCGCCGAGCAGTACCGCGAGCGCCTCCTCGCGCCCCAGCTCGCCGCCGTCGCCGACCGGCTGCGCCGCGGAGGCGTCCCCGACGCGGAGGAGGCGGCCGAGCTCCTCCTCGGCCCGGTCCTGCACCGGTGGCTGCTGCGCTCGCGCCCCTTCGAGCCGGGCTGGCCGGCCGCGCACGTCGAGCGCGTCCTCCGCGCGCTCTGACGCTCCCTCGGGCACCGACGCATCCCGGGAGTCCGACAGTCGTCGTACTCGAGCGCTGAGCACGACGACTTCTGGAGGGTCGACGGCGCCCGCCTTGAGCGCGTCCAGGGAGTTAGGTTAGGTTAACCTTCGCAACCCGTCACTCCCTCAGAAGGATCGTCCGTGCCCTCCTCCCGCACCCCCCTCCGCCTCACCGCCGTCGCCTCGCTCGGCCTCACCGCCCTGCTGCTCACGGCCTGCTCCGGAGGCGCCGACGCCGGTGCGACCGATGCCGCCACGGCCGGCGGCGGAGCGTTCCCCGTCACCGTCGAGCACGCGTTCGGCGAGACCACGGTCGAGTCGGCCGACCGCGTCGTCGCGATCAGCTGGACCAACCAGGACGTCGCCCTCGCGCTCGGCGTGACCCCGGTCGGCTTCACCCGCGCCTCCTACGGCGACGAGGACGGCGACGGACTGCTCGCCTGGACGAAGGACGCACTCGACGCGGCCGGCGACGAGACTCCGACGCTCTTCGACGAGACCGACGGGATCCCCTACGAGGCCATCTCCGACCTCACGCCGTCCGTGATCCTCGGCGCCTACTCCGGCATGACGCAGGAGGACTACGACACCCTGTCGCAGATCGCGCCGACCGTCGCCTACCCGGGCCTGGCCTGGGGCACGACCTGGCAGGACTCGGCGAAGCTCGACGGCGCGGCTCTGGGTCTCGAGGACGAGGCGGAGGCGGAGGTCGCCGACGTCGAGTCCGACATCGACGCCGCGGTCGCCGAGCACCCCTCGCTCGAGGGCAAGACCTTCACGTACGGCTGGTACGACCCGACCGACGCCAGCTCGTTCACCTACTACACGGCGAACGACGCCCGCGTGAAGTTCGTCGAGGACCTGGGTCTCGAGCTCGCGCCGAGCGTCGTCGACCTCACGGGCGACTCCGAGGCGTTCAGCGGCACCCTCAGCTCCGAGAACGCCGACCAGCTCGACGCCGACGTGCTGATCGTCTACGGCGACGACACCACGCTCGCCGCGCTGCAGGCCGACCCGCTGCTCTCGAAGATCCCGGCCGTCGCGCGCGGCTCGGTCTACGTGCTGACCGACGACTCCTCCGAGGCCATGGCGACCTCGTCGCCCAACCTGCTCAGCATCCCGTGGGTGCTCGACGAGTACACCGCGGGCCTCGCCGCCGCCGCCGACAAGGTGTCGTGAGCACCGGTACCTCCCTGCCGCACCGGCGCCCCGCCCCCGACGACACTCGCGGGCGGGGCGCCGGTCGCACGAGGGCCGTCGCGCTCGTCGTCGTGATCGCGGCGCTGGCCGTCGCGATGGTGCTCTCGCTCGTCTACGGCTCGCGCGAGATCCCGTTCGGCGAGATCTGGCCGGCGCTGACCGCCCCCGATCCCGACTCGATCGCCGATGCGGCGGTGCAGGGCCGCGTGCCGCGCACGGTGCTCGCCCTGCTGGTGGGCGCCTCCCTCGGGCTGGCCGGTGCGGTGATGCAGGGCATGACCCGCAATCCGCTCGCCGACCCGGGCATCCTCGGCCTCAATGCCGGCGCGTCGCTCGCGGTCGTCCTCGGCATCGCGACCGTCGGAGCGACGACGCTCCCCCAGTTCATCTGGCTCGCCTTCGTCGGCGCGGCCGCGGCCGGCGCGTTCGTCTACGCGGTCGCCTCCCTGGGTCGCGAGGGCGCGACTCCGCTCAAGCTCGCCCTGGCCGGTGCCGCGACGGCCGCCGCGCTGACCTCCCTCCTCACCGCCGTGCTGCTGACGCAGGAGGCGACGCTCAACCGCTTCCGCTTCTGGCAGGTCGGCGGAGTGGGCGGCGCCGAGACCGTCGGCATCGTCCAGGTCCTCCCGTTCCTGGCCGTCGGCGCGGTACTCGCGCTCGGCAGCGCCCGCGGCCTCGACGCCCTCGCGCTCGGCGACGACCTCGCCACCGGACTCGGCCGCCGCGTGGGGCGCACCCGCCTCGTCGCGGGCGTCGCCGCGGTGCTGCTCTGCGGCGCGGCCACGGCGATCGCGGGGCCGATCGGCTTCATCGGCCTGATCGTCCCGCACCTCGCGCGCCGCGTCACCGGACCGGCGCACTCCTGGCTGCTCCCCTTCTCGGCCCTGCTCGGCGCGCTGCTCCTGCTCGTCGCCGACGTACTCGGGCGCGTCGTCGCCCGCCCCAGCGACATCGAGGTCGGCATCGTCACCGCCCTGATCGGCGCCCCGGTGCTGATCGCGATCGTCCGCCGCTCGAAGGTGCGGGCCCTGTGAGCGCCGTCGCGCCTCCCGGCATCGTCGCCGGGCGCCGGCAGCGGCTGCGCCGCACGGTGATCGGATGCACGGTCCTCGCGCTCCTCGCCCTCGCGCTGGTCGTGGTCTCGCTCACCGTGGGCAACACCGTCTACTCGCCGCTCGACGTGCTGCGGGTGCTGCTCGGCGAGACCGTGCCCGGCGCCTCCTTCACCGTCGGCACTCTGCGCCTGCCGCGCACCATCACCGCCGTGCTCGTCGGCGTCGGGTTCGGGATGGGCGGCGTGATCTTCCAGACGATGCTGCGGAACGCGCTGGCCAGCCCCGACATCATCGGCATCACCTCGGGCGCGAGCGCGGCCGCCGTGGTCGCCATCGCGTTCTTCGGTCTCTCGGGCACCACGGTCTCGGTGATCGCGGTCGCGGCCGGGCTCGCGACGGCGCTGCTGATCGCCTCCCTCGCCGACGGCGGCGGGGTCGTCGGCGCGCGCCTGATCCTGATCGGCATCGGCGTCGGCGCGATGTTCCAGAGCGTGATCGCGTTCGTGCAGACCCGCGCCGACTTCGAGGACGTCCAGGAGTCGCTGCGCTGGCTGACCGGCAGCCTCAACACGGCGCTGTGGGACGGCGTGCCCCCGCTCGCGATCTCGATGCTCGTGCTCGTGCCGCTCGCCCTGCTCCTCGCGGGCCGGCTCGCGGTGCTGCAGCTCGGCGACGAGTCGGCGACCGCGCTCGGCATCGACGTGCGCCGCAGCCGTCTCGCGCTCCTGGCCGTCGGAGTCGGACTCGTCGCCGTCGCCACCGCCGCCACCGGGCCGATCGCGTTCGTCGCCTTCGTGTCGGGGCCGATCGCGCGGCGGATCGTGCCCGACGCGCGATCGCTGCTGATCCCCTCCGCCCTCGTCGGCGTGGTCGTCGTGCTCACGGCCGACCTCGTCGCCCAGTACGTCGCCGGCCTCGTCTTCAGCGGCGCCCGCTTCCCCGTCGGAGTGGTCACGGGCGCCATCGGCGCGCCGTTCCTGCTCTGGCTCCTCGCCCGCCGCAACCGCACCGGAGGCTCCCTGTGACCGTCTCAATTGGAATCGCCCGCACCCTGTCGGTCGACTCCGTCACCCTCGCCTACGACGAGCGCGTGGTGGTCGACGGCCTCTCGCTGACCGTGCCGACCGGCGCGATCAGCGTCATCGTCGGCGCGAACGCCTGCGGCAAGTCGACGCTGCTGCGGGCGATGGCGCGGCTGATCACGCCGCGCGAGGGCGCCGTGCTGCTCGACGGGCAGGCGATCCACCGCCTCCCGACGCGGCAGGTCGCCCAGCAGGTCGGGCTGCTGCCGCAGACGCCGATCGCGCCGGAGGGGATCGCCGTGTCGGATCTGGTCGCGCGCGGCCGGTACCCGCACCGCGGCTGGTTCGGCCGCGGCGCCTCCGCCGACGACGACGCCGTGGTCGAGGACGCCCTGCGCGCGACCGGCACCCTCGAGATCGCGGACCGGCCGGTCGACGAGCTCTCAGGCGGCCAGCGCCAGCGCGTCTGGATCGCGATGGCGCTGGCGCAGCGCACCGACGTGCTGCTGCTCGACGAGCCGACCACCTACCTCGACGTCTCGCACCAGATCGAGGTGCTCGACCTGCTGACCGACCTCAACCGCTCCCGCGGCACCACGATCGTGATCGTGCTGCACGACCTCAACCTCGCCGCGCGCTACGCCGACCACCTGTTCGCGGTGCGCGACGGCGCGCTGTACGCCTCCGGGACGCCGGGCGAGGTGGTGACGCCCGAGACGGTGCGCGCCGTCTTCGGGATGGAGTCGCGCGTGATCGAGGACCCGGTGTCGCGCACCCCGCTGGTGCTGCCGATCGGGCGGCACCACTCGGGCTGACGCGAGGCGACTCCCGGATCTCCCGCCTCGACTCCGCAGTAGGCGCGGCGACGGGGGGGGCAGGATCGGGGGATGGCCCTCCGCGATCTCTCACCCGCCGACCTCGCGACACCGCGGTTCCTCGAGCTGCTGCGGATGGCGGCAGAGCTCCCCGACGAGGAGCTCGCCCGCCTGCGCGACGAGGAGCTGCCGACGCTCTCGATCATCGGAGCGGTGGGGGACGGGGGCCTCGACGCGTTCGCTGCGGTGCGGATCCGCGAGGACGGACTCGAGATCGAGTACATCGCGTCCCGGGTGCGGGGGCTGGGGTCGGCGCTCGTGAGCGAGCTGCGGCGGAGGCATCCGGGAGTCGTCATCGTCGCCGAGACCGACGACGACGCCATCGGCTTCTACCGGCGTCTCGGATTCACGGACGTCCCCGCTCCCGCCGACCCCCGCTGGCCGGGCCGGCCGCGGTACCGGTGCACGCTGCCTGCGTTGTGACGAACGGCGAAACCGCTTCGCGCCTCGGTGATGAGTAATAGGAGCGCCCGCCCCCTGCCTGCTGGTCGAGTAGCCCTGCAGGGGCGTATCGAGACCACTGTCCGCCAGCAGATCGGCCATCCGACCGGTTCTTCTGACGCTGGTGGATCTCGATACGCCCGCTCCACGGGCTACTCGATCAGAAGGTTCTGGCCGCACCCTCGACTCCGCGGGCGGTCACCCGGGGTCGAGGGTCACCCGCGCGTCCAGTCGCAAGCGATCCAGGAACGTCTCGTCGTGGCTCACCACGAGCAGAGCGCCGCGCCAGGCCGCGAGCACGTCGACGAGGTGGTCGGTCGTGGCCATGTCGAGGTCGTTCGTCGGCTCGTCGAGCACGAGCAGCTGCGGAGCGGGCTGCGCGAGGACCAGGCCGGCGAGCGCCACGCGGAAGCGCTCCCCGCCCGACAGCGCCGCGGCCCTCCGGTCGACGATCGCGCCCCGGAGGAGCAGCCGGGCCAGCGCGTTGCGCAGGTCGCCCGTCGGCACGGCGGGCGCCGCGCGGGACACGTGCTCGAGCACGGTGCGGTCGTCGTCGAGCAGCCCGTCCCGGCGCTGCGGGAGCCAGCCGATCCGGTCGGTCAGCGCGGTCGCGCGAGTGTCGACGATCGGATGCGGGCGGGCGTCCCGAGCGCCGACGAGCTGCTCGAGCAGGGTCGTCTTCCCCGTGCCGTTGGCCCCGACGACGGCGATCCGCTCCGGTCCCTGCAGCACGGTGGTCCGCCCGCGCACTGTGAGCTCGGCCAGCCGCCGCCCCGCCGGCAGCCCCGGATCGGGGAGCTCGATCCGGACCGTGTCGTCGTCGCGGATCGCCCGCGAGGCCGCGTCGACCTGCTCGCGGGCGCGCGCCTCCGCCTCGCCGTGACCGGCCCGCAGACGCCCGGCGGTCGTCTCGGCCCTGTTCTTCCGGGCGTTCGCGAGGATCTTCGGCATCGACTCCGCCGATCGGGCGCCCGCCTTCGCCCGGCGCGCGATGGTCGTCTCGGCCTCGATCCGCTGCCGGCGCTCGGCGCGCAGCAGTTGGTCGGCGTCGCGCAGATCGCGCTCGGCCGCCGCGCGCTCGAGAACGAGCCGCTCCTCGAACACCGACCACGAGCCTCCGGAGGTGCGGAGCGCACCGTCGCGCAGCTCGGCGATCTCGTCGACGTGCTCGAGCAGCTCGCGGTCGTGACTGACGACGATCAGCGTGCCGCGCCAGCGGTCGACGAGGTCGAGGAGCAGCCCGCGCGACCGGCGGTCGAGGTCGTTCGTCGGCTCGTCGAGGACGGCGATCGGCGCATCGCGCAGGCGGACCCCTGTGACGGCGGTGAGGACCGCCTGCCCGCCGGACAGCGTCGCGACCGGACGCCGCAGATCGTCGAGGTCGAGACCCACGTCGTGCAGCGCGGCGACCGCCCGGGCCTCGAGGTCCCAGTCGTCGTCGAGCGCCTCGAAGTGCCGTGGATCGGCGTCGCCGCCGAGGATCGAGTGCAGGGCGTCGAGTTCCGGGCGGATCCCCAGCAGGTCGGCGACGGTGTCGTCCGGTCCGCGATCTAGACGCTGCGGCAGCAGATCGACCGGCCCCGTGGTCGAGACGGTTCCCCTCGAGGGGAGGAGATCGCCGGTGACGAGCCGGACGAGCGTGGACTTGCCGGCGCCGTTGGCTCCGACGAGCCCGGTGCGGCCGCGCCCGAAGGCGGTGGTGACGCGGTCGAGGACGATCGAGCCGTCCGGCCAGGCGAACGAGCAGTCGGTGAGGACGACGGAGGGTGCGATGACAGTGGGCATGATGCTCCAGGTGTCGGTGTCGGCGCGCGACGAACCACCACTCCCGGGAGGGGAGACGCCCCTCAGGGGGCGGGCACGGGGGTCGTCAGTGCGAGGGCAGCGTCTGCGTCGTGGACGCAGTACCGGTGCTGATGCGCAAGGGACCGTCTTCCGTGCGGGGAGCCCCCGTGTCCGCGAGCCGCCTGGTCGGCCGGTGAGGTGGCCGCGCCGACGTCGCGGCTCGCGACGAGGTACCCGTGCACGCTACGCGCAGCCGTCGCGCAGCCGCAAGGTCCCCCTCGACCTGACGCGTGTTCGATCCGTCACGAACGCACCGTCCGAGTCGAGCGCACGGTGCATCTCCGACGGATCGATCGCGCCGGGCGCGAGGCGTGGCGCGTGTGGCACGCTCGACGGGAAGCGCGCCCGCGGGCGGTGCGCGGGAGCGGAGCGGCAGATGATCGGGCTGGATCTCACGGGGAAGACGGCACTCGTCACGGGTTCGGGGCAGGGCATCGGCCTCGCCATCGCGATCGGGCTGGCGCGGGCCGGCGCCGCGGTCGTGGTGAACGCGCGGTCGCAGGAGTCGGTGGACCGCGCGATCGGGGAGGTGACCGCGACCGTGCCGGGCGCCTCCGTCTCGGGGGTCGCCGCCGACGTGTCGAGCGACTCCGGCACCGACGCACTGCTCGAGGCCGTGCCGACGGTCGACGTGCTCGTCAACAACCTCGGGATCTTCGGCAGCGCCGAGGCGCTCGACATCACCGACGACGAGTGGCGCCGCTACTTCGAGGTCAACGTGCTGACCGGCGTGCGCCTCACCCGCGCCTACCTGCCCGGCATGATCGGGCGGGGCTGGGGGCGCGTGATGTACATCGGCAGCGACTCAGCCGTGGTCACTCCCGCCGAGATGATCCACTACGGAGTCTCGAAGACGGCCTTGCTCGGCGTCTCGCGCGGCTTCGCGAAGACGGCGGCCGGCACCGGAGTCACGGTCAACAGCGTGCTCGCGGGGCCGACGCACACTGGCGGCGTCGAGGACTTCGCCCGCTCGCTCGTCGGCGACGACCTGCCGTGGGACGAGGCGGAGCGCGAGTTCATGCGCCTGCACCGCCCGCAGTCGCTGCTCCAGCGCCTGATCGAGCCGGAGGAGATCGCCCACATGGTCGTCTACCTCGCGTCTCCGCTCGCCTCGGCGACGACCGGCGCGGCCGTCCGCGTCGACGGCGGCTACATCGACTCGATCGTCCCCTGAGGTCGGTCTTCTGAGGCCGGTCTTCACGGAGCGGAGTGACGGGGCCGCGCCGGTCGACCGGTCGCGAACCGGGGCCCGGTCGCCCCGCAGACCCCGGTGCGCGTCCGTTCCTGGCGTCGCCCGCGTGTGGCCGGGCGGCGACCGCAAGGGGAGGCCGAGCCGGACGCGCCGCGGCAGAGTGGTGACATGACTTTCACCGGGTTCGGGACGGACGCGAGCGCGTTCCTCGCCGCTCTGACGAAGGACAACTCGCGGCAGTTCTTCGACGAGCACCGCCAGGAGTACGTCGAGGTCCTCCGCCAGCCCCTCGAGGACCTGCTCGCGGAGGCAGAGGCCGAGTACGGACCCGGTCGGGTCATGCGCCCCAATCGGGACGTGCGGTTCAGCCACGACAAGTCGCCGTACCGGACCAGCGCCAGCATGTGGGCCGGCAGCGTCGGAGGCGTCTACCTCAGCGTGAACGCCGCGCACCTCGAGGTCGGCGGCGGACTCTACGAGCCCAGCCGCGACCAGCTGGCGCGGGCACGGGCCGCTATCGACTCGGTCCCCACCGCCGCGTCGCGCCTCGCGGAGATCGTCGACGCGCTGACGAGCGCGGGGTTCGAGCTGGCGGGCCCGTCGCTGCAGACGGCCCCGCGGGGGTACGACCGCGACCACCCGCGGATCGCGCTGCTCCGCCTCAAGCACTACGCGGCGCTGACCCGCCTTCCCGTCATCGCGCCGCCCGCGGCGATCAAGGACGCCTGGTCGGCCGTCGAGGACCTGATCGCCTGGGTCGACACGCACGCGCAGGCCGCGCGACCTCAGCCCTGACCCGGGTGGCAGTGACACGCGAGTACTCCCTCCTCGCTGCGCCCTCGTGCGGGTGGCCCCCCTTGCTGATCGAGCCCGCAGCCCGCGTAGCGGGCGTATCGAGATCCACCAGCGTCAAAGGGGGAGACCTGAGGACCGAGGTGCTGACGCGGGTGGGTCTCGATACGCCGCCTCCGGCGGCTACTCGACCAGCATGCCGGCAGCCCCTCCCTCGCTGATCGAGCCCGCAGCCCGCGCAGCGGGCGTATCGAGATCCACCAGCGTCAAAGGGGGAGACCTGAGGACCGAGGTGCTGACGCGGGTGGGTCTCGATACGCCGCCTCCGGCGGCTACTCGACCAGCATGCCGGCAGCCCCTCCCTCGCTGATCGAGCCCGCAGCCCGCGTAGCGGGCGTATCGAGATCCACCAGCGTCAAAGGGGGAGACCTGAGGACCGAGGTGCTGAAGCGGGTGGGTCTCGATACGCCGCCTCCGGCGGCTACTCGACCAGCATGCCGGCCGCTGCGGGCTCGGCCTGCATGGAGGGGCCGGGCGCCCCTCGCTGATCGAGTAGCCCGCGCAGCGGGCGTATCGAGATCCACCAGCTCCAGAAGGCGAGGCCTGAGGACCGAGGTGCTGGAGCGGGTGGGTCTCGATACGCCCCTCCGGGGCTACTCGACCAGCATGCCGGGGCTGCGGGCTCGGCGAGCACGGCGGCGAGGGAACCGGCTGCCGTCGAGACCGCCCGTTGGAGCTGGCGGCCTCGACGGGAGCCGGCTCCCTCGGGAGCGGACGGGGCGCGGCGGCGCGCGTCAGGCGCGCGGCGGCGCGACCGAGCCGCCGGGGCGCCAGGGGCCGCCGATGCGCTCCTGGAGGAGCGGCGCGGCGGGGTCGGCGAGACGGGCGAGCAGCGCCTCGACGCCGCGGCGGCCGAGGGCGTGGCCGGGGCCGACGAGCAGGTCGAGCGCCGGGTCGGCGAGGTCGGCGACGTCGGGGTCGGAGGCGAGCAGCACGATCGAGAGGTCGTCGGGGACGCTCACGCCTCGGTGCCGCAGCTCGTGTGCGAAGCCGATGGCGGCGCCTCCGTTGATGATCACGACCGCCGTGACCGCGCCGACGTCGAGCGAGCGCGCCAGGGCGCGGCCGCCGGCCGGCGACTCGTCGCAGCGGAGGAGGGACCCGGCGAGGCCGCGCGCGGCGCACATCCGCGCGAACGCCTCCTCGGTGCGCGCGTACGGGCCGAAGTCGGAGCCCTCGCCGCCGAGCACCAGCGCGATGCGGGAGTGGCCGAGCCCGGCCAGGCGCTCGATCGCCTGGCCGACCATGCCCTCGAAGTCGATGTCGACCCAGTCGAGGGCCGAGGGATCGCGGGTGCGGCCGATCAGAGCGAACGGCGTGCCGGCGTCGCGGAGGATCGCGACCCGCTCGTCCTCGGACGCCACCTGCATGAGGATCACCCCGTCGATCAGTCCGTCGGAGCGCAGGTCGGCGAGCCGCTCCGATCCGCCGACGGTCGGCCAGAGCACGATCGAGTAGCCGTTCTCGGCGGCGGCCTCGGCGGCACCGGTGAAGAAGGCCGTGGCCGTGGTGAGCGGGCGGCCCGGGACGAGCGGATGGACGACCGCGACGATGCGGGAGCTGCGGCGGGCGAGGGCGCGGGCGAGCGCGTTCGGGCGGTAGTCGAGCTCGCGCATCGCCGCCTGCACGCGCTCGCGGGTCTCGGGGGTCACGGGCTTCGAGTCGTTGACGACGAAGGACACTGTCGTCATCGAGACGCCGGCGAGGCGCGCGACGTCCTTCATCGTGGCCACGGCGACTCCTCGCGATCGGGTGCCGGTGCGCGGTTGACGCAGGGCGGGGGTCTCCCGCAGTCTAGGAGCGCGCACCGGTGAAGCGCTTAACCGCAGTAGCACCCGGTCCCACGACGCAGCGCCTCCATCGATGAAGAAGGAACCCCCGTGACCACCTCCGCCACTCCCGTCCGCGTCCTCGTCTGGGGCGAGAACCGCCACGAGCAGATCGAGGAGAAGGTCCGCGCGATCTACCCCGATGGCATGCACACGACCATCGCCGAGGGAATCCGCGAGAACCTCGGCGACGCCGTCGTCCGCACCACCACCCTCGACGAGCCCGAGCACGGCCTCACCGAGGAGGTCCTCGCCGCCACCGACGTGCTGGTCTGGTGGGGGCACGCCGCCCACGGCGAGGTCGCCGACGAGGTCGTCGAGCGCGTGCACCGCCACGTCCTCTCGGGGATGGGCCTGCTCGTGCTGCACTCCGGCCACTGGTCCAAGATCTTCGGCAAGCTGATGGGTACCACCTGCACGCTGCGCTGGCGCTCGGAGGAGGACCGCGAGCTGGTCTGGACCGTCGACCCCACGCACCCCATCGCCCAGGGCGTGCCGCACCCCTTCGTCATCCCGCAGCAGGAGATGTACGGCGAGTTCTTCGACGTGCCCGCGCCCGACGAGCTCGTCTTCCTTTCGACGTTCTCGGGCGGCGAGGTGTTCCGCTCGGGCATGACCTACAAGCGCGGTCACGGCCGCATCTTCTTCTTCTCCCCCGGCGACCAGGACTACCCCGTCTACCACCACGAGCACGTGCGCCGCGTGATCGCGAACGGCGTCGAGTGGGCGCGGACTCAGCGGCCCGAGCGCCGCCTCCCGGTGCTGCAGCGCTACGAGAACGAGCAGTTCTACCTCGGCCACGACTACGAGGGAGCGCTCGTCCGATGACCGTGCGCCTGGTCCAGGTCGGCGCCGGCGCGATGGGGCGCGCCTGGATCCGCACGATCCGCGACTCCCCGGACGCCGAGCTGGTCGGGCTGGTCGACCTCGACGTCGATCTGGCCACGAGGGCGGCAGCGGAGGAGGGAGTCGGCCCGATCGCGGTCGGCGGCAGTGTCGCCGAGGTCGCCGCCCGCTCCGGTGCCGACGCGGTGGTCAACGTGACCGTGCCGCGCGCGCATCTGCCGGTCAGCTCCGAGGCGCTGTTCGCCGGGCTGCCGGTGCTGTCCGAGAAGCCGATCGCGCCGACCATCGCCGAGTCGCTGATCCTCGCGGCGACCGCCGAGGTGGCGGGGCAGCTGCTGATGACGAGCCAGTCGCGGCGCTACTACGCGGCGATCAACGCGTTCCGCGAGCAGATCGCGGGGCTCGGGCAGCTGGGCACCGCGTCGGTGACGTTCGCGAAGGCACCGCGGTTCGGAGGCTTCCGCGACGAGATGGCGCACGTGCTGCTCGTCGACATGGCGATCCACGCCTTCGACGCGGCGCGCTACCTGCTCGCCAGCGACCCGGTCGCCGTCTACTGCGAGGAGTACAACCCCGGCTGGAGCTGGTACGCCGACGGAGCCGCGGCGAGCGCCGTCTTCGAGTTCGCCGACGGAGTGCGCTTCAGCTACACCGGCAGCTGGTGCGCCGATGGCCTCGAGACGTCGTGGAACGGCGACTGGCGCGTCAACGGCGCCGGCGGCACGGCGCACTGGGACGGCGACGAGGCTCCGGAGTGGCAGGCGCGGGAGTCGGAGGCGGTGCAGGTCGCGTCGCTGGATCCGGTGCCGGAGGAGATCGCGGGCTCGCTCGCGGAGTTCGTGCGGGTGCTGGGCACCGGCGAGGTGCCGTCGGGCGAGGTGCACGCGAACGTGCGGAGCCTCGCGATGGTGGAGGCGGCGGTGCGCTCCTCCGAGACCGCGGCGCGGGTGCGGATCGAGGACGTGCTCGAGGAGGGCTACGCCGAGGCGCTCGGACTGGCGCGCGACGAGCGCGTGCGGGCGGCGCTGGCCGCCTGGGGCTCGGCGCGCGAGGGGCTCACCCCCTCCTCTCGCTGATCGCGTCGGAGAGCCGACGTTCGCAGGGAGACGGGTCTCGATACGCCGCCTGCGGCGGCTACTCGACCAGCATGGATGGCGGCGTCACGTCACCCGAGGCGCCCCCTTCTTACTGATCGAGTAGCCCGCGCAGCGGGCGTATCGAGATCCACCAGCGTCAGCAGGGGAGGCGTGCAGACCCGATCTGCTGCCGCCGACGCGTGTTCGCCGCGCGGACACCTTCGTGAGCCCGGCTGTTCACCCGGGGCCGCGAGCGTGGGCGGGTTCCCTTCGAAACCGCTCAGGAGACCCGTGCCCCGTCACACCGCCCCCCGTCGCGCCGCCGGCGCCGCGATCGCCCTCACCCTCGCGAGCTGCACGATCGGTGCCGCTCTGCCCGCCGCCGCCGCGGGCGACTCCTTCTTCACGCGCATCGCGACCGTGCCCGCGTACCTCAACGCCGCCGACCCGGCCGTCGACTCCGCCGTCGCCGAGATCTCGAGCGCGTCGCCCGACGGCCGCCTCGTCTACTCGACCGACTCGGCCGGTCAGCGCATCAACGTCCTCGACATCAGCGACCCCGAGGCACCCAAGCCCCTGGGCGGCGTGGGCGTCGGAGGCGAGCCCACCTCGGTCTACGCGACCGGCGAGTACGTGCTCGCGGTCGTCGACACCAGCGACGGCGACTTCGCGAACCCCTCCGGCCACGTCAGCGTCCTGCACGCCGACGACCTCGCACCGGTCGCGACGATCGAGCTCGGCGGACAGCCCGACTCCATCGACGTGACCACGGCCGGCGACACCGCCGTCATCGCGATCGAGAACCAGCGCGACGAGGAGTTCACCCCCGAGGGCGGCGACGAGGGCGACCTCCCGCAGGCGCCCGCCGGCGAGCTCGTGGTGATGGACCTCGCGGGCGACCCCACCGCGTGGGTCGCCGAGCACGTCGACATGACCGGACTCGCCGGCCTCGACACCCCGAGCGACCCCGAGCCCGAGTATGTCTCGATCAACCCGGCCGACACCGCCGTCGCGGTGACCCTGCAGGAGAACAACGCCGTCGCGATCGTCGACCTGGCCACCCGCTCCGTCGTCACCTCGTACTCAGCGGGCACCGCCTCCGTCAGCGGGATCGACACCCTCGACGACGACCACATCGAGCTCACCGGCTCGATCACCGACGTGCCCCGCGAGCCCGACTCGATCGGCTGGGTCGGCGACGACCACCTCGCCATCGCGAACGAGGGCGACTGGAAGGGCGGAACCCGCGGCTGGTCGATCCTCGACGCGGCCACCGGCTCCATCACCTGGGACGCCGGCAACACGTTCGAGCACCTCGCGGTGAGCCTCGGCCTCTACCCCGACAAGCGCTCCGACGCCAAGGGTGCCGAGCCCGAGGGCCTGCTCTCGGCCACCTACGACGGCGTGCCCTACGTCTTCGTCGGCGCCGAGCGCGCCAACTTCGTCGCGGTCTACGACGTCAGCGACCCGGCCGCGCCGCGCTTCGTGCAGGCGCTGCCGTCCACGCCCGGTCCGGAGGGGCTCCTCGCCCTGCCCGAGCGCGACCTGCTGGTCGTCTCGAGCGAGACCGACGACGCCGAGGCGGCCGTCCGCGCGAGCGTGCAGCTCTACGCGATGGGCGCCTCCTCGCCCGCGTTCCCGACCATCGCGTCGGCGGACGTCGACGGATCGCCGCTGCCCTGGGGCGCCCTCTCGGGCCTCTCGACCGACCCGGCCGACGCCGACCGTCTCTTCGCGGTCAGCGACAGCGCCTACGCGCCGAGCGAGATCTACTCGGTCGACACCTCCGTCACCCCGGCGCTGATCGACTCGTCGCTCACCGTCACCGAGGCGGGTGAGCCGGCGGCCCTCGACCTCGAGGGCATCGCCGCGCGCGCCGACGGCGGCTTCTGGGCCGTCACCGAAGGGGCGACCGGCCCCGAGAACGCGCTCCTCGAGCTCGACGCCGACGGCGCGGTGCAGCAGCGCATCGCCCTGCCGACCGAGGTCGCCGACGCGCTCGGCTCGCAGGGCTTCGAGGGCGTGACCATCGAGCAGGGCGCCGAGGGCGAGATCGTCTGGACCGCGCTGCAGCGCGAGGCCTCGATCGACGCCGACGGCATCGTGCGGATCGGACGCTACGACGTGGCGGACGAGAGCTGGAGCTTCTTCGGCTACCCGCTCGAGGCCGCCTCCGGCGTCGAGGGCGACTGGAACGGTCTCTCCGAGATCACGCTGACCCCGGCGGGCACCCTCGCCGTGATCGAGCGCGACAAGCGCAACGGTCCGGATGCGGCGCTCAAGGCGGTCTACACGGTTCCGCTGCCCGGCGGAGCCGGTGCCGCCGTCGGCGAGGAGCTCCCGGTGCTCGAGAAGACGCTCGCGGCCGACGTGCTGCCCGCGCTCGAGGCCGGCAACGGCTGGACGCAGGAGAAGCTCGAGGGGCTCGGCATCACGGGCTCCGGCGAGGTGTTCGTCGTGACCGACAACGACGGTGTCGACGACGCGAACGGCGAGACCGTGCTGGCCTCGCTCGGCAGCGCGACCGAGGTGTTCGGCGCCGCGCCGGTTCCGACGCCGACCGCGACTCCGACCGCTGAGCCGACCGCGACGCCCACTGCTGAGCCGACCGTCGCGCCGACTGCCGCGCCGACGACCGCGCCGACCACGGCACCCACCGCT
>NZ_WUCC01000014.1 GCF_009807095.1 Rathayibacter sp. VKM Ac-2754 | reverse complement strand
GGCCGCCGCACGCTGCGAGGTCCTGAGGCGCGACCGTGCCGCCGTGCGAGCCCGCGCCGACGAGCTGACCGGCCTCGTCGACGCGGCCCGCGACGAGCGCGACCGCAGCGCGAGCGGGGCGACCGCCGCCGAGGAGTCGCTGCGGATCCTCCGCGAGCGGATCGACGCCCAGCGGGGCAGCTTCGCCAGCATCGCCGAGAGGGTGGCCGGGCTCCGCGAGGAGCGACGGGTCGCCGAGAGCGTCGTCGAGGCGGACGAACTCGCCTCCTCCCGGTCCGACGCGGCCGCGGCGGCCGAGGCGCACCTCGCCGAGGTCCTCGAGGAGCGGGGATTCCCGACGGCCGGGACCGCCGAGGCGGCCGCCCTCGCGAGCGGCGAGCGAGCCCGTGCCGAGGCCGTCGTCGCCGAGCACGAGCGGCGCAGGTCGGCCGTCGACTCGGTGCTCGCCGAGTCCGAGCTGCAGGCGCTGCCCGCCGTCCCCGTCGACGTCGCCGCGGCCGAGGAGGCGGCGAGCACCGCCTCCGCCCGCCGCGACGACGCCCGGCAGACCCTGTCGCTCCTCGAGGATCGCGCCAGCCGCCTCACCGACCTGGCGGCGCGGGCCGCGACGCGTCTCGCGGCGCTCGACGACCGCCTCCGCCGCTACGACGAGCTGCGCGCCCTCGCCGACACGATCGACGGCCACGGCCAGAACTCGCGGCGGATGGACCTCGAGGCGTTCGCCCTCGCGGGCCGCCTCGAGGAGATCGTGGCCGCCGCGAACCTGCGGCTGAACGCGATGACCAGCGGCCGGTACGCCCTCGCGCACGACGACTCCCTCGCCTACCGCGGCGCCGCCTCCGGCCTCGGGATCGACGTGCTCGACGCGTTCACCGGCGCCCGCCGGCAGCCGGCGTCGCTCTCGGGCGGCGAGACGTTCCTCGCCTCGCTCGCCCTGGCGCTGGGCCTCGCCGACGTCGTGACGATGCAGTCGGGCGGCATCTCGCTCGAGACCATGTTCATCGACGAGGGCTTCGGATCGCTCGACGCCGAGACCCTCGAGACGGCCCTCGGAACGCTGGACTCCCTGCGCTCGGGCGGCCGGACCATCGGCCTGATCAGCCACGTCGACGCCATGCGCGAGCGCCTCCCGACCGGCCTGCGCGTCGTCGTGACCGACCGCGGCGACAGCACCATCCTCACCGCCTGACGCCCCGGCACCGAGGGAGACCCGGACCGTCGAGGGAGCCGGCGCGCGCGGGCGGCCTCGACGGTCCGGGGCTCCCTCGCGAGCCGCAGCCCGCTGCTAGGGTCGTGCGCAGTGACACGGGGTGCCCCCTCCAGGGCTGAGATGAGACCCGTCGAACCTGATCTAGTTCGTACTAGCGAAGGGATGTCGCGAATGAGCATTCGCACGCCGCCCCACCCGACCCTCCACGACCGGGCGACCGCCGTCGGCCGCGATCTCGACGCCCTCCGACAGCGCCCGCCGCTCGTGCAGTGCATCACGAACGCCGTCGTCACCGGCTTCACCGCCAACAGCCTGCTCGCCCTCGGCGCGAGCCCGGCGATGTGCGATCTGCCGGGCGAGGCCGGCGTCTTCGCCGAGATCGCCTCCGCGGTCCTCGTCAACCTCGGCACCCCGGGCGCCGAGCAGCGCGACGGTGCCCGGGAGGCGGTGGCGGCCGCCCAGCGCACCGGGACCCCGTGGCTGCTCGACCCTGTCGCCGTCGGACCGCTGCCCGTCCGCACCGCCTTCGCCTCCGAGCTGCTCGAGGCGCGGCCGTCGATCATCCGGGGGAACGCCTCCGAGATCCTCGCTCTCGCCGGACTCGGTGCCGGCGGCCGCGGTGTCGACGCGGTCGACGGAGCCGAGGACGCGCTCGGCGCCGCGATCGCCCTCGCCCTCCGCACCGGCGGCGCCGTCGCCGTCTCGGGGGCGACCGATGTCGTCACCGACGGCGCGACCGTGGTCCGCATCAGCGGCGGCCACCCCCTGCTCACCCGGGTGACCGGTGGCGGCTGCGCCCTCGGCGCCGTGATGGCCGCGTTCCTGGGCGCCGGAGCCGCTCCGCTCGACGCCGCCGTCGCCGCCTCCGTGGTCTGGGGACTCGCCGCCGAGCGCGCCGCCGCGACGACCGCCGGCCCGGGGTCGTTCGCCGTCGCGCTCCTCGACGAGCTCGCCGCGCTCGGCGCCGAGGACGCCGCGAACGGGGCCCGACTCGCATGAGCGCCCTCGACCTCTCGCTCTACCTCGTGACCGACACCCGCCAGTGCGGCGCGAGGGGCGTCCCCGCGGTCGTCGCGCAGGCCGTGGCCGGCGGAGTCACCACGGTCCAGGTCCGCGACCACGGCGCCTCCGCCGCCGAGCTGGTCTCCCTCGTCGTCGCCGTCGCCGCGGTGCTCGACGAGCGCACCACGCTGATCGTCGACGACCGCGTCGACGTCGTCCTCGCCGCCCGGCACGCCGGAGCACGGGTCGACGGAGTGCACGTCGGCCAGTCCGACCTGCCGGCCGCGGCCGCCCGCTCGATCCTCGGCCTCGACGCCGTCATCGGCCTCACCGCCGACACCCCCGCCCATCTCGAGGCCGCGCACGCCCTCCCACCCGGCACCGTCGACTACCTCGGCGTCGGCGTGATCCGCCCGACCGCGACCAAGGCCGACCACCCGGCGCCGCTCGGTCTCGAGGGCTTCGCCGCCTTCGCCGCGGCGAGCCGCTACCCCTGCGTCGCGATCGGCGGAGTCGCGCTGAGCGACGCCGCTCCCCTGCGCCATCGCGGCGCGGCCGGCCTTGCCGTCGTCTCGGCGATCTGCACGGCCGAGGATCCCGCGGCGGCCGCCCGCGCCTTCCGCGAGGAGTGGGACCGATGATCCCCCGCGTGCTGAGCATCGCGGGCACCGACCCCACGGGCGGCGCCGGCATCCAGGCCGACCTCAAGTCGATCGGCGCGCTCGGCGGCTACGGCATGGCCGTCGTCACCGCGCTCGTCGCGCAGAACACCCACGGCGTCCGCTCGGTGCACCTGCCCCCGGCCGTCTTCCTCCGCGAGCAGCTCGACGCGGTCAGCGACGACGTGCGGATCGACGCCGTGAAGATCGGGATGATCGCGACCGCCGAGCTCGGCGCGGTCATCGCCGACTGGCTCGACACCGTCGGCCCGCCGCTCGTCGTCGTCGACCCGGTGATGGTGGCGACGAGCGGGCACCGGCTGCTCGACGAGGAGGCGGAGGACGCCGTTCGCGCGCTCGTCCGCCGCGCCGACCTGGTGACGCCGAACCTGCCCGAGCTCGCCGTCCTCCTGGGCGAGCCGACCGCGACCCAGTGGCCGGAGGCGATCGCCCAGGCCTCGCGTCTCGCCGCCTCCCTCGGCACCACCGTGCTGGTCAAGGGCGGCCACCTCGCCGGCGCGGCCGCTCCGGATGCGCTCGTGTCGCCCGCAGGCGAGGTGCGGGAGGTGCCGGGTGAGCGCGTCGAGACCGCGAACACCCACGGCACGGGCTGCTCCCTCTCCTCCGCGATGGCGACTCTGCTCGCCGGAGGAGCAAGGAACGCCGCCGACGCGCTCGTCGAGGCGAAGGAGTGGCTCACCGGCGCCCTCCGCGGAGCCGATGCGCTCGACGTCGGCTCGGGCAACGGACCCATCGACCACTTCCACCGCCTCCGCACGCCCCCGTTCTGCGCGGCCGTCTGGGACGAGACCCGGGAGCTCCGCCGGGAGATCGACGCGCTGCCCTTCGTCCGCGCGCTGGGTGACGGCACTCTGTCGCGCGGCGACTTCGAGTGGTACCTCGAGCAGGACGCCCTCTACCTCACCGAGTACGCGCGGGTGCTCGCGCTCGCCGCGCAGCGCGCGCCCACCACCGCCGAGCAGGTCTTCTGGGCCGAGTCCTCGGCCTCGGCCCTCGCGGCGGAGGCGCAGCTGCACCGGGACCGCCTCGGCGACCGCAGCGCCGTCGCCTCCGAGACCACCCGCGGCTACATCGACCACCTGCTGGCCGTCGGCTCGCGCGGCGGCTACGGCGAGCTGGTCGCCGCCCTGCTGCCCTGCTTCCAGCTCTACGCCGATGTCGGCGAGCGCCTCGCGGCGGCGTCCCGGCCGGGCCACCCGTACGAGGACTGGCTCGCGACCTACTCTGACCCGGCGTTCGCCGCGGCGACCGAGCGGGCGATCGCGATCACGGAGGCGACGGCGCACCGGGCGTCGCCCCCTGAGCGAGCCGCGATGCGCGAGGCCTTCGCGCGCTCCAGCCGCTTCGAGCGCGACTTCTTCGCCGCGCCCAGCGAACGCTGAGCCGCGTCAGCCGATGGCCTCCCGCAGCACGTGCATGAGCGCGTCGAGCTGCACCGTGTCGGCCGAGGTCGTCTCGGCGTCCGCTCCGTCGAGCGCGCGGGCGGCGAGACCCGCCTTGGCATCGATGAGCTCGGCGATCTTCGCGTCGATCGTGTGGGCCGCGATGATGCGCCAGGCGGTGACGGGCTCCTCCTGGCCGATGCGGTGCACGCGGTCGATGGCCTGGGTCTGCTCCGCGGAGGTCCAGGACAGCTCGGCGAGGACGACGTTGGAGGAGGCCTGCAGGTTGACCCCCACGCCCGCCGCGGTCAGCGAGCAGACCGCGACCGAGACGTCCGGATCCTCGTTGAACGCGTCGATCTGCGCCTGCCGGAAGGTCGCGGTCTGGTCGCCGCGGATCGAGACGGAGGAGAGCTCGCGCTTCTCGAAGGTGTCCTCGGCCTGGTCCATCACGTCGACGTGCTTCGCGAAGAACACGACCTTTCCGACCGAGCGCGCCAGCTGCGAGGCGTAGTCGGCGGCCAGCGCCGCCTTCGCCTGGCCGATGCGGCGCACCATCGTGAAGACGTTCTCGCCGGTCTTGGCCGACTTCGACTCCTCGAGCTCGCTCTGCGCGACGATCCGGATGAACCGCTCCTGCTCGGTGTCGTCGAGGTCGTGCGTGATCGAGGCGGTGACCGCCTTGAAGCGCTGCAGCATCCGGGCGCCGAGCTCGCGCTCCGCCTTCTGGATCGAGCGCCCGAGGTCGTCGTCTAGCTCGACGGGCAGGTCGACGATCCGCTTCGAGGGCAGGTCGGCGGCGACGTCGATCTTCTTGCGGCGGACGATGCCGAGATCGATGACCGCCTCGCGCGCCTCCGGGTAGAAGGCCGTGTCGGCCGGGGTGAGCCCGGTCTCCTCGAGCTGGCGCATCAGGTCGGGCCCGGGCTTGGTCTCGTCGATCCAGCCGAGGAAGCGCCAGATCGCGCGGAAGTCGTCGACGTCGTTGATGAGCGGGGTACCCGTGAGGGCGATCATCAGCGGGTCGTGACCGGGGGTGGTCTCCCTGATCTTCGCCGCGAGTGCCAGCACGCTCTGCGAGCGCTGCGAGCGGAGGTTCTTGATGAAGTGCGCCTCGTCGACGACCATGCCGCGGAAGCCGAGGCTGCCCAGCCAGCCGCTGTGCCGGTCGAGGATGTCGTAGTTGACGATCACGACGTCGGCGAACGCGTCGAGGGTGGTGCCGTCGCCGTGGATGACGGTCGCGCGACGCTGCGGAGTCCAGTGCTCGACCTCGCGCGCCCAGTTCATCTTCACGACGTTCGGCACGACGGCGAGCAGCGGGTACGACCCGGTGACCGAGGCGGCGAGGAGGCTCTGCGCCGTCTTGCCGAGGCCCGGCTCGTCGGCGAGGAGGAAGCTGCGGTGCCCCTCCCGCGCGCTCTCGATGAAGCGCGCCTGGTGCGGCATCAGCTCGCGTCCGCGCGGGGTCACGCGGTCGATGGCGGGGGGCTCGGGCAGCTCCATGCTGGCCGCGCGTCCGCCGGCGCCGTACTCGAAGGCCTTGAAGAGCGGACCGAGCAGCTCCCAGTCGTCGAGGCGTCGGCGGGGTGCCGGAGCGGGCGCCGCGATCGAGAAGTCCGGCGGCAGGAACGGGTTGGCGAGCTGGCGGGCGCGCACCGACGGCGGCACGACCTGGTTGACCGGCACCTCGGGCTTGGGCTCGGGCTCGGTGACGATGAGCAGCTCGTCCGGGCTCAGCTCGGCACCGGCTTCGAGGAGCCAGTCGCGGCGCAGCTTCTTCGCGGCCGCGGTGATGCCGGCCTCGGACTCGAGGAGCGCGATGAGGCTCGTGTCGCGCGCGGCGGTCTTCGCGAGGATCGTCGCGATGCCGTCGAGGCGCTTCATCTCTTCTGCGCGCTGCGAGTCGCTGAGCTCGGTGTCGACCTTGACCCGCTTGCGCTCCTCGCGCATCAGCAGGGCGATGACGAGGAACTTGGTCCGGTTGGTCGGCCCGACCTTCCCGGTCTGCGCCTTCGCCTCCACCTCGCGGACGCGACGCGCGAGGATCGGGATGATCCCCGAGTTGTCCACTCCGCGCGAGCGCGAGCGGGGTCGGCTCCCGGCGGCGTTCGTGGTTCGACGCGTCTGACCGGACTGACGCTGGCCGCTGCGAGCCATGCTCCTCCTCCACGTGTGACGGGGCGGAGGAGGGATTCCCGCGCTCTGCCGTCGCAGTGCACTCGCCACGCTGCTCGCGAGGAGCGACGGGCATCGATGCGCCAGCTGGCCGTCGGGAGCTCCGAGCAACGGGTCTGAGACCCGGTCGCAGCATCCCCGGACGTGCGGACGCAGCCCGAGTCTACTCCTCGGCGTCTACTCCTCGGTGCTTACTCCTCGGGGCGGCGGGACACGGTCAGTCCGCGACGGGCACCTTGATGAGCAGGCCGGCCGCGACGACGACACCCACGGCGGCGAGCTGGAGCGAGGACCAGACCGCGTCGGGGAACGAGAAAGGCAGCACCGGGTTCCACAGCACGACGGTCGGCACCAGTCCGATGAGCCAGAGGTACGCCTTCGCCTGGATCGCGAACCAGCCGATCACGGCCGCGAGGATCGCGACCGGGTAGCGGACGAAGTCGTAGGCGTCGCCCCCGACCAGGGCGAGACCGGCGAGCAGGATGATCGCGGCCAGGATGCCCGGCGCGAGCGCCATCTTCGCGATCCCGCGGGAGGGATAGCGGTCGGAGGCTCCGGAGCCGGCTCTCTGCGCATTCACCCTCCGATGGTACGGGCGATACCCCCGCCCCGTATCCGTGAGCGGCGTAGGCTGACCGCGTGATCGAGGACCTCAAGAAACGCTCCCTGCACCGAGCGCGCATCCTGGGGGGCCAGATGCGCGGTCTCGAGAAGATGATCGAGAACGAGGACTACTGCGTCGACATCGTCACGCAGTCCCTCGCGATCCAGAAGTCGCTCGGCTCGCTGAACAAGCTGATCGTCGAGAACCACCTCCGCACGCACATCACCGCGATGTTCGAGGAGGGCGGCGACGCTCGCGAGGCCGCCATCGCTGAGCTCGTGAAGATCTTCGAGCTCTCCAACAACCGGTCGTGACCGTGACCGTCCTGACCGCCGTGAGAGGCGACATCACCCGCGAGCACGTCGATGTGATCGTCAACGCCGCGAACTCGTCTCTGCTCGGCGGAGGCGGTGTCGACGGCGCGATCCACCGCGCGGGCGGTCCCGAGATCCTCGCCGAGTGCCGCCGGCTCCGCGAGACCGATCTGCCGGGCGGCCTGCCCGCCGGCTCCGCCGTCGCGACCACCGCCGGGAGGCTGCCCGCCCGCTGGGTGGTGCACACCGTGGGTCCGGTCTTCTCCGCCCGGGAGGATCGAAGTGCCGTCCTCGCGTCGGCGTACACGGAGTCGATCCGCGCCGCCCGCGCACTCGGCGCTCGCACGGTCGCGTTCCCCGCGATCTCGGCCGGCGTCTACGGCTGGCCGATGGACGACGCGGCGCGGGTGGCCGTCAGGTCGGTGCGCGCCGCCACGGTCGACGGCGCGCTCGACGACGTCCGCTTCGTCCTGTTCTCGGACGATGCGCTGGCGGCCTTCACCGCCGCGCTCAGCTCGTAGTCGTCCCGCTCGCGCCGCCGCTCTCGGAGTCGGTGCCGCCCGGGAACTGCGACCCGGGGCCGCCCTGTCCGAAGCCGCCCTCGGGCGTCTCCCCGCGCTGCGAGGGATCGAATCCGGCCACGGAGGAGGAGCCGACGGCGTTCCCCACTCCGTAGCCGACTCCGAACCCGCCGCCGAGCAGGACCAGCCCTGCGAGCACGGCGGCGAGGATCAGACCCGACCGGCGTCGCCACCAGGGCCCGGGGCGGGGTGCTGAAGCGGGGGAACCGGCGTCCGACACCTCCGCCGCGGAGGGCGGTGCCCACTCCGTCCGCCCTGTCGCGGTCTCGCGCCGCTCGTTCTCGATCCTGTCGCCGCCGTTGCCCATGTCGCCCTCTCCTCCTCCGCCCCGAGCGGGGCGCGGATTCGAGGATCGACCCGAACGCTAGGGATGCACCCAGCGAAGCTGATCAGCAGGCCAAGAGATCACGCGGAAGTCGCGGGTCACGCCGTCTTCGGCCGCGCGAACTCGTCGAACGGCAGCGTGATCGGCCGGGTCCGCGGCGGCATCCGCAGCACGGCGCCGAGCGCCGGGCCGAGGGCGTCGCGCCAGGCCTGGTAGCCGTCCTCCGTGAGGTGCAGGCCATCCTCCGAGTACTGCGGCAGGATCCCGCCGTCCTCCCCCGCGAGCACCGGCCAGAGGTCGAGGTAGCCCGCGTGCGCCGTGGGCGCGAACTGCCAGAGGTGACGGTTGATCTCGCGGATCTGCGGCGCGAACTCGTGCCCGCGCGGCAGCACCGAGATGACCAGCAGGCGCACGTCGGGCAGGTCGCGCCGGAACGTCGCCACGATCGTCTCGATGTTCCTGACGATGTGCTCGGTCGTGCGGTGCCAGGCGAGGTCGTTGGTGCCCACGAGCACCACGACGGTGTCGGGCGCCTGCTCGACGAGCTCGGGGAGCCGCGCGACGACATCGGCCGTCGTCGCCCCTCCGACCCCCTCGTCGACGACCGTCGAGGCCGACAGCCACTCGGCCCAGGAGCCGCCCTGGATGATGCTGTCCCCGACGAAGAGGACCTTGCCCAGCTGGAGATCGCGCCCCGCGTCCGTGTCCGACCGTTCGCTCATCGTGCTCCTCTCGGTAGCGTCCGGGCCGGCGTCGCCGCCCACGGACCCTCCCATTGTCACCGCTGGAGGGTGAGACCGCCAGGCGAGCGCTCATCGGCGCTGTCCTTCAGGCCCGCGGCGGTCGCCGTGATGCGGTTCGCCATGCCGTTGAAGATCACGCCGTGGAAGGGCAGGACGGCGAACCAGTACAGCCTCCCCGCGAGCCCCTGCGGGAAGAACACGGCCCGCTGGGTGTAGATCGAGCCGCCTCCCTCGGCGGGCTCGGCGCGCATCTCGAGCCACGCGCCTCCCGGCACCTTCATCTCGGCGCGCAGACGCAGGAGGGTCGGACGCTCGATGGCCTCGACCCGCCAGAAGTCGAGGGCGTCGCCGGCGTGCAGCCGCTCGGAGTCGCGGCGCCCGCGCTGCAGGCCCACTCCCCCGACGAGCTTGTCCATCCAGCCCCTGATCGCCCAGGCGAGCGGGAACGAGTACCAGCCGTTGGTGCCGCCGATGCCCTCGATGACCCGCCAGAGCTTCGCGGCATCGGCGTCCGTCCGGCGCACCTTGTTGTCGACGTAGACCGTGTGGCCCGCCCACTCGGGGTCGCTGGGCAGCGGATCGCTGGGCGCGCCGACGACCTCGGAGTTCTGCCAGCTCGTCTCGACCTCGCCCGTCTGCATCTTGCCGAGCGCGAGCCGCACCGAGCGGCGGTAGCCCGTGAGCCCGCCCTCGGGATCGGGGATCAGGTCGCGGATGTCCTGCTCCCGCACGATGCAGTCGTACTGCAGCGAGGCGATGATCGGCACCGCGAGCGAGCGCGGGATCGGCGTCACGAGATTGACCCACTGCGAGGCCAGCCACGGCGTGAAGACGGGCAGCGAGGCGATCGGCCGCTGCGGCAGACCCGCCTCGACCGCGTAGCCGTTCATCATCTGCCCGTAGCGGAGGACGTCGGGGCCGCCGATGTCGAAGGTGCGGTTGAGCGTGCGGTCCTCGAGGGAGGCTGAGCGGATCAGGTAGTGCAGGACGTCGCGCACCGCGATCGGCTGGATGAAGTTGCGCACCCACTGCGGGGCGGGCATGTACGGGAGGATGTCGGTCAGGTGGCGCACCATCTCGAACGACGTGGATCCCGAGCCGATGATGACTCCGGCCTGCAGGGCGATCGTGGGCACTCCCGACGCCATCAGGATCCGGCCGACCTCCGCGCGGGAGCGCAGGTGCTTCGACAGCTCCTCGCCGTCGGGGTGCAGCCCGCCGAGGTAGACGATGCGCTCGATCCCCGCCGCGAGGGCGGCCTCGGCGACGTTCGTCGCAGCACGGCTCTCGACCTCCTCGAAGTGCGCGTGGTCGGCGCCCGAGCCCATCGAGTGCACGAGGTAGTAGAGGACGTCGACGCCCTCGAACGCCGCGGCCAGCGACTCCGGATCGGCGAGATCGCCCTGAGCGACCTCGACCTCCTCCGCCCACGGGACGTCGGCGAGACGGCGGGGGTCGCGCACGAGGACACGCACGCGGAAGCCGGCCTCGAGCAGCCGCGGGGTGAGGCGTCCCCCGATGTAGCCGGTGGCGCCGGTGACGAGCGCGAGAGGGCGCGACGGGGCCGGGGAGGATTCGCTCATGCGAACCACGCTACGCCGCACCTCCGACAGCCTCGCGGCCTGGTGCGGGGCGCCGACCGCTGCTATGCGAGCCGGTCAGGCGATGCCGAGCACGGTGCGCACGCGGGTCACGTCGTCGTTCATCTGGCGGATGAGCGGCTCGATCCCCTCGTAGGCGACCTGGCCGCGGATGCGGGAGACGAACGCCACATCGACCACGAGATCGTAGAGATCGAGCGTCTCGTCGAGCACGAAGGCCTCGACCTGCTTGGGCGGCACGCCGACGAAGGTCGGGTTGCTGCCCACCGAGATCGCGGCCGGGTAGGTGCGCCCCTCGGCGGTCAGCCGACCCGCGTAGACGCCGTCGGCCGGGATGAGCCCCTGCGACTCCGGCGACAGGTTCGCGGTGGGGAACCCGAGCTCGCGACCGCGCTTGGCGCCGTGCACCACGACTCCGCGCACCACCGGCTCGTGGCCGAGGAGCCGCGTGGCGTGCTCGATGCCGCCGTCGGCGAGCAGCTCGCGGATCCAGGTCGACGAGACGCGGCGGCCGTGCTCGGGCCGCACGTCGTCGATGAGCTCGACCGTGAAGCCGTGCACCTCGCCGAGGGCGCGCAGGCGGTCGACGTCGCCCGCACCCCTGGCCCCGAAGCGGAAGTCCGAGCCGACGAGCACGATGCGCGCCTCGAGAGCGTCGACCAGCACCTGCTGGACGAACTCCTCCGCGGTGAGCGAGCGGAACGCCTCGTCGAAGGTGAGCAGCAGCGTCGCGTCGACGCCGGTGCCGGCCAGGAGCTCGAGCTTCTGCTCGTTGCCGACGAGCGCCGGCGGGCACTTCTCGGGGGCGATGACGCTGAGCGGATTGCGGTCGAAGGTCACGACGACCGCGGCGAGGCCGCGCTCGCGCGCCCGCTCGTGCAGCGTGCCGATGACCGCGCGGTGGCCGGAGTGGACGCCGTCGAACTTGCCGATGGTCACGGCCGAGGGTCCGATCCCGGCGAGGTCCTGCGGAGTCGTCTCGACGCGCATCACGCCGCGCCTCGGCGACCCTGCACCCGCAGCCACCACAGCCCGAGCACGGGCAGGACGAGCGGGATGAGCAGGTAGCCGGCGCCGAAGGCCGACCAGACGGTGGCCTGGCGGCCGAACGGATCGACGCTCGAGAGCCCGAGCAGCTGCGGGGCGAGCACGCTGATCGCCCCGACGACGAGCACGCCGATCAGCTCGAAGGTGATGGTCACCCAGGCGACGCGCTGCCAGACGCGACCGGGCGCGACGAGCGCGACGGTCGCGACGATGTACACCACGGCCGACAGTGCCGAGAGCGAGAAGGCGAGCGGCGCCTCGTCGAAGCGGTCGATGATCTGGAAGACGGAGCGGCCGGTCGCAGCCAGCGCCAGGATCGCGTAGACGACGACGAGGAGGCTGCCGATCCCCCTCGCCCGCGTGGAGCGGGCTGTCCGGGTACGGGGCTCTCGGGGAGTGGACGCCCGTCCGGGCGCATCGCTGGCTTGATTCGACATCGCAGGGTCAATGGTAGGCGCTGGCTGCGGGGTGCTCACGCGACCTGGAAGAACCAGATCTGGTGCATCCGGTAGACCATCACGGCGACCGAGAGGCAGACCACGCCCAGGATCACCGTGCTCCACCGGCTGCGCTCGATCAGCGCCCAGAAGCCCGCAGCGAGCGGCAGGAGCAGCGCCGAGATCAGGTAGATGTAGTACTCGGGCAGGCTGCCGGACGGGCTGTTGCCCACCTGCGGCGACACGATCGCCACGGCGAGCTGGACGATGAGCAGCAGCTCGACGATCGCGGTCGCCCCGACCGAGATGTCGGAGGGGCGCCGGTTGAACAGTCCGAGGATCAGGCAGAGCAGCCCGGCGACGACGGCGACGCCGACCTGGAGGGTGGTGAACCAGTCGATCACGGTGCGACCGCCCGGGTCTGCTCGGTGGGGAAGTTGACGACGCTCTTCAGCTGCTGCCCGCGGCGCTCCGCGAGGCCGATCAGCCGGTCGGAGGGGTCGACCGCGGCGAGCAGTCCGGTCGCGGTGAGCGCCTCCTCCGTGGCGGCGATCCGCTTGCCGTTCGCCAGATCGACGGCGGCCCCGGCGTCGAGGTGCAGGAGCGGGAACAGCTCGCCCGCGACCGCGGTGGGGGTGAGGAGGGCCGAGGCCACGTCGAGCTCGTCGATGTCGCCCGCCTGCGCGACCGAGAAGGGGCCCACGGTGGTG
Organism: Rathayibacter sp. VKM Ac-2754; assembly: GCF_009807095.1. Classification (GTDB taxonomy): domain Bacteria; phylum Actinomycetota; class Actinomycetes; order Actinomycetales; family Microbacteriaceae; genus Rathayibacter. The sequence goes on along the minus strand of NZ_WUCC01000014.1, from coordinate 65,051 downwards.
CGGCGCAGCACGGTCAGGTGCCCGCCCACTCCGAGGGCGGCGCCGAGATCGCGCGCGAGGGCGCGGATGTAGGTGCCCGACGAGCAGTCGATGCGCACGTCGAGGTCGAGGAAGCCGTCGACCTCGCGACGGGCGAGGATCTCGAAGGAGCTGACGGTGACGGGGCGGGCGGCGAGGACGACCTCCTCGCCGTCGCGGGCGCGGGCGTAGGCGCGGCGGCCGTCGACCTTGATGGCGCTGACCGAGCTGGGCACCTGCTCGATCGCGCCCGTGAGGCCGGCGACGACCTCGTCGACCGCCTCCGGAGTGATCGCGGCGACCAGACCGGCCTCGGCGGTCGCGAGCGTCTCGCCCTCGCGGTCGTCGGTGCTGGTCGAGGCGCCGAGGCGGATCGTCGCCTCGTACTGCTTGTCGAGCCCGACCAGGTAGGTGAGGAGCCTGGTCGAGGGCCCGAGGCCGAGGATCATCAGCCCGGTCGCCATCGGATCGAGCGTGCCGGCGTGCCCGACCTTGCGCGTGCCCGCACGGCGACGCGTCCGGGCGACGAGGTCGTGACTCGTGATGCCCCCGGGCTTGTCGAGCAGGAGGATCCCGTTCGGAGACGTCGCAGAACTACCGGGGGTCTCGAGCACGGGTGCGAGGATACACGCGCCGTTCGGGAGTCGGCCCGGCGCCAGCAGGCCGGACGCACAGGCGGTCGATGCACCCGTCCTAGGCTGTCCGGATGAGGATCGCAGTACTCGGAGCCGGCGCCGTCGGGGGCACCATCGCCGCGCTCCTGGACCGTGCAGGACACGACGTCGAGGTGACCGCTCGAGGCGCCCATCTGACGGCGATCCGCCGCTCCGGCGTCCGCCTCGACGGCGCCTGGGGCGAGCACACCGCCTGGGTCCGCAGCGGCGAGACGCTCGACCTCGTCCCCGACATCGCCTTCGTCTGCACCAAGGCGCAGGACGCCGAGGACGCGCTGCGGGCGAACCGGCGCACGGTCGACGGCACGCTCGTGGTCGTCGTGCAGAACGGGCTGGACGGGCTGCAGGCCGCTGCCCGCCAGGTCCGCGACGCCCGACTGGTCGGCGCTCTCGCGCTGTTCGCCGCGAGTCACCTCGAACCCGGCCGGGTGAGCGTCACGGCGCCCGCGACCACGACCCTCGGGGTGCCCGGCCGTCCGGCCGACGACGACGTGCGCCGAGCCGCCGCGATCCTCGGCGAGGCGATCCCGACGGCGACGACCGACGACTTCCTCGGCGCGCAGTGGACGAAGCTGCTCATCAACGAGGTGAACGCCCTGCCGGCGATCACGGGGCTGTCGGTGCAGGAGACGATCGCGGATGCGGCGCTCCGTCGCCTCCTCGCCCGGGCGATGAAGGAGGCGGCCCGCATCGGGATCGCGTCGGGCGTGCGCTTCGGTGCTCTCCAGGGTCTCTCCGACGCTGCGGTCCGCGCCCTCGCGGTCGCCCCGCTCCCGGTCGTCGAGCTCCTGCCGCGGCGGATGGCCTCCCGGATGGGCGACGTGCCCAACCCCGGCTCGACCCTGCAGAGCGTGCGCCGCGGAGTCCCGAGCGAGATCGACCACCTCGCGGGTGCGGTCGTCCGCACCGCGCACCGGCTGGGCCGCGAGGCACCGGTCAACGAGCTGCTGGTGCAGCTGGTCCACGAGGTGGAGCGGGCGGGGGCGTTCCTGCCGCCGGCCGAGGTCGCCCGCCGCGCCTCGGCGCTCTAGCGGCGCCGTTCGCTCGGCGCGGGTCGGCTCAGCACGGCGCGGGTCGGCTCAGCACGGCACGGGTCGTCTCAGCGGGATCGGCTCAGGCGGGTCGGCTCAGCACGAGTCGGCGAAGACGCGACGCGGGTGCTCGGGGTCGCGGATGTCGACGAGGACGGGCGCCAGGCGGCGCGGATCCGTGCTCGCGCGGTACGCCTCGTCGACCGGCGGCTCCTGCGTGTCGAGCCGGATGCTCAGGTTCCACGCCCCGCGGATCTCGGGCCGCAGCGCGAACTCCCCGTCGACGAGGAGGACGGCGTCGCGACCAGCGGTCCGCCACTTGGGCTGACGCGGCTCGTCGCGCACGGCGTCGAAGCCGGCCAGGACGAACCCGGTGCTCCCACCCATCTTGAAAGGGCCGATGAGCACCCGCCGCAGCAGCTCGTAGTCGTAGCGCCCCAGGTACGCGCGCTGCGCCTCCGGAAGATCCGCATCCTCGCGGTCGGCGCGCGACCGCTGGAAGTCGGTGAGGTGCGCGACCATCGCGTCGTGGCCGGCCCGGCGGATCGCCTCGGCGAGCTCGAGGGCGAACGCGGCGCTGATCTCGGGGTCGTCCCCGTCGATGCCGACCGCGACGCGGCCCCGCCCGTAGTTGTGCAGCACCTCCGCCGCGAGCGCGTCGAGGACATCGGCCTTCTGGGGAGCCCACTGGGTCATCCGACCACGATACGCGCCACCCCTTAGGGTGAGCCGATGCCCACAGGATTCGCGCCCGCGATCGTCGACTGGTTCCGCACCAGCGCCCGTGACCTCCCCTGGCGCCGCGACGGGTTCCCGGCCTGGGGCACGCTCGTGAGCGAGTTCATGCTCCAGCAGACCCCGGTCGTCCGCGTGATCCCGCGTCTCGAGGAGTGGCTCGAGCGCTGGCCGACGCCCGCCGATCTGGCCGCCGTCCCTCCCGGCGAGGCGGTGCGGGCCTGGCAGTCCCTCGGCTACCCGCGGCGAGCACTCCGGCTGCACGCCTGCGCCACCGCGATCGCCGAGGAGCACGGCAACGTCGTCCCCGACGACGTCGACACCCTCCTCGCGCTGCCCGGGATCGGCGACTACACCGCCCGCGCCATCGCGGTCTTCGCCTACGGCCGACGCCATCCGGTCGTCGACACGAACGTGCGTCGCGTGATCGCCCGCGCGGTCGACGGAGTCGCGGAGGCGGGCCCGCCGCGCGCCAAGCCGGATCTCGCCGCGATGGACGCGCTGCTGCCCGACGGCCTCGAGGACGCCGCCGCCTTCAACGCCGGGATGATGGAGCTCGGAGCGATCGAGTGCACCTCTCGCGCCCCGCGCTGCGACAGCTGCCCGATCCGCGACTCCTGCCGCTGGCGCGCCGCCGGCTACCCCGCTTACGACGGCCCGGTGAAGGCCCGACAGAAGACGTTCGAGGGCTCCGACCGCCAAGTGCGGGGTCTGATCCTCGCCGAGCTGCGGGCGTCGCACCACCCTGTCACGGCCGCCGAGATCGACTCCGTCTGGCCCGACGGCGAGCAGCGTTCCCGAGCCCTCGCCGGCCTGCTCGCCGACGGCCTCGCGGTCGGCGATCCGGTCGCCGGCTACCTGCTCCCCCACTCCTGACCGCCCTGTCGGACGTGCCGGGTAGCGTGGCGCCGTGACCGATCGCCGCCTCCGCCTCCCCCGCCCCGATGACGACGTCGCCGGGGCTCTCGCCGCCCTGCGCAGCGACCTGCCGGCCGAGTTCCCCGCGGCCGCCCTCGCCGAGGCCGAGGAGGCGGATCGTCTCGCCGACGACGCCGGCCGCCTCGACCTCACCGCGATCCCGTTCGTCACCATCGACCCGCCCGGCTCCCTCGACCTCGACCAGGCTCTGCACCTCGAGACCACCGCCGACGGCGTCGTCCTCCGCTACGCGATCGCCGACGTCCCCGCGGTCGTCCGCCCCGGGGGCGCGCTCGACGCCGAGACCCGCCGCCGCGGCCAGACCTACTACCTCCCCGACGGGCGGATCCCCCTGCACCCGGCGGTCCTCTCCGAGGGCACCGCCTCGCTCCTCCCCGGGCAGTCGCGCCGAGCGCTCGTCTGGACGATCGCCCTCGACTCCCGCGTCGAGCCCCGCGCGGTCCGCCTCGAGCGCGCGCTCGTGCGCAGCACCGCCCGCCTCGACTACGGAGGCGTGCAGCGCGACGTCGACGCCGACCGGATGCATCCGTCGATCGCGCTGCTGCCCTGGTTCGGCCGCGAGCGCCTCGCGCGCGAGGCCGAGCGCGGAGGAGCGAGCCTGACCCTCCCCGAGGAGGAGATCGTCGCCGTCGACGGCGGCTACCGCGTCGAGCGCCGCGCACCGCTCGCCGTCGAGGGCTGGAACGCGCAGGTGTCGCTCCTCACCGGCATGGCCGCCGCGACGCTGATGGTCGACGCTCGCATCGGGATCCTCCGCACGATGCCCGCCGCCGACCCCTCGACCGTCGCCGCGTTCCGGGCCCGCGCCGAGGCGCTCGGCACCCCGTGGGCGCTCGAGGAGCCCTACGGCGCCTACCTCCGCCGCCTCGACACCACCGACCCGCGCCGGCTCGCCATCATGTACGCCGCCGCCTCGCTGTTCCGCGGAGCCGGTTACACCGCCTTCGACGGCACCGTTCCCGAGGAGCCCCGGCAGGCCGCCCTCGCCGCCCCCTACGCCCACGTGACCGCACCGCTGCGCCGCCTCGTCGACCGCTTCGGGCTCGCGGTCTGCCTCGCGATCTCCTCCGGCGCCGAGATCCCCTCCGGGCTCCGCGCCGCCCTGCCCGAGATCCCGCCTCTGATGGCCGCGAGCGACCGTCGGGCAGGAGCCGCGAACCGGGCGGCGACCTCCATCGTCGAAGCGGCGATCCTCCGGGGCCACGAGGGGTCGAGCTTCGAGGGCGTCGTCGTCCAGTCCGCGAGGACCCGTTCCTCCGTGCAGCTCCTCGACCCCGAGATCACCGTCGACGTGCAGGCCCCCCTCACGCCGGGAGCCCGTGTCGCCGTCGACCTGGTCTCGGTCGACGTCGCCACGGGCTCCGCAGTCTTCAGGCTCAGCGCCTAGTCCTCGTCGTCGTCCTCACGGGGCTTCACGTACGGATCGGCGTCGCCCGCGTAGTCGGCCTTCGCCGCCAGCGTCTGCACCTGCGAGTCCTGGTTGCGCGCCGCGGCGAGGAGATCCTCGATGTGCTTCGCGTTCTCGGGGACCGCGTCGAGGATGAACTCGAGCGACGGCGTCAGACGCGACGTGATGTTCTTGCCCACCTCGGTGCGCAGCATCCCGGTCGCCGCCTTCAGAGCAGCGGCCGAGTCGGTGCGCTCCTCGTCGGTGCCGTAGACCGTGTAGAACACGGAGGCGTGCTGGAGGTCGCCGGTCACCTGCACATCGGTGATGGTGACGAAGCCGAGCCGCGGGTCGCGGAGTCCGCGCTCGAGCCGCTTGGCGACGATCACCTGAATCCGTTCGGCGAGCTTCCTCGCCCGTGCCGGATCTGCCATAGCTGGTCCTCACATCTCTCTCGACGCGCCTCTCGGCTCGTCATCTCATCATTGCCGTACTGAGTGCTCGAGTGGCAGTGGCTTCTGCGAGCCGGCCGGAGCGGGTGGGGTGCCTCGTCACGGCTCCCTCCCGAGCGCCTGCGGCGCTCCCGCCAGACCCGAGCCAGGAGCCGCGACGAGGCACCCCACCCGCTCCTCCCCTCGTAAGGAGGGAAGCGAGTGGTCGACTCTCAGGTCTGGTGGGTGGAGGTCTTCTCGTCGCCGCGCCCGGCTCGGGTCTGGCGGGCGCCCGTAGGGCGCGGGATGGCGCGGCGACGAGAAGACCTCCGCCCGCCCCTCCAGAAGCGATCGTTCCGGTACAAGCGGAAGCCCGCCGGGGAAGGCAGAAGGCCCGGGCGGACCCGGGCCTTCTGGGGAGTCGGGATCAGCCTCGCGGCTTCTCCTTCATCTCGATCGTCTCGATCTCGTCGCCGATCTGGATGTCGTTGTACTTTCCGAGACCGATACCGGCCTCGTAGTCCGTACGGACCTCCGTGACGTCGTCCTTGAAGCGACGCAGCGACTCGATGGCGAGGTTGTCGCCGACGACGACGCCATCGCGGATGACGCGCGCCTTCGAGTTGCGGGTGATCGTGCCGGAGCGGACGATGACACCCGCGATGTTGCCGAACTTGGAGGAGCGGAACACCTCGCGGATCTCGGCGACACCCGACTGGACCTCTTCGAACTCGGGCTTGAGCATGCCCTTGAGCGAGTTCTCGACCTCTTCGATCGCGTTGTAGATGACCGAGTAGAAGCGGATGTCCACTCCCTCTCGAGCAGCGCGCTCGCGGGCCTTCGGGTCGGGGCGGACGTTGAAGCCCACGATGATCGCGTTGTCGATCGTCGCGAGGTTGACGTCCGACTCCGTGATCGCACCGACACCGCGGTGGATGATGCGCAGCTGCACCGAGTCGTCGACCTCGATCTTGACGAGCGACTCCTCCAGCGCCTCGACGGCACCGGACACGTCGCCCTTGATGATGAGGTTGAGCGACTCGACCTTGCCCTCCTCGAGAGCGCGGGTGAAGTCCTCGAGCGAGATGCGCTTGCGGGCCTTGGCCAGCAGGGCGTTGCGCTGAGCGGCTTCGCGCTTCTCGGCGATCTGGCGCGCGGTGCGGTCCTCCTCGGTGACGAGGAAGGTGTCGCCGGCGCGGGGCACGGACGAGAGTCCCTGCACCTGCACCGGTCGCGACGGCACGGCCTCGAGGACGGCGACGCCGTTCTCGTCGGCCATCGCGCGGACGCGGCCGTAGGCCGTTCCCGCGACGATCGCGTCGCCGACGCGCAGCGTTCCCGACTGGATGAGCACGGTCGCGACCGCGCCGCGTCCCTTGTCGAGCTTCGCCTCGATCGCGACTCCGCGTGCCTCCTTGTTCGGGTTGGCGCGCAGGTCGAGACCGGCGTCCGCGGTGAGCAGCACGGCGTCCAGGAGGTCCTGGATGCCCGTGTTGGCTCGCGCCGACACGTCGACGAACATGACGTCTCCGCCGTACTCCTCGGCGACCAGACCGAACTCGGTGAGCTGCTGGCGCACCTTGGCCGGGTTGGCGTCGGGCTTGTCCACCTTGTTGACCGCGACCACGATCGGCACGTTGGCCGCCTGGGCGTGGTTCAGCGCCTCGATGGTCTGCGGCATGATGCCGTCGTCCGCCGCGACCACGAGGATCGCGATGTCCGTGACCTGGGCACCGCGGGCTCGCATGGCGGTGAACGCCTCGTGACCCGGGGTGTCGATGAAGGTGATCGGGCGCTCGATGCCCTCGTGCTCCGCGACGACCTGGTACGCACCGATGTGCTGCGTGATGCCGCCCGCCTCGCCGGCGACGACGTTGGCGTTGCGGATCGCGTCGAGCAGGCGCGTCTTTCCGTGGTCGACGTGACCCATGACGGTGACGACGGGGGGACGGATCTCGAGGTCCTCGTCCGTCTCGTCGTCGAGCTCCTGCTCGAGGTCGAGACCGAAGCCCTCGAGGAGCTCCTTGTCCTCGTCCTCGGGCGAGACGACCTGGATCTTGAAGCCGAGCTCTCCACCGAGCACCTCGAAGGTCGCCTCGTCGAGCGACTCGGTCGCCGTCGCCATCTCGCCGAGGGCGAAGAGGACGGTGACCAGGTTGCCGGGGGGCACCGGCACGCCGGTCATGGCCTCGATCTTGTCGGCGAAGTCCGAGATGGACGCGCCACGGCGCAGACGGATGACCGTCTTGCCGTCGCCGCGGGGAACGCTGACGCCGCCGAGCGACGGAGCCTCCCTGAGCTCGAACTCCTGACGCTTCGTGCGCTTGGACTTCCGGGCCTTGCTCTTGCCGCCACCGCGACCGAACGCACCGGCGGTGCCACCACCGGGGCCGCGACCGCGACCGCCGCCGCCACCGGGGCGAGGGGCGAAGCCGCCGCCTGCACCGGGGCGCCGCCGGGCGTTTGCTGAAGCCGCCGCCGGCCAGGCGACGCGGGCCGCCAGGACGACCAGCTCCGCCGCCACCAGGACCGCCGGGACGCTGGCCGAAGCCTGCGGGACGCTGGCCCATGCCGGGTCACCGGGGCGCAGGGCGCCAGGGGCGGGGTGCGGCAGGGCGGGGATGCTGCGGGTGAGCGAGCCCATCCCCTGCGAGCTCGCGAAGGGGTTGTTGCCGGGGCGGGGAGCAGCGGGACGCTGGCCCATGCCCTGGTTGCTCGCGAACGGGTTGTTGCCGGGGCGGGGTGCGCCACCGGGTCGGCTGGAGCCGCCCGCGCCGCCGGAGCGGGGGGTGTTCGCCGCGGGAGCCGGGCGAGGAGTCGCCGGCTTCGGCCCACCGGGGGTGGGTCCGCCTGCGGGCTTCTCCCGCCGCGGGGGCGGAGGGGGCCTCGGCGGCCAGGAGCCTCGGCGGCGCGGCGGCGGCCAGGCCGCCGGGCCGGAGCCTCGGCAGGCGCGCGCTGGCGGCGTCCTGGGCACGCTGGGCGGCCGGCCTCCTGCACTTCACCTGGGCGGCGAGCTGACGCTCGGCGACCGACATCGGAGGAGCCGGCGCCGGAGCGGGCGGCTTCGCCGGGCCGGGAGTCGGCGCGGAGGGTCGTGCACCCGAGGGGCGCGGGGCGCCGGGGCGCGCAGTACTGGTGGCCGCCGGGGTCGACGACGTGCCGCCTGCGCTGGCACCGGCCTGGCCCTGGAGGGCCTGGCGGAGCTTGCGGGCGACGGGGGGCTCGATGCTCGAGGACGGTCCCTTGACGAACTCGCCCAGTTCCTTCAGCTTCGCAAGTGCGACCTTGCTATCGACACCGAGTTCCGATGCGATCTCGTGTACGCGTGGTTTTGCCACTTCTCTCCTGTCTTGGGCCTGCACCCAAGACGGGGGCAGGCGTCACGAACGGACGGGTCTCATTTCGAGCCGCTCATCAGTCTTCGCTCATGATCAGTTCACGGGCCGTTCTGCCTGTTCTCTATGGTGTGATCGTGCGCTGCGTCGGGTCCTCCGGATGAGGAGCCCGAGCCGGTCGGATCGCGGGTGAGGTACTGCTCGAGGTCGCTCGCGTCCACGCTCTCGCGTGTCCGGAACGCCCTGCTGAACGCCCGGCGCTTGACCGCGCGTTCGTAGCAGTCCTTCGTCGGATGCAGCCACGCTCCCCTGCCCACGGCGACGGCCCGCGGATCGACCGCGAGGACATCGGAATGGGAGACGATCCTCAGAAGAGAGGATCGGGGGGCGCGCAGACGGCAGCCGACGCACGTTCTGACGGGTTCCACCTTACTCCCTCGTTCCGAGGAGCGCCTCCCCGCGACGCCGACGCTCCGGAGTCACTCCCCGTCCATCACCGAATCGGGCTGGATGTCGATCTTCGCGCCGGTGAGCTTCGCGGCAAGTCGGGCGTTCTGACCCTCCTTGCCGATCGCGAGCGAGAGCTGGTAGTCGGGCACGAGGGCGCGGACGGCCTTGAGGCTCTGGTCGATCACGAAGGCACTGGTCACCTTGGCCGGCGACAGCGCGCTCGCGACGAACGTCGGCAGATCGGAGGAGTAGTCGACGATGTCGATCTTCTCGTTGTTCAGCTCGGCGGTGACGGCGCGCACGCGCTGCCCGAGCTCGCCGATGCAGGCGCCCTTCGCGTTCACTCCGGGCTCGGTCGCGCGGACCGCGATCTTGGTCCGGTGGCCGGCCTCGCGGGCGAGCGAGACGATCTCGACGACTCCGGAGGCGATCTCGGGCACCTCGAGTGCGAACAGCTTGCGCACGAGCGACGGGTGGGTGCGCGAGACCTGGACCGACGGGCCCTTGGGCCCGCGGCCGACGCTCGTCACGTACACGCGGATGCGCCGGCCGTGGCTGTAGTCCTCGCCGGGCACCTGCTCCTCGGGGGCGAGGATCGCCTCGATCGAGCCGAGGTCGACGTGGATCATCTTCGGGTTCGGACCCTGCTGGATGACTCCGGCGACGATGTCGCCCTCACGGCCCTTGAACTCGCCGAGGACCTTCTCGTCGCCGATGTCGCGCAGGCGCTGGTTGATGACCTGCTTGGCGGCGAAGGCGGCGATGCGGCCGAAGTCGCGCGGCGAGTCCTCGGACTCGCCGATCACGGCGCCCTCCTCGTCGAGCTCGGGGACGAAGACCGTGACGTGCCCGGTCTTGCGGTCGAGGTGCACGCGCGCGTCGACCGCGGTCGCCTTGTCGGCGTCGTCGGCCTGTCCGATGTGCTTGAGATAGGCGGTGAGGATCGCCTGCTCGATGATCTGCACGAGTTCCTCGAAGGGGATCTCGCGCTCGCGCTCCAGGAGGCGCAGAACGCTCAGGTCGATGTCCACGGGCGGGCCTTTCTCTCTATTAACTTGGCGTCGCGGATGCGCGACCTCGTCGAAGTCCGGTCCGACGTCAGGCGGTGCGGCGGCCTCGGGGGGAGCCGCTCCCGCGCGTCGGAACCATTGATCCTACCCGAACGAGTCGACGACGGCTCCGCCTCGGGGGCTCCCCGGCCCTCAGGCTCCGAGGCGGGCGAGGGCCTCGGCGGACGGCAGCTGCTCGCGCTCCCCCGTGCGGCGGTCCCACAGCTCGACGATGCCGTCGGGAGCGCCGCGGCCCGCGATCACGATGACCGGGACTCCGATCAGCTCGGCGTCGCCGAACTTGACGCCGGGCGAGACCTTCGGACGGTCGTCGATCAGCACGTCGCGGCCCGCCGCCTCGAGAGCGGCACCGACCGACTCGGCCAGGGCGAGCGCCGACGGGTCCTTGCCCGTCGCGATGACGTGGACGTCGAAGGGCGAGACGTTCTCGGGCCAGATCAGGCCGCGGTCGTCGTGGTTGCTCTCGGCGATGATCGCGAGGATGCGGGTGACGCCGATGCCGTAGGAGCCCATCGTGACGGTGACGAGCTTGCCGTTCTCGTCGAGCACCTTCAGGCCGAGCACGTCGGCGTACTTGCGGCCGAGCTGGAAGACGTGGCCGATCTCCATGCCGCGGGCGGTCTCGATCGGGCCGGAGCCGTCGGGCGCCGGGTCGCCGGCGCGCACCTCCGCGACCTCGACCACTCCGTCGGGCGTGAAGTCGCGACCGGCGACGAGATCGAGCACGTGCTGGCCCGAGGTGTTCGCTCCGGTGATCCACGCAGTGCCGTCGACCACGCGGGGGTCGACCAGGTAGCGGATGCCGGTCGAGGACTCCTCGCCGAGCACCGCTCCGTCGGCCGACCAGGGACCGATGTAGCCCTTCACGAGACCGGGGTGCTTCGCGAAGTCGGCCTCCGTCGCCGCCTCGACCTCGGCGGGCGCGAAGGCGACCTCGGCGCGCTTGAGGTCGACGTCGCGGTCGCCGGGCAGCCCGATGATGACGAGCTCGCGCGTGCCGTCGAGCGCCGTGAGGGCGAGCACGACGTTCTTGAGGGTGTCGGCGGCGGTCCAGGCACGCCCGTCCTCGCGGGGCTGCTGAGCGTTCGCGAGGTCGACGAGGGTCTGGATCGTCGGGGTGTCCGGCGAGTCGAAGACGCGCGCCGCGGCGAGTCCCTCGATCGGCAGCGCGTCGGGCACCGGAGTCCGGTAGGCCTCGACGTTGGCCGCGTAGCCGCCGGCCGAGCGGACGAAGGTGTCCTCGCCGACAGGGGTGGGGTGCAGGAACTCCTCGCTGCGCGAGCCGCCCATCGCGCCGGCGTCGGCCTGCACGATGACGTACTCGAGGCCGAAGCGACGGAAGATCCGCTCGTAGGCGTCGCGCTGCAGCTGGTAGCTCGCGTCGAGGCCGGCATCGGTGTAGTCGAAGGAGTAGGCGTCCTTCATCGTGAACTCGCGGCCGCGCAGGAGGCCGGCACGGGGGCGCGCCTCGTCGCGGTACTTGTCCTGGATCTGGTAGATCGAGAGCGGCAGGTCCTTGTACGACGAGTACAGGTCCTTCACCAGGAGGGTGAAGAACTCCTCGTGCGTCGGCGCGAGCATGTAGTCCGCGTCCTTGCGGTCCTTCAGACGGAAGACGCCGTCGCCGTACTCGGTCCAGCGGCCCGACAGCTCGTAGGGCTCGCGGGGCAGCAGCGCCGGGAAGTGGACCTCCTGTGCGCCGGCCGCCTCCATCTCCTCGTGGATGATGCGCTCGATGCGGCGCTTCACGCGCAGCCCGAGGGGCAGCCAGGCGAAGACACCGGGCGCCTGGCGCCGGATGTAGCCGGCGCGGACCAGGAGGCGGTGGCTCGCGACCTCGGCGTCGGCCGGATCCTCTCGGAGGGTGCGGACGAACAGGTGCGAGAGACGGGTAACCACGAGGGACGATCCTATCCGGAGTCCTCGGGCGACCCGCTCCCGCCGCGGCTCAGTTGGCGACCGTGACGACCGGGGAACCGGTCGACGTGTCGTCTGCGGGCATCTCTGCGGCGAGGCGGTTGGCCTCCGCGATCAGCGTCGCGACGATCTCGGACTCGGGGACGGTCTTGACGACCTCGCCCTTGACGAAGATCTGGCCCTTGCCGTTGCCGGAGGCGACACCGAGGTCGGCATCGCGGGCCTCGCCCGGCCCGTTGACGACGCAGCCCATGACGGCGACGCGGAGGGGGACGGTCATGCCCTCGAGACCGGCGGTGACGTCGTTCGCGAGCGTGTAGACGTCGACCTGCGCGCGGCCGCAGCTCGGGCACGAGACGATCTCGAGCTTGCGCTCGCGGAGGTTCAGCGACTGCAGGATCTGAAGGCCGACCTTGACCTCCTGCGCGGGCGGGGCCGACAGCGACACGCGGATGGTGTCGCCGATGCCCTCGCCGAGGAGGATGCCGAACGCCGTCGCCGACTTGATCGTGCCCTGGAACTCGGGCCCCGCCTCCGTCACACCGAGGTGGAGCGGCCAGTCGCCGCGCTCGGCGAGCTGGCGGTACGCCTTGACCATGATGACCGGGTCGTTGTGCTTGACCGAGATCTTGAAGTCGTGGAAGTCGTGCTCCTCGAAGAGGCTCGCCTCCCAGACGGCGCTCTCGACGAGCGCCTCCGGGGTGGCCTTGCCGTACTTCTGCATGAGGCTCGGCTCGAGCGAGCCCGCGTTGACGCCGATGCGGATCGAGACGCCGGCGGCCTTCGCGGCGGCGGCGATCTTGCCCACCTGGTCGTCGAACTTGCGGATGTTGCCCGGGTTCACGCGGACGGCGGCGCAGCCCGCGTCGATCGCCGCGTAGACGTAGTTGGGCTGGAAGTGGATGTCGGCGATGACCGGGATCTGGCTCTTCTTCGCGATGATCGGAAGCGCCTCAGCATCGTCGCGGCTCGGCACCGCCACGCGGACGATGTCGCAGCCCGACGCCGTGAGCTCGGCGATCTGCTGGAGCGTCGCGTTGATGTTCGTCGTCGGCGTCGTGCACATGGACTGCACGCTCACCTGGGCGTCACCGCCCACGAGCACCTTGCCGACCTTGATCTGACGGGACTTGCGACGGGGAGCGAGGATCTCGGGGACCTTGGGCAAACCCAGATTGACTGCTGGCACGCCCACCATCGTACGCGCGCGCCACCGCCGTCCACCTCGGACCCTCTCTCCGTTCAGCGACCGGTCAGCCAGCGGAGCCGCGACCCGCCTCACCCTCCCTGCTGGTCGAGTAGCCCCTCAGGGGCGTATCGAGACCCACCGGCTTCAAGAGATGAGGCGTCTGACCGGGTCTTCTGAAGGAGGTGGATCTCGATACACCCGCTCCGCGGGCTACTCGATCAGCGAGCGTCGGGCCATGACGAGAGGGTCCCCATCCCTCAAGCCGACCCGTCCGCACCTCCGTACCAGAGACCGGCGACCACCTCGCACGCGAACGCGTGAATCGCGTTCCAGCGATTCGCGCTGGCCGAACGCACCACGCTCCACCCACGCGACCACCTCGACAAGCCGACCGCGGCACGCCGGGCGAGGACCGGCGTGCGAGCTAGAACAGCCGGATCGGGTTCACGATGTCCGCGTAGATGAGCAGCGCGCTCATCCCGCCGAGGATGATGACGACGACGTAGGTCAGCGGCAGCAGCCGGGCGATGTCGAAGGGCCCGGGGTCGCGCTTGCCGAAGAGCTTGGCGACGCGGCGGCGCAGGCCCTCCCAGAGCGCGCCGGCGATGTGCCCGCCGTCCATCGGCAGCAGCGGCACGAGGTTGAACACGAGCAGCGCCACGTTCAGCGAGGCGAGCACGCCCACCATCGTCTGCACCTTCGAGACGATCGGCAGCTGGTCGGAGGCGGCGATCTCGCCGGCGATGCGGCCCACGCCGACCACGCTGATCGGGCCGTTCGCGTCGCGCTCCTCGCTGCCGAAGGCGGCCTGCGCGACGTCGTAGAGCCGCTGCGGGAGGTTGAGGATCACGTTCGCGACGCTGGTGATGTTGGTCCACACCGTCTCGGGAACGGCGGTGATCGGCTGCTGTGCGAGGGCGCTGGTCGGCGAGATGCCGATGAAGCCGACGGTCTGCGTCTCGACGTCTCCGGAGGCGTCGGTCACGACGGCTCCGGACGCGTCCGTGACGGCGACCTCGTTCTCGACGGGGGTGATGGTCAGGGTGACGTCCCGGCCGTCGCGGTCGACGACCACGCTGAGCGGCGTGTTCGCCGACTCGCGGATGATCGGGGTGAGGTCGTCCCAGGACGAGACGGCGGTTCCGTCGATCGACTCGATGGTGTCGCCGGGGAGGATGCCGGCCTCGGCGCCCGGCGAGAGCGGGTCGTCGGGCGAGCAGGTCTCGGCACCTGTCGAGGACGCCGGGACCACGCACTGCGAGACCGTGGCGATGGTCGACGTGCTCTGCGCGACTCCGATGCCGCAGAGCAGCACGGTGAAGAGCACGGTCGCGATCACGAGGTTCATGAACGGGCCTCCGAACATGATGATCACGCGCTTCCACACCGGCAGGCGGTAGAAGGCGCGGTGCTCCTCGCCCTCGCCGATGGTCTCCGCGCTCGCGGCTCGCGCCTCGTCGATCATCGAGGGGCGGCTGCTGGATCGGATGTCGGCGGACTGCTGGCCGACGCCCTTGAACATGCCGACGGCCGACTCCGTGAGCGGGTCGCCCTCGTGCTTCGGCGGGTACATGCCGATCATCGCGATGTAGCCGCCGAGCGGGATCGCCTTGATCCCGTACTCCGTCTCTCCGCGCCGCCTCGAGAAGATCGTGGGGCCGAATCCGATCATGTACTGCGTGACCTTGACGCCGAAGAGCTTGGCGGGCAGGAGGTGGCCGACCTCGTGCAGCGCGATCGAGAGCGCGACGCCGACGGCGATGATGACGACGCCGAGGACGAAGAGCAGCACGGATTCCACTGGGTCACTGTAGGCCGGGCGTCGGACATCCCGCTGGGCTGCGGCTGGGCGTCGCCGATGAGTCGCGCGAACGGGGGGAAGCGAGCAGGAGAGCCGACCTCCATGCGCTCGCTTAGAGTTCGGTGGGCGAACGGTCGCCCTCCTCGAAGGAGCGACATGAAGACACTGCCGTCACTCGCCGCCGCCGGCGCGATCGTCCTCGCGCTCCTCGCGGCTCCGCTGACCGCCTCCGCAGCCGAGCCCGCCGAGATCCGAATCTCGGGTGAGATCACACTGCTCCGTGAGGACGGGACTCGCGACGAGACGACGCAGGTGTCGGTCCGGGCGTACACGCTGCACGGCGATGTCGTCGCCTCGTCCTACGGGCAGACGTTCTACGCCCTCAACGGGCTCGTCGAGGGCTCCTATCTGATCCAGGCCGAGACGGACGCCGCGGCGGCCACGTGGTACGGCCAGGCGTCACTGCGCAGCGGCGCCACCATCGTGTCGGCATCGACCGAGACCGCCGACATCGTCCTGCGTGCAGGAGGATCCGTCTCCGGGACCGCGGCGTTCGGCGGCCCGCTGCCGGCACAGCGTCCGGAGATCGTGATCACTCCCTACCTGTGGGACCCGGAGGCGGAGTCGTTCGAGCGGGTCCCCACCTCGGGCTGGGTCGACTACTCCACCGGCAGCGAACCGGGCTTCCGGATCGACCACCTCGCTCCCGGCCGGTACGCCCTCCGAGCGCAGCAGTGGTTCTCGGAGCCGAGCTACGGCGACCGCTGGTGGTCGGACGCGGCCGCCTCCGGAGACGCGACTCTGATCGACGTATCGGAAGGGGCGGACGTCTCCGGCATCGCCTTCCGGCTCCCGCCGTGGGTGTGGGACCAGCCGCGGATCGACGGCGGCGACCGCTACGACACGGCCACCCGGCTGACGCGCTCCACGTTCGGTGCGGGGGTGCCGGTGGTGTACGTCGCGAGCGGTGCGACCTGGCCGGACGCGCTGAGCGCCGGACCGGCCGCCTCGGCGCTCGGCGGGGCGCTCCTTCTGACCGATCCGGACGAGCTCCCGGAGACGGTAGCCGCCGAGCTCCGCCGTCTCCGACCGGAGCGCGTCGTGGTCGTCGGCAGCGACCGGACGGTCAGCGAGCAGGTCCTGCGCGCGATCCGGGACGCCTCGGCAGCCCCGACGACCCGGATCGGCGGAGTGGATCGCTACGACACGTCGCGGCTGATCGTCGACGACGTCTTCGACCGCGATCGCACCGCTCAGGTCTTCCTCGCCACCGGCAACTCCTACCCCGACGCGCTGAGCGTCGGCCCGATCGCCGGCCGCCGTCACGAGGCGGTGCTGCTGGTGGACGGCGCGCGGCAGTCCGCCGATACGTCGACGAGATCGCTGCTCGACCGTCTCGCCCCGGGGAAGGTGATCGCGCTCGGCGCCGACCCGTCGATCCGCCAGACGATCCTCGACTCCCTCTCGGGCGGTCCGTGGACCGTCGAGCGCATCGCCGGTCGGGACCGCTCCGAGACAAGCTTCGCGCTGAACGGCCGCTTCCCCTCCTCGTCCGAGTCCGTCTACGTCGTGAACGAGGCCGGCTTCGCCGATGCGCTGGCGGTCTCCACGGTCGCAGCGGCGGGCGGTGCGAACGTCGCCCTCACCCCATCGGACTGCCTCCGCACCGCGATCCCCGCCAGCGCGCGATCGAGCGGAGCGGACACCCTCGTCCTCGTCGGCGGCGAGGGGACCCTCGGTCCTCAGGTCCCCGCACAGCAGCCGTGCAGGAGCTGACGACCGTGAAGACGCCCCACCTCCTCACCGCCGCGATCACCGCGCTGGTCCTCGTCTCCGGCTCGATCGCCGTCGACGCCTCCGCGGAGGAGACCACTGCCACTCTCATCGTGACCGCGGACTACGTGACCGCGGACGGCAGCCCCGCCGAGGGCCCCGCCATGACGACGTTCCAGCTCTCCCCGGGCGACTCCGACGGCGTCGGCTGGGGAGGTCCGGGGGGCGCCTCGAGCGGGAGCGTCTTCGGAGGCACCACGAGCTTCTCCGTCCAGCCGGGCGCCTGGACAGTGCGTGCGTCGGCGGACGGCTGGGCGCACAGCTGGCTCGGCGGGACGCCGTTCGCCGAGTCGGCCGAGGTCGCGGTGCTCGCGGCCGGGGAGACGCGCACGTTCGTCGTCGAGCTCCGCCCCGGCGGCACCGTGTCCGGAGTCGTCGGCTCGAACGCGAGCGTCGACGCGTACCTGCAGGACCCGGCCACCGGCGACTGGGAGAGCATGAGCCGCGACGCGAACGCGGTCGTCGCCGATGGCCGCTACACCCTCGACTCTCTTCCGGCCGGTGAGTACGCCGTCCGCGCCGAGCGCGAGCCGGACGGGGAGGGCCGCCGCTTCTTCTCGGATCGGTACTGGAAGGACTCGCCGACACTCGCCGGAGCGACGACCGTCCGAGTCGATGCCGGCTCGACGACGACCGGCATCGACCTGCGGCTGCGCCCCTGGCAGTACTTCACGGACCGTGTCGCAGGCGCCGACCGCTACGACACTGCGGTCTCTGTGTCGAGATCCGCCTTCACCGCCCCGGTGCCCGTCCTCTATCTCGTCAGCGGGGCGAACTGGCCGGATGCGCTGAGCGCCGGACCCGCTGCCGCGCTGCAGGGCGGGGCGCTGCTGCTGACGGATCCGACGATCCTCCCCGACGTGGTCAGCGCGGAGATCCGCCGGCTGGCTCCCGAGCGGATCGTCGTAGTGGGCTCCTCCCTCTCGGTCTCCACCGGGGTGGAGGAACGGCTCCGCGAGCTCTCATCCGTGGTCGACAGGATCGGCGGTCGGGACCGCTACGAGACGTCCCGACTCGTCGTGGCGGACGCGTTCGGCGATCTCGAGGCCGACACCGTGTTCCTCGCCACGGGGACGAACTTCCCCGACGCGCTGTCGGTGGGCCCGGTCGCCGGGTACGCGGGCGACCCGGTGCTGCTCGTCGACGGCGCACAGAGCGCCCTCGACGCGCCGACCGAGGCCGCGTTGCGAGCGCGGTCACCGCTGGGCGTGCAGATCATCGGGAGCGAGTCGGCGATCTCGGCGGGCATCGCGGCGGACGTCGAGTCGGCCCTGCCCGACATCGACGTCCGCAGGGTCTCCGGCGGCGACAGGATCCGCACCAGCGTCGCGGTGAACCGCGGCAGCAACGGTGACCCGCTGAACGACACCGCCTACCTCGTCCGGGCCGACTCGTTCGCCGACGCACTCGGCTCGATCGCGGCGGCATCCGAGCTGCACCGGCGGATCTACCTGACCGACAGCGACTGCATCCGCCAGAGCGTCCTCGACGCCGCTCAGCAGCTCGGCATCGACCGCTTCGTGCTCCTCGGTGGCACCGGCACGCTCTCCTCCGCGGTAGCGGCGCTGTCGACGTGCGCGCCGTGACCGCGGGACGTCAGGCCGCGGCGATCCGCTCGTCCGCCGCGCGGCGCGCCCACGTCTCGGCGTCGGCCAGCGACTCCCGGGTCAGTGCGCCGTCGACGGTGTGCGCGTCGACCACGGCCTCGACCGTCTCGAGGATGCCGAGGTAGCCGATCCGTCCCGCGTGGAAGGCCTGCACGGCCTGCTCGTTCGCCGCGTTGAAGACGGCGGGGAACGACGCCCCCGCGACTCCGACGCGCTTGGCGAGCCGGACCGAGGGGAACGCCTCCTCGTCGAGGGGCTCGAACGTCCAGCTGTGCGACCGCGTCCAGTCGAGCGGCGCGCCGACGCCGGCGACGCGGTGCGGCCAGTCGAGGCCGAGCGAGATGGGGAGCCGCATGTCGGGCGGCGACGCCTGCGCGATGGTCGAGCCGTCGACGAACTCGACCATCGAGTGGATCACCGACTGCGGGTGCACCGTCACGTCGATCCGGTCGTAGGCCACGTCGAAGAGCAGGTGAGCCTCGATGACCTCGAGGCCCTTGTTGACGAGGGTGGACGAGTTGGTCGTGACCACGAGGCCCATGTCCCAGGTCGGATGCGCGAGCGCCTGCGCCGGAGTCACGTCGCGGAGCGAGGCGCGGTCGCGCCCGCGGAACGGCCCGCCCGAGGCGGTCAGCACGAGCCGGCGCACCTCGCGGTGCTCGCCCGCGAGCAGGGCCTGCGCGATGGCCGAGTGCTCGGAGTCGACCGGGACGATCTGCCCGGGCGCCGCGATCGAGGTGACGAGCTCGCCGCCCACGATCAGCGACTCCTTGTTGGCGAGCGCGAGCGTCCGCCCCTCCTCGAGAGCAGCGAGGGTCGGGCCGAGGCCCACGGAGCCGGTGATGCCGTTCAGCACGACGTCCGCCTCCACGCCGCGCACCAGCTGCTCGGCCTCGATCTCGCCGAAGGCCGTGTGCTCGACACCGAAGGCCGCGGCCTGCTCGGCGACGACGGCGCGGTTCGTCCCGGCCGAGAGCCCGACCACCTCGAAGCGGTCGCGGTTCGCGGCGATGACGTCGAGGGCCTGCGTGCCGATGGACCCGGTCGAGCCGAGGATGATGACCCTGCGCATCCGCCCATCCTGGCACGGAGCGCCCGCCCGCGACCGGGTCAGCTGACGGCGAGGACGTCGATCACGAAGACGAGCGTGTCGGTGCCGCTGATGCCCGCATCCGCATTGCCCGCGTCGCCGTAGCCCTGGGCGGGCGGGATGACGACGAGCACCTGCGAGCCGACCGTCTGACCGACCACCGCCTGCTTGAAGCCCTCGATCACGTCTCCGGTGCTGAACGACGCGGGAGTGCCGGTTCCCCAGCTCTGGTCGAAGACCGTGCCGGTGCCCCAGACGACGCCCTGGTACTGGACCACGAGCGAGTCGCCGTCGGCGACGACCTGGCCGTCGCCCTTCTTCAGCACCTCGAGCTGCAGGTCGGCGGGCGGGTCGGTCGCCGGGATCGTCACGGTCGGCGTGCCGTCCTCGGCGAGCGCCACCGTCGGCAGGCCGTCGACCGGAGGCTGCGGCTCCCCGGTCGCGGTCGACGGGATGATGCCCTCGACATCGATCACCATGACGATCGAGTCGGTCGCGGCGATGCCGAGGTCGGTGTTGCCGGCATCACCGAAGGCGTCGGCGGGAGGCACGACGGCGACGACGCGCGATCCCACGGTCGCGCAGTTGACGGCCTTGACGAGGCCCGCGAGGTACTTGTCGACGTCGACCGCGAACGCGGCGCGGCCACCGGAGGCGTAGCTGCTGGCCGAGAACTCGGCTCCGCTCGTCCCGTTGTAGAGGGTGTAGTCGACGAGGACGGTGTCGCCCTCGGCCACCTCTGCGCCCGTGCCCTCGATGGCGATCGAGCGCTCGGTCTCGTCCACCTCGATCGGGGTCGGGAACACGGTGACCGGCTTGGTCGCGAAGTCGCCACTGGTCTGCACAGCGCTCGTCGCATCTCCCTCCGCGACGCACGAGAGCGGAGTCGCCGAGGCGCTCGGGGACGCCTCCTCGGCGGCATCGGTGCAGGCGGTCAGGCCGAGGGTCGCGGCGACGACGGCCACGATCGCGAATGTTCTGCGCACAGCGCACCTTTCCTCTCCGGCGGAGCCGGCACGTACGGGGAGGAGACCATCCTGCGCGACCCTCCTATGGAGGGCCTGGATGCGGGAGACCCCCGGAGCGTCGGCACGGGGTCCTCCGATACCGCTCGCCTACCATGGCGGCATGCGTGAATTCTCGGTCCCCCAGTCCCGCGCGCTCGTCACCGAGCTCCCCGGCCCTCGCTCCGTCGCCCTGCAGGAGCGACGCGTCGCGAGCGTCTCGCGAGGCGCCGGCACCCTCGCGAACATCTACATGGACCACGCCTCGGGCGCCGTCCTGGTCGACGTCGACGGCAACCGCCACATCGATCTGGGCTGCGGCATCGGAGTCACGACCATCGGCCACGCGCACCCGGCCGTCGCTGCGGCCGCCGCCGCCCAGGCCGACAAGCTGACCCACACCCTCTTCACGGTGACGCCCTACGAGAACTACGTCCGCGTCGCCGAGAAGCTCGCCGAGATCACCCCCGGTGACTTCGAGAAGCACTCGATCCTCGTCAACTCGGGCGCCGAGGCGGTCGAGAACGCCGTCAAGATCGCCCGCAAGCACACGGGCCGCCGTGCCATCGCCTCCCTCGACCACGCCTTCCACGGCCGCACCAACCTGACCATGGCGATGACCTACCGCCCCTGGCCCGAGCGCGCCGGCATGGGCCCGTTCCCCGGCGAGATCTACAGCCTCCCGATGAGCTACCCGTTCCGCGACCCCGAGGGCATGACCGGAGCCGAGGCCGCCGAGCGCGCCATCGACTACATCCGCACCCACATCGGGGCGCAGGAGCTCGCGGCCCTCTTCGTCGAGCCGATCCAGGGCGACGGCGGCATCATCATCCCCGCGCCCGGCTACTTCGAGCGCCTCTCCGAGTTCTGCACCGAGAACGGCATCGTCTTCGTCGCCGACGAGATCCAGGCCGGGATCGCGCGCACCGGCACCTGGTACGCGATGGAGCACTTCGGAGTCGTCCCCGACCTCGTCACGACGGCCAAGGGCATCGCGGGCGGCTTCCCCCTCGCGGCGGTCACCGGCCGCGCCGAGATCATGGACGCCGTGCAGCCCGGCGGCATCGGCGGCACGTTCGGCGGCAACCCCGTCTCGACCGCCGCGGCCCTCGCCACGTTCGAGGCGATCGAGTCCGAGGGGCTCCTCGCCGAGGCGCAGCGCGTCGAGCGCGCTCTCTGGGCCCGCATCGGCGACTGGGCCGAGCGCTTCCCGGTCGTCGGCGAGGTGCGCGGCAAGGGCGCCATGTTCGGAGTCGAGCTCGTGCACCCCGGCACGAAGCGCCAGAATCCGGAGGCGCTCGCGGCGATCCTGAAGCACGCGACCACCCACGGCGTCATCGTGCTCGACGCCGGAAGCTGGGACAGCGTCCTGCGCATCATGCCCAGCGTCGTCATCAGCGACGAGCTGATCGACGACGCCGCGAGCGTCATCGAGGAGGCGCTCGCGACGCTGAGCTGACCGCATGACTCCGGCGGCATGCACCCGCCGGTAGCCTCGTCCGAATGCGGACCGACGACGATCACGAGAGGCCGACCCCACCCGGGATCGGTCTCTCGGCGCGTCTGGCGCGCCTCACCATGGGCGGCGCCGGACGGCTGATCTACCGGCCGATCGTCGAGGGGCGCGACAACGTCCCCTCCTCCGGTCGCGTGATCCTCGCCAGCAACCACCTCTCGTTCATCGACTCCCCCGTGCTGACGCTGCTGGCGCCGAGGCCCGTGCAGTTCCTCGCGAAGGCCGACTACTTCACCGGGCCGGGCGTGCGCGGTGCGCTCTCCCGCTCGTTCTTCACGGCCGTCGGAGCCGTCGCGGTCGAGCGCGGGGCGGGTCAGGCGGCGCAGGAGGCGCTCGACCTCGGTCGCGCGATCCTCGAGCGCGACGAGGCGTTCGCTGTGTACCCCGAGGGCACCCGGTCGCGCGACGGCCGCCTCTACCGGGGCCGCACCGGAGTCGCGTGGCTCGCCCTCACCACGGGCGCCCCGGTCGTCCCGGTCGGGCTGATCGGCACCCAGGAGCTGCAGCCGGTCGGGTCGAGCATCCCGCGACTGCACCGCATCACCGTCCGCTTCGGCGACCCGCTCGACCTGTCCCCGCACGGTTCCGCAGACTCCGGGCGCGCGAGGCGCCACGCGACCGACGAGGTGATGGCGGCGATCCACGCCCTGTCGGGTCAGGAGCTCGCGGGCGTCTACAACGAGTCGCCGCCGGCGAGCGCGGTCGAGCGCCTCAAGAGGGCCCTGCCGCACGAACGGCGCTGAGCCGTTCAGCTCGCGGAGCTCGGCCCCGCCTCGGTCGTCGGCTCGTGTCCCACCGGGAAGTTCACCGAGTTGGCGATGAAGCACAGCCGCGACGCCTCGGCGTGCAGTGTCTGCGCGAGCTCGATCATCGACTCGTCGGCCACGCGCACGTGTGGCCGGAGGGTCACCGACTCGAACCGGCCGCCCTCGCCCTCCTGCACCATCCGGCCGATCGCGTCGTCCGCGTAGCCCGTGACGACGACTCCGTTCTTCACGGCGACGTGCAGGTACGAGAGCAGGTGGCACTGCGCCAGGGAGGCGAGCAGCAGCTGCTCCGGGTTCCACCGGTCGGGGTCGCCGCGGAAGGGCTTGTCGGCCGAGCCGAGGATCGGCGCGGGTCCCTCCGCGCGGACCAGATTCTGCCGCCCGTACTCCCGGTACCCGCTGGTGCCCGTTCCGCGATCGCCCTCCCAGACGACGGAAACCGCGTAATCGTGCGCTGACTTCATCGGAATGCCCCTTCTCGCCGGTGGATCAGGCCGGTCTCGACAGTCTGGACCCCTGAGCTCCGACGGCCCGCGGATAGACTCGACGGACCATGACAGACACGCTCGCCCCCCAGGTTCCCACGTCGGCAGTCCCCCAGGAGCGGCGCCTCGCGACCGAGATCCCGGGGCCGCGATCGCGAGCACTGCACGAGCGGCGCCTCGCCGTCGTCCCGTCGGGAGTCGGCACGGCGCTGCCCGTCTACATCGACCGCGCGCACGGGGCGATCCTCGTCGACGTCGACGGCAACCAGTTCATCGACCTCGGCGCGGGCATCGGCGTCACGACCATCGGCCACACCGACGACGCGGTGGTCGCCGCCGCGACCGCGCAGCTCGGCCGCCTGACGCACACCCTCTTCACGGTGACGCCCTACGAGCCCTACATCCGCGTGGCGGAGCTGCTCGCCGAGCACACCCCCGGCGACTTCGCGAAGAAGACGGTGCTCGTCAACTCCGGTGCGGAGGCGGTCGAGAACGCCGTCAAGATCGCCCGCAAGCACACGGGTCGTCCCGGAGTCGCGGTGCTCGACCACGCGTACCACGGCCGCACCAACCTCACCATGGCGATGAACTTCAAGGCCCTGCCCTACGGGCTCGGCTTCGGCCCGTTCGCGAGCGACGTGCACCGCGCGCCGAGCTCCTACCCCTACCACGACGGCCTCTCGGGTGCCGAGGCGGCCGAGCGCACGATCTCGTACCTCGAGAAGACGGTCGGCGCCTCCGCGCTGGCCTGCCTGGTCGTCGAGCCGGTGCAGGGCGAGGGCGGCTTCATGGTCCCCGCGCAGGGCTACCTGCCCGCGCTGCAGGAGTGGTGCACGGCGAACGGCATCGTCTTCGTCGCCGACGAGATCCAGTCGGGCATGGCGCGCACCGGCGCGTACTTCGCGAGCGAGCACTTCGGGCTGGTCCCGGACCTGGTCCTCTCGGCCAAGGGCATCGCCGGCGGTCTGCCGCTCGCGGGCGTCACGGGCCGGGCCGAGATCATGGACTCGGCGCAGGCCGGCGGGCTCGGCGGCACCTTCGGCGGCAATCCGGTCGCCGCGGCCGCCGCCGTCGCCGTCTTCGAGCGCATCGAGCAGGACGGCCTGCTGGCCGAGGCCGACCGCATCGGCGCCCGCCTCGGCGCGGCCCTCCGGGCTCTGCAGGAGCAGTACGACATCATCGGAGACGTCCGCGGCATCGGCGCGATGATGGCGATCGAGCTCGTTCAGCCGGGTACGGCCGCCACGACGAAGACGCCGAACACCGCTGCCGTCACGGCGATCATCGACTACGCGGCAGCGCACGGCGTCCTGGTCCTGAGCGCCGGCACCTACGGCAACGTCGTCCGGTTCCTGCCGAGCCTCGCCCTCACCGACGAGCTGCTCGACGACGCCGTGTCCGTCCTCGCCGAGGCCTTCGCGACGCTCTGACGACGATCGCGGTCGACTCCGCGGGCTCCCGGCGCGCGGCGCTGAGGGAGCCCCGGGGTCGTCTCGCGGCCTGAGCGGACGGGAGCCGTCCGGGCGTCGGGCAAGATGGAGGGATGCCCGAAGGAACCTTCACCGTCGCAGAGTCCGTCGAACTGGCCGTCGTCGAGCGATCCGGCTTCGTCGAGTCGCGTCACGCCGGCTCCGCCGTCGTCCTCGACTCCGACGGCCGCGTCGCCCGGAGCCTCGGCACGCCGACCGCGCCCGTCTTCCCGCGATCCTGCCTCAAGCCGTTCCAGGCCCTCGCGGTGATGACGGCGGGCGTCGATCTCACGGGGGCGGAGGCGGTCATCGCGACCGCGAGCCACGCCGGCATCCCGCAGCACGTCGCCCTGGTGCAGAACCTGCTCTTCCGAGCCGGCCTCGACCACACGGCGCTGCAGTGCCCGGCCGACTGGCCCGGCGACTCCACGACGCGCGCACAGCTCATGCGCGCCGGCGCGACCCAGGACCCGCTGTACATGAACTGCTCGGGCAAGCACGCGGCGATGCTGCTGGCCTGCGTGCAGAACGGCTGGAGCACCGAGGACTACCTCGAGCGCTCGCACCCGCTGCAGCAGCACATCGTCGACACGATCGAGCGCCTGACCGGCGAGCGCGTCGTCGCCTCCGGGATCGACGGCTGCGGAGCGCCGGTGCACGCACTGCCGTTGACCGCCCTGGCCAAGGGCATCTCGCGGATCGTCTCCTCCTCCGCGGCGTCGCCCTTCGGCCTCTACCGCCAGGCCGGCGTCCTGACGAACGCGATCCTCGAGAACGCCTGGGCGATCGACGGACCAGGTCGCGACAACACCGTCGTCATCGAGCGCCTGGGCCTCGTCGCCAAGCTGGGTGCCGAGGGCGTGCTGGTGATGGCGTCCCCCGACGGGACGACCGTCGCGCTGAAGATCCTCGACGGCAGCCTCCGGGCCGCGACGGTCGTCGCCCTGAAGCTGCTCGTCGAGATCGGCGCGGTCGACCGGGCCGCCGCCAACGACGTCCTGGTGAAGCTCAACCCGGTGGTCTCGGGCGGCGGGCGCCCGGTCGGCGCCATCCGCGCCTCCTACGTCTGAGACCGCGCCCCGATAGGGGCCGCCGGGCTCACTGGCTCTGCGCGATCCTCTTCGCCCGGGCCGCCGACGACACCTGCGTGACGACGACGATCACGATCGCCAGGAGGAAGACGGCCGACGCGATCACGTTCGCCTCGGCGGGGATGCCGCGGGCGGCCGCGATGTAGATGTACTTCGGGAACGTCGTCACCGAGCCGGAGTTGAAGTTCGTGATGATGAAGTCGTCGAAGCTCAGCGCGAACGAGAGCAGCGCGGCGGCGAGGATCCCCGGCAGCAGCAGTGGGAAGGTGATGCGCCAGAAGACCTGAGCGGGCGAGGCGTAGAGGTCGCGGCCGGCCTCCTCCAGGCGCGGATCGAGGCTCGCGACGCGGGCCTTCACCGTCACCACCACGAAGCTGATGCAGAACATCGTGTGCGCCAGGATGATCGTGACGAGCCCCTTCTCGGCCCCCACCGCCAGGAACTGCGCCGCGAGACCGGCTCCGAGCACGACCTCGGGGGTCGCCATCGGGAGGAACAGCAGCAGGCTGATCGCCGACCGGAACCGGAAGCGGAAGCGCACGAGCGCGATCGCGATCATCGTGCCGAGCGCGGTGGCGAGCACGGTCGCGACGGCGCCGACCAGGAGGCTGTTCCCGAACGCCCTCATGACCTCGGGGCTCGTCCAGGCCGACACCCACTTGTCGAAGGTGAAGCCGCGCCAGGCGAGGTTGCTCTTGCCCGAGTCGTTGAACGAGAACACGAAGGTGTATCCGATGGGGATGAGCAGGAAGATCAGCGCGAGCGCGGTGTAGACACCGAGCCCGAGACCCTTGAACCGGCGCGGTCCCCTGACGGGAGCGGGGGCCGGGGCGCCGAGGATCTCCTGGGCGCTCGCGACGGGGCGATCGGCGGTGGCGGTCACAGGAGGTCCTCCGTTCCACTGCGCTTCACGTAGAAGCCGACGATGACGAGGATGACGGCCATCAGGACGATGGACAGCGCCGCCGCCGCGGGGTAGTTCTCGAGGGTCAGGAAGTTCGCCTCGATCGCGTTGCCGACCATCGAGGTCTGCGAGGAGCCGAGGAAGTCGCGGCTCGCGTTGATGTAGTCGCCCGCCGCCGGGATGAAGGTGAGCAGGGTCCCCGACACGATGCCGGGCATCGACAGCGGCACCGTCACCTTCCAGAAGACCGACGCGGGATGCGCGTAGAGATCCGATCCCGCCTCGAGGAACCTCGTGTCGAGTCGCTCGAGGGTCGTGTAGAGCGGCAGCGTCATGAACGGGATGAAGTTGTAGGTGATGCCGAAGATCACCGCGAACGGGGTCCCCGTGAGGTGGCCGTCGCTCGGGAGGATCGCGATCGCCTTCAGCGTCTGCACCAGCGGGCTCTCGTCCGACATGATCTGCTTCCAGGCCAGGGTGCGCAGCAGGAAGCTGATGAAGAACGGCGCGATGACGAGAGTGAGCAGCAGGTTCTGCAGCAGCGGCCACGGCCGCGCCTTCACGCCGATGAAGTACGCCAGCGGGTAGCTGATGACCAGCGCCAGCACCGTCGCGATCAGGGCGTAGCCGAACGAGCGGAGCGCGTGCGGCCAGTAGTCCGCCATCACGACGAGGTAGTTCTGCCAGGCGAAGCCGGGCGCGTACTCGCCGATGTCGCCGTCCGGGATCTCGACCTGGAACGAGGTCAGCACCAGCGAGACGAGCGGCGTGAGGAAGAACAGCAGCATGTAGGCGATGCCCGGCAGGAGCAGGACCAGCGCGATGGTCGACCGCTTCCGGACGGGCGCGTCGAGCGGATCCGCGGTGCCGGACGCGAAGGCGGCGAAGGCCATGCCTACGACCCTCCGGCTCGCCCGGCGAGGAGCCCGCGCTTCTGCAGTGCGATCGCCCGCGTGGAGTCGTCTGGGTCGAAGCGCGGGACGGTGCCCGGCTCGTCGGCGAGGCCGAAGCCGTGCTCGATGCTCCAGCTGACCCAGACCTCTGCACCTTCGCCGACGACCGGCCCGAAGACCATGTTCTGCGCGAAGACGACGACGGGTCCGACGCTCGGGAACTCGATCGTGTACTGCGTGCTGACCCCGCTGAACGAGACGTCGACCACGCGGCCCGGGCCGAGCACGTTGCGATCGGGAGCGTCGGCGGGAGCCTCGGTCAGGAGGAGCAGCTTCTCGGGGCGCACCCCGATGGTCATCTCCCCCGACTCGCGCGCCGACCTCGCGGTCGGCACCACGATCCGGTTGCCGCCCGCCTCGACGGTGAGCGCCGTGGAGCTCGAGCCGACGACCTCCCCCGTGAAGAGGTTCGACTGCCCGAGGAAGTTGGCGACGAAGGCGGTGCGCGGCAGCTCGTAGAGCTCCTCGGGGGCGCCCATCTGCTCGATGCGCCCCTTGTTCATCACCGCGACCGTGTCGGCCATGGTCATGGCCTCCTCCTGGTCGTGGGTGACGTGCAGGAAGGTGAGGCCGACCTCCTCCTGGATCGACTTCAGCTCGAGCTGCATCTGCCGGCGCAGCTTGAGGTCGAGTGCGCCGAGCGGCTCGTCGAGGAGCAGGAGTGCCGGACGGTTGACGATGGCGCGTGCGAGGGCCACCCGCTGCTGCTGCCCACCGGAGAGCTGCGCGGGGCGTCGCTGGGCGAGGTGGTCGAGCTCGACCAGGCGGAGGGCCTCGTGCGCCTTCCCGACCGGGTCGTCGATCTTCCGGCGCTTCAGGCCGAAGGCGACGTTCTCGAGGATCGACATGTGCGGGAACAGCGCGTACGACTGGAAGACCGTGTTGACGGGGCGCTGGTACGTCTTCGTCGCCGTGACGTCCTTGCCGCCGATGAGGATGCGGCCGCCGGAGGGCTCCTCGAGGCCTGCGACGAGGCGCAGCGTCGTCGTCTTGCCGCAGCCCGAGGGGCCCAGCAGCGCGAAGAAGGATCCCGCGGGGATGGTGAGGTCGAGGGAGTCGATGGCGGTGAAGCCCGGGTACTGCTTGCTGATCCCGACCAGTTCGAGGTCGGCGCCGCTCTCGGCGAAGGTTCCGGCGGCCATCAGATGCCCAGCAGCACTTTCTGGAACTCGGCCTGGTAGTCCTTCTCTTCGTCCGCCGTGAGCGTCCGGAAGACGTGGGCCTGCGACAGCGTCTCCTCGTCGGGGAAGATCAGCTGGTTCTCGGCCAGATCCGGATCGATGCTCTCCATGGCTTCCTTCGCTCCGTCGACGGGGGTGATGTAGTTGACCCACGCGGCGACCTGGGCGGCCACCTCGGGTTCGTAGTAGTAGTTCATGAGGGCTTCGGCGTTGGCCTTGCGCTGCGAGCCCATCGGCACGACGAAGGTGTCGTTCCAGAGGGTGCCACCGGAGTCGGGGAGGGCGAACTCCCACTTGTCGCCGGCCTCCGCGTTGATCAGGGTGATGTCGCCCGACCAGCAGATGGCGGCGAGGGTGTCCTCGTTCTGCAGGTCGTTCAGATAGGCGTTGCCCTTGATGTTGCGGATCTGGCCCTCGTCCACCTGCTCGCGGAAGACGTCGATCGCGTTCATGAACTCGTCGTCGCCCCACTTCCCCGCGATGTCCGTGCCCTGGGCGAGCATGATCAGGCCGATCGTGTCGCGCATCTCGCTGAGCACCCCGACGCGCCCGCGCAGCGCGGGGTCCCACAGGTCGTCGATGCTCTCCAGCCCGCCGGGCAGCTTCTCCTTGTTCCAGCAGATGCCGGCGAAGCCCGCCTGCCACGGCAGCGAGAGATGACGTCCGGGGTCGAAGTCGGGGTTCGCGAGCGACGGCGTCAGATTGGCGATGTTCGGGATGTTCGCGTGGTCGAGCTCCTGGATGTACTGGCGTCGGGCCAGGCGCGAGACCATCCACTCGGTCAGGCAGACCGTGTCCGCTCCGATGTACTGGCCGAGCGCGAGCTGGTCCTTGACCTTGCCGTAGTAGGAGTTGTTGTCGTCGACCGCCACGTTGTAGGTCACCGAGATGCCGGTCTGCTCCTCGAAGGCGAGCAGCGTCGGATAGGCCCCGTCGTCGTCCTCGTCGAGGTAGGCGGGCCAGTTGTCCCACACGAGCGCCGGGTCGGAGGCCGACGCGTCCGCCGCGGCCGTCGGAGCGGGCCGGCTCACCGGAGCGCACGCGGCGAGCGCCAGCGCTCCCGCCCCGAGTCCGAGCCCTCCGAGGACCGCCCGTCGCGAGAGGACGGCCCTGCGCTCGCGATCCCGGGAGCGCGCCACGGCGATGGCGTCGCGGAGGACGGGATCCCTCGGGAGGGGACGGGTCATGCTGCGACTCCTGTCTGGATCGGTGCTCCGGCCGACCGGCGTGAATGTGAGGAAATACTGGCACAGCCCCCACCGCCTGTCGACGGCGGACCGACGAGATCGCGCATCCGGAAACACGATCGTCACGAATTCCGTGCTGGAGGCATCGTCATACGGAGGATTCCCTGTGTTCGGGCCGGTCCGTCGCCGGCCAGCGCGCTCGGTGGAGCGTGCCGTCGCGCTCGACCAGGACGCGGTCTCCGGAGCAGAGCGGTGGGGGCCCCAGCGCCCCGAGGACGAGTCGCGCCTCGCTCGGCGCGACATCGACCACGACCGTCCCTGCTCGGCGCACCGCGGTGAGGAGGCTGCGGGCGGAGGACCACTCGAAGACAGAGCCGATCACGGCGCCTCGCGGTGTCTCTGCGGCGAGCGCCTCCTCCGTGCTCGAGACCGCGACCCCCAGCGCCTCCAGGCGCGAGCGGACCGCCCGGGCGCGGTTCGTCAGGACGGCGACCGGGCCCCGAGCGAACGACACCTCGGGTGGTGTCGATGAGGCGACGTCGGACGCATTCTCGGCGGGCGCGAAGACCTGGATCCGCTCCCCGTGCCACCAGCCGCCGCCGGGTGGGAGCTCGGGATCGAAGACCTCCCCGGCGAGCGCGAGGAGCTGGTGCTCCTGGCGGTTCGATGCGCGGAGCAGCAGGACGTCGTCGAAGGCGTCCCGCAGCGCGGCGAGACCGTCCGTGGGGCGGCGCGCGGCGGCGACGACCAGGCGCTCCCCCGCTCTGACCGCGGTCTGCAGGGCGTCGAGCAGACGCCGCCGCTCCTCGTCGGTGCAGCGCCTCAGCAGCAGGTCGAGATCGTCGACGAGGAGCGGCCCGGAACCGGGGGAGTCGTCGACGATCGCGTCCCACGCCTCCTCCGCATCGTGCGGTCCGACGAGGCGCGCCGGGCTGAGCTGCGTCGCGATCGTCCGCAGCGCCCCCGAGCGCCCGGAGCCGGAGGCCCCGAGCACCAGGACGGACCGGCGCTCGAGCGCGACGACCACCTGACTCTGCTCCTCGGGACGGTCCACCAGCCCGAGGAGGAGGCGCCCGTCTCCTCCGCCCGGCAGCGGGAGCACCGCCGGCAGCGGGTCGCGCCACGGCCGGTGCACCGCGACCTCCTCGTCACCCGGCTGCACGGCCGCCGCGAGATCCTCGCTCCGGGCGATCGCAGACTGCACGAGTCTCTGCCGTCCGCCGACCGAGACGATGCACCGGCCGGGAGTGCCGTGCGGAAGGCGGGCGGCCGCGTCCGAGCCGATCAGAGCTCTCGAGTCGGCGGTGTCCTGCACCCTCAGGGCGATGCGCAGGCCGCAGTTGGCCGCGACC
Source organism: Rathayibacter sp. VKM Ac-2754 (assembly GCF_009807095.1). GTDB lineage: Bacteria > Actinomycetota > Actinomycetes > Actinomycetales > Microbacteriaceae > Rathayibacter. Next base: position 33,635 of record NZ_WUCC01000014.1, on the reverse strand, counting down.
GCATCGCGGACCACCCCCACCGGCCTCTGCGTGCAGAGGACGAGGTGGACGCCGAGCGAGCGCCCGCGCGCCGTGATGTCCGCGAACGCCCGGTGCAGCTCGGGCGAGCGCTCGAGCACCACCGCGCACTCGTCGACGACGATCACGAGCCTCGCCAGAGTGCCGGGCGCGAGCCTCGCGATGTCCGGCACGCTGTGCTGCGCCAGGACGACCTCCCGACGTCGCAGCTCGGCGGCGACGCTGGCGAAGGCCCGGGCGGCGCCGCCCGGATCGAGGTCCGTGATCACTCCGGTCACGTGCGGGAGCCCGGCCAGCGCGGCGAAGCCCGCGCCGCCCTTGAAGTCCGCGAGGAGGAAGGTCAGCGCAGCCGGATCGTGGCGCGCCGCGAGCGCCGTGATCCACGCGATGAGCAGCTCGCTCTTGCCGCTGCCCGTCGTCCCGCCGATGATCGCGTGCGGACCGTCCCGCACGAGGTCGATCTCGAACGGACCGTCCTCGACCGCGCCGACGACCGCGCGGAGCCCCGGTTCTCCCCCGCCGCGGCGCAGCGCGCCGAGCTCGGTGAGAAGCACCCGGGCGGGAAGGTCGCGACCCCCGGAGCCGCCGGACGCGCCGGCGAGCTCGACCGCGTAGGCCTGCGCCTGCGCCTGGGAGACGTAGTCGACGCGCAGGTGCTCCGTCACCCCGGGCAGCAGCCGCCCCACCACGAGGTCGCCCTCCCGCCCGCCGAGCACGACGACGACGCGGCAGGCCGTGGGCAGGCGCGACGGGTCGTCGGTGAGGACGATCAGCCTCCCGTCGGGCACCGGCTCGTCGTCCGAGCCCTGCTCCACGACCCTGAGCACGACCGGGGCAGCGGCCGTCCGCGCGTGGGGCAGCGCCCGCGACCCGGCCCACTCCGACCCGGACGGCAGCACGATCGAGAGATCGGCCGGCGCGACGAGCTCTGCGCACTGCACGATCAGGGCCCGCGCGAATGCCCGGACGAGCACAGGAGGTCCGACGACGCCGATGCCGGCCGAGAGAGCAGCGGTCAGCGGCGCGTCGGGGAGGGTCGGCCCCGGCGTCCGCCCGGGCGCCGCGGCGACGCGCTCACCCGTTCCGAGCACGAGCTCGAGCGAGGCGGCGGATCGGCGCCAGCGGGTGTCCACCGGCAGCGCGCCCTCGAGGACCGCGAGCGCGCCCGGGGCGGCGAGACGCAGCGCCGCGAGCTCGCTCTCGCGGGTCTCGACCAGGGCGGCCTCGTACTCGAGGAGCGATCGGCGGTAGCGCTCCGTCTCGATGCGCGCCGAGCGCCGTCGCTGCCGCGCCCCGTCGAGGTACGAGGCGACGGCGACGATCGGCCCGAGCGCGGCGAGCGCGAGCGTGTAGGGCGAGGAGGTGAGCGCGTAGAGCACGAGCGAGGTGAGGACGGGCGCCAGCGCCGCGATCCACGGGAAGGACGCCCGGGTCGGTGCCGCGGGAGGAGCGGGCGCACTCGGTGGAGCGGTGGCGGTTCGGATCGTCATGGCGTCAAGCTCACCGGAGGCGAGCGCGCCGCGGGGGCTCAGCGGGTGATCGGTGGACGGCCGGAGCCTGTGGAGGAGCCGTCGACGCGCTCGATCCCCATCTCGACGGTCGACAGCAGGACGCGGCTCCCGATCTTGGCGCGGTAGCGACGCCCCGCCTCGAGGGGCAGCGGAGCCTGCGTGGTCGTCACCAGCACGGAGCCGTTGGCCGACCAGCGGTCGCGCACCCAGAGGCCGCCCTCGTCGAAGCCGAACTCGAGGTGCGTCTTCGAGAGCGAGCGCGAGACGTCGGGGATCGCCAGAATGTGCCGGAAGGTCTCGCCGGGGTCGGGGAGCGGCTCCCTGCCGACGAGCCCGTTGCCGGTCACGATCGCGTGCTGTCCCGACGCGAAGCTGAGCCGGACGAGTCCCTGCGCCGGAGGCGCCATCGGTGCGCCGGGCGCAGGACGGCGGTGGCGGCCCGGCGCGAGACCCGGGAGCCAGGCGCGGCGCGAGGGATCGAGCACCGTCGTGTCGCCGACGGACGTCGGTCGCGACGCCCCGGGCGTCGCGTGCGACGCCACCGAGGATCCGCACTCACCGCAGAGGATCGCCCCGGGGGCGAGGTTGGAGCCACACGTGCTGCAGATCACCGAGAACGCCCTTCCTCTCCCCATCGTAGCCAGGGGCGGTGGGTGTCCTCCCTGATGACGGGGATCAGCCCGGGTCCCCCGTCACCGCGAGGACATCGACGACGACGACCGTGATGTTGTCGCGGCCGCCGTTCTCGAGGGCGGCCTCGACCAGCGCGTCCGCCGCCTCCAGCGCACTCGCCGTGCTCGAGAGCAGGTGCTCGAGCCCGGCGTCGGTCAGCTCCTTGGTGAGTCCGTCGGAGCAGATCAGCAATCGGGAGGGCGCGATCACGGGCACGAGTCGGTAGTCGGGGACGGGGGCCTCGTGGAAGCCGACCGCGCGCGTGATCACGTTGCCGTGCGGGTGGACGTCGGCTTCGTCGCGAGTGATGAGCCCGGCGTCGACGAGCTCCTGCACGATCGAGTGGTCGACGGTCAGCTGCACGAGGGAGCCCGGGATCCAGAGGTAGACCCGGGAGTCGCCGATGTTGAAGATCGACCAATAGGGCTCGCCGCCCACCGCCGTGAGCGCCGCTCCGGTGACGGTCGTGCCGGTCCCGCCGTCGGCGTCGCCGGCGTGACGCGCGATGTCGTCGACGGCGTCCCTCAGAGCGCGGTCGATCTCCTCGGTGCCGACAGTCGCACCGGTCGCCGCGCGGGAGAGGCTCGAGACGACGGCGTCGCTGGCGACCTCTCCCGCCGCGTGCCCGCCCATCCCGTCCGCCACGGCGAAGAGGGGGGACTTCGCGAGGTAGCTGTCCTCGTTGGCGCTGCGGACGAGTCCGGTGTCCGTGCGAGCGGCCCAGCCGAGGCGCACCTCGGCTGACGGCGAGTCCGAGCTCCAGGCCGAGACCGGCACGGTGACGGAGGCGCGGCTGCGGCCGATCTGCGTCATCGCGACTCCTCGCCTCACCTCGGCTCCGCACCTCGGGGCCGGACGAACCTTCCGATGGTAACGGCTCGGCGACCGCGCCCGGCCGACGGGACACGCGGTCGCCTCGAGCGGCGTCCGCCCCGAGGAGGCCCGCCTCGGCCCGCCCGTCTCGTGACGGTGGAATACAGCTCCGCGCGACCCCGGAGTGTACGGATTCACTTGCCCAGCCCCTGTGGGACTGTCAGAATCCTCGCATGACCCCCTCCCGCCCTCCTTCTCAGCGCCCGATCCAGCTCGACGACGTGTCGAAGGCGATCATCGAGCAGCTGCAGGCCGATGGACGCCGTTCGTACGCCGAGATCGGGAAGGCGGTCGGCCTCAGCGAGGCCGCGGTGCGCCAGCGCGTGCAGAAGCTCACCGAGTCGGGAGTCATGCAGATCGTCGCGGTGACCGACCCCATGCAGCTCGGCTTCTACCGGCAGGCGATGATCGGAGTGCGCGTCACGGGCGACACCCGGGACGTCGCGGATCGACTGGCCGCGATCCCGGCTGTCGACTACGTCGTCCTCACCGCCGGCACGTTCGACATCCTCGCCGAGGTCGTCTGCGAGAACGACGACGACCTGATCGCTCTGCTCAACCAGGAGATCCGCTCGCTGCCGGGCGTGCTGTCGACCGAGACCTTCGTCTATCTCAAACTCCACAAGCAGTTCTACAACTGGGGAACGCGGTAACCAATGACCGATACAGCTTTTTCGACCGCCGGACTCGAGACCGGAGAGACGGTGACCGGCGCCGAGGCACCCGCGGGCATCGACGACTCCGCCCTCCAGCAGAAGGCGAAGGACCACCTCTGGATGCACTTCACCCGCCAGTCGGTGATGGACTCCGGCGCCGGAGTGCCGATCATCACCAAGGGCGAGGGCCACCACATCTGGGACAGCACCGGGCGCAAGTACTTCGACGGCCTCTCGGGCCTCTTCGTCGTGAATGCCGGGCACGGGCGCCGCCGACTCGCGGAGGCCGCGGCCAAGCAGGCCGCCGAGCTCTCGTTCTTCCCCCTCTGGTCGTACGCCACGCCCTCGGCGATCGAGCTCGCCGACCGTCTCGCCGACTACGCGCCCGGCGATCTCAATCGCGTCTTCTTCTCCACCGGCGGAGGCGAGGCGGTCGAGACCGCCTTCAAGCTGGCGAAGCACTTCTGGAAGCTCCAGGGCAAGCCGGGCAAGCACAAGGTCATCTCCCGCTCCGTCGCCTACCACGGCACCCCGCAGGGCGCGCTGGCCATCACCGGCATCCCGGCGATGAAGGCGATGTTCGAGCCCATCGTCCCCGGCGGGTTCCGCGTGCCGAACACCAACTTCTACCGGGCGCCGGAGCACGGCGACGACCTCGAGGCGTTCGGCGTCTGGGCTGCCGACCGCATCGAGGAGATGATCGAGTTCGAGGGGCCCGAGACGGTCGCCGCCGTGTTCCTCGAGCCGGTGCAGAACTCCGGCGGCTGCTTCCCGCCGCCTCCCGGCTACTTCCAGCGGGTCCGCGAGATCTGCAATCGCCACGACGTCCTGCTCGTCTCGGACGAGGTCATCTGCGCCTTCGGGCGCATCGGCCACATGTTCGCCTGCGACGAGTACGGCTACGTGCCCGACATGATCACCTGCGCGAAGGGGATGACCAGCGGCTACTCCCCCATCGGCGCCACGATCATCAGCGACCGCATCTACGAGCCGTTCCGCCACGGCCAGGCGTCCTTCCCGCACGGCTACACCTTCGGCGGCCACCCCGTCTCGGCGGCGGTCGCGCTCGAGAACCTCGACATCTTCGAGGAGGAGAAGCTCAACGAGCGCGTCCGCGAGAACTCGCCGATCTTCCGCTCGACTCTCGAGAAGCTGCTCGACCTGCCGATCGTCGGCGACGTCCGCGGTGCGGGCTACTTCTTCGGGATCGAGCTCGTCAAGGACAAGGCTACGAAGGAGACGTTCGACGACGACGAGTCCGAGCGCCTGCTCCGCGGATTCATGTCGAAGGCACTGTTCGACGCCGGGCTCTACTGCCGGGCCGACGACCGCGGCGACCCCGTCGTGCAGCTCGCGCCTCCGCTCACGATCGGGCCGAAGGAGTTCGACGAGATCGAGCAGATCCTCCGCGGCGTCCTGACCGAGGCCTGGGCGCGACTCTGACGCGACGGCCCGTGGCGGAGTCACGCGGCGCGGTCCGCGCTGCTCCGCCACGGCGCCTCCGCCGACTGCTGCAGAGCGCAGACCAGTGCTCGGGCATCGGGGTCGTGCGGATCGGAGCGAGCCGCCCACGCGGCCAGGCGGACGGCATCGTCGCGTCGGCCTGCCGCCCACGACAGGGACGCGAACACGACGAGCACGGGCACGCGCTCGGTCGCGGGTGCTGACACCGCGGCGGCACCGACGAGCGCCAGCAGCTCGCCGGATGGCGTCCGGGTGCCGGCGGAGACGATCCGGAGCGCATGCCGGCACCATCCGGGCCTCTGCGCGCAGACGATGAGCGCGGCGAGGGCGGCGTGCCGCAGCTCACCGCGACTCCCCGCTGCCGCACGTCGGAGCAGCGCGTCCACACTCGCTCGGACGGGTGCGGGCAGCTCCGCGCGCGGATGCCGGTCGAGCAGCGCGTCGACCTGCGCGCCGACGGCGAGGACGTCGTCCCGGGGGACGTCCGGGAGCAGCTGTCGTTCCGTGCCCTCGCGCGGCCCCGCCTGCACGGGCGGTCGACTGCGCTGACCACCGGGCGATCCCGACACGATCACCACGTCGAACGCGTCGATCCGCACGTGTCGAGCCGCGGAGGCGAGGGCGTCGGCGAACGCGTGGTCGGACGGCGCGGCGACGCGATCTCGGTAGAGGACGGCGACGACGGACTCCGCACGACCGAAGCGGCCGAGCGCACCGAGGAACGCCCGAGCGCAGGTCGTCGCATCGCCCTCGGGGAGGTCGAAGCGGAGCGCTCCCGTCGCTCTGCCGCCCCGGAAGGGAACGAGGACCAGACTCTCGCGGGGCGCGAAGCCGACGAGATCCGGGATGGCGGCGAGGACGCTGTGGTGGGTGCGGTGGGGTGCGAGTGCTGTGAGGGTCATGCCGAGATCGTGCTGCTGAAGCGGACCGCGTCGCGGGGTCATCCCTCCTATCGGGAGAGAGATCGAGCGATCCGGCCCTGTGGAGGAATCGGACCGCGCGCACGCCTCGCTCCTCCCCAGACCGCAATGCACCCGGCCTCTGCACCGATGTCCGATTCCCGCGAGAGGGGGTGAGGGACCGTCGATACTCTCGAAGCATGAGAACGACTCCCCTCCACGTCCGTCGCGTCGACAGCCCGCTCGGCCGCATCGAGATCGGCAGCGACGGCGACGCCATCGTGTCGCTGTTCATCGAGAGCGGCGGCGTGCTCCCCCACGACCACCTGCCGGAGAGCGAGGCGCCGATCCTCGAGACGGCCGCACACCAGCTCGCCGAGTACTTCGCGGGCGAACGCCGTCGCTTCGATCTGCCGATCGTCCTCCGGGGAACGCCGTTCCAGCTCGAGATCTGGGAGGAGCTGCAGCGCATCGCCTGGGGAGAGATCACCTCTTACGGAGCACTCGGCCAGGCGACCGGGCGGCTCCGCTCGGGGCGTCCGATCGGAGGCGCGGTCGGAGCGAATCCGATCCCGATCATCGTGGGCTGCCACCGGGTGCTGGCGGGCGACGGCCGGATCACCGGCTTCAGCGCCGGCGAGGGCATCGCCACGAAGGCCTGGCTGCTCGATCACGAGGGGATCGCGCACCGATGACGGCGCCTGACGGTCTCGTCGCAGGAGACGACGGACGCGTCCGGTGCGCCTGGAGCGGAGCCGACCCGGAGTACCGGCGCTACCACGACGAGGAGTGGGGCGTCCCGCTCCACGGCGATCGCCCGCTCTTCGAGAAGATCTGCCTCGAGGGCTTCCAGTCCGGCCTGTCGTGGATCACGATCCTGCGCAAGCGCCCCCGCTTCCGGGAGGTGTTCCACGGCTTCGACCTCGAGGCCGTCTCGAAGATGGACGACGAGGACGTCGACCGGCTCATGGACGACACCGGCATCATCCGCAACCGAGCCAAGATCCTGGCGACCATCGACAACGCGCGTGCGGCACTCGCTCTCGAGGCCCGCGACGGGGCGGACGCGATCGACCGGCTCGTCTGGTCGTTCCACGACCCGGCCCCGGTCGCGCCGAGGGCATTCGCCGACATCCCGACGTCGACCCCGGCCTCGCTGGCACTGTCGAAGGCCCTCCGCGCCGCCGGCTTCCGCTACGTCGGGCCCACCACGATGTACGCGCTGCTGCAGTCGGCCGGCGTCGTCGACGACCATCTCGCGGGGTGCTTCAGAGCGGCGTGAGCCGTCAGCCCTCGCGCACCACCAGGTCGAGCTCGCCGCTCTCGCGGTTCGGAGCCAGCTCGAAGCCGCGCCCTCGAGCCCAGTCCGCGAGCTCCCCGAGCGAGTCGGTCTGCACGCCGTCCTCGACGAGCGCTCGCACGAATCGCCCCTTGCCCTGCTTGTTGAAGTGATTGAGATTCCGCAGCGTCCCCGAAGCATCCCGCGAGCGCACCCGCACGAATCGGCGGTCCTCCCCGGCGACGAGCGGCCCGAGCGCGGCGTACGCCTCGCTCCTCAGATCCAGGACGAGACCGCCCAGACCCGCGAGCACGGCCGCGGCCGGCTGCGACCACCAGCGCTTCAGCGGGAAGCCGGGGATCCGCGAGTCGTGCGAGAGCCGGTACGCGGGGATCTCGTCGAGCGCGCCGACAGGCCCCCACAGCGCCGACTGGATGAGGACGGTCCGGCCGAGCGCCTCCCGCGCTTCGGCGTCGAGCGACCCCGCGTCGAGCGCGTCGAAGAGCACCCCGTCGAAGCGATCGACCGCCGCCATCCCGACCGGTGCCGTCAGCGCCGCGTTCCGATCGATCTCCTCGAGCTGCCTCGGCCCGAGCTTGAGGGCGCGCGCCGACGCCTCCCTGTCGCGGGAGAGCTCGACGAGGGCGTCGCGGAGCAGCCCCCGCCGCTCCGTCAACTCCGGGAACGCCAGCTCCTCGAGCACGAACGGCGTCGAGCCGCCGCTCCGCTTGGTCTCCGACGGCGGCAGCAGGACGTGCACGGGACTCCTTCTCGAGTGGGGACGGACGACGGAGGGGCCGGGCGATCGCGATGATCGCCCGGCCCCTCCGGATGCCGCTCAACGCGGCGATGGTTCAGACGAGTGCCGCCTCGCGGGCGACGACCGTCACGACGTCGTTCTCGACCGAGAGGAAACCGTCGTCGGCCTGCGCGGTGATGCGCGTGCCGTCCACGGTCGTCACCCGGACCTCGCCGGACGCGAGGATCGCGAGCAGAGGCTCGTGACCGGCCAGGATGCCGATCTCGCCCTCGACCGTGCGAGCGGTGAGCTGACGAGCCTCACCGGCCCACACCTCCGCGTTCGCGGAGACGACGCTGACCTTCAGGGTGCCGGCCATGATCAGCCGTTGTCCTTCTGGATCTGAGCCCACTTCTCCTCGACGTCCGAGATCGAGCCGACGTTGAAGAACGCCTGCTCCGCCACGTGGTCGAACTCGCCCTTGCTGATCGCGTCGAACGACTCGATCGTGGCCTTCAGCGGGACGGTCGAGCCCTCGACACCGGTGAACTTCTTCGCCATGTAGGTGTTCTGCGAGAGGAACTGCTGGATCCGGCGCGCACGCGACACCGTGATCTTGTCCTCCTCCGAGAGCTCGTCGACACCGAGGATCGCGATGATCTCCTGCAGCTCCTTGTTCTTCTGGAGGATCTGCTTGACGTTCGTGGCCACGCGGTAGTGGTCGGCGCCCAGGTAGCGGGGGTCGAGGATGCGCGAGGTCGAGGTCAGCGGGTCGACGGCCGGGTAGAGGCCCTTCGACGCGATCTCACGGGAGAGCTCGGTGGTCGCATCGAGGTGCGCGAACGTGGTCGCCGGCGCCGGGTCGGTGTAGTCGTCCGCGGGGACGTAGATCGCCTGCAGCGAGGTGATCGAGTGTCCGCGGGTCGACGTGATGCGCTCCTGGAGCACACCCATCTCGTCGGCGAGGTTCGGCTGGTAGCCCACCGCGGAGGGCATGCGGCCCAGCAGGGTCGACACCTCCGAGCCGGCCTGCGTGAAGCGGAAGATGTTGTCGATGAAGAGCAGCACGTCCTGCTTCTGCACGTCGCGGAAGTACTCCGCCATCGTCAGCGCGGAGAGCGCGACGCGGAGGCGGGTTCCCGGCGGCTCGTCCATCTGGCCGAAGACGAGGGCGGTCTTGTCGAAGACGCCCGCCTCCTCCATCTCGGCGATGAGGTCGTTGCCCTCACGGGTGCGCTCGCCCACTCCGGCGAACACCGACACTCCACCGTGGTCCTGCGCGACGCGCTGGATCATCTCCTGGATGAGGACGGTCTTGCCGACGCCCGCTCCGCCGAACAGGCCGATCTTGCCGCCCTGCACATACGGGGTGAGGAGGTCGATGACCTTGATGCCGGTCTCGAAGAGCTCGGTCTTGGACTCGAGCTGGTCGAACGCCGGAGGCTTGCGGTGGATGGGCCAGCGCTCGGTGATCTCGAACGACTCGCCGTTCATCTTGCCGTCGGCGTCGGCGTTGAGCACCTCGCCGATCACGTTGAAGACCTTGCCCTTGGTCACGTCGCCGACCGGGACCGAGATCGGCAGGCCGGTGTCGTGGACCTCCTGGCCGCGGACGAGTCCGTCGGTCGGGTTGAGCGAGATGGCGCGGACGAGGTCGTCGCCCAGGTGCTGCGCGACCTCGAAGGTCAGCTTGCTCGACACGCCCTCGACCTCGACGTGCGTGTAGAGCGCGTTGTAGACCTCGGGGATCGCGTCGTGGGGGAACTCGATGTCAACGACGGGGCCGGTGACGCGGGCGATACGGCCGACGGCCCCGCCCGGAGTCCCGGTCGCCGCCTCAGGTGCGGTCAGTGTCATTGCTTCTTCCTTCTGGGTCTCACCGCTCCCGGAGGGCGGAGTCTTCATGTCTGGGGAGGAGAGCCGTCTACTTGCTGGACGACAGGGCGTCGGCGCCGCCGACGATCTCGGCGATCTGCTGCGTGATCTCGGTCTGGCGCGCGTTGTTGGCGAGGCGCGTGTAGGTCTTGATGAGCGTGTCGGCGTTGTCGCTCGCCGACTTCATCGCCTTCTGACGTGCCGCGTGCTCCGACGCCGCCGACTGCAGCATCGCGTTGAAGATGCGGCTCTCGACGTACACCGGCAGGAGGCGGTCGAGGACCGTCTCGGGGTCGGGCTCGAACTCGTACAGCGGGTAGAGGTCGGTGTTCTGATCCTCCGCGCCCTCGACGACCTCGAGCGGCAGGAGCCGAACGACGGTCGGCTGCTGGGTGACCATGCTGACGAAGCGGTTGTAGACGAGGTGGATCTCGTCCACGCCGCCCTCCTCGTCGTCGAGGTTGTACGCCTCGACCACGGCGTCCGCGATCTCCTTCGCCGTCTCGAAGACGGGCTGGTCGGTCCCTCCGGTCCAGACGCGCACGCTCGGGCGCTTCCGGAACGAGAAGTACGCGTTGGCCTTGCGGCCGACGAGGTAGAACACGACCTGCTTGCCCTCACTGCGGAGGAGCGCAGCGAGCTCCTCCGCCTCCTTGAGCACGCTCGAGGAGAAGGCGCCCGCGAGTCCGCGGTCGGAGGTGAAGATCACGATCGCGGCCGTGTCGAGCTTCTCGCGCTCGGTCGTGAGCGGGTGCTCGACGTTCGAGTAGGTCGCGACGGCCGACACGGCCCGCGTGATCGCGTTCGAGTACGGGGCTGCAGCAGCGACGCGGTTCTGCGCCTTCTGGATGCGCGAGGCCGAGATCAGCTCCATGGCCCGAGTGATCTTCTTGGTCGTCTGGGCCGAACGGATCTTCGACCGGTAGACCCGAAGTTGCGCTCCCATGTGTCTCCTGTAGTCCTTGTGTCTCGAATCGTGGGGGTGCCGCTGGTTTAGCGGCGGCCCTTCACGATCTTCTCCTGGCCGACCTCGTCAGCCGAGATCGCCTGGTGCTCCTCGCGTCCGACGGAGGCGAGCGGCTTGCCCTCACCCGTCTGGAACTCGAGCTTGAAGCCGTCGACGGCGCGGTTCAGCTCGGCGACCGTGTCGTCCGAGAGGACGTTGGTGTCGCGGAGGGTGCTCAGAACCTGGGTGTTGCGGCCCAGGTAGTCGAGCAGCTCGCGCTCGAAGCGCAGGACGTCCGAGACGGGCACCTCGTCGAGCTTGCCGTTCGTTCCGGCCCAGATCGAGACGACCTGCTCCTCGACGGGGTACGGCGAGTACTGCGGCTGCTTGAGCAGCTCGGTCAGGCGGGCGCCGCGGGCGAGCTGACGGCGCGAGGCGGCGTCGAGGTCGGACGCGAACATCGCGAACGCCTCGAGCGAGCGGTACTGCGCCAGCTCGAGCTTCAGCGTTCCCGAGACCTTCTTGATCGACTTGACCTGGGCGTCACCGCCGACTCGCGAGACCGAGATTCCCACGTCGACCGCCGGACGCTGGTTGGCGTTGAAGAGGTCGGACTGGAGGAAGATCTGGCCGTCGGTGATAGAGATCACGTTGGTCGGGATGTAGGCCGAGACGTCGTTCGCCTTGGTCTCGATGATCGGAAGCCCCGTCATCGAGCCGGCGCCGAGCTCGTCCGACAGCTTCGCGCAGCGCTCGAGCAGGCGGGAGTGCAGGTAGAACACGTCGCCGGGGTACGCCTCGCGTCCCGGCGGGCGGCGCAGGAGGAGCGACACGGCGCGGTAGGCCTCGGCCTGCTTCGACAGGTCGTCGAAGATGATCAGGACGTGCTTGCCGCCGTACATCCAGTGCTGGCCGATGGCCGAGCCGGTGTAGGGGGCGAGGTACTTGAAGCCGGCGGGGTCGGAGGCGGGGGACGCGACGATCGTCGTGTACTCCATCGCTCCGGCGTCCTCGAGCGCGCCCTTCACCGAGGCGATGGTCGAGCCCTTCTGGCCGATGGCGACGTAGATGCAGCGCACCTGCTTGTTGGTGTCGCCCGACTCCCAGTTGGCCTTCTGGTTGATGATCGTGTCGATCGCGATGGCCGTCTTGCCGGTCTGGCGGTCGCCGATGATCAGCTGACGCTGGCCGCGGCCGACGGGGATCATCGCGTCGATGGCCTTGATGCCGGTCTGCAGCGGCTCGTGGACCGACTTGCGCGACATGACGCCGGGCGCCTGGAGCTCGAGGGCGCGACGACCCTCGGAGGCGATGTCGCCCAGTCCGTCGATCGGGTTGCCGAGCGGGTCGACGACGCGGCCGAGGTAGCCGTCTCCGACGGGGACCGAGAGGACCTCGCCCGTGCGGGTGACCTCCATGCCCTCCTCGATGCCGGAGAACTCTCCGAGTACGACGACGCCGATCTCGTTCTCGTCGAGGTTCTGGGCGAGGCCCAGGACGCCGTTCGAGAAGCGGATCAGCTCGTTGGCCATGACGCCGGGGAGGCCCTCGACGTGGGCGATGCCGTCGGCGGCGTCGATGACGTAGCCGACCTCGGTGGTGGAGGCCTTGCCCGGCTCGTACGACGAGACGAAGTCCTTCAGCGCGTCGCGGATCTCATCCGGGCTGATGGTGATATCTGCCATGGGAATTCCTATTCGTTGGGTCCGTGCGAGCCGAAGCGGTCGTCGGGGCCTGACCTGGATGGTGCGGGGGTCGGAGGCGGCGCGAGCCGCTCCCTGAGGATACGTGCGCCCGTCAGGACGCGAGCTGGAGCTTCAGGTCGGAGAGCCGCGCGGACACGGTCCCGTCGATGACCTCGTCGCCGACGTGCAGTCGCATCCCGCCCAGGAGGGAGGGGTCGACCAGCACGTTGACGGAGACCGGTCGGCTGTACTGACGCGAGAGCGCCGAGCGGAGCCGGTCGAGCTGCCCGGGGGCGAGCGGTGCGGCGACCGAGACCGTGGCGATGGTGAATCCGCCCTGGTCGGCCACGACGCCCGCGGCGAAGCGGACGAGCTCGGGGATGCGCCGGCCGCGCGGGTGCGCGATCAGCTGACGGAGGATGGCGAGGGTCTCGGCCGAGGCCTTGCCCTCGAGGAGCCGCTGCACGAGCGCCACCTTCGAGTCGGCCGCGGCGAGCTTGCTGCCGAGCGCGAGCTCGAGCTGAGCGTCCGACGACACGACGGCCCCGAAGGCCTGCAGCTCGGTCTCGAGCGAGACGTCCGCGGGAGCGGAGGCGGCGATCGCACGGACCCCTACCTCCTCGATCCCGGCGACGAGGTCGCTCGAGCTCGACCAGCGGTGACCCACCACGACGGTGAGCAGGCGCTTGGCCGGCTCGCCGAACGGACCGAACACGCGGGCGACGAGCGCACGCTTGAGGTCCGCCTCGGCGCTCGGGTCGGACAGGGCGGAGCGCAGCTGCGCCTGCCCGTCGATGACCCGAGCCGCCTCGAAGAGCTGCTGCGCCGTGTCGAGGGACGCCTGACCGCCGAGGGCGGAGAGCTCCGCCTTCGCCGATGCGAGTGCCTGCCTTGACGCGCTGCCCATCAGCTGCTCGCCTTCTCCGAGGCCTCGAGGTCGGCGAGGAAGCGGTCCACGATCGCGGACGCCTTCGCGTCGTCGTTGAGGCTCTCGCCGATCACGCCGGAGGCGAGGTCGATGGCGAGGGTTCCGACTTCGGAGCGCAGAGCGACAACGGCCGCCTGGCGGTCGGCCTCGATCTGGGCGTGCGCGTTCTGGAGGATGCGCTCGGCCTCGACCTGCGCCTGCTCCTTCTTCGCCGCCACGATCGCGTTGCCGTCGGCGTTCGCCTTCTCGCGGATCACTCCGGCCTCGGCGCGAGCCTCGGCCAGCTGAGCGGTGTACCTCTCGAGGGCTGCCTCAGCCTGACGCTGAGCCTCGTCCGCCTTCGCGATGTTCCCCTCGATGGCCGCGGAGCGGTCGTCGAGGAGCTTCTGGAGGCGCGGCAGGACCAGCTTCCAGAAGAAGAACAGGAGGATGAGGAAGATCACCCCCGACCAGAAGAAGTCGTAGAACTCCGGGATCAGGATGATCTCGGGAACGTCACCTTCTCCCGCAGCGATGTTCACAGCGGTGCTGATCACGACTACGCCGCGAAGATGAAGTAGGTGGCGAGGCCGATGAGCGCGAGCACCTCGGTGAACGCGATGCCCAGGAACATCGTGGTCTGGAGGCGGCCGGCCATCTCGGGCTGGCGCGCCATGGCCTCGACGGTCTTGCCCGCGACGATGCCGACACCGATGCCGGGGCCGATCGCTGCGAGGCCGTAACCGACCGTCGCGATGTTGCCGGTGAGTTCGGCGAGAACGGTGACTGAGTCCACGAGTGGGTCCTTTCAGTGGGGGGATCGTGAGAACGGGCGGGAGCCCGTGAGTTGAGGGGTCAGTGCTCCTCGGCGACGGCCAACTGGATGTAGACCGCGGTGAGGAGCGTGAAGATGTAGGCCTGCAGGACGGCGACCAGGAGCTCGAAGAGCGTGAACGCGCCTCCGAAGCCGAAGGTCAGGATGCCGAAGAGCTTGAAGCCCGGGTCGACCTGCGAGCTGAAGAGGAAGAACTGCGTCGCAGAGAAGCACAGCACCAGGAGGAGGTGCCCGACGATCATGTTCATCACGAGTCGGAGCGCGAGCGAGAGCGGACGGATGATGAACGTCTGCAGCAGCTCGATCGGCGTGAGGATGAAGTAGATGAGGAACGGGGCCCCGGGCGGGAACAGGGCGTTCTTGAAGAAGCCCATCCCGCGGTCCTTGATGCCGGCGTAGATGAAGGTGACGTACGCGACCAGGCCGAGGAACAGCGGCATCCCGACCACCGAGGTGCCCGCGATGTTCAGGAACGGCACGATGCCGGTCAGGTTCATCGAGAGGATCGCGAAGAAGATCGTGACCAGGATGGGGAGGAAGCGACGGGCGTCCTTCTCGCCGAGGATGTCCTTGGCGATCGTGACGCGCACGAAGTCGAAGGCCATCTCGACGATGCTCTGGAAGCGGCCCGGGACGATGCGCATCCTGCGCGTCCCGAAGTAGAAGAACAGCATCAGTGCGATGACCGCGATGAAGCGGACCAGCATGACGCGGTTGATCTCGAATGGGGATCCCTCGAAGAGGAATCCGGGCGGGAAGAACTCGGAGATCGACGGGGTGTGGAAGTCACTCTCACCGGTCGAGGTCGAGACCAACAGGGTCACAGCGTTAGCAAACAGCGCTAGCTCCTGGAATTCGGGGCGTGGCACGTTGCAGCCGACCGAATCGAATCATTCGGACGCAACGCTCTCGCGACGACGAAAGGTGGGGTCATCCGCTGGGTCGGCGTTCGTACTCGACGGCCGACATCAACGATGAGACGACCTGAGGACACGTTCGCCTGCGGATTCATCCCTACTGTAGCAACAGAACGGCCTGAGAGCCGAATCGCGAGGCTCTCAGAAAGCACTCGGCTGCCGCTCATCGAGCGATGTCGCTGACGTTCGGGATGCGCGAGCGCGAGACCACCAGGACGTCGATCACGAGCGATCCGAGCACGGCGACGATGATCGTGACGAACATCGCCGTGCTGTTCAGCCAGGGCTGATCGCGCAGCACCAGGGCCGCGATGATGAAGAGCACGAACTTGGCCAGCCACGTGCCGAGGACGACAGCGAAGAAGCCGCCGATGTCGAGGCGGTTGGCGACGAGGATGCTCGCGGCGGTCAGGGCGACCATCACTCCCCCGACGATCGCGCCGAGCAGGGCGCCGAGCGCACCCTCCGCTCCGGCGGCGAGGAAGCCGACGACGGCACCGATCACCGCCAGGGCGAGGACGAAGACGCCTCCGATGACGAGGGTGCGGCGCAGGACGGGCACCGAGGCGGGCTGCTGACGGACGGCGGCCGGGTTCTCTCCGGTCATGATGCTTCTTTCCGCGCCGCGGGCGACGCTGTCGTGTCACGACCGAGCGGGAGCGCGGCGGACGGACGACCGGGCTCGGAGGCGCGGTCGAGGGGGTCGAGGACGGGCGAGGCCTCGGCGAGCTGGGCAGCCGCCTCGAGCCGCTTGCGCCGGCTGAGCGGGGCGAGCGTCACGATCGTGCAGGCGAGCAGGCCCACCGCGAGGAACACGAGCGGGACCCACAGCACGTCGACGACGAACATCAGCAGGCAGCTGAAGGCGATGACGGCGGTCCACGCGTAGAAGATGAGGACGGCGTGCAGGTGCGAGTGCCCCATGTCGAGCAGGCGGTGGTGGAGGTGCTTGCGGTCGGCGCTGAACGGCGACTTGCCGGCGCGCAGCCTCCTGAACACCGCGAGCCCGAAGTCCATCAGCGGCACGACCAGGATCGCGAACGGCAGGATGATCGGGATGAACGCGGGGAGCAGCTCCTTCGCCGCCAGCTGAGCCGGGTCGATCTGCCCCGTCACCGCGATGGCCGAGGTCGCCATCAGCATTCCGACGAGCAGCGCTCCCCCGTCGCCCATGAACATCTTCGCCGGCCGCCAGTTGATCGGCAGGAAGCCGGCGCAGGCGCCGACCAGCACGACCGCGATCAGCGAGGCGAGGTTGAAGTAGTCCGTCGGCGAGGTCTGCTGCACGAGCAGGTAGCTGTAGAGGAAGAACACGCCGTTGGAGATGAGAGCGACGCCGGCGACGAGGCCGTCGAGGCCGTCGATGAAGTTGAGGGCGTTGGTCACGAGGACGATCGCGAGCACCGTGATGATGAGCGACATCCACGGGGAGCCGACCGTGAGCCCGCCGATGGGCAGCGAGACGATCTGCACGCCCTTCCACGCGATCAGGCCGGCCGCGATCAGCTGGCCCGCCAGCTTCGTCGTCCAGTCGAGGTCCCAGATGTCGTCGGCCACGCCGATGAGCACGATGAGGAGGCTCGCGCCGAGGATCGCGAGGATCGGCTCCGGATTCGAGAACACCAGCCGGAAGTAGGGCAGCTGCGAGGCGATCGCGAAGCCGACCACGATCCCGAGGAACATCGCGATGCCGCCGAGTCGGGGCGTCGGCCGCGTGTGCATGTCCCTGACCCGGATCTTGGGGTAGAGCCGGTACTTCAGGCTCAGCTTCCAGATCACGAAGGACAGGGCGCCGGTCACGATCGCGACAGCGAGCGAGACGAGGGCGAAGGTGATCATCGGCTACTCACCCGGAGCGGAGTCGGGGCGCGCGCGTCCGCTCGCCGCCGGCTCGTCCTGCAGGCGGGCGCCGGACGCCCAGTCGGGGCGCGCGCTCGGCGCGGGCTGGTCCGACGGTGCGGGCTCATCCGATGCTGCAGGCTCGTTCGACACTGCGGGCTCGTCCGCCTCCGCGTCGGGAAGAGAGGTGTCGGTCGACGCGTCGTAGGACGGCACTGCGGAGGCGTCACTGTCGGGATCCGGCAGCAGGTCGCCGATGACCTCGCGGATCTGCTCGGCCGAGACGACGCCCTGGCGGAGGATGCGCAGCGTGCCGCCCTCGAAGCTCAGCGCCGTGGCGTCGACGATGGTGGAGGACTCGCTGGCGCCCGTCGGGCGATCCGCGTAGCGCGTGCCGGCCGCTCCCGCGTCGAGGTAGACGTCGACCGCGTCGCCGAGCTGGTCGAACGCCTCCTGGGCCGTGGTGGCGGAGGACTGCCCGGTCTTGTTCGCCGACGACACCGCGAGCGGGCCGGTCTCGGCGAGCAGCTCGATCGTGACGGGGTTGTCGGGCATGCGCAAGGCGACGGTCCCGCGGGTCTCCCCCAGGTCCCAGACCAGCGACGGCTGCGCGTGCAGCACGATCGTGAGCCCGCCGGGCCAGAAGGCCTTCGCCAGCTCGCGGACGGGCTCGGGAACGTTCTCGGCGAGCGCGTCGAGCGCCGCGAGATCGCCGATCAGCACGGGAGGCGGCGACTGCCTGGTCCGTCCCTTCGCGTCGAGCAGGCGCTGGACGGCGGCCGCGTCGAACGCGTTCGCCGCCACGCCGTAGACGGTGTCGGTGGGGATCACGACGAGCTCGCCACGGCCGATCGCCGTCCGAGCGAGACGGGTGCCGGTGAGGAGGTCGGTGTCGACGGAGCAGTCGTAGATGCGAGCCATAACGCGGCAATGATACCGGCGGGGGCGCCGCGAGAGTTGGAGGCCCCCGGTGCCTTCCGAACTGGGGCCACGATCAGCGCCAGGAAAGCGTTCTCTTCGCGCCCGCCGCAACCGGACGGAAACACGGACCGCATAGGGTCGTCGACCGTGAACCTCCCCCCATTCGCGCCAACCGCCTCTCAGCGCCCGACGTCCACCTGCCAGCCGGCCGGATCGACCGGGTCGCAGTCGTGAAGGGGATCATCCTGGCGGGTGGTTCGGGGTCGCGGTTGTGGCCGATCACGAAGGGCATCTCGAAGCAGTTGATGCCGATCTACGACAAGCCGATGATCTACTACCCGCTGTCGACGCTGATGATGGCCGGGATCGATGAGGTGCTCGTGATCACGACCCCGGAGTACAACGACCAGTTCCGCGCCCTGCTGGGTGACGGGTCGGCGCTGGGCATGTCGATCTCGTATGCGGTGCAGGAGTCGCCGGACGGGTTGGCGCAGGCGTTCCTGATCGGTGAGGACTTCATCGGCGGCGACTCGGTCGCGCTGGTGCTGGGCGACAACATCTTCCACGGGACCGCGTTGGGCACCGCTCTCGCGGCGAACACCGATGTGAAGGGTGCGGTGATCTTCGCGTACCAGGTCGCGGATCCGCGGGCCTACGGGGTGGTCGAGTTCGATGCGGACTTCCACGCGCTGTCGATCGAGGAGAAGCCCGAGAGGCCCAAGTCGAACTACGCGGTACCGGGGCTCTACTTCTACGACAACGACATCGTGGCGATCGCGAAGACCATCCAGCCCTCCGCGCGGGGTGAGCTGGAGATCTCGACCGTCAACGAGCGGTACCTCGAGGCGGGCACCTTGAACGTGCAGGTCCTGGATCGGGGCACGGCGTGGCTGGACACGGGCACGTTCGACTCGATGATCGAGGCGACGGAGTTCGTACGGGTGATCGAGCAGCGTCAGGGGTTCAAGATCGGCTGCATCGAGGAGATCGCCTGGCGCCACGGCTGGATCGACGACACCCAGCTCTCGACCCTCGCGGCACCGCTGGTCAAGAGCGGCTACGGCGCCTACCTCAACCGACTCCTCGAACTCGGCGGTTCCTCCCCCGTTCGGTGACAACGAACGGGTCCGCATCGGGCGTGCGATACCGTCGAACCTGAGAGCCTTCGCCTCCCCTCTTCTTCCCCTTCTTCTCCCCCGAACCAGCAGGAGTGCACGTGCGAATCCTCGTCACCGGCGGCGCCGGCTTCATCGGCAGCAACTTCGTCCACCTGACGCTGCGCGAGCGCCCCGAGTCGCAGATCACGGTGCTCGACAAGCTCACCTACGCGGGCAACCGCGACTCGCTCGCCCCCGTCGCCGACCGCATCTCGCTCGTCGAAGGCGACATCTCGGAGGCCGAGCTCGTCGACCGCCTCGTCGCCGACTCCGACCTGGTCGTGCACTTCGCCGCGGAGTCGCACAACGACAACTCGCTCAACGATCCGAGCCCGTTCCTCGAGACCAACATCATCGGGACCTACACGCTGCTTCAGGCCGTCCGGAAGCACGACGTGCGCTACCACCACATCTCGACCGACGAGGTCTACGGCGACCTCGAGCTCGACGACCCGGCCAAGTTCACCGAGCAGACCCCGTACAACCCGTCGAGCCCGTACTCGTCGACGAAGGCGGGCAGCGACCTGCTCGTGCGGGCCTGGGTCCGCTCCTTCGGCGTGAAGGCCACGATCTCGAACTGCTCGAACAACTACGGCCCGTACCAGCACGTCGAGAAGTTCATCCCGCGCCAGATCACCAACGTCATCGACGGCATCCGCCCCAAGCTCTACGGAGCCGGAGAGAACGTCCGCGACTGGATCCACGTCGACGACCACAACAGCGGCGTCTGGGCGATCATCGACCGCGGCGAGATCGGTGAGACCTACCTCATCGGCGCGAATGGCGAGAAGAACAACCTCGAGGTCGTGAAGCTGATCCTCGACGAGTTCGGCCTGCCCGAGACGGCGTTCGACCACGTGACCGACCGTCCCGGCCACGACCTGCGGTACGCCATCGACTCGACGCGCCTGCGCACCGAGCTCGGCTGGGAGCCCCGCTACACCGACTTCGAGTCGGGGCTCGCCGCGACCGTGCAGTGGTACCGCGAGAACGAGGCCTGGTGGCGCCCGCAGAAGGCGGCGACCGAGGCGAAGTACGCGGCGCAGACCGCGTGAACGGGACCGAGGACAACGATCCGCTCGCTCTTGACTCGGCTTCCGCTGGTTACAAGAACTGGGTCTGGCAACAGTCTCGCCAGGTCGCTCAAATCGACGAGAACGACCACGTCATTCTTCTGCGGATGTCTCCCCCTTCCGAGAGCCCGATCGTTCTACGAGACGTCTCAGCTTTCCTGTGGCGGCTCCTCAGCGAGGATCTGACCTTCGCGGACTTGGTGGAAGCCACCGCCGAAGCGTTCGGCATTAGCAGCGAACAGGCCGCGACATCAATCGGACCATTTCTCCACGATCTCGAAGAACGGCAATTGGCCTGGCACGTCGTAGAAAGATCCCAATTGCTCGATGCGAACGTCAACGCTTCATCTACTAAAGAATATTCGCCGGAAGGATCATCGTGAGTCGATCAGTGGCCATAATCGGGACCCGCGGCTATCCGAGTTTCTACGGTGGCTTCGAAACAGCCGTCCGGAAACTCGCTCCGTATCTCGCCGAGAACGGATGGGACGTCACGGTCTATGGCCGCGCCGGCGCGACCAAACCAGATGACGTCGACCGAGACAATCGGGTGACAAGCAGGCTTACTCGCGGCATTGAGTCCAAGTCTCTGAGTACTCTCTCCTACGGCCTCACATCCTGCCTCGACAGCGCCGTCCGGAAGCCCGATGTCGCTCTAGTGATGAACGTCGCGAACGGCTTCTGGCTCCCGGTCCTCCGCGCCCGTCAGATTCCTACGCTCGTCAACGTCGACGGAATCGAATGGGATCGCGCCAAGTGGGGTCGCGCGGCAAAGGCGATGTTCCGCGCGGGCGCCAAAGCGACGGCGCTCTGGGGCAATGAGTTACTCTATGACTCGGAGGCGATCCGCACTCGGTGGCAGAGGGATTTCGGGCGCGACGGCGTCTTCGTACCCTACGGCGGAGACATTCCCGAAGATCTTCCCGTCGAGCCAGGCCTGTCGCACCGCGGTTACGTCCTCGTCGTCGCGCGATTCGTGCCCGAAAATTCCATCGACGAATTCCTCACTGCAGCTGAAACACTCAGCAAGAAGTGGCCGATCGTGATCGTCGGCTCCACTGGCTATGGCGGGGAGTTCGACCAGAGGGCGGATGAGCTTGCTCGACAGTCTGCGAACGTACAGTGGCTGGGGCATGTCAGTAATGACAAAAGACTCCTTTCGCTCTGGCAGCATGCCGGCGTCTATTTCCATGGACACAGCGTCGGGGGAACAAACCCTGCTCTCGTACAGGCCATGGCAGCAGGGGCGCCGACGGTGGCCCGCGACACTGTCTACAACCGCGAGGTACTGGCCGATGCAGCGCTGTTCACACCACCTACACCTATAGCGATCGAGCGAACGATCGACGGCCTCATGCGCGACGAGTCGCAGCAAGAACGCCTTGTCTCGGCGGCGAGGATTCGCGCTGCTAATGAGTATTCCTGGGCTTCCGTCAATCAGCGCTACGAGGCCGCGCTCGAAAAGCTGATCGTCGAGCGTCAAGGAACCAAGCAACGATGAGAGGTCCGCGCACGTCGCGGTGATCGTGGTTAACGAAGCCCTGCAACTGCCAGATGCGACCCGTCTGGCGCATGCCCTTGTTCATCACATCGCGCGTGAGAACAACGTACGTACGATTAGCATCAAGGGACCGAGCGCTGAGCACCACAGGCTGCGCTCCCCGCGCACGCACGCGGATGCGGATATTCTGGTGGAGCCTTCGGGTTTCGACGCGATGAGAGCTGCGCTTCATGACTACGGCTGGAGTGCGCGTCTCGAACCGCTCGAACAAGGTGTCATCTCACCCCACTCTGTCGCTCTAGTGAACCAGACATGGCCCTGCGACATCGACCTGCATCGGCACTACCCGGGCTTCATAGCTGACGACGTCCTCGTTTTCGACGTTCTCTGGGTGCGCCGGGAGGAGATCATTCTGGCGAACACTCCCGTTGCGATACCGGACCGTGGCTCCTCGGCGCTCATCCTCGCTCTCCATGACCTGCGGACACCATTCGAAGAACGCCACCGCGCCTCTCTCACGAGTCTGATCGAACTAAGCCGTAATCAGTCGGAGCTAATCGAGGAAATGGCGGTCATCGCGGAGCAAACGGGCTCGCTGGCAACACTGGAGCCATTCCTGCGGGCAGTCGGTTTCGAGACACCAGAAGACAAGCTCTTTCACGCACGCCGCGATCCTCGCTATTTCCGCTGGATGGCGATGACTGCTCAGCCGCAGCGGACCTATCTCTGGATCACGCGTCTGTTCGAGGTTAAGGGTGTGGCAAGGCTGCGGGTGCTGTGGCACGCGGCAGTGTCCTCCGAGGACGAGCTCCGGGCTCAGCATCCCTCCACCCCGCCGGGCAGGCTCGCAATCGCCTCGCTCCGCGCACATCGGCTGCGTAGCGGGATCGCTTCGCTCCCCTCGGCGCTGCGCTCCGTCATCCGAACTCGTGCCGTCACTCGATACAACGAACGAGACAGCCGCTCCCAGACCGGCTCACCCGATCACTAGATCGCCGATGGACTGCGCCGAAATGCTGATCGGACCAGCTACGCCTCCTCGCGCCATGGCGACGAGAGAACTCCCGTCGACACTCCAATCGATACCGAGCTCGCCCTCAGCTGTTGCTCCGGTCTCGGAGACAACGGTGCACGCCGCAGGAGACCCTGCAAGCATGACGAGGTAGAAAGCGCCACTGCCGCCACCCGTCGAGCCGGATCGTACAGAGATCAGAACAAGTCCGCCGAAGGAAGGTGATCCCGCCGTCAGCGCGGAGAGATCGAAAACAGGAATCGGTCCGGAGAGATATACGGTCGTAATGGCGGCTGACCTTCCGACAGAGGAGGTCTCCTTCGAGATCGCGACTGTCGACGAGTGCCGCGGGAGCCGGTCAAATTCACCTGACCGGAATGTCGCTTCTCCGACCACCTGTAACTCCGAGGCGTCGATGCCGCTCACGGCACCGAAGTCGTAGCGGTAGTGAGACTCGCTCGACAGCGTACTGACAGCCGTGCCCACACGCGGACCGATGTAGCGCGAATTGTTCACATCGAAGCTAGTGGAGTTCGGGCCGACTACGACAGATCCCATTTTTCCCGAGACCGAAACGGCACTTTTGGTGTAAAAGACAATGATGTTCGAGGCGACAAGCAACCGAGTGTCGTAATCCGCATATCCCGTGACACGGACTGCGTCGCACAGCTCGAGTTGCCCCGGCCAGGCGATCATATTGCCTTCAATTTTCACCTGGCGCGCAGCATCGACCCGGACGGCCTCCCGGCCGGCTTCGTACATCTGATTGTCTACGATTTGAACCCAGTCACACTGGCCGATGAAGACATTGTTTCGCTTATCTGCGATTCGAGAGTGCGTCACACTTCCGGAGCCGAGATTGACAAAGTCCGTCCGAGTGATCATGAGACCGTCAACACCGTCGAAGTGAATCCCGCTGACGTAGGCGCGATTGATCAACGCGTCTAGAACGAAAACCTCTCCCACTACTGCCCAACGACCGGGGGCGTCGACATCGACGTCACCTTTCACCGCGAAGTTCACTTCGCTGAAGGAGCATCCTACGATGTAAATGAAGGCTGTGTCGTGCTGTCCCCCAGAAGGGTTCGAGGGAAAAGCGACTCCGATGTCCGAGCCGTTGAAGGAACAGTTCGAGACAACCGCGTTTCGTACTCTCTCAAAGACCACGAACCGCGAGCCTGCTGGGATCGCGCTTCCGTCCGAGGTACCCTCTCTCAGCCAATTGATGCCCGAGATGCGTCCGCCCCACACCATCGGCTCGTCGCGTCGTCCGACATGGAGCGCCGCGCCGGCCGCCACCACGACAGTCATACCATTGCCATCCAACGACACCCCGGGCCGGTCAAGAGTGACGTCGGTAGCCAAGTAGTACCGACCCGCTGTGGGCGAACCGACGGGCAGCGACAAGATGCAACTCGCGCCGCCAAGCGAGTCCAGAGCTTCCGATATTGCCGGGCCCAGATCCGTAACTCCGTCTGGTACCGCGCCGAACTCCCCCAGGTCCACCACCCGCTGTGAGCCGGCGGCCGACGGCGCAAGCGCTGAGGTGTGGAATGACGAGTCGATAGCCGAGGCGATTCCGCCTGCGACCACCCCTCCAAGAAGTGCGCCCGACAGCATTACTCTGCGTGTCGGGCCCTCGCCCTCAACCGGCCCCGGGGGCGGTGTCATTCCTGGTTCCCATGACGGCGCCTCACCAGTGATCGCGCCGAATCCCTCAGAGCGCGAAAGTCCGAAAAACGTATGAGATAGAAGTCCAACATCGGGACTCCAAATTTGCGCTTCATCTGAACCACGTTGAAATTGCTCGAGACGATATTCCCAATTAGTGTCGCGAGGGCAGCTCCCAGTGCCCCGAGCATGGGGACCAGCAGAAGGAGAACCGCGATATTGACGACGCACGCGATCACGAGGGACAGTGACCGCAGGTGGGGCGAGCCGCGTGAGCTCAGGCCGGCACCGGCAACCGATCCCGGAATACCGAGCGCGACCGCCAGGAGGAGCACGAGGACGGTCGGTAGCGCGGGCTCGAAGCCTTCCCCGAAGGCAAGCGGGAGCCACCAAGGACAGGTCGCGCCCAGCGCCACGGCGATCGCGCCGCAGACAATGAACGACATGCGCGCTGCTCTGGTCAACCGCTTGTCCTCGGACGACCGGGCATCCGACGCGAAGACCACTTCGCGGACAGCGGTATTGACGACCAACGGTAGTTCTCCGATGGTCACCGCCACGACATAGAGGCCCAGCTCGAAGGTTGAGCTCAGCGGGACCATGGCGACCTGATCGATCCGCATGAGCAACACCCCTGCGATCGAGCCAAACCAGACCCTGTACCCGTAATCGAAGAGATGACGGAGCCGCGGAGCTTCGTCCGCACCGCCTGTGGGCCTCTCCCCGCCCCTTCGCCATCGGACATATGCAAGGCCGCCAAGAATGGGGGAGAAGGCGATCGCGATCGTCGCGCTGGTGATATCCAGACTGCCCACGATTGCCAGGAAACCGATCGCGATCAGGCGAACGATCGGGCCCACGGCTCGCTCGAGGGCGACTAACTTCCACCGGCCCTCACCAGCTGCGCCGCCGCGAAGCGCAGCTACGAGCACAGTGGGGACGACCGCTGCAGACGTCAACAGGATCAATGACAACAAGATCGGCGAGTCGCCGGCAAGCAGCGGCGCGACACTCAGCGAGACGACCGTAGCGACGAGCCCGGCTAGGAACACGAGGAAGGCACCCCTACGCCGCACCGTTTCTACGGCCCCTGGTGAGCGCGCCACGAAGAATGTGATGGCCTCGGGTAGCCCAAAGGTTGCGATCGTCGTAATCAGCAGGAAGGGGGCTGTTGCACCGGCAACCGTTCCGCGACCATCGACCCCCAGCGAATGGGCGAGGATCGGAGCGCTCGCCAAGCCGGCGAGGGGTCCGACAGCATTCCCGACGAAGTTGATCAGAACGCCGGAGGACATCGAGCGGCCACGGTCACCGGCCGCCATAGCTCCTCCCGTTCACGCGACCGACCCGCTGCGGGCTCTCCAGCACCGCAGGGAGCTCCGATGGGGCCTGCGCACTACTCGGCCTGAACGCCGCGAGCGATGAGATGGCGATGAAGGACCACGCCAGTAAGCCGAATGTGCTCGAACTGACGAACGAGCTGTACGAAAATCCCCACGTTAGGGCGATCAGGCCCGGAGCACGCGCCAGGAGCCCGCGAGAGCGGGTGGTGAAGGTCGCCCACACCTGAATGAGGATCAATGACAGAGCCGCGATCAGACCGAGGTCGATGGCTGTCGCTAGGTAGCCGTTCTCAAAACTGGAACGCAGCTCCGAAGAGCTGAATGTATAGGCGAACCCGATACCTCGACCATCGAAGGGGTTTCGAGGAATGAGCCCGAGACCGACGTCGAGGGCGCTCGATCTCGCGTCCGTCGACACCGCTCCTCGAGCACCGAAGCGATCCAGGAGCAAGCTCGAGAGAGAGGAACTCAAGAACAGAACTGCTACAAGAACCGTGCAGAGAGACAAGATGAGACCAATGAATGCGTTCGAGCTGTTGAAGAGCAGAAGCCAGACCACGATGACCACGACCATGACAATTCCCGTACGCGAACCGGTGACGAAAACCCCGAGCGTGAGGACGAGCAGCGAAGAGTACTTGATCGCCGGGTTCTTCAGGTAGTTGGCGAGCGGCATTGTCATGGTGAGCAGTGCAGCGAGGTCGAGCGGACTGTCGAGAGTGCCGACTGCCCGATTCAAATCCGTTTCCCACCAGGAATTAGTCGAGTAGTAAGAACTGAAGAAGATTGCAGAACCCGACGCGTATTGAGCGACGCCGAGTGCGGCTTCGGCCACTCCCAGCGCGACAACCACCGGGATAACCTTCATGATCCGATCTGGGTTGTTCCGCGCTACGATAGCGCCGATTGCGAGAAGAGCCGTCCCGGGCAGGACGTACAGCAGCGCGAACGTGAACGCGCTGTCGGTGCCGGACCGCTGGAAGACCGCGATCGCGACGACGGCCGCCCAGACCACGAAGGCGGCAACGGCTACCCACCGACCCTTCGTCAGACGCTCCCGGCTAGGCGGTGCCAAAAAGGTCGAGACGAATCCGAAGGCGAAGACCCAGGTGGCCGGGTGGATCTCGCCGAGCGGTCCAGCGGACTCGAACCAAGACCGAGTCGCAACCAGCGGGAACGCGACTGCCGCCACGATCCCCATAGTGATCCAGACCGCGGGACGCCGGTGGAAGACAAGCACGAAAAGCCCGCACACGCCGAGGACTGAGAGCAGGACGATCATGACTCTCGTCCTACCTTCTCAAGGCGTGCGACCACGTCGGCAGTGTAGGTCGCTTCGATCTGTAGGTCGTTCTGACTCAGGGCCGTGTTGCTGCGGTGAAGCGCTTGCTTCTGCGTCCTCGCCGCCTCTGGGAACTTCTTCGGGCGAAGGCCCACCTGTCGGATGGTCCTACCGCTCGTCACCGCGACGTAATGAAGCCAGACGTCGTCCGCTCGCGGGCTTCGCTTCAGGAACTCGTCGCCGCGGCGCGCCAACTCGACGACGAAGTCCGGCGGATACCAGACACCCGAAACGCCGGTGGCGAAGTGGAGAAGAGATGGAGAGGTCGACCGGACCGACGTCCAGGTGTTGTAAGGAGCCAATCCCCCGCCTTCGTCGAACGCGACGCGGTGCGCGCGATAGCACACGATACCTTCAGGCGACTCCCTCGCCGCGATCATGAGTCCTCTCAGCCACCGTCGCGGGTACAAGCTGTCGTCATCAGCAGTCACGAGAGGCGCCGCGGAGCCCGCGAAAGTCAGAGCGTACGGGTAGTACTTCGTATGAGGCCCGAAGTTCGCCGGGCTTGGAAGCACCTCAAGGCCCCTGCGTCGAAGGCGTAGGAGTCGCCACGGGAGCGACTCGACATCGACGCCCGGGTCGGTCCAGAGGATGAGACGACCGGGGCGGGTCGAACCACGCCCGATCGACTCGATCGTGAGGTTGACCGAACGAAGCCGGTCGCCGTATGAGGTGAGAGAGACGACGACGTTGTTCGACGGGTCGGTGAGAGGGCAAGACGTCTTGGCGCCTCGGAGGGAGAGCGTCGCGGTGGTCAATGCGCCAGAAACGGCACGCCAGGCCTTTCCGCCTCGGCGGCCGACCCTTCCCCTGATGTCTGCGAGCATCGAAGGCTTCTTCACGCGCGATCCTCTCTACCGGCGAGAATTCCCGCTGCTTCTTCAGCCGCCCGGAGAACAGATCGCTCAATAGTGAGAGACATCGCGTTGCGATGGACGTGTTCGGATACGGCCGATCGAAGGCTGACATCGGTCAGCAGCCTCCGGATGGCTGCTGCCCACACCCCCGGTTCGTCGGAGTCGATGACGCACGCCGCCTTAAGAGCAGGGTCGGTGAACAGAAGGGGCGCTGCACCGTACGCGGATGAGATGACAACAGGGAGGCCGGCGCACGCCGCCTCGACTGCGCTCCTGCCAAACGCCTCCCGGGCAGACGTGCCCACGAAGAGCGAGGCATCGGTCCAGAGTCTGCCGCCTTCGACCCACCCTCGCCATTCGACTCCGTCTGGCGCGTCGGCCTCAATCGATCGGAGCAATGGTCCTTCTCCGAAGACGCGTGCTCGGGTCTGCAGCAACTCAACGATCTGAAGAAAAAGCTGCGGCCTCTTGTCTACGTCGATCCGCCCAGCCCATACGAGCGGCGAGTGACCGTTCTCGCCGTGAGAGATCCTCTCCGTCGATGCGATCCCCGCCGGAACGATCTTCGCCTCCGCCGCTGAGGCGAACTGTTGCGCCAAGACGGGTGTAGTGGCCCACACCTCGTCAGCTGCTCGCAGAGCACGAGTCTCCAGGACTCGGAGCAGAAGGCGCCGGGCAAACGACTGCTCACCCTTGTCAGGCCATGGAATTCCGCGCACCCAAGCCACCCAGGGCTGACCGAGAGTGCTTTTCCTCCGGGCAAGGGCGATGTCCGTCTGAGAGATCATCGAGACGATCAGATCGGCCTCACTAACCTCGCCCGCATCCCGGATGACTTGCTCGATCTCATCGACGACCCGACGGCCGTGCGCCGCTACAGCAACCTCGCGTACACCCTCGGTCTCGATGGGCTCTCCCGACGCCGTTGGCCTGACGCCTACGACAGCCGACCAGGGCAGCCCCGCGGCCCGCGCAGCCCGCACGAGGTCGTGCGTGGACCGATACACGCCGCTGCGTGCCATCAGCGGCAGCGCGAGCAGCAGGACTCTCGGGGCACCGGTCACAGGGTGCTCACCTCCGTGCCGAGCATCTTCAGGAGGCGAGCAGCCTTGCCCGACCAGCGCACATCTTGCGGCAGGTCGCTCACTACCCGAGGAACGCGGGGTCCGTTCGCGAGCGCTTCCCGCAACCACTCGACATGCCCAGGAGAGTCGATGACGTGCACCGCATCCAGACCTCGACTGTTCGCGCCCGCGACCGGCGTAGTCAACACAGGTAAACCGGCCGCCCTGTACTCGTAGGTCTTGATCACGTCACCGCCTACTTCGCCGTCGCCGACGCGATGCGGAACCCAGCCGACGTCGAAGGTCTTGAGGAGAGCGGGGACATCGTTGTAGAAAACGTCGCCAAGCATCCGGACGTTGGGGAGCGCCTCCAGTGGACGCCGGTACTCGGCATCGAGAACCGGACCGGCGAAGACGAAGGCAACTGAAGGCAGCGCTTCGGCGGCAGCGACGATAAGTCCGAGGTCGAGACGCTTCCCGATCTTGCCGACGTAACCAACAGTGAGCGGCCCAGACGCCGTCGCCGTGGTGTCGAAGCGCTCCGGGTCACAGCCGTTGGGCAGCAGAACGACGTCTGTCCGTCCATAGCGATGTGCGAGCTCGACGGTTCCCTCCGCATTCGCCGTCACGACCGTCGCCTGGTCGAAGAGGGATCGATACGCGCGATCGACCTCGCTGGAGATACCTGCGAAGGCATAGTGGATCGTCCAGTCATCTAGAAGGTCGAAGGCGACCGGAACCTTCGCGGCTGAGATCGCGGGCCAGGCACGGGATGACGCGAGGAAAGGGTTCCAGGTGACGACGGGCACCGCGGGGCCGCGGAAGTCGAACTTGTAGGCCTTGAGAGAGTCGACCCACCACCGTTGCCGGTTCCTCGGGTTCGGGATGCGCCACGTTCGCAGGTCCAACGGGCTCGTGTTGGCAGCGATGTGCCCGCCGGCTCCCCGACGAGAGACAGACAGTAAGTGAGGCTCCGGTCGTGAGACGACTTCGACTTGTCCCCGGTCGACGAGCAGCCGACCGAACCACTCGATCAGGTGTCCATCTCTTGTCCGATACCCCTCTTTCGTGAGCTTGTGCTGGCCGTGCATCGGAAAAGCTGTCAGGGCGGTACTCAACATGGCTCCATTTTCTCGACGCTGCCTATCGTCCGACCGCGACGTTGATCTGGGGTGTTCGTTCACTCCGTGGGGAACAGGGGTGGGGGCGGGCTACGACCAGCGCCCTGCACCGGCACTCCCCCCGCCGCGATGGCCCCGACACGATCCCGGGCCGCTGCCCCGAAGCGCCCGATGCCCCGGCCCTCAACTGGTCCGCCTGCACGAGGGAATCTAACAGGTCGGCCGGACGCGAGTTCGCGGCGTGCATCCTCGCGGCGCATCGTTTACGACGGCGAAACACACCCGCCCCCCATCTCCACGGGGCTGATGCACTGACTGACGGCGAGGACGAACGCCAACCACTGCGACATCTGACCGGTGGTTTCTCCACCCCCGCGCGGCTTCGACCCGGGCATGGACTAGTGCCTCTCTCCCGAGCACTCTCAGCCCACACATGTCCGCCGATCGAAGAACCCCCGAAAAGAGTGACGTCGGTGACCCCCATTCGCGTGCCGTGGAAGCGGAGCTTTCGGCGTAACCCCAATCCCTGAGAGGAATCGGCGCACTATTGCCCCGCGGGGCCTCTGGTCGCCGAGATTGTGCGAAAACAACGAGTGCAGGAGATCAGGATGATCCGATTCTCTCGGACCGCATTCACCGCAATAGGCGTGGCTACCCTCCTTGCAGTGTCGACCATCGTCGCTCCCCCCGCTCATGCGGCGGACGGACCGTCCGAGGCGGACGTCGTGTCCTCCCATCCGAGATTGATGGAAACTGCGTCGACCTTTGCTCAGCTCCCCTCTCAGATTGACGCTGATCCGACTTCGAAATCTCTCTACACAACCGTCTTGAAGACTGCTGACTCTGCTCTCACCGAACCTGTGCTCAGCTATGACGCGGTCGATGGCGGCACAATGCTCGAAACGAGTCGTCTCCTTCTCGACCGGAGCTACAGCCTACTGATCGCCTGGGAGGTCAGCGGTGACGCCCGTTACATCGATCGGCTCTGGAAGGACGTCGACGCCGCAGCAGGGTTTCCAGACTGGAATCCGCAGCATTTCCTCGATACGGCCGAGATGACGCACGCAATGGCTATTGCCTACGACTGGGGATACTCGCATTGGGACAACGCTGAGCGGGAGAAGATCAGAACCGCGATCATCGAGAAGGGCCTGGAGCCCGCCATTCGAGTTTACGACTCGACTTCATCCAAGACGACGCCCTACTCGAACAACGGGAACTGGGCCCGACAAGCGACGAACATCAATATTGTCGTGAACTCCGGGATGGCCATGGGCGCCCTTGCAGTAGCAAAAGAGAGCCCCTCGATCGCGCCGGCGCGTGTGCTCGCGGAGAGCCGTGACAGCATCGAAGTCGGAATGGCCCTGTACGAGGACGACGGAGGGTTCGCTGAAGGCCCGACTTACTGGGATTATGCCACTCGGTACGTCTCCGCCTACATCCTCTCGCTCCGGACATCGACGAACCAGGACTACGGTGTGGCGGACGGCGTGGGCTTCCAGCGGACCGATCAATTCATGCGAGCTCTTACCGGACCGAGCGGCAACTACTACGGCTTCGCGGACAGCTCGACCAGGTACCAGCCGGCTGCCGCCTACGCCGGTCTGGGAGCAGCACTGCAGGAGCCCTCGCTGGTCCGCCTTGCGGCCGACGTGAAGTCGGATGCGTTCGCTCCGTACCAGCTGATCTGGCGCGATCCTACGCTCGCGGCATCCGGGGGCGAAGACAGCGCACCACCTCTCGACAACACGTTCTCGGGCGCCGGAGTAGCGACCATGTCGGCATCCCGGACCGACGGCCGTGCGTCGTACGCTGCTTTCCGGTTCGGGGCGAAGCCGGCCGAGAGCCACCAGCATCTTGATGCAGGAGATTTCAACTTTCAGGCTCTCGGGCAGGAGTGGGGAATCGACCTCGGAATGGATGACGGAACCTACGACTTTCTCGACGATGATCGTGCCGGGAATCGATGGTCTTATTACCGCACTCGCGCAGAGGGCCACAATACCCTTGCCATCGACCCCTTCAACCCCGACAGCGGGTCGAAGTCCAACACGACGACGCTGCTCCGCCAGGGGAGCAACCTCGATCAATCGTTCTCCATCGCGGACCTCTCCAGCGCGTATCCCGAATCAGTCACTTCCTGGCACCGCGGCGTGCGTTTGTTCGACAATCGGAGGCAATTACTCATTCAGGACGAGATCAGCGCGCCAGGAAGCGTGGACTATCTGTGGTCGATGAACACTGGCGCTTCGATCTCTATCGCTGCCGACGGGAGATCCGCCGTTCTCTTCCAGAGCGGCGAACGTCTCCTCGCACGCCTTGTTACTCCCGGCGAAGCGGTCTTCTCGGACATGGACGCGGCACCTCTGCCCACCTCTCCGCATCCTGATCAGGAATCGAACGATAAAGTGCGCAAGCTTGCGGTCCTCGGTAGCACCGACGGATCGACGACCCTGGCCGTCCAGCTCACGCCGCTTCTGCATGGCATGACGATCGAGTCCGCGCCTGGATTGGTCGAGCTCTCGGCGCTCGATGACTGGTCAGCGTCCGATCAGTCCAGCCGCGTCAGCGGGATAGCGGTCAATGGCGCGCCCGTGCCAGGGTTCCGGCCTGACCAGGCTTCGTACACCGTTCAATCGGCGGCATCCGGCCCGGTCCCAGTCGTCACCGCGTCGAGCGCGACAGGGCAGGTCTCCATCCAGCAGGCGAACGCGATCCCTGGGGAGGCTCGCATCACGGTCACCGAGACGAGCAAGTCACCGAGCGTCTACATCGTCGCTATTGAGAGAGCGAAGATCCCGATCATCGGGGTGTCGGCGCCCGTCGTCACGTCGGGTTGGGGATCGGCCACATTCGATGGCAATCCAACGACCTTTTGGAGCGTGAACGCGAAGAGCGCATACGCTCGTTGGGATCTCGGTGAGCCACGAACGGTGCAGTCGGCGGTTCTCTCGTGGAAAGCTAACAGTGCCAAGAAGACGGTCTTCGAGCTCGCGACGTCCAATGACAAAGCAACGTGGACCGAGCGATACGCGGGCGAGTACAAAGGGGACTCCGGCGACCAGGTCGTCGTGCTGTCACCTGATGCAGCGGCTCGATACGTTCGCATCACCGTCCACGGCGATGGGGCGAACGTGACCAGTAGCACGCTCTACGAGATCCAGCTCTACGACTATGACGTCAGTTTCGAGCGCCCAGGGACGCTCGTGTCACGCATTGACGCAGTCAGTCTCAGCGGTGCCCCGGCATCGATGAAGGTTGGCGAGACCGCGACCCTCAGCCCGCGGTACAACTGGGTCGGCACTCCGGGTACCGTCGACGAGCTGTCCTACTCCACAAGTGATCCGTCCATCGCAACGGTCTCTCAGGCCGGGGTCGTCAAAGCTGTGGCGGGCGGAACCGTGCGGATAGGCGCACTAGCGACCGCGGACGGCGTTACCGTTGCTTCTGCATCTGAG
>NZ_WUCC01000013.1 GCF_009807095.1 Rathayibacter sp. VKM Ac-2754 | reverse complement strand
TCGCGTGGACGGGCCGTCTGTGACGGATGGACCTGTTGCGGCGCCTGATGGCGGACCTGCGTGGAGCGTGCGAGCGTGGTGGGGTGACCGTCTCGCTCTCGCCCCTGTCCGCCTCCGCTCTCGCCGTCTGGATGCGGACGCAGCGCGCCGCCTACATCGCCGATCGGATCCGCGCGGGCGATGACGAGTCCGCGGCGACTCGCAACGCCGACGTCTCCTACGAGAAGTACTTCCCCGAGGGAGTCCCGGCGCCCGGGCACGACGTCCTCACGATCCTCGACGGCGACCGGCCCGTGGGCACGATCTGGCTGGGCCCGCACCCCAGCGACCTCGAGGGCGTCTTCTGGGTGTGGGACGTCCAGGTCGACGCCCCCGAGCGCGGGCGCGGCCTCGGTCGCGCGGCGATGCTGCTGGCGGAGGAGCACGTGTCCTCTCGCGGAGGCCGCGCTCTCGCGCTGAACGTCTTCGGCTTCAACACGACCGCGCGGGGCCTCTACGAGTCGCTCGGCTACGAGACGACGGCCGTGCAGATGCGCAAGGAGCTCGGGTGAGGGAGCGCGAGCCGACTCAGGGCAGGAGGTCGATCATGTTCGGGCGCGCCTTCATGGCGTGGATGACGAGTTCGTCGCCGCTGTCGAAGATCAGAACGACCGTCTCCAGGAGGCGACCTCTCGAATCGAACCCGAGACGCAACTGACGCGCTGGTGATTCGTCGTCGAGATCCTCGATCCACAGCGCGAATGTCGCCGCCCGCGTCGCATCGACAGCAGCTATCCCGTGCTTCAGCGCAGACGGGTGAACATTCATGCAGCCGCGATCGCGTCCCGGATGACGTCGGACCGGCTCTTCTGCTCACGCGCGGCGCGCTTGTCGAGGGCGGCGAGCTCCTCGGCAGTGAGCCGGACGGTGACGACCTGAGACGCCTCCGCGCCGCGACCCGGACGACCTCGCCCGCGCTTCTTGAGGGCGTCGACGTCGAAGCCCCTCTCGGCCTCCGCCGCCCAGGCTGCGATCTGCTCCTCGGTCACGGGGACGCCGTTGATGGTCTCTTCACCACTCATGGCTTCATCGTAATACGGAATCTGAGGCGCGGGTCGAGGCGATCACGGAGGGCATCCGTGAACGCCCCGACCCGGTCGCCGGGGAGGCCTCCGGTCGTCAGCTCGTCGAGGGGATGACGGTGGGGTCGGCGGGCTCCGGCGCCGCGGAGGCCGCTGCCACGCCGCGGCCGAAGGCCTGGCCCTGCAGGATCGCTCCGAGATCGACTCCGGTCGCCGACTTGACGCTGTCGAACGTGGCCGCGAGGCTCGCCGCCTGCTCGCGAGCGATGTGGGTGCCGGCGGTGTCGCCTCCGATCAGCGTGACGGTGCCGACGTTCTGGTAGCCCTTCGCGAACTCGGCCATCAGCGACGGGAGCTGCCCGATGAGCTCGCGACCCAGGATCGCCTCCTGGTTCTCGCGGAGCGCCTCCGCCTCGGCCTGGATCGCGGCCGCGCTCGCCTCGCCCTTGGCCCGGATGGCCTCCGCCTCGGCGGTGGCGTTGGCACGCAGGGCCTCGGCCTCGGCGCCGGCCTTGGCGCGCAGCGCGTGGGCCTCCGCCTCAGCGCGTGCACTCAGGGCTGCCGCCTCGGCTGCGGCCGACGCCTGACGGGCCTCTGCCTGGCGCTGGACGGCGTAGGCCTCGGCGTCGGACACCTGCTGCGCGACCTGGCGGTCGGTCGAGGCCTTCTTCTCGCGCCCGTAGGCATCGGCATCGGCCTCGGTCTGGCGACGGTACTTCTCGGCATCGGCGACGCGCTTGACGTCGGCGTCGAGCTCGGCCTGCCGGTTCTCGGCGCGCTGCACGAGGACGGCCTGCTCGCGCTCGGCGCGGGCCAGGTTCTCGGCCTGCTCGGCCTCGGCGTTCGCCCGGCCGACCTCGGACTTGGCGGCGGCGGTGTTCTTGTCGTAGGCGGTCTGCTCGATCAGGTTCGCCTCGTCGGTGGCGAGCTGACGGGCCTTCACCTCGCGGGCCGCGTTGATCCGGGCGACGTCGGCCTCGCGCCGGACGCGCTCGATCTCCTGCGCGCCGAGCGCCTCGATGTAGCCGTTGCGATCGGTGACGCCCTGGATGGCGAAGGAGTCGAGGACGAGGCCCTGGGCGAGCAGGTCGCCCTTGATGCCCTCGGCGATCTCGTCGCCGAGCTTCTGCCGGTCCTGCATGACCTCCTCGACGCTGAGCTTCGCGACGACGCCGCGGAGGGCGCCCTCCAGCTGCTCCGTCGTGAAGACGTCGATCGACTGGTCCTGCGAGGCGAAACGCTCGGCGGCGGCGCGCACCTGGTCGGCCGTCGAGCCGATCTTGACGAGGGCGACGCCGGCGAGGTGGATCGTCACGCCGTTCTTGGTCTGCGCGACCGGCTCCATCTTGATCTGCCGCGACCGCAGCGAGATGCGGTCGGAGCGCTGGGTCAGCTTGTTGACGAACGCTCCACCACCGGTGATGACGGTCATGTTGGACGTCAGCCCGTCATCGCCCTTCTGCTTCTTACCGACGATCACGATCGCCTCGTCGGCCTGCGGCACCTGGTACCAGGCCCGGAAGATGAAGAAGCCGATGACGGCGAGCAGCAGCACGACGCCGACCGCGATGCCGGCGATGACGATCCAGAGCAGATCAGATTGCATGGACGAGATTCCCCCTTGCTCCGAACCCGCGGGAGGCGGGTTCCTGAGTGATGTACAGGTTCATCGTGGCATGGCTCGCCGCGGGGCGGCGGGGAGGGCGGCCGACATCGGCCGGAGCGCCTGGGTGCTCGAGCCGAAGCGGAATCGTCCGGTCGTCCTGACCGGGAACGCCGAACGGTTCGAAGGCGGGTGCGCTGTAGGTTGGCGTCCATGCCCGATGACGACGTCCTCGACGCTCTCCGCGAGTTCGTGCGGGAGCGCGACTGGTCGCAGTTCCACACTCCTGAGAACCTCGCGAAGAGCATCAGCATCGAGTCCGGCGAACTGCTCGAGTGCTTCCAGTGGGGCGAGGGCGACCTCCCCGCGGCGGTGGAAGAGCTCGCGGACGTGCTGACCTACTGCCTCCTGCTCGCCGACCGCCTCGGAGTCGACGCGGACGAGATCGTCCTCGCGAAACTCCGCACGACGCGGGAGAAGTACCCCGTCGACAAGGCACGGGGTCGGAGCGAGAAGTATGACCGGCTTTAGCCTCGAGCGCCTGCCCTTCGACTCCGACCAGGTCCGGGTCTGGGGAGCCGCCGACCCGCGGCACCGCAACTGGCCCGTCGTCTACGTCCTCGACAGCGCGACGGAGGTCTACGTCGGCGAGTCCCTCAACGCAGAGGGACGGCTACGCCAGCACCTGGACTCTCCTGAGAAGAGTCGGCTGGAGCGCGTGCGGGTCGTCCTCGACGACACCTTCAACAAGTCCGCCTGCCTCGACCTCGAGTCGTTCCTCCTGCGGATGCTGTCGGGCGAGGGCCGGTTGACGGTCCTGAACCACAACGCGGGGATCACCGACGCCGACTACTTCGACCGCGAGTCCTATCGTCGGACGTTCGACGAGGTCTTCGAGGTCCTGCGCACCGAGGAGCATCTCTTCCAGCGGACGCTTCCGGAGATCGTCAACAGCGATCTCTTCAAGCTGTCGCCGTTCAAAGCGCTCAACCACGACCAGGCCATCGCCGTCGAGGACATCCTCGAGGGCTTGTTCGCGGATCTGGAGTCCGGGCAGCCGAGCACGGTCGTCGTGCAGGGAGACCCGGGGACTGGCAAGACCGTCGTCGCGATCTACCTGCTGAAACTCCTGCAGGACATCCGCCGGCACGATCCGGAGGAGCCGCTGGACAGCGACTCCGTCTTCAGCGACTTCTTCACCCCCGGTCACGCGGAGCTGCTGTCGACGCTTCGCGTCGGACTCGTGGTGCCGCAGCAGTCGCTGCGCGGCTCGATCGCACGGGTCTTCACGCTGACGCCGGGCTTGAGCAAGGACCTCGTGCTCACGCCTTTCGATGTCGGGCAGAGCGAGGAGCCCTTCGACCTCCTCCTGGTCGACGAGGCCCACCGTCTGAGTCAGCGGGCGAATCAGCCGTCCGGCCCCTTGAACAAGAAGTTCGCCGACATCAACCGGGCACTGTTCGGACAGGACTCCCTCGAGTACACGCAACTCGACTGGATCCGCGCCCGCAGCAAGCACACGATCCTGATGCTCGACACGGCGCAGACCGTCCGACCGATGGACCTCCCTGCTGCCGTCACAGGGCGCCTCCTCGCGGAGGCGTCGGCGAGTGGTCGCGTGTACCCCCTCCGCTCGCAGATGCGCATCGCGGCGGACAAGGACTACGTCGGGTACGTGCGCGCGACGCTGTCCGACGCCCCGCCCGAGCACCGCGAGGACTTCGGCTCCTACGACCTGCGCTTCTTCGAGGACCTCGCCGAGCTGCGCAGGGAGCTGCTGCTCCGAGAGCAGGAGCACGGCCTCGCGCGACTCGTCGCCGGGTACGCCTGGAAGTGGATCACCCGGAAGCCGAAGGACGCCTTCGACATCGAGATCGACGGCCTGTCGCTGCGCTGGAATCGGACCCAGCGCGACTGGATCAACTCCCCCGGGGCGATCGACGAGGTCGGCTCGATCCACACCGTGCAGGGCTACGACCTCAACTACGCCGGAGTCGTGATCGGACGCGACCTGCGCTACGACCCTGTCCAGCACCGCATCGTCTTCGACCGCGCGAACTACCACGACAAGAAGGGGCGCGAGAACAACCCGAAGCTCGGCATCACGTACACCGACGAGGATCTTCTCGCCTACGTCCGCAACATCTACACGGTGCTGCTGACGCGCGGGATCCGCGGGACCTACGTGTACGTCTGCGACGGACCATTGCGAGAGTATCTCTCGCGCTACTTCTGATCGGGCCACGGCGGTCCTGGCGACCGATGCCACCAGCGTCTGGCTATTCCGATGATCGCCGGCATCCGCCCGCCGCTGACGCTCGACCCACGCCGCCTCGAGCCGTTCCGACATCCCGTCGCCCGTCGATGCAGACCAGCCCGAATCGGACCCGCGACCTCACCGGCCGGCGACGACGACGGCCCACGGCGAGGCCTCCTCGGCGGCGAGAGACCCGAGTGCGGCACTGGGGACTGCCTCGAGTCTCACTTCGTCGCGTTCGGGTGATGGGTGTGCACCTGCTCGAGGTACACGACCTGCTCGCTCACGAAGAACCAGATCCGGGCATCGCCGTGCTGGGTCGGCTTGTGCTGCCAGCGGTCGTGGGTGCTGCCGGCGCGGGTCACCGTCGCCAGTTCGCCCCTCAGGCGGTAGTTCGTCGGAGTCGTCTGCGTCGGCGTGCGGACGAGAAAGTCCCAGGCGTCGGCCAGTGCGTTCCGTGACGTCGCGCGCAGATCGGTCCAGCCCTTCTGCGCCTGCACCGAGGCGAAGCGGATCTCGTACTCGTTCTTCTTGAGCGGCCGATCGACCCGGTCGTTCTTCGCCACGCTCAGGGTCGTTCGACGACGACGCCGTTGCCCTCGAGCCAGTCGACCCGAGTCGTGCCGAGCCCGGCGGCGAGAGCCGTCGCCGTCTCCCTCCAGGAGATCGTCTCGGCGACCGCGAGGTGAGCCTGACCCGTGGCGAAGGATGCCCGCGCCGCCGCGAGGAGCTGGGTGGCGCACGACTCCCTGTCCTCCGTGGTGAGGGCGAGCATCCACGGGAAGACGTGCGCCATCCGGTCGCCGAGGCTGCCCCGGTCGTCCGTCGAGACGGCGATCAGCTGTGCGGCGAGTTCGAGGAGCTGCTCGCGCGACTCCGCCTCGCGCTTGGACATCAGCACGAGGTCGTCGCCGTCTCGGCGAGTGACATCGATCGGATGCTCATCGGCGGCGGCGAAGACCTCGCGGGGATTCCGACTCAACTCGGACGACTGGAAGGAGCGGGCGGGCTTGGTGGCGACCATCGTCTCAGCATAGTTCAGAATACGTTCTGAATGCGGTGCCGGCGCGAACGACTCTGCGATCAGACACCTCTTCGACCCGATCGGTTCTGAGCACGCCACGTCCGCACCGCAGACGCGACAGCGACTCGGTGGCGATCGGCTCGGCTCCTCAGGCCGGTCAGCGCTCCGCCGCCTCGCACTCGCCCGTGCCGGCGGCGCGGTTCACGCAGACGCGCGCAGTCTCGCCCGCGAGACGCCGGGCGGCCGGCATCAGGCTCTCGAGATCGGCATCGCTCGGGTCCCCCGCGACGGTCACGGTCACCGACCGATCCGAGCCGACCACAGACGCGATCCGGGGGTCTGCGAGCAGCACCGCGGCGGCCTCGACATCGGCGCTCAGGGCCGGCGGCGCGGACCTGACGTCGAGAGTGAGCGAACCCGCGCTCCGCACGGTGACCGAGACGGTCGAGAACACCCCCGACTCCGGTCGTCCCGACACCGCCGAGGCGACGAGGCGGGCCCCGTCCACCGAGTCCACGGCGAACACTGCGCGATCGTCGTCCGTCCAGACGGAGCCGACGGCGGCAGACGGCTCCGCGGGCAGCGCGGCGAGCAGAGCGCGGACGGGATCGCCGGTGGCACCGGCGCCGAGGGCGACGCGAGGGCTCGAGAACACCACGACCAGATCCTCCGGAGCCTCTGCTGCGGCGAGCGCGGCCGGCGCGAGCGAGTCCTCGCCCGCCAGCGACACCTCGAGACGGCCCGGCTCGGCCCGGAAGGCCGTCGCGGCCACAGCGCCCGAGACGGCCGTCCACATGCGCTCGGCGTCGTCCAGCCAGGGTCCCGGGACTCCGCGGACGAGCGTCGCGCGATCCCGGCTCTGCACTGTGACGTACGGCGCCGCAGCCTCGCCGAGCACCCGGGGAGCGTCCTCCGCCAGCGTGAACGCCGCGACGGCGTCCGCCTCCGCGCTGAGGATGAGGCTCGCACCCGACACCCGGTCGTCGTCGTCAGCGGGCGTCAGCGCGACCGACGCCACCCGGTCGTCGTCGCGCAGCTCGATCGCGGCCACCGTCGTCCTGCCGGCCAGATCGGAGTCCCGGGAGACGGGCAGCGTGAGGTCCTTCGCGACGACCACGATGCGCACCTTGTCCGCCGGGCGCGCGGCCGCGAAGGCGCTCAGCCGGTCGACCAGGGCCAGCAGGTCCGGGTCGGAGACGTCGTCGCGCACGGACACCTCGGCGCTCACGCCGCCCGTGAACGGCATGTTGTCGACCGTCGAGAGCTCCAGGTCCGCGACGGCCTCGTCGCCACCGAAGCTGCGGGAGAAGTCGCTCCGCGGGGAGTCGAGGGCGCATCCGGTCAGGAGCAGGGCTGCGATCGCGACGAGACCCGTGAGAGCGTTCCGCCGCCGTCGCACGCTCACCATCGGATCAGCGTAACGAGCCGCGAAGACCGCTCACGGAACGGGCGGGCTTGTTGACAGCCGGGCCACCCCGTGCGAAGTGGAGGAGAAGTGCTGGGGTACCTGGACTCGAACCAAGAACAACTGAACCAGAATCAGCCGTGTTGCCAATTACACCATACCCCAATGATCATCCCGGGATGAGCCGGGAGACCAGGCGGCGGCCGGAACGAGTTCCAGCGCCGAGAGACGACAGTACCCTACGGGCGCACGCTGCTCAAATCGGGGATCGCGAGGTGCTCCGCCTCCGGGGCGGCCTCGCCGAGGCGGGCCCGCACGAGGTCGCGGTTGAGGGCCGACGCGACCTGGGCGCCGGAGCCGGCGGCGACGATCAGCTGCTGCGGGCCGGGGGCGGTCACCTCGCCCGCGGCGTAGAGCCCGGGCACCGAGGTGCGGCCGCCGGCGTCGACGCGGAGGAAGCCCTCGGCGTCGCGCTCGGGACCTGCGGCGTCGAGGTAGTCGAGCATCGGCACCCAGACGGGACGGACGAACGCGCCGGAGCGCGGAACCACGTCTCCGTCGGCCAGGGCGACGCCGGTCATCCGGGCTCGCTCCCCCACCAGGTCGACCACCGGGCGGCGCTCGACGCGCACGCCGATCGAGCCGAGCAGGGACTCGTCGGCGTCGCTGACCACTCCGATGCCGTTGGTGAAGACGATCAGATCGGTCGACCACTGCGAGAGCAGCATGGCGCGCTCGGCGAGGTCGTCGGTCTCGCCGATCAGGGCGAGCGGCTCGTCGGCCTTCTCGAAGCCGTCGCACTCCATGCAGCTGTGCACCGCGGTGCCGTAGTAGGCGCGCACGCTCGGCAGCGACGGCAGCCGCTCGGTGAGGCCGCCGGCCACCACGACGGCGGTCGCGATCACGCGGCGGTCGGCCGAGCCGCGGACGCCCCGGGCGGAGACCACGAACTCGCCTCCCGAGCGCTCGACCGAGGTGACCAGGCAGTTGTGCACCTCGGCGGCGTCGTAGCGGTCGAACTCCTCGCGGCCGAGGCGACGCAGCTCGAGCGGCGAGATGCCGTCGCGCGTGATGAAGCCGTGCGAGTGCAGCGTCGCCGCGTTGCGAGGGCGATTCGCGTCGAGCAGCAGCACGCTGCGCCGCGCGCGCACGAGGTTGAGCGACGCCGAGAGCCCCGCGGGGCCCGCGCCGATCACGACGACGTCGTACCGGCCTCCCACTGCCTCGCCCATGGTCAGGCGAGCCGGGAGGAGAGACGCACGAGGCGGGCGATCGACTCGGCCTTGCCGAGGATCTCCATCGACTCGAACAGCGGAGGCGACACCCGGCGGCCCGAGATCGCCGTGCGCAGCGGGCCGTAGGCGATGCGCGGCTTGAGCCCGAGCCCCTCGATGAGGGCCGACGCGAGCGCCTCCTGCACCGACGCGGTCAGCCACTCCCCCTCCGGCACGAGCTCGAGGGCGCCGACGGAGGCGGCGAGCACCTCTCCGGCGTTCGCGGGCAGACCCTTCAGCGCGTCCTCGTCGTACTCGAGCGCGTCGGCGGTGGTGAACAGGAAGCCGAGCATGCCGGGAGCCTCGCCCAGCAGTCCGATGCGCTCCTGCACCAGCGGTGCCGCGGCGTCGAGCACGCCGCGCTGCTCGGCGGTGGGCTCGCCGGCGAGGACTCCCGCGGCGATCAGGTAGGGCACCGTCCGCTCGGTGAAGTCGTCGACGGCGAGGAGGCGGATGTGGTCGCCGTTGATCGACTCCGCCTTCTTGAGGTCGAAGCGGGCCGGGTTGGGGTTCACGTCGGCGACGTCGAACGCGGCGATCATCTCGTCGATCGAGAACACGTCGCGGTCGTGCGTCAGAGACCAGCCGAGCAGCGCCAGGTAGTTGACCAGGCCCTCGGGGATGAAGCCGCGGTCGCGGTGGTGGAACAGGTTCGAGGACGGTTCGCGCTTCGAGAGCTTCTTGTTCCCGTCGCCCATCACGTAGGGGAGGTGGCCGAAGCGCGGCACGAAGGTGGTCACTCCGATGTCGATGAGCGCGTGGTACAGCGCGATCTGCCGGGCGGTGGAGGGCAGGATGTCCTCGCCGCGGAGAACGTGCGTGATCTGCATCATCGCGTCGTCGACCGGGTTCACGAGCGTGTAGAGCGGCTGGCCGTTGGGGCGCACGACGACGAAGTCGCTGAACGACCCGGCGGGGAACGTGATCGGGCCGCGGACCAGGTCGTCGAACGACAGGTCGGCGTCGGGGACGCGGAGGCGGAGCGCGGGCTGCCGGCCCTCGGCGCGGAAGGCCGCGCGCTGCTCCTCGGTGAGGCCGCGATCGAAGTTGTCGTAGCCGTGCTGCTTCGCGCGGCCGGCCGCCTCGTTGCGGGCGTCGATCTCCTCGGCGCTGGAGTAGCTCTCGTAGAGGTGGCCCGAGGCGAGGAGGCGCTCGATCACGTCGAGGTAGACGTCGCTGCGCTCGGACTGGCGGTACGGGCCGTGCGGGCCGCCGACCCCGACGCCCTCGTCCCAGTCGAGCTTCAGCCAGCGCAGAGCGTCGAGGATCTGCTCGACGCTCTCCTCGCTGTCGCGCGCGGCGTCGGTGTCCTCGATGCGGAACACGAACGTGCCTCCGGTGTGCCGCGCGTAGGCCCAGTTGAACAGGGCGGTGCGGATGAGGCCGACGTGCGGCGTCCCGGTGGGCGACGGGCAGAACCGGACGCGGACGTCGCTGCCGGTCGCGGTGGTGAACGGGTGCGCGTCGGGTGCGCGATCCAGGGGGGAAGTGAGCTCAGACATACGGGTCCGATTCTATCCGCGTCGAGCCGCCCGGCGCCCCGGGCGGGGCCTGCGACCCGGCCGGCGGCCCGAGGGCGTGTGGAACACGATCCCGCGTGCTCCGCTCGGCCCGATCGTGCTCGCGACGGCGGTCTCGTGTTCACCACGCCCTAGCGCGAAGCAGTGCTCGGCGTCAATGGACTGCCTTTCGGGCAGGAGCAGTGGTGCTCTGGGCCGAGAGCTTCTCCTCGCGGTGTGAGGACCGCCGACCACGACCTCAGACCTCCGAAAGAGACCCCCGAAAGGCGCCCGCATGAGCCTGACCGATCTCGCTGCCGAGCGCCGTCTCGATGCTCGCCCGGCTGCGCTCTCGGAGTCGGCCCGGGAGGAGAAGGACGCCCGCACCCTCTCGCTGTTCCGCCGGGCCGCCGCGGTCGAGCAGGCGGAGGCCGACCGCATCCGGGAGCGCATCGTGCTCGACCATCTGGGCCTGGCCGAGGCCATGGCCCGCCGCATCTCGCGCGGAAGCGGGCAGACATCGGGATCGCAGGCCGGCGGCGACTGGTCGGACCTGCGCCAGGTCGCCTACGTCGGTCTGGTCAAGGCCTCGCAGCGCTTCACGCCCGACCGCGGCGACAGCTTCGCCGCCTTCGCGGTGCCGACCATCACCGGGGAGCTCAAGCGCCACCTCCGCGACCTGGGCTGGATGATCCGCCCGCCCCGGACCGTGCAGGAGCTGCACCGCCGCACGAACGCGGTCGCCGAGGAGCTGGCGCAGGAGCTCGGCCGCCACCCGTCCGACGACGAGGTCGCCCGGCGGCTCGGGGTCGAGGTGAGCGAGGTCACCGACGCGCGCTCGGCCGGGCATCCCCTCTCGCTCGACGAGACGGTCGGCGAGGCCGGGGTGCGCCTGGCGGAGACGCTCGGCGGCGACGACGAGCGGTTGTCCGCGATCGAGCGCCGGCACGGCCTGGCCGAGGCGCTCGGGCTGCTCGAGGAGGGCCAGCAGGAGCTGCTGCGGATGCGCTTCGTCGACGAGATGACCCAGCAGCAGATCGCGGACGAGCTGGGCACGACGCAG
Organism: Rathayibacter sp. VKM Ac-2754; assembly: GCF_009807095.1. Classification (GTDB taxonomy): domain Bacteria; phylum Actinomycetota; class Actinomycetes; order Actinomycetales; family Microbacteriaceae; genus Rathayibacter. The sequence goes on along the minus strand of NZ_WUCC01000013.1, from coordinate 74,507 downwards.
ATGCAGGTCTCGCGCCTGCAGCGCCGCACCCTCGCTCAGCTCGCCGAGACCCTCGGCGCTCCGGAGCGCGAGCGCCGGGCCCGCGTCACTCCCGTGCGCTCGACCGAGACCCTGCGGACCGCCTGAGGTGCGCCTCGGCACGCGAGGGCAGCGACGCCAGGGCGGCGAGCACGTCCTCGACCTGCACGGCGAGCAGGGCCGGGTCGGGCTCGGCCGAGAAGACGTCGCCGCGGCGGAGCGAGGCGTCGGTCAGCACCACGTGCGGGCCCGAGACGGGCGGACCCCAGGCCTCGGGCGGCGCCGGTCCGAAGATCACCACCGAGGGGATCCCGTAGGCGGAGGCGAGGTGCGCGGCACCGGTGTCGACCGTCACGACGACCTCGGCGGCGGCGACCACCGCGGCGAACTCCGTCAGGTCGATCGCTCCGGCGAGCACCTCGCCGACGCCGGCGCGCTCGGCGATGCGGCGCGCGCGGTCGCGCTCGTTCGCGCCTCCGGTGTAGACGACGCGGTGGCCCTGGCGGGCGAGCTCCTGCGCGACCGCGGCGAAGCGCTCCTCCGGCCACTCGCGCGAGCCGTAGAAGGCGCCGATGTGCACCACGGCGGCACCGGCGACCGGGGCGGGCGCCTCCGGGACGGCGATCGCGACCTCCTCGGGATCGGCGTCGAGGCCGATCGAGTTCACCAGGCGGGCCCAGCGGGCTCTCTCGAGCTCGCCGTCGATCCAGAGCGGCCGCGGGTCGTGGGGACCTGCGTCGGGATCGAGTGCGGGGACGCGGAACTCGAGGGTGCGCTGCGGGACGAGCGCGGTGAGCGCGTCGCGCGACTCCGGGCCGTTGCCGTGGAGGTTGACCGCCAGGTCGATGCGGTGCGGCGCGACCGGCAGCGGGTCGTCGAGACCGCGCAGCGTCGGGACCAGCGCGTCGAGGCCCTCGACGAGATCGACGATCGGCTCGAGCCACGGGGTCGTGGCGAGGATCAGCCGGTGCTCGGGGAAGCCTCGGCGAAGCGCTCGCAGCGCCGGGACGGCGACGAGGAGGTCGCCCAGCTTGAGCGCCCGCAGCGCGAGGATCTCGGGGGTTCCGTCGGGATCGGTGAGAGCGCGCACGGCGCCTCCTTCCTGTCGCGGGTCCCGTACCCCGCCCGCGCCGCCTCAGACGCGCGGCGCCCGACGCGGCCGACGCGCCCGACGGGGAGCAGTTCTCCTCCCTCCGGTTTACGACCCCATGGAGAGGGGTACGAGGAGAAGGTGAACGCCTCCCTGAGCACCTCCCCCGGCCGACGCCGCCCGGCGCCGCCGCTGCGCGGGATCCTCTTCGATCGCGACGCGACCCTCGTGGTCGACGTGCCGTACAACGGCGACGCCTCGAAGGTCGAGCCGATGCCGACCGCGCTCGACGCGGTGGCGCGCGCTCGCGAGGCGGGGCTGGCCCTCGGAGTCGTCACCAATCAGTCGGGCATCGCCCGCGGCATCATCGACCGCGCGCAGGCCGACGCCGTGAACGCGCGGGTCGACGAGCTCTTCGGCGGCTTCGACGTCTGGATGCTCTGCCCGCACGGACCCGAGGACGGCTGCGACTGCCGGAAGCCCGCCCCCGGGATGGTGCTCGGCGCAGCCGACGCGCTCGGTCTGCCGGCCGACTCCCTCGCCGTGATCGGCGACATCGGTGCCGACGTCGGGGCCGCTGTCGCCGCGGGAGCCCGCGGAGTGATCGTGCCGACTCCGATCACCCTCGCCGACGAGGTGGCCGCCGCACCGCTGCGCGCGGCGACCCTCCTCGAGGCGGTCGAGCTGCTGCTCGCCATGCAGCCGGACGGGGAGTCGGAGTGACGCGCCGCGTGCTCGTCGCCCGCCTCGACAGCGCCGGCGACGTCCTGCTCTGCGGTCCCGCCGTCCGTGCGATCGCGGCGGACGCCGAGGTGCTGCTGCTGTGCGGCCCGCAGGGTGCGCCCGCCGGCGCCCTCCTGCCCGGCCCCGCCTCGGTGCGCACCTGGTCGTGCCCGTGGATCGGCGACGCCTCCAGGCCGGTCGACGCCGCCCTGGTCGAGGAGCTCACCGCGATCGTGCGGGAGTTCTCGCCCGACGAGGCCGTGATCCTCACCTCGTTCCACCAGTCGCCGCTGCCGCTCGCCCTGCTGCTGCGCCTGGCAGGCGTCGCCCGCATCTCGGGCGCCTCCGTCGACTTCGCCGGTGCGCTGCTCGACGTGCGCCTCGTGCCGGGCGAGACGCTCGAGGAGGACCAGCCGGAGCCGGAGCGCGCCCTCGCCATCGCCGCGGCGGCCGGGTTCGCCCTGCCCGCCGGTGACGACGGACGCCTCCGAGTGCGCCGCGAGGGTCGCCTCCCCGCGCAGCTCGACGGAGTCGGGCCCTACGTGGTCGTGCATCCCGGAGCGGCCGTGCCCGCCCGCGCGTGGCCCGCGGAGAACGCGGCGAGCGCCGTCGAGCTCCTCGCGGACGCGGGCTGGACGGTCGCCGTCACCGGAGGCCCGGGCGAGCGCGCGCTGACCGCCCGGGTCGCGGGGAGTCGCGGCATCGACCTGGGCGGAGCCACCGACTTCGCGGGCGCCGCCGAGGTGCTCGCGGGAGCCTCCGTCGTGATCTGCGGCAACACCGGCCCCGCGCACCTCGCCGCGGCGGTCGGCACTCCGGTGGTCAGCCTCTTCGCGCCCGTCGTCCCCGCGGTGCGCTGGGCGCCCTACGGCGTGCCCGTCGCGCTGCTCGGCGACCAGCACGCGGCGTGCGCGGGCTCGCGCGCGCGCGTCTGCCCCGTGCCCGGCCATCCCTGCCTGGCGGGGGTGAGCGCCGAGGAGGCGGTCGCCGCCGCCCTGCGACTGACGACGACGGAGGCGATGGCATGAGGATCCTGCTCTGGCACGTGCACGGCGGCTGGGCGGACGCCTTCGTCCGCGGCGACCACCAGTACCTGCTCCCGACGACGCCCGAGCGCGACGGCTGGGGCCTCGGTACCGGCGGACGCGACTGGCCGAACGCGATCGAGATCGCCCCCGACGATCTGCGCGACGCCGAGGTCGACGCCGTGCTGCTGCAGCGACCGGAGGAGCTCGCCGAGGCCGAGCGCCTGCTCGGCCGGCGGATCGGCCTCGACCTGCCCGCCGTCTACGTCGAGCACAACACGCCGCGGGGCGAGGTGCCCGACAACCGGCACCCGTTCGCCGACCGCGACGACCTCCTCCTGGTGCACGTCACGCACTTCAACGCGCTGATGTGGGAGACCGGATCGACGACCACCGCGGTGATCGAGCACGGCATCCACGATCCCGGCGCGCTCTACACGGGCGAGCTGCCGCACTTCGGCGTCGCCGTCAACGAGCCCGTCCGCCGCGGGCGGGTGGCGGGGACGGACCTGCTGCCGCGGTTCGCCCGGATCGCCCCGCTCGACGTCTTCGGCATGAAGACCGAGGCGCTGCGCGGGCTGCCGGGGCTCGCCGAGGTGAACGTGATGGGCGACGTGCGCACCGAGGCGATGCACGCCGCGCTCGCCCGCCGGCGCGTCTACCTGCATCCGTTCCGCTGGACCTCGCTCGGCCTCGCGCTGCTCGAGGCGATGCATCTCGGCATGCCCGTGGTCGCGCTCGACGTCACGGAGGCCGGCCGCGCCGTGCCGCCCGAGGCCGGCGCGATCTCGAACGATCTCGACGCGCTGGCGACCGCCGCCCGCGCGCTGATCGCCGACCCCGAGCGGGCGATGGCCGCCGGGGCGGTGGCACGCGAGGTCGCCCTCGAGCGCTACGGGCTCGGCCGGTTCCACCGCGACTGGGACACCGTGCTCGCCGATCTCCCCCGCCGCACCCCGACCCCGCAAGGGAGCACCCGATGACGCCGCTCACGATCGCGATGGTGTCCGAGCACGCCAGCCCGCTGGCCACGCTCGGCGGTGTCGACGCGGGCGGGCAGAACGTGCACGTCGCGGCCCTCGCCGAGGCGCTCGCCCGCCGCGGCCACCGCGTGGTGGTCTACACCCGCCGAGACGACCCGTCCCTCCCCCGCCGCGTCCCCTTCACCGCCGGAGTCGAGGTCGTGCACATCGACGCGGGCCCGGCGCGCCGCGTGCCGAAGGACGACCTGCTGCCGTTCATGGCCGACTTCGCCGTCGACCTGGCGGCGGACTGGATCCAGGAGCGGCCCGACCTCGTGCACAGCCACTTCTGGATGTCGGGCGTCGCCGCCCTCGACGCCTCCGAGCGGGTGGCGACCGCCACCGGCCGCCGCGTCCCCGTGCTGCACACCTTCCACGCCCTCGGAGTCGTCAAGCGCCGCCAGCAGGGCGCGCAGGACACGAGCCCGGCCGAGCGCGAGTGGCTCGAGCCGGGAGTCGGCCGCCGGGCGGACGGCATCATCGCCACCTGCTCCGACGAGGTGGCCGAGCTGACCGCCCTCGGCGTGCCCGCCGCGGGCGTCTCGATCGTCCCGTGCGGAGTCGACATCGAGCGCTTCACCCCCGACGGACCCGTCGCGCCCCGCACCGAGCGCACACGGCTGATGAGCATCGGCCGTCTCGTGCCGCGCAAGGGCATGGGGCACGCGATCGAGGCCCTCGCCCTGCTCGTCGCCGGCGGCCGAGACGCCGAGCTCGTCATCGTCGGCGGCTCCGGCTCGGGGGACGCGCTCGCCGCCGACCCCGAGTACCGGCGGCTGCACGCGGTGGCCGAGAGCCTCGGAGTCGCCGACCGGGTCGCCCTGGTCGGTCAGCTCTCGCAGACCGAGATGCCGGCGATGCTCCGCTCGGCCGACATCGTGGTCTGCGCTCCCTGGTACGAGCCGTTCGGCATCACCCCGCTCGAGGCGATGGCGTGCGGAGTGCCGGTCGTCGCCTCCGCGGTCGGCGGTCTCATCGACACGGTCGTCGACGGCGTGACCGGTGTGCACGCGCCGCCGCGGGACCCCGAGGCGCTCGCCTCCGCCCTCGCCGCTCTGATCGACGAGCCCGCTCTCGCCCGCGCGTACGGCGCCGCGGGTCGCGAGCGCGTCGCCTCGCGCTACTCCTGGGACCGCGTCGCCGCGGACACCGAGCGCGCCTACCTCTCGACACTCGCCGGCGCCGAACCGCTCCTCACCGGCGCCCCCTCACTCCCCCTCCCCCGGAAGGCGGCACGATGACCCTCGACACCGTTCTCGACACCCCGACGGACGCCGCCCGGCGCCTCGTCGATGACCACGTCGCCCGCGCCCTCGACGTCGTCGCGCAGCTGGAGCGCCACTCCGAGCGCATCGCGGCCTGGGGCATCGACCTGGCCGACCGCCTGCACTCGGGGGCGCGACTGCTCGCCGCCGGCAACGGCGGATCGGCCGCCGAGGCGCAGCACCTCACGGCCGAGCTCGTCGGCCGCTTCGACGGCGACCGGATCCCCTTCTCGGCGATCTCGCTGCACGCGGAGTCGTCGAGCCTCACGGCGATCGGCAACGACTACGGCTTCGACCACGTCTTCGCGCGTCAGGTCACCGCGCACGCCCGCGCCGGCGACGTGGTCGTGCTGCTCTCGACGAGCGGCCGCAGCGCCAATCTGCTGCACGCGGCCGAGGCGGCGCGCGCCGCGGGGGCCCGCACCTGGGCGCTGACCGGCGACGGGCCCAACCCGCTGACCGACGCCTGCGACGAGTCGATCGCGCTCGAGGGGCACGGCTCGAACGTGCAGGAGGCGCAGCTCGTGCTGGTGCACGCGCTCTGCCGGGCCTTCGAGCACCGGATCCGCGCCCGCACCGAGGCCGCCGCGTGAGCGCGCGCCTGCGCCTCGCCGTCGTCGGCGACGTGATGCTCGACGTCGACCTCTCGGGGCCGGCCGAGCGCCTCAGCCCGGACGCGCCGGTGCCCGTCATCGACGTCTCGACGCGCAGTGTCCGGGCGGGAGGCGCCGGCCTCGTCGCGAGGATGCTCGCGCGAGACGGCCACGACGTCACGCTGGTGACCGCGCTGTCCGACGACGCCGATGTCGCCGAGCTGCGCGCCGAGCTGCACGGCATCCGCGTCGTCGCCGGCGCATCCGGCGCCCCGACCCCCGTCAAGACGCGGGTCGCCGCCTCCGGTCACGCCGTCGTGCGCCTCGACCGCGGCTGCGAGCGCCCTGGGGTCCCATCGGTGACGGAGGAGATGCTCGCCGCGCTCTCGGGAGTCGACGCGGTCGTCGTCGCCGACTACGGCCGACGCCTCACCGAGGACGCGGCGCTCCGCCGTGCCCTCGACGCGCTCGACGTGCCGCTGGTCTGGGATCCGCACCCGCGCGGATCGACGCCGGTCGCCGGGGCGACGCTCGTGACTCCGAACCTCGCCGAGGCGACCGCGTTCTCGGGCGCCACGGGCCGCGGAGTGACGCTGGCCGAGTCGGCCGCGACCACCCTGCTCGAGCGCTGGGGCTGCGGCGCGGTCGCCGTGACGATGGGGTCGGGCGGGGCTCTCGTGCGCTCGCGCGGCGCCGGAGTGCCGGTCGTCGTGCCGGCGACTCCCGTGCCGCCCACCGACCCCTGCGGCGCGGGCGACCGGTTCGCCGCCTCCGCCGCCGTCGCCCTCGCGGGCGGTGCGACCGCCTCGGCCGCCGTCGCCGCGGCCGTCGAGGAGGCGGGGGCCTACCTGCTCGCGGGTGGTGTCTCCTCCCTCGCAGCACCCGCCGACGCCTCCCCCCTGCACGGCGGCGGCGTCGACGCGCTCCGGGTCGCCGAGGCGGTGCGCGCCTCGGGCGGCACGGTCGTCGCGACCGGCGGCTGCTTCGACCTGCTGCACGCGGGGCACGCCAGGACGCTCGCCGCGGCGCGCTCGCTCGGCGACTGCCTGATCGTCTGCCTCAACTCCGACGACTCGGTGCGGCGCCTCAAGGGCGAGCTCCGGCCGATCATCCCGCAGGACGACCGGGTCGACCTGCTGCTCGCGCTGGGCTGCGTCGACGCGGTGATCGTCTTCGGCGAGGACACCCCCGACGAGGCGCTGCGCCGCATCCGCCCCGATGTCTGGGTGAAGGGCGGCGACTACTCCGCCGAGTCCCTGCCCGAGACCGCGACCGTCGCCGAATGGGGCGGCCGGGTCCTCACCGTGCCCTACCACCCGGGCCGCTCGACCACTCATCTCGCCGCCGCACTCGCCCGCGTCGGCTGAACCAGCCCCCTCGAAAGGACACCCATGAGCACCACTCCCACCCCCATCGGCCGCGTTCTGATCACCGGAGGAGCGTCGGGCCTCGGCGCCGCCGTCGCCGCCGCCGTGACGGCCGCCGGCGGGACCCCGATCATCCTCGACCGCGACGTGTCGTCGCTCGGCGAGGGCGTCGCCGCCTACCAGGTCGACGTCGCGAAGACCCGCGACGCCGAGAAGGCGGTCGTCGAGATCGCCCGCGAGCACGGCGGACTCGACGCCGTCGTCACTGCGGCCGGCATCGACCGCTGCGGCCGTCTCGTCGACGTCGACCCCGAGGAGTGGGAGCGGGTCATCTCGGTGAACCTGCTCGGCACCGCGGCGGTCGTCCGGGCGGCGCTGCCGTTCCTGACCGAGACCCACGGGCGCGTCGTGACCGTCGCCTCCTCCCTCGCGATCAAGGCCGTCTCGGACGCGACCGCCTACTGCGCGTCGAAGTTCGGCGTGCTCGGCTTCACCCGAGCGCTCGCGGCCGAGACCAAGGGCGAGATCGGCGTGACCACGCTGATCCCCTCCGGCATGAAGACGCGCTTCTTCGACGACCGCGACGCGCAGTACAAGCCCGGCCCCGACGCCCTGCTCAACGACCCCGAGAACGTGGCGAACGCCGTCATGTTCATCCTCGGCCAGCCGCAGGGCTGCGAGGTCCGCGAGCTCGTGATCACGCACGAGGAGGAGCCGTCCTGGCCGTGATCCGCTGACGGAGCACTCCGGAACGCCCCCTCCGTGCGCCTCGCGCACCGAGGGGGCGTTCCGTGGTTCAGCGGGTCGCGGCGAGCACTCCCCGCACGTCCTCGAGCACCCGGTCGACCGGCACGTCGTCGACGAAGCTCAGCTCGTGCTCGCAGCGCGGAGCCGTCCAGCCCACCTGGGTGACGTCGATGCCGCAGACCGGGCAGCGCGTGGTCCAGCTCAGCTGCACCCGGTGGCGCTGCCGGCCGAGCGGCTGCGCGTTGATCGCGTTGCCCACCCAGAAGATCCCGACCGTCGGCGCGCCGACCGCCGCCGCGAGGTGCCGGGGTCCGCTGTCGTTGCCGAGCACGACCTCGGCGAGCGAGAGCAGCGGAGCGAGGTCGGGCAGCCCGACCGCGCCGGCCCACGACTCGGCGCCGGGCGCTCCCGCCACGATCTCGTCGGCGGCCTGCGCATCGGAGGCGTCGCCCACCACGAGCACGCGGGCCCCGTCGGCCAGCAGCGCCCGCGCCACCTCGGCGAAGGAGGCGCTCGGCCAGCGGCGGCGCACATCCGTCGCGCCCGGGTGGATCAGCACGAGCGGGCCGCCCGCCGGCAGCGCGGCGGCGAGCCGGTCGCGCCGCTCCGGATCGACGTGCAGGAACGGCTCGAGCCTGACCGCCGCGGCCCCCGCGAGGCCGACGACCTCGAGCGCGCGCAGCATCTCGTGCTGGTAGTAGACGTAGGGGATCGTGCGCTCGAGCTCCGCCGCGTCGTCGGTGCGCGTCCCGATCGTGTGCCGCGCGCCGAGCCGCTGCAGGAACGGATTCGAGAACCGCCCGCCCCCGTGCAGCTGCACCGCGAGATCGAACCGCCGCGCGCGCATCCTCGCCGTGAAGTCCTCGACGATCTGCGGATCCTCGCCCTGGCCGTCGCGCACGCCCTGTGCGACCGGGAGGATCTCGACGTCCGCGACGGGCGAGTCGACCCCCTCGAGCAGCACGCGGTGCGCGGGCGTGCCCAGCATCGTGATCTCGGCTCCGGGGTACGCGGCAGCGAGGGCGTCGACCGCCGGCAGCGCGAACAGCAGGTCGCCCAGTCCACCGCCGCGCAGCACGGCGATCCTCTCGACTCCGTCGAAGCGGTCTCGGAGGGGGGCGATGGCGACCACGGGGGTTCCTCTCGGGTGCGGCGGAGGCGCGGGCGTCTCCGGGGGCGGGTGCACTCTCCCTGTTCCCCGCGCGTGCCGATCCGAAACGCCGACCGTCCGGCCGTGCTCCGCATGGGTCGCACCGAGCCTCTCCCTCGATAGCCTGTGAGGGTGACGAACGCCCCGACACCGCCGCCGCCGTCCGCCGTCCGACCTCCCGCGGCGGCCCTGTCCTGGGGACTCGGGCTCCTCGGGCTGCTCCTGCTCCCGTTCCTCAATCTCGTGATCAGCGGCGTCGTGATGGTCGCCGTCGGTCTGCACCAGAGCCGCGCCGGCGGACTCGCGCGCGCGAACGGCCGCCGAGCCGCGGACTGGGGCCTCACCGTCCTCGTGATCGCCGTCCCGTGCACCGTGGTGTGGGTGATCGCTCTCTCGATCCGCGCGAGCGGCTTCTTCCCCTGGGATCTCGCCGCGATCGTCTGGCTGCTGCTCTGCGTGGTCAATCTCGTCGTCGCGGTCGTCGGGCTCGTGCAGTCCGCCGGCGGCCGGGCTGTCCGGGTCCCGGCGATCCGCTTCTTCCGCTGAGGCTCCGAGTGCCCGCCGTGCGGACCCGCCGAGCCCCGGGGTGAGGCTATGACTCAGCGGCGGAAGGTCCACGAAGCCCTCGCCGCCCGCCCCCTGCTCCTGGCGGCGGTGTCGGCGGGGTTCTTCGCGATCACTCTCGCCGTCTGCATCGCCCACGACTGGCGCCTCGACGAGGCCGTCGGCTCCGGTCGGCGCGGCGGGCCCGTGTGGATCCTGGTGTTCGTCGGCCTCCCGTTCTGGGCGCTCGGGGTCGGCGTCGGCCTCTGGAGAGCGGCCGTCGGTCCGAGGGGGCGGGGCGGGCCGCGGGAGTGACCGCAGGGCTCCTCCCTGCGGTGGGCGCCGCGCAGGACGAGGATCTCGAGCTCGCCGTCGTGGACGGCGCGATAGTTCCCGACGCGGATGCGGTGCTCGCCGGCGCCGCCGGCGAGCTGGATGCATCCCGGCGGGCAGGGATCGCTGCCGAGGCTCTCGATGGCCCGCTTGAGAGCGAGCCGGTCGTTGGGGTGGATGCCGCGGAAGGCCTTGGCCGCCGCCCGGCTGTAGACGATCGTCTACGTCATACCGCGCTCAGAGATCGAGCTCGACCATCAGCTCCTCGTGGGTCACGCGACCGATGTCACGGCGCGCCTGGGCCGCGACACGGAGATCGGCCTGGTCTTCGAGAGCCTGCACCGCGCGATCGAAGAAGTCAGGGGAGACGATGACGGCACGCCGCCCGACTCCTCGGGACGTGATCTCCACAGGCTCGCGCTGAGCCTCGGCGATGTAGTCGCTCTGGTGCTCACGGAACTGGGAGAGGGTGACGCGGGTCATACGCCTACCGTACAACTTGTACAAGTCGACGCGGAGCCGACGCCGCGACTCGGGCGTCCGTGGCGCGCCGTGTCTAACGCCCCGGACCAGGGGTACGGGTCACGAGCACACGCGTCCGCGACCCCGCAGGACGCCTCCGACCGAGAGGTGACCGTGACCATCGACACCGCACCCCACAGCGCGCCCAGCGCCCCCACTGCCCTCGCCGCCGACGCCGTCGCCCGCGCCCGCGCCGCCTTCCCCGCCTGGGCCGCCACCGCGCCCGCCGAGCGGGGCTCCCTGCTGCGCGCCGCCGCCCACCGCGTCGCCGCCCGCGAGGAGGAGCTCGCCGCGCTCAACACCGACGAGACCGGCAAGCCCGCAGGCGACGCCCTCGGCGGTGTCCGCGCCGGAGTCGACACGCTCCTCCAGTACGCCGAGCTCGGCCCCCTGCACCGCGGCAAGTCCCTGCGCGGAGGCGCCCTCAACGTCGACCTCGCCCTGCCGCACCCGCGCGGCGTGGTCCTCGCGCTCACCCCGTGGAACGACCCCGTCGCCGTGGCGGCCGGCATGCTCGGCGCAGCGATCGTCTCGGGCGACGTCGTGATCCACAAGCCCAGCGAGCGGAGCCCCGGCACCGGAGCGCTCTTCACGCGGATCCTCGCCGAGGCGCTGCCCGAGGGCGTGCTGACCCTCGTCGAGGGCGACGGGGCCGCGGGCGACGCTCTCGCCCGCACCGAGGGCGTCGACGTCCTCGCGCACGTCGGCTCGACCGCGACCGGCCGCGCCCTCGCCCGCGTCGCCGCCGTCACCGGCGCGCACGTGATCCTCGAGAACGGCGGCAACGACGCGCTCGTCGTCGACTCCGACGTCGACCCGGTCTGGGCCGCGGAGCAGGCCGCCCTGGGCGCCTTCGCGAACGCCGGCCAGATCTGCACCTCCGTCGAGCGGATCTACGTGCACCGCGCCGTCGCCGAGGCGTTCACCGCCGCGCTCGTCGCCGAGGCCGACCGCTGGAGCGCCGGCCCCCTCCCCCGCCTCGTCGACGCCCGGATGCGCGACGCCGTGCACGAGCACGTGACCGAGGCGCTCGAGGCAGGAGCCCGGGCCCTCACCGGCGGCGCACCCGGTGACGGCACCTTCTACCCCGCCACCGTCCTCGCCGGCTGCACCGACGAGATGCTCGTGATGACCGAGGAGACCTTCGGCCCCGTCGCGCCGATCCTCGTCGTCGACGACTTCGACGAGGCGCTCGCCCGCGCCGCCGCGAGCCCCTACGGCCTCGCCGCCACCGTCCTCACCGCCGACATGGAGCACGCCCACCGCGCCGCCGCGACCCTCCCTGTCGGCACGGTCAAGATCAACGGCGTCTTCGGAGGCGCGCCCGGCGGCAGCGCGCAGCCCCGCGGCACCAGCGGCTCCGGCTTCGGCTACGGCCCCGAGCTGCTCGACGAGATGACCACCACCACGGTCGTGCACTTCGGCCTCCCGGTCCTCCCCGGCGCCGGCCGATGAGCCTCGAGGGCTCGGCCCTGCAGCGCGCGAGCGCCCTCGTCGCCCAGGTCCGCGAGCGGCCGCCGGTCGTCGTGGTCCTCGGTGACCTCATCCTCGACTCGTGGTGGCTCGGCGAGACCGAGCGGGTGACGCGCGAGGCTCCCGCCCCCGTCCTCCGCCTCGAGGACGTGGTCGACGTCGCAGGAGGAGCGGCCAACACCGCGGCCAACCTGCGCGCCCTGGGCGCTGAGGTGCGCACGGTCGGAGTCGCGGGCCGCGATCCCGAGGGCGACCGGCTCCTCGCCGCCCTCGAGCGCGCCGGCCTCGACACGACCGCGATCATCCGGAGCGAGGTCGCCACGACCATCAAGACCCGCGTGGTCGGCGGCGACAGCGTGATGCTGCGCGTCGACTCGGGGCCCCACCGCCCGGGCGACGCGGTGCTCGACGAGCTCGCCCGAGCGGCAGTGCAGGCCGCCGAGGGCGCCGACGCCGTCCTCGTCTGCGACTACGGCTCCGGCGTGCTCCGCGCCGCGGTCGAGCGGATGCTCGCCGCCGGCCGCCCCGACCTGCTCGTGATCGACGCGCACGACCTCGCCGCGTGGCAGTTCGCGCACCCGGATCTGGTCACCCCGAACGCGAAGGAGGCCGAGCTCCTCCTGGGCGCACCGCTCGGCCGCGGCACCGCGCGCGCCGCCGCCGTCCACGCGCACGCCGACGAGCTGCGCACCCGCTCCGGCGCCCGCCACGTCGTCGTCACCCTCGATCGCGACGGATCCGCCGCCCTCGACGCCGACGGCACCCTGACCCGCACCTTTGCGCAGCCCGCCGAGGAGAAGCAGGCCTCGGGCGCCGGCGACACCTTCGCCGCGACCGCGACCCTCGCCCTCGCCGCCGGCCGCTCCCTCGCAACCGCCGTCGACCTGGCGCAGGCCGCCGCCGACGTCGTCGTGCAGCGCCCCGGCACGTCGGTCTGCAGCGCCGACGACCTGCTGGCCTCGCTGGCGGCCCCCGCCGCGACCGTCCTCGACGAGGACCGCCTCGTCGAGGTGCTCGCCGAGGAGTCGCGCCGCGGCCGTCGCGTCGTCTTCACCAACGGCTGCTTCGACGTGCTGCACCGCGGCCACACCGCCTACCTGCGCCAGGCGCGCGAGCTGGGCGACGTGCTGGTCGTCGCCGTCAACGACGACGACTCCGTCCGCCGGCTGAAGGGCGAGGGCCGCCCGATCAACGGCGAGGGCGACCGCGCGGGAGTGATCGCCGAGCTCGGCTGCGTCGACTACGTGACGCTCTTCAGCGGCGACACCCCCATCCCCCTGCTCGAGCGCGTCCAGCCGCACGTCTACGTGAAGGGCGGCGACTACGCCCCCGACATGCTCGCGGAGGCGGTGGTCGTCCGCTCGTACGGCGGCACCGTCACCACGGTCGGCTACGTCTCCGAGCACTCGACGACCGAGATGGTGCACCGCATCCGCTCCGGCGCCCAGACCCGCCCCTCCTGACACCCCCACGAAAGGACACCATCATGGCCACCCCGAATCCGATCCAGATCCAGAAGTACCTCGCGGGCATCGACTACCCCGCGTCGAAGGACACCATCGTCGAGACCGCCGAGAAGGAGGGTGCAGAGGGCGACGTCCTCGACGCCCTGCGCGCGATCCCCGACGGCGACTACGAGAAGCCCACCGACGTCAGCTCGGCCGTCTCGAACGTCTGACGCCAGACCGGCACAACGAAGGCTGAGCCGCTCGATCCTCCGGATTCTCGGAAGAAGGAGCGGCTCAGCCTTCGTTGTACGGCCGGCGCCGCCGAGTGTCAGGCGGAGGCGCCCTCGCGCTCGCGCAGCACGCCCGAGTCGAGCGCCGCGAACGACAGCACCTTGTAGCCCTCCGACTCGAAGAAGATCGTCGCCCGGTCGGCCTCGACGCTCATGACCGTCCCCGCACCCCACTCGCGGTGCTCCACCGCCTCGTCCACCGAGAGCGGAGCGTCGGCCGGAGCCTGCTGGACGGCCTCCTCGAACGCCGCCTCGCGCCGCTCGCAGCCGTCGCAGTTGCCGCACCACTCCTCGCCCTCGACGCCGAAGTAGTCGAGCAGCACCCGGCGGCGGCAGTGCGTCGTCTCGGCGTAGGCCCGCATCATCGACAGGCGCGACTCGGCGATGCGCTCCCGCGAGGCGAGCGCCTCCTTGACGGCCCGCACGGCGGCGTCGCCGCTCACGTCCTGGAGCGCGCGCAGTCCGTCGCTCGCGTCCAGCAGATCGGCGTCCGCGAGGTCGTTCACGATCCGCGAGAGCGTGCGCGCGGGTTTCCCCAGCGCCTCCGCCAGCGCCGTGACGCTCACGCCCGGCTGGCTCGTGATCGCCGCCCAGACCACGCGCAGCGCGGCCTTGTCGACCGACCGCTTGGCGAAGAAGCGGCGCAGCCCCAGGTCCTCCGCGCGGTAGTGCAGCGCCCCGGTCGCGGGCTCGCCGTCGCGACCCGCCCGGCCGATCTCCTGGTAGTAGGCGTCGAGCGACTCGGTCGTCGTCGCGTGCAGCACGAAGCGCACGTCGGCGCGGTCGATGCCCATGCCGAACGCCGAGGTCGCGACGACCACGTCGAGCTCGCCCTGCCGCCACTGCTCGTGCACGACCTTGCGCTCCGACACCTTGAGCCCGGCGTGGTAGGCCGCCACCCGGCGGCCCTCGGCCGCGATCTCGGCCGCGTAGGTCTCGGTCTCCTTGCGCGTCGCCACATAGACGAGGCCGGGAGCGGTCCAGCTCCGCGCCTCCTCGACGACCGCCGCGCGCTTCTCGTTCTCGCTCTCGTGGCGGTGCACGACGAGCCGGATCTCGGGCCGGTCGACCCCGTGCACCTGCACCTCGGGGTCCTGCATCCGGAGGCGCTCGATGATCTCATCGCGCACGGGGCCGGAGGCGGTGGCCGTCATCGCGAGCACCGGCGGATCCCCCAGCTCGCGCCGGACGTCGGCGAGGCGCAGGTAGTCGGGGCGGAAGTCGTGGCCCCACGAGGAGACGCAGTGCGCCTCGTCGACGACGAGCAGTGACACTCCGGCCTTCGCGAGACGTGCGACGTTCTCCTCCTTCGCCAGCTGCTCGGGAGCGAGCAGGACGTAGAGCGGTCCACCCTCGTCGATGCGCTCCCAGGCGCGGGCGACGGCGGCGGAGCCGAGGGAGGAGTTGACGGCGACGGCGGGGGGCGCGGCGGGCGCCGCCTCGATCGAGGCCAGCTGGTCGGCCTGCAGCGCGACCAGCGGAGAGACGACGAGGACGACGCCTCCGCGCTCGGCCCCGGCGATCTGGTACACGGCGGACTTGCCGCCTCCGGTCGCGAGGACGAGCAGAGTGTCGCGCCCCGAGGCGGCCGATTCGATGGCCTCCCGCTGCCCCGGCAGCAGCGAGGACCAGCCGAAGTCCTCTCGGGCGATGCGGGCGATGGGATCGGAGGCGGAACGGGTCGTGCGGGTCGAGCTCATGCTTCGACGCTACGACTCCACCGCCGGGCGCGACTCCGCTTGACAGGTCCCCCGAGCGCGGGGCAGGCGCGCCGCCCGCCCTCGCTTCCGGAGGCACCTCCGGCTCGCAGAAACACGTTCGGCTCGCAGGACTCGAGGATTCCGACGAGCCGAACGCGTTCACACGAGCCGAAGCTCGCCCGCAGCCTCAGCCGCGCACGATCACCGGGTTGAACAGCGTGCCGATGCCCTCGATGTCGATCGCGACCGTGTCGCCGTTCGCGATCGGCCCGACACCGGCCGGCGTGCCCGTCAGGATGATGTCGCCCGGCAGCAGCGTGAACACCCGTGACACGTACGCGACGATCTCGGGCACCCCGTGGATCATGTCGCCGGTGTTGCCCGACTGCACCCGCCGCCCGTTGACGCGCGTCTCGAGTGCGCTCTCGTTCCAGACCAGCTCGGTCTCGATCACCGGCCCGATCGGGCAGAACGTGTCGTAGCCCTTCGCCCGCGCCCACTGCCCGTCAGACTTCTGCAGGTCGCGCGCGGTCACGTCGTTCGCGATCGTGTAGCCGAAGACGACCTCCTCGAAGTCCTCCGCGCGCACGTTCCGCGCCACGGCTCCGATCACGATCGCCAGCTCGCCCTCGTACTCGACCTGCTGGCTGTCCGGGGGCAGCACGATCGCCTCGTCCGGACCGATCACCGAGGTGTTGGGCTTGAGGAAGATCAACGGCTCGGCCGGGGCGTCGCCGCCCATCTCGGCCGCGTGGTCGGAGTAGTTCTTGCCGATGCCGACCACCTTCGAGCGCGGGATGACCGGCGCGAGCAGCTTCGCCTCCGACAGAGGGATGCGCTCACCCGTCGTGTCGAACCCGGCGAACATCGGGTCGCCCGCGAGCACCACCAGCTCGTCCTCGTCGACGATCCCGAAGAAGATGGCGCCGCCGTTGTCTCCGGAGCGCTGCGTGGCGAATCGTGCGATCTTCATGCGTCCAACCTCGTCATCCAACCGTGTGTGTCCTCACGACGTCCGTACTGGATGTCGGTCAGCTCCTCGCGCAGCGACATCGTCAGCTCGCCGGCCGGCGCGCCCTCGTGGCCCACCGAGAAGCCGTCGCCCTTGAGCTCGGCGATCGGAGTGATGACCGCCGCGGTCCCGCAGGCGAACACCTCGACCACTTCGCCCGAGGCCACGCCGTCGCGCCACTCGTCGATCGTGACGCGGCGGCGCTCCACCCGGTGCCCGCGGTCCTCGGCGAGCTGCAGCACGCTGTCGCGCGTGATCCCCTCGAGGATCGAGTCCGACTCCGGGGTGACGAGCGTGCCGTCCTTCTTCACGAGCACGACGTTCATGCCGCCGAGCTCCTCGATGTAGCGCGACTCCTGGGAATCGAGGAAGAGCACCTGCGCGCAGCCGTGCTCGTACGCCTCCTGCTGGGGCAGCAGCGACGAGGCGTAGTTGCCGCCGGTCTTCGCCGCTCCCGTGCCGCCCTTGCCCGCGCGGGCGTAGGAGGTGGACAGCCAGATCGACACCGGGGCGACGCCTCCCGAGAAGTAGGCGCCCGCGGGGCTCGCGATCACGTAGTAGGCGACCTTCTCGGCCGCGCGCACACCGAGGAACGCCTCCTTCGCGAACATGAACGGCCGCAGGTACAGGCTCGTCTCGGGCTCCGACGGCACCCATTCGCCGTCGACGGCGATGAGCTGGCGCAGGGACTCGACGAAGAGCTCGGTGGGCAGCTCGGGCAGCGCGAGGCGGCGGGCCGAGCGCTGCAGCCGCGCGGCGTTCGCCGTCGGGCGGAACGTCCAGATCGAGCCGTCGGCGTGGCGGTACGCCTTCATGCCCTCGAAGATCTCCTGCGCGTAGTGCAGCACCGACGCGGCGGGGTCGAGCGCGATCGGTCCGTAGGCCTGCACGCGGGGGCGGTGCCAGCCGCCGGTGCGGGTCCAGCAGAGGTCGACCATGTGGTCGGTGAAGTGCACGCCGAAGCCGGGTGCCCGGAGGATGTGCGCGCGCTCCTCGGCGGAGCGCGGCGCCGGGTTGGGGGTCACCGCGAAGGCGAGGTCCTGCGCGAGCGGGAGGGGGATGGTCATGGTGGGTTCTTCCTGAGGGGTGGTCAGCGGAGGCGGGAGACGACGGAGTCGCCGATCGCGGAGGTCGAGCGCGCGGTGCCGTCGCGCGACTCGATGTCGGCGGTCACGGCCGCCGTCACGCGAGCGGCCTCGTCGGCGAGGCCCAGGTGGTCGAGCAGCAGGGCGACCGAGAGGATCGCGGCCGTGGGGTCGGCGAGCTGCTTCCCGGCGATGTCGGGCGCGGATCCGTGGACCGGCTCGAACATGCTGGGGAACGCGCCATCGGGGTTGATGTTGCCCGAGGCGGCGAGGCCGATGCCGCCGCTGATCGCGCCGGCCAGATCGGTCAGGATGTCGCCGAAGAGGTTGTCGGTGACGATGACGTCGAACCTAGCAGGGTCGGTCACGAGGAAGATCGTCGCCGCGTCCACGTGGAGGTAGTCGACGGCCACGTCCTCGTAGGTGGCCCCCACCTCGTCGACCAGCCGCTTCCACAGCGAGCCGGCGAAGACGAGCACGTTGGTCTTGTGCACGAGCGTGAGCTTCGAGCGCCGCTTGCGCGCCAGCTCGAAGGCGTGGCGCACGACCCGCTCGACCCCGTACGCCGTGTTGACGGAGACCTCGTTGGCGATCTCGTGCGGCGTGCCCCGCCGGATCGCTCCGCCGTTGCCGACGTAGGGACCCTCCGTGCCCTCGCGCACGACGACGAAGTCGACCTCGCCGGGCGCCGACAGCGGCGACGGCACGCCCTGGTAGAGGCGCGTCGGCCGCAGATTCACGTAGTGGTCGAGCGCGAAGCGGAGGCGCAGCAGCAGCCCGCGCTCGATGTTCGCGTTCGCGAGGCGCGGGTCTCCTGGCACGCCGCCGACGGCTCCGAGCAGGATCGCGTCGTGCGCGGCGATCGAGGCGAGGTCCTCGTCGGTGAGCACGTCGCCCGTCTCGAGGTACCGGCCGGCGCCGAGCGAGAACGGGGTCTTCTCGATCACCAGGTCGGAGGCGGCGGTGACGGCGTCGAGGACCTTCACGGCCTCAGTGATCACCTCCGGCCCGATCCCGTCTCCGGGGATGACGGCGAGCTTCACGGTGCGGGGCATGGGGATCCTCAGGCGTGCGGGGACAGGGACGCCCCCAGCGTACTCTCGGCCGCGAGCCTCAGCTCCGGCGGAGCCGCCACGCCGCCAGCGCGCCGGCGAGCAGCACGAGGCCGACGCCGATCCAGGCCGAGGCGCCCACGCCCGCGTCGAACGCGGCGCCGGCCGAGGCCAGCAGGCTCGCGGCGGAGTCGGCCGGCAGCTCGCCCGCGACGGAGACCGCTCCGCCGAGGGTCTCCCCCGCGCGCTGCACCTGCCCGGCGTCGAGTCCCTCGGGGAGCACGACGCCGCTCCGGTAGGCGGCCGTCAGCACGGTGCCGAGCGTCGCGGTGCCGAGCACGGCGCCGAGCTCGTAGGCCGTCTCCGACACAGCGGAGGCGGCACCGGCCTTGTCCGCCGGCGCGTTCGCGAGGACCAGCTCGTTCGAGACGGTCTCGGCCGCCCCGATCCCGAGGCCGAGGAACGCGAACGCCACGGCGACGGTGAGGGCGGAGGCGCCGCCCGGCACGTCGCTGCCGAGCGCGAGCAGCGCGTAGCCGACCGCCGAGATCACGAGGCCGGCCGGAACCACGATGCGCGGGGAGATCCTCCGCGCGACCGGCACGACGCCGAGCCCCGCCACGATCATGACCGCGAGTCCGGGCACCAGCACGAGGCCCGCCTCCAGCGGCGAGAGCCCCACCACGAGCTGCAGGTGCTGCGAGACGAAGAACAGCCCGCCGACCAGCGCGACGACGCTCAGCAGGTTGACCAGGATCGCCGCGCTGAACGAGCCACGGCGGAAGAGCGAGAGATCGAGCATCGGCACCGTGCGGCGCTGCTGGCGACGCACGAAGAGCACGCCGCTCGTCACGCCGACCACCAGCGAGACGATCGCGACCGCGTCGATCCCGTGCTCGGCCGCCGACTTGACCGCGTAGACGATCGGAGCCATCGTCGCGAGCGACAGGAGGATGCTGACGACGTCGACGGGGCCGGGCTGCGGGTCGCGCGACTCCGGGACGAGGATCGGCGCGAGCACGACGAGCGGCAGCAGCACGGGCACCGCGAGCAGGAACACCGAGCCCCAGGCGTGGTTCTCGAGCAGGATCCCGCCGACGAGAGGTCCGACCGCGGAGCCGACCGCGAACCCGGTCGCCCAGATCGCGATCGCGAGGCGCCGCTGGTCGCGGTTCGGGAAGAGGCTCCGGAGCAGCGACAGCGTCGACGGCATCAGGGTCGCCCCGAAGAGGCCGAGCGCGGCACGGGCGGCGATGAGCGCGCCGGCCGTCGGCGCGAAGGCCGCGGCGACCGAGACGACGGCGAAGCCGATCGCGCCGATGACGAGGAGCTTGCGCCGTCCGACCCGGTCGCCGAGGCTGCCCATCGCGACCAGGAGTCCCGCGAGCACCAGCGGGTACGCGTCCACGATCCAGAGCAGCTCGGTGCCCGAGGGGCCGAGGTCCTCCGAGATCGAGGGCAGCGCGAAGTTGAGGACGGTGTTGTCGACCGAGACCAGCAGCACCGGCAGCATCAGCACCGCGAGCGCGAACCAGGCGCGACGACCGACCCGATCGGTGGCGGGCTCGGAGGCGGGGAGGCGGACGGCGACGGGGGCGGTGCGGGCGGACACGGGGGTGCTTCCTTTCGAGGGGGGACTCGGAGGAGTATACCGTCCAGCCGGTACAGTAGTCGAGGGCCTCGAACGAGGCTCTCCGTAGAATGGACGCCATGCCCGCCGCCCCCGCTCGCGACCGCGTCCTCGACGCGTTCGAGGCTCTCCTGATCGAGCAGGGCGAGCGCGCGGCCACCCTCGACGCCACCGCCCGCACCGCCGGCGTCTCGAAGGGCGGGCTGCTCTACCACTTCCCCTCGAAGGACGCCCTGGTCGACGGCCTCGTCGAGCGCCTCGACGAGCGTCTCGCCGAGGACATCGACCGCATCCGCACGTCGGACGAGGGCGTCGTCCCCTATCTGATCCGCACCTCGTTCGCCGCCGACACCCCCTTCGACCGCACGATCCTCGCGGTCTCCCGCATCGCGCAGGGTCACGACGAGCGCGCCAGCGCCGGCCTCGCCCGCATCCACGACAGCTGGAACGCCGTCGTCACCGACGCCGTCGGCGACCCCCTGATCGCCCGCGCGATCGTCCTGATGAGCGACGGCCTCTACTACAACTCGGCCCTGCTCCCCACCGGCGACGGCCCCCGCGGCCAGGTCGAGGACGTCCTCGCGGTCATCGACCGCCTCCTCCGGAAGTAGCCGCTTTCCGCGCCGGACGAGCAGCCACTCCCTCCATGCCGGTCGAGTAGCCCCGCAGGGGCGTATCGAGCGGCGAAGCCGAGTTGCGTCTCGGTGGGGTGGGAAAAGTTGTCGCCCGTCGCCCTTCATGCTGGTCGAGTAGCCCCGCAGGGGCGTGTCGAGACCCACCAGCGTCAGCAGTTCAGGCTTCTGACCTGGACTTCTGACGCGAGTGGATCTCGATACGCCGCATTCCGCGGCTACTCGATCAGCAAGGGCGGGGCCACACACGTGGGGTGACTTTTCCTAGGAGACCCCACCAGCGTCAGCAGCTGAGGCCGTCGATCCGCCCTGCTGACGCTGGTGGATCTCAATATGCCCGCTCCGAGGGCTGCGGGCTCGATCCGCGAGGCGAGGCAGGCAGGGATACCAGTGCACCCGCGCAAGCCCGCCTCCTACAGCTGCACGACCCCGTCGATCAGCGTCGCCGTCGCCCCGCCGATCCAGACGTCCTCGCCCACGCGCTCGACGTGCACGCGCCCGGCGCGCCCGAGCGCCGCGCCCTGCGCCGCGACGTACCGCTCCGGAGCGAGCCCCGCGCCGATCAGCCACTGCGCGATCCCCGCGTTCAGGCTCCCCGTCACCGGATCCTCGAGCACCCCGGCGTCGGGGATGAACGCGCGCACCTCGACCGCGCACTCGGCGCCGTCCGCGTGCGGCCCGACCACGCCGAGCGGCAGCCCCGAGAGCAGCGCCTGGTCCGGCGCCAGCTCGAGCACCCGCTCCGCCGACGCCAGCCGCACCGCGAGCCAGCCCGGTCCGTTGTCGACCCACTCGTGCCCGAGGATCTCGGAGCGCGGGATCCGCAGCGCCGCGGCCGCGCGCTCCACCGTCGCCTCGTCGGCCGGCCCCGAGCGGAGCCGCGGGGGCGCCGCGAACGCGATGCCCGCCTCCGTCACGCGCAGCCGCACCAGCCCGGCCGCGCACTCCTGCACGAGCACGCCCTCCTCGCGCGGCACTCCCCCGGCCGCGAGCCACGCGTGCGCGCTCCCGAGCGTCGGGTGCCCCGCGAACGGCAGCTCCCGGCCGGGCGTGAAGATCCGGAGGCGGTAGTCGGCCTCCGGCACGGTCGGCGCCAGCAGGAACGTCGTCTCCGACAGGTTCGTCCAGCGGGCGAACGCCGCCATGTCGGCGTCCGACACCCCGTCCCCGTCGACGACGACCGCGACCGGATTGCCGCGGAACGCCTCCGCGGCGAACACGTCGACCTGCGCGAACCTCCGCGAGACCACGGCGCCTCCTACTGCTCGGTGATGTCGATCTCCTGCATCAGGTCGGCGTCGATCGCGACGCGGACCTTCTCGAGCAGGCCGTCGGGAGCGGGCGAGTCGATCGTGATCACCGAGAGGGCTCTGCCGCCCGCCTCGGTGCGCGCGACCTGCATGCCCGCGATGTTGACGGAGGCGTCGCCGAACTCGCGGCCGTACACCGCGACGATCCCGGGCCGGTCGATGTAGCTCATCACGACGTGGTGCTTCGCGAGCGGGACCTCGACGTCGTAGCCGTTGATCGACACGAGCTTCTCGACCTGCTTGGTGCCCGTCAGCGTGCCCGAGACCGAGATCTGCGAGCCGTCCGAGAGGGCGCCGCGCAGGGTGATCACGTTGCGGTACTCGTCCGAGACCGAGTCGGTGATCAGGCGAACCTCGATGCCGCGCTGCTCGGCGAGCACCGGTGCGTTCACGTACGACACCGACTCCGACACCACGTTGGTGAAGACGCCCTTGAGCGCCGCGAGCTTGAGCACCTTGACGTCGTAGCCGGCGAGCTCGCCGTGCACCTCGACGTCGATCGACGTGACGGGAGAGTCGGCGAGGCCCGCGAAGACCTGGCCGAGCTTCTCGACCAGCGGGATGCCGGGGCGGACGTACTCGTCGATCACGCCGCCGGCGACGTTGACCGCGTCGGGCACGAGCTCGCCCGAGAGCGCCAGGCGCACCGACTTGGCCACCGAGACGCCCGCCTTCTCCTGGGCCTCGTCTGTCGACGCGCCGAGGTGAGGCGTGACGACGACGTTCTCGAGGGCCAGCAGCGGCGAGCCGGTCGGCGGCTCCTTCACGAACACGTCGAGGCCGGCGCCGGCGATGGTCTTCGCGACGAGCGCGCGGTGCAGCGCGTCCTCGTCGATGAGCCCGCCGCGGGCGACGTTGACGATGAACGCGGTCGGCTTCATCAGCGCGAGCTGCTCATCCGAGATCATCCCGGTCGTCTCGGCCGTCTTGGGCATGTGGATCGTGATGAAGTCGCTCTGCGCGAGCAGCTCCTCGAGCGGGAGGAGGGTCACGCCCAGCTGCTGCGCGCGGGCGCTCGTCACGTAGGGGTCGTAGGCGACCACGTTCACGCCGAACGCCTGCAGGCGCGCGGTGATCAGTGCGCCGATGCGACCGAGGCCGATGATGCCGACCGTCTTCTCGTAGAGCTCGACGCCGGTGTACTTCGAGCGCTTCCACAGGCCCTGGGCGAGGGCGCTGTGCGCGGCCGGGATGTGGCGCGCGAGGCTCAGGATGTGCCCGACGGTCAGCTCGGCGGCCGAGATGATGTTGGAGGTCGGCGCGTTCACGACCATGACGCCCGCGGTGGTGGCCGCCGCGATGTCGACGTTGTCGAGCCCGACGCCCGCGCGGGCGATGACCTTGAGCGACGGAGCCGCCGCGATCGCCTCGGCGTCGACCTGCGTCGCGGAGCGCACCAGGATCGCGTCGGCCTCGCCGAGCGCCTCGAGCAGCGCCGGGCGGTCGGTGCCGTCCACGGAGCGCACGTCGAAGTCGGGACCGAGGGCGTCCACGGTGGCGGGCGAGAGTTCTTCGGCGATCAGGACGACCGGCTTTGTCACGGGAGGCGCTTCCTTCGGAGAGGGGACGGAGCAGGCTCGGGCACGGGTGTCCCGCGAGCCCCCGCCATGGTAGCGGAGGGCCGCCGAGCGGCCCGGCCGTGTGACGCCGCGCTCAGCCGAGGCTGACGAGGCTCTCGAAGCCGAGGATCAGCTGCACGTCGAGCGAGAGCGCCGCCGAGAGGCAGAGCGCGGCGGCGAGGAGCCCCGTCCGGGCGAGCAGCCCCCGCCGGCGGCCGAGCGCGACGGCGGCGGCGAAGCACAGCACCGGCAGCACGAGGCCGAGGACGAGCACCGTCCAGCCCGTCGGGTTGAGGTCGGTGCCGAGCGTGGCCGCGTAGGTGCGGAGCCCGACGAGGTTGCCGATCGCCTCCCACACGTCCCACGCGAAGAAGAGCGCGAACCCCAGGGCGATCAGCACGGAGGCGGCGAGCCGGCGTCCGCGCCGGTCGCCCCGTCCGTCGCCCAGCACGGCCTTCGTCGGCAGTGGGTCCGTCATGCTCACGCCCCCTTCAGGAACGGCAGCGGTGCGAGCAGCACCAGGCCGGCCACGAGCCAGAGGACGCGCGTGCGCACCCGGGAGTCGCGCGTGCCGAGCAGCACCGCCGCGAACCAGGTCGCGGGCGCGGCGACGGCGAGCCACAGGCCGAGACCGTAGAGCGCCCCGCCGAGCGCGTCGCCCGAGAAGGAGGCGGCGATCGTGCCGTTCTGCCGCGTCGCCGTGATCATCCAGCCGATCGTGTACAGGAGGTAGAGCCCCGCGGTCACGCCGGTCGCCACGAGCAGCACCGAGGAGGCGGCGGCCGCCTCGGCCTCCGAGGTCGCGTCGTCCACGTCCTCGTCGTCGTCCAGGAGCTCCTCGGGGAGATCCTCCCCCGAGTCGCCGGGCCGGGCGGCACGCACTGCCGGCGCCGAGCGCACGGCGCGCGGAGCGGCTCCCGCCAGCGTCGGGTCCGTGCCCTCGCCCGCCCAGCTCAGGGCGTCGTCGTCGCCGTCGTCCGCGCTGTCGCCCACCGGCCTGTCCTCGATCACCGCAACACCCTAGCCGCGAGCGCCCCGCAGGAACCTCGGAGCGGGCCGACACCGACCCGACACCCGGCGGACACCGCCCGTCCTCGCGCACGCGCGAGACTCCCCGGATGACGGAGCGCGAGAGTGCGGACACCGCGCGCCGATTCGTCGCGATCGGCGACTCCTTCACCGAGGGCGTCGGCGACCCGCACGCGCGACTGCCCAACGGAGTCCGGGGCTGGGCCGATCGCGTCGCCGACCGTCTGGCCCGCGCCGAGCCGGGCTGGGAGTACGCGAACCTCGCGATCCGCTCGAAACGGCTCGGGCAGATCAGGGCCGAGCAGCTGCCCAGCGCCCTCGAGCTGCGGCCGACCCTGGTGACGCTCTACGCGGGCGGCAACGACATCCTCGACCTCAAGACCGACATGCGGGTGCTCGTCGACGACTACGAGTGCCTGGTCGACGCGCTCGCGACGACCGGCGCCTCCCTCGTGCTCTTCACCGGCTTCGACATCCCCGGCCTGCCGGCCCCGCGGATGTTCGTGCGCCGCAACCGCGTCTACAACGCGGCCGTCCGCCGCATCGCCCGCGAGCGCGGCGCGACCCTCGTCGACTACTGGCGCATGCAGGCGTTCCGCGAGCCGATGATGTGGTCGCCCGACCGGATGCACCTCTCCAAGCGCGGTCACCGGTTCCTGGCGGCGCGCGTCCTCGACATCCTCGGCGTCCCGCACACCATCTCGGCCGGCCCGTGGGAGCCGCCCGAGCCGCTCACCCCGACCGAGTGGCTCCGCGACCAGCACCGCTGGACGGCCGACTGGCTGCTCCCCCTCGTCGGCCGCAAGATCCGCCGCGTGACCCTCGGCGACCACCTCGCCCCGCGCTGGCCCGACCCCGTCGTCGTGCCCCCGAAGGGCGGCCTCCGCCGCCTCGCCCGCGACCTCGGCTACTGAACGCAGAAGAGGGAACCCCGGTCCGGGGCTCCCTCTTCGATGCAGTGCGTGACTAGCGCGCGACGCTGCCGTCGGTGTAGTCCTCGTCGGTCTGCTTCCAGGCGAAGAGCTTGCGCAGCTCGCGGCCGGTCTCCTCGATCGGGTGCTTCTCGCCCTTGGCGCGGAGCTCCTGGAACTCGGGGGCTCCGGCGTCCTGGTCGGCGATGAAGCGCTTCGCGAAGGCACCGCTCTGGATGTCGCCGAGCACCGCCTGCATGTTCTCCTTGACGCGGGGGTCGATGACGCGGGGGCCCGAGACGTAGTCGCCGTACTCCGCCGTGTCCGAGACGGACCAGCGCTGCTTGGCGATGCCGCCCTCCCACATGAGGTCGACGATCAGCTTGAGCTCGTGGAGCACCTCGAAGTAGGCGATCTCGGGCTGGTAGCCCGCCTCGACGAGGGTCTCGAAGCCGTACTGGACGAGCTGCGAGGTGCCGCCGCAGAGCACGGCCTGCTCACCGAACAGGTCGGTCTCGGTCTCCTCGGTGAAGGTCGTCTTGATGACGCCCGCGCGGGTGCCTCCGATGGCCTTCGCGTACGACTTCGCGGTCTCCCAGGCGGTGCCCGTCGCGTCGTTCTCGACGGCGATGATGTCCGGGATGCCGCGGCCGGCGACGAACTCGCGGCGCACGGTGTGGCCGGGGGCCTTCGGCGCGATCAGGATCACGTCGACGCCCGCGGGCGCCTCGATGTAGCCGAAGCGGATGTTGAAGCCGTGCGCGAACGCGAGGGTCTTGCCCTCGGTCAGCTTGTCCGCGATCTGCTCGCTGTAGATGGCGCGCTGGTGCTGGTCGGGCGCGAGGATCATGATCAGGTCGGCCCAGTCGGCGGCGTCGGCGACGCTCTTGACCTCGAAGCCGTCGTCCTCGGCCTTGGCGGTCGACTTCGACCCCTCCTTGAGCGCGATGACGACCTGGACGCCCGAGTCGCGGAGGTTCTGGGCGTGCGCGTGTCCCTGCGAGCCGTAGCCGACGATCGCGACCTTCTTCGACTGGATGATGGAGAGGTCGGCGTCGGCGTCGTAGATGAGCTCAGTCACGTGGTGAGTCCTTTTCTGTCGTGGGCAGTTCTGAAGAGGTGCGGTGGTCAGTTCTTGAAGACGCGCTCGGTGATCGACTTCGAGCCGCGCCCGATGGCGAGCAGGCCCGACTGCGCGATCTCCTTGATGCCGTAGGGCTCGATCACGCGGAGGAAGGCGTTCGTCTTCCCCGAGTCGCCCGTGACCTCGATGACGAGCGCGTCGGTCGCGACGTCCACCACGCGGGCGCGGAAGAGGTTCACGGCCTCGAGCACCTGCGAGCGGGTGACGTTGTCGACGCGCACCTTCACGAGCAGGTGCTCCCGGTGCACCGACTGGTCGGGGTCGAGCTCGACGATCTTGATGACGTTGACCAGCTTGTTGAGCTGCTTCGTCACCTGCTCGAGCGGCAGGTCCTCGACGTCGACGGCGACCGTGATGCGCGAGAGGCCGTCGAGCTCGGTCGGTCCGACCGCGAGGGATTCGATGTTGAAGCCGCGGCGGGCGAAGAGCCCCGCGACACGGGTGAGCAGTCCCGGCTTGTCTTCGACGAGCAGGGAGAGGACGTGGTGGGTCATGCGGTCTACTCCTCGTCGTCCCAGGTCGGGCTGTGGTCCCTGGCGTACTGGACGTAGCTGTTCGAGACGCCCTGCGGGACCATCGGCCACACCATGGAGTCGCGGCTGACGACGAAGTCGATGACGACGGGCCGGTCGTTCGTGGCGATCGCGAGGCGGATGGCGTCGTCGATCTCCTCCGGCTTGGTGACCCGGATCCCGAGCGCGCCGTAGGCCTCCGCGAGCTTCACGAAGTCGGGGACGCGGACGGTGTCGTGCCCGGTGTTCAGGTCGGTGTTCGAGTAGCGGCCCTCGTAGAACAGGGTCTGCCACTGGCGCACCATGCCGAGCGAGGAGTTGTTGATCACCGCGACCTTGATCGGGATGTCGTTGATGGTGCAGGTGGCGAGCTCCTGGTTGGTCATCTGGAAGCAGCCGTCGCCGTCGATCGCCCACACCGTGCGGTCGGGCTCGCCGACCTTCGCGCCCATGGCCGCGGGCACCGAGTAGCCCATGGTGCCGGCGCCGCCGGAGTTGAGCCACGAGTTGGGGCGCTCGTACTGGATGAACTGCGCCGCCCACATCTGGTGCTGGCCGACTCCCGAGGCGAAGACTCCCTCGGGGCCGGTGATCTCGCCGATGCGCTTGATCACGTACTGCGGCGAGAGCAGCCCGTCGACGGGCTCCGTGTAGCCGAGGGGGAACTCCTCCTGGAGTCCCTTGAGGTAGCTCCACCACTCGCCCGTGTCGGGCCGGCCGGCGTCGATCGCCCGCGTGAACGCGTCGGTGAGGTCGGGCAGGACGTCCTTGAGATCGCCCACGATGGGCACGTCGGCCGTGCGGATCTTCGAGATCTCGGCGGGGTCGATGTCGACGTGCACGACCTTGGCCTTGGGCGCGAAGAGCGCCGCCTTGCCGGTCACGCGGTCGTCGAAGCGCGAGCCGAGCGCGAGGATCAGGTCGGCCTCCTGCAGCGCGAGGACCGCGGGGACCGTGCCGTGCATCCCGGGCATGCCCAGGTGCTGCTCGTGCGAGTCGGGGAACGCACCGCGCGCCATCAGCGTGGTGACGACGGGGGCGCCCGACGCCTCGGCGAAGGCCTTCAGCTCGGCCGCCGCGCGGGCGCGGATGATGCCGCCGCCGACGTAGAGCACGGGCTTCTTCGACTCGGCCAGCAGCTGCGCCGCGGCCTGGATCTGCTTGCCGTGCGCCTTGGTGACGGGGCGGTACCCGGGCAGGTCGATCTTCGGCGGCCAGAGGAACGGCGCCTCGTTCTGCTGCGCGTCCTTCGTGATGTCGACGAGCACCGGGCCGGGGCGGCCGGTCGTCGCGATCAGGGCGGCGGAGGCGAGCGCCTGCGGGATGTCCTCGGGCTTGGTCACCAGGATGGAGTGCTTGGTGATCGGCATCGTGATGCCGACGATGTCCGCCTCCTGGAACGCGTCGGTGCCCATCAGCGTCGAGAACACCTGACCGGTGATCGCGAGCATCGGGACCGAGTCCATGTAGGCGTCCGCGATCGCGGTGACGAGGTTGGTCGCTCCGGGGCCCGACGTCGCGATGCAGACGCCGAGCTTGCCGGTCGCCGAGGCGTAGCCCTCGGCCGCGTGGCCGGCGCCCTGCTCGTGGCGGACCAGGATGTGGCGGATCTTGGACGAGTCCATCAGCGGGTCGTAGACCGGGAGGATCGCGCCGCCGGGCAGGCCGAAGACGTCCTCGATCCCGAGCATCTCGAGCGAGCGGACGACCGCCTGCGCACCGGTGAGGACCTCGGTCGCGGGGACCGATCCGGGGGTCGCGGCGGGGCGGGGTGGCTGGGGCGTCGGTGCGGCGTGCACGGCGGACGGGTCCGGTGTCATGCGGGTGTCGATTCCTTCGAAACGGTGTTCCGCCGGAGCATCGGGCGGGGTGCGGGATGCGGCGGCGAGGAGGCGCGAATGCGCGGGTCGGCCAGTGCTGCCGGGGAGGACGGCACTGCCGGGGAACGGCTACCCGGTGGTGGCGCCGACGGCCGCGGAGCGGACGAGCTTGGCGTACTTGGCGAGGACACCACGGGTGTAGCGCGGAGGGAGGGGCGCCCAGCCTTCTCGGCGGGCGGCGAGCTCGGAGTCGTCGACGAGTAGGTCGATCGAGCGAGCGGCGATGTCGACCCGAATCGGGTCGCCGTCGCGCACGAATGCGATGGGACCTGCGTCCACCGATTCGGGAGCTATGTGGCCGATGCACAGGCCGGTTGTGCCGCCTGAGAATCGTCCGTCGGTCAAGAGTAGTACATCCTTCCCGAGCCCCGCGCCCTTGATGGCGGCCGTGATGGCGAGCATCTCGCGCATCCCGGGGCCGCCCTTCGGGCCCTCGTAGCGGATCACGACCACGTCGCCGTGCTTGATCCGCCCCTCGGTGAGCGCGTCCATGGCCGCGCGCTCGCGCTCGAAGACCCGGGCGGGGCCCTCGAAGACCGAGGCGTCGAAGCCCGCCGTCTTGACGACCGCGCCCTCGGGGGCGAGCGAGCCCTTGAGCACCGTCAGCCCGCCGGTCGCGTGGATCGGGTTGTCGAGGGTGCGGATGACCTCTCCGTCGAGCGGCGCGATGTCCATCTCGGCGAGGTTCTCGGCGACCGTCTTCCCGGTCACCGTGAGGCAGTCGCCGTGCAGCAGACCCGCGTCGAGAAGCGCCTTCATGACCGCGGGGACTCCGCCGTGGCGATCGACGTCGTTCATGACGTACTTGCCGAACGGCTTGAGGTCGCCGATGTGCGGGATGGTGTCGCCGATGCGGTTGAAGTCGTCGATCGTGAGGTCGACCTCGGCCTCGTTGGCGATCGCGAGCAGGTGCAGGATGACGTTGGTGGAGCCTCCGAACGCCATGGCGACGGCGATCGCGTTCTCGAACGCCTCCTTGGTGAGGATGTCGCGCGCGGTCGTGCCGTTGCGGAGCAGCTCGACGACGGCCTCCCCCGACTTGCGGGCGAAGTAGTCGCGGCGGCGGTCGGCCGCGGCCGGCGAGGCCGATCCGGGCAGGCTCATGCCGAGCGCCTCGGCGACGCTCGCCATCGTGTTCGCGGTGTACATGCCTCCGCACGAGCCCTCGCCCGGGGCGAACGCGCACTCGATGCGCTTGGCGTCCTCCTCGGACATGATCCCGGCCTTGACGGCCCCGACCGCCTCGAAGGAGTCGATGATCGTGATGTCCTTCTCGGTGCCGTCCGAGAGCTTGACCCAGCCCGGAGCGATCGAGCCGGCGTAGACGAAGACGGCGGCGAGGTCGAGCCGGGCGGCCGCCATCAGCATTCCCGGGAGCGACTTGTCGCAGCCGGCGAGCATGACGGTGCCGTCGAGGCGCTCGGCCATCATCACGGTCTCGACGGAGTCGGCGATGACCTCGCGAGAGACGAGCGAGAAGTGCATGCCCTCGTGGCCCATCGAGATGCCGTCCGAGACCGAGACGGTGCCGAACTGCAGCGGGTACCCGCCGCCCGAGTGCACGCCCTCCTTGGCGCTGCGCGCGAGGCGCTCGAGCGAGAGGTTGCAGGGGGTGATCTCGTTCCACGAGGACGCGATACCGATCTGGGGCTTCTCCCAGTCGTCGTCGCCCATTCCGACGGCCCGCAGCATCCCGCGCGACGTCGTGGCCTCGATGCCGTCCGTGACGGTGCGCGAACGAGGCTTCCAATCGATTTCCGGCATGTGACGAGGCTACCGCCTCGCGCGCGCTCCTCCGGCTCTCCGGAGGCGGTGTCGATCGGTCGCAGACGCATCGTCGCAGTCCGGCGGTTTCAAGCGGCTAGTGCAACGGCGATGAGTTCTCTCATCTTGGCGGTGGGGCTGCGGAATCCGAGGGTTTGGCGGGGTCGGATGTTGAGGAGGCGCTGGGTTTCGGCGAGGTCGGCGTCGGTGATCGTGTTGAAGTTGAAGCCCTTGGGATAGAAGTCGCGGATGAGGCCGTTGGTGTTCTCGTTCGTGCCGCGCTGCCAGGGCGAGTGCGGGTCGCAGAAGTAGACCGGGCAGCCGGTGCGGATCGTGAACGCGGCGTGGCCGGCCATCTCGGTCCCCTGATCCCACGTGATCGTGCGGGTCAACGTTGCGGGGAGGTCCTCGATCATGCGGGCGAGGACGTCGGTCACGGTCTCGCTGTCGCGGCGTCCCGGGAGACGGCCCAGGAGCGCGAACCTGGTCGAGCGTTCCACGAGAGTGATGATCCCGGAGTTGCCCGGCCCGACCACGAGATCGCCTTCCCAGTGCCCGGGAACAGCGCGGTCCTCGGCCTCCGCCGGCCGGTCCGCGAGCAGCGCCCCCTCCAGCCACGGACGGGAGCTGCGTCGCGGGAGCTTCGACTGCGGAACACGGGTCGTGCGCCCGGAGCGGAGTGCTTTCACGACGCTCAGCTCGTGCCGGAGCGCGCCCTTCCCCTGGACATACAGGGCCTGGTAGATCGTCTCGTGCGACACGCGCATCTCCGTCCGGTCGGGGAACCGGACGGGCAGCTCTCCCGCGACCTGCTGGGGTGAGTACTTCGCCGACAGCATCGACACGACCTCCGCCCGCAACGGCTCCGAGTCGAGTTTCCCTGCCCGCGGCGTGCTGCGCGCAGCCCCTGCGCGGTGGTGCGCGAGGGACGCGTCGTAGTGCGCGACACCCCAGTGCTCGACCTGATGCCGGGCGATCTCCCGCGAGATCGTCGACGGCGCCACGTCGAGCTCTCTCGCGATGGCGCGCATCGACCATGGCCGCTCGAGCGAGCGCGCCGCGTGGATGAACGAGCGATCCGTCAACGTCAACCGCCGATACGACCGCCCTGCGTCCGACGGCTCGACCCTCGCCAGCGACCTGGTCAGGCCACCGCCCTCTCTGCCTGCCCGGAACTCCATGCCCGCGAGTTTCGCCCAGTCCGTCACCGTCACCCGCCCGACACCCAGACGCGCCCCGACGTCCAACGCCGACTCGCCACCGATCAACCCCGCATACGCCTGCGCCCGAACCGACCACGCGATCTTCCTAGCCACAACCCGACACCTTCCAGCCGAGCCGTTGCACTAGAGAACTGAAACCGCCTCCGGGACACGGGGCGTTCGTGACGGATCGGTACCGCGCGAGCACGGCGGCTCTCGATCGGTGCGTGCGTTCTCAGCGAAACCCGCGACGATCGCACCTCCGGCTCAGGAACCCGCCGCACAGTGATGGTCATGACCAGGCCTCGTGGTGTCCTCGTTCCGCTCGTCCGCACCGTCGTCGTCCTCGCCGCGGTCCCGCTGCTCGCGGGGTGCCGGGCCACCTCGGCCGGCGCGACGGACCCGTCCCCGACTCCGCCGTCCGCCGCGAGCGGCCGGGACGAGGGCGGCTCGACGGTCGACCGCAGTGACTCCGCGACCGAGGAGGCGAACCTGGCCGCCGTGCTCAGTCTCTACACGGAGGCGTTCCCCGATCCCGGGTCCTCGGAGGCTGCGGCGACGGCCGAGCGGGTCGTCGCCGCCGATGCGGTCGCGCACGGCTCAGGTCGGCAGGCGGGGCCGGGCGGACTCCTCGCAGAGTTCACCGCCGACCGCGGCCGGGTCCCGGGAGCGCAGGCGGTCGTCAAGCGCACCGCCGCCGACGGTGAGCTCGTCGCCGTGCACTACCAGGTGGCGTCCGATCCTGCCGACGAGCGGACCGGCGAGGCGGCGGTCGACCTGTTCCGCCTGGAGGGCGGCACGGTCGTCGAGCGCTGGTCCTTCGACCAGCCGATCGCGACCGGCACTCCGGCCAGCGGCAATACCAACACGATGTTCAGCGACCTCTACGACCCTCCGGCACCGGCGGTCGCTCCATCGGAGACGGAGGAGGAGAGCAACCGCGTGCTCGCCGTGAACGCCTACGACACGCTCTTCCGCGACCAGGACGTCTCGATCCTCGACACGGCGTTCGACCCCGCCTACCTCCAGCACAACCCGGTCGCTCCGAACGGGACGGAGGCCTTGAAGTCGCTCTTCTCGGGGTCGGCGACGTTCCCGCCGCAGGAGTCGGTCGTCTCCCTCGGTGACGGCGACCTGGTCTGGACCTTCTCGCAGAGCGTGGGAGCGGAGCCGGGCGACCCCGTCCTGGCGGCGGACGTCTTCCGAGTCGACGACGGCCTCATCCGCGAGCACTGGGACGTGGTGCCGGCGGCCGACTGAGTCCGGAGCGAGGCCCGCTAGTCGGTCGCCGAGCGGAACTCCGCCAGCAGCGACAGCGCGTGCGCGACCTGCTCGGGGCCGCGGACGCGGTAGCCGGCCGAGGTCGTGCCCTCGCCGCTCTTGATGCCGACGTCGCCGGTGCGCATGACGGCGAAGGCGTCCTCGTCGGTCACGTCGTCGCCCGCGTAGAGCACGGCCGTCGCGCCGGTGTAGCGGCGGAGGTGCTCGACGGCCTCCCCCTTCGTGGTGGAGCGGACCGAGAACTCGAGGACGTTCTTGCCCTCGCGGACGTGGACGCCCTCGACCTCGGCGCGCGCCTCCGAGAGGGCGACGACGTGGGCGACCCGGCTGTGCCTGTCGGTGGCGAGGCGGGTGTGCAGGGCGAAGCCGGCGGGCTTGTCCTCGATCCAGACGTTGTCGATGCCGCGGGCGATGCCCTTCAGCACGTCCTCGAGCACGTCGACCCTGGCCTGCTCGGAGGGGTCCAGGCGCACGGCGTCCTCGTCGGGGTCGAGACGGATCTCGACGCCGTGCGAGCCGACGAGGAGGGCCTCGTCGGGGAGCTGCGCGACCTCCTCGAGGCTCTCGAGCGCGCGTCCCGAGACGAGGGCGACGCGGGTTCCGGGCAGGGCGAGCAGGCGGAGCACGGCCTCGCGCGCCTCGGGGAGGGCACGGGCGCGCGCGGGCTCGTCGACCTCGGGCGCCAGCGTGCCGTCGAAGTCGAGGGCGACGAGGAGCCGCTCGGTGGCGGCGAGCTCGCGCAGGGCGACCACGAGACGGTCCGGGACGCCGGGCTGGTGCGGCACACCGGGCACGGGGATCACGGTGCTCATCGCGCGTCCTCCGCCTCGCGGGCGACCGCGGCGAGGCCGTACGCGGCGTCCTGGTCGTGCTCGGCCTCCTGGCCGAGCGGCGCCTCCTGGCCCCTCGCGGCCGGACGCACGTCGAGCTGCTGGCCCTCGGCGTGCTCGGCCAGCGCGGCGAGGAAGCTGGCCGACCAGCGCGCGACGTCGTTCTCGAGGACGCGGCGGCGCAGCGCCCGCATCCGCCGGGTGCGCTCGACCTTCGGCATCCGAGCCGCCGCCTCGATCGCGTCCTTGAGACCCGAGATGTCGTGCGGGTTGACCTGCACGGCCTGCTTGAGCTCGTCGGCGGCGCCGGTGAACTCGCTCAGCACGAGCACGCCGTCGTTGTCGAAGCGGGAGGCGACGTACTCCTTGGCGACGAGGTTCATGCCGTCGCGCAGGGCCGTCACGAGCATGACGTCGGCGGCGAGGTAGAGGGCGACCATCTCCTCCCGCGGGTAGCCGTGGTGCAGGTAGCTGATCGCCGGATTGCCGATGGTGCCGTAGTCGCCGTTGATGCGGCCGACCTGCAGCTCGATGTCGTCGCGGAGCTGCTTGTAGGTCTCGACGCGCTCGCGGCTCGGGCTGGCGACCTGCACGAGGACGGCGTCGTCGGTGCTGAGCCGCCCGTCGGCCAGCAGCTCGCCGAAGGCCTTCAGACGGTGGCCGATGCCCTTGGTGTAGTCGAGGCGGTCGACGCCGAGCATGACCGTCTGCGGGTCGCCCAGGTCGTGGCGGATCTGCCGCGCGCGCTCCTGGATCTCGGGGCTGCGCGCCATCTCCTCGAAGGAGGCGGCGTCGATCGAGATCGGGAAGTGCCTGGCGACCACCGGCCGCACGCTCGCCCCTCGGCGGGAGCGGTTGACGCGGCGGGTGCCGCTCACCGCCTCCTCCTCGACCGGGACCTCGACCACGGTGCTGCGGGTGTCGTAGCCGAGCAGCCGGCGGACCGCGCGGAGGAAGCTGCCCGCGTCGCCCTGGCGCTGGAAGCCGATGACGTCGGCCCCGAGCAGCCCCTCGACGATCTGCTTGCGCCACGGGAGCTGCGCGAAGATGCCGTAGGGCGGGAACGGGATGTGGTTGAAGAAGCCGATCGTCACGTCGGGCCGGAGCTCGCGGAGCATCTTCGGCACGAGCTGCAGCTGGTAGTCCTGCACCCAGACGACTCCGCCGTCCTCGGTCACCGCGGCGGCCGCCTCGGCGAAGCGGCGGTTGACGCGGACGTAGGCGTCCCACCAGTCGCGGTGGTAGGTGGGCGGTGCGATCACGTCGTGGTAGAGCGGCCAGAGCGTGTCGTTCGAGAAGCCCTCGTAGTAGTCCTCGAGCTCCTGGGCGCTGAGGGCGACGGGCACGATCTGCACCCCGTCGTTCTCGAAGGGCGCGACCTCCTCGTCGGCGACTCCTGGCCAGCCGACCCAGGCGCCGGCGTTGGCGTGCATCACCGGCTCGAGCGCGGTGACCAGGCCACCGGGCGAGGTCTTCCACGAGGCCGTCCCGTCCTCGGCGACCACGCGGTCGACGGGGAGGCGGTTGGAGACCACGACGAACGCGTTGCGGGGTGCCGCGGCGTTCTCGAGAGGGTCGGAGGCAGTGTTCGGAAGAATGGTGTTCCCCATCGTCGGTCGAGCCGTCTCTTACGGGCCGAGGCTAGCAGCCCCTCCCGGACGACTGCCGGGTATCAGGCCTGCGTGAGAGCGAGCGCGAGCACCGCTCCGCCGACGGTCGGGACGACCGCGACGAGGCCGAGCAGCGCGTACTGGCGCCACGAGATGCTGACGCCCAGGGCGGTCAGGCGCTGGTGCCAGAGCAGCGTCGCGAGGGACGCCCACGGAGTGATCAGCGGCCCGGCGTTCACGCCGATCAGCAGCGCGACGAGGCGCACCGGATCCGACGCGACCGGCTCGAGGGCGAGGTAGGCGGGCAGGTTGTCGACCAGGTTCGCCGCGACCGCTCCCGAGCCCGCCAGCCGGAGCAGATCGCCGACTCCGCTCCCCTCGCCGGCCACCACGGCGAGCGCCGTCCCGAGTCCGAGCTGGTGCGCCGCCTCCATCGCGATGAAGAGGCCGGAGGCGAAGACGACCAGCTGCCAGGGCAGGAGCGACCAGCGCAGCGCCCCGCGCCGGCGCACCGCGAAGAGCACCACGAGGGCGAGGGCGGCCACCGCCGCGGGGATCCACACCTCGAGCCCCGAGACGAGCGCGGGCAGCAGCAGGGCGACGACGACTCCCGCGCCGAGGAGGAGGACGCGGTCCTCGACCGGGGTGCGGACGCCCGCCACGTAGCGGCCCGCCAGCTCGCGGCGGTAGCGGACGGCCAGGATCAGCACGGGCACCGCGGCGGCGACGAGCGCGGGCAGGGCGGTCAGGGCGGCGAACGCGAGCGGGCCGTCGACGCCGAGCCGTCGCTCCGCGAGCAGGTTCGTCAGGTTGGAGACGGGCAGCAGGAGCGAGGCGCAGTTCGCCAGCCACACCGTCGCCATCGCGAAGGGCAGCGGAGAGACCTTCACGTGCGCCGCGAGCAGCACCACCACCGGTGTGAGCAGCACCGCCGTGGTGTCGAGAGAGAGGAACACCGTGCTGACGATCGCCATCGCCACCACCAGGAGCCACAGCCCCGCTGTGCGACCGCGCCCCCAGACCGCGGCGCGCTCGGCGACCACGGTGAAGACCCCCGCCTCCGAGGCCAGCTCGGCCACGACCGTCACGGCGACGACGAACGCGAGGATGGGAGCCGTGCGCTCCACCAGCTCGCCCAGCGCGTCCAGCGGGAGGACGCCCGTGACGACGGCGACGCCTCCGAGCACGAGGAGCACCGCCCCGATCACCGCCGTGCGCATGACGTACCCGTTCCTCTCGGCGCCGACCGTCGTCGGTGGCGGTCCACCGTAGCGGGCCGAACCACCGTGCGGTGTCAACCGTCCCTGAGAGCCCGATCAGCCCGCTAGCGTCGTCATGAACACGGGAGGCAATCGATGCGCAAGTTCATCCTCAACTCGAGCGTCATCAGCGCGATGGTCGGCGGCTGGTCCATTCTCCAGACGACCCGCAAGGGTCCGCGCGACTGGCGTCTGGCTCTGCAGTGGGTCAGCTGGGCGATCGCCGTCGCGGTCGCACTCGGCTCGGTCTCGTACGACTCCAAGGAGCTCGCGAAGGAGTCGAAGGGCAAGAAGCGCGACCGCTGAGCGGCCGCTCCCCCGCCCCCTGACGCGCCGCGTGCCGCGGCCGCGGCGTGTCAGCCCGGCTCGTCCCCGTGACCCGGCGACACTGGTGTCCATACCGCCAGGTGCACGGGAAACGGGGTTCGTCATGAGGTTTCGTCTGAGGCGCCGCCAGCCGGCCCCCGAGGTCGTCGCGGCTCCCGCGCTCACGCAGGACGAGCTCTTCGCCGTCGTGCACGAGCGCCTCGCGGCGTTCGTCGGAGCCGAGGGCGCCTGGGTCGTCACCCGTCGCAGCCACGACGACCGGGATCCGATCTTCCACGGCATGCTCGCGCGCTCGCTCGCACACGAGCTCTCCTCCGCGATCCAGGCGCAGCAGCTCCGCGCCGGCGTGGAGGCCACCTCGAGCCCGATCACCGAGGCGATCCCCGTGATGACCGCGTCGACTCCCCCGGTGACCGCGACCGAGCCCGCGGCCCTGACCTGGGACCCGCAGCCGATCGCCGTCTGGGCCGATCCGGCGCAGTCCGAGCGCGCCGACGCCCCGGCCGCCGCCGACTCCGCCCGCTGAGCCCGCCGTCGCCGGGTCACGCGTCTTCAGCAGCAGGACGGCGTCCCGCCGCCAGCATGCTGATCGAGTAGCCCGCGCCGCGGGCGTATCGAGATCCACGTCCTTCAGACGGTGAGGGCAGACGCCTCATCGGCTGAAGCTGGTGGGTCTCGATACGCCCCTGCGGGGCTGCGGGCTCGAACAGCATGCTGGCAGCGGGCGCCGCTCCTGCGGGCAGTGCCGGGCGGCGACGTCGCCGGTCAGACGGTCGGCCAGGCCTCGGGGCCGCGGCTGCCGGCGGCGTAGTCGTCGAGGGGCACGGCGTCCGAGCGCCACGCGTCGATCGCGGGCTGCACGATCCGCCAGCACTCCTCGGCCGCGTCGCCGCGGACCGAGAGCGACGGGTCGTCGTCGAGGATCCCCGAGATGACCTCGCCGTAGGCGAGCAGCTCGCCGGCACCGAAGGTCGCGTCGAGCGAGGCGCGCTCGAGCGAGTAGGGATCACCCGGGCCGTTGATGTTCAGCTCGAGCGACATCTGGTCGGGAGCCAGGAACAGCCGCAGCACCGAGGGCTCCTCGGTGCCGTGGAAGCCCGCCGGCAGGTGCGGCACGGGCTTGAAGCGGATGACCACCTCGCGGCGGCGCTCCCCCAGCGCCTTGCCCGAGCGCAGCGTGAACGGCACGCCCGACCAGCGCCAGGTGTCGATCTCGACGGTCAGCTCGGCGAGGGTCTCGGTGCCCCGCTCGGGGTCGACGCCCTGCTCGTCGACGTAGGCGGGCAGCTCCCGGCCGTCGATCGTGCCCGCGGTGTAGCGGGCCCGGCGCGAGCTCTCCGCGGGGTCGTCCCCGAGGAGGCGAGTCGCCCGCAGCACGATCCCCTTCGCGTCGCGGAGGTCGGCCGCGTCGAGCGTCGACGGCGGCTCCATCGCCACGACGGCGAGCACCTGCAGGAGGTGGCTCTGGATCATGTCGATCATCGCACCGGCGCCGTCGTAGTAGCCGGCGCGCCCCTCCAGGCCGAGCTGCTCGTCGTAGACGATGGCCACGCTCTCGATGTGCTCGGACGACCAGAGCGGCTCGAGGATGCGGTTGGCGAAGCGCAGCCCCAGCATGTTCATCACCGTCGCGCGCCCGAGGAAGTGGTCGACGCGGTGGATGCGGTCCTCGGGGACCAGGGCCGCGAGCCGCTCGTTGAGCGCGCGGGCGCCGGCCTCGTCGGTGCCGAACGGCTTCTCGAGAGCGAGCACGGTCCCCTCCGGCAGCTCGTGCTCTGCCAGCGCGTCGCACGCCTTCGCGGCGATCGCCGGAGGCAGCGCGAAGTAGACGGCGACGGGGCCGTCGCAGCTCGCGAGCAGGTCGGCGAGCGCCTCCGCATCGGTGACGTCGATCTGCTGGTAGCGGGTGCCCGCGACGAGCTGGTCGATACCGGTGCCGGTCGACTCCTCGGTGCCGAACGACGCGGAGACCACCTCGTGCCAGTGCTCCTGGGTC
Source organism: Rathayibacter sp. VKM Ac-2754 (assembly GCF_009807095.1). GTDB lineage: Bacteria > Actinomycetota > Actinomycetes > Actinomycetales > Microbacteriaceae > Rathayibacter. The sequence continues at coordinate 35,173 of NZ_WUCC01000013.1, read as the reverse complement.
CAGTCCTCTCGACCGGCGCCGACCAGCTGGAGGCGGCGCTCGGGCTCGCGGGTGAGCAGCTGCCCCACAGCGGGCAGCAGGAGGCGGGAGGACAGGTCCCCCGTCGCGCCGAGGATGAGCAGCGTGGAGACCGATTGAGGCATGCGGCTCACCCTAGAGGGCTCTCGCAGCGCGTCTCTCGGCCTTGACTGGGAGACCACGGTGTCCGCCCGACATGCAGGCGCGTCCTGAGAGGATCAGCCCATGGTCTCCCCGATCGAGGACTACGCCGTCCTCTCCGACTGCCGCACCGCCGCCCTCGTCTCCCGCGACGGCGGGATCGACTGGCTCTGCCTCCCCCGCTTCGACTCCGCCTCGATCTTCGGTGCGCTGCTGGGCGGCGACGACCAGGGCCGCTGGTCGCTGCGTCCGCTCGAGGCCGATGCCACCGTCGAGCGCCACTACCTGGGCGAGACGCTCGCGCTGGTCACGCGCTGGACCACCTCCACCGGAGTCGTCGAGGTGCTCGACGTGATGCCGCTGCGCGACGAGCGCGCCGAACTGGTCCGGCGCGTCCGGGGCGTCTCGGGCACGGTGCGGATGCGCCAGGAGCTGCGCATCCGCTTCGACTACGCGCGGACGCTGCCGTGGGTGCGCCAGGAGGGCACGGACGAGGATCCGCTGCTCGTCGCGGTCGCCGGCCCCGACGCGGTCGTGGTGCGCGGCATGCGCCTGACGGCCACCGACCATGTGCACTCCGCCGAGTTCGACGTGGCCGCGGGCGAGACGGTCGACCTCTCGATGGCCTGGTTCCCGTCGCATCGCCGGGCCCCCAAGCGGCTCGACGTCGACAGCGCCCTCGAGCGCACGATCTCGTGGTGGAGCACGTGGGCGGAGTCGATCCGCTACGACGGACCTCACCGCGAGGCCGTCGTCCGCTCGCTGCTCACCCTCCGCGCCCTGACCGACGACGAGACCGGCGGCATCGTCGCGGCGGCGACCACCTCGCTCCCCGAGCAGTTCGGCGGGAGCCGCAACTGGGACTACCGCTACGTGTGGCTCCGCGACGCCTCGCTGACGCTGCAGGCGCTGCTCGCGCACGGCTTCGAGCAGGAGGCCGAGAAGTGGCGCGCGTGGCTGCTGCGCGCGGTCGCGGGCGCCCCCGAGGACGTGCAGATCATGTACGGGCTCGCCGGCGAGCGCGATCTGCTCGAGCGCACCATGCCGAGCCTGCCCGGCTACGACGGCGCCTCGCCGGTGCGGATCGGCAACGCGGCGGTCGATCAGTACCAGGCCGACGTCATCGGCGAGGTCATGGTCGCGCTGCACGAGGCGCGGCTCGCGGGGGTCGACGAGACCGAGTTCTCCTGGCCCCTCCAGCGGGCGCTGCTCGGCTACGTCGAGGACAACTGGCAGCGGCCCGACAACGGCATCTGGGAGATCCGGGGCGAGCCCCGGCACTTCACCCACTCGCGGGTGATGATCTGGGCGGCGCTGGATCGGGGCGTCCGCGCCGTCCGCGAGTACGGGCTCGAGGGGTCCCTCGAGACGTGGGAGGCGCTGCGCGATCGGGTGCGGGCCGAGATCGAGGCGCAGGGCTTCGACGCCGACCGCGGCCACTTCGTGCAGTCGTACGGATCGAGCGAGGTCGACGCGTCGCTCCTGGTCCTGCCCATGGTCGGCTTCGTCGAGGCCGACGATCCGCGGATGCTCGGCACCGTCGCCGAGCTCGAGCGGGTCCTGCTGCAGGACGGGCTGCTGCACCGCTACCGCACCGAGTCGTCGGTCGACGGACTCGCCGGCGGCGAGCATCCGTTCGTCGCGTGCTCGTTCTGGCTCGTGCGGCAGTACGCGTACTCGGGCCGGATCGACGACGCCCAGGCCCTGATGACGCGGCTGGTCGGGCTCTGCAACGACGTCGGGCTGCTCTCGGAGGAGTACGACGTCGAGCAGCGCCGGCACGCGGGCAACACCCCGCAGGCGCTCTCGCACCTGGCGCTGGTGCAGGCGGCCGACGCGATCGCGGCGAACCGATGAGCGCGCGTCGCCGGCGACGGCCCCTCCGCCTCGTCCTGCTGATCGTGGGCGGGCTCCTGGCGGTCGCGGTGCTGGGCTTCCTGACCTGGTCGTCGATCGTGATGGGCCCCGACGAGGAGGCGCTCGCGGGCGTCCGCACGGACGCCGGCGTCAGCGTCGAGCGCACCCCCTCGGCGATCGTGATGACGCCGACCGCCGCCTCCTCCAGCAGCGATCTGGCCGGGACGGGTCTCGTCTTCGTCCCGGGCGCCAAGGTCGACGCGCAGTCGTACGAGGCCACACTCGCCCCGCTCGTCGACGAGGGCGCGACGGTGGTGATCACCCGTCCGATCCTCAACCTCGCGTTCTTCGACCTGCGCTCGCTCGAGAGCTTCACGCAGCAGGCCGACGGCGTCGACCGCTGGCTCGTCGGCGGGCACTCGCTCGGCGGCGTCAAGGCGTGCCAGTGGGCCGAGGATCCCGAGGTGGCGGGGCTCGTGCTCTTCGGGAGCTACTGCGCGAACGACCTCTCCGAGTCCGGGCTCCCCGTCCTGAGCGTCAGCGGCTCGGAGGACGGCCTGAGCACCCCCGCGAAGGTCGACGCCGCCCGCGACCAGCTCCCGGCCGACGCCGACCTGGTCGAGATCGACGGGGCGAACCACGCCGACTTCGGCTGGTACGGCCCGCAGCCCGGCGACGGCACGGCGACGATCAGCCACGAGGAGGCGGACCGCGCGATCACCGACGCCGTCACGGAGTTCCTCGCCGGCCTCGCTTGACCTCGAGTGCACTCGAGGTCGTAGGTTGACGCCGTGTCCACCAGCCGAACCGCTCCCGAGCGGACCGATGACAGCGCGCTCTCGATCTCGGAGGTCGCCGCCGTCACCGGTCTCACCGTGCACACGCTGCGGTACTACGAGCAGGCGGGGCTCATGCTCGACGCGATCGAGCGCGCCTCGTCCCGTCACCGCCGCTACCGCCCCGCGGACATCGGCTGGGTCGACTTCCTGACCAGGCTGCGCTCGACGGGGATGCCGATCGCGCGCATCCGCGAGTACGCGGAGCTGGTCAGGATCGGACCGGACAGCGAACCCGAGCGCCTCGCGCTCCTCCAGGCGCACCGCGCCGACGTGGAGGCGCAGCTCGCCCGGACGCACGCCGGCCTCGTCGCGATCGACATCAAGATCGCGGCGTACCAGGAGAGGACCACCGCCCCATGAAGACCATCACCCTCGGATCCGGCCCTGCCGCCCTCCACGTCTCCCGCCTCGGCCTCGGCGCCATGGGCATGTCGGACTACTACACCGGTGCCGGCACCGACGACGCGGAGTCGATCCGCACGATCCACCGCGCCCTCGATCTCGGCGTCACCTTCGTCGACACCGCCGAGATCTACGGCCCCTACACGAACGAGGAGCTGGTCGGCCGCGCGCTGGCCGGCCGCCGCGACGAGGTGGTGCTGGCCAGCAAGTTCGGCATCATGCTCCACCGCACCACCGGCGAGCGGGGTCTCGACGGTTCGCCCGATAACCTCCGGCTCGCGGTCGAGGGGTCCCTCCGCCGCCTCGGCACCGACCGCATCGACCTCTACTACCAGCACCGGATGGACCCGAGCGTCCCCGTCGAGGACACGGCGGGCGCCTTCGCCGAGCTGATCCAGGAGGGCAAGATCCTGGCCTACGGCCTGTCGGAGGCGGCACCCGCGACGATCCGCCGCGCGCACGCCGTCCACCCGGTCACCGCCCTGCAGTCGGAGTACTCGCTCTGGACCCGCGACCCCGAGGCCGAGGTGCTCCCGGTGCTGCGCGAGCTCGGCATCGGCTTCGTGCCCTACTCGCCGCTGGGCCGCGGCTTCCTCACCGGCGCGATCCGCTCGGTCGACGCCCTCGGAGCGGACGACTTCCGGCGCGACAACCCGCGCTTCGCAGGCGGCGCACTCGAGGCGAACCTCCGGATCGTGGAGGAGGTCGACCGGGTGGCCGCCGAGGCGGACGCCACCCCCGCCCAGGTGGCGCTCGCCTGGCTGCTCGCCCAGGGCGACGACATCGCCCCGATCCCCGGGACCAAGCGGGTGTCGCGGATCGAGGAGAACGCCGCGGCCGACGCGCTCGAGCTCACCGACGAGCAGCTCGCCGCGCTCGGCGCGGTCGAGGCGCCGGTCGGCGACCGGTACGCCGACATGTCGTCCATCGGGCGCTGAGCGGCCGGGCCGATCGGCCTGCGCTACTCCTTCTTCGGAGTGTCGCGCAGGTCGATCAGGCCCGTGAACAGGGCGCCGCGCTCGTTCGACGCGCGGTCGCCCGAGAACAGGTTGTCGGGCGACGAGTGCGCGTGCGTGCGGGGCGCGACACCTGCGCTCTGCTCCTGGGGCTGCTGCATCTCGACGCGCTGGCGCGGCAGGGCGACGGGGTCGCTCTCGTGCAGCCAGGTGACGAGCCGCTCGCGGACGTAGCAGCGCAGGTCGAACAGCGTGGGCGCGTCCTTGGCGGTCACGAGCACGCGGATGCGGACGTACCCGCCGACGGCGTCCGTCACCTGCAGCACGCTCACCCGCTGGTCCCAGAGGTCGGTCTCCTCGAGGATCCGGTGCAGCTCCTCCCGCATCTCGTCGGGCCGCACGCGCCAGTCGAGGTCGAGCTCGACGGCGCCGAGCAGCTCGGATCCGGTGCGGGTCCAGTTCTGGAACGGCTGGGTGGTGAAGTAGTTGGTCGGCAGCACGAGGCGGCGGTCGTCCCACAGGTGCACGACGACGTAGGTCAGCGTGATCTCCTCGATCCGCCCCCACTCGCCCTCGACGATCACGACGTCGTCGAGGCGGATCGCGTCGCTGAAGGCGAGCTGCATCCCCGCGAAGATGTTGGTCAGGCTCGACTGCACCGCGAGGCCGGCCACGATCGAGAGCACACCGGCCGAGGCGAGCACGCTCGCGCCCGCGGTCCGCGCCTCGGGGAAGGTCAGGAGAGAGGCTCCGAGCGCGACCACGACGACCGCGGCGACGGCCACCCGCCGGATGATCGTCATCTGCGTGCGGAGGCGCCGAGCGCGCCGGTTGTCGGCGGTGTCGGTGCGGTAGCGCTCGGCGCCGAGATCCTCGAGGAAGACGAAGAGCGCCCCGACGAGCCACGCCGCCGCTCCGATCGTCGCGATCTGGAAGATCCGGTCGACCAGACCCGGCCAGACCTCGCCCGACACGGTCGCGGCGAGCGCCACCCAGACGGCGATGGTGATCAGGAGCACCCGGAAGGGGATCCGCACGCGGCGGATGAGCAGGCGCGCCCAGGTCTTGCGCTTGCCGATCGAGCGGACGACGAGCGCCACCAGGGCGGTGACGACGACGGCGACGACGACGGCGATGACCACGGCCAGCGCGATCGTGCCGATCTCGGAGAGGACGTCTTCGGGCATGAGTGCCTTTCGTTCGGCGTGGCCTGCGTGGGGGTGCCTGCAGAGAGGCGATCCGGAGCTCGACGCTGAACGACGAAACGCCCGTCTCGGCGATGATGCCGGGGCGAGCGTTTCGGAGGGTGCACCCCCTCGGACTTGAACCGAGAACCCACTGATTAAGAGTCAGTTGCTCTGCCGATTGAGCTAGAGGTGCGTTCGGACCGGCGAACAGTGCATGCCGAACCGAGGGATAACACTAGGTGACTCATGCGCGGTTCGTCAAATCGGCGGGCCGGCGGCGGTGCCGGGGTCCTCGAGGGCCCCGCCGGTATCGTGGAACCCGTGACTCTCGACGACGACCTCCGCCTCGCCCTCCGTCTCGCCGACGCCGCCGACGCGATCTCCCGCGAGCGGTTCCGCGCTCTCGACCTCGTCGTCACCACCAAGCCCGACCACACGCCCGTGACCGACGCCGACCGCGCGGTCGAGGAGGCGATCCGCGGGCTGCTCGAGGCCGAGCGCCCCGACGATTCGATCCTCGGTGAGGAGTTCGGCACCTCGGGCGGCGACCCCCGGCGGCAGTGGATCCTCGATCCGATCGACGGCACCGCCCACTTCCTGCGCGGCGTGCCGATCTGGGCGACGCTGATCGCCCTCGCCGTCGACGGGGTGCCGGTGGTCGGAGTCGTCTCCTCCCCCGCGCTCGGCAAGCGCTGGTGGGCGGCGACGGGATCGGGCGCGTGGGTGCTCGACGGCGCGGAGCCGCGCCGCATCCGCGTCTCGCAGGTCGCCGATCTCGCCGACGCGACCTTCAGCTACAACAGCATCCAGCAGTGGGACGGAGCCGGCCGCCTCGAGCAGCTCCTCGAACTCGCCCGCTCGGTCTTCCGCGATCGCGCGTACGGCGATGCCTGGGCCTACATGCTCGTCGCCGAGGGCCTCATCGACGGCGCGGGCGAGTTCGACGTGAAGCCCTACGACCTGGCGGCGCTCGTGCCGATCGTCGAGGAGGCGGGCGGCCGGTTCACCTCCGTCGACGGCGAGCCGGGGCCGTGGCACGGCAGCGCCCTCGCGACCAACGGCGTCCTGCACGACACCGTGCTCCGCATCGCGGCGCGCCGATGAGGCGGCGCACCGGCGCGCTGATCGCGGTGGCGCTCGCGCTGCCCCTCGCGGGCTGCTCCTCCGTGGTCGGCTCCGGCGCTCCGGAGGCGGTGCGCGACGAGGGCGGAGTGGTGGTGACCGCGGGCGTCGGCGACGCGTTCTCGGTCCGCAAGGGCGACTGCCTGCTCGAGCCCGACGACGATCGCGTCGCCGACGTCGACCTCGTCCCCTGCGCGGACGTGCACGACCTCGAGGTCTTCCACGCCTTCGCGCAGCCCGGCGCCGACTACACCAGCAGGAACACGCTCCTCGCCCAGGCCGAGGCCGCCTGCGAGCCCGAGTTCCCGCCCACCATCGGGATCGCCTACGGCGACTCCGCCCTCGAGTACCGCAGCTTCGTCCCCTCCGAGGTCAGCTGGCGCCACGGCGACCGCACCGTCTTCTGCGCGGTGTTCGACCCGACCACCGGACCCGCCGCGGGCAGCCTCTTCGGGGCCGCCCGCTAGGGCGTGTCGCCCGCCGACCTCCCGCCGAGGAAGCGGGCGAACCAGCGGGCGCTCGTCTTGAGCGTGCGGCGCTGCGTCTCGTAGTCGACGTGCACGAGGCCGAAGCGCCGCGTGTAGCCCCAGGCCCACTCGAAGTTGTCCATCAGTGACCAGACGAAGTAGCCGCGCAGGGGCAGCCCCCGCTCGACCGCCTTCCGGCAGGCCGCCACGTGCTGCTCGAGGTACGCCGTCCGCTCGGGATCGTGGATCGAGCCGTCCGGCTCCACGACATCGTCGTAGGCCGAGCCGTTCTCGGTCACGACGAGCGGCAGCGACGGCGCGAGCGCATTCGCCTGGGCCAGCACGTCCAGCAGACCGTCGGGATGGATCTCCCAGCCCATCCGGGTCCGCGGCGCACCGGTGTCGACGAACTCGACCGACTCGCTGCCGGGGTAGGAGCTCGCCTCCGCCGACTCCGTACCGGTGCGGACCGTGTGGCGGCTGTAGTAGTTGATGCCGAGGAAGTCGATCGGTGCCGCGATCGCCGCGAGGTCCTCCGCCGGCGCGTGCTCCGCGAACCACTCCCGCTCGCCGAGGTCGGCGAGCACGTCCTCGGGGTACGCGCCCGTCAGCACGGGGTCGAGGAAGAGCCGGTTGCCCAGGCCGTCGATGCGGCGCGCGGCGTCCCGGTCGGCGGCGCTGTCGGAGGCGGCGCGCACCGAGTAGAGGTTGAGCGTGATGCCCACGGAGGCGTCGGGCACGGCCTCGCGGACGCGCGGGAGCGCGAGCCCGTGCCCGAGCAGCAGGTGGTGCGCCGCGCGGGCGGCCGCCGTGCCCTCCGTCCGCCCCGGCGCGTGCACGCCGCTCGCGTAGCCGAGGAACGACGAGCACCACGGCTCGTTCAGGGTGATCCAGTCGGTGACGACGTCGCCCAGCGACTCGGCGACGAGCGCGGCGTAGTCGGCGAAGCGCAGCGCGGTGTCGCGCTCGAGCCAGCCGCCGCGCTCCTCGAGCGCCTGCGGGAGGTCCCAGTGGTAGAGCGTCGCCCACGGCGTCACTCCCCGCTCGAGCAGGCCCTCCGCGAGCCGACGGTAGAAGCCGATGCCGGCGGCGTTCGCCGCGCCGGTGCCCTCGGCCTGGATCCGCGACCACGAGATCGAGAAGCGGTAGGCGTCGACACCGAGGTCGGCCATGATCGCGGTGTCCTCGCCGAAGCGGTGGTAGTGGTCGTCGGCCGGGTCGCCCGTGCGACCGTCGGCGATGGCGCCGGGTGTGCGGGCGAAGGCGTCCCAGATGCTGTCGCCCCGGCCGTCCTCGGCCACGGCGCCCTCGATCTGGTACGCCGCCGTCGCCGTGCCCCAGACGAAGTCGGCGGGGAAGTCGCTGCGGTGCACGTCAGGCCTCCTTCGACGGAGCGAGCCAGTCGCCGTCGCCGTTCTCGCTGAGGGCGATCAGGATGTCGTCTCGCTCGATGCCGAGCTCGGCGAGCCGCTCGACGATCAGGGCGGCGCCGCGCTGCTTCACCTCGGGGCTGTAGCCGGTGTAGGCGAGGATCTGGACGAACACGATGTCGGTCCTGTCGGCGTCGGGGAACGTCCGGCTGTAGAACAGGTCGCCCTGCGCGTGCAGCTGGAAGATCTGGAACAGGTCGTCGGCCGGCATCTCCCAGCCGTCGACGAGCGCGCTGTGGATCGCGGCGCTCATCTGCGGGCGGAGGTCGGCGAGGGGCTCGTGCATGTCGATGCGGACGAGAGGCATGGTGACTCGATTCGTGAGAGGTGTGGTGTGCAGGAATGACGCGGGTCAGGTCGACGGCGCGTCGAGCCAGTTGTCGGGCGTCGGCAGGTGCGACTCGAGCTCGGCCCAGAACTCGTCCGGGAGCTCGATCTCGGCGGCGGCGAGCGTCGGGGTGAGGCGCTCGATCCGGCTGATCCCGACGACGGTGGAGCCGATCCGCTCCTGCCGGGTCGAGAACCTGATCGCGGCGGTCGCGAGATCGGTGCCCCAGGCGCGGCAGACCCGCCGGAGCGACTCCACGGCGGCCAGCGTCGCGGGCGACGCCTCCCGGTAGCCGTAGCGCGTGATCCTCCCGGTCGGATCGGCCAGGATGCCGCCGCCCAGGACCGCCGCGTTGACGACTCCGACCCCGAGCTCGGCCGCCCGCTCGAGGAGCGGACCGGCGCTGCGGTCGACGAGGGTCCACCGGTTGTGCACGAGGACGACGTCGAAGACGCCGAGCTCGAGGTAGCGGCTCATCTCGCGGACGTCGCCGCCCGCGAGACCGAGCGAGCCGATCTCTCCGCTCTCCCTCGCCGCGACCAGCGCCTCGAGAGCGCCGCCCGGGCCCGTGATCGCCGCGAAGTCGTGGTACTCCGGGTCGTGCAGGTGGACGAGGGGCAGCGGGTCGATGCCGAGGCGGGTGCGGCTCTCCTCCAGCGAGCGCCGCACGCGGTCGCCGCTGTAGTCGTCGCCGCTCGGATCGACCTTGGTGATCACGACGACGTCGTCGGGGAGCCCGCCGTGCTCCGCGATGCCCGCTCCGATCCGCTGCTCGCTCCGGCCCGCCGAGTACCCGTTCGACGTGTCGATCGTCCTGATCGGACTGTCGAGCACCGCCCGGACCAGGTCGATCGCGTCCCGCTCCGCGACGTCGTAGCCGAAGTTCTCGGGCATGCTGCCGAGCGGTCCGCCGCCGAGAGTGATCGGGCTCACGCGCAGACCCGTCGCCCCGAGCGGGCGGAGGCTCCCCGTCGCCGTCATTCCGCTGCCACGGCGTGGACGAGGCCGTCGGCGTCGGAGTAGTAGTCGACCCCGTCGAGCGTCCCGACCGGCTGCGCCGTCGCGGGCACGGTGCCGACGAACTCGGCGGCCACGAAGCCCGGTGCGCGCAGCTGGGGGGCGCGGTGCGACTTCTCGGCCCGCTCGTAGGTGAAGATCTCGAGGGAGCTGTCGCCGTCGCGCAGGAAGTCGATCTCGAAGCCGCGCGGGTCGCTGGGCTGGTGGATGCCCGACATCCGCCGGTAGCCGAGGCCCGCGAAGTAGTCCCTCGTCCGCGCGAGATCCGAGACGGTCTCGGCGACGTGGTCGAAGCGGGGGCGCGAGGGGGTGCCGAGTCCCCAGTCGCGGTCGACCGCGTCCCGGTCGTAGACCTCGTGGTACTGCAGCGGTCCCTCGACGAGCTCGAGGAGGGTGCCGTCCGGGTCGTAGAAGAAGGTGATGCGGACGTCGCCCTCGGCGTGGATCGGCTCGAGCTGGAAGGGGACGCCGGCGGCGTGGAGCGCCTCGACCCGGTCGTCGAGGTCGGCCACCTTGAAGCCGACGTGACGGAATCCCGCCTGGAGGTCGTCCGGCTCGAAGCTGCTGGCCTCGGCCTCGTCGAGGCGGGCGAGGCGGAGGGTCGCGGTGACGGCGTCGAGGACGGCGGCGTCCGCGCTCGCCTCGACGACCTCGACGCCGAGGAAGCGCGTGTAGAAGTCGACCGAGCGGTCGATGTCGGCGACGTTGAGGAGGACGGATCGAATGGCCACAGGTGCCGGTCCTTTCGTGAGGGTGAGCGGATGCTCGTGGGCGCGGCGGAGCCGCAGGGTCTCGGAGTGAGACGGGGCACGCGGCTCGAGAGCCGCGGAAGCAGGAGGAGGGAGGAACGGGGGGTCAGCCGAGCGCGGAGGCCACCGCCTGCCGGGGAGCGGAGTCGCGGTCGTCGGTCCGCTCCGCCCGCGCATGGGGTGTCAGCACGTGCTGGAGCGCCAGGGTCGCCGCCCCGACCGCCGCCGCCGTGAGTCCCGGGTCGGCGAGCTCGACCGAGACGGAGTGGATGGACCTCGTGCGGGCGAGACGGGTGACGAGATCGCGGATCGTCCTGACGTACAGGGCTCCGGCGTCGGCGAAGCCCGGGCCCTGCAGGTAGACGCGGTCGAGATCGAGCAGATTGACCACCGAGAGCACAGCCGCACCGACGTAGCGGGCCGACGACTCGATCAGGGCGACGCAGCGCTCCTCGCCGCCGGCGGCTCCGCGGCCGATCGCGCCGAAGTCGTGGCGCAGCCCGCCGTCCTCCCCTGTGAGTCCGAGTTCGGCGCTCAATCCGGCGTCGCGCCGCGCCTTCGCGACGACGGCTCTCGGAGCGGCGAGGATCTCGAGGCACCCCCGCGACCCGCACCAGCAGGCGGGGCCGTCGATGTCGAGCACCATGTGGCCGATCTCGCCGACGTTCGAGGAGGCGCCGCGCGCGACGCTGCCGCCGACCATCAGCCCCATGCCGAACCCGTTCGACATGTACAGGGTCGCGAAGTCCTGGGTGGCCGGGATCCGCCCGACCCAGAACTGGCCGAGCGCGGCGCAGGCGGCGTCGTTGTCGCGGACGACCGGCAGGCCGATCCGGCTCTCGAGCGCCTCGCGGAGCGCGAAGGAGTCCCAGTGCTCCGCCGTGACGGAGAGCCGCTCCGCGCCGGCTCCGAGGTCGAGTCCGGCTCCGGCGACTCCGACGCCGACGACATCGCCCGCGGGGATGTGCAGTCGGCGCAGCAGCTGCTCGAGCTCCTCGGCGATCCGCTGGATCTCGACGCTCGGCGCGGCCCTGCCGACTCCCGGCGACACCAGCTGACCGACGACGGTGCCGCCGAGATCGGTGACCACGTAGGTGAGGCGCGCGTCGTCGAGCGAGACGCCGACGGCGAAGCGCGCCCGGGGGTTCAGCTCGAGCAGACTGCGCCGCTTGCCGCCGGTCGAGTCGCCGAAGCCGGTCTCGATGACGAGCCCGTCGTCGAGCAGCGACTTGACGATCTTGGTGATGGACGTGGCGGTCAGTCCCGACATCTCGGCCAGCTCGATGCGGCTCACCGTCCCGCTCGAGCGGATCATGTCGAGGATCGCGCTGCGGGTGTTCTCGGACGACGGCCCGAGCCTCCTGATGCCGCTCATGCCGTCTCCCCCGCCACGACGAACGGGCGCGGGGCGCGCACGCGGGTCGTCCGGTCGCCGGCCACCGCGGCCAGCATCCTCGTCCCGAGCAGGGCGCCGATCTCGCTGCCGCGCCGGTCGATGGCCGTCAGGGAGCGGCTCGCCCCGCGGCAGAGGGCCGAGTCCGTCCACGAGACGATCGCCACGTCGTCCGGCACCCGCAGACCCTGCGCGCTGTACGACTCGAGCGCCGCCGCCGCCGGGATGTCGCTGTCGAAGACGAGCGTCACCGGTCCGGAGGCGAGGGCGGCCGCCCCGGCGGCGACCGCCGCGGCGGTGCTGTGCTCGGTGCGGACGACCTCGAAGGCCCCGCCGAGCTCGGCGATCTCCATCGCTGCCGCTCGGCCGTCGGCGGACTCGCCCTCGAGGGTGGCGCTGATGAACACGATGCGACGCTGCGGTCGCGTGTCGAGGAACGCGCGGAGGACGTCGATCGAGGCGTCGAAGTCGACCACCACCGCGGGGATGTCCGTCTCGACGGCCGAGTCGACCACTCCCGCGACGGGGAAGCCCAGCGAGGTCAGCAGGGCGACGCGCGGGTCGTCCTGCTCGACGCCCAGCAGCGCCACTCCGCCGATCCCGCCCACGTCGGCCCAGTGCCGGTAGACGCGCTCCTCGGCCTGCGCATCCTCGACCACGGCGGTGGTGAGGCTCAGGCCCTCCTCGACGAGGGGGTCGGCGAGGGCGTGGATCAGGGACTGGACGAACCGGTCGTCCCTCCTGCTCCGCGCCACCGCGAGTCCGATCCCGTTCACTGCTCCGCCTCCGCCCGCGGGGCGACCCGCTCGTTCCGATTCCGCATGGTGCTCGTCTCCCCCTCGGCCTACTTGATCGCGCCCGCGGCCATACCGCGCTCGAACTGCTTCTGCAGGGCCACATAGGCAACGATCGTGGGAAGAGCCGTGATCACCGCGGCCGCGAGGATCTTCGGCGTGTCGTCGTTGTACTGCCGGCGGAAGAACTCGGGCAGCAGGGTGACGACCCCCATGTCCTCGCTCGTCAGGAACACCTTCGGCAGCAGGTAGGCGTTCCACGCGTTGATCAGGACCAGGACGGTCAGGGCGACCGCCATCGGCCGGGCGAGCGGGAGCAGGATCGACCAGAACATGCGCATCGTGCCCGCTCCGTCGAGCCGCGCCGCCTCGAACAGCGAGTCGGGGATTCCGTCGACGTACCCGCGCGTGATGAGCACGGTGAAGGGGATCTGGAGCGCCGCGATCGGCAGGATCACCGACCAGAACGTGCCCAGCAGCTCCAGCCGCACGGCCGTCGCGTAGAGCGGCGCGATCAGGACGACCTCGGGCAGCGTGAGAGCCGCCATCATCATCCAGAAGTAGACCTCCTTGCGCATCACCCGGAGCTTCGAGAAGCCGAACGCCGCCATCATCGTCGTGAGGTAGATCAGGATGATCGATCCGCCCGCGACGATCGCGGAGTTGAGGAAGAAGCGGGCGAATCCCGGCACCGCGAGCACCGCCGCGTAGTTGCCCCAGCCCGAGCCGGCGAAGGATCGCGTGAGCATCGCGTAGATCGGGATGACGAACGGCAGCACGGCGATCGTGACGATCAGCTGGAGGACGAGCCTCGAGCGCAGGGAGCGCGTCTCAAACACGGGGCAGGTCCTCCTCGATCAGGGCGACGCGCTCGCGGCTGCGGCGCTGGATCACGACCGAGGTCACCAGCGCGATGACGAGCAGGATGACGGACAGCGCGGCCGCGTAGCCGAGGTTGCGGGAGGATCCCGCGGTCTCGGAGTAGATCATCGTGCCGAGGAACTCGGACGAGTGGGCCGGGCCGCCCTGGGTGATCAGCCAGACGTTGTCGAAGAGCTTCAGCGCGGTGATGAAGTTCAGGATCGCCAGCGACACGGTGATCGGACGCAGCGTCGGCAGCACGATCGAGAACAGGATCCGGAGGTTGCCGGCCCCGTCGATCCGTGCGGCCTCGAGCATCTCGGGGTCGATCTGCGCCATGCCGGCGTAGAAGAGGATGAAGCCGAACCCGACCGAGCCCCAGCAGCCGACGGCGACCACGACGAGCAGCGACGTCGTCGACTGCCCGAGCCAGCCCTGGGCGAGCGAGCCCAGGCCGATGGTCTCGAGGATCCGGTTGAGCGTCCCGTCGGTCTGCCACACCTGGAGGTGCGCCGGAGCGAGCGTCGCCGGGGCGACCACGACGGGGATCACGACGATCACCTTGTAGACGTTGGCGAGGAAGATCCGGGAGTGCATGGCGGCGGCGAAGAGGACCCCGCCGACGACCTGGACGACGAACACCACGACGAAGTAGATGCCCGTGTTCCGCAGCGCGGTCCAGAACGTCGGATTCGTCAGCGCCTCGACGTAGTTGCCGAAGCCGACCGGCGTCATCCGCTGACGTCCGCCTCCCCAGTCGAAGAAGGAGAGGTAGCCGGAGTAGACGATGCTGTAGTAGATCAGTCCGACCGACAGGATGAAGCCGGGCAGGATCCAGGCGATCCCGCCGGGGACGAGGCGGGAGGACCGCTTCGCGGGCCGTCCAGCCCGCCTCTCGTCGCCCCGGGGCGTCGTCGGTCGAGCCTCGGGGGGTGCCGTGACCGTCATGAGCGGGTTCCGATCGGGGATCAGTCGAGGCCGATGGAGGTCGCCTCGGAGCCCGCCTGCATCTCTGCGGCGATCTCCTCGACGGACTTGTCGATCGTGGGGTCGAGGATCTGCTGGATCGCGAGCACCACGGCGTCGAGCGTCGTCTCGGAGGTCTGCCACTGGCGCGACTGGTCGGCGGCGCTGCTGTCGGCGATGAGCGCCTCGATCGCCGCCTGCTGCACTCCCTGGTCGACGAGCTCGATGCTCGACCAGTCCGGCGCGACGCCCTGGAGCGCCGGCAGGAGGTCGAGGGCGTTCGCGACGTTCTGCTGCCCGGCCTCGGACATCGTCATCCACGAGACGAAGGTCTTCGCCGCACCGATGTTCGGCGAGTCGGCGTTGATCGCGAGACCGTAGTCGGCCTCGCCGAAGTACGCGGATCCGTTGCCCTCGCCCGCGACATCGGGGAACGCCGCCGGCAGCTGGACGAAGCAGGTCGGATCGCTCACTCCTGCCGCCTCGCGGGCCGCCTTGCACGACTCGGCGCCCGAGTACTGGGTGTACCAGAAGCCCATCTGCACCATGACCGCGTCGCCCTTCATGAACTGCTCGTTCGCGAGGGGGTACTGCGTGCCGTCCAGGGCGTCGGCCGAGATGATGCCGTCGTCCTTCATGTCCTTGATGATCTGGAGCGTCTCGACGCCCTGCGGGTCGTCCCACTTCGCCTGTCCCGTGGCCGCCTCGATGAAGAAGTCGGGGTCCACGGAGTTGGCGATCGCGTGGTACATCTCGCTCGGGAACGTGTCCTCGCCGCCGGCGCCCATCGTGAAGCAGGTCTTGCCGATGGCGGTGATCTTCTGGCAGGTGTCGACCCAGGAGTCGTAGTCGGTCGGGACCTCGGCCCCGGCCTGCGTCAGGAGGTCCTGGTTGTACCAGAGGAAGCCCGCAGCCATCCCGCCGAGCGGGAGCGAGACGAGCCGGCCCTCGGAGTCGGTGAGCTGCTCGACGTAGCCGTCGCCGAGCTTCGACTCCCAGTCCGTCCCGAGGGCCTCCTCGGCGACGGGAGCGAGGTCGATCGCGTACGGACCCCACAGATCGGGAGAGCCGCCCGCGGGCGAGAGGTCGAACACGTCGGGGCCCTTGCCCGAGTCGAGGGCGGGCGTGATGGTGGTGCGGAAGTCGACGTTCTCGAAGTTCTTGTAGGTGACCTCGATGTCGGGGTACTCCTCGTTGAACGCCGCGATGTAGCGCTCCGCGACGGGGGTGTCGGGGGTCCAGCCCCACCAGGTCACCTCGCCGGAGTCGCTCGCCTCCACCGAGGCGTCACCGCCGGACTCCGCGCCGCACCCCGCCAGAACGAGCGCTGCCGCCGCCGCGAGGCCGACCACCGCTCCGAACCTGAACTTCGTCATCCTTGTTCCTCTTCTCACATCGTTGTGGGGATCCGGACCCGGCGCCCGCTCACGAGCGGTGCTGATGACCGCTGATCGTGGGGGCTGACTCCGTCCGATGAGGCGACTGTACGCAAGGATCCGACCTCGCGCTACAACTTTCCAAACTTTCTTTATTAAGTTCGGTCGGAGGCGATCACGGGGTCGGATCGGCGTCGCCACGAGGGAAGCGGACTCCCGCGGGCGCGCCGGAACGCCGAAGAGGCCGCCCTGCTGGACGGCCTCTTCGGCGGAGCTCGAGGTGTGCGACGACGACCGGTGGTGGAGATGGGGGGAATCGAACCCCCGTCCATCGCTGTGATTCTGCGCCTTCTACGGGTGTAGCCGATGAGAGCGTTCTGCTCGGCCCCGACCGTTACCATCGGCGCATCGGTCGACGGGCCCAGCCCGAGTGCAAGTCCCGCGTCGCCCTCAGGCGTAACGACGCAGCAAGTCCTCTAGATGACGCCAGGATCCGGGGCGAGGACGCACCCACGGGCTGACGGACTATCTACTCTGGCTTAGGCAGCGAGAGCGAAGTCGGTGCGCTTCTGTTCGGCACCTGTGTTTTCCAGAGATCGTTAACGAGATAACCCTGGATCCTCGACCCGCTTCTCGCAGTTTCGCAGGCAATGTCGAAACCGATCATCCCCGCGAGCACTCCTGTGGAGTGGGTCGTCGTCGCACACTGTTGAGTTACAAGGATTCAGTCTACCCCGCCTCGCGAGCGCTCACGCGGCGGCGGCGCAGATCGAGCAGCCCGAGCACGAGCGCCAGCGCGATCAGCCCCAGCGTCACGAAGTAGCCGTTGCGGAAGGCGTCGTGGTAGCGGTCGAGCCCCTCCGCCATCCCCTGCTCGCTCGCCAGCGTCGCGAAGAAGACCGCCGAGGCGCAGGCGGTGCCGACCGCCGTCCCCACGCGCTGACCGAGCTGTCCGACCGAGCCGGCGACGCCGCCCTGCGCGGGAGAGATCTCGGCCAGGGTGAGGGTCTGGTTCGGCGAGACGACGAATCCGCCGCCCGCTCCCGCGACCAGCATCGCCGCTCCCATGCCGTACGCCGCGGTCTCGGCCGGCAGCAGCTCGGCGGCGAGCAGCACGAGGGTGAAGCCGATGACGACCAGCACGATGCCGAGCACGACCAGCGCCCGGCCGTAGGTCTGCACGAGCTTGCCGCCGTACCAGGCCGTCACCGCTGAGGTCAGGGCGAACGGGATGCTCACCATGCCCGCGAAGACGGGTGCCAGCCCGAGCCCCTGCTGCAGGAACAGCGTCGTCAGCAGGAAGGTCGCCGGGATGGCGGCGAAGTACGACGTGGCGACGAGGATCCCGTTGCGGTACGAGCTGGTGCGGAAGATCCGGAAGTCGATCACCGGAGTCCGCCCGAGACCCGCGTAGTGCGCCTCCCACTTCACGAAGGCGAAGGCCGCTGCGGCCGCCAGGAGCAGCCAGAACCACCGGAACGGCGAGTCGGAGGAGCTCCCCGTCGTCAGGAGGAACGGGAGCATGAAGGCGAAGATCGCGACCGCGAGCAGCAGCAGGCCGACGGGGTCGAGGGAGGTGTCGCCGTCCGGCTTCCGGTGCGTGCGCGGCAGGAGCCGCCAGGCGAAGGCGAGCGCGACCACTCCGAGCGGGATGTTCATCCAGAACAGGAGGCGCCAGCCGTCCTCGTCGCCGCCGATCGCGATGAGGAGCCCGCCGAGCGTCGGCCCGAAGGCGGTCGACAGGCCGATCACCGCGCCGAACACGCCGAACGCCCGAGCCCGCTCCGCGCCGGTGAACATCTGCTGCACCAGCCCGAGCACCTGCGGCATCTGGATGCCGGCCGCGACGCCCTGGAGGAACCGCGCCACGACGAGGATCTCGATGCTGGGCGCGATCGCGCAGAGCAGGCTCGTCACCGTGAAGGCGGTGAGCCCGATCAGGAAGAGCAGGCGCCGGGAGCGCAGGTCGCCGAGGCGGCCGGCCGGCACGAGGGCGAGACCGAAGGCGAGCGCGTAGCCGGCCACGATGAGCTGCAGCTGGCTCGCGTCGGCCGACAGCGCCTTCTCGATCGAGGGCAGGCCCACGTTGACCTTCGAGAGGTCGAGGATGGTGATCGCCGCGACCGCCACGCTGATGGCGAAGGCGCGCCAGCGGATCTTCTCGTCGGCGGGACTGAGGGCGTTCTCGGAGGCGGTCACGGGCTCCAGTGTCGCAAACCCGCAGACGTCGCGCAGACGGTTGCGCCGGAGCGCCTAGTCGCCGAGGCGGCGACGCGTCGACATCGCGCGGTCGGCCTCGCGACGGTCCTGGCGCTCCCGGAGCACCTGGCGCTTGTCGTAGTCCTTCTTGCCCTTGGCCACCGCGAGCTCGACCTTGGCCTTGCCGTCGCTGAAGTAGAGCGAGAGCGGGATCAGCGTGTACCCGCCCTCCTTCACCTTGTTGTGGATCTTGAGGATCTGCGCCTTGTGCAGCAGCAGCTTGCGCTTGCGCCGGGGCGGATGGTTCGTCCAGGTGCCGTGCGCCCACTCGTTGATGTGCACCGCGTCGAGCCAGGCCTCACCGCCGTCGACGAAGGCGTAGCCGTCGACGAGCGACGCACGGCCGGCCCGGAGCGACTTGACCTCGGTGCCCGAGAGCACGAGACCCGCCTCGTAGGTGTCCTCGATGAGGTAGTCGTGGCGCGCCTTGCGGTTGGTCGCGACGACCTTCTGACCCTGTTCCCTGGGCACGGCGGCTCCTCTCCGAGAGCGACGATGGGCTGCCCCGATCGAGGCAGCCCATCAGTATACGGCCGTGCGGAGCGGTCAGACCCGGAGATACCTGGCGATCGCCACGTTCGCCGAGATCGCGGCCAGGACGATGCCCACCACCACCAGGATCGGGAAGACGATCAGCGCGTCGTCCAGCCCCACGAACGAGGTCAGCGGGATGCGGTACGCCAGGAACCCCTGCACGAAGAACTGCACGATCGCGATGACCGCGACTCCCGCGAGGATCGATCCGAGCAGCGCCGCGAACACGCCCTCGAGGATGAACGGGGTCTGGATGAAGCGGTTCGACGCCCCCACGAGCCGCATGATGCCCAGCTCCCTGCGTCTCGAGAAGGCCGACAAGCGGATCGTCGTCGCGATCAGCAGCACCGCCGCCACCAGCATCAGCACCGCGATGCCGATCGCCGTGTAGCTCGCCGCGTTCAGGATCGAGAAGATCTGGTCGAGGTACTGCCGCTGGTCGGTGACGCTCTCGACCCCCGAGACGCTCGAGAGGCTCTCGACGATCACGTCCGACTGCGTCGGGTCCTTGAGGTTGATCCAGAAGGTCTGGTTGAGCAGGTCCGGAGTGACGTACTCGGCGACCGGGTTGCCGGCGAACTGCTGCTGGAAGTTCGCGTAGGCCTGGTCGTGGTCCTCGAAGTAGGACTCGTCGATGTAGGGCGCGAGGGTGGCGCCGTCGAGCTGCGCCTCGACCGAGTCGATCTGCTCCTGGGTCGCGTCGCTGCCGCTGCAGTTCGAGCCCCCGGAGGTGGCGGTGCACATGTAGACGGCGACCTGCGCCTTGTCGTACCAGAAGTTCTTCATCTGGCCGATCTGCATCTGCAGCAGGATCGCGGTGCCGACGAAGGTGAGCGAGATGAAGGTCACCAGGATGACGGAGACGACCATCGAGACGTTGCGTCGGAGGCCGCTCGAGACCTCCGACCAGATCAGTGCGAATCTCACTTGACGGGTCCTACGTTCTGCTGGTCGTCCCCGGTCTCGTCGCCGTCCTCCCGCGCGGCGCGCAGGCCCAGGCGGGCCGCGAGCGACTCCTCCGGGAGCGCGCCGGTGTCGGCGGGGAGGTAGATCGGGCCGGTCTGGCTCGCGAGCTCGACGACGCGCGGTGCCTCGGGGGCCTCCGGCGCGGGGGGTGCGGGGAGGACGGGGTGCGCCGCGGTGACGTGCGACTCGGGGGCGTTGGCCGAGCGGCGTCCCTCGGGGACGACAGGCTGGGCGGCCGTCTGCGAGAGGCGCGGCCGGGCGAAGGACCCGCCGTGCGGGTCGGCCGCCGTGGGGAGCGCGGGGGCGGGGCGACGCAGGTCGAGCTCCGGCACCTCGGCGGGCGCGAGCGCGCTCTCGGTGATGACCGGGATCGACGTCGTCTCGGCGACCTTGTGGTCGTCTGCCGCGACGACGACGACGCCGTCGTGGACCACGGTGATGCTCTCGGTCTGGCCGTAGCCGCCCTGGCGCTCGTCGCGGATGATGCTGCCGGCCGAGAGCTCGATGACGCGGCGCTTCATCTGGTCGACGATGCCGGCCTCGTGGGTGGCCATGATGACGGTCGTGCCGCCGGCGTTGATCCGCTCGAGGAGCGCCATGATGCCGGCGCTGGTGGTCGGGTCGAGGTTCCCCGTGGGCTCGTCGGCGAGGAGGACGGCCGGCTTGTTCACGACCGCGCGGGCGATCGCGACGCGCTGCTGCTCGCCTCCGGACAGCTCGTGCGGCAGGCGCGACGCCTTGCCCGCGAGGCCCACCATCTTGAGCGTGTCGGGGACCGCCTCCTGGATGTAGCCCTTCGACTTGCCGATCACCTGGAGGCTGAACGCGACGTTGTCGAAGACCGACTTGTTGGGGAGCAGGCGGAAGTCCTGGAAGACGACGCCCATGTTGCGGCGGAAGTAGGGCACCTTGCGGCTCGAGATCTTGCCCAGGTTCTGCCCGAGCACGTGGATGGAGCCGGAGGAGGGCCGCTCCTCCTTCAGGATCAGCCGGAGGCAGCTCGACTTGCCGGAGCCCGAGGCGCCGACGAGGAAGACGAACTCGCCCCGGAGGATCTCGAGATCGATGGCGTTCAGGGCGGGTCTGGTGCCGCCCCGGTACTGCTTGGAGACGTTGTCGAAGCGAATCATGTCGTACCGAGGGTAAACGACGATCTCGGAGAGTCGGCCGAGCCGGCCTGCGGCGCGTCGAGCGGCCCGCGGTGCCGCGGTGCGATCAGGCCGACTTGCGCCAGCGGATGCCCGCCGCGATGAAGCCGTCGATGTCGCCGTCGAAGACGTGCGACGGATTGCCGACCTCGTGGTCGGTGCGGAGGTCCTTGACCATCTGGTACGGCGCGAGCACGTAGCTGCGCATCTGGTCGCCCCAGCTCGCGGTGATGTTCCCCGCGAGCTCCTTCTTGGTCGCCGCCTCCTGCTCCTTCTGGATCAGCAGGAGTCGCGACGCCAGGACGCGCATGGCCGCCGCGCGGTTCTGGATCTGGCTCTTCTCGTTCTGCATCGACACGACCGTCCCCGTGGGGAGGTGGGTGATGCGCACCGCGGAGTCGGTCGTGTTGACCGACTGGCCGCCGGGGCCCGAGGAGCGGAAGACGTCGACCCGGATGTCGTTGTCGGGGATCTCGACCGCGCCGGCCTCCTCCATCAGCGGGATGACCTCGACCGCGGCGAACGAGGTCTGGCGCTTCCCCGCCGCGCCGAAGGGGCTCATCCTGACCAGGCGGTGCGTGCCCGCCTCGACCGAGAGGGTCCCGAAGGCGTAGGGCGCGTCGATCTCGAAGGTCGCCGACTTGATGCCGGCCTCCTCCGCGTAGCTCGCGTCCATCACGGTCGCGCTGTACTTGTGCTTCTCGGCCCAGCGGAGGTACATCCGCATCAGCATCTCGGCGAAGTCGGAGGCGTCGACGCCGCCGGCGCCCGCGCGGATCGTCACGACCGCCGGGCGGTCGTCGTACTCGCCGTCGAGCAGCGTCTGCACCTCGAGCTCGCCCATGATCTTCTGCAGGGCGCTGAGCTCGGCGATCGCCTCCTGCTCCGACTCGGCGTCCTCGGCCTCGTTCGCCATCTCGACCAGCACCTCGAGGTCGTCGAGGCGTCGCTCGATCGACGTGACGCGGGCCAGCTCCGACTGGCGGTGGCTCAGCGCGCTCGTGATCTTCTGGGCGGCGTCGGTGTCGTCCCAGAGGTCGGGCGCACCCGCCTGCTCGCTCAGGTCGGCGATCCTCGAGCGGAGCCCCTCGACGTCGATGACGGCTCGGATGTCGGCGAAGGTGGAGCGGAGAGCAGTGATCTGCTCGGTGAAGTCGTTGTCCAGCATGGTGGATCCAGCCTAACGGGGACGATGAGAGCGGGCGGGGCGCTGCTCCGACCTAGCATGGAGACGGTGACCGTCCCCGCAGAGCGCCCGTTCCCCGTCGGCCCGCTCCTGCTCTCCACCTTCCTGCCGACGCTGCTGTTCTCGGTCGGCGAGGGCGCGATCATCCCCCTCCTCCCCGCCGCGGCGGGCGATCTCGGCGCGACGCTCGCGCTCGCGGGCCTGGTCGCCGGGATGATCATGATCGGCGAGCTCGCGGGCGACATCCCGAGCGGCTGGATCGTCTCGCGGATCGGCGAGCGCGGCGCGATGCTGAGCGCCTCCGCCGCCTCGATCCTCGGGCTGATCGTCTGCCTGCTCTCGACCTCGTGGGTCGGGCTGACGGTCGGCGTCTTCATCATCGGCCTCGCGACGGCGGTGTTCGCGCTCGCGCGGCACGCGTTCATGACGTCGTTCGTCCCGATCACCCACCGCGCCAGGGCGCTCAGCGCGCTCGCGGGCGCCTTCCGCGCCGGCTGGTTCGTCGGTCCGTTCGTCGCGGCGGGCGTCGTGCACCTCACCGGCTCGGTCGAGTCGGTCTTCTGGGTGCACATCGTCTGCTGCGTCGCGGCGGTGGTCGTGCTGCTCCTGGTGCCCGACCCGGCGACCGTGCTGCGCCGGGCGCAGGCGGCCACGGCCGACCTCTCCCCCGATCCCGTCCCCGCCCCGGAGGCGTCGCCCGGCCTCGTCCGCACGCTGCGCGAGCACCGCGGCGTCCTCGCCCGCATGGGGACCGGCGCCGCGGTCATCGGCGCGCTCCGGGCGAGCCGCACCCTGATCCTCCCGCTCTGGGCGGTCAGCATCGGGATCGCCGACACGCAGACCGCGATCATCATCGGCATCGCCGGCGGGATCGACTTCGCCCTGTTCTACGCAGGCGGCCAGCTGATGGACCGCTTCGGCCGCGGCGCGACGGCGATCCCATCGATGATCGGGCTCGGGCTCGGCCACCTGATCCTCGTGCTGACGCTCGTCGCCGCCGATCCGGTGCCCTGGTTCGTCGCGGTCGCCTGCGTCCTGGCGCTCGCGAACGGCATCGGATCGGGCATCCTCATGACGATCGGCGCCGACCTGGCGCCTCCCGACGACCCGGCTCCGTTCCTCGGCGCGTTCCGCTTCACCGGCGACGCGGGCAACGCGGCGGCGCCGATCATCGTGTCGGCGCTCATCGCCGCGGTCTCGCTGCCCTTCGCCGCCGGAGCGATGGGAGTGCTCGGTCTCGCCGGTGCCGCAGCGCTCGCCCGATGGATCCCGCGCTACATCCCTCACCGCAGGCCGCTCCTAGACTGAGTCGCGCACTCGCGGGAGTGGTGGAATGGCAGACACGCAGGATTTAGGTTCCTGTGCCGAGAGGCATGTGGGTTCGAGTCCCACCTTCCGCACGACGTTCTCCCGCCCCGGAACACCAGGGGCTCGACCGGTACGCTGAGCGCGGTCGCGCCCGGTGCTCGGAGCCGACCGGCATCGATCGACTGGAGAACCGTTGAACCACGCCGCCCTGATCCCCTGGCTCGACCCGGAGACGATCCTCACCTCGTTCGGGCCGTGGGGCGTCCTGGTGGTGTGCATCATCGTCTTCGCCGAGACCGGTCTGCTGATCGGCTTCCTCTTCCCGGGCGACACCCTGCTCATCATCACCGGGCTCCTCGCGCACGAGGACGCGGCGAACGGCGGCCTCGGCGTCCCGATCTGGCTGATCTGCCTCGCGATCGGCTTCTCCGCGTTCCTCGGCGGCGAGGTCGGCTACCTGATCGGCCACAAGGCGGGCCCGCGCATCTTCGAGCGCAAGGAGTCGGGCTTCTTCAGCATCGAGAACGTCAAGCGCACCAACGCCTTCTTCGAGCGCTTCGGCGGCTTCGCCGTGATCCTCGCGCGATTCGTGCCGATCGTGCGCACCTTCGCGCCGATCGCCGCGGGCGTCGCGCACATGAACTACCGCAAGTACAGCCTCTACAACCTCATCGGCGCCCTGCTCTGGGGCAGCGGCGTCACCCTCCTGGGCTGGCTGCTCGCGTTCATCCCGCCGGTCGCCGACTTCGTCTCGCACTACATCGACGTGATCCTCATCGGCGCCGTGATCCTGGCGATCGTGCCGACGCTGTTCCACTTCTTCCAGCAGCGCCGCAAGGCCCGCCTCGCCACCGACAAGGAGACCGACTCGACCGAGTCGGCCGCCTACGTCCTCGACCAGGACGCCCTGGACGACAAGCGCCCCAAGCACTGACGACCCCCACGAGAGGTCGCTCGGGTCCGCCTCCCTCGGCGCGCGGCGTACCCGGGAGCGTCTCGCAGTGAGCGTCAGGACAGGCGCGACTCCAGCGCGACGAGCTCGGAGCGCAGGGCGGTGAAGGCCCGGGCGCGGTGGCTGCGGGCGTTCTTCTGCTCGGGCGCGAGCTCGGCGGCGGTGAGGGAGCCCGACTCGGGGACGAAGACCGGGTCGTAGCCGTGGCCGTTCGTGCCGCGCGGCGCCGTCGCGATCGCGCCGTCCCAGCGGCCCTCGACCACGATCTCCTGGCCTCCCGGCAGCACGGAGTCGGGCACGACGAGCGCGATCGTGCAGCTGAAGTGCGCCGCGCGGTGCTCGGCCTTCACATCGTCGAGCTGGGCGAGCAGCAGCTCGAGGTTGGCCCGGGCGTCGTGCGCCCTGCCCGACCAGCGCGCCGAGAAGATCCCGGGGGCGCCGCCCAGCACGTCGACGCAGATCCCGGAGTCGTCGGCGAGCGCAACGAGGCCGGTGTGCGCCGCGGCCGCCCGGGCCTTGATCAGCGCGTTCTCCGCGAACGTGACGCCGTCCTCGACCGGCTCGGGCCCGTCGTAGGCCCGCACGCCGACTCCCGGCAGCGCGCCCGCGAGCATCGCGCGGAACTCCTCGACCTTGCCCGCGTTGTGCGTCGCGAGGACGAGATCCAGGCTCACGCGCGGGGCCCCGGCTCCGCGGCGAGCGCCTCCGCCTGGATGCGCGCGAGGTCGGCGGCACCGCCGACGGCGAGGTCGAGCAGCGCGTCGAGCTCGCGGCGGTCGAACGGCGCGCCCTCCGCGGTGCCCTGGACCTCGACGAAGAGGCCGCGGCCCGTCACGACGACGTTCATGTCGGTCTCGGCGCGCACGTCCTCGACGTAGGCGAGGTCGAGCATCGGGACGCCGTCGATGATGCCGACCGAGACGGCGGAGAGGCTGTCGATCAGCGGCGTCGCCTTCTGGCCGACGTACTTCTTGCCGCGGGCCCACTCGATGGCGTCGACCAGCGCGACGTAGGCGCCGGTGATCGCCGCCGTGCGGGTGCCGCCGTCGGCCTGCAGCACGTCGCAGTCGATCACGATGGTGTTCTCGCCGAGCGCCTTCATGTCGACCACGGCGCGGAGGCTGCGCCCGATCAGGCGCGAGATCTCGTGGGTGCGCCCGCCGACCTTGCCCTTGACCGCCTCGCGGTCCATCCGGGAGTTGGTCGAGCGCGGCAGCATCGCGTACTCCGCGGTGACCCAGCCCTTGCCCTTGCCCTGGAGCCAGCGCGGCACACCGTTGGTGAAGGAGGCGGTGCAGAGCACCCGGGTGTTCCCGAACGAGACGAGGGCCGAGCCCTCGGCCTGCGTGCTCCAGCCGCGCTCGATGGTGACGGTGCGCAGCTCGTCGGCCGCGCGGCCGTCCTTGCGCTTCACGGCCGGCTGGGCGGAGGTGCTGTCGGTCACTGGGGACTCCCTGTCTGTCGCGCGGCCCGGTCGAGCTCGCGCAGATTGATGGTGCCGGTCTCGACGAGGTCGACGCTCGAGACCTCTGGGCCGAGGAACCGGCGGGCGAGGCGGACGAAGTCGCTCGATCCGGTCTCCTCCCAGCGGTAGCTCGGCGGAGCGGAGGCGGTGCGCTGCAGGCCGTGCGCGACGAGCGTGCGGTAGACGTCGAGCGCGGTCTCCTCGGCGCTCGACACCAGGCGCACGTCGGGGCCCATCACGTAGGCGATGGCGCCGCGCAGCAGCGGGTAGTGGGTGCAGCCGAGGACGAGCGTGTCGACTCCGGCCGCCTTGAGCGGCGCGAGGTACTCCTCGGCGAGCGCGAGCAGCTCGTCGCTCCAGGTGATCCCCGCCTCGACGAACTCGACGAAGCGCGGGCACGCCGCGGTGACGAGCTCGAGGTCGGGGGCCGCGACGAAGGCGTCGTCGTAGGCGCGGGAGCGGATCGTGCCGACCGTGCCGATCACTCCGACCCTGCGGTTGCGGGTGTCGCGCACCGCGCTGCGGACCGCCGGCTGGATGACCTCGACCACGGGGATGCCGCGGCCGATCGTGTAGCGCTCCCTGGCGTCCCGCATCATCGCCGCCGAGGCGGTGTTGCAGGCGATCACGAGCAGCTTCGCGCCCTGGTCGACCAGCGTGTCGAGCGTGTCGAGGGCGTACGCGCGGACGTCCGCGAGCGGCTTCGGACCGTAGGGCGAGTGCGCGGTGTCGCCGAGGTAGACGATCGACTCGTTCTGCAGCTGGTCGATCACCGAGCGGGCCACGGTGAGCCCGCCGACCCCGGAGTCGAAGATGCCGATGGGTGCGTCCGTCACAGGAGACGAGCCTACCGGCGGGCTCGTGGAACACTGATCGGATGGATGCGACGTCGTTCCTCACCGACCGCTACGAGCTCACGATGGTCGAGGGCGCTCTCGGCAGCGGCACCGCCGACCGCCGCTGCATGTTCGAGGTGTTCGCGAGGAGCCTGCCGCCCGGGCGCCGCTACGGGGTCCTCGCGGGCACCGGCCGCCTCCTCGAGCTGATCTCGCGGTTCCGCTTCGGCGAGCCGGAGCTCGACTGGCTGCAGGAGAACCGCGTGGTCGACTCCCGCACTCTCGACTGGCTCGCGGACTACCGCTTCGGCGGGGACGTCTGGGGCTACCGCGAGGGCGAGGTCTACCTTCCCGGCTCCCCCGTGCTGATCGTCGAGGCGCCCTTCGCCGAGGGCGTGCTGCTCGAGACCCTCGTGCTGAGCGTCCTCAACCACGACAGCGCCGTCGCGAGCGCCGCCGCGCGCATGGTGTCGGCCGCCGACGGCCGCCCGCTCGCCGAGATGGGATCGCGGCGCGCCGGCGAGCGCTCGGCGGTCGCCGCGGCCCGCGCCGCCTACATCGCCGGATTCGGAGCGACGTCGAACCTCGAGGCGGGCCGCAGCTGGGGCGTGCCGACCATGGGCACGTCCGCGCACGCCTTCACCCTCCTGCACGACTCGGAGGAGGCGGCGTTCCGCGCGCAGGTCGCAGCCCTCGGGCCCGGCACGACGCTCCTCGTCGACACCTACGACGTGACCGCCGCGGTCGACCTGGCCGTCCGCGTGGCGGGCACCGGCCTCGGCGCCGTGCGGATCGACTCCGGCGACCTCCCGCAGCAGGTGGCCGCCGTGCGCGCGCAGCTCGACGCGCTCGGTGCGACCGGCACGAGGATCACCGTCACCAACGATCTCGACGAGTACGGCATCGCCGCGCTCGCCGCCTCGCCCGTCGACTCCTACGGCGTCGGGACCTCGGTCGCGACGGGCTCCGGCCACCCGACGGCGGGCATGGTCTACAAGCTCGTGGCGCACGAGGACGACGCGGGCGAGTGGGTCGCCGTCGCCAAGAAGTCGATCGCGAAGGCGTCCATCGGCGGGCGCAAGGCCGCCGGCCGCCTCCTCACCGAGGACGGCATCGCCGTCGAGGAGGTCGTGCACGTGGGCGCGGGGCCGGAGGGCGCCGTCGGCGAGGATGAGCGGGCGCTGCTCGTGCCGCTGATCGACGACGGGACGATCCTCCCGGACCACCTCGGACCGGCGGGCGTGCATGCCGCTCGCGAGCACCACGCCAATGCTGTGCTCGAGCTGCCGCAGGACGCCCTGCGTCTGGGCCGTGGCGACCCCGTGCTGCCGACGCGCTACGCCTGAGGCGCGCCCTACTTCATCCGGGCGTAGATCTCCTTGCAGGCCGGGCAGACCGGGAACTTCTCGGGGTCGCGGCCCGGGAGCCACTTCTTGCCGCAGAGCGCACGGACGGGCTTGCCGGTCATGGCGCTCTCGAGGATCTTGTCCTTCGGGACGTAGTGCGAGAAGCGCTCGTGATCGCCGGGCTCGACGGTCTCCTGGTTGAGGAGCTCCTCGAGCTCGCGGTCGAGGGTGGCGGTTCCTCCGCCGCCCTCGAGGGGGTCGGTGCTGCTGTTCTCAGGCCGGGTCGTCATGCGGAGGATTCTACGCGCGCTCCCTCGGAGCGACTCCGGGCCGCGGCTCAGTAGCGGCTGGTGAACGAGACCAGCTCGGCCGCTCGGCGGTCGAAGAGCGCCCCGCCGAGCAGGACGCCGAGAACGAACACGACCACCGCGCTGCCGAAGCCGGTGAGCACCGCCGTGGACACCGCCTCCGGATCGACGAAGAGGGCGCGGAGGGCGAGCACCACCGTCGGCGCCGCCAGCAGCAGCCCGAGCCCGAAGGCGAGCGCCTGGGGACCCGCGCCGCTCGCGCCGGGCGCCTGCGGCTGCACGAACGCGCTGTCGCCGGGCCGCGGCGCCGGGTAGGCGAGCCGCGCCGACACGGCGCTCGCGACTCCCGCGGGCACGAGCAGCAGGCAGGTGTTGGCCGCGAGGAGCACCGGGAAGGAGCCGTCCAGCCCCGAGGTCGCACTGCTCACCAGCGAGCCGAGCAGGACGATCGGCAGCCCGAGCAGGAGTGTGGGGAACGCGCGGCCGAGGCGGTCGGCGCGGCCGCGGACTCCGGCCGCCACGTGCAGCCAGAAGGCCGATCCGTCGTAGGCGACGTCGTTGTGCAGGAACCAGCCGAGGAACAGCACGACGAGCGGCACCGGGAGCAGCGACAGCAGCGGGAAGGGCACTCCGACGACCGCCAGCAGCACGAGGGTCACGACCGGCAGGAGCGGCACGGCCACGAGCGACGCCTGGTAGCGCGGGTCCCGCGCCCAGTAGGTGATGCTGCGGGCGGCGATCGCCCCGGCGGGCGAGGCGGGGAGCACCTCGAACCAGCCCAGCCGGACCCCGCGCGCCGGGCGGTGCGTGCGCTCCGGACGCTCGGTCAGCACCCGGACCACGAGCCACCACACGGCCGCCGCGACGACGAGCGTGAGCAGGGCGACGAGGAGGGACGGGACGGGGTCGCCCGCAGCGGCCGCCGGGGCGATCGCCCAGGCGGCACCGAGAGGAGTCGCGCCGAGCGCCGAGGCGAGACCGTCGAGCACCCGCGAGCCCGCGCCTCCCCAGTCGAGTCCCGTGACCAGGACGAGGGCGACGGGCACCGCGAGGATCAGGACGAGTCCCAGTACCGCGAGCAGCTCCCGCGCGGTGCGCGAGGGCACGAGGGCGGCGGAGGCGGCGAGGCCGATCCGCGCGAGGAGGGCGCTCGTGAGCACCCCGAGCAGCGGACCGAGCACGCCGAGCGCGCCGGCGCCCGGGAAGAGCGGGACGAGCGCCCCGCCCAGCACGGCGAGCGCGAGCACCGGCGCCGAGATCAGCCCGGCCAGGGCCAGGGCCGCCGCGAGCCGGACGCTCGGGATGCCGAAGAGCCGGAACGCCCGCGGATCCATCGGGTCGACCGGGCCGAGCAGGAACGGCAGCGCGAGGAACGCGAGCGTGAGCAGCGATCCGCCGACCACCACGGCGTCGGCCGCGAGTCCGCTCGCGGGCTCGAGCGCGCGGAGCCCGGCGAGCAGCCCGGCCGTGGCCGCGACGACGACGAGCACGCCGAGCAGCACACCGGCGGTCGACGCGGGTCCGGAGCGGAACGCCCCGAGGAGGACGTCGAGCCTCAGCCGGAGAAGTCGTGCAGCCACTGCAGCCCCTCGGCGATCTGCTTGCCGCCCGCGAGCTCGAGGAAGCGCTCCTCGAGCGTCGCGGTCCCGGCGACCTCGGCGACCGATCCGGAGGCGAGCACCTTGCCGCCGACGATCACGGCGACGTCGTCGCAGACGCGCTCGATGAAGTCGAGGCCGTGACTCGAGAGCACCACCGTGCCGCCCCCGGCGACGAAGCGCCGGAGCACGGTGATGACCGCGGCCGAGGAGACGGGGTCGACCGACTCGAAGGGCTCGTCGAGCACGAGCACCCGCGGAGCGTGGATCATGGCGCCGGCCAGCGCGACCTTCTTCGCCATGCCGGCGGAGTAGTCCGAGATCAGGCGCTCGAGAGCGTCGGTGAGGCCGAGCGCCCCGGCGAGCTCGGCGATCCGCTGCTTCGCCGTCGCGCGGTCGATCCCGCGCAGCGCCGCGGCGTAGTAGAGGAACTGGGCTCCGGTGAGCCGGTCGAAGAGCCGGAGGCGGTCGGGCAGGACTCCGATGAGCCGCTTGGCGGCGGCGGAGTCCTTCCAGACGTCGACGCCGTGCACGAGCACCTGGCCGGTGTCGGGGCGGAGGAGCCCCGTCATCATCGAGAGGGTGGTCGTCTTGCCGGCGCCGTTGGGCCCGATGATGCCGCAGAAGGTGCCGGCCCTGACCTCGAGGTCGATGCGGTCGACGGCGACGGTGCGGCCGAAGGTGCGGGTGAGTCCGCGCAGCGCGAAGACGACGGGGGCGGCGACGGGCGCGCCCCCCTCCTCGACGACCTGCGGCTCTCCGGCGATCGCGGGCTCCCCCGCGACCTCCGGCTCCTCCGTGGTTTCGGGCGCCTCGGCGATCGACGGATCCGCGGGCGGAGCAGCCTCGCGCTCGGATTCCTCGGCGTTCGTCGCGGACGTCATCCGGCTACGGTACCAACTCGCTCGCAGCCCGACAGGAGCGCATCGGGTCCTCGCGACACGTCGAGACGTCAACCACCCTGGCCTGAGCGAGCCGGAACTGTACACTAAGCAACGACCCAGGGAGCAATCAGATCGATACGCGGCGGTTAACACGAGGAGAAGACATGACGACCCACTCGGATTCACGGAGCAGCACGGGCGGTATCCCCGCCTCGGTCGTCATCCTCGCCGCCGGAATGGGCAGCCGACTCGGCCGGTCCCTCCCGAAGCCGCTGACCCCGCTCAGCGACGGCCGCACGATCATGCAGCAGCAGTTCGACAACATCCACCACGCCTTCGGAGCGAAGACGCCCGTGAGCATCGTGGTCGGCTACAAGCTCGAGCACATCATCGAGGCGTTCCCCCAGGCATCGTTCGTCTACAACGAGCAGTACGACCAGACCAACACCTCGAAGAGCCTCCTGCGCGCCCTCCAGGCGTCGGGTCAGGGCGGCGTGCTCTGGATGAACGGCGACGTCGTCTTCGACCCCCGCATCCTCGACCGCACGAGGGCGCTCATCGCGAAGGACACCTCCTTCGTCACCGTCAACACCGCGAAGGTGTCGGACGAGGAGGTCAAGTACACGACGAGCGCCGAGGGCTACATCGACCAGCTCTCCAAGACCGTCCGCGGCGGCCTCGGCGAGGCGGTCGGCATCAACTACGTCTCGGCCGCCGACAAGCCCGCGCTGATCCGCCACCTCGCCCGCGTGGACGCCCAGGACTACTTCGAGCGTGGCCTAGAGTTGGCGATCGAGCAGGACAGACTGCTCGTCGAGCCGATGGACATCTCCGACCTCTACGCCGTCGAGGTGGACTTCGCCGAAGACCTCGAGCGCGCGAACCTCTTCGTCTGACGCTCCCGGCTCCTCCGGCTCGCACAGGCGGGTCGGACGGTCGGGAGGAGTCGCGCGGGATGAGCACACCAGCAGCGCCGGACACCTCGGCCGAGACGGCCGTCCGCCACCGTCGCTCCAGGGCGTGGCGCTACCGGCACTCGCTGTGGCTGCTCACCCGGCGCGACCTGACCGTCCGCTACGCCACGAGCGCTCTCGGCTACTTCTGGTCGGTCCTCGACCCGCTCGTGATGTCGGGGATCTACTACTTCGTCTTCACGGTGGTCTTCGACCGCTCGGTCGGCGAGGACCCGTACATCGTCTTCCTCCTCGCGGGGCTGCTGCCGTGGATGTGGTTCAACCAGGCCACCTCCGACGCCACGCGCGCCTTCCTCAAGGAGGCGAAGCTCGTGCGCTCGACCTCGATCCCGCGCACGATCTGGGTCGGGCGGATCGTGCTCTCGAAGGGAATCGAGTTCGTGGCGAGCATCCCGGTGCTCGTCCTGTTCGCGGTGCTCGCCGGTGCCGAGGTGACTCCCGCCGTCCTGCTCTTCCCGGTCGCGATCGTGCTGCAGGCGATCCTCACCCTCGGGGTCGGCCTCCTGGTCGCTCCGCTCGTGGTCTTCTTCCGCGACCTCGAGCGCGTGATCAAGCTGGTGCTGCGCTTCCTCTTCTACGCGTCGCCGATCATCTACTCGACCGCGAACCTGCCCGTCGGGATCCAGCCGTACGCGGCGCTCAACCCGCTGAGCGGGATCTTCGCGCTCTACCGCTCCACCTTCTTCGCGAGCGAGCTCGACCTGCCGCTGATCCTCACCTCCGCGCTGATCTCGGTGCTCCTGCTCGTCGTCGGCCTGATCGTCTTCCGCCGCTCCGAGCGCGCGGTCCTGAAGGAGCTGTGATGGCGTCGTCGGCGACCGAGAATCCCGTCGTCATCGCGTGCCGCGGTCTCGGGATCAGCTTCCGCCGCAACCGCCGCGGGCGCCGCTCCTTCAAGGACCTCTTCGCCGGCCGCTCCCGGCGCTCCCGCCCGGGCGAGTTCTGGGCGCTGCGGGGGCTCGACGTCGAGGTGCGCCAGGGCGAGGCCATCGGGGTCGTCGGGCGGAACGGCCAGGGCAAGTCGACCCTCCTCAAGCTGGTGGCGGGAGTCGTGCTGCCCGACGAGGGCGTCGTCGAGGTGCGCGGCGGAGTCGCTCCGCTCATCGAGATCACCGGGGGCTTCGTCGCCGACCTCAGCGTCCGCGAGAACGTCTACCTGACGGCCGGGCTGCACGGCATGTCGCGGCGCGAGGTCGACGACCGCTTCGACTCGATCATCGACTTCGCCGAGATCGGCGACTTCCTCGACACCCCCTACAAGCACCTCTCGAGCGGGATGAAGGTGCGGATCGCGTTCTCGGTCGTCTCCCGCCTCGAGGAGCCGATCATCCTGGTCGACGAGGTGCTCGCGGTGGGCGACAAGGCCTTCCGCGAGAAGTGCTACGCCCGCATCGAGGAGCTCCTCGCCGCCGGCCGGACGCTGTTCTTCGTCTCGCACAACGAGCGCGACCTGCGGCGGTTCTGCACCCGCGGGCTCTACCTGGACAAGGGCCGACTCGTCCTGGACGCACCGATCGAGCAGGTTCTCGCCCGTTACGCTGAGGACTACGCGCCGAAACCGCAGGCCGCCGCCGACTGACCCCGGTGCGCCGTGCCGCCCGCGGTCGGCAGACGACGCAGGAGTTGCAGGACATGGCCGACCGCAAGCGCAAGCGCGACCTCGAGAAGCGGATCGACGACACGTCGGGATCGGAGGCGCAGGTCGAGAACGCCCAGCTGGCCCGGATGCTCGATTGACTGCTCGCCGTGCAGCGCCCCGCCGTGCTGGCGAACATCCGCGCCCTGCGCCGCCGCCGGCCGAACGCGACTCCGGAGCAGCTGATCACCTCGCTCGAGCGCCAGTACCTCGCGAGCGTCGCCGCAGGAGGCGCGGCGATCGGCGCGACCGCCGTCGTCCCCGGGATCGGCACCGTCACCTCCGTCGCTCTGTCGGGGGCGGGCGCCGCCGGGTTCCTCGAGGCGAGCGCGCTCTTCGCGCAGTCGGTGACCGAGGTGCACGGCATCCGACTCGAGGATCCCGAGCGCGCGCGGGCGCTGGTGCTCACACTGATGATGGGATCCTCCGGGAGCGAGCTGGTCCGTCAGGTCGCGGGCCAGGCGGTCGGCGGCGGGGCGGGCCTCAACCAGTACTGGGGCTCGGTCGTGACCAAGGGCCTGCCGTCCTTCCTCGTCGGCGAGATCGCCGATCGGGCCAAGCGCTCCTTCACCCGGCACTTCCTCACCCAGCAGGGCGCAGGGCTCGTCGGTCGCGCCATGCCGTTCGGCATCGGCGCGGCGATCGGAGGCGTCGGCAACGCGATGCTCGGCCGCCGCGTCGTGCAGAGCGCCCGCGACGCCTTCGGACCCGCGCCGCGCGTCTTCGGCAACGCCCTCGTACTCGAGCCGACCCGCGCCGAGCGGAAGGCCCTCGCGGCCGGTCCCGCCGAGCCGCTCCAGCTCTACGTCCGCGACTACGGCGGAGCGGGCGAGCGCGTCGCACTGCTGCTGCACGGCCTCGCCTCCGACTCGCGCGTCTGGTACGCCCTCGTCCCGGCGCTGCAGGAGCACGGCTACCGCGTGATCGCGCCGGACCTCGCCGGCCACGGCGGTTCGCCGAAGTCGCCCACGTACTCCCCCGAGCGCTGGGCGGGCGACGTCCGCGCGTCGGTCCTGCAGACTCCCGACCTGATCATCGGCCACGGACTCGGCGCGGTCGTCGCCGCGCAGCTCGTCGACTACCGGCCCGAGCGGCTGATCCTGCTCGACCCCGCGTTCTCGGATGCGCGGGGGCTGGGTGGGGCGCTGCACCGCGCCGGCTCCCTCGCGCGGGTCGAGAAGGGCGACGCCGACGAGGTGCGCCGCCGCCACCCGATCTGGACCGACGAGCAGATCGAGCTCGACGTCTCGGCGCACCGCCTCTGGGATCCGGCATCGGCATCAGGCCTGACCGCGAAGGACGCGGCGGACGCCCCGAAGGGCTTCACCGTGCCGACGCTCGCCGTGCTCCCCGAGGACCCGCTGGGCCACGCGTCGCTCGCCTCGGTGCTCTCCGACCGCGGCGTCGAGGTGCGCGCGATCCCCGGCAGCGGGGCGTCGATCCTCCGCGAGGACCGCGCGGCGCTGCTCGCGGCCCTCGACGACCGGATCTGACGGCGCGGTTCGCCGCGGCCAACCGCCCGACCACCCGTCGGCGGGCGGCATCCTCGCCGATCGAGTAGCCCGCGCAGCGGGCGTATCGAGATCCACGTCCGTCAGAAGGCCGGGCTTGCAGACCTCCCTGCTGACGCTGGTGGGTCTCGATACGCCGCCTGCGGCGGCTACTCGACCAGCGAGCTTGCGGCAGTCCTCTCCCAGAGGCTCCACCAGCGTCAGAAAGCCAGTCCGCCCCCTCCCCGCTGATCGAGCCCGCAGCCCGCGCAGCGGGCGTATCGAGATCCACATCCGTCAGAAGGCCGGGCGTGCAGACCTCCCTTCTGACGCTGGTGGGTCTCGATACGCCCCTGCGGGGCTACTCGACCAGCGAGCTC
>NZ_WUCC01000012.1 GCF_009807095.1 Rathayibacter sp. VKM Ac-2754 | reverse complement strand
TCGCCTCGGCGTCGACCGCGGCGAGGGCGTCGAGCACCAGGGCGCGCTCGAGCTCCGTCGCCCCGTGCCCGCCGCGCACGTGGGCGAGGAAGTCGTCGACGATCTCGACGTCGCTGCGCCCCCGCACCCGCTCGGCGTACTCGCGCCGCTCGGCGGCCGCGTGCGGCGGACGGTGCTCCAGCGTCGCGCAGCCGGGGAACCGCGACTGCAGCCGCGTCATCGCGTCGAGCGGGCGCACCTCGTCGGTGAGCACGGCCGACACCCAGTCGCCCTCGTACTCGCCGAGCGACGGGTCGCTCAGCAGCGTCGCGAGCGGCCCCTCGATCACGCTCAGGCGCCGCGGCACGGGCAGCGGCGACCAGGTGACCTCGCGCAGACCGGAGGAGTCCAGCTCGACCAGCCATCCGCCGCGGGGCTTCGACGCCTCGCCGAACGAGTAGTGCAGCGGGGCCCCGGAGTAGCGGACGTTCGGCAGCAGCGTCGCCCGCCCGTGGATGTGCCCGAGCGCGGCGTAGTCGGCCGCTGCGAAGTGGTCGACCGAGACGTAGTCGATGCCGCCCGCGGTGATGTCGCGCTCGACCGTCGCCGTCGGCGCCCCGACCGCGAAGCAGTGCGAGAGCACCACCCACGGCCTGCCTGCGGACTCGGCGTGCTCGCGCACCCGGCGCATCGCGAACGACAGGACCTCCTCGTGGCGGCGCAGCGACTCCTCCGGGTGCCGGTGCCGGTAGAGGGCGGGCTCGAGGTAGGGGATGCCGTAGACGCCCGCCTCGACCCCGTCGGCGCCCCGCAGCACGACGGGCTCGGTGTAGCGCTCGGGGTCGGTGAGCACGTGCACGCCGGAGGTGCGCAGCAGCCCCGCCTGGAAGCCCAGTCGCGCGGGCGAGTCGTGGTTGCCGCTGGTCAGCACGACCTCGGCACCCGCCCCGCGGATCGCCTCGAGCGTGCGGGTGAGCAGGGTGTAGTGCTCGGCCGCGGGCACCGCCGAGTCGAAGACGTCACCGGCGACGAGGACGGCGTCGACCGCCTCCGCCCGAACCGTCTCGACGAGCGCGTCGAGGACCGTGCCGAGCGCCGCGACGCTGGAGTGGCCGAAGAACGTGCGCCCGATGTGCCAGTCGGAGGTGTGCAGGAGCTTCACATCCGTCCTTTCGCGAGGGTTGCCGTCGTGCCGGTCCAGGCTACTGAGCACCTCCGACACCGGCCGCGCGCTCGGACACCTCTCGTTCACCGGCGGGTGCACAATAGGTCGTCGGCCACGACGAGAGGAGCACGGGATGAGACTGCCCCGCGTCCCCTCCACGATCCTGGGACTCGGCTCGCGCACGCGCGCGGTGGCGGAGGACACCAGTCCGATCGAGCGGATCCGCCCGCCCGAGGAGCCCGTGCGGACGAGCACCGTCGACAACGCGATCTACCAGGACGGCCGCCGGATCGTCTCGCCGCACAGCATCCCGGAGGCGCTCGCCGCCCTCCAGAAGCTCCCCGACGCGATGGCGTGGATCGGCCTCTACCGGCCGACGGAGGCGGAGCTCTCCTCGCTCGAGGACGAGTTCTCGATGCACCCTCTGGCCATCGAGGACGCGATCAGCGCCCACCAGCGCCCCAAGCTCGAGCGCTACGGCGACGACATGTTCGTCGTGCTCCGCGCGGCCAGCTACTCCGACCAGCGCGAGGAGGTCGACTTCGGCGAGCTGCACCTGTTCGTCGGGCCGAACTTCGTGGTGACGGTGCGCCACTCCGAGAAGCCCGACCTCTCGCTCGTGCGCCGGCGGATGGAGGCCGACCCCGCGCTGCTGCGCGTCGGCCCCGTCGCCGTGCTCTACGCGATCCTCGACGCCGTGGTCGATCAGTACTCGCCCGTCGTCGCCGGCCTCGAGAACGACATCGACGAGATCGAGGCGCAGGTCTTCGAGGGAGACCCCGCCGTGTCGCGGCGCATCTACGAGCTCAGCCAGGAGGTCCTCGACTTCCAGCGGGCGGTCTCGCCGCTCGTCGGCATGCTCGGCCGCCTGGTCACCGACTTCGAGGTCTTCCAGTCCGACGTCGAGCTGCGCCGCTACATCCGCGACGTCGCCGACCACGTCGCGGTAGTGAACGAGCGGGTCGACGGCTTCCGCACGACGCTGCGCGAGATCCTCGCCGTGAACGCGACTCTCGTCGCGCAGCGCCAGAACGAGGACATGAAGAAGCTGGCGGAGGCGGGCAACCAGCAGAACGACGAGGTCAAGCGCATCTCGGCGTGGGCCGCCATCTTCTTCGCGCCCACCATGATCTCGAGCGTGTACGGCATGAACTTCGACGCCATGCCCGAGCTGCACCTCGCCTGGGGCTACCCCGCGGCGCTCGGTGCGATGCTCGCCTCGAGCGTCGTCCTGCACCGGCTGTTCAAGAAGTGGGGCTGGCTCTAGGGTCACGATCCCACTGCGGAGCGCAAGCCTCTCGTGTCGATTACTCCCGTTCGAGGGTCACTCCTACGCTCGGACTGACGTCGCTCACTGCCGGTCCACCCCGTCCCCCTGACCCCGGGCGAGGTGATGCACGCACCTCCGCCGCAGCTCGAGCACCGCCGGAGGACCGCCCCGAGGGGTCGCAGCGGTCCGTGATCGGAAGAGCACGTGTGCACGCGCCCATCGAATGGACCCATCTCGGCCCGGGCTCGGTCGACGACCTCCCGGCGAGCGTCGTCTTCGCGGGCGGCGGGCCCCACTACCTGCTGGGCCGGGGCCGCCGGATCACCCGGGACGTCGCCCTGGTCAGGGTGCGCCAGTCGCCGGTGACGGTGAGCGACTCCGCTCGGCAGGAGGTCGTCACCGTGCTCTTCCTGCTCGACGGCGAGCTGACCTTCACCGGGAGCCGCCACGGGCTGAGGGCCGGCCAGGCCGCGTTCGTCCGCGGGCCGCTGGCCGAGCACCACGCGAGCATGCCGGTCGACTCGCTGCAGGTCACCGTCTCGATCGACAGTCTGCGACCGCTCGGAGTCGCGGTCGACTCCCTCGACGAGGGCGTCCCGCTCGCGTCGCACCTGATCACGCCGCTCCGGGCGTTCTTCACCGCGCTGCTGAACACGCCCGAGCCGGACGGCACCGAGGACGCGACGGCCGACTCCGTGCTGCAGGTGCTCGCGGTCCTGCTGCTGCAGAACGGGCGGGGTCCGCAGCGTCCTCAGGAGGCGTCGCGCGTCGAGCGCGCCCGGCGCGTCCTCGAGACGACCGCCTCCGATCCGGGAACGACCCCGGCCTCGGTCGCCGCGGAGCTCGGTGTCTCGGTGCGGACCCTCCAGCGCGACTTCCGGCTCGTCGGCTCGTCGCTGGCGGGCGAGCTCCGGGTGGAGCGCCTGCGTCTCGCGCACGAGCTGCTGCGGGAGGGTCGACGCGGCAGCGTGTCGATCAGGGAGGCCGCGAACCGGTCGGGGTTCACTTCGACGCGTCACCTGCGCGGGGCGATGAAGGCGCAGCTCGGGGCGACCCCGAGGACGGTCCGCTCCGGCGGCGACTGAGCCGGCGTCGTGCGGTGGTGGGGAGCGCGGCGTGCGGTCTGCAGGCGATCCCGCGGATCCGGTCGATCCTGCCGCCTGATCGGCGGCGTTCTCGCCCCACCGCCTGCAGATCGCACCGCCGCGCTCGAGCGGTCAGTCCGTCTCGGAGAACTGCACCGTGACGACCGAGGTCGCGCTGCCGGCCGACGTGGTCGCCGTGATGGTCAGCGTCGCCGTCGCGGGGCGCTCGTGCGTCGAGAGGTTCTGCGTGTTCACCGCGAAGAGGTAGCGACCGGCGGGCCCGTGGGTCAGCGTCGCGGCGGGGCTCGGCGAGCTCTCGGGTCCGCCGTTCGAGGGCGCCGGGTAGGCGTAGACACCCAGCAGGTCGCCATCGGAGTTCGAGCCGGAGGCGAGCACGGTCACGGTCGCGTCCTCGACGGCCGTGCCGGCCGCGTCGGTGACGAACACGGGGAAGTCGTACGAGCGGCGCGCCGGGTCGTGCTCGTCGCTGCCGTAGTGGTGGTCGCCCTTCCAGTCCGCGATGCAGGCGCCGTCGGCCGGGTCGATGCAGGGCGCGGTGCCGGGGGAGGCGGACGCGAGCGGGGCGGAGGCGGCGACGGCGATCACGGGGAGCGACCAGGCCGCGCCGGTCGCCAGGGTGCGACGCGAGAGCGAGCGGGACGGCTCGGAGGAGGAGGAGGTGGTGTTCACGGGCTGCCTTTCGGAGTCGGTCGGTTCGGGTCCGACCAGAGTCCCGAACAGCCCGCCCGCGTCACCCATC
This sequence comes from Rathayibacter sp. VKM Ac-2754, assembly GCF_009807095.1. GTDB lineage: Bacteria > Actinomycetota > Actinomycetes > Actinomycetales > Microbacteriaceae > Rathayibacter. The sequence goes on along the minus strand of NZ_WUCC01000012.1, from coordinate 96,233 downwards.
GGAGGGGTCCTGTGACGCGAACGCGTCACGTCGCCGTCGCGAGACCGTCGCCTTCGCGCGGGAGGACTCGCTCAGCGGCCAGATCCCGCCGCTCGCCTCGGAGTCGGTAGGGTCACCGCATGGGGGACACGCAGACCGGACGACGTCGGATCACCGCACTCCGCGGGGGAGGTGCCGTCCTCGCGTCCGTCGCGCTGCTCACCGGCTGTGCCGCGGCCGAGGCGGCGGCACCCGTTCCCACCGTCACCGTGACGGCGACCCCCGAGCCCCTCGACCGCACCGCCGGCGAGCAGGATCTGAGCGCGTCCTACGCCTGCGGCCGCTACACCTCGCTGTTCAGCCTCGAGTGGACGATGCGGTGGTTCCGCGACAGCGGCGAGGTGTCGGAGGAGTCGTACCGATCGTTCCTCGAGCGCCAGGCCTTCCAGCTCTCCACCGTCCGATCCGACGACCCGGCGATCACCGCGTCGGTGACCGCGATCCGCGACCACCTGCGGCAGGCCGAGACCGCCGCCGGGCGCTGGACCTACGACCCCGTCGCCGACGACTGGAGCGCACTGGTCACCGAGCTGTCCGGCGACTGCGCCGACGCCGGGTCCGAGATCGCCTCCTGGGCCGAGCCGGAGATGGGCGGCTGACCCGCCGCGGTCCGAGCGCGCTCAGCGGCGGGCGACCCGGTACTCCGTCTCGACCATCCCGTTGCCGAAGTGCGCGACGTCGAGCAGCTCGAGCGCGAGCGGTGTCTCCGGAGGCGACCACGGCACGCCGCGTCCGATCGCCGTGGGCAGCACCACCAGTCGCACCCGGTCGACGGCATCCGCCGCGAAGAGGTGCCGCGTCAGCGCCAGGCTGCCCCAGACGAGGGTCTCGCCCGGAGACGCGACGACCGCGTCGATCTCCTCGAGGCCGATGATCCTGGCGGGTGCGAACGACCCCCACGGCGCCTGCGTCAGCGTCGCCGAGACCACGTGCTTCGGCGTGCTGTTGATCGCCTCCGCGATCACCTCGGCGTCGGAGGCGGGAGTCGGCCAGTACTGCACGAACATCTCGTAGGTGGCGCGACCGAGCAGGATCGCGTCGACGCCGGACATCCGCGCCGCGTTGCGCTCCTCGAAGTCGGCCATCTCGGTGCCGACGCCCTCGAAGACGTCGAACACTCCGTCGGCGTTCGCGGCGAAGCCGTCGGCCGAGACGAACTGCTGCACGACGAGCTCACCCATGAGCCCCATCGTCTCTCCGCGGAGTCGACCCCCGCAAGGGAGTCAGTCCTCGTCGTCTCCCGGTTCGGCGATCTCGGCGCCGTCGGCTCCGGAGGCGTCGCCCTCCACGTGCAGATCGGCGTCGCCCGGGAGGGAGAAGTCGCTCAGCGGATCGAGGGGCTCGGGGGTCGTGTCGCGTTCGCTCATCTCTGAACCCTACGAGTGCGCAGCGAGACGCTGGACCGCGGCGACGGGGATGGACAACCAGCCCGGGCGGTTGCGAGCCTCGTAGATCGCCTCGTAGACGGCCTTGTCGAGCTCGAACGCGTCGAGCACGGCGCGATGTGCAGTGACGACGTCTCCCGCCCGCTCCGTGTAGCCCTCGAGGAACGCGGCGCGCGTCGCGGCCGCCCAGGCCGACCGGGACGTGCCGGGGGAGTCCTGCTCCGAGGCGCCCGCGGCGTAGTCGAACGACCGCAGCATGCCCGCCACGTCGCGCAGGGCGATGTCGGGCATCCGCCGCTCGTTCATCGGTCGCAGCGGCTCGCCCTCGAAGTCGAGCAGCACCCAGCCGCGGCCGGGCACCGACAGCACCTGGCCCAGGTGGTAGTCGCCGTGGATCCGCTGCAGTCTCGGCCACGGCGCGTCGGCGGCCGCGCGGAAGACGGCGTCGATCGCCTCCGCGTCCTCGGCGATGACGGGCACCTCGGCCGAGGCGATCCGGAGGCGGCGGCGCATGCTGCCGATCATCCGCTCGATCACCTCGGGCGAGGCGTCCTCGGTCTCCATGACGTCGGCCAGCACGGCGTGAACCTCGGCAGTCGCGAGGCCCAGCTCGCGGGCGGGGCCGGTGAAGTCGGAGTCGGTGCCCACGGCCTCGAGAGCGACGCGCCAGGCGTCCTCGACGCCGGGGAGGAACTCCTGGGCGAAGGCGAGATGGCCGAACGCGCGGCCCGACTCCTCCCCGCTGTCGTCCCACTCGCCGGTGACGTTGCCGATCACCGGGGGGACGAGCGTGCTGCCGGCCGCGTTCAGGGCCGACTGCACGGTGACGTCCGGGTTGTCGCCGTGGTGCAGCGCCCGGAAGACCTTCACGATCACGGGAGTGGCGGCCGAGCCGTCCTCCGCGGTGGTCTGCACGATGATCGAGGTGTTCGACTGCTCGCCGCTCAGGATCCGCGAGGACGCGAACGCGCCGATCACGGCGCCCGGCTGGCGGTGGCCGTCGGCACGCGCGTGTCCGAGCGCGCCGTCGGCGTCGGAGGAGCGGTCGTCGGCGATCATCTCGAGCAGCGCCTCGGCGAAGAACGGGTCGCGCGGCCCGTCGTAGACGTACCGGCCGTCGTCGCTCGAGATCAGCGCGTCCTCGAGGCCCTCGACGGGCTCCGGATGCACGGTCACCGGCACCTGGTACAGCACGGGGCTGGTCCCGGCGCGGTCGATGACGAGCGTCACGACGACGTCCCCGCCCGCGCGCCGGAGCACCCACTCCCCGCGGACCTCGAGAACGGGGCTGCGCCCCTTGCTCGCGTACCACCGCTGCTCCGCCACCCAGGCCGTGGCCCGGTCGATCGATAGGCCTGCGCTCATTGGTCGGCTCTCCCCTTCGTCGGCACCCCGACCCTAACGGGCTCGCGTGTCGGGCAGCTGGGGCTTGCGGCGCGCCCCGGTGATCCGGAGCGCGCCACTCCCGCGGTGCGCCCTCAGGACAGCCCGAGCACGTCGAGCGTCCACGCGTACTCGAAGGCGACCTCGCGCCAGCGCTCGTAGCGTCCGCTCACCCCGCCGTGCCCGGCGGTCATCTCGATCTTGAGGAGCGCCGGCGCCCCGACCTCGCGGAGCCTCGCGACCCACTTCGCCGGCTCGACGTAGAGCACCCGGGTGTCGTTGAGACTCGTGGTGGCGAGGATCCGCGGGTACCGCACGCCCTCGCGCACGTTCTCGTAGGGCGAGTACGACTTCATGTAGGCGTACACCTCGGGGTCGTGCAGCGGGTCGCCCCACTCGTCCCACTCGATGACGGTCAGCGGCAGCGACGGGTCGAGGATCGAGGTGAGCGCGTCGACGAACGGCACCTGCGCGAGGATCCCGGCGAACGACTCCGGGGCGATGTTCGCCACCGCGCCCATCAGCAGACCGCCCGCCGAGCCTCCCTGGGCGACGAGCCGCTCCGGAGTCGTGAACCCGGCCTCGATCAGGTGGTGCGCCGCGTCGACGAAGTCGGTGAAGGTGGTGCGCTTGGTGAGCGTCCTGCCGTTCTCGTACCAGGAGCGGCCCATCTCGCCGCCGCCGCGCACGTGCGCGATCGCGAAGACGACTCCGCGGTCGAGCAGCGAGAGCCGGGGGATCGAGAAGCCGGGGTCGATGCTGGCCTCGTACGAGCCGTAGCCGTAGAGCACGAGGGGTGCCGGCGCGCTGTCGGGATCGGCCGCGTCCCGCCGCCAGACGAGCGACAGCGGGATGCGGGTGCCGTCCGCGGCCGTCGCCCACTCGCGACGCTGCACGTAGCGCTCGGGGTCGTAGTCGCCGAGCACCGGCTGCTGCTTGAGGACGGTCCGCTCGCCGGTCGCCACGTCGAGCGCCAGCACCGTCGAGGGCGTCACGAACGAGGTGTACGCCAGGCGGAGCGCGGGCTGCTCCCACTCGGGGTTGCCCGCGAGCCCGGCGTCGTAGAGCGGCTCGCCGAAGACGATCTCCTCGAGCACCGCCTCGCCCCGGCCGTCGCGCAGGAGGCCGAGACGCGTCGCGCCCTCCGAGCGGTAGGAGACGACGACGTGGCTCGCGAAGGCGTCGACACCCTCGATGCGGCGACCGGCGGAGTGCGGGACGACGACGCGGCGCTCCTCGGCGCGCTGCTCGTGACTCAGGCCGAGATCGGCCGGCTCCTCGACGATCTCGAAGTCGAGGGCGCCGTCGTTGTGCACGATCAGGAGACGATCACGCCCGTCGACCACCGCGTGCTCGACCTCGTACTCCACTCCCTCGCGACGCGGCCAGACGGAGCGGAACTCGCCCGTCGGGTCGTCGGCGTCGAGCAGCAGGCACTCGCTCGTGATCTTGCTGCCGATCTCGATCACCAGGTAGCGGCGGCTGCGGGTGAGGCCGATGCCGATCCAGTAGCGCTCGTCCGGCTCCGAGAAGACCGTCACGTCGGCGGAGGAGTCGGTGCCCACCTCGTGGCGCCAGACCGTGTCGGGACGCCACGACTCGTCGACCGTGGGGTAGAAGACGAAGCGCGCATCGGCGCCGAAGGTCGCGCCGCCGCCCGTGCCCTCGACCACGTCGGGCAGGTCGACGCCGGTCGAGAGGTCGCGGATGCGGAGGGTGTAGCGCTCGTCGCCCTCGACGTCGGTGCCGAAGAGCAGGTAGCGGCCGTCGCTCGACACGTCGAAGCTGCCGAGCGAGAAGAAGTCGTGACCCTCCGCCTCCGCGTTGCCGTCGAGCACGATCTGCTCGCCCTCGAGCGAGCCGCCCTCGGCGATCGACGGAGGCGTCCAGTCGTCGGAACCCGAGATCGGGGCGCGGCAGTGCACCGCGTACTGGCGGCCCTCGTACGAGCGCGAGAAGTACCACCAGGCGCCCTCGCGCACCGGCACCGACAGGTCGGTCTCCTTCGTGCGCGAGCGGATCTCGTCGAAGATCGTCTGCCGCAGCGGCGCGAGGGGCTCGAGCACGGAGTCGGTGTAGGCGTTCTCGGCCTCGAGGTGGGCGAGGACCTCCGGGTCCTCCTTCTGCCGCAGCCACTCGTACTGATCGATCACGAGATCGCCGTGATGACGGCGTTCGAGGGGGATGCGACGGGCGACGGGAGGGACGGGCGCAGTCATCACTCCAGCCTAGGCGGCGCGCGCGGGAGGAGTCCTCGACGGTGCCGCCTCGTGCGCACAATGGAGCATGGCCAGCGATCCAGCGAAGAAGACGAGCCCCTCCCGCAGCGTGCAGACCGAGGTCGAGCGCAAGTACGACGTGGACGCCGAGGCCGAGCTGCCCGAGCTCGTCGGCGCGGGAGCGGTCGCGAGCATCGTCCGCGAGGAGCCGGTGACCCTCCGCGCCGAGTACTTCGACACCGCCGACCGCGCCCTCTCTCGGGGCCGCATCACCCTCCGTCGCCGTGTCGGGGGAGCGGACGAGGGCTGGCACGTGAAGCTCCCCGGCTCCGCGGGACGCACCGAGATCCACGCGCCGCTGACATCGACGAGCACCGTGCCGGCCGCCGTGCGCGAGCCCGTCCTCGCCCACGTCGCGCGGGCCCGCCTCGAGCCGCTGGCGGTGCTCGAGACGGTGCGCGGGATCACCCGCGCGGCCGACGGCGAGGGGCGCCTCCTCGCCGAGATCGCCGACGATCTCGTGATCGCGCTCGACGTGCGGTCGGGGCAGGAGCGGCGCTGGCGCGAGTGGGAGGTCGAGCTGGTCGACGTGCACGGTGCCGAGGGCGAGGCAGCGCTCGACGCGATCGAGGCCCGTCTGCTCGAGGCCGGGGCCCGACCCGCCGCGAGCGCCTCGAAGCTCGCGCGCGCGACCGGCGGTCCTATCGACGAGTCCTCCGCCACCCCGGGCGACGGCGGAGAGGCGGCGCTCGCCGCGATCCGCGCCCTGCTGCGCGACCTGCGGTCGATCGACCCGCACGTGCGCCTCGAGACCGACGACGCGCTGCACCGGATGCGCGTGCTCACGCGACGCCTGCGCACCGTGCTCGCAGGGTCGAGGTCGGTCCTCGAGCGCGCCTCGACCGACCCCCTTCGCGACGAGCTCCGCTGGCTGGCCGCCGTCCTCGGGGCGGCGCGCGACGAGGAGGTGCTCGCGGGTCGCCTGCGCACCGCGATCGATGCGGCAGCGGGCGAGTCGCCGGGCCTCTCCTCCGCCTACGACACGCTCTTCGAGGCGGGCGAGCGGAGGCACGCGACGGCCCTCTCCCGCGTCTCGCGGACCCTGCGCGGCGGCCGCTATCTCGCTCTGCTGGCCTCGATCGACGCGCTGCTCGCCGATCCGCCGCTCACGGAGCGGGCCGGATCGAGTGCGAAGAAGCTCCTCGATCGCTCGGTCGACAAGGAGCTGGCGCGCCTCGAGCGGGCCAGTAGCGCACCCGCGGAGGAGGCGGAGACCGCCCGGCACGAGATCCGCAAGGCCGCCAAGCGCCTCCGCTACCTCGTGCAGGCCTGGACCTCGGTCGTGCCGTCGGTGGTGAAGAAGCGGCATCGCGCGCTCGAGTCGGCCGCCGAGCGCGTCGCCGACGCCCTCGGAGAGGAGCGCGACGCGGCCGCGCTGCGCGAGACGGTGCGCGCCTGGGCGGTCTCGGCCGAGAAGCGGGGAGAGCCCGCATTCCTGCTCGGAGTGGTCTTCGCCGACCAGGCGCAGCGCGCGCGCGAGGCGGGTGCGGCGGGCGATGCCGCCCTGGCGCGTCTGCACTCCCTGTCAAGGTGAACTGCCGGTAACACAGGGGAAACCCCGGCGGCGGATAATGGGACTCATGCCTTCCGTCCGTGCTCTGCCCTCACCCCTCCTGCGTCCGCGCCACTTCGACCGCGACGACGTCGTGGTCCATGCCGGCCTGTTCTCACTGGTGAACTCGAGTACGACCCCCCGCGCGGCGTGGACGGAGGACCTCGTCGCCCTCGGCGAGGTCCTGGTCGAGGCCGAGTTCCCCTACCGGCTGATCCGCGGCAACGACGGATCGCCCTTCCTCGCGATCGACCGATCGCTCGGCGCCGAGCTGGCGACGCTGCTCGCGCGCGCCTTCGCGACCGAGCCGTTCTACGTGAAGACCCTCGACAAGCGCGGCACTCCCGCCCAGCTCCTCGCCGAGGGGATCATCGCCCCGTATCCGCGCGCCGCCGTCTTCTCGCTCTTCCGCCCGCGCGTCTCGCCGAACGGCTCACTCCGCTACGGCGCGCGCAGCGGCGTGCGCCTGGAGTTCTGGAAGGTGGGCGAGGAGGAGATCATCACGCCCGCTGAGAACGCCCTGATGCGCAACAGCCTGCCCGTGACCGAGGCGATCGACGCGCACGTCGAGCTCTACGGACGCACCTGGCCGACCTTCGAGGGCATGTTCGAGCCCCTCGTCAGCGACATCCGCTTCGACGTCGACATGGTCTTCTCGTGGGTCGACGGCACCGACCTCGATTTCCAGCGCGCCCGCGCGGCGCGGATGGCCAGCTACGTCGTCGGCGAGGGCGACGACGCTCCCGCGCGCTTCCGCCAGATCGACGAGCTCAAGTACGCGCTGCGCAGCGTCTACATGTACGCCCCGTGGGTCCGCCGGATCTTCATCGTCACCGACTCGCCCCGTCCGCAATGGCTCGAGGACCACCCCGACGTCACCCTGGTGCGCAGCGAGGACCACTTCCGCGACCTGTCGGTGCTGCCGACCCACAATTCGCACGCGGTCGAGAGCCAGCTGCACCGCATCCCGGGTCTCGCCGAGCACTTCCTCTACTCGAACGACGACATGTTCTTCGGCCGTCCCGTGAATCCGTCGATCTTCTTCTCGCCCGGAGGCATCACCAAGTTCATCGAGGCGACCACGCGCATCGGCATGGGCGACTCGAACGCGGCGCGCAGCGGGTTCGAGAACGCCGCCCGCGTCAACCGCCGCCTCCTGCGCGAGCGGTTCGGCGCCATGACGACCCGTCACCTCGAGCACGCGGCGACTCCGCTGCGCAAGACGGTGATGGCCGAGCTCGAGGCCGAGTTCGAGCCGGAGTTCACCGCGACCGCCGCGAGCCGCTTCCGCTCGTCGAGCGACGTCTCGGTCACCAACTCGCTCTACCACTACTACGCGCTGATGACGGGGCGCGCCGTCGTCCAGGAGAACGCCTCGGTCAAGTACGTCGACACGACGATGCACCAGGGCCTCAAGGACATGAAGAAGCTGCTGAAGAACCGCAGCGTCGACTTCTTCTGCTTGAACGACGGCAGCTTCCCCGAGATCTCGGCGGAGGCGCGCACGAAGGCCGTCATCGGGTTCCTCGAGGAGTACTACCCGATCCCGGCTCCGTGGGAGCGCGAGGACTGACCGTGGGCTGGACCGTCGGCGGGGGAGTGCTCGGGCTGCTGCTCGGGGTGGGGAGCGCGCTCGTCTTCCCCGGCATCGGAGTCGGCTCCGGCATAGGCGTCGGCCTCGCGCTGGGAGCCGCCCTCGCCTTCGCGGGCCATCTGTTCGCGAAGGACCGCGCGCGCAGGCCTCCCGAGCGCTGACGCGTCGGGCGCCGTCGACCGAGGGAACCCCGAACCGTCGGGTCGCCCCGCTGCCGGCGGCGGTCTCGACGGTCCGGGGTTCCCTCGAGGAGCAGGACCTAGGCGCTGACGCCGATCGGCTCGGCGACCGGCGGGTAGAGCGCCTCGTCGCGGGTGACCGGAGCCGCTGTGGCCGGCGCGATCTCGACGCCGTGGTCGGCGAGGATCCGCTGGGTCTCGTTCGCCGAGACGTACGACACCTCGGTGGAGGCGCCGATCGGCACGACCGAGTGCAGCACCGTGCCGTCGTAGACGTGGATGAGGTTGAAGGCCTGCGCGCCGTTGCGGGCGCGGGTGCCGCCCACCGGGACGTTCAGATCCTGCGTGTAGCAGGTGGCCGACGCGACCGACACGGGGATCCCCGCGAAGGTGGCGGTGGAGGAGTAGTGCAGGTGGCCGGCGATGATGCTGCGGACGTCGGACCCCTCGAGGACCTCGGCCAGTGCGGGCTGGTCGCGCAGCTCGACGAGCACCGACAGGTCGAGCACGCTCGGGACCGGCGGGTGGTGCAGCGCCAGGATCGTCCCGTGCGGCGCCGGGCTCGAGAGCTCCTCGGCGAGCCAGTCGAGCTGGGCGTCCGAGATCTCGCCGTAGTGCGCACCGGGGACCGTCGAATCGAGCGCGATGATCCGCAGCCCGTTGACGTCGTGCACGCGGTCGATCGGCTGCGTGGTCGGCAGCTGGTCGAGCAGCCCCGAGCGGAAAGCACCGCGGTCGTCGTGGTTGCCCATCACCCAGATGACCTCGGCGCCGAGGCGCGCGGCGGCCGGCTCGACGACGGCGCGGAGCTTGGCGTACGCCTCCGGCTCGCCCTTGTCGGCCAGATCGCCGGTGATGACGATCGCCTCGGGGCGGCCACCAGACTCCTCGAGCTCGTCGAACAGGCGGCGGAGCTGCGCCTCACTGTCGACGTCGGAGCCGTAGAGGCCCCCGGCTCCGGCGATGAAGTGCGTGTCGCTGAGGTGAAGGATGAAGTGGTTGGGCCGGGGGTACTCGGCCTGACGGACGGTCATGATCCTCGAGTTTCACGATCTGCGGGAGCTGAATCGGATGTTTCAGCATCGACACTAGCGGAGCTTCTCCGCGGGATCCAGAGGTGCACCCGCGAACGCCAGTCCATCATCCCCGGGTGAACGCGGGGCCAACACGGATCGGCGCGTCATCGAACGCTTTTCCCAGAATCGGACTCGTTCTCGCGCCCGGGCGCACCGACTCGCGTCGAGCCGGAGTCGGGTCGGCTCAGAGGGGGGCCGGCTCAGAGGCGGGTGAGCAGCGTCGCGTAGAAGACGATCGCGCGCTCGAACTGGTCGATCTCGATCGACTCGTCGGCGCCGTGGATGCCGAGCTGCTGCTGCGGGCTGATCTCGAAGGGGATGAACCGGTAGACGCCGTCGCTGATCGCGTGGAAGTGGCGGGCGTCGCTGCCGCCGGTCTGCACGTACGGGGCGACGATGGCCTCCGGGAACACCTCGCGCACGACGCCGTGCAGCACGTCGTACGGGCCGCCGTCGCCCGGCGTGCCCGTCGACGACACGGGGGAGGGCTCGTGGGCGACCCGCACATCGATCTCGACCTCGGGGTCGTCGATGACCGCGCGGATGCGCTCGACGACTCCGGCGACGGTGCCTCCGGGGTTGATCCGGACATTGGCGACGGCGCTGGCGGTCGAGGCGAGCACGTTCGCGCCGGTGCTCCCGCGGAGCTGGGTGACGGCGACGGTCGTGCGGAGCATCGCGGCCGAGCGGTTGGAGTGCGAGGCGAGGGCGCCGATGACGGCGTCGGGGTGCTCGTGCGGGTGCGCGTACCAGACCGCGTGCGCGGCGTCGGCGGAGGGGGCCGCGGCCTTGACCAGCTCCGCGATCGGCTCCGGGAGCGTCGAGGGGAACGGGTTCTCGGTGAGGCGGTGGATCGCCCGGGCGAGGCGCTGCGTCGCGAGCATCCCCGGCAGGGGCGGGGGAGCGGAGGCGTGCCCGCCGGCGTCGTGGCAGGTCAGCTCGAGGTTCATGATCCCGCGCTCGGTGACGCCGATGACCGCGATCGGAGTGGTGACGCCGGGGAGGATGCCCCGCCGCACGTTCCCGCCCTCGTCGAGCACGAAGCGCGGCCGGATCCCGCGGGCCGCGAGCAGGGTCACGACCGCGGGCGCGCCGTCTCCGGCGGTCTCCTCGTTGTGGGTGGAGACGAGGTAGACGTCGTGCCTCGGCTGCTCGCCGCGGACGACCGCGGCCTCCACGGCCTCGAGCAGCGTCACGAGGGAGCCCTTGTCGTCGACGGCACCGCGGCCGATGATCGACGTGCGCCCGTCGGGGCGCAGCACTGTGTCGGCGGCGAAGGGCGCGCTCGACCAGTCCTCGGGAGTCACGCTCACGACGTCGTAGTGGGCCATCAGGACCGAGGGGTCGCCGGCCTCGGCGCCCCGCCACCGCCAGAGGACGGAGTGACCGGCCACGATCTCGCGCTCGAGTGCCGCGTGCAGGGCCGGGTACAGCTGCTCGAGCAGATCGACGAAGACGTCGAAGCGGCTCCAGTCGGTCAGGGACTCATCGGAGTGCGACACCGTGTCGACCCGCAGCAGGGCCTGGAAGCGCTCGAGCGCGGTCGTCGTCACCCGGCTAGCCTACGACGGCGGCGCATCGGCCCCCCGCCGCGGCGAGCGGAGGTGCGCGTGCACGAGCTGCCGGAGGTGTGCGTCGTCTACGTCCTGCGCGAGGCGGCGAGCGGAGTCGAGGTGCTGCTCGGCCGCAAGCGCCGCGGTCTCGGCGAAGGACGGATCGTCGCACCGGGCGGGAAGCTCGAGCCCGGCGAGACACCGGCGCACGCCGCGGTCCGCGAGCTCGAGGAGGAGGTGGGTCTCGTGGCGGACCCGCGCGACCTCGACCCCCGCGGACGCCTCGACTACCGCTTCCCGCACCGCCCGGCGTGGAGCCAGCGCTCGCACGTGTTCGTCTGCCGGCGCTGGAGCGGGGAGGTCGTCGACTCGAACGAGCTCGCCGCCGGGTTCGTGCCCGTCGCCGACGTGCCGTACGCGCAGATGTGGGACGACGCGCGGTTCTGGCTGCCCGGCGTCCTGAACGACGGCGACTCGGCCCACTGGAGCTTCGAGTTCGGCGCGGACCTGGCGAGCGTCACCGGCTCCGACGCCCCCGGCTGGGCGGGCTGAGCCCGGCTCATCGAGCCTCTCCTCTCTACTGCGCGCTCTCCTGGCCGCTACAGCTCGAGCACGTCGCCGGCCGCGAGCGCGTGGTACTCGCCGCCGCCCTCTCGGACGGCCCAGCCCAGGCGGTCGTGCCCGAGCTTCTGGCCCGCTTCGGAGAGCACCGCCTCGTGCGTCGCGAACGCGTGCCGCGGCGCGAGCTCGAGCACGTAGTCGATCGACTCGGCGATCTTCATCCAGGGAGCGCCGGAGGGGGCGGCCAGGATCTCGACGTCGACATCGGCGGGCACGGTGAACGAGTCGCCCGCGTAGTAGAGGCGGCCGTTCACGAGCACGCCGACGTTGTCGATCACGGGGATCGAGCGGTGGATCACCGCGTGCCGCGAACCGAAGAAGCGCAGCTCGAACGGTCCGACCTCGGTCGTGTCGCCCTCGGCCACCGTCTCGATGTCGAGACCTTCGGCGGCGGCGGCGACTCCGGCGGGTCCGAGGACGCGGAGGGAGGGGTTCGCGGCGCGCAGGCGCTCCAGCTGCTCCGGGGTCCAGTGATCGGCGTGCTCGTGCGTGATCACCACCGCGACGGTGTCGGCGGTCCCCTCGACGGGACGGGTGAAGGAGCCGGGGTCGATCACGAGGCGGGCACCCGCCTCCTCGACGACGAGAGTGGCGTGCTCGAGCTTGGTCAGTCGCATGCCCCGAGCTAACCGCGGGCGGCGCGCGGGTGCAAGGCGGGGCGCCTCCGTCGATTTGCACCGGTGCTGACCGGTGTGCAACACTCTTCGAGTTGCAAAAACGCGGCCCCATCGTTTAGCGGCCTAGGACGTCGCCCTCTCACGGCGGTAACGCGGGTTCAAATCCCGCTGGGGTCACCACGGCAACATCGAGAAGGCCCCCGGTTCGCCGGGGGCCTTCTCGCGTTAACACCCGGTGCCCCTGACACACCTCCCGAGCACGGTCCACCCCGTCGTGCCCACCCGCAGACCGGGCGCAGGATCGACGCTAGGCTCGCATCCGCGAAGGGGAGCATCCCGACCTTCCCACCCCGTCAGCACGTCTCGCGTCGCCGCGATGCCGGGGCGGGACGGGTGAGCGGACAGGCGAGGCCGTCCGAGACCCCGGGGAGAGACCGACGGCCCTCCACCCACCTCCGAAAGGCCCCTCCCATGATCGATCTGCCCGTCTGGTTCGTGGTCGGCTCCTTCGTCGTCCTGAGCCTGATCCTCGCCGCCGACCTCCTGCTGGTCTACAAGCGGCCGCACGTCCCGAGCCTGAAGGAGTCGGGCCTCTGGGTCGGCTTCTACGTCAGCCTCGCGCTGCTGTTCGCGCTGGCGATGCTGGTGCTCGGCGACGGTGAGACCGCGGGGCAGTTCCTGGCGGGCTGGCTGACCGAGTACAGCCTCTCGATCGACAACCTGTTCGTCTTCGTCATCATCATGGGGCGCTTCGCGGTGCCGCCGAAGTACCAGCAGGAAGTGCTGATGGTGGGCATCATCATCGCGCTGATCTTCCGCGGGGTCTTCATCCTGCTCGGCGCCCAGCTCATCGAGAGCTTCAGCTGGATCTTCTACCTCTTCGGCGCCTTCCTCGTCTACACCGCGTACAACCAGGCGTTCGGCAAGGAGGACGAGAGCGAGGGCACCGACAACCTGCTGATCCGGCTCCTCCGCCGCCGCGTGAAGATCTCGGACAGCTTCGACGGCTCGAAGATCCGCACCACGATCGACGGCACGCGCTACTTCACGCCGATGCTGATCGTGTTCCTCGCGATCGGATCGACCGACCTGCTCTTCGCGCTCGACTCGATCCCGGCGATCTTCGGCATCACCGAGAGTCCCTTCATCGTCTTCACTGCGAACATCTTCGCTCTGATGGGGCTCCGCCAGCTCTACTTCCTGCTCGGCGGCCTGATCGACAAGCTCGAGTACCTCAAGTACGGCATCGCGTTCATCCTCGCGTTCATCGGCGTGAAGCTCGTGCTGCACGCTCTGCACGAGAACGACCTGCCCTTCATCAACGGCGGCGAGCCGGTGCCGGTCTGGGACATCGACACGTGGACGTCCCTCGCCGTGATCGTCGTCAGCATGACCGTCGCGACGGCGGCCAGCCTCCTGAAGATGCGCCGCGAGCACAGCCACATCGAGATGCACGACGGGCACCCCGAGGTCGTCGCGGACGCCGACGCGCCCCGGTCCGGCGCCGAGGAGAAGTGACCGGCCGGTGACGAGCATCGAGCTCCCGCAGGGAGTGCTGCGCCTCTCGGTCACCAGCAGCACCGATGTCGGATCCGTCCGCCGGGTCAACGAGGACGCCCTGCTGGCCGACGACCTCCTCCTCGCGGTCGCCGACGGCATGGGTGGTCACGCGCGGGGCGACCTCGCCAGCGCGACGGCCGTCGACGCCCTGCGCGCGAACGCGCCGACGGCGATCGGAGCGGTCGACGCGGTGTTCGATCTCGTCGAGGCGGCGAACGCCGCGGTCCGCGGGCTCGACGTGGGCGGCGCACTCTGCGGGACGACGCTGACCGGACTCACCCTCGTGCGTCCCGAGGAGGCGGGTCCCGTGCGCTGGGCCCTCTTCAATGTGGGCGACTCGCGGGTCTACCGGTGGGACGGCTCGGCGATGCAGCAGTTGACGGTCGACCACTCGGCCGTGCAGGAGCTCGTCAGCGCCGGTCTGCTGACCCGGGAGCTGGCCGAGACGCATCCCGACCGCAACATCGTCACGCGCGCCCTCGGTGCCGACGACGCCGTCGAGACCGACGTGTGGACCCTCCCCGTCGTGCCTCGCGCCAGCTACCTCCTCTGCTCGGACGGGCTCACGCGAGAGCTCTCGGACGAGCGGATCGCCGCACTGTTCGAGCGCCGGGACGCGGGGGAGATCGCCGCCGTCGACCTCGCACGGACGCTGGTGCGCGAGGCGGTCGATGCGGGAGGACGCGACAACGTGACCGTCGTCGTGGTGGACGCCGTCCTCGACCCTCGGGCCTGAGCACGCCGATCCTGCTGCAGAGTGCCCCCCGGACGGGTTGCATCGCGGTGTCGCGTCGACTCCAGAGCCTGGCTGTCGAAAGGCATACTGGAGGGATGGACATCGCCGAGGCTCTCGATCGTGCCAAGGCGCGCTTCGCAGAGGGCGATGTCCGCGGGGCGGTCTCGCTGCTCGAGCGCTGCGTCGCGGCCGACCCGACCTGGCTCGATCCTCGGGTCCTCCTCTCCGAGCTCTACCGTCGCTCCGGCGACCTGATCGAGGCGGGGCGCTGGGGCTATCTCGTCGAGAGCGGCGCCGCTCCGGAGGAGCTGCACGCGTTCGAGCGCGCCCTCGTCAGCACCGACGAGGACCCGTTCGAGCTCGCGGAGCGCGCCCTGGTCCATCCGCTCGAGCTCGCGGCGGAGTCGCCGCACGCGGCCCGCATGCTGGCCGAGCTCCCGCAGCGCCTCGAGGAGGCGGCCCGGCACGAGGCCGAGGCTCCCGACCCGCTCGACGGCGAGTGGTTCGAGCACGAGGCGCTCCCGACCCCGCGTCGCGGCGGGATCATCGGCATGTTCGGCGCCGCCGCCGCAGCCGTCTTCGTCGTCGGCGGCGTGGTCGTCGGCGCCGCCGCTCTGCTCGTGGTGCCCGCGGTGCTGATCGCCATGCTCGTCACGCCCTAGGGCCGGTCGCGACAGGCGCCGGGAGTCCCCGGCCCCGCCCGTCCGCGGTGCTATCCTCGGTGAATGCTGTTCGGCCGGCTCCTCCTTCTCCGCCGCGACGAGACCTCGATCTGACAGGCCTCTCTCGTCGCGGTGTCTCTCGTGGGCTGACCATCCTTCCCGAGGAAGAGAAACCACCGACATGAACGACAGTGCTACCGACGGCGCCGCGAACCACGACGCCGGGATCGCCCGCCCCCTGACCCTCGCCGAGAAGGTCTGGGACGACCATCTCGTCTCGAAGGGCCAGGACGGCACG
This sequence comes from Rathayibacter sp. VKM Ac-2754, assembly GCF_009807095.1. Classification (GTDB taxonomy): domain Bacteria; phylum Actinomycetota; class Actinomycetes; order Actinomycetales; family Microbacteriaceae; genus Rathayibacter. The sequence continues at coordinate 80,699 of NZ_WUCC01000012.1, read as the reverse complement.
CCCGACCTGATCTACATCGACCTGCACCTCGTGCACGAGGTGACCAGCCCGCAGGCCTTCGACGGCCTGCGCCTCGCCGGCCGCCCCGTCCGCCGGCCCGATCTGACGATCGCGACGGAGGACCACAACACCCCGACCGTGGGCATCGACCGGCCGATCGCCGATCTGACGAGCCGCACCCAGATCGAGACGCTGCGTCGCAACTGCGCCGAGTTCGGCGTGCGCCTGCACTCGCTGGGCGACGTCGAGCAGGGCATCGTCCACGTCGTCGGGCCCCAGCTCGGCCTGACGATGCCGGGCATCACGGTCGTCTGCGGCGACTCGCACACCTCGACGCACGGCGCGTTCGGAGCGATGGCCATCGGTATCGGCACCAGCGAGGTCGAGCACGTGATGGCGACCCAGACGCTGCCGCTGAAGCCGTTCAAGACCATGGCGATCACGGTCGACGGCACCCTCCGCGACGGAGTGACGGCCAAGGACATCATCCTCGCCGTCATCGCGAAGATCGGCACCGGAGGCGGTCAGGGCTACGTCCTCGAGTACCGCGGCTCCGCGATCCGCGCGCTCTCGATGGAGGGCCGCATGACGATCTGCAACATGTCGATCGAGGCCGGCGCGCGCGCGGGAATGGTCGCCCCCGACGAGACCACCTTCGCCTACCTGAAGGGGCGGCCGCACGCTCCCGAGGGCCAGGCCTGGGACGACGCCGTCGAGTACTGGCGCACGCTGCCCACCGACGAGGGCGCGAGGTTCGACGCCGAGGTGGTCCTCGACGCCGACACGCTCGAGCCTTTCGTCACCTGGGGCACCAACCCCGGGCAGGGCGTCTCGCTGTCGCAGGCCGTGCCCGATCCCGAGTCGATCGACGACCCGAACGAGCGCTCGAACGCCCGACGCGCCCTCGAGTACATGGATCTCGAGGCCGGGACCCCGATGAAGGAGATCCCCGTCGACGCCGTCTTCATGGGCTCCTGCACCAACTCGCGCATCGAGGACCTGCGCGCCTTCGCGTCCGTGATCGCGGGTCGGACGAAGGCGCCCGGGGTCCGCGTGATGGTCGTCCCCGGCTCCGCCCGCGTGCGGATCGAGGCCGAGGCCGAGGGCCTCGACAAGGTCTTCACCGACTTCGGTGCCGAGTGGCGCTTCGCCGGCTGCTCGATGTGCCTCGGGATGAACCCCGACCAGCTCGCTCCCGGCGAGCGCTGCGCCTCGACCTCGAACCGCAACTTCGAGGGCCGGCAGGGCAAGGGCGGACGCACGCACCTGGTCTCGCCGCTGGTCGCCGCCGCGACGGCCGTGCGCGGCACCCTCTCCAGCCCGTCCGATCTGGAGCCCGCTCGCGAACTGGTGGAGGCCTGATCATGCAGAAGTTCGAGACCGTCACCGGCGTCGCCGCGCCGCTGAAGCGCAGCAACGTCGACACCGACCAGATCATCCCCGCCGTGTTCCTCAAGCGGGTCACCAAGACCGGTTTCGAGGACGCGCTCTTCCACGGCTGGCGCCAGGAGGAGGACTTCGTCCTCAACCAGGGGCCGTTCCTCGGCGCGCAGATCCTGGTCGCCGGGCCCGACTTCGGCACCGGCTCCAGCCGCGAGCACGCGGTGTGGGCGCTGCGCGACTTCGGCTTCCGGGTCGTGCTCTCCTCGCGCTTCGGCGACATCTTCCGGGGCAACTCCGGCAAGCAGGGTCTGCTGGCCGCCGCCCTCGCCGAGGACGACATCGAGCGCATCTGGGCCGCCATCGACGAGCAGCCGGGAATAGAACTGACCGTGGACCTGGTTGCCCGTACGGTCACCGCCGGTGGCGACTCCTTCCCCTTCGAGATCGACGACTACACTCGATGGCGCCTGATCGAGGGGCTGGACGACATCGGACTGACCCTGCGCGACGAAGCGCTCATTTCCGAATTCGAGACCCGTCGCGAGAGCTGGCGGCCCAAGACATTGCCGGTGAAATAGCGTGAACACACTTCTTCAGGACGCCAAGACGGCGCTCCAGGATGCCAAGGCCTCGGGGGCGCGAGTGGGGATGACGACGGAGCGGATCACGATCCACGGCGGGCGACCGCTGAAGGGGCGCATCGAGCTCAAGGGGGCGAAGAACCTGGTCACCAAGGCCATGGTCGCCGCCCTCCTCGGCGAGACCGCCTCGACCCTGCGCGACGTGCCCGACATCAGCGACGTCCGCGTCGTGAAGGGCCTGCTCGAGGTCCACGGCGTCAAGGTCAAGCAGGGCCCCGAGGTCGGCGAGCTGATCCTCGACCCCTCGAACGTCGAGTCGGCGCACATGGCCGACATCGATGCCCACGCGGGCTCGAGCCGCATCCCGATCCTGTTCTGCGGGCCGCTGCTGCACCGCCTGGGCGAGGCGTTCATCCCCGACCTCGGCGGCTGCCGCATCGGCGACCGCCCGATCGACTACCACCTCGAGGTGCTGCGGAACTTCGGCGCCATCGTCGAGAAGCTGCCGTCCGGCATCCGGATGTCGGCGCCCGAGGGCCTGCACGGCGCCAAGGTGTCGCTGCCCTACCCGAGCGTCGGAGCGACCGAGCAGGTCCTGCTCACCGCGGTCCGCGCCTCCGGCATCACCGAGCTCTCGGGTGCGGCGATCGAGCCCGAGATCATGGACCTCATCAACATCCTGCAGAAGATGGGCGCCATCATCTCGGTCGACACCGACCGCGTGATCCGCATCGAGGGCGTCGAGCGCCTCTCGGGCTACACCCACCGCGCGCTCTTCGACCGCAACGAGGCCGCCTCCTGGGCCGCCGCGGCGCTCGCGACCGACGGCGACATCTTCGTCGGCGGCGCCCGCCAGCAGGAGATGACCACGTTCCTCAACGTCTTCCGCAAGGTCGGCGGCGCGTTCGAGATCGCCGAGGACGGCATCCGCTTCTACCACCCCGGTGGCGAGCTGAAGCCGGTCATCATCGAGACCGACGTGCACCCCGGCTTCATGACCGACTGGCAGCAGCCGCTCGTCGTGGCGCTGACCAAGGCCAAGGGCGTCTCGATCGTGCACGAGACGGTCTACGAGCAGCGCTTCGGCTTCGTCGACGCCCTCGTCGAGATGGGCGCGACCATCCAGATCCACCGCGAGTGCCTCGGCGGCCAGGCCTGCCGCTTCGGTCAGCGCAACTTCATGCACTCCGCCGTCATCTCGGGGCCGTCGAAGCTGCACGGCGCCGACATCGTCGTGCCGGATCTGCGCGGAGGCTTCTCCCACCTGATCGCGGCGCTCTCGGCCGAGGGCACCTCCTCGGTCTCGAACGTCGGCATCATCAGCCGCGGCTACGAGAACTTCCTCACCAAGCTCGAGCTGCTCGGCGCCGACTTCTCGCTCGACGCGTAGTCGCCCGACCACCCGGAGAACCCCGGGTCGTCGAGGCCGCCTGCTTCTGCAGGCGCTCTCGACGGCCCGGGGTTCCGTCGTTCGCGGGCGGCTCGCGGCCCGGGCTTCCGTCGCGCGGGCGCGGGCAGGAGGGGCTGCTCCCCGGGGGATGCGAGGATGGGCGGGTGTCTGAACGCAGTCGTCCCTCCGTCTTCTGGTTCCTCGCGGCGGCGGTGATCCCGACGCTGACCGCCTCCGTCGACCTCCGGGTCCGCGACATCGAGAAGATCCCGCCGACCGGCGCGTTCGTGTTCGCGCCGAACCACTACAGCGAGATCGACCCGTTCATCACGGGCTGGACGCTGTGGCGGGCGGGGCGCGCACCGCGGTTCCTCGCCAAGGCGTCGCTCTTCAAGGTCCCCGTCGTCGGGACGGTCCTGCGCGCCTCCGGGCAGATCCCGGTCGAGCGCGCCGGCTCGGTGCGAGGGAGCCAGCCTCTCCAGGCGGCGAAGGACCTGGTCGACCGCGGCGGATCGGTGCTGATCTACCCCGAGGGCACGCTGACGCGCGACCCCGAGCTCTGGCCGATGCGCGGCAAGACCGGCGCGGTGCGGATGGCGCTGCAGTACGGACTGCCGGTCATCCCGATGGCGCACTGGGGCACCCAGCAGCTGATGGGGCGCTACTCGAAGAAGGTCACGCTGTTCCGCCGCAAGCGGGTCGACGTCCTGATCGGCGATCCCGTCGACCTGTCCGCGTTCCGCGGGCGCAGCCTCGACTCCGCGACCCTCAACGAGGCGTCGGCCGTCGTGATGGCCGCCATCACGGCGCTGCTCGAGGAGCTCCGCGGGGAGAAGGCGCCCGAGAAGCGCTGGAATCCGGCCGAGCACAACCAGAAGGGGACGGGACGCTTTGAGTCCGAGCAGTAGGAGCCAGAAGCCGCCGATCCCCGTCCCGCGGCGCGTGGCGGTGCTCGGTGCCGGCAGCTGGGGCACGACGTTCGCCAAGATCCTGGCCGACGGCGGGTCCGACGTGGTGATGTGGGCGCGGCGGGCCGAGCTCGCCCGCGAGATCACGGAGGCGAAGCGCAACAGCGACTACCTCCCCGGCATCAACCTGCCGCGCAACATCCGCGCCACGCCCCGCATCGAGGAGGCGCTCGAGGGCGCCGACCACGTGTACCTGTCGATCCCGTCGCAGTCGCTCCGGAGCAACCTCGAGGCGATCACGCCGTTCCTCACCGAGCGCACCGTGCTGGTGAGCCTGATGAAGGGCGTCGAGAAGGGCACCGGCCAGCGGATGAGCGAGGTGATCGCGCAGATGCTGCCGATCTCGACCGACCGCATCGCCGTCGCCTCCGGACCGAACCTCGCGCTCGAGATCGCGAAGGAGCAGCCGACCGCCGCGGTCATCGCCTCCGAGAGTCTCGTCACCGCCCAGGAGGTCGCGCTCGCGGCGACCAACCGCTACTTCCGCTCGTTCGTCAACACCGACGTCATCGGCACCGAGTTCGGCGGTGTGCTGAAGAACCTGATCGCGGTCGCCATCGGCATCGTCGACGGAGTCGGCTACGGCGAGAACACCAAGGCGTCGATCATGACGCGCGGCCTCGCCGAGATGACCGACTTCGCGGTCGCCTACGGAGCGAAGGCCGAGACGATGTCGGGGCTCGCCGGTCTCGGCGACCTGATCGCGACCTCGAGCTCGTCGCTCTCGCGCAACAACACGGCGGGCCGCCTGCTCGGCCAGGGCTACAGCTTCACCGACGTCGTGAAGTCGATGCAGCAGACGGCGGAGGGCCTCGCCTCGGTCGCGCCGGTGCTCGAGCTCGCCCGCGCCAGGGGTGTCGACATGCCCATCGTCGAGCAGGTGGCGCAGGTGCTCGCCGGTACGCTCGATCCGAAGGACATCGCGCCGCACCTGACCACGGATTCGGACGAGCCCCAGGGTGAGAGGAACCTCGATGACCAGCAAGCTCCGCGTGGCCGTTCTGTTCGGGGGGCGCTCCAGCGAGCACTCGATCAGCTGCGCCACGGCGGCCGGAGTGCTGCGGGCGATCGATCGTGACCGCTTCGAGGTGATCCCCGTCGGGATCACCCGGGACGGTGCGTTCGTGCTCGAGGAGGACCGGCCCGAGAAGTTCGCGCTCGACGCGGCAGCTCTGCCCGAGGTCGTCGACAACGGCAGCCGGGTGCGCTGGCCCGAGTCGGCTCTGTCGCGCGAGCTGAGCGTCTCCGACGGCGGAGCAGCGCGCTCGCTGGGCGACGTCGACGTCGTGTTCCCGATCCTGCACGGGCCGTGGGGCGAGGACGGCACGATCCAGGGCCTCCTCGAGCTGATAGGCCTGCCGTACGTCGGGTCGGGCGTGCTCGCCTCGGCTCTCGGGATGGACAAGCACTTCACCAAGACGGTCCTGCGGGCGGCGGGCATCGCCGTGGCTCCCTGGTACACCGTGACCGAGGCGGAGTGGCGGGCCGACCCGGGCGACGCCGTCGCCGCGCTCGACGACCTCGGGCTGCCCGTGTTCGTGAAGCCCGCGCGGGCCGGATCGAGCGTCGGCGTCAGCCGCGTCGACGAGCGCTCGCAGCTCGATGCCGCCCTCGACGAGGCGTTCGCGCACGACTCGCGCGTGCTGATCGAGTCGGGGATGTCCGGCCGCGAGATCGAGATCGGTGTGCTCGGCGCTTTCGGTGGCGCCGCCGCGCGCACCTCGGTGGCGGGCGAGGTCGTCGTCTCGGGCGGCGGCTTCTACGACTTCGAGGCCAAGTACCTCGGGGCGGCGGGCATCGACCTGATCTGCCCGGCCGACCTGAGCGCGGACGAGCTGGCCGAGATGAGCGCGCTCGCCGTGCGGGCGTTCGAGTCGATCGGAGCCGCGGGGCTCGCCCGCGTCGACTTCTTCCTCACCGCAGAGGGCTTCGTCGTCAACGAGATCAACACCATGCCCGGCTTCACGCCGATCTCGATGTTCCCGCGGATGTGGGGGGCGAGCGGGGTCGCCTACCCGGATCTGATCGGCGAGCTGATCGACCTCGCGCTCGAGCGGCTCCCGGTCGCCGCCCGGTGACACTCGACCTGCGGATCGATCCGGAGGCGGCCGCCGCGCCGTTCGAGCAGATCCGCGAGCGGATCGCGGCGCAGGTGGCGGCGGGAGAGCTGCCGCTCGGGGCGCGCCTGCCGCCGGTGCGCGCACTGGCCGAGCAGCTCGGCGTGGCGCCGGGAACCGTCGCGCGGGCGTACAAGGAGCTCGAGTCGGCCGGAGTGGTCGAGACCCGCGGGCGCTCGGGAACGATGGTCGCGGGCGGCATCGAGGGCGTGGAGCGCGAGCTCCAGCTCGCCGCCGCGGCGTACGCCGAGCGGGCGCGAGCGCTGGGCGCACCCGCCGACCAGGCGCTGCGCGTGGTGAGCGGCGCGCTCGGCGCCTGAGGACGCGGTGCGACTCTGTGCTGAGGGATGAGTCGGCGCCGGCCGCCACCCCCCCCTGCTGGTCGAGTAGCCGCTGAAGGCGGCGCATCGAGACCCGCCGGCGTCAGCAGGTCGGGACTTCCATCCTGTCTTCTGACGCTGGTGGATCTCGATACGCCCGCTGCGCGGGCTGCTCGATCAGCGAAGAGGGGCTCACCCGCAGCGGATCGGGAGGACCTTCCGCAAGCTCGTTGCGCGAGGAGGGGGTCACTCGCAGCAGGTGGAAAGAGATCCCCGCAAGCTCGCTGGTCGAGTAGCCGCCGCAGGCGGCGTATCGAGACCCGCCGGCGTCAGCGGAACGGGACTGCAAGCCTCGCCTTCTGACGCTGGTGGATCTCGATACGCCCGCTCCGCGGGCTACTCGATCAGCGAGGGGGGGAGGGGGCCGCACGCAGCGGAAGCCAAGGGGTCCCCGCAAGCATGCTGGTCGAGCAGCCGCCGCAGGCGGCGTATCGAGACCCGCCAGCACCAGCAGATCGGGCCGTCGACCCGGTCTTCTGACGGACGTGGATCTCGATACGCCCGCGTCGCGGGCTACTCGATCAGCGAGTGGGGGCTCGAGCGGGAGATCACCGCCCTCAGGAGACCACTCATCGAGGTGGCGTCAGCCGGTGGGGGTGCCCGTCGGGTCGAGCGTGTTCGTGTCGGAGACGTCCGTGCACTCGCGGTCCTGGGGGATGTACGAGACGGCGTTCGCCAGGTCGACGACGGCCGAGGTCCCGGAGGCGCGGCTCTGATCGACGGTGATCTCGACGGCCGGGTCGCGACCGTAGGTGGTCAGCGTGTAGATGTCCTCGTCGGCCTGGGTCTCGTCGATGATCCAGTCGACGCCGCTGACCGAGACGCAGAGGTCGGTGGTCGGCCCGGGCGGCTCGACACCGCAGTGCAGGATGACCGCGGCGGGTGTTCCCCAGGCGGCCGTCCCCTGCGCGTTCGTCTCGCGCTCGGGCTGCTCGGCGACCACGTCGGGCAGGCGCACCGAGACCTCGGCGCAGCCGGGGTTCGTGGCGTCCGCAGCGGGTTCGAGGGCGACGGCGGCCGAGCATCCGGAGAGCAGGAGCACGGCTGACAGGGCGACGAGCGGGGTGCGGAGGCGGCGAGCGGACATCGTGGGCAACGCTAGCGTGTGAACCATGGCACCTCATCCGAGCCCCACCCTGGCCGAGCTCAGCGAGGGCGAGGTCCTCGCGAGGGTGCTGGGCAGGCTCGGCGGCGCCCCGGGATCGGAGACGCTCGTGGGCCCGGGCGACGACTCCGCCGTGCTGCGCGCCCCCGACGGCCGCTTCGTCGTGACCACCGACATGATGGTGCACGGCCCCGACTTCAGGCTCGCCTGGTCGACGCCGTTCGACCTCGGCTGGAAGGCCGCCGCGTCGAACCTCTCGGACGTCGCCGCGATGGGCGCCCGCCCGACCGCGCTCGTGGTCGCGATCGCCGCGCCGCAGGGGCTCGGCGTCGACGTCCTCGAGGGCATCGCCGAGGGGCTCGCGGCCGGCTGCGCCGCGATGGCGCCGGGGTGCGCGGTCGTCGGGGGCGACCTCTCCGCCTCCTCGACCCTGACCCTCGCGATCACCGCGTTCGGCTCGCTCGACGGCCGCGCCCCCGTGCTGCGCAGCGGAGCCCGGCCGGGTGACGTGGTCGCGACCGCGGGCGTGCTGGGTGCGGCGGGGCTCGGCCTCCGCCTCCTCTTCGAGCGGGCGACGACGGAGGGGGAGCCGTCGGCGTCACTCGCCCGTGCACTCCGCGAGCGGTTCCCCGAGGTGCTGGACGCCCAGCTGCGGCCGACTCCACCGCTCGCGGCCGGGGTCGCGGCGGGCGGGTCGGCGACGGCGATGATGGACGTGTCGGACGGCGTGGTGCTCGACGCGCGCCGGATGGCCCGGGCGAGCGGCGTCGTCATCGACCTCGACCCGGCGGCCGTCGACCGGCACGCCGGGCCGCTCACTGTGGTCGACGGCGTGGACGCCGCGCTCGCCCGCACCCTCGTCCTGGGCGGCGGGGAGGACCACGCGATGCTCGCGTGCTTCCCGCGCGGCGCGGCGCTGCCTCCGGAGTTCGCCGCCCTCGGCGTCGTGCGGGAGGGTGAGCCCGAGGTGCGTGTCGGAGGGGCCGCCCTCGACGAGCGCGGCGGCTGGGACCCCTACCTCGGCTGGGACGGCGCCGCGGGCTGATCGACGGCGCGGGACGCCCACCAGATCGTCGTCTCGCCGTAGTCCTTGCGCTTGTCGCGCTCGAGCCCGGCCGGCCAGCGAGGCTCGGGGCTGCGCGAGCTCCTCTCGACGACCACGACCGCGTCCTCGAGGAGGAGTGGCAGCACTCCCGCGAGATCGGCCGAGAGGTCGTCCTCGCCGAGGTCGTAGGGCGGGTCGAGGAAGACCGCGTCGACGTTGAGGGCGGGGGAGCCGTCGAGGAACGAGCGCACGGAGGCGGTCGCGACCTCGATCCGCGGCCGGGTCACCCGGTTCGAGGCGGCCGCGGCGATCAGGGCGCGCGCGTTCTCGCCGGCGGTCCGCGCCGCCTTCGGGTCGCGCTCGACGAGTACGACCGAGCTCGCGCCCCTGCTCGCGGCCTCGAGCCCGAGGGCCCCGGATCCCGCGTAGAGGTCGACCACCGTCGCTCCGCCCAGGTCGACCCGCGCCTCGAGAGCCGAGAAGACGGCCTCGCGGACCCTGTCGCTGGTGGGCCGGGTGCCCGTGCGGGGAACCCGGAGGGTGAGGGATCCGGCGAAGCCGGCGATGATCCTGGTCACCGCTCCGAGCATACGGCGCCACCGCCGCCCGGGAGAGCCCCGGGAACCCTGAGCCGATTTCCGGTTCCGACTGCGAGAATCACCAGTTATGACGTCCCTCGACTCCCACTCCTCCGCTGTCGACTCCGCTTCGGCCCCGGGGGCGTCGATGTCGCGCGAGGAGTTCACCGAGCACTGCGCGGCCATCCTGTCCAATCTGACGCGCGTGATCGACGGCAAGGACGCCGAGGTCTCGATGGCTCTGACGGTGTTCCTCGCGGGCGGGCACCTCCTGATGGAGGACGTGCCGGGCACCGGGAAGACGGTGCTCGCGAAGTCGCTCGCCGCCTCCGTGGGCGGCTCGGTGTCGCGGATCCAGTTCACGCCCGACCTGCTGCCCTCCGACGTCACGGGGGTCTCGGTGTACAACCAGGCGACCCGCGACTTCGAGTTCAAGCCCGGTCCGGTGTTCGCGAACGTGCTGATCGGCGACGAGATCAACCGCGCGTCTCCGAAGACGCAGTCGGCGCTGCTCGAGTGCATGGAGGAGCGCCAGGTGTCGGTCGACGGCGTCACGCACCTCCTCCCGCGGCCCTTCGCGGTCGTGGCCACGCAGAACCCGGTCGAGATGGAGGGCACGTACAGCCTCCCCGAGGCCCAGCGCGACCGCTTCATGGCGCGCCTCTCGCTCGGCTACCCCGACGAGCGGGCCGAGCTCGAGATGATCCGCACGCGCGACGCGCGGAGCCCGCTCGAGGAGCTGCGCCCGGTCGTCACCCGCGACGAGCTCGAGCGGATGATCGACTACGTGCAGTCGATCTACGTCGCGCCTCCGGTGCAGGAGTACGTGGTCGCGATCATGCAGGCCACGCGGATCGACCCCGAGCTCCGGCTCGGCGGCAGCCCGCGCGCGACGCTCCAGCTCATCGCCGCCGCCAAGGCGCTCGCGGCGATCAACGACCGCGACTTCGTCGTCCCCGACGACATCGACACCCTCGCGGTCCCCGTCCTCGGGCACCGCCTGCTGCCGGCCACCCGTCTGCCGGGGCGGTCGGGGACGAGCGCGTCCCACTCCGTCAGCGAGATCGTGCAGCGGATCGTCGCCGCGACCCCCGTGCCGTTCAGCGGCCGTGGCGCCTGACCCGCGCGGGGGCGACGCGCCCTCGACGCGCATCGGCTCGCTCCCCGCGCTCGCCGGCGTCGCTCTGACGCTGCGCGGCTGGGCGTTCGCGGCTCTCGGCACGGTGGCGGTCATCGCCGCACCGCTGACGGGCTTCCGCGAGCTGCTGTTCGTCGGCCTCGTGCTGCTGGGGCTGCCCTTCGGTGCGGTCGTGTCCCTGCTCGCGGGCAGCCCCGTCCTGCAGGTGCAGCGCCGCTTCGCTCCGCGCGTGGTCGCGGTGGGCGACGTGGTCGACGTCGACGTGCTCGTCGAGAACCGCGGCGGGCCGCTGCGCGCGGGCGCGCAGGCCGAGGACCGCCTCGAGCGGATCGAGCGCGGCGTGGCCTCCGGTCGGATCGTCGCCCGTGGAGGATTCTCCCTCCCGCCCGTCGGAGCCGCCGGGAGCGGCTCCGGTCGGATCCGCGCCCGCTACCGCCTCCCCGCGGGGCGCCGCGGCATCCATCGTCTCGGGCCCCTCCGCCTCGTCCGCGGCGATGCGCTCGGGCTGGCGCTGCGCGAGACGGTCTCGGGATCGGCGCAGTCGTTCGTGGTGACTCCGCGGGCCGTGCCGCTGCAGAGCGACGTGCTCGACGCCCACGGCGCCGGAGGGTCGAGTCCGGTCGCACACGCGACCGCCGGTGCCGGCACCGACGACGTCATTCCGCGCGACTACCGGCCGGGAGATGCGATGCGCCGCGTGCACTGGCGGGCCAGCGCGCGATCGGGCGAGCTCAAGGTGCGCCAGGACGAGCAGAACACCGACCCGCACGCCTGGATCCTGCTCGAGACCCGGGCGAGCCGGATGCTCGACGGGCGCCGCGACGAGCGGTTCGAGTGGGCCGTCTCGATGACCGCCTCGCTCGCCGTGCACCTGCTCGACCGTGGATTCGAGACGCACCTGGTCGAGACGGGCTCCGGCGCCGGGATGGGCCCGTCCGAGGACGAGCTCGAGCTCGCTCACGACGTGCTCCTGCGTCTCGCCGAGCTCGAGGCCGCCTCCGACTCGGTCGAGGCGGTCGGCCGCATCGCGGCCGAGATGCGCGAGGCCGGGGGAGTGCGCCCGGTCTTCGCGGTGCTGTCCCGACTCCGCGAGGAGGATCTGGCGTCGCTCGCCTCCCTCGCCGCCCACGCCCGGCCGGCGCTCGCCTTCGTCGTCGGGGGCAGCCCCGAGGAGGAGGCGGTGCTGACCTCGCTCGGCTGGTACGCCGTCTCGGTGTCGGTGGGCACTTCCATCGAGGAGGCGTGGGCCGACGCGCTCGCCCTCCGGGTGGTCGCGTGACGCGCCGCGACGGCTCGGCGCTGCTGAGCCTCCTCTTCTGGCTGGCGATCGTGGCGGCGGCCTCGGGCAGCGGCCGCCTGCTGAACGGGGTCGGCTGGCTCGTGCAGCTGGCCGTCGCGGTCGGCCTCGTGCTCGCGGTGCCGGCCGGCGCTCGGGCGCTGCGCGCGCATCCCGTCGTCCCGCCGATCCTGGCCACTCTGACGGCGGTCGGGGTCGTGACCGCGATGTTCGCGCCCGCCCGCTCGCTCCTCTTCCTGATCCCGACACCCGCGTCCGTCGCGGACGCCCGCGCCCTCGCCCAGAGCGGCTTCACCTCGATCGCGCAGCAGGGGCTGCCGGCGATCGCCGACGAGGGGATCTCCTTCCTCCTGGTCGGCGGAGTCGTGGTGCTCGCGTGGGCCACCGATCTCTTCGCGTTCTCGGTGCGCCTCCCCGCCCTGGCGGGGCTGTTCCCGGCGGCGCTGCTCGCGGTGCCCGCGGTGATCGACCCGGCCGACGTCTCGTGGCCGAGCCTCGTCCTGACCGCGCTGGCCTACGTCGCGATCCTGGCGGTGAGCGCCCGTCCGCGGCGTCCCGGCGCGCGCCGCCCGACGGTCGCCTCGGCCGCTCCGGCGGTCGGGATCGCGGCGGTCGTCGTCGTCGTGTCCGGCCTGCTCGCGGGATCGGCCGCCGGGTACGTGCGCACCTCCGCCTCGTCGGGGGTCTCGGGCACGCTGTTCAACGGCTCGATCGACCCCGTGGTCGCCCTCGGCGCCGACCTGCGCCGCCCCGACCCGGTCACCGTGCTGCGCTACGCCACCGACTCCGACCTCCCCGTCTACCTCCGGGTGCTCACGGTGTCCGACTTCGAGGGCGAGAACTGGGCGCCGAGCGCGACCGAGGAGACCGCTCCGATCGACGAGCCCATCGCTCCCGAGGGGCTGGCCGGGAGCGTGCCGCGGCTGAGCGAGGAGGTCGACGTCTCGGTCGAGACGCTCCGGAGCCAGTGGCTGCCGGTGCCGTACCCCGTCGAGTCGGTCAGCGGAGTCGGCGACGGCTGGCTGCAGGACGTGCAGGACGGCTCCATCCGCGGCGACGCGACGACCCGGGCCGGCGACGAGTACGACGTCGCGGCGCTGCGGCTCGAGCCCGACCCGCAGCAGCTGCTCGACGCTCCGGCCCCCGCGGGGCTCGAGCGCTACCTCGCGCTCCCGGACGACGTGCCGGAGATCGTGCGGACCACCGCCGCCGAGGTGACCGCCGACGACACCACGGCCTACGACCGCGCGCGGTCCCTGCAGTCCTACTTCCGCTCGTCGGAGTTCGCCTACTCGGAGGACACCCCGGCCGAGGAGGGCTACGACGGAGACGGCGTCGGCGTCCTGGAGTCCTTCCTCACCGTCCGCGAGGGCTACTGCGTGCACTTCGCCTCGGCCATGGCGGTCATGGCGCGGGATCTCGGCATCCCGTCGCGACTCGCGATCGGCTACCAGCCGGGGTCGGTCGTGCCCTCGAGCGACTCCGACCTGACGACCTACCGCGTGATGTCGTCCGATCTGCACGCGTGGCCCGAGCTGTACTTCGAGGGCGTCGGCTGGCTGCCCTTCGAGCCGACCCCGAGCCGCGGCGCTCCGGCGTCGTACACACTGCCCAGCGCGACGTCGTCGACGGGGTCCAGCACTCCGGGGGCGGCGGCGAGCGCGGCACCGGGGACGACGCCCGAGGCGAGCGCGGCGCCCACCTCGACCGCGCCGACCTCGACCGCCACGGCGGGAGCGCTCGGCGGTTCGTCGGTGTCGGCGGCTCCTGCCGTCACCGCCTGGGTGCTGCTCCTGCTGCTCCTGCTGGTGCCCTGGCTGCTGCGCGTCGTGCAGCGCTCCCTCCGCCGGCGCGCAGCGGCGCGCGGATCGACGGAGGCCGCCTGGACCGAGCTGCTCGCGAGCGCCAGGGATCTCGGGATCCCGGTCGAGGCGACCGCGACTCCGCGAGCGCAGGAGGCTCTCATCGCCTCCGCGGTCGGGAGCGGCGAGGCGCGCGAGGCGCTGCGGGGACTCCGGCAGACCCTCGAGCGGGTGCGGTACGCGCCGGTCGCGTCCGACGCCGGCTCGTCGTGGGCCGCCTCCGCGCAGGTCGTCTCGGCCCTCCGCGCCGAGGCCGGCGTGCCGCGCCGGGTGCTCGCCGCCGTGCTGCCGCGTTCGGCGTTCACGCCGCAGCGACGCGCGGTGGCCGCCCTATGATCGCTAGGTGATCCAGGACCCGCTCGACGCCGGCCTCGCGGCGGTCGTCGGCCCGCGCACCGCGGCCGCCGTCGAGAAGGCGTTCGGCTACCGCACCGTGGGCGAGCTCCTCGGGCACTATCCGCGGCGCTACGCGAAGCGCGGCGAGCTGACCGCGCTCTCGCAGCTCCCGGTCGGCGAGAGCGTCACGATCGTGGCCGAGGTGCGCGAGGTGCACGAGCGCCCGATGAAGAACCGGCCCGGGAAGCTGCTCGAGGTGGTCATCTCGGACGGCACGGGCACGCTCTCTCTCACGTTCTTCAACCAGTCGTGGCGGATGGCGAAGCTGCACCGCGGCGCGCGGGGGATCTTCGCGGGCACGGTCTCGATGTTCCGCCAGACCAAGCAGCTGACGCATCCCGACTACCGACTCTTCGACGACGAGGAGGCCGCTGCGGCCGGCGGGGTCGAGCTGGCGAAGGACTGGGCGGAGCGGCCGATCCCGATCTATCCGGCGACGAGCGCGCTCTCGAGCTGGCAGCTCCAGTCGGCGATGGCCGTGCTGCTCGACGGGCTGGGCGCGGTGCCCGACCCGATGCCCGACTCGGTGCGGTCGGGCCGCTCGCTGATGCCCCTCGGCGAGGCGCTCGAGCTGATCCACCGACCCCAGCGGGAGGGGGACGAGGCGCAGGCGCGCGAGACCCTGCGCTTCCACGAGGCCTTCCTCCTCCAGCTCGCTCTGCTCGAGCGCCGAGCGGCGGCGAAGGCCACGCCGGCGACCCCGCGGACGCCCTCGCCCGGTGGTCTGCTCGAGCGCTTCGACTCCGTGCTCCCGTTCGAGCTCACCGGCGATCAGCGCGCCGTCGGGGCCGAGATCGCCGACGACCTCGCGACCGAGAGCCCGATGTCGCGCCTCGTGCAGGGCGAGGTCGGCTCGGGCAAGACGCTGGTGGCCCTCCGCGCCATGCTGACGACGGCCGAGAGCGGCGGTCAGGCCGCCCTGCTGGCGCCCACCGAGGTGCTCGCCGGCCAGCACCTGCGCTCGATCGCCAGGACCCTCGGCCCCGAGCTCTCGGCGGAGCTGGTGCCCACGCTGCTCACCGGCGGTCTCGGTGCCGCGGAGCGACGCGCGGCGCTCCTGCGCATCGTCTCGGGCACCGCCAAGATCGTCGTCGGCACGCACGCGCTCCTCGGCGACAAGGTGACGTTCTACGACCTCGGGCTCGTCGTGATCGACGAGCAGCACCGCTTCGGCGTCGACCAGCGCGACACCCTCCGCCGCAAGGGGGCGCAGCCGCCGCACGTGCTCGTGCTCACCGCGACGCCCATCCCGCGGACCGTCGCGATGACCGTGTTCGGCGACCTCGACACCTCGACGATCCGCGAGCTGCCCGCCGGCCGCCCCGGGATCACGAGCCACGTCGTGTCGCTCACCGACAGCCCCGGGCTGATCGCCCGGGCCTGGGAGCGGGCGGAGGAGGAGATCCGAGCCGGTCACCAGGTGTACATCGTCTGCCCCGCGATCGAGCCTGGGGAGGTCGCCGAGGGCGTCGTCGCGCCGGAGGACGCCGCGACTCCGCTGTCGACGGTGGCGGCCACGATCGAGGGGGTCAGGAGGCACGCGCTGCTGTCGAAGCGCCGCTCCGCCGCCCTGCACGGACGCATGAGCACCGACGAGAAGGACGCCGTCATGCGCGCGTTCGCGGCCGGGGAGATCGACGTCCTCGTCTCGACCACCGTCATCGAGGTGGGCGTCGACGTCCCCAACGCCTCGATGATGATCGTGCTCGACGCCGAGCGCTTCGGCGTCTCGCAGCTGCACCAGCTCCGGGGGCGGATCGGCCGCGGAGGCGTGCCTGGCGTGTGCCTCTTCGTCACGGCGGCCGAGGCGGGGACGATCGCGCGGGAGCGGGTCGAGGCCGTCGCCGCGACGCTCGACGGCTTCGAGCTGGCCGAGGTCGACCTGGAGCTGCGGCGCGAGGGCGACGTGCTCGGCGACTCGCAGTCGGGCGGTCGCTCCTCCCTCCGCCTGCTGCGCGTGGTGCAGGACGCACCGCTCATCGTCGAGGCGCGTGCCCTGGCCGAGAGGCTCCTCGAGGAGGATCCGCGGCTCGCCGAGCACGACCGGCTCCGCGCGGCGCTCGAGCGCCGAGTGCAGGACCGCGACCGCGAGTTCCTCGCCAAGAGCTGACCATCGCTGTTCAGGGACGTGCCGCCGGCGACGGCTACGCTTTCGGCATGGCCCGCATCGCCGTCGTCCCCGGTTCGTTCGACCCCGTCACGCTCGGGCATCTCGACGTCATCGAGCGCGCCGCCCGCCTCGTCGACGAGCTGCACGTGGTGGTCGTGCACAACCCGTCCAAGACCGCCCTGCTGCCGATCACCCAGCGCGTCGCCCTGATCGAGCAGTCGATCCAGGAGGCGGGTCTCGAGGGGTCCTTCGTGGTCGCGTCGTGGAGCATGGGGCTCCTCGTCGACTACTGCACCGACGTCGGCGCCAGCGTCCTGGTCAAGGGGATCCGCTCGCAGGTCGACGTCGCCTACGAGACGCCGATGGCGATCGTGAACCGCAACCTCGCCCACGTCGAGACGGTGTTCCTCCTGCCCGATCCCGCCCACGCCCACGTCTCGAGCTCGCTCGTGCGCCAGGTCTCGAGCCTGGGAGGCGATATCTCGCCGTACGTGCCGCCCGCGGTCGCCGCCTTCCTCACCTCCTGACTCCGCCGCCCGTGGACGCCGCACCCCCGCCCGCCCGCGAGAATGGAGGGGTGAGTGCGACGCGAGTGCAGGCCTGGACCCTCGACGGGATCCCCGAGGTGGTCCCCGGGGACGACCTCCTCGAGCTGATCCTCGCCTCCGTCGCCGCGGCGCCCGAGGAGGACCGCCCGATCGACGGCGACATCCTCGTCGTCACCAGCAAGATCGTCTCGAAGGCCGAGGGCCGCCTCGTCGCCGCCGAGGACCGCGAGGACGCGATCACCGCCGAGACCGTGCGGGTCGTCGCGACCCGCGCTCACGCGCACGGCGTCACGCGCATCGTCGAGAACCGGCTCGGCATCGTGCAGGCCGCGGCGGGCGTCGACTCGAGCAACGTGGCCGAGGGCACCGTGCTGCTCCTGCCCGAGGATCCGGACGCGTCGGCGCGCGTTCTCTGCGAAGGGCTCCGCAGCCGTCTCGGAGCGCGGGTCGCCGTCATCGTCAGCGACACCCTGGGCCGGGCGTGGCGCGTCGGCCAGACCGACGCGGCCATCGGCGCGGCGGGCCTCGAGGTCGTCGACGACCTGCGCGGAGCGACCGACGCCCTCGGACGCACCCTCGGCGTCACCATGCCGGCCGTCGCCGACGAGATCGCGGGCCTCGGCGACCTCGTGAAGGGCAAGGCCACCGGCCGCCCGGTCGCGGTCGTCCGCGGTCTCGCGCGACTGGTGACCGACCTGGACGCGCCGGGGGCGCGCTCGCTCACCCGGACGGGGCCCGAGGACATGTTCCGTCTCGGCGCCGACGAGGCGTACGCCGAGGGCGTGGCGGCCGGTCGCGCGGCCGCGGGGGAGCGATGAGCGTCGGCTGGAGCGCCGTCGTCGTCTTCAAGGGCCGCGGCTCGTCGAAGACGCGGCTCGACCTCGAGGCGCGCGCGGTGCTGGCCGAGGCGTTCCTCCTCGACACGCTCGCGGCCGCCAGGGCAGCGCAGGACGTCGCGACCCTGATCCTGGTCACCTCCGACGCGGAGGCGGCCGCGCTCGCGCTCGCCGCCGATCCCGCCCTCGTCGTGCTCGCCGATCCCGGCACCCTGAACAGCGCCGTCACTGCCGGAGTCGCGCACGCTCTGCGGGAGCGGCCGGAGGCGCCCGTGGTCGCGCTGACCGGCGACCTCCCAGCGCTGGTGCCCGTCGATCTCGATCGCGCGCTGCGTGCGGCGGTGAGGCTCCCGGCGGTCGTGCCCGACCGCGCCGGCACGGGGACGACGGCCCTCCTCCTCGCGCCGTCGGCGCTGATCGAGTCCGCCTTCGGCCTCGACTCGTTCGCGCGCCACCTCGTGGCCGGCTGCACCGCCGTCGACGTGCCGCGCGCCTCCACGCTGCGCCTCGACGTCGACACCCTCGACGACCTGCGCGACGCGGAGGCGGCCGGCGTCGGCCCGCGCACCGCCCGCGCCCTCGCCGCCGCGGCCTGACGCGGGTCCGGGGCTCCCCCCTACCCTCACCCGGGTCGGACGCTCGCGTCAGCCGGCGAGGAGGCCCTCCTCGAAGGCGGCGGTGAGGTCGCGGTGGATCTCCAGAGGTTCGCCGTCGACGGCGCGGATCGGCACGGCCCGGCGCGTGCTGGAGACGAGCCAGGCGGCGTCCGCCCTGGCCAGCGCCGCCACCGGCAGCTCACGGCGAGCGGAGTCGAGGCCGTGGTCGCCGCCGAGCGCCAGGATCCGCGAGACGGTCGTCCCGTCGAGGATCCCGCGGCCCGCGACCGGCGTCGTCAGCACGCCGTCGAGCAGCAGCACGAGGCTCGACGTCGCGCCCTCGAGCAGCCAGCCGTCGCTGGTGCGCCAGACCACGTCGTCCGCCCCGCGGAGGCGAGCCTCGCGCAGGGCGGCACGCGTCACGGCGCCCGAGGTGCTCTTCACCCCGCCGAGCAGCCACGGCGCGGCGTCGGTCGCTCCGCGGGCGTAGCCGCGATCGAGGACCGCCACCGCGACTCCGCCCGCTCGCAGCGCGCTCGCATCGGGTGTCGGCTCGACGCGGACGGTGCACCGGGCGCCGTCCGCCTCGCGGTACCCGGCGACGAGCCGCACCGAGAGGTCGTCGGCCGCGTCGTGCTCGGCGAGGGCGAGCTCCACCGCGGCGGTCCAGGCGTCGTCGTCGGGGAGGCGGAGTGCGATCGCGTCCGCCGAGGCCCGGAGCCGGCCGAGGTGCTCCTCGAGCCCGTGAGGACGGCCGTGGATCACCGCGAGAGTCTCGAAGACCCCGTCGCCGCGGAGGTAGCCGGGCTCGTCCACCCGCACGAGTCCCGCCTCCGGATCACGCAGCTCGGCGGCACCGGAGACGATCTCGACGAGGACGGGAGAGCTCATGCCCCCATCCTGGACCGTCGGAGTCGCTCAGCGGGCGCCGAGCCCCGCCGCGACGTCCTCGGCGGTCGTCAGCTCGCGCAGGGCCGACGGCCGGAGTCCCTCGGTGCTCAGGACGTCGGCAGCAGCGAGCACGCCGACGTCGAGCCCGGTCAGCTCGCCGATCAGCGACACGGCGACCTGGAACGTCTTGAAGCCGCCGAGCGGGACGAGTCCCTCGCGCGTGATCCCCTCGACGAGCTCGGTCTGATCGAGCAGGTAGGCGCTCGTCGCGGTGGTCTCGCCGTCGGGGCTCCACGCAGCGATCTTCCAGAAGCGGCGGGGGATCCCGACGCCCCGGTACACGGGATCGCCGTCGGCGAGGACCGGCCCGGTGAAGACGTCGAGGCGGGTCCGCCAGGTCTGCGCGTAGTCGAGCACCAGCGTCTCGAGGCCGAGCCAGAGCTCCTTCGACTGGTTGAAGCCGCTCGCCTGGGGCGCCGCGTTCGTGTAGCAGAAGCTGTCGACGTTGGCGGCGCGCGCCTCGGCAGGCTCGCCCCACACGGGGTCGCGCCGGCGGACGAGGTGCCCCCGGTCGAAGTCGTTGCGGGCGTAGACCTCTGGACCGGTCTGCTCGGAGGCGGGGATGCGGTCGTCGAGGTGCCAGTCGTCGCCGCGGCCGAGGTCGAGCAGGCGGGCGCCGTCGATGTTGACCGCGGTCGAGAGCGCCAGCCGCCGCTCGGGATCGAGCAGCACCTCGAAGTGCGTGTACGGCAGCTCCCTCGTCGCGCGCTCGGCGGACGGGCGGAGCGCGCCGACCACGGGGCCGAGGAAGGAGTCGTCGAAGCCGCTCACTCCTCGACCTCCCCGGTGGCCGTAGGCGTCGGTGTCGGTGCGGGCGTCTCCGTGGCGGCCGGTGCGGGAGTCGCCTCCGGCGTCTCGGTGGCGGTCGGCGTCGCGGCGGGCGCCTGGGTCGCCGGTGCCGGGACCTGGGAGCCGTTGCTCACGAGCAGGGTGATGCTCGAGTAGCGCGGCGCCGTCGTGCCGGCGCCCGGATCGGTGCCCGCGACGGTGCCGGCGGCGGCCGCGGAGTCGACGGTCGCGCCCTCCTCGACGTCGAAGCCGAGATCCTCCAGGGTCTCGGTCGCGGCGTCGACCGACTGCCCGGTGACGTTCGGGACGGTGACCTGGCGGCCGTTCAGCAGCGCGCTGGAGGGATCGGCGAAGTCGTCTCCGCCGTACTTCTCGTCGGCCCGTGTCATCACGGCGTTCCAGATGTAGTGGCGCACGTTCGAGGCGTAGGCGTCGCGTCCGGTCTCGGTGTTCTCGACCAGCACCCTGCGCATCGAGGCGTCGCCCGTGATGTTGCCCACCCAGACGACCGTGGCGACCCGGGACGAGGCCCCGTCCATCCAGGTGTGCACGGCGTCGTCGGTCGTGCCGGTCTTGCCGATGTGCTCGATGCCGTCGTCGGGATCGGAGGCGGCCGCGGTCCCGCCGGTCACCACGTCCTGCAGGGCGTCGGTGGCGACGGCGGTCAGCTCGGGCGAGAGCGCCTGGTTGCAGGTCGTGACGGGAGGCTGGACCGCCGCGCCCGCGGAGTCGGTGATCGAGTCGATGGCGATCGCGCTGCAGGCGCTGCCGTTGTTCGCGAAGCCGGCGAAGGCCGTCACCATCGACAGCGGCGCGATCTGGTCGGCCGAGCCGAGGATCGCCGAGGGGAAGTAGCTGAGCTCGGCGCCGGAGGCGGTCTTCACCCCGAAGGCGGCCGCCTGGTCGCGGATCGCGCAGAGGTCGAGCTGCTGCGCCATCGCCACGAAGACCGTGTTGATCGAGCGCATGGTGCCCTGCAGCACGCTGAAGGTGCCGTTCTCGCCGTCGTCGTTGTTGACCTCGAACTCGCCGTTCCACTCGCCTCCGGGAGCGCACGAGGCGGGGAAGTCGTCGAAGGTCCGCTCGCGCCCGTTCACGGTCTCGTAGATGGTGTGCCCGTTGGCGAGCCACTGCGCGAGGGTGAAGACCTTGTAGGTCGAGCCGACCTGGAACCCGGCGGAGCCGCCGTACGCGGTGTCCGTGCTGAAGTTGATCGCCGAGAAGTTCTCTCCGTTGACGGAGCCGGCGGCGTCGTAGTCCTTGTTCTGCGTCATCGCGAGGATCCGGCCCGTGCCGACCTCCATCGAGACGGTCGCGCTGCCGATGTTGACGTCGTCGACGGGCGTCTTCGGCACCCACTGGTTCGTCGTCGCGGTCGCGACGTCCTGCAGGTCGCGGTCGAGCGTCGTGTAGATCTTGTAGCCGCCGCGCTGGAAGTTCGCGAAGCGGGCGTTCTCGTCGTCGCCGAAGGCGGGGTCGTTGCGGATGACCCAGGTCACGTAGTCGCAGAAGTAGGCGGCGTTGCCGGCGGTCTGGCAGCCGGTCTGGGTCGGCGCGATGGCCGGGACGACCTCCTCGGCGACGGCGGCGTCGTGGTCGGCCTGGGTGATCTTCCCCTCCTGGAGCATCTGGTCGAGGACGTAGTCGCGGCGGACCTTGTTCTCGGGGATGTTCTCGGGCTGGTCGATGCGCAGGTTGTTCGGGTTGTTGACGGTGGCGATCAGGCTGGCCGACTGCGCGAGAGTGAGGTTCGCGGCCGATGTCGAGAAGTAGTACTCGGCCGCCGCCTGGATCCCGTAGACCTGGCCGCCGAAGCCGGCGATGTTGAGGTAGCCGAGGAGGATGTCGTCCTTGCTGTACTTCTTCTCGAGGTCGACGGCGAGCTTCATCTCCTTGAGCTTGCGCGCGGGAGTGGTGGCCGTCGCCTCGGCGTAGGCGGCCTCGGACGCGGCCGGGTCGGTGTCGCTCAGCGACTCCGCCTTCTGCACGAGGACGTTCTTGACGTACTGCTGCGTGATCGAGGAGCCGCCCTGCAGGTCGCCGCCGAACACGTTGCTGAGGACCGCGCGGATCGTGCCCTGCAGGTCGACTCCGCCGTGGTCGTAGAAGCGCGGGTCCTCGGTGGCGACCGCCGCGTCCTTGACGAACTGGCTGACCTGGTCGAACGCCACCTCCTCGCGGTTCTGCGCGTAGAAGGAGGCGAGCAGCTGGTCGGACCCGTCGGTGTTCTTCGCGTAGATCTCGGTCTTCTGCGCCAGCTGGCCCAGCTCGAGGTACTCGGGGACGGTCTCGAAGAGTCCGATCGGGTTGTTCTCGGCGAGGCCGGTGACGGCGAGGGCGGGCGTGACGCCGACTGTGATCAGCAGACCGCCGGCGATGCTCGCTCCGGCGACGGCGAGCACGCGGGCGAGCATGCCGCCGCGGGTGGTTCCTTGCGCAGACATGGCTACGAGAGTAGGCGACGAGTCTGGATCCGGGGTGCCGCCCCCTCCGGTGGCGCTCGGAGTACGGTGAGCGGATGAGCCGGATCCCGCAGTGAGCGCCGCCGTCGACCCCGCGGAGAAGGCCCGTCGAGCGGTCCTCGTCGTGGCGGTCCTCGCCTCCTTCGTCGCCTTCCTCGACGGCACTGTCGTCAACGTGGCCCTGCCCGCGATCTCGCGCGAGCTCGGCGGCGGACTCGTCACCCAGCAGTGGGTGGTGGACGGCTACCTGATCACTCTCGGCGCGCTGATCCTCGTGGCGGGATCGCTCGCCGATCGCATCGGACGCGCCAGGAGCATGACGATCGGGCTGATCGGCTTCGGCGCGACATCGCTCCTGTGCGCGGCCGCCCCGACGGCCGAGGTGCTGATCGTCGCGCGGATGCTGCAGGGCGCGGCGGGGGCGATCCTCGTCCCCAGCTCGCTCGCCCTGATCATCGCGACGGTGCGCGGCGCGGCGCAGGCGAAGACGATCGGCGCCTGGACGGCCTGGACCGGCACCGCGACGATCACCGGACCCGTGATCGGCGGGCTCCTGGTCGACGCCGGCTCGTGGCGGTACGTCTTCGCGCTGAACATCCTCCCGATCGCGCTCACCCTGGTGCTGCTGCGCCGGCTCGGTCATGTCGACTCCGGGACGCGGGTGCCGATCGACGGCGTCGGCGCGGTGCTCGGAGTGATCGGGCTCGGCGGCCCCGTCTTCGCCCTCATCGAGCAGGAGCGGCTGGGCTTCGAGGATCCGCTCGTGCTGACCGCCCTGATCGGGGGAGTGGCGGCGCTGATCGCCTTCGTCCTCTGGGAGCGGCGCGCACCGCATCCGATGCTGCCGCTGTCGCTCTTCGCGACGCGCAACTTCACCGTGGGCAACATCGCGACCGCGTTCATCTACGGGGCTCTCTCG
The DNA here is from genome assembly GCF_009807095.1 of Rathayibacter sp. VKM Ac-2754. Lineage (GTDB taxonomy): Bacteria > Actinomycetota > Actinomycetes > Actinomycetales > Microbacteriaceae > Rathayibacter. Next base: position 57,248 of record NZ_WUCC01000012.1, on the reverse strand, counting down.
TTCGGCTTCTTCGCGCTCGGGCTCTTCCTGCAGCAGGGCCTGGGCTTCTCGGCGACCCTCGCGGGTGTCGCGACGCTGCCGCCGACCGTGCTGCTGCTCCTGCTGTCGCAGTACGCGGGCTCGCTGTCGGCGCGCTTCGGCCCGCGCCTCTTCATGGGGGTCGGTCCGCTCGTCGCCGGCGGCGGGTTCCTCCTGATGATCGGCGCGAGCGAGCCGGGGGACTACCTGACCCGGCTGCTGCCCGGCATCGTGCTGTTCGGCCTGGGCCTCGCGGTGACGGTCGCCCCGCTGACCTCGACGATCCTCGGCGCCGTGTCGAGCGAGCACAGCGGAGTCGGCTCCGCCGTCAACAACGCGGTCTCGCGCATCGCGGGCCTGGTCGCCATCGCCGCCACCTCGCTCATCGTCGGCGACACGCTCGACGCCGCCGGGTTCTCGCGCGCCGCCCTCGCGACCGCCCTCCTCCTGATCGCCGGCGGCCTAGTCTCCCTCGCCGGCATCCGCAACCCGGCGCGCACCTGACCGACCCGGCTCGCTGCCCCCATGTTGGTCGAGTAGCCCCGCAGGGGCGTATCGAGACCCACCCGCTTCAGCAGATGGGGCTTCTGCCCCGGCCTTCTGAAGGACGTGGATCTCGATACGCCCGCTGCGCGGGCTACTCGATCGGCGAGGGGCGGGCAGGATGACCTGCGAGAGCCCTCAGCGACGACATGGTCGCTTCGCGAAGAGTTCACAAAAATAGTTGTCGCTACATGGAATACTCGGATCGTCGATACGATTGCATGTATCGGACCGGGGAGAACTCCCCACGACGACGACCCTGAGGAGAAATCATGACCGACACGATCACCATTCCCGGTTACAAGGCCGGCACCTGGGTCATCGACCCCACGCACAGCGAGGTCGGCTTCAGCGTCCGTCACCTCATGATCAGCAAGGTCAAGGGCAAGTTCGAGCGCTTCACCGCGACGTTCACCACCGGTGAGAACCCGCTCGACTCCAAGGTCGAGGCCACCGCCGAGGTCGCGTCCGTCAACACCAACGAGCCGAACCGCGACGGTCACCTCCGCACCGGCGACTTCTTCGAGGCCGAGAAGTACCCCGAGATCCACTTCGTGTCGACCGCGGTCCGCGCCAACAAGGACGACTTCCTCGTCGACGGTGAGCTCACCATCAAGGACGTCACCAAGCCCGTCACCTTCGAGGTCGAGTTCGGCGGCTTCGGCTCCGACCCCTACGGCAACTACAAGGCCGGTCTGACCGCCAAGGCGACCATCGACCGCACCGACTTCGGTCTCACCTACAACGCCGCCCTCGAGACCGGTGGCGTGCTCATCGGCGAGAAGGTCACCATCACCCTCGACCTGCAGGCCGCGCACCAGGCGTAGTCCGCACCGTCCTCGTCGACGCCGTCCGCTCCCTCCGGGGCCGGGCGGCGTCGTCGTTCCCCGCCCGTTCCCGCCTCGGACGCACCTCCGGCTCGCAGGATACGGTTCGGCTCGCAGAATCAGACGATTCCTGCGAGCCGAACGCGATTCTGCGAGCCGGAGTTCGTGTTCCTGCGAGCCGAACGCGGTCCTGCGAGCCGGAGGCGGGTCGGAGCGGCGTCAGAGGACGCCGAGCTCCGTCAGCTGCTCCGAGATGCCCGCACCGTCGGGCGCGTAGACCCAGGGCGTGCCGCTCGTCTCGGAGCGGTCGGCAGCCTTCGAGCGGCCACCCGCGAGCACCGCCTCGCCGGTCGAGAGCTGGCGGATCGCGATCGCCGCGACCCTGTCCGGGTGCTCGTGCGCGAAGTCGGAGTAGATCTCCTCGTCGTGCTGGCCGTCGTCGCCGACGAGCAGCCATTTCACGTCGGGGAACTCACGCGCGAGGCGACGGAGGTTCTCCTCCTTGTGCTGCTTGCCGCTGCGGAACCAGCGGTCGTGCGTCGGCCCCCAGTCGGTCAGCAGCAGTGCTCCGGAGGGGTAGAGGTGCCGTGAGAGGAACCGCGTGAGCGCCGGCGCCACGTTCCACGCCCCGGTCGAGAGGTAGACCACGGGCGAGCCCTCGTTGCGGCGCGCGAAGCGGTCGAGGAACACCGCCATGCCCGGGGTGGGCATCCGCGCGTGCTCGTCGAGCACGAAGGTGTTCCAGAAGGCGATGAAGGGCCGGGGGAGCGCAGTGACCATCACGGTGTCGTCGATGTCCGAGACCAGGCCGATGCGCGCCTCGGGGCTCGCTATGAACACGGGAGCCTCGACCGGAGTCGCGCCCGCCGTGGTGAACGTGATCGTGTGCCAGCCCGGGTCGAGCGTGATCGGGATGTCGGCGTCGACGACTCCGCCGCGGTCGGCGACGATCTCGTGGCTCTGCCCGTCGACCTCGACGATCACCTTCGCACCGTTCACGAAGACGCTCGTGAAGCTCCTCCAGCCGCGGACTCCCTCGACGGGGCGCACCTCTTCGGCGCCCGGCGGTGTCGGCTTCGTGTAGAGCACGCGGGCGAGGACCCGCAGCTGCACGGTCGTCCCGTAGCCGGTGTACGGGATCACGCGGGCCACGTAGCCCTTGCGCTTCACCCGCCCCATCCGGAACGCGTGGATGCGGTCCTCGAGGCGGGCGGCGCGGTGCAGGACCTCGGCCGCCCCGGCGCTCATCGGCTTGCTCTCAGGCGTCAGCGGCATCCGCACAGTCTGTCAGATGCCTGTCGGCTCGCGGGGGCACGGCGGCTCGCCGTCGCCCGACGGTCGGCGGACGTTCCCCCGCTCGCCGTCACCGCTCCACCGCGTCAGGAGGCGAGCGGCTCGATGAGCTCCGGGCCGTTGCTGCGGACCGAGCCCACGGCGTCGCCGACCGGAGTGACGTCGAGCTCCTCGGCCAGCTCGCCGGCACCGTCGGAGGCGGCGCGCAGCAGCGACCCGTCGGCGACGGCGTTCGGGTCGAGCCAGTCCTCGATGAGCTCGGGCTGCAGCAGCACGGGCATCCGCTCGTGGACCTCCGCCACGGCTCCCGCGCCGGGCCGGGTCAGGATGGTCGCCGAGAGCAGCCACGGTGCGCCCTGCTCGGCGGAGCGCCACCACTCGTAGACGCCGGCGAACAGCACCAGCGACCCGCCCTCGGGCGCGATGAAGACGGGCGACTTCACTCCGTCGGCGCCGACCCGCCACTCGTACCAGCCGGAGGCGGGCACGATGGCGCGTCGCGCGGCGTACGACTCGCGGAACGCCGGCTTCTCGGCGACCGACTCGATGCGGGCGTTGAACAGGGGCGCCCCGGCCGACGGATCCGCGGCCGAGCGCGGGACGAGTCCCCAGCGCGCGGCGGCGAGGCGCCGACGAGGAGGCTCGCCCTCCTCGACCCCCTTCATCGACTCGGCGACGACCGCGATGCGCTGGGTCGGGGCGATGTTCCAGGAAGGCTCCGGCAGATCCGGCCCCTGGTCGTCGATGTCGAACAGCGCGACGAGATCGGCGGTGGTCTGCGACAGGACGAAACGTCCGCACATGGGTCCTCCTGGCATCGTGGGAGTCGGCGGATCCGCCGCCCTTCCGGGGGCACGAAACGCGAGAGACGTTCGCAAACGGGCGCGCAGGTCGCGTCCGCCTGCGTACGATTGTAGGAACCGCCACCGAAGGAGCCTGCCGTGCCTCTTGGAAATCTCGTCGACCGACCCTTCGGCGAATCCCCCCAGGTCCGGAACGAGCCCGTCCAGGTGCGCAGCGCAGCGCGCCTCGCCTCCCTGCTCGACGCGGCCGCGGCCGTGGTCGACGAGGTCGGGTTCGACCGCCTGACGACCGCGATGGTCGCCGAGCGCGCCGGAGCCGCCATCGGCACCGTCTACCGCTACTTCCCCGACCGCATCGCCGTGCTGCAGGCCCTCCGCGAGCGCGCTCTCGAGCGGTTCCGCAAGAAGGTCATCACCGAGATCCGCGAGACGCACCCCGACAACTGGTGGGGCGCCGTCGACTGCGCAGTCGACGCGTTCTGCGAGATGCACCGCACCGAGCCCGGCTTCCGCTCGATCCGCTTCGTCGACACCATCCACGCCCCCGAGGTGGCGGGGGAGGCGTTCGAGGCGGGCTTCTTCGCCCGCCGCTTCGCCGAGATCCTCGCCTCCGAGTACGGACTCCCCGGCGGAGCGCAGCTCTCGTTCCGCCTCGAGGTGACCGTCGAGGTCGCCGACGCCATGCTCACCCGCGCCTTCCTGATGGACCCCCAGGGCGACCAGCGCTTCATCGACGAGGCCCGTGCGCTGCTGCGCAACTACCTGTCGATGCACTACGGGGCGGTCTGAGTTTCTGCGACGGAGGGGCGGGCCCGGTGGGCCCGCCCCTCCGTCGTCCACGCCGCTCCCCGCGCGGCGTGGCGCAGTCGGCTTCCAAAGGTGGTCGCGTGGGTGGAGCGTGCTGCGTGCGGCTAGGGCGATTCGCTGGCACGCGAATCACCCGTTCGCCTCGAGTGTCCAGGGCCTGGAGCCGGGAGTCTGGGCTTGAGACGGCAGCCTGCTGGTCGAGTAGCCCCGCAGGGGCGTATCGAGACCCACCAGCGTCAGCAGGGCGGGGTGATGGCCTCGCCTTCTGACGCTGGGGATCTCGATACGCCCGCTCCGCGGGCTACTCGATCAGCGAGGGAGGGGCGGGGGAGCGCGAGCAGGGTGTCTCGCTCCCCTTGGCGCGAGCCCGCGGCCACCCCCTAGTCGGCCGGGGGCTCCTGCGCAACACTGCGCCATCCAGGTTGGCAGGCGTCTCCGAATGGTGTTTGGCTGTCGCAGAGGTTCTGCACGGGGCCGCGCAACGAGGGTGAGAGACGTCGTGATCGAGTTCCGCGGAGTCAGCAAGCAGTACCCGGACGGCACCCGCGCGGTGGACGACTTCTCGCTCGTCCTGCCGTCGCGGGAGACGACCGTCTTCGTGGGGTCCTCCGGCTGCGGCAAGACCACCATCCTCCGGATGATCAACCGCATGATCGAGCCCACCGGCGGCACGATCGAGATCGACGGCGAGGACATCTCGACGCTGCCCGCCGTGTCGCTCCGCCGCCGGATCGGCTACGTCATGCAGAACTCCGGCCTGCTCCCGCACCGCCGGGTCATCGACAACATCGCCACCGTGCCGCGGCTCAACGGAGTCGCGAAGAAGCCCGCGCACGACCGCGCGCTCGAGCTGATGGACACGGTCGGCCTCGACCGCGCCCTCGCGACGCGGTACCCGAGCCAGCTCTCGGGCGGCCAGCAGCAGCGCGTCGGAGTGGCGCGCGGTCTCGCCGTCGACCCCAACATCCTGCTGATGGATGAGCCGTTCGGCGCCGTCGACCCTCTCGTCCGCGCCGATCTGCAGCGCGAGACCCTCCGTCTCCAGCGCGAGCTCGACAAGACCGTCGTCTTCGTCACCCACGACATCGACGAGGCTTTCCTGCTCGGCGACCAGGTCGTCATCCTCGAGAAGGGCGGCCGGATCGCGCAGAAGGGCTCGCCCGCCGAGATCCTCGCGAACCCCGCGAGCGACTTCGTGGCCGGCTTCATCGGCGCTGATCGCGGCAAGCGCTCGCTCCGCATCGAGGAGCGCGACGGGGCGCGCATCGTCGTCGACGGCGACGGGCGCCCGACCGGAGTCCTGCGCTCCCAGGACGGCGCCGGCGCGTGAACTGGGTCCTCAACAACACCGACTCGATCATCACGAACCTGATCGCGCACCTCCTGCTGTCGGTCCCGCCGATCCTCCTCAGCTTCGTGATCTCGCTCCCGTTCGGCTGGTTCGCCAACCGGTACCGCTGGAGTCGCGGCACGGTCCTCACCGCGCTGGGCGTCCTCTACGCGATCCCGTCGCTGGCGATGTTCATCCTGCTGCCGGCGATCCTCGGCATCCCGCTGCGCTCGACCGCCAACGTGATCATCGGCCTCACCCTCTACGGCATCGCCCTGATGGTGCGCACCACGGCCGACGCCCTGGGCGCGGTCTCGGAGGACGTGACGCAGTCGGCGACGGCGATGGGCTACTCGGCCTGGGCCCGGTTCTGGCGGGTCGAGTTCCCGCTCGCCGGTCCGGTGCTGCTCTCGGGCCTCCGGGTCGTGACGGTCAGCACGGTCTCGCTCGTGACCGTGGGTGCCGTGCTCGGGATCCAGAGCCTCGGACTGCTCTTCACCGACGGCTTCCAGCGCGGCATCTCGGGGGAGATCATCACGGGCATCGTGCTGACCATCGCGCTCGCCCTCGTGCTCGACGGGATCCTCGTGCTGCTCGGGCGCCTCCTGATGCCCTGGACCGCTGTCGACCGCGCTCGCGAGAAGAGGCGCGTCGTGCGCGTCGAGAAGGCGGTGACGACGTGAACCTCATCCTCGAGGCGTTCGCGTGGATCGGCGATCCCACGCACTGGACCGGCGTCTACGGCATCCCCAACCGGCTCGCCCAGCACATCGGCATCAGCCTGCTGGTGCTCGTGATCTGCTGCGCGATCGCCATCCCGCTGGGCTACCTGATCGGGCACACCGGCCGCGGAAAGGGCATCGCCGTCCCCGTCGCGGGCGGGCTCCGCGCCCTGCCCACCCTCGGCGTGCTGGTCCTCGCGGCGATGAGCCTCGGCCTCGGCCTCGGCGCCCCGCTCATCGCCCTGGTGATCCTCGCGATCCCGTCGGTGCTGGCCGGTGCCTACTCGGGACTCGAGGCGGTCGACCGGCGCACGGTCGATGCGGCGCGCTCGGTCGGGATGACGGAGTGGCAGATCCTCCGCAAGGTCGAGATCCCGCTCGGACTCCCGCTGCTGATCGGCGGCCTGCGCTCGGCGATGCTGCAGATCATCGCGACCGCCACGCTCGCCGACTTCATCGGCGCCGGCGGGCTCGGGCACTACATCTTCCAGGGCGTGAAGGCGGGGGACTACGCGCAGATGCTCGCCGGGTCGATCATCGTGATCGCCCTCACACTGCTCAGCGAGATCCTGTTCGCGATCCTCCAGCGCGTGGCGGTGCCGCGCGGGGTCGTGCTCGGTCTGGCCGGGACATCCGGCCGCTCAGGTTTCCGCGCCTCGTCGACCCGACGAGCCGCGGTGGTGGGAATCCCCATCGACGAAGGGAAATAGCTATGTTCACAGCAACCAAGAAGGGCCGTGTCGCGCTCAGCGCACTCGCGGTCGGTGCCGTCGTGGCACTGGCAGGGTGCTCGTCCAGCGATCCGCTCGATTCGGGATCGGGTTCCGACTCCTCCGAGGGCGGCGCGACCCTCGTCGTCGGCTCGCAGGACTACTACTCGAACGAGATCATCGCCGAGATCTACGCGCAGGCACTCGAGAACGGCGGCTTCACCGTCGAGCGCGACCTCCGCATCGGCCAGCGCGAGATCTACCTGCCCGAGATCGAGAGCGGATCCATCGACGTGTTCCCCGAGTACGACGGCAGCCTGCTCCAGGCGCTCGAGCCGGACACGACCGCCACGACCGCGGACGACGTCTACTCCGCTCTGACCGACGCGCTGCCCGACGGCCTCCGCGCCCTCGACGCCGCCGAGGCGAGCGACCAGAACTCCTACACCGTCACCCAGGCCTTCGCCGACAAGTGGAGCCTCACCGACATCGCCTCGCTCGCCGACGTCACCGACCCGATCGTGCTGGGCGGCAACTCCGAGCTGCAGACGCGCCCCTACGGCCCGGACGCGCTCAAGGAGAAGTACGGCATCGACACCACGTTCCAGGCGATCGAGGACAGCGGCGGATCGACCACGGTCGACGCCCTCACCAGCAACCAGATCCAGCTGGCGAACATCTACACCGCCGACCCGAACATCCAGTCGAACGACCTCGTCGCCCTCGAGGACCCCGATGGTCTGTTCGTCGCCGACAACGTCGTGCCGATCGTCTCGGACAAGGTCGACGACGCCGCAGCGGAGGTCCTCAACGCCGTCAGCGCGAAGCTGACCGCCGACGATCTCGTGTCGCTCAACGCCGAGAGCGTGAACGACGAGAAGTCGGCCGCGTCGATCGCGACCGAGTGGCTCGAGTCGGCCGGTCTCGTCGACTAGTCGCTCCCGCACCACCCGCGCGAGGCGCGTCACTCATCGAGGTGACGCGCCTCCGCTCGTTTCAGGAGCTTCTTGGCGCCGAAGACGACCAGCGCGAACAGCACGATCGCTCCGACGAACAGGTACCCGGCGTAGTGCAGGCTGTCGGACAGCTCTCGGTACCCGCCGGCGGCCGCCGCGCCGACTCCGACGTAGGCGAACGACCAGAGGATGCACGCGGGCGTCGTCCAGGCCATGAAGGTGCGGTAGCGCATCCCGCTCATGCCCACGGTGAGGGGGATCAGCGAGTGCAGCACCGGCAGGAAGCGCGAGAGGAACACCGCGATCCCGCCGCGCCGCGCGAGATAGCGCTCGGCCCGCACCCAGTTCTTCTCGCCGAGCCGGCGTCCGAGCCGCGACGCGCGGATCCGCGGGCCGAACCAGCGCCCGAGGTAGAAGCCGACCGACTCGCCGCAGAGCGCGCCGACGATGACGGTGAGCGCCAGGGCGACGAACTGCAGCGGAGTAGTGACGCCGGTCGCGCTGACGATCACGACGGTGTCGCCCGGCACGATCAGGCCCGCGAGGATCGTCGTCTCGAAGAAGATCGCCAGCCCCGCCAGCAGCGTCCGCCAGACCGGCGGCACGCTCACGACGAAGTCGAGGATCCCGCTCAGGACGTCGTTCACGGGGGAGTCGCTCGTCAGCGGACGCGCTTGAGCAGCGCCCAGAACGTCTCGACGATGTCGCCCATGTCGACGTCCTCGTCGAGCAGCCATTGGATCTGCAGTCCGTCGGCCAGGGCGGTGATCATGCGGCCGGCGACCTCGGGATCGATGTCGGCCGCGATCAGCCCCTCGCGCTGGTCGGCGCGGACGCTCTCGGCCAGCACCTCCGTCGTCGTGCGGTAGCGGTCGAGGAAGAACTCGTGCGCCGGGTGCGCCTCATCCGTGCCCTCGGCCGACAGCGTCGCGTAGAGGTGCACCAGACCGGGGACCTCGCTGTTGTGCCGGATCAGCCGGACGAGACCGGCGATCGCCGGGTCTCCGCTGTCGTCGAGGTCGTAATTCGCGCGGTCGACGTCGTCGCGCTTGCGGAGGACCTCGGCGAAGAGCTCCTCCTTCGAGTCGAAGTAGTGCAGCAGACCCGCCTGGGTCAGGCCGACCGCCTCTGAGATCTCCCGCAGGGACGCCCGACGGTATCCCTGGCGGGAGAACACCTCGAGTGCGGTCTGCAGGATCTCCTCGCGCTTGGCGACACCCTTGGCATAGCTCCCCTTGCTCGGCATGGATCGATCGTACGGTGCCGCGCCTGAGCAGTGGTGCCGCGCGAGGGGCCCGCGCACCCCGCCGGACGGATTCTCAGCCGCCCCTCGGACCCGCCGTTGACTGAGAAGAGGCTGTGACTTCACGAGCCGGTTTCGCAGGCTCGGGGCGCCGCCGAGGTCGCTCGCCGTCGAGACGGTCGTCGGAGTGCTTCCGACAGCCGACGGCCCTGCTCGACCCGCCCCTCGGGGCGTCTTCGCTCGACGTCGAGACGTACTGTCTCGACGTCGAGCGAGTCGTGAACAGGGGCGGCCGGCGGGCGTCGTGGAAGCACCCTGCAAAGGGTGTCGCAGAAGGGCCTCAGAGGCCCGCACATCCGCTCCAGTACTGGGATCGGAGGCCATCGGGGCCGGCGCCCGACCTAAGCTCGGGGCCGTGAACGAACTCCTGGATCCACTCCTGCTGTCGCGGTGGCAGTTCGGCCTGACGACGATCTACCACTTCCTGTTCGTGCCGCTCACGATCGGCATGGCGCTCACCGTCGCGATCTTCCAGACCTGCTGGGTGCGCACCGGCCGCATCCACTACCTGCAGCTGACGAAGTTCTTCGGGAAGATCTTCCTGATCAACTTCGCGATGGGAGTCGTCACCGGCATCGTCCAGGAGTTCCAGTTCGGCATGAACTGGAGCGACTACTCCCGCTTCGTCGGCGACGTCTTCGGGGCGCCGCTCGCCTTCGAGGGGCTGCTCGCGTTCTTCCTCGAGGCGACGTTCATCGGCCTGTGGATCTTCGGCTGGGACAAGCTCCCCGAGAAGCTGCACCTCGCGACCATCTGGCTGACGACCCTCGGGACGACCCTCTCGGCCTACTTCATCATCGCCGCGAACGCGTTCATGCAGAATCCGGTCGGCTTCGAGATCAACGAGACCAAGGGGCGCGCGGAGCTCACCGACATCTGGGCGCTGCTCACCAACAAGGTCGCGCTCGCCGCGTTCCCGCACACGATCTTCGCCTGCTTCATGGTCTCGGCCGCGGTGATCATCAGCGTCGCCGCGTACCACTTGTCGCGCAACCAGCACCTCGAGACCATGCGCCCGGCGCTGAAGTTCGGCGCGTGGATGATGCTCATCAGCGGCGGCCTCACGCTCTTCACGGGCGACTCGCTGGGCCTGGCCATGGTCGACACGCAGCCGATGAAGATGGCGGCGGCGGAGGCGCTCTACAAGACGTCGACGGGCGCTGAGGCCTCCTTCTCGGTCTTCACCTGGGGCACGCCGGACGGCTCGAGCGAGCTGTTCTCGATCCGCATCCCCTACCTCCTCTCCTTCCTCTCGACGCACACCTTCACCGGCACCGTCGAGGGCATCAACGACCTGCAGGCGCAGTACGTGCAGGTCTACGGCCCCGGCGACTACACGCCGATCATCTGGGTCACCTACTGGTCGTTCCGCTGGATGATGGCGCTCGGCGTCCTCGCGATCGGCGTCGCGGCGGCCGGCCTCTGGTTCACCCGCAAGGGCCGTGAGCCGAAGAAGTGGATGTGGAGGATCGCCACCTGGGCGGCCCCGCTCCCGCTGCTCGCCATGATCGTGGGCTGGATCTTCACCGAGATGGGCCGCCAGCCCTGGCTCGTCTTCGGACTGCTCAAGACCGAGGACGGCGTCTCGCCCGGCGTCAGCGGCCTCGAGGTCCTGATCTCGCTGATCGCCTTCACCGCGATCTACGGGACCCTGGCGGTCGTCGAGTTCCGGCTCATCCTCAAGGCCGCGCAGGCCGGACCGGACGACGCCCCCGAGATCGACGAGGAGAGCGGTCGCCCGCAGCTCGTCGGCACGGTCTACTGAGGAAGGTACGATCATGGATCTCGCACAGTTCGATCTGGCCACTATCTGGTTCTGGGTCGTCGCCGTCTTCTTCATCGGCTACTTCGTGCTCGACGGTTTCGACTTCGGGGTCGGGATGTCCCTGCCGTTCCTCGGCAGGGACGACACCGACCGCCGCGTGCTGATCAACACGATCGGCCCGGTCTGGGATCTCAACGAGACGTGGGTGATCGTCGCGGGAGCCGCGCTGTTCGCGGCGTTCCCCGAGTGGTACGCGACGCTCTTCAGCGGCTTCTACCTGCCGCTGCTCGTGATCCTCCTGGCGCTGATCGCCCGAGGAGTGTCGTTCGAGTACCGGCACCAGCGTCCCGAGGCGGCTTGGAAGAAGCGGTTCGACACGATGATCACCGTCGGGTCGGCGCTGCCCGCGTTCCTCTGGGGCGTCGCCTTCGCCAACATCGTCCAGGGCGTGCCGCTCGATGCCGACCACAACTACATCGGCACCGTCTTCGACCTGATCAACCCCTACGCGCTGCTCGGCGGCGCCACGACGCTCCTGCTGTTCTTCACGCACGGCGTGGTGTTCGTCTCGCTCAAGACCGACGGCGAGATCCGCGAGAGGGCGCGGAGGCTCGCCTCGCGTGCCGGGCTGGTCACGATCCTCGTGGCCGCCGTCTTCCTGGCCTGGACGAACCTGGCCCAGGGAGGCACCGTGACCCTCCTGCTCTCGATCGCCGCGGCGGGCGCGCTGATCCTCGCCTGGGTCGCCAACGCGCGGGGCCGGGAGGGCCGGGCGTTCGCCCTGCTCGCCGGCACCATCGCCCTCTCCGTCCTGATGCTGTTCACGACGCTGTATCCCGCCGTCATGCCCGCCTCGAACGACATCGCCAACAGCCTCACCATCGAGAACGCCTCGAGCACTCCCTATACGCTGACCGTCATGAGTTGGACCGCCCTGGTGTTCGTGCCGCTCATCGTCGGCTACCAGGCCTGGACCTACTGGATCTTCCGCAAGCGCATCACCCGGACCCACATCCCGGTCGACGCGCACTGACGTGAAGCCCCTCGACCCGCGTCTGCTCCGCTACGCCCGCGCCGCCCGACTGTTCCTGGTGCTGGGCGGCGCGCTGGCGCTCGGTCGCACCCTGGCGATCGTCGCCTTCGCCTGGCTCGTCGCGCAGCTGGTGGCGGGCGCGGTCGACGGACGCTCGGCCGAGGAGCTCTCGCCGCTCCTCTCCGCGCTGCTCGCGGTCGTGGCGGCACGGGCGGCGCTGGCCTGGGCGACCGAGGTCAATGCCGTTCGCGGGGGAGTCGGCGCGAAGGCCCAGCTGCGGCACGCCGTCCTGGAGGCGCTCGTCGCCCTCGGTCCGGCGGGTCGCTCCGGCGGCGGGTCGGGCGGTGTCGTCGCGCTGCTCGGCGGCGGGCTCGACGCGCTCGACGGCTACTTCGCGCGCTACCTGCCGCAGCTGATCGCGACGGCCGTCGCGACTCCGCTGCTGACGTTCGCCGTGTTCCTCGCGGATCCGCTCAGCGCGCTGTTCCTGATCGTGACGCTGCCGCTCATCCCCGTCTTCATGGTGCTGATCGGCTGGGCGACGCAGTCGGTGCAGAAGCGGCAGTGGGCGCGGCTGCAGGCCCTCGCCTCCGGCTTCGTCGACACCGTCGGCGGGCTGGCGACCCTCAAGATCTTCGGCCGGGCCGAGCGCCAGGGCGCGCGCATCCGAGCTCTGACCGAGGAGTACCGGCTGCACACCATGAAGGTGCTGCGGGTCACGTTCGTCAGCGGGTTCGTGCTCGAGCTGGCCGGCTCGCTGTCGGTCGCGCTCGTCGCGGTCTCGATCGGGCTGCGGCTCGTCGACGGGTCGCTCGGCCTGGCCGTCGGCTTGTTCGTGCTCGTGCTCGCGCCCGACGTGTTCCTGCCCGTGCGCCAGGTCGGCGCCGAGTTCCACGCGGCGGCCGACGGGGTGCAGGCGGCCGACGAGGCCTTCGCCGTGATCGAGCGCGCGGCTCTGCTGCCCGCGGCGACGCCGGCACCCCGCGGCGCCGGGCCGCTCGAGGTGCGCGCCCTCGCGGTCGACGACGGCGCCGGCCGAGTGCTCGCTCCGGTCGACGCCGTCTTCTCGCCGGGCACGATCACGGCGATCGCGGGGCCGAGCGGCTCGGGCAAGTCGACCCTCCTCGCGGCCCTCGCCGGCGTCGTCCCCGCGACAGGCTCCCTCCTCCTCGGCGGAGACCCGGTGTCCGTGGGTGCCGGCCGCGACTGGCTCGCCTGGTCGGGCCAGCGCGCCGACCTGCTGCCCGGCACCGTCGGCTCGAACGTCGAGCTCGGCACCCGCTCGCCCGATCCCGCCCGGGTCGCGCGGGCCCTGGCGCTCGCCGGAGCCGACGTCGAGCCCGACCGCCGCGTCGACGCGGAGGGCACCGGGCTCTCGGGCGGGCAGAGCGCCCGCGTGGCGACGGCGCGCGCGATCCACCGACTGCTCGAGCGCGACTGCCGGGTGCTGGCGCTCGACGAGCCGACCGCGGCGCTCGACGCGGAGTCGGAGCGCGCGCTGCTCGCCGGGCTGCGCACCCTCGCCGACGAGGGAGCGATCGTGATCGTCGCGAGCCACCGACCCGGGACCCTCGCGGCGGCCGACTCCGTCGTCGTCCTCGCACCGGCCGAGGCGGTGCTGCGATGAGGCGCGCCGACGTCCTCCGTGCCGCGATGCCCCCGGCGCGCCGTTTCGTCCCCGGACTCTCGTTCGGGCTGCTCTCCTCGGCCTCCGTGGTGGCACTGCTCGCCTGCTCGGCCTGGCTGATCGTCCGCGCCGCCGAGCAGCCGCCGATCCTCTTCCTCTCGATGGCCGTCGTCGGCGTCCGCGCCTTCGCTCTCGCGCGGGCCTTCTTCCGCTACCTGGAGCGCCTCAGCGGGCACGACGCCGCCTTCCGCGCGCTCGCCGAGCTGCGGGCCGGGGTGTACGAGCGCCTCGTGCCGATCGCGCCCGACGGTCTGGGGCGGGTGCGCCGCGGCGACCTCGTCTCGCGGGTGATCGCCGACGTCGACTCGCAGCAGGACGTGCCGCTGCGGGTCGTGCAGCCGCTGATCGTCTCGGGGGTGGTCGCCACCGCCGCGGTGGTCGGGGTGTGGCTGCTGCTGCCGGCGATGGGCATCGCGCTCCTCGCGCTCCTCCTGCTCGGCTTCGCGGGGTCGGCCGTGGGAGCGGGCCTCCTCTCGGCGCGCGCCGACCGCGAGCTGGCCCCGCTGCGTGGAGAGCTGGCCGAGCGGGTGAACCTGCTCGTGACCCGGCTCGACGTGCTGATCGCCTTCGACGCGGCCGAGCGCGCCGTCGCGGACGTGACGGAGGCGGAGGCGGCTCTCACCCGGGCTGCGCGGCGCCGGGCGGCCTCGGCGGGGCTCACGGCAGCCGTTCTCGCGCTGTGCTCCGGCGTCGCGGTCTGGGCGGGTCTCGCCCTCGGCGTCCCGTCGATCGGCGACCTCGGCGGCCCGGCGCTCGGTGTGATCGTGCTGGTCCCGCTCGCGGTCTTCGAGGTCGTCGCCGTGGCGCCCCTGGCCATCCAGTCGGCGCGCACCGCCCTCTCCGGCGCTCAGCGCCTGGCCGACCTCGACCGGGAGGCGTCCTCGCCCGCCCTCGCGACCGACGATGCCGTCGATCCGCGGGCCGAGACGCCGCGCGGGCGCGACATCGTCCTCCGCGACCTCTCGGCCGGCTGGCCGGGAGCGGCGGAGCAGGCGCTCACCGGCGTCACCCTCGACCTCCCCGCCGGGTCCCGCGTGCTGGTGACCGGCGGCAGCGGCTCGGGCAAGACCACGCTCGCGCACGTGCTCGTGCGCTTCCTCGAGTACTCGGGCTCCTTCCTGCTCGGGGGAGTGGAGGCGCGAACCCTGCCGCAGTCGGAGGTCCGGCGCGTCGTCGGACTGGTCGAGCAGCAGCCGTACCTCTTCGACGACACGATCCGCCAGAATCTGCTGTTCG
The DNA here is from genome assembly GCF_009807095.1 of Rathayibacter sp. VKM Ac-2754. Lineage (GTDB taxonomy): Bacteria > Actinomycetota > Actinomycetes > Actinomycetales > Microbacteriaceae > Rathayibacter. The sequence continues at coordinate 42,215 of NZ_WUCC01000012.1, read as the reverse complement.
CCAGGCCGGAGGCGGACGACGCGGTCCTCGAGGACGTCCTCGAGCGGGTCGGACTCGCCTCCTGGACCGCCGCACGCGGGGGACTCGACGCCCGCGTCGGCGAGCGCGGCGCCCTCGTCTCGGGCGGGCAGGCCCAGCGGCTGGCCCTCGCGCGGGCGCTGCTCGCCGACTTCGACGTGCTGATCCTCGATGAGCCGACGGCCTCGGTCGACGCCCCCGTGGCGGATGCGCTGCTCGCCGATCTGCTCCGGGCCGCGGAGGGGCGGACGGTGGTGCTGATCGCGCACCGCGTCGATCCGTCACTCGCCGTCGACCGCCGGATCACCGTCGGCGGCGGGACCGCCGTCAACGTCTGACGATGCCCTCGGCCCGGGCGAGCCGACCGCCCTCGGCCGCCCACCGGTCGAGCACGGCGTCGGCGCGGGTCCGCGCCTGGCTGTCGAGGCTCTCACGGAGCGGCCGGACGACGTCGCGGGCGAGCGGATCGGTCAGGGAGTCGACCCGGGAGTCGCGCACGAAGCCCTCGAGTCGCGTCAGATCGGAGGCGCGCAGCAGTGCGACCCGCGACTGGAGCAGCACGACGGCCGCCAGGCGCGGTTCGAAGACGGGCGGGGCCCACAGCTCGGAGGAGAGGGCCGTGATCTCGTCGTGGCCGAGGTCGGGGAACTTCTTCAGGGCGTCCCGGACAGTCCCTCGGACGGCCCCGACCGAGGCTCCGGTGGCGTCGAGACCGAGCCGGTCGCGGACGTCCTGAGCACGCCAGACGTCGCCCTCGTACTCGAGCGCGGCGCGGACGAAGTCGCCGGCGTCGCTCAGGGGAGGGGCCGCTTCAGCGCGTCGAGGCGCCGGCGCCAGGTGTCGAGGCGGCCGGGTTCCGCGGCGAGCGCCGGTCCGTCGACCCAGGAGGTGGCGAGGCGGAGGCCGTGCAGGGCGTTCGCGGTCCAGACCTCCCGGCCGTCGAGCGTGGCGGGCTCGGCTGGCACCTCGATGACGTCGACGCCGAGGGCGCCCGCGAGCACCGAGAGGGTGCGCGCGGTGACGCTCCAGACCCGGGGGGAGTCGGGCGGCGGCAGCACCAGGGCGTCGCCGAGCCACCAGATCACGGCACTCGAGGCGCCGTCGACGACGGCACCCTCCCTGTCGAGGATCACCGCCTCGTCGGCGCCGGCGGCCGCCGCGCGCGTGCGGAGCAGGGCGAGACGGCTGATGTCCGGACCCTTCCGCTCGGGGGTGCGGCGCGGATCCACGGGGCTGGTCCAGAGGACCACCGAGCGTCCCCGCGCAGGAGCCGGGCGCAGGCGCAGCTGCAGGGTCCCGGCGGCGAGCTCGACCCGGGGGAAGTGCTCGCCCGTGCGGGGGAGCGCCTCGACCGCGGAGTCGAAGAAGCCGTCCGCATCGCCGGGACCGCCCGCCTCGGCGACCGCCGAGAGGAAGCGCTCGCGGTGCAGCTCGAGTCCGCGGACGCGTCCGTCGACGACGAGCCAGGAGTCGGCGGCGTCGAGCGCGGCCGGGTGGGTCGGTGCAGGAGCGAGACCGGTCCCGTCCCACCTCAGCACCCGGTCGTCGTCCACGACGGCCTACGCTATCCGAGTGATCGGCGCCGCACCTCCGGACGGCACTGCCCGGCGCCTCGCCCTGCCGTGGGTCGACCCGGAGCGGGCGTACCTGGCCCTGTTCCGCGACGCGCCCGCCTCCTTCTGGCTCGACTCCGGCGCCGACGCGACGGCGGGCCGCTCGTACCAGGGGGCGTGCTCCCTCGATGACGTGCTGTTCGGCGACTCCGCCGACGCCCTCGCCGAGCTCGACGGCCACGGGGGAGGCGACCGCGCCCTCGGCCGCTACGGCTGGATCGCCTACGAGGCGGGGGCGCCGTTCGTCTCGCTGCCGCTTGTCGCCGGCGATCCCCCCGTCGTCGCCCTCCTCCGCGGCGACCCCGTGCTCGAGTTCGACCACTCCGCACGCACGCTCGCGCTCGTCTTCAGCGAGGGGCGCCGGGAGGCGGCCGAGCGGCTCGCGGAGGCGCTCGCCGCAGCTCCGGCGGCGATCCCGGCTCCCCGCGAGCCCGAGCCCGCGGGAGTCGTCCGCTGGCGGCACGACTCCGCCCGCTACCTCGCGCTGATCGAGCGCTGCCAGGCCGCGATCCGCGCGGGCGACGCCTATCAGCTGTGCCTCACGAACGAGGTGATCGTCGAGGGCCGCTTCGATCCGGTCGAGTGCTACCGCCGGCTCCGCCGCTCGAGCCGGAGCCACCACGGCGGGCTGATCCGCATCGGCGAGCGCGCCCTCGTCAGCGCGTCGCCCGAGCGCTTCCTCACCGCCGACATCGACGGGCGGGTGGCCACGCATCCGATCAAGGGGACCCGGCCGCGCTCGAGCGACCGTGCCGAGGACGCCCGTCTGCGCGAGGACCTGCTGGCGAGCGTCAAGGAGCGCGCGGAGAACGTCATGATCGTCGATCTCGTGCGCAACGACCTCGCCCGCATCGCCGAGCCGTCCTCGGTGCGGGTCGACCGCCTCCTCGAGGTCGAGAGCTACCCGCACGTGCACCAGCTGGTCAGCGAGGTCTCGGCGCGGCTCGCGGCGGGAGTGGGAGTGTCCGGGCTCCTGGCGGCGACCTTCCCGGCCGGGTCGATGACCGGAGCGCCCAAGCGCCGAGCCGTGGAGCTCCTGCGAGAGTTCGAGGCGGGGCCGCGCGGCGTCTACTCCGGAGCCTTCGGGCGGTTCGGCTCCGACGGCTCGCTCGACCTCGCGATGACCATCCGCACCTTCGTCCTCGACGCCGGATCGGCCCGGATCGGCACCGGCGGCGGCATCACGGCGCTGTCCGTGCCGGGCGAGGAGGTCGAGGAGACCCGCCTCAAAGCCCGGGCCCTGCTCGCCGTCCTCGGAGTCGCCGGTGCAGCCGCGGAGGATTCGTCGCCCGGCCTGTAGAGGCCAGTAGGGTGGTTCGTCGGACGCCGGCGCGTGGTCGCGCGCGTCCTCCCCACCCTTCAGAAGTGAGACATACCCGTGGCAGAAGACAGCTCCGCGCACACCGGCCCGCACGACGAGGACCGCTACGACTTCCGCGCCCTCCAGGACAAGTGGCTCCCGATCTGGGAGGAGTCGCGCCCGTTCGCGACCGACGCCGAGAACGACAAGCGCCCCCGCAAGTACGTGCTCGACATGTTCCCGTACCCCTCCGGCGACCTGCACATGGGTCACGCCGAGGCGTACGCGCTCGGCGACGTCATCGCCCGCTACTGGCGCCAGCAGGGCTTCAACGTGCTGCACCCCATCGGCTGGGACAGCTTCGGCCTGCCCGCCGAGAACGCGGCGATCAAGCGGGGCCTGAACCCCGTCTCGTGGACCTACGACAACATCGACCAGCAGAAGCGCTCGATGAAGCGCTACGCCGCGTCGTTCGACTGGGACCGCGTCATCCACACCTCCGACCCCGAGTACTACAAGTGGAACCAGTGGCTGTTCCTCAAGATGTACGAGAAGGGCCTGGCCTACCGCAAGGACAGCTGGGTCAACTGGGACCCGGTCGACCAGACCGTGCTCGCGAACGAGCAGGTCCTCGCCGACGGCACCTCCGAGCGCTCGGGCGCCGTCGTGGTCAAGAAGAAGCTCACGCAGTGGTACTTCAAGATCACCGACTACGCCGACCGCCTGCTCGACGACCTCAACCAGCTCGAGGGCTCGTGGCCGTCGAAGGTCATCGCGATGCAGCGCAACTGGATCGGCCGCTCGATCGGTGCCGACGTCGAGTTCGAGATCGAGGGCCGCGACGAGCGCGTCACGGTCTTCACGACCCGCCCCGACACGCTCTGGGGCGCGACCTTCATGGTCGTCGCTCCCGACTCCGACCTCGCGTCCGAGCTCGTCGAGAACGCAGACTCGGAGGTGCGGGAGGCGTTCCGCAGCTACCTCGAGAAGGTGCAGAAGTCGAGCGAGATCGAGCGCCTGACCGTCGACCGCCCGAAGACCGGCGTCTTCCTCGGCCGCTACGCGGTCAACCCCGTCAACGGTGAGCGCCTGCCGATCTGGGCCGCCGACTACGTGCTCTCCGACTACGGCCACGGCGCGGTCATGGCCGTGCCCGCGCACGACCAGCGCGACCTCGACTTCGCCCGCGCCTTCGACCTGCCCGTGCGGGTCGTCGTCGACACCACCGCGCCCGTCACCGGGGCGATCCCGGTCATCCCGGAGGACCCGGACGAGCTCGCCGAGCTCGAGAAGCGCTACTCCGTCGACCCCGTCGTCACCGGCGAAGCGCTGACCGGCGACGGCCGCCTGATGAACTCGGGCCCGCTCGACGGACTCTCGAAGCGCACGGCGATCGAGCGCGTCATCAAGCTGCTCGAGGAGCGCGGTCGCGGCCGCTCGGCCAAGAACTACCGCCTCCGCGACTGGCTGATCTCGCGCCAGCGCTACTGGGGCACGCCCATCCCGATCATCCACGGCGAGAACGGCGAGCTGATCCCCGTCCCCGAGGACCAGCTGCCCGTCGTGCTGCCCTCGACCGACGGCCTCGACCTGCAGCCGAAGGGCTCCTCGCCCCTCGGCGCGGCCGAGGACTGGGTGAACGTGCCGAACCCGGTCGACGGCTCGCCCGCCCGCCGCGACCCCGACACCATGGACACCTTCGTCGACTCGTCGTGGTACTTCCTGCGCTTCCTGTCGCCGAACGACTCCGGCCAGGCCTTCGACCCGAAGCTCGCCGAGAAGTGGGCGCCCGTCGACCAGTACGTCGGAGGCGTCACCCACGCGATCCTGCACCTGCTCTACGCGCGGTTCATCACCAAGGTGCTCTTCGACCTCGGCTACGTCTCGTTCACCGAGCCGTTCACGGCGCTGCTCAACCAGGGCATGGTGCAGATGGACGGCGCCGCGATGTCGAAATCCAAGGGCAACATCGTGCGCCTGTCGGACCAGTTGGACGAGTTCGGCGTCGACGCCGTGCGCCTCACCATGGCGTTCGCCGGCCCCCCGGAGGACGACATCGACTGGGCCGACGTGTCGCCCTCGGGCAGCGCGAAGTTCCTCGCCCGCGCCTGGCGCCTCGCGAAGGACGTCACCACGAAGCCCGACGTCGAGTGGAAGAACGGCGACGCCGCGCTCCGCCGCCAGACGCACCGCTTCCTCGCCGAGGCCCCGGGCCTGATCGAGGCGTTCAAGTTCAACGTCGTCGTCGCGCGCCTGATGGAGCTCGTGAACGCGACCCGCAAGACGATCGACTCCGGAGCCGGCGCGGGCGACCCCGCCGTCCGCGAGGCGACCGAGGTGGTCGCGATGGCGCTGAACCTGTTCGCGCCGTACACGGCCGAGGACATGTGGCAGCGTCTCGGCTACCAGGGCACCGTCGCGCACGCGCTCTGGCGCAAGGCCGACCCGAACCTGCTCGTCGAGGAGAAGGTCACCGCGATCCTCCAGGTCGACGGCAAGGTCCGCGACCGCCTCGAGGTGTCGCCGAAGATCTCATCCGACGAGCTCGAGGCGAAGGCGCGGGCCTCGGCCGGCGTCGCGCGGGCACTGCAGGGCCGCGAGGTCGTGACCGCGGTGGTGCGGGCTCCGCGCCTGGTGAACCTGGTGACGAAGCCGGCGTAGATCCTCCCTCGAAGGGGCTCCTCCACAGCGGAGGAGCCCCTTCGTCGTCCACGGATCCGCGGCCGGCGCCTGTGGGGTACTCGCCCGCGGTCGTACGGTCGCCGGATGCAGCAGGCCGAGACGAGCGACGAGGAGCTGTCCGCGCTTCTGCGACGGCCGCGTCGTGCCCGACCGCGCTGGCGGATCGGGCTCGGAGCGGCCGTGGTGCTGGTCATCGCGGCGGCGGTGGTCGCCGTCCTGCTCGCGGGGGCGCAGGCGGCCGGACGCACCCGGGTGCTGCCGCCCGCCGAGAGCCTCGCGCCCTCGACTGCGGCGTCGGCCTCGCTCGAGATGCTCTACGTGCACGTCGCCGGCGAGGTGGTCGATCCGGGTCTCTACCTGCTCGACCCGAGTGCGCGCGTCGCTGACGCTCTCGCGGCGGCGGGCGGATTCACCGATGTCGCCGACCGCGCGGCGGTCAACCTCGCGCGGAGGCTCGTCGACGGCGAGCAGCTCCTCGTCCCGGCGGAGGGGGCGGCTCCGGTCGCGGGCGGCGCGCCCGCTGCCGCGGGAGACGGCTCGCTCGTCAGCCTCAGCACGGCGACCGCGGCCCAGCTCGAGGAGCTGCCCGAGGTCGGGCCGTCGACCGCGGCGAAGATCATCGCGTACCGGGAGGCGAACGGGCCGTTCACGTCGATCGACCAGCTGCTCGAGGTGCCGGGCATCGGCGAGAAGACGCTCGAGGCGTTCCGAGAGCTGGTCGCGCCGTGACCGGCGTGCGGGGGCACGACCTCCGGCTGCTCCCTGCGGCTCTGGCGGTGTGGCTGGCGAGTGCTCTCTCAGGGCTCCTCCCGATCGCGGCGGCTCTGGAGTCGGGGCGGGCGATCGTCACCGTGACCTGGTTAGTCGCGGGGCTCGCTCTCGCCGTCGCGATCGCGCTCCGAGGCCGTCGAGGCGCGACCGTCGCGGTGCTCGTGGTCGTCGCCCTGGCGGGAGCGGCGCTGGCCGTCACCTCCGTCGTGGTCACCGCGCCCGAGCGGCACCCGCCGGCGCTGAGAGAGGCCGCCGAATCGAGGGCGGTCGTCTCCGCGCTCGTCCGCGTCGACACGGCGGCGCGCCCGCTGGCCACGGGCGGAGTCTGGTTCGACGCGACCGCCCTGCGTCTCGATGAGGAGGAGGTCTCGGCGCCGGTGCGCGTCTTCCTCGCCGAGCCGGGCGGGCGGCTGCCCGTCGCCGCCGAGCTCGTCCTCGAGGCGAGGGGCGACGGAGGAGGGGCGGTCGGAGAGAGCACGCTGCTCACCGCGTCGGCCGTCGCCGAGCGGAGCCAGCCGACCGGAGTCGCCGCCGTCGCGGAGGTGCTGCGCGCGACGTTCCTCGACCGCGCCGGGCGGCTGGGCGGCGACGTCGCCGGCCTGCTCCCCGGGCTCGCCACCGGTGACACCTCGGCGCTCGACGCCGGCCTCGAGGACGACATGCGGACGGCGTCGCTGACCCACCTGACGGCGGTGTCGGGCGCGAACTGCGCGGTCGTCGTGGTCGCGGGCTGGAGCGTCGCGGCGCTGCTCGGAGCCGGGAGGCGCCTCCGGACCTGCGCTGCGCTGGCCGTGCTCGCCGCCTTCGTCGTCCTCGTGACTCCCGAGCCGAGCGTCGTCCGGGCGGCCGCGATGGCCACCGTCGTCCTGCTCGCGCGGCTCGGCCGACGCTCCGGAGCAGCCGTCCCCTCCCTCCTCGCGAGCGTCATCGTCCTCGTCGTCCTCGACCCGGGCATCGCGGGACAGCTGGGCTTCGTGCTGTCCGTCCTGGCGACCGCCGGCCTGCTCCTCTTCGCGGAGCCGATCGCCCGGAGGCTCGGCGCTCTGCTGCCCCGCCCGCTCGCGCTCGTGCTCGCGGTGCCGATCGCGGCGCAGGCGGCGTGCCAGCCGGTCGTGCTGCTCGTCGATCCATCGGTACCCGTGTACGGCGTGCTCGCCAACCTCCTCGCCGAGCCCGCGGCGCCCGCCGCCACCGGACTGGGGCTGATCGGCTGCCTCCTGGCGCCCTGGTGGCCGGCCGCTGCCGACGCCGTGATCGGTCTAGCGGCCGTTCCCGCCTGGTGGATCGCGGCGATCGCCCGCGCCGTCGCCTCCTGGCCCTCCCCTCGCCTCGCGTGGTGGCCGGGTCTCGGCGGTGTGGTCGCGCTGACGGTGCTCACGGTGCTCGGGCTGCTGCTCGTGACGCGCTCCGCCCGCCTCGCCCCGGTGCGGCGGCTCTCGGGGTTCGTGCTGGCGGGTGCGCTCGTGGCTGCGGGGGCCTCGACCGTCGCCACACCGCTCCTCCGCTCGGCGGCGATCCCCGCCGACTGGCGGATCGCGATGTGCGACGTCGGTCAGGGCGATGCCCTGCTGCTCCGGGGCGATGCCGGAGTGCTCCTGGTCGACACGGGCCCGCTCCCCGAACCGCTCGACGCCTGCCTCGATCTGCTCGGCGTCGACCGCATCGCGCTGCTCGTCCTCACGCACTACGACCTCGACCACGTCGGCGGGCTCGAGGCGGCGGTCGGTCGCGTGGATCTCGCACTGGTCGGTCCTTCCGACGGGGCAGACGACGACCGGGATCGCAGGGACCTCGAGGAGGGTGGGGCGAGTGTTCGCGAGGCGGTGCGCGGGGACTCCGGCGCCCTCGGCTCCCTGCGCTGGCGGGTGGAGTGGCCCGAGCGGGGGAGCTCGCTGCGCGGCAACCCGGCGAGCGTGACCCTCCGAGTCGACATCGCCGCGGATGCGAGGGGCGCACCGCTGTCCGTCGCGATGCTCGGCGACTTGGGCGAGGAGGAGCAGGGGAGGGTCGCGCGGCTCGACATGGGCCGCGTCGACGTGGTGAAGGTGGCGCACCACGGCTCCTCCGACCAGTCACCCGCGCTCTACGACGCGCTCGGTGCCCGAATCGGGCTGATCTCGGTGGGCGCCGGGAACGATTACGGCCACCCGAACCCGTCTTTGCTGGCCCTGCTCGCCGAGCGCGGCACCGAGGCGCTGCGGACGGATCTGGACGGCACGGTCGTCCTCTCGTCCCGCTCCGATGGAGTGGCGGTGTGGGTGAGTGGCGTGGCGCTTCCGTCTGCGGCGTCGAGGCTCGCGCATCCACCACAGACCGATCAGGCATCCGGCCGTCGGTACGATCTCAGGGCTCGAACCGAGGCAGAAGAAGGGAGGGGTCGTGACGAAGCTCACCGTCGTCGATCTCGCCGGCGTCGTCTACTCGTCGGGAAAGGTGTTCGACGGACTGCAAGCCGGTCGGCTCGACACCGAGCGGTTCCTCCGCTCGGGGAGCCTGGACGGCATCACCTCACGCTCCGATCTCGCCCTCCTGGAAGACCTCCGTGACGTCGCGCAGTTCGTCATCGACAGCACCGGAGCCGCGATAGATGCTGCCTACGTCAGAGCCGTCAACGCCGCGATCACCAGGAGTGGACCGCTCTACCCGGGCCGCTTCAGGACCGCGGATCAGGGAATCGGCGTCAACACGATCCACGGTCCCCACGAACCCCGCCCTGTGACGCAGGACGACATGGAGCGGATCCTGCGGAATGCCACATGCGGCGTCGATCCGAAGGAGAACGCGCTCGATCTCTTCGTCGAGCTGGCGAAGGCCCAACCGTTCGAAGACGGCAACAAGCGCACAGCGCTCTTCGTGGCCAACGGACTTCTGCTCAACGAGGGGCGAGACGTCCTTCTGACGGTTCCTGTCGACGAGAAGGATCCGTCGGTTGCGAGGAACTTCAACGATCTCCTCGCCCGCGCCTACATCTTCGACGACCACACGCCGATCAAGGATCTGCTCCGCAAGAAGGGCTTCGCTCCGCTGCGGCCGTGAGCTGCGCTCGCTCCGTCCGCAGCGACCGAGGAGCGCAGAGGCCCAGCGTCGGTGGTCGGCGGTACGGTCGTGCAAGCGTCAGGTCGCGACCGGTCGCGCCGACATCGAGCGGTGCGAGGCCGCAGCCGACACATCGACGGACCATAGGGTTGACCGCGCGCGGATCGGCGCCACACGGGAGGACGACGGCATGGCAGGCAGGGCCCCGGCACGCGCGAAGGCGGCGCCGTCCAAGGCGGCGATCCCGCAGCTCGCGTGGAACCAGACGCGGCCCGCACCCATCGTCCTGATCACCGGCCCCGAGCAGTTCCTCGCCGATCGCGCCGTGCGGTTCCTCCGCGACTTCCTGCGGGCCGAGGATCCGAGCCTCGAGGTCAGCGACATCGACGCCGGCGGCTACGCACCCGGCGAGCTCATCACGCTCGCCAGCCCGTCGCTCTTCGACGAGCCGCGCCTCATCCGCGTCTCGAGCGTCGAGAAGTGCACCGACGCCTTCCTCCTCGAGACCCTCGCCTACCTCGATGCTCCCGCCGACGGCACCACGCTCGTGCTCCGGCACGCCGGCGGCAACCGCGGCAAGAAGCTGCTCGACGCGATCCGGTCGGGAACCGGGGGAGGCGTCGAGATCGTCTGCGCCGAGCTCAAGCGCGAGAGCGACAAGGTCGACTTCACGGTCGCCGAGTTCCGCACCGCCGGCCGCACCGCGACCACGGGTGCGATCCGTGCGCTCGTGTCGGCCTTCTCCGACGATCTCGACGAGCTGGCCTCGGCGTGCCAGCAGCTGATCTCCGACTCCCCGGGCGAGATCACGGAGGCGACCGTCGCGAAGTACTACGGCGGCCGGGTCGAGACCACCGCCTTCACGGTCGCCGACTCCGCGATCGCGGGCCGGCACGGGGAGGCGCTCCTCGGGCTGCGTCACGCCCTCGCCTCTGGAGCCGATCCTGTCCCGATCGTCGCCGCCTTCGCGAGCAAGCTGCGCACCATGGCCAAGGTCGCCGGCTCCCGCGAGGGCTCCGGCCAGATCGCCTCCCGCCTGGGGCTCGCACCGTGGCAGGTCGACCGCGCCCGCCGCGATCTGCAGGGGTGGACGGGCGAGGGCCTCGGCACCGCGATCGTCACGGTCGCCGACGCCGACGCCAACGTCAAGGGCGCCACCCGAGACCCCGTCTACGCCCTCGAGCGCATGGTCTCCATCGTCTCGTCGCGCGGCGTCTGACCGCTCGCCCACCACTCGGGCAGCGGATCCGGCGAGCTGTCCAGCCCGTCCGGTGCGCGGAAGCGGCCCCTACGGTGGAGAGATGACCGAATCAGCACTCCCCGCCTCCTCCGATCGGCACGACGTCCTGATCGTGGGCGGTGGCAACGCCGGACTGTCGGTCGCCGGGCGTCTGCGCCGCTACGGAGTCTCGGACGTCGCCGTGATCGAGCCGCGCGAGACCCACTTCTACCAGCCGATGTTCTCGCACGTCGCGGGCGGTACGGCGCCGGCATCGAAGGCGACCCGCCCGCAGGCCTCGGTGATGCCGAAGGGCGTGACCCTGATCGGCGACCGCGTGCAGACCATCGATCCCGTCGCGAAGACGGTCACCCTCTCGTCGGGGCGCCGCATCGGCTACGGCCAGCTCGTCGTCTGCCCGGGCATCCAGAAGGACTGGGCCTCGGTGCCCGGTCTGACCGAGGCTATGCAGTCGCCCGTCGGCATCTCCAACTACGAGTACGACTACGCCCGCAAGGCGTCGAGCGTGCTGCGCGACGTCCGCAGCGGCACAGTGGTCTTCACGCAGCCCGACGGCACGGCCACCTGCGCGGGCGCCTCGCAGAAGCCGATGTACCTGGCCTGCGACTACTGGCGCGAGACCGGCGTGCTCGACGACATCCGGGTGGTGCTGGTGCTGCCCACGCCCACGGTGTTCGGCATGCCGCTCATCGACGCCGAGCTCGAGCGCAAGGTGGCGGAGTACGGCATCGATGTGCGCTACAGCCGGGAGCTGGTCGAGGTCGACGCCGGTCAGCAGACGATCGTCATCGCCGGTGACGGCGCTCGCGAGACGCTCTCGTACGACGTCCTGCACGCCGTCCCTCCGCAGTCGGCGCCCGACTGGCTCGCCGACACCGGACTCACCGCGCCCGGCGACGCCGGCGGCTTCGTCGACGTCGACCCGCTCACGCTCCGGCACCCCCGCTATCCCGATGTGTGGGCGCTGGGCGACGCCGCCGCCACCACCAACTCGAAGTCCGGAGGCGCCCTCCGGCCGCAGGTGAAGGCCCTCGCGAAGAACCTGGTCGCCGCGCGCAAGGGCAAGCCGCTGCCGCAGGTCTACAACGGCTACTCCGTCTGCCCGTTCGTCGTCTCCCGCTCCACCGTCGTCTTCGCCGAGTTCGACGACCGCTACCGCCCGATGCCGACGATCCCCTTCTGGAACGGCCTTGCCAAGGAGCGCCGCGCCACCTACCTGGCCGACCGCTTCGTGCTGCCCTGGGTCTACTGGAACCTCATCCTCAAGGGCCGCGCCTGACCCGCCCCGCGAGCTGCCGCACCTGCTGAACAGGGCCGCGATCCTCGCTGATCGAGCCCCCAGCCGCGCAGCAGGCATATCGAGATTCCCCGCGTCAACAGACAGGACCGGAATGCGGATCTGCTGAAGCTGGTGGGTCTCGATACGCCCCTGCGGGGCTACTCGACCAGCATGAATGGCGGCAGGCGCCGTCTCCTCTGCCAGCACGCTGGCTAGTGCGCCGATGCCCCTCTCTACAGGGCGAGGTGCATCCGCTTACTCCGCAGGGTCACCGGCGATCCGCGTGCGAGCGGATCGTCGTACCCGGAACGCTCCCCGCTCCTCCCACCGCAACCACCCCTGGAAGCCGACCGCGCGACGAACGACGACGAAGGAGGAGTTCGTCGAATCGAGCACAGCCCGACTGCGCGACGGACGACGAGGAACGAGGAGTCCGTCGACGCGGAGCGGAGACGAAGAAAGGGCCCGGCCAACGGCCGGACCCTTTCTTCGTCGCAGTGCAGCGCAGAACTACAGCGCGGCGACCTGCTTCGCGATGGCCGACTTGCGGTTCGCGGCCTGGTTCTTGTGGATGACGCCCTTGCTCGAGGCCTTGTCGAGCTTCTTCGCGGCGAAGGCGAGCGCGGTGGCGGCCTTCTCGGAGTCGCCGGCGGCGATGGCGGTGTGGACCGCGCGGACGGCGGTCTTCAGCTCGCTCTTGACCGCCTTGTTGCGGTCATTCGCCTTCTTGTTGGTGAGGTTGCGCTTGATCTGCGACTTGATGTTTGCCACGTGGATTACCTTCTTCTCGAATGTGCGTGTGTGCGTGCAGCCGGCTACTCGACGGAGTGCCTCTTCCGCGGGCGTCGGTGCGATCGCCGCGCGGTGCGACTGGAGGTCGCCGGCCAGTGATCACTCCACAACTCCGGGAGTCCGGGTGGGAGCGCAAGCCAACAAGGAACTTTAGCGCACCCGTCGCCCCCGTTCAACTGCGCCGCGCGGCCGCGACACGCCGCGGGTGCACGGGTGTCATCGACGAGGGCGGGCCACGCGCGCCGATACTCTGGCCAGCGATGCCACGTCTCGCCGATCACATCCCCGCGGTGCCGCCCTCGGGCATCCGCCGTCTCTTCGAGATCGCCCTCCGCCTCGAGGGCGTCACGTTCCTCGCCGTCGGCGAGCCCGACGTGCCGCTCGCGCCGCACATCATCGAGGCCGCGCGGGCCGCGTGGGCCGCCGACGACACGAACTACGGCCCCAACGGCGGCATCCCCGAGCTGCGTCGCGCGATCGTCGACAAGCTCGCCCGCGACAACGGGATCCACGCCGACGTCGAGCAGGTCTGGCTCACCATCGGCGGCACGCAGGCCCTCTACCAGGCGATGACGCTCACGCTGGCCGCGGGCGACGAGGTCCTCCTGCCCGATCCCGGCTACACGACGTTCACCATGAACGCGCGGATGATCGGCGCGATCCCCGTGCCCTACACGCTGCGCCCCGAGAACGGCTTCTTCCCCGATCTCGACGAGCTCGAGCGCATCGTGACCGACCGCACCCGCGTGATCATCGTCAACAGCCCGTCCAACCCGCTCGGAGTCGTCTACCCGCGGCCGCTCCTCGAGCGCCTCCTCGAGTTCGCCCGCCGCCACGACCTCTGGATCATCAGCGACGAGGTCTACGAGTACTTCACCTACGGCCGCCCGCACGTGAGCCTGGCGGCGATCGCGGAGGAGCTCGGCCACGACGACGACCGGATCTTCAGCGTCTTCTCGCTCTCGAAGACCTACGCGATGACCGGCGTCCGCGTCGGCTACCTCGTCACGCCTCCCGGCATGACGAAGACGATGGTCACGGTGCAGGAGGCGGCGATCAGCTGCGTCGCGACTCCCGACCAGCGCGCGGCCCTCGCGGCGCTGACCGGACCGCAGGACGCGGTGGCCGCCGCCTCCGCCCACTACCTCTCGAACCTCAAGCTCGCCACCGCTCTCCTGGACGAGCGCGGCATCCGCTTCCGCGAGCCCGAGGGGGCCTTCTACCTCTGGGTCGACGTCTCGCACGCGAGCGAGGGTGACGTCGCAGGCTGGGCCGAGGCCTTCCTCCTCGAGACCCTCGTGGCGGTCGCGCCCGGCAGCGCCTTCGGACGCAGCGGCGAGGGCTGGATCCGCATCTGCCTCGCCGCCGACCCCGCCGACATCGAGCACGGCCTCCGCACCCTCCCGGCCCCCGCGTGAGCGGCGACGGGATCCTCGTCCGCCGCGTGCGGGCGAGCGAGTACGACGAGGTCTCGCGCCTCCGGGTCACCGCCTACGCCCACGACTACGAGCTGGGGGAGGAGTACGCCGCGGACGTCGCGGACGTCGCCCGGCACGACCGCGAGGGCCAGGTCTGGGTGGCGGAGGATCGCGACGGCCGCCTCCTCGCCACCGTGACCACCGCGGCCGAGGGGCGCACCCTGTACGAGCTCGGCCGGCCGGGCGAGCTCGACTGGCGGCTGCTCGCCGTCGCCCCGGAGGCGCGCGGCCGGGGTCTCGGCCGCCTGCTCACCGAGTTCGTGGTGATGCTGGCGACCGAGCGGGGCCTCGAGCGCGTCGTGATGAACAGCGGCACCGACATGCTCGCCGCGCACGCCCTCTACGAGAGCATGGGCTTCAGCCGCCTGCCCGAGCGCGAGAACCCGCCCGGCGTCGAGCCGACCCGGACGTACGGTCTCGACCTCTAGTCGGGCAGCCCGAGACGGCCCCGCCCCACGGGCATGGGACACTGGACCCACAATGTCTCCACGTGCCCTCACCGCCCTCGAGCCCGCCGCGACCGATCCGGCGTCGATCCGCAACTTCTGCATCATCGCGCACATCGACCACGGCAAGTCCACCCTCGCCGACCGCATGCTCGGCATCACGGGCGTGGTCGAGGACAGGGCGATGCGCGCGCAGTACCTCGACCGGATGGACATCGAGCGCGAGCGCGGCATCACGATCAAGTCGCAGGCCGTGCGCATGCCGTGGGAGCACGAGGGCCGCACCTTCGCCCTCAACATGATCGACACCCCGGGTCACGTCGACTTCTCGTACGAGGTCAGCCGCTCGCTCGCCGCCTGCGAGGGCGCGATCCTCCTGGTCGACGCGGCGCAGGGCATCGAGGCCCAGACGCTCGCCAACCTTTACCTGGCGCTCGAGAACGACCTGGCGATCATCCCGGTCCTCAACAAGATCGACCTCCCCGCGGCCGACCCCGACAAGTACGCGGCCGAGCTCGCGAGCCTGATCGGCGGCGACCCCTCCGACGTGCTGCGCGTCTCGGGCAAGACCGGTGTCGGAGTGGAGGCGCTGCTCGACCGCGTCACCGAGCTCGTCCCGCCCCCGATGGGGAAGAAGGACGCGCCGGCCCGCGCGATGATCTTCGACTCGGTCTACGACTCCTACCGCGGCGTCGTCACCTACGTGCGGATGATCGACGGCCAGCTCTCGCCGCGCGAGAAGATCCAGATGATGTCGACCCGCGCCACGCACGAGATCCTCGAGATCGGTGTGTCGAGCCCCGAGCCGACCTCGACCAAGGGCCTCGGAGTCGGCGAGGTCGGCTACCTGATCACGGGCGTGAAGGACGTGCGCCAGTCGAAGGTCGGCGACACCGTCACCACCGCGTCGAAGCCCGCGACCGAGGCGCTTCCGGGGTACACCGAGCCGCTGCCGATGGTCTTCTCGGGTCTCTACCCGATCGACGGCAGCGACTACCCCGACCTGCGCGAGGCCCTCGACAAGCTCAAGCTGTCCGATGCCGCGCTCGTCTACGAGCCCGAGACGTCCGTCGCCCTCGGCTTCGGCTTCCGCTGCGGATTCCTCGGCCTGCTGCACCTCGAGATCGTGACCGAGCGCCTCGACCGCGAGTTCGGCCTCGACCTGATCACCACGGCGCCCTCGGTCATCTACGAGGTCACGACGGAGGACAAGAAGACCGTCACCGTCACGAACCCGAGCGAGTTCCCGGTCGGCAAGATCGCCTCCGTCACCGAGCCGATCGTCAAGGCCGCGATCCTCGCGCCGAAGGACTACGTCGGCACGATCATGGAGCTCTGCCAGAGCCGGCGCGGCACCCTGATCGGCATGGAGTACCTCGGCGAGGACCGCGTCGAGATCCGCTACCACATGCCCCTCGGCGAGATCGTCTTCGACTTCTTCGACAACCTCAAGTCGAAGACCGCCGGCTACGCCTCCCTCGACTACGAGCCCGCCGGCTCGCAGGAGGCCGACCTGGTCAAGGTCGACATCCTGCTGCAGGGCGAGCAGGTCGACGCGTTCAGCGCGATCGTGCACCGCGAGAAGGCCTACGCCTACGGCGTGCTGATGACCGGGCGCCTGCGCAAGCTGATCCCGCGCCAGCAGTTCGAGGTGCCGATCCAGGCCGCCATCGGCGCGCGGATCATCGCCCGCGAGTCGATCAGCGCGATGCGCAAGGACGTCCTCGCCAAGTGCTACGGCGGCGACATCACCCGCAAGCGCAAGCTCCTCGAGAAGCAGAAGGAGGGCAAGAAGCGCATGAAGATGGTCGGCCGCGTCGAGGTCCCCCAGGAGGCGTTCATCGCCGCGCTCTCCGGCGACGTGGAGACCAAGGACAAGAAGTAGCGCTCTCGTCGCGACAGCAGAAGAGGGAGGCGGGCACCAGCCCGGCCTCCCTCTTCACCTGCGCTCGTCGATCAGTCGCGTGCGGCCCGACGTCGGGTCACGAGGAGCACCGCGCCGCCGAGCAGCAGGAGCGCCGCGCCGCCGATCGCGAACGGTGCCGCGTCGGCGCCGGTGCTCGCGAGCGATCCGCGACCGTTCCCTCCCGTCGCCGTGACGGGCACGGTCGTCGGGGTCGACGTCGGCGTCGCCGTGGTCGCCGGAGTCGGGACAGCGCCGCCCGAGGACGCGCCGCCGTCGAGGGTGGCCGCCGCGATCAGGCGCCCGTACTGGTCGAACGAGGCGTAGGTGTGCGGGTCGGTCGTGAACTCGGCGGGGATCGTCTGCGTGTACGCGCCTCCGACGACCGTGGTCGTGCCGATCGCCGTGGGCTCCGAGTAGAGGTAGCTCGTGATCGAGCTGCCGTCGAGGTCGTTCGGCGTCTCGCCGTACTGGAGTCCGCTCACTGTGAGGTCGAAGGCGACTCCGGTCTCGTACTCGGCGGGGGCGATGCTGTAGTCGGTCAGGGCGACGAGTCCGCCGTTCTCGAGCTCGTCGAGGCTCGGCGCGGTCGGCACCGGCGCCTCTCCGACCAGGGTCGCCTGATCGGTGTCGGGGTCGACGACCCACGACACCGTCTCGCCGCGGTAGGCGGCGAGCGAGAAGGTGTCCACGGGCGGGTCGTCCGTCGGGTCGCTCGGGTTCGAGAGGTACACGCTGAGCGGGCCGGCGAGCGTCTCGAGGGTCCCCGTGCCCTCGGCGTCGAGGGAGTCGGTCGTCCACGAGACGACTCCGCCCGAGCCGGGCACCTGGAAGCCCGCGACAGCGGTCCAGCCGGCCCACTCCGGGCCGAAGTCGACCTCGACCGTGCCCCCGTTGGCCCCCTGGTCGACCTCGTCGTAGGCGAGTGCCGGACCTGCGCCGAGCAGTGCGCCCGCCGCCGTCGTGGTGAGAATGACGGCGGCCCCGAGGCCTCCGATGATCGTGCGCGGGCGTCGAGCCACGTGCGTCCCCCTCTGTGGTTCTCAGCGCCCGGATCGGGCGCCGTCCTGATCCTGTCGGCGCGCACAGGTCGCGTCAAGGTCGGGTTCAGAGGCGTGACGCTCCGGGTCAGTGCGCGTCGTCCTGACCGGTGACGTGCACGGCGTAGCCGTGGCAGCCCGCGGTCGTCCAGTCGTAGGGGCCGTCGGTCTGCTCGCCCCACTCGGCGACGGAGCCCGGCGAGCCGGCGGGGTAGAGCGACCCCTCCGACGGGTCGTCGCCCGAGCGCGGCCCGCTCGGGCGCTCCCACCAGAGCATGTACGTGTAGTCGAAGCCCTGGTCGAGCATGCATTGGGCGATGATCCGCTGCTGCTCGATCCAGATGTCCGCGTTCGCCCGCTCGCTCTCGTCGAACGCCGCGGGGTAGACGAAGGCATCGGTGTCGGAGGAGAGGTCGTAGACCGGCTGCCCGGTGCCGTAGTCGCGCGGCAGCGTCTCCCGGAGGGTCGGTGTCGCGAGCGGCTCGAGGCTCGGCTCGGCGACCGGTGCCTCCGGCGTGGGCTCGACAGCGGTCTGCGTCGGCACTGCGGAGGCGGGAGCCAGCGCGGCGGCCGGTCCGTCGTCGGCACCGGAGCGGCCCTGGCATCCCGCCAGTCCGCCGACCGCGACCAGCAGTGCGAGCCCCCAGGCGGCCGGGCGGAGCGCTCGCGCTCCCGATGTCGTCGTCCTGCTCCGCACTGCGCCCCCGCGATCCGACATCGTCCGCGAGTAGGGGAGACGTCGCGAGAACAGTAGCGCCGGATCCGGCCCCCGCGCACGATCGGCACTCGCTCGGGTGCATCGGATACCCTGGAGTCTTGCGCACGGGCCCGCTGCGGCCCACCGCATCGGACCACCGCCCCATCACCGCAGCCGAGAAGAGGAGCACGCCGTGAGCATCCGACGCTCGAGCTTCGAGGGGCAGCCGCAGGTCACCTACGCCGCGGTCGGCGGGACCCTCGCACCCGACCTGCTCGAGTACCCGCCCGACGG
This sequence comes from Rathayibacter sp. VKM Ac-2754, assembly GCF_009807095.1. GTDB lineage: Bacteria > Actinomycetota > Actinomycetes > Actinomycetales > Microbacteriaceae > Rathayibacter. The sequence goes on along the minus strand of NZ_WUCC01000012.1, from coordinate 23,626 downwards.
ATTCACGGCCGAGCGCTTCGAGGCCCGCCTCGGCTCCGGCGCCGAGCGCTTCGCCATCACCACCGCGTCGCTGATGACGTGGGGCGTGCAGCGCGGGAGCGGCATCCGCGTCGCCGACATCACCTCCGGCAGTGGAGTGCAGTACACCGGCGTGAACTTCGACGCCGCGGGCACCCCGATCGATCTGGCGAGCCGCCCGACCGAGGAGCACTTCGCCCCCGACGGCACCCCCTACATCACCGCCGGGGTGACCGCGGTGCTGAAGGTCACGCTCCTCGGCCGCACGGTCGACGCTCCGGTGCGGGTGGTCTACGTCGTGGACGAGCCCGACCAGGTCGGCTTCGCCTATGGCACCCTCGAGGGCCACCCCGAGAGCGGCGAGGAGTCGTTCGTCGTCGAGAAGCGCGCCGACGACTCGGTCTGGCTCGTCATCCGCGTGTTCTCGCGCCCCTCCACGGCCCTCTACCGCCTGGGTGCCCCGGTGCTCCGCTCCGTGCAGAAGCGGCAGGTCAAGAAGTACCTGCGCGCGCTGCTGCCGGCGCGCGTCAGCTGACGTGGGAAGCGCCCTCCCGCTCGCCGATCCCGCTCCGCTCGACGGCCTGCTGCCCGCCTCCGTCGTAGACGGGGTCGAGCAGCGCGACCTCGGTCTCTACGTGCACGTGCCGTTCTGCCGGGTGCGCTGCGGCTACTGCGACTTCAACACCTACACGGCCACCGAGCTCCGCGGGGCATCGCAGCAGGACTACGCAGGCCAGGCGATCGGCGAGATGCAGCTGGGCGCCGCCGTGCTCGAGCGCGCCGGGCTGCCCCGTCGTCCGGCGGCGACCGTGTTCTTCGGAGGCGGCACCCCGACGCTGCTCCCCGCGGGAGATCTCGTGCGGATGCTCGACGGGCTGCGAGCGAACTTCGGCATCGCCGACGGGGCGGAGATCACGACGGAGGCGAACCCCGACTCGGTCGACGCCGCGTACCTGCGCACCCTGGCCGACGCCGGCTTCACCCGCGTCAGCTTCGGGATGCAGTCGGCCGTCCCGCACGTGCTGGCGACGCTCGAGCGCACGCACGACCCCGAGCGCGTGCCTCTCGTCGTGCAGTGGGCGCGCGAGGCGGGACTGCAGGTCAGCCTCGACCTGATCTACGGGACGCCGGGGGAGTCGCTCGCCGACTGGGAGCGCTCGCTCGACTCCGCGCTGGCGAACCGCCCCGACCACCTCTCGGCCTACGCGCTGATCGTCGAGGACGGCACCAAGCTCGCCCGGCAGATCCGCCGCGGAGAGGTGGCGACTCCGGACGACGACCTCACGGCCGACATGTACGAGCTCGCGGATGCCCGCCTCGCCGCCGCCGGCTACTCCTGGTACGAGGTCAGCAACTGGGCCCTGGACGACGCGCGCCGTTCGCGGCACAACCTCTCGTACTGGCTCGGCCACGACTGGTGGGGTGTCGGACCGGGCGCCCACAGCCACGTCGGCGGGGTGCGCTGGTGGAACGTGAAGCACCCGGCGGCCTACGCCGACCGCCTGCGCGCAGGCGACTCACCGGCCGCGGGGCGCGAGACGCTCGACGCCGACACGCGCCGGGTCGAGGACGTGCTGCTGCGCTCGAGGCTCTCGGACGGTCTGCCGATCGATGCGATCGACCCCGAGCACCGGCGCGACGTGGCGGGCCTCATCGCGGACGGCCTCGTGGACGGTCGCGCCGCCCTGCAGGGCCGCATCGTGCTGACACTGCGAGGCCGCCTGCTGGCCGACGCGGTCGTCCGCCGCCTCACCGACGGCTGAGGCTCACAAGTAAGGCCGGAATCCCCGAATCCCGAGATTTCGGGAGCAAGGGGGCTTCCGGCCTTACTTGCGCGGACGTTCCTACTTGAAGAACGGGATGCTCAGCGGGTACGTGTAGTACTCGCCCGCGCTCGCCCGGACCGCCGCGATGATCCCGAAGACGATGACCAGGATCGGCACGACGAAGAACACGATCACGCCGATGAACACGAACGTCAGGATCGTGCCTGCGACGTAGGCGATGAGCGTCGTCAGGTGGAAGTTGAGGGCCGACTTGGCGTGGGCCTCGAGGAACGGCCCGCGGCCCTTGAACACCAGGAAGACGATCAGCGACGGCAGGAAGCTGAAGAAGATCCCGAGGACGTGCGTGACGATCGCCCAGGTCTTCTCGTCCGCCGGGTTGAGCGGCGGAGCGGGAGTCCCGTAGGCGGGGGGCGGGGGAGGGGTGGCCGACATGGTGGTCTCCTGTTTCCGACGTCTGCGCGTCGGGCGACCCCCGAGCGCTCGGCGTCCATCGTGGCATGCGCGGGCGTCGCGCGAGTCGTCCTACTTGATGAGGCGGACGGCGAAGGGGTAGCGGTAGGGGACCCCGTCCTTGGCCTTCAGGAACCCGAGGATCGAGAACACGATCGAGACGACCCAGGCGGCGAGGTCCAGAGGGATGCCGATGATCGCTCCGACGATCGTCGCCGAGAGGATCCACGCGACCACGTGGACGATCATCAGCGTGATCTGGAAGTTGAGCGCCTCCTTCGCCTCCGCCTCGGTGAATCGCCCGCGCTCCTTGAAGACGAGCCAGATGATGAGCGACGGGAGGAAGGACAGGATGCCGCCGAGGTGGGCGAACGAGGCCCACTGGCGGTCCTCCGACTCGGTGAGCGGGGCGGCGGCGGGGCGGGGAGCGGGCTGCGGTGACCCGCCTGCGTCGGGGGATGACATGGTCGATTCCTCTCAGAAGACGCGCTCCGGCGCGCGTCGGGAGACGTGCGCACCGGCCGGTCGCGCGTCGACCGCCTCCGACCGCGCGCTCACGGTACTGCCGCCGCCGCCCGCGGGCAATGTCCCGAGCACCACGCCGTTCCGAGCGCAACCCCGCCCCGCTCCCTCGCACGCGGTTATGATTGGCACTCACTCTCGCGGAGTGCCAGGGCCCGCGACGAGGTGCACGAGCAGCACGACGGGAGGTCGATCGCATGGTGACGGAGCGGGGTCTCCAGGTGCTGCGCGTCATCGTGCAGGACTACGTCGCGCATCGCGAGCCGGTCGGCTCGAAGTCGATCGTCGAGCGCCATGCGTTCGGAGTCTCGGCGGCGACCATCCGCAACGAGATGGCCCAGCTCGAGGAGGAGGAGCTCATCGCGGCCCCGCACACCTCCTCCGGCCGCGTGCCCACCGACAAGGGCTACCGGCTCTTCGTCGACCAGCTCACCGATCTGCGTCCGCTGACCGCGGCGCAGAGGCAGGCCATCGAGACCTTCCTCGGTCAGAGTCCCGATCTCGACGAGGTCCTGGTCAAGACGGTGCGGCTGCTCTCGCAGCTGACCAACAGCGTCGCCCTCGTGCAGTACCCCTCCTTCGGCGCCGCCCGCATCCGGCACGTCGAGCTGGTGGCCCTCGCCCCGCGACGCCTCCTCTCGGTGCTGATCACCGACACCGGCCGCGTCGACCAGCGGGTGCTCGAGACGCCGGCCGACGTCGACGACGAGCTGCTCGGCGAGATCCGCGCCAAGCTCAACACCGCCGTCCTCGGCCTCGGCCTCCAGGCGGCCGCCGAGACGCTGCAGTCCGCTGCCGAGCGGTTCGCCCCGGAGCGACGCGAGACGCTCGCGCCGATCCTGCAGACCCTGCTCGAGCAGGTCGGCGCCAATCGACAGGACCGCCTGGTCATGGCGGGCGCCGCGAACCTGGTGCGCACCGAGGAGGACTTCTCGGGCAGCATCTACCCCGTCCTCGAGGCGATCGAGGAGCAGGTCGAGCTTCTGCGCCTCTTCGCCGAGATGACTCCCGACCCGCGAGGGATCTCGGTCCGCATCGGCCGCGAGAACGCGCCCTTCGGCCTCCAGGAGACGTCCGTCCTCACCAGCGGCTACAACACCGCGGGCGGTCAGGTCTCGCGCCTCGGCGTCCTCGGGCCGATCCGGATGGACTACTCCGGCAACATCGCGGCGGTCAGAGCCGTCGCCCGCTACCTCTCCCGCCTCCTCGGCGAGGAGTGACACCGATCCTCCGCCGGTCCCTCCGGCTCCCGACAGGTCCGCCGTGCCCGGCGCACCGACCCACGAACGAAGGACGAAGCCACCTGTGGCCGATCACTACGAAGTGCTGGGCGTCGCCCGCGACGCCTCCGCCGACGAGATCAAGAAGGCGTACCGCCGCCTCGCGCGCGAGCTGCACCCCGACGTCAACCCCAGTGCGGATGCCTCGGAGCGCTTCAAGCTCGTCACGCACGCCTACGACGTCCTGAGTGACGCCCAGCAGCGCCAGCAGTACGACCGCGGGCCCCAGGAGGGCTTCCCGGGCGGCGCGCAGGGCTTCGGCGGCTTCGGCGACATCTTCGAGACCTTCTTCGGCCAGGGCGCCCAGGGCTCGTCGCGCGGCCCGCGATCGCGGCGCGAGCGCGGGCAGGACGCCCTCCTGCGGGTCGAGGTCTCGCTCGACGAGGTCATCTTCGGCACCCACCGCGACCTCGAGGTCGACACCGCCGTGCTCTGCGAGACCTGCCAGGGGTCGTGCTGCCAGCCCGGCACCTCGCCGGTCACCTGCGACATCTGCCACGGCTCCGGCCAGATCCAGCGCACGGTCCGCTCGCTGCTGGGCAATGTGATGACCGCGAGCCCCTGCGGCACCTGCCGCGGCTACGGCACCGTCATCGCGACCCCGTGCTCCACCTGCCAGGGCCAGGGCCGCGTCCGCGCGCGCCGCACGATCCCCGTCGACGTCCCCGCCGGCGTCGACACCGGTCTGCGTTTGCAGATGCCGGGCAGCGGAGAGGTCGGCCCGGCCGGCGGCCCCAACGGCGACCTCTACCTCGAGATCAAGGTCAAGCACCACGACGTCTTCAGCCGCAACGGCGACGATCTGCTCTGCACCCTCGAGGTGCAGATGACGGATGCGATCCTCGGCTCGACCGCGACGCTCGCCGCGCTCGACGGCGACATCGAGATCGAGGTCAAGCCCGGCACGCAGAGCACCGAGATCGTCACGATCAAGGGTCGCGGAGTCACGCGCCTGCGCGGCAACGGGCGCGGCGACCTGCGCATCGGCATCCAGGTGGTCACCCCCACCAAGCTCGGCCACCGCGAGCGCGAGCTCGTCCAGGAGTTCGCGAAGCACTACAAGCCGCAGAAGCCGGCGCTCACCCACTTCCAGCAGGGGCTGTTCTCGAAGCTCCGCGACCGCTTCCTGGGCTGACCCGGGCGTGGCGCACCACTACATCGACGAGTCGCTCGACTCCGGCGACTTCGTCTCCGGCGGTCGGCTCGTGCTGACCGGGGCGGAGGCGCGCCACGCCGCCACGGTCAGCCGTCTGCGCGCGGGCGAGACCGTGCGCGTCGGTGACGGACGCGGGCGGGTCGCGACGGCGGTCGTCGAGAGCGCGGAGGCGTCGCGCGTCGCGCTCCTCGTCGAGTCGGTCGAGGAGGCGGCGGCGCCGTCCCCCCGCCTCGTGCTGGTGCAGGCCCTCGCCAAGGGCGACCGCGACGAGCTCGCGATCCAGGCGGCGACCGAGCTGGGAGTCGACGAGGTCGTGCCGTGGCAGGCCGCCCGCTCCGTGTCCCGGTGGTCCGGGACGAAGGAGGAGAAGGGCCGGGAGCGCTGGCGCAGCATCGTCCGCGAGGCGAGCAAGCAGTCCCTCCGGGCCCGCGTGCCCGACGTGTCGGCCCTGACGGCTCTGCGCGGAGTCGTGGAGCGCGCCGCGACCGCGCGGATCCTCGTCCTCGAGCCCGGTGCCGCCTCCCGGCTCTCGGCCGTGGTGCCCGACGGGCGCGACCTCGTGCTGGTCGTCGGCCCCGAGGGCGGCATCGCCCCGGAGGAGCTGCGAGCGCTCGAGGAGGCGGGGGCCGAGGCCGTCGCGCTGGGCGACTCCGTGCTGCGCACCTCGACCGCCGGACCGGCCGCCATCGCCCTGCTCTCGGCGCGACTCGGCCGCTGGTGACGCGCGCCCTCGGCGAACGGCGCCCCCGAGTGCCGGTGCCCGCCTTTACGATGGACGCATGAGCGAACCGACCGTCTTCACCCGCATCGTCCGGGGCGAGATCCCTGCCGACGTGGTGTTCGAGAACGAGCGCATCCTCGCCATCACCGACATCGCGCCGAAGGCGCCGGTCCACCTCCTCGTCTTCCCCAAGACGCAGGAGTACGCGACCGTCGCCGCCCTGGCCGCCGCCGACCCCGCCCTCCTCGCCGAGATCGTCCAGGTCGCGCAGACCCTGGCCGACGCGCACGCCGGCGGGCAGTTCCGCCTCGTGTTCAACTCGGGCGAAGAGGCCGGTCAGACCGTGTTCCACGTCCACGCCCACGTCCTGGGCGGACACCTGACGGAAGGCTCCCTTGCCACCGGTTGACCACTCGGGCGACAGCCCGGCAGTTCCGACCCCCGATCTCCCCGGCGGCACCACCGCCGCCACGCCCCTCACCGGCCCGGCGCACCGCGTCATCGCCGTCGACGGAGTCGCCATGGTGCGCCTCCTCGGACCTCAGGACCGGCTCATCCGAGCGGTCGAAGGACGATTCCCCGATGTCCGGGTGCACGTGCGCGGCAACGAGGTGACGCTCGACGGCGAGCGCGACCCCGTCGCCTCCGCGGCGCGCCTGGTGGAAGAACTGGTGCTCATGACGGCAGGCGGCCACGACCTCGATCCCGACGGCGTGCGCGAGTCCGCGCGGATCCTGCAGAACGGCGGCCCCGTGTCGCCGGCGGAGGCGTTCGGGCAGGCGATCCTGACCGCGCGCGGCAGGAGCATCCGCCCGAAGACCCTCGGGCAGCGCGAGTACGTCGACGCTGTCGACGAGAACACGATCACGTTCGGCATCGGCCCTGCGGGAACGGGCAAGACCTATCTCGCCATGGCGAAGGCGGTGCAGGCCCTCCAGCGGAAGGAGGTCGAGCGCATCATCCTGACGCGCCCGGCGGTCGAGGCGGGGGAGCGGCTGGGCTACCTGCCCGGGTCCCTCACCGACAAGATCGACCCGTACCTCCGCCCGCTGTACGACGCGCTCAACGAGATGATGGACCCCGAGAACGTCCCGAAGCTCCTGGCCGCGGGCACGATCGAGGTCGCTCCGCTCGCCTACATGCGCGGTCGCACGCTCAACAACTCGTTCGTCGTGCTCGACGAGGCGCAGAACACCACTCCCGAGCAGATGAAGATGTTCCTCACCCGCCTCGGCTTCGGCTCGAAGATGGTCGTCACGGGCGACATCACCCAGGTCGACCTCCCGACGGGTGCGAGCGGCCTCCGCCTCGTCACCCGTGTGCTCGACGGCATCGACGACATCCACTTCTCGCGCCTCACCAGTGAGGACGTGGTGCGGCACAGCCTCGTCGGCCGCATCGTCGACGCCTACACCGAGTACGACCAGCAGAAGCAGGCGCAGCACTTCGAGCGCGAGCAGGCGCGCGAGTTCGCCAATCGCGCCGAGCGCCGCGGCGGCCCCGTCCGCACCGCCGGCGAGAGCCAGCCCAAGCGCCCCCGCGGCTGACACCGCCCGACCGAGAGAAGCCCCCACCCCGTGAGCATCGAGATCAACAACGAGTCGAGCGTCCCCGTCGACGAGGCGGCACTGCTGCGCCTCGCCGGCTACGCGCTCGACTCGCTCCACGTGCACCCCGACGCCGAGCTGGCGATCGTGCTGGTCGACGAGGGGGCGATGGAGCAGCTGCACGTCCAGTGGATGGACGAGCCGGGCCCCACCGACGTGCTGAGCTTCCCGATGGACGAGCTGCGCCCGGGCACCGAGGACGAGCAGACTCCCGCGGGGCTCCTCGGCGACATCGTGCTCTGCCCGCAGGTCGCGCAGAGCCAGGCCGAGGCGGCCGGTCACTCGGTGCTCGACGAGCTGCAGCTGCTCACCGCTCACGGGCTGCTGCACCTGCTCGGCTTCGATCACGCCGAGCCCGAGGAGGAGCGCGAGATGTTCGGCATCCAGCGCGACATCCTCGTGGGCTTCCACATCAGCGAACGCCGACGGTAGGACACCGTGCTGACCGTCCAGCTGCTCGTCGCCGCGCTCGCCCTCGTCGCCGTCGGCGGCTGGCTCGCGGCGACCGACGCCGCGCTCGGCGTCCTGTCGCGCAGCGACCTGCTCGACATGGCGAACCACTCCCGGAGCGCCCGCGCCCTCCGGTCGATCGCCGGCGATCTGAGCGCCCACGTCAACGTCGTCAACTTCACCCGCATCGCCGCCGAGACCACGGCCGCCGTCTTCGTCACCGCCGTCCTGATGGTCGTCGTCGAGCAGCTCTGGCTGGCCCTGCTGCTCGCGATCCTCATCATGGCGGCCGTCTCGTTCGTGCTCGTCGGCTCGAGCCCCCGCAGCGTCGGCCGGGCGCACGCCCGCGCCGTCCTCGGCACGAGCGCGTCCCTCGTGCACGTGCTGCGCGTGGCCCTGGGTCCGGTGGCGCACGGTCTCGTCGCCCTCGGCAACCGCGTCACCCCCGGCACCGGGCGCTCGGCCGGGTTCTCGTCCGAGGAGCAGCTGCTCAGCATGGTCGACGAGGCCACCGAGCAGGACGTCCTCGAGCAGGACGACCGCGAGCTCATCCACTCGATCTTCGAGTTCAACGACACCCTCGTCCGCGAGGTCATGGTGCCGCGCACCGACATGGTGACGATCGAGGCGACGGCCTCGGTCGGAGCGGGGATGGGCCTGCTGCTCAGCCGCGGGATCTCCCGCCTGCCGGTGATCGGCGACGGCGTCGACGACGTCCTGGGCGTCCTCTACCTCCGCGACGTCGCCCGGCACACCTACGAGCGCCCCGACGACGCCGACGCCGTCTCCGAGCTCACCCGGCCGGCGCTCTTCGTGCCCGAGTCCCAGAAGGCCGACGAGCTGCTGAGGCAGATGCAGCTCGAGTCGAACCACCTCGCGATGGTGGTCGACGAGTACGGAGGCATCGCCGGCCTCGTCACCCTGGAGGACCTCATCGAGGAGCTCGTCGGCGACATCTCGGACGAGTACGACCGCGAGGTCGACCTCTTCGAGGAGACCGAGCCCGGCGTCTACCGTGTCTCGGCGCGCCTGCCGGTCGGCGAGCTGGGCGAGCTGTTCGAGCTCGACCTCGAGGACGACGACGTCGACTCCGTCGGCGGCCTGCTGACCAAGGCCTACGGCCGCCTGCCCGAGCGGGGTGCGATCGCCCGCATCGACGGCGTGATCCTCGAGGCGGAGCAGGCCGATCCGCGCCGCGGCACCATCTCGACGGTCATCGTGCGCCGTGATCCCGACTACGATCCCAACCGCGAGCCGGGCACCGGACCGATCGCCGTCGTGACCGACGACGGCGAGAGCGACGGCCCCGCGGAGTCCGCCTCACGGGACCCGCAGGCCGAGGCCGTGCAGGAGACGCCGAAGGGCCAGAGCTCCGCGCCGAAGAAGACCAGGAAGACGAAGACCGACGACCAGAAGAGTCGGAAGAAGACCCCGACGACCACACCACCGGTGCTGGCAGCAGCACCGACAACGACAGCACCGATCGAGGACGCACGATGACCGACACCAGCCCTCCCACGACGCCCTTCCGGGCGGGATTCGTGTCGTTCGTCGGCCGTCCCAACGTCGGCAAGTCGACGCTCACCAACGCGCTCGTCGGCGAGAAGATCGCGATCACGAGCTCGAAGCCGCAGACGACGCGGCGCGCGATCCGCGGTGTCGTCCACCGCGAGGACGGCCAGCTGATCGTCGTCGACACCCCGGGCATCCACCGCCCCCGCACCCTGCTGGGCGAGCGTCTGAACTCGCTCGTCACCTCGACCCTGGGCGACGTCGACGTGATCGGGATGCTCTTCCCGGCCGACGAGCCGATCGGCCCGGGCGACCGCTTCATCAGCGAGCAGCTCGAGTCCTTCCCCCGCGCGCGCAAGGTCGCCATCGTCTCCAAGGTCGACCTGTCGTCGAAGAAGTCCGTCGCGAAGCAGCTGCTCGCGGTCTCGGAGCTGCGCGAGTGGGACACGATCGTCCCGATCTCGGCGGTGACCTCCGAGCAGCTCGACGTGCTCGCCTCCGAGCTGCTCGCGCTGATGCCGGAGTCGCCGGCGCTCTACCCGAAGGAGGCGGTGACCGACGAGGACCTCTTCTCCCGCATCGCCGAGTTCATCCGGGAGGCCGCGCTCGAGGGCGTCTCCGACGAGCTCCCGCACTCGCTCGCCGTCACTCTCGACGACATGGTCGAGCGCGAGGACGGCTCGCTGATCGACATCTACGCGAACGTCTTCGTCGAGCGCGACAGCCAGAAGGGCATCATCATCGGCAAGGGCGGCCAGCGGCTGCGCGAGGTCGGCGCCGTGTCCCGTGAGCAGATCGAGCGCCTCCTCGGCCGCCAGGTCTTCCTCTCGATCCGGGTGAAGGTCGCGAAGGAGTGGCAGCGCGACCCGAAGCTGCTGGGCCGCCTCGGCTTCTGACCGGCTCGTGAGGGTGACGGCCGTCACCCCGCAGGACGACGACACAGCGCCGCGCGCCCTCTAGCGTGAGGAGCATGCGTGCCCTCCTCGACCGACCGGCGACGCTCCCGATCGCGGGAGCGGCCCTCGCTGCGCTCCACCTGATCGCGGGCGCCACCGGCGTCGACTCGGCCGAGGCGCTCCCGGCAGGGCTCCTGCTCGCACTGGCGCTCGCGGTCGCGGCCTTCCTGCCCGCCCTCGCGCCGTCGCTGGCCGCTCTCGCGATCATCGCCGGCGGCGGCTTCGCACTCGGAGGGGTGCCCCTCGACGGCGTCCTCGTCGGCATGGTCGCGCTCTGGTCGACGGCGCGCAGACTCGGCCCGTGGACGCGATCGCTCGTGCTCGCCGGCGCTCTGCTGCTCTCGGGCATCGGCGGTCTCGTCGCCGGCATCGACCTCTCGGGCCCGATCGTGCTGAGCGGCCTGCCCGCGAACATCGAGTTCCTGGCCAGGGCTCTCGTCGCTCTCGTCGTCGCCTCCGTCCTGTGCGGGCTGGTGGTGCTCGCCTTCGTGCTCGGCATCCGCTCGCCGATCGGTCCCGACGACCGCGTCGAGTCGCTCCTGACGCGCGTCGCCGGCCCGCAGGACCCGTTCGCGGTCGGCACAGCCGGCGGCCAGGCGCTCCTCCTGCTGGCGATCGCGTGCATCCCGCTCACCGTCCTCGACGGATCGCTGCAGGTCTTCATCGCCGGGGTGCTGGCCGTCGCCCTCGTGCTGCACCGCCGCTCACCTGGGCTCGCCCTCGCGATCGCCTGGATCGGGGCCATCCTGCAGATGGCGCTGCACCTCGCGCCCGGCTTCGGGGATCTCGCGATCCTCGTCGTCCTCTTCGGCGCGGGAGCCGCCTCGTCCCGTCGTGTCCGCGTGGCGGGGGCGGTCTCGGCCGTCGTCGGCTCGCTGGTGGCCGTGGCGTACCTGACCCTCGCCTTCGACCTGATCTCGAACACGGTCGACTCGGTGCTGACGCTCGGGGCGACGTTCGCCGGGATCCTCGCGACCCTCGGCCTCTCGTGGACCGTCGGTCTGCTCTCGCGCTCGGTCCGCCGGGCCCGCGAGGGGCAGAGCCTGCGTGCCGAGGCGGAGCTCGAGCGCGCCCGGGCGCAGCGCGAGCTCGACGCGGTCGAGGAGCGCAACCGGATCGCGCGCGACATGCACGACGTCGTGGCGCACTCGCTCGCCGTCGTGATCGCGCAGGCCGACGGCGCCCGCTACCTCGGAGCCGCGAGCCCGGAGCAGACCGACGCCGCCCTGCACACCATCTCGAGTGTCGCGCGGGACGCGCTCGGCGACGTCCGCGTGCTCCTCGCGCAGCTGCGGCACAGCCAGAGCGACGGCCCGCAGCCCCAGGCTCGCGATCTGCCGGCGCTGCTCGACAGCGTGTCGGGCGCCGGGGCGCGGGTGCACTCCGAGCTCGAGGTCGACCTCGACTCGGTCCCTCGGGCGACCGGGCTCGCGCTCTACCGCATCGCGCAGGAGGCGACCACGAACGCCCTCCGGCACGGTCGCCCCGGCAGCCCACTCGACGTCTCCCTGCGGCGGGAGGCCGGCGAGGTCGTCCTCACTGTCCGCAACGCCCGCTGCTCCGACGCCGAGACCGTCGCCGCGACGGGGGAGGGCCACGGTCTCGTCGGCATGCACGAGCGCGCCGCCCTCGTCGGCGGCGTCCTCACCGCCGGCCCCGAGGGCGAGGAGTTCGTCGTCGACGCCCGCCTGCCCGCCCTCGCGACCTCCCCGATCCCGATCACCGCCGGCCCGCTCGATCCGCCGCCCGTCCGACCGCTCGCCTCTGGAGGCCGCCCCGCATGACCGACACCATCCGCATCGTCCTCGTCGACGACCAGGCGCTGTTCCGCGCCGGCATCCGCATGCTGCTGAGCTCCCAGCCCGACCTCGAGGTCGTGGGGGAGGCGTCCGACGGGGCCGAGGGCGCGGAGCTGGTCGGCCGCGTGGCGCCCGACGTGGTCCTGATGGACATCCGCATGCCGGGAGTCGACGGCATCGAGTCGACGCGGAGGATCCTCTCCCACGCCGCAGAGACCGGAGTCGCACCGCCGCGGATCCTCGTGCTCACGACCTTCGACCTCGACGAAGCGGCGGCGCGGGCGATCCGTGCGGGGGCGAGCGGCTTCCTCCTCAAGGACACCGAGCCGGGCTTCCTGCTCGCCTCGGTGCGCACAGTGCACGCCGGGACCGCGGTGGTGGCCGCCTCCGCGACCCGTGAGCTCTTCGAGCACTTCGGCGCGCCGGGCAGCGGCCGCGAGACGCCGCCCGAGTTCGAGACGCTCACCGATCGCGAGCGCGAGATCTTCCACCTCGCCTCGCGCGGGCTCAGCAACACCGAGATCGCCCGCGCGGAGTTCCTCAGCGAGGCGACGGTCAAGACGCACATCAGCCGGACCCTCGGCAAGCTCGGCCTGCGCGACCGCGTGCAGCTCGTGGTCTACGCCTACGAGAACGGTCTGGTCGCCTGACACCGCACGGCCCGGGAGCGCAGTGCTACCCTGGCCCGGTGCGTTACGGTCTGCTCCTTCTTAGCCGCCGCGACGAGATCTGATCCTCAGGCCTCCCTCGTCGCGGTGTCCGTCGTCGGCTGAACCGAGTTCCACCCGCGTGGTCTGATCCGCATCCGGATCCCCGCGACACGAGAGACGCGCATGCGCGCGCAGGAGAGCACCCCATGAAGAACACCCAGAAGCCGTCGCCCATGCCGATCGGCAAGTACAAGCCCTTCCACGAGCAGATCACCGTCGAGCTGCCCGACCGCACCTGGCCGACGAAGCGCATCACGACGGCGCCGCGCTGGTGCGCCGTCGATCTCCGCGACGGCAACCAGGCGCTCATCGATCCGATGAGTCCCGAGCGCAAGCGGATCATGTTCGACCTGCTGGTCCGGATGGGCTACAAGGAGATCGAGGTCGGGTTCCCGAGCGCGAGCCAGACCGACTTCGACTTCGTGCGCAGCCTCATTGAGGAGGGCGCGATCCCCGAGGACGTCACCATCCAGGTGCTGACCCAGGCCCGCGACCACCTGATCGAGCGCACCTACGAGTCGATCCGCGGCGCCCGCCAGGCGATCGTGCACCTCTACAACTCGACGAGCGTCCTGCAGCGCGAGGTCGTCTTCCGTAAGGACAAGCAGGGCATCATCGACATCGCGCTGGCCGGTGCCCGCAAGTGCCGCTCGATGGAGTCGTCCGTCCCCGGCACCGCCGTCTACTACGAGTACTCGCCCGAGAGCTACACCGGCACCGAGCTCGAGTTCGCCCGCGAGATCTGCGACCGCGTCGTCGAGATCTTCGAGCCGACGCCCGACCGCAAGGTCATCCTCAACCTGCCCGCGACCGTCGAGATGGCGACGCCCAACGTCTACGCCGACTCGATCGAGTGGATGAGCCGCAACCTCGCCCAGCGCGAGAACATCATCCTGTCGCTGCACCCGCACAACGACCGCGGCACCGCCGTCGCCGCCGCCGAGCTGGGCTACCTGGCCGGCGCCGACCGCATCGAGGGCTGCCTCTTCGGCAACGGCGAGCGCACCGGCAACGTCGACCTGGTCGCGCTGGGGGTCAACCTGTTCACGCAGGGCATCGATCCGCAGATCGACTTCGGCGACATGGACGGCATCAAGCGCACGGCCGAGTACTGCAATCAGCTGGCCGTGCCCGAGCGCAGCCCCTGGGCGGGCGACCTGGTCTTCACCGCGTTCAGCGGCTCGCACCAGGACGCCATCAAGAAGGGCTTCGAGGCGATGGAGGCCGAGGCCGAGCGCACCGGCCGCAGCGTCGACGAGCTGACCTGGGCCGTGCCGTACCTGCCGGTGGACCCGAAGGACCTGGGCCGCTCGTACGAGGCGGTCATCCGCGTCAACTCGCAGTCGGGCAAGGGCGGCGTCGCCTACCTGCTGAAGACCGACCACGCGCTCGACCTGCCGCGTCGCCTGCAGATCGAGTTCTCGGGAGTCGTCCAGGCCAAGACCGACGCCGAGGGCGGCGAGGTCACCAGCGAGCAGATCTGGGCGATCTTCCAGGACGAGTACCTGCCCGCTCCGGCGCACCGCGCCGACGAGAAGTGGGGCCGTTTCGAGCTGACCCGCACGAGCACGTCGAGCGACCTGGGCGGCAGCATCGCCCTCGACGCGGTGCTGCGGGTCGGCGACGAGACGATCACCGCGAGCGCCACGGGCAACGGCCCGATCAACGCCTTCGAGGCGGTGCTCGCCCAGCACGGAGTCGAGGTGCGCGTCTTCGACTACGTCGAGCACGCCCTCAGCGCCGGTGGCGACGCGCTCGCCGCCTCCTACGTCGAGTGCTCGGTGAACGGCCGCACCCTCTGGGGAGTGGGTGTCGACGCCGACATCTCGAACGCCTCCCTCAAGGCGATCGTCTCGGCGGTCAACCGCGCGCTGCGCGAGACCACTCCGGCGCTCGAGCTGGCGACCGCCTCCGTCTGACCCGCCGGGTCCCCGCGAGGGAACCCCGGTCCGTCGAGGGGGCCCGCACTCCGAGGCTCCCTCGACAGCTGCGGGTTCCCCCGGCGGCGCCGCGCCGGCGTCAGGCGCGGCCGCGCCAGCGCAGGCGCGGCACCCGGCTGAGCGCCCGCTGCTCCGGCAGGCTCCAGCCGTAGTGCACCGCCAGCAGGCGGATCACCGTGGTGACGGCCACGGCCAGCGGTGCCGCGTAGTCGATCACCATCCCGAAGCGCAGCGCCGTCACCAGCACGACGGTGCCAGCCGTCGCGGCGATCGCGTACAGCGAGCCGACGTGCATCAGCGCGATCGGCCGGTTGAGCAGGATGTCGCGCACGACCGAGCCGCCGACCGCCGAGACGGTCCCGACGAAGACCGCCGGCACCTCCGGCACGCCGAGCGCCAGCGCCTTGGTCGTGCCGATCGCGCCGAACAGGCCGAGGGTGAGCGCGTCGAGGGCGGTGATCGTCCCGTCGACGCGGTTCAGCACGTGCTGCAGCAGCATCCCGAGCAGGGAGGCGGCGACCGCGACGAGGAGGTACGCGTTCGTGTGCAGCGCCGCCAGCGGAGTCTGCAGCAGCAGGTCGCGCAGCACGCCACCGCCGAGACCGGTCGCCGTGCCGATGATGGTCACCCCGAGCAGGTCGATCCGGCGGTCGCGGAACTCTCCCGCGAACATCGCGCCCTGCAGGCAGCCGATGGCGATCGCGAGCAGGTCGGCCCAGGCCGGGATCACGAAGAGAGTCGCTGCCACGACGCCCATCGTTCCACGCCCGGCCCCGCGTCCAGGCCGGTGTCGGTGGTGGGGAGGATAATCGCTTCATGCCCACCTACCGTGACGAAGCCGTCGTGCTCCGCACGCACAAGCTGGGCGAGGCCGACCGCATCGTGACGATGCTCTCGCGCAGCCACGGCAAGATCCGCGCCGTCGCCAAGGGCGTCCGCAAGACGGGCTCCAAGTTCGGGTCGCGTCTCGAGCCGTTCATGGTCGCCGACCTCCAGCTCTACGAGGGCCGGAGTCTCGACATCGTCACGCAGGCCGAGTCGCTCGGCGCCTACGGTGCGCTGATCGCGGCCGACTACGACAGCTACACCGCCGCGAACGCCATGGTCGAGACGGCCGATCGGCTGACCGACGCCGACGCCTCCCTCCAGCAGTACCTGCTGCTCGTCGGGGCGCTCCGCTCGCTCTCGCGGCACGAGCACGAGGCCGTGCTCACCCTCGACTCCTACCTGCTGCGCGCGCTGTCGATCGCGGGCTGGGCGCCGAGCTTCGACGACTGCGCCCGCTGCGGCACTCCCGGCCCGCACGGGGCCGTCGTCGTCCAGCTCGGCGGAGTGGTCTGCGCCGACTGCACCCCGCCCGGCGCCCCCCGGGTCGCCCCCGAGGTCGTCGTCCTGCTCGGCGCGCTGCTCACGGGAGACTGGGAGCACGCCGAGACGACCGAGCCCTCGACCCGCTCGCGGGCCAGCGGGGTCGTGGCGGCCTACACCCAGTTCCACCTCGAACGCGGACTCAGATCCTTGGAGCACGTCACCCGATGAAGCCCTTCACCCACAAGGACGCCGAGCCCTTCCGCCCCCTCGACTGGACGGGGGTGCAGCCACCCGAGCTTCCGCGGAAGGCGGTGCCCGGGCACGTCGCGATCGTGATGGACGGCAACGGGCGCTGGGCCAACTCCCGCGGTCTCACCCGCGTCGAGGGGCACAAGCGCGGTGAGGCGGCGCTGCTCGACGTGGTCGCCGGAGCGATCCAGATCGGCGTGAAGCACCTCAGCGTCTACGCGTTCTCGACCGAGAACTGGAAGCGCTCGCCCGACGAGGTGCGCTTCCTGATGGGCTTCAACCGCGACGTGCTGCATCGCCGCCGCGACCAGCTCAACGAGTGGGGTGTGCGCGTCCGCTGGGCGGGACGCAAGCCCCGGCTCTGGGCCTCCGTGATCAACGAGCTGCAGTTCGCCGAGAGGCTGACGGCGGGCAACGACGTCCTGACGCTGACGATGTGCGTCAACTACGGCGGCCGCACCGAGATCGCCGATGCGGTGCAGCGTCTGGCGACCGAGGTGGCCGCGGGGCGGCTGAAGCCCTCGGGGATCACCGAGAAGACGATCGCCCGGGCCCTCTACGTGCCAGACATGCCCGACGTCGACCTCTTCGTGCGCTCCTCCGGCGAGCAGCGCACCAGCAACTTCCTGCTCTGGCAGAGCGCCTACGCCGAGATGGTCTTCCTCGACCGGCTGTGGCCCGACTTCAGCCGTACCGACCTGTGGGAGGCGGTCGAGCACTACGCCGGCCGCGCGCGCCGGTTCGGTGGGGCGGTCGACGTGCCGGGGGCGTCGGCGTGATCCGGGTCGGCATCGTCGGGTACGGGCTCGCGGGCAGCGTCTTCCACGCACCGTTCCTCGCCGCCGATCCGGCCTTCTCGATCGTCGCCATCGCGACCGGCGACCCGGTGCGCGCCGCAGCGGCGATCTCGGCGCATCCTGCAGCGCGGGTCGTGCCCGACCTCGACGGGGTGCTCGCCGAGCGGCCGGACGTCGTGGTGCTGGCGACTCCTCCCTCCGTGCACCGCGCCCAGGCCGAGACGGCTCTCGGGGCCGGAGTCGCGGTGATCGTCGACAAGCCGTTCGCGCCGAGCGCGGCCGATGCCGACGCGATCATCGCCGCCGCGGAGACCGCGGGGGTCCCCGTGTTCGTCTTCCAGAACCGCCGGTGGGACGCCGACTTCCTGACGCTCCGCAGGCTGCTGCGCGAGGAGGCGCTCGGCGACGTCGTCCGGTTCGAGTCGTCGTTCGAGCGGTGGAGCGCCCCGAAGACGGGCCGGTGGCAGACGCGGACGACCCCGGCCGAGGGCGGCGGCATCCTCTTCGACCTCGGCAGCCACCTGGTCGATCAAGCGCTCGTCCTCTTCGGGCCGGCGACGGTCACCGGCGCCGAGACCCGGGTCGTGCGCCCAGGAGGCGCCAGCGAGGACGACGCGTTCGTCTCGCTCCTGCACGACGGGGGCGTGCGCTCGCACCTCGCGATGAGCCGGGTCGCCCGCACGAGCGGACCCCGCTTCCGGGTGCTCGGCACCCGAGCGGCCTTCTCGGTCGACGGACTCGACCCGCAGGAGGGCGCGCTGCGCGGGCGCGGCGCCGATCCCCGCGACGACGACTTCGGGGTGGTCGGCGCGGACGCTCTCGGCACCCTCACCGACGACAGGGGCTCCCGCCGGGTCGCGAGCGAGCGCGGGCGGTACGCCGCCTTCGCCGAGGGGGTCGCCCGATCGCTCCTCGAGGGTGCGCCGGCTCCCGTCGACGTCCTCGAGGCGCGGGAGGTCGTCGCGCTGATCGAGCAGGCGCACACGCTGGCCCGGCGCTGACGCGACGCGCCCGACGCCGGGCGCGTGTTGGCGATCGGCGGATCCCGGGGGATCCTCGAGGGATGAGCACCGCACTCCTGCCTCCGTCCGCCCTGCGCGAGCGGTTCGCCGGCGCCCGCGGCTACCACAACGCCTGCACCCTGGGCCTTCCTCCGCGCGAGAGCGTCGAGGCGCTGCGAGCCGACCTCGACAGCTGGTCGGCCGGCGAGAACACGGCCGCGAGCTACGGGGACGTCGCCGAGCGGGCGCGGGCGGCGTTCGCTGACATCGTCGGAGCGCCCGTGTCGCAGGTCGCGATCGGATCGCAGACCTCGGCGATGGCGGCGGTGCTCGCGGCGTCGCTGCCCGACGGCGCGAAGGTGCTCTGCGTCCACGGCGACTTCTCGTCCATCGTCTTCCCGTTCCTCGCGCAGGCCCATCGCGGCGTCGAGGTGCGCAGCGTCCCTCTCGAGGCCCTCGCCGACTCCGTCGAGCCCGGCGACGCCCTCGTCGTGTTCTCGGCCGTGCAGTCCTCCAGCGGCGCGCTCGCCGATGTCGACGCGATCCTCGAGGCGGCGGCGCGTCACGGAGCGCGCACCGCCTGCGATCTCACCCAGGCCGCAGGCGTCCTCCCCGTCGACGCCACGCGGTTCGACGCGACCCTGACCCACGCCTACAAGTGGCTCTGCTCGCCGCGGGGAGTGGCGTTCCTCACCGTCTCGCCCGACTACTCCGCCGAGCTGATCCCGGTGCAGGCCGGCTGGTACTCGGGGGAGGACGTCTGGTCGTCGTGCTACGGACCGGCCATGCACCTCGCCGAGAGCGCCCGCCGCTTCGACGTCTCGCCCGCCTGGCAGGCGTTCGTCGGCGCAGAGGCATCGCTCGAGCTGTTCCGCTCGCTCGACGCCGAGGCGCTCTGGGAGCACGCCTCCGGGCTGGGCGACGCGTTCTGCGAGCGGCTCGATCGCGAGCCGCAGCACCGGGCGCTCGTGTCGTGGGCCGACCCCGAGGGGGCGGACCTCACCCGGCTGACGGCCGCCGGGATCCGCGTCTCGGGTCGCGGGGGCCGCCTCCGCGTGGCCTTCCACGTCTGGAACGACGAGTCCGACGTCGACGGGCTCGTCCGCGTCCTCGCGCGCTGACGGGCGCCTGCGGGAATACGATCCGGTCGCCGCGGTTGTCCTCAGAGTGACTGACGCGCAGACCCCCATCACCGTCGACATCTGGTCGGACATCGCCTGCCCCTGGTGCTACATCGGCAAGCGCAAGTTCGAGCGCGGGCTCGAGGCCTTCCGCCTCGCCCACCCCGAGGCCCCCGACGTCGCGATCGAGTACCGCAGCTTCGAGCTCTCTCCCGACACCCCGGAGGACTACCGGGGAGGCGAGGCCGCGTTCCTCGCCGAGCACAAGGGCATCCCCGAGGCGCAGGCGCAGCAGATGCTCGACTCCGTCACCGCGATCGCTGCGGGCGTCGGGCTCGACTACCACTTCGAGACGGTGCGGCACGTCAAGACCGTCACGGCGCACCAGGTGCTGCACCACGCGAAGTCGGCCGGGCTGCAGCTCGAGCTGAAGGAGCGCCTCCTGCGCGCCTACTTCGTCGAGGGGCGCGACCTCGCGGATCCCGCCGTCCTCGCGTCGCTCGCGGCCGAGGTGGGTCTCGATGCCGACGAGGTGCTGCGGGTGCTCGAGGAGCAGCGGCACCTGGGCGACGTGCAGTCCGACATCGCTCAGGCGCGCGAGTACGGGATCAACGGCGTGCCGTTCTTCGTGCTCGACGGGCGCTTCGGCGTCTCGGGCGCCCAGGAGCCCACGGCCTTCACCGAGGTGCTCGAGCACGTGCTCGCGCAGCGGACGGTCGTGGCATGAGCGGCTTCGTGATGCTCGGCGCCTCGGACGTGCCGGTGTGCGAGGACGGCGTGTGCGCGGTGCCGGTCGCGGAGCAGCCGGACGCCGATCAGCTCAGCGAGGAGGCTCCTCCACGCTGATGTCGGCGACCGTCGCCCCGTAGGCGGCGATCAGGGCGTCGGCGTCGACGAACGCGCTGCGTCCGCCCGCCCCCGCGCCCATCGCGATGCGCCGCCCGACGATCCGCTCGTCGGCGACGACGGGCCAGGCCGTCGTCGAGCCGATCGGCGTGATGGTGCCCCGGCGGTAGCCGGTTGCCTCCAGCGCCGCCTGCTCGTCGGGCAGTCGCAGCTTGTTGACGCCGACGACGGCGCGCAGCAGCGGCCACGAGATCTGGCGGCCACCCGGGATGAGGGCGAACAGGTACTCGCCGTCGTGGCGCTTCACCACGAGCGACTTGACGATCTCGCCGGGCTCGGTGCCGAGCAGCTCGGCCGCCTCGGCGAGGCTCCGCGCCTCCGGCCGCTCGACGATCTCGACGGCGAGGCCTCGCGCCCGGGCGTCCGCCTCGAACCGCTCCGGTCCGTCCTCCACACGCTCGTTCTCGACCATCTCTCCACCCTCTCGGCTCGACTCGCCTTCCCCAACACAGGATCTGGGACAATCGTTACCGATGTCCTCCACTCTTCTGGCCGCCCCACCCGCACCCGCGCTGCGCATCGGCCCCCTCGAACTCGACGCGCCGGTCGTCCTCGCGCCCATGGCCGGGATCACGAACACGGCCTTCCGCCGTCTCTGCCGCGAGTTCGGCACGGGGCACGGTGCTGCCGGGGAGACGTCCGGCGCCGACAGCGTCTCCGAGACCGGGAGGGCCCCCGGTGCCGGCGAGATGCTGTTCGTCAGCGAGATGATCACCTCGCGCGCGCTCGTCGAGCGCACCCCGGAGTCGATGCGTCTCATCCGCCATCACCCGAGCGAGTCGGTGCGGTCGATCCAGCTCTACGGAGTCGACCCGCGGACGGTCAGCGAAGCGGTCACGATGCTCGTCGCCGAGGACCGCGCCGACCACATCGACCTCAACTTCGGCTGCCCCGTCGCCAAGGTCACGCGCAAGGGCGGGGGAGCCGCGCTGCCGTGGAAGCTCCCGCTCTTCCGCTCGATCGTCGAGGGCGCCGTCAAGGCCGCCGGCGACATCCCGCTGACGATCAAGATGCGCAAGGGCATCGACGCCGACCACCTCACCTACCTCGAGGCCGCCCGTGCGGCCGAGGGCGCGGGAGTCGCGTCGATCGCGCTGCACGCGCGGACCGCCTCCGAGTTCTACAGCGGCCAGGCCGACTGGTCGGCGATCACGACGCTCAAGGAGGCGATCACCGGGGTCCCCGTGCTCGGCAACGGCGACATCTGGTCGGCCGAGGACGCCCTGCGGATGATGGCAGAGACCGGCTGCGACGGCGTCGTCGTCGGCCGCGGCTGCCTCGGGCGACCCTGGCTGTTCGGCGACCTCGCCGCCGCCTTCGCCGGCTCCGACGAGCGCTTCCGGCCGACGCTCGGTCAGGTCGCCACGGCCTTCCGCCGCCACGCCGAGCTGATCGTCGAGTTCTTCGAGAGCGAGGAGCGGGGCTGCCGCGACATCCGCAAGCACGTCGCCTGGTACTTCAAGGGCTACCCGGTCGGCGGTGACCTGCGGGCCAGGATGGCCTCCGTCGTGACCCTCGCCGAGCTCGACGAGCTGCTCGCGACGCTCGACCCCGACGTGCCCTACCCCGGCGTGGACGCCGAGGGCCAGCGCGGTCGCGCCGGCTCGCCGAAGGTGCCCTCGCTCCCCGACCGCTGGCTCGAGTCGCGCGAGCTGAACGCCGCCCAGCGCGACGCCGTGTCGGCCGCCGAGATCCACCACAGCGGTGGATGACCGCGCGCTCTGGGGGTACTCGCTCGTCGACATCGAGCGATTCCTGCCGGAGGACCACTCCACCCGCCGCTCCGACTTCGCCCGCGACCGCGCGCGCCTGTTCCACTCCAGCTCCCTGCGGCGCCTCGCGGCGAAGACGCAGGTCCTGAGCCCGACCGCGGGAGTCGACTTCGCACGCAACCGCCTCACGCACTCGCTCGAGGTGGCGCAGATCGGCCGCGAGCTGGCGACGAGTCTCGACCTCGACCCCGACGTCGTCGACACCGCCTGCCTGGCGCACGACATCGGACACCCTCCGTTCGGCCACAACGGCGAGCGCGCGCTCAACGCCTGGGCGGCGGGCATCGGCGGCTTCGAGGGCAACGCGCAGACGTTCCGGCTGCTCACGCGCCTCGAGCCGAAGGTGTTCGGCGACGACCAGCGTCCCTACGGTCTGAATCTCACTCGCGCGAGTCTCGACGCGAGCTGCAAGTACCCCTGGCCCGACACGCGCTCGGTCGCCGACCCCTCGGGCCGCGCCAAGTTCGGCTTCTACGACGACGACGAGCCCGCCTTCGCCTGGATGCGTGAGGGCGCGCCCGAGGGCGTGCGCTGCATCGAAGCCGAGGTGATGGACCTCTCGGACGACATCGCCTACTCGGTTCACGACTTCGAGGACGCCGTGTTCTCGGGCTACATCGACGTCGAGGCCCTCGGCTCCCGCGTCGACCACGACGATCTCGTCGAGTCGATGCACTCGTGGGTCGGCGGCGAGATCGGCCACGACGAGCTGGTCGCCGCTTTCGACCGCCTCGATTCGCTCGACGTGTGGGTCGCCTCGTGGGACGGCTCCCGCCGCGACCAGGCGCGTCTGAAGAATCTCACCAGCCAGCTCATCGGCCGCTTCGCCGGCTCGGCGACGGAGGCGACCCGCGCCAGCTACGCGCACCCCGACCTCGTGCGCTTCGGCGGCCACGTCGTCGTCCCGCGCGAGCAGCAGGCCGAGATCGCCGTGCTGAAGGGCATCGTCGCCACCTTCGTGATGTCGCGCAACACCCGCCAGCCGATCTACGCCCAGCAGCGCGAGGTCCTCACCCGCCTCGCAGACACGCTCCTCGACCGCGGCGCCGACGCCCTCGAACCCGGCTTCGCCGAGGACTGGCGCGCCGCCGCCACCGACGCCGCTCGCCGCCGGGTCGTCGTCGACCAGGTCGCCAACCTCACCGACCAGAGCGCGCTGGCGCTGTTCGAAAGGCTGAGTTCCTGACGTGACCGCGGCGACGCCCCGGCCACGTCAGGAACTCAGCCGGTCGCCGGTCCCTGCCCGGCGCCCGCGCAGTCGGCTTCTCGAAGTGGTGCGTTCCGTAGAGCGGGTCGCGATCGCCTATGGCGATTCGCTGATACGCGAATCACCCGTTCGGCTGCACCTTGAGCGGCGATGCGCCTCAGCGGAGGAATGAACTCCCGCGCGGTCCTCCCCTTCGCTGATCGAGTAGCCCGCGCAGCGGGCGTATCGAGATCCACCTGCTTCAGACAGTGGGGCCACCCGCAGGAGGTCCCGAGGGACCAGCCGCGCGATGAACCCGGAGCCGTGCCGCACCCGTCCACGCATCCATCCGTCACAGATGACCCGTCCGAGTAA
>NZ_WUCC01000011.1 GCF_009807095.1 Rathayibacter sp. VKM Ac-2754 | reverse complement strand
GCGCTGGCGCTCGGCCTCGCGCGCGGCGACGCCGGCCTGGTACTCGGCGACGGTGCGCGACTCCGTGTCGCGCAGTGCCGCGAGCTGCTCCTCGAGGATGATGCCCTGCTGCTGCTGCTCGGCGAGCGCCGACTCGGAGGCGGCCTGGGCGGAGGTGGCCTCGGCCAGCGCACTCTCGGCGGCGACCCTCAGGCGCTCGCGCTCGGTCTGCGCGACCTTCGCCTGCTCGGCGAGGGAGGACGCCGTGTTGCGCGAGGTGCTCGCCTGCTCGTAGATCGCGTTCGAGCGCTCGACGAGCTTCGACATGTTGCCGATCTTCGAGAGCAGGTCGTCGGCCTCGCCGTCCTGCCCGTCGAGGAAGATGTTGACCGAGAGGTCGGTTCCGGTGGTGCGGTAGAGCTGTGCGGCGAGCAGGCCCGCCTGCTGCGAGGCGGCGTCGGCCTCGTCGGCGCTGGCGGTGGCCTGCGTGTCGAGATCGGTCGCGCGCTCGGCGGCCTGGTCGAACGCCTCCTGAGCGGCGAAGTACTCCTCGCCGCGCTGCTGCGCGAGTTCCTGGGCGGCGGCGACCTCGTCCTGCAGGCCGTCGATCAGGGAGGTGATGTTCTCGACCTGGGCGGCGGCGGCGGCGGTGTCGCCCTTGGCGGCCTCGACGTCCTCCCACGACGGGTACTCGACGGCCTGCGCGGGCGTCGCGACGAGGAGGCCGGCGAGGAGGGCGAGGACGGCGGAGGCCAGGGCAGCGCCGCGGAGTCGACCGGGCCGCGGCGCGTCGGAGGACCGAGCGGGGCGAGAGCGGCGCGGCGAGTGGAGCATGGGACCTCTGGAGTGTCGGTGGAGCCTCCTCCGCCGACGGTGCGGCTCCATCGCGCGGAGGATTGCAATTCCGACCAACCCTAGTCAAGGCACTACCGGCGCGCCTAGAGCGGCTCCGGCCCCGGACGGGCTTCTTCACATGCCGGAAACCTTCGGTTTTGCATATCCGGCTCGGTATCCCTATGCTTGCGTGTTGGTAGTCATGGGGGGTCGATCGCAGGGTCGCCCCGCGAGCTCCCGGCCCCATCGTTTAGTGGCCTAGGACACCGCCCTTTCACGGCGGCAGCACGGGTTCGAATCCCGTTGGGGTCACGATGGGCCGGCTTCACCACGACTACCTGCAAGTGCACCGATCCGCGAGGGTCGGGGCGTGAAAATCGAACAGCCTCGAAGGCAGTATGCTTGTCTTCGCAACGAGGCCCTGTAGCGCAGCTGGTTAGCGTGCCGCCCTGTCACGGCGGAGGTCGCGGGTTCAAGTCCCGTCAGGGTCGCAGAGAGGCCCTTCCGAGAGGAAGGGCCTTTTCATCGGGGTCGCCACGTGCGGCCCCTGCGGCGTTCTCGTCGCACGGCTCTGTAGCTCAGTTGGTAGAGCGCACGACTGAAAATCGTGAGGTCACGGGATCGACGCCCGTCGGAGCCACGGAAACCCTCGCCTAGCTTCTACATGGCGGGGGTTTCTCTCGTTCGGGGCCCTCGTCTCCGGCCCGGGGCGGTTCGCCCAGGTCGCCTGCGTAGGCTGATCCGGCCATGGACTCCGCCGCCTTCCCGCCGCCCGACCCGTCGACGATCGCCCTCGATCCTCCGGAGTCCGCGCCGCGCGGGTGGGCGCCCCCGACCGGATCGATGCTGCCGGGTGCGCCCGCCTCGTACGACGGCTGGCTGCCGGCCGAGCCGCAGCCCTCGGTGGGAGCCCCGTACTCCTCTCTCCTCTACCTGCCCGACCCGCGGGTGCGCTGGGGCCTGCCGACCGCGGTGCTCACGATCGTGGGGATCGTCGTGCCGCTGGGCGCGCTCATCCTGCTCTTCGGGTTCGGTGTGCTGCCCTACTCCCCCGGTCTGCTGTTCGCGGGCGCGTTCGGGAGCTACCTGGTCGGGCTGGTCGTCCCGATCGCGGCGTCGCGGCTGCGCGGCCTGGGGTCGCTCGCCGCCGACTACGGCCTGCGGTTCCGCTGGGTCGACATCCCGATCGGCATCGGGCTCGGCATCGGCGTGCGCCTGGCGATCGTCGCCGTGCTGCTGGTCTTCTCGCCGTACCTGCAGGATGCGCAGACGAACCTCGACCTCGAGCCCGATCCGCTGTGGTTCGTGCTCAGCTCGGTCGTCATCCCCGTCGTGGTCGCGCCGATCGTCGAGGAGATCCTCTGCCGCGGTGTCGTGATGCGGGCCGTGCGGAACCGGATGCTGCGCCGGCGCACGGACGAGGCGCCTCCTACCCGCGGTCGCCGGATCTGGGCGGCCGTCTTCAGCGTCATCGCGTCGACCGCGGTCTTCGCCCTGCTGCACGGGCACCAGATGGTGAACCCGGCGACGATCGTGACGCTCGGCACGACCACCGTGATCGCGGGGCTCGCGCACGGCTGGATCTCGACGGTGACGGGCCGGCTCGGGGCGGCGATCGTGTCGCACGCGACGCTGAACGGGACGGCCGTGCTCCTGCTGGTGCTGGTGACGGCGCTCAGCTGAGGCTCGCGGAACCGGGAAGGCGCGGCTCAGACGTCGACGGCGCGCGGCGCCGATGCGTCCCTCAGCGGCAGCTCGCCGCGGACCTGGCGGTGCAGGCGCTCCATGTCGGAGTCGAGACTGGCGGCGGTGCGCGCGGCGTCGGCGAGGCCGTCGAGCAGCTCCTGCGGGACCTGGCGGTCGTACTTGTAGTAGATCTTGTGCTCGAGGCTCGCCCAGAAGTCCATCGCGATGGTGCGGAACTGGACCTCGACGCAGACGTTCACCGAGCCTCCGGACAGGAACACCGGGACCTCGACGATCGCGTGCAGGCTCTTGTAGCCGTTCTCCTTGGGCTCGGCGATGTAGTCCTTCACCTCGAGGACGGTCACGTCGGACTGGGAGGTGAGCAGCTCGAACACGCGGTAGACGTCCGAGACGAAGCTGCAGGTGATCCGCACGCCGGCGATGTCGGTGATGGCGCCCGCGATGCCCTCGAACGTGGTCTCGCAGCCCTTGCGCTCGATCTTCTCGATGAGACTGTCGGCCGACTTCAGCCGGCTGGTGACGTGCTCGATCGGGTTGTACTCCTGCAGCTCGCGGAACTCCTCCTGCAGGATCGACACCTTCGTGACGATCTCGTCCATGCCGAACTTGTACTGCAGCATGAAGCGCGCGAAGTCGTCGCGGAGCGCCCGGATCTCGGCGACGGTGGTCGCGTCGAGGGCCTGCGCGACCGCATCGGTCAGCGGAGGCACGGCGACGGTGTCTGGCGAGCGGGGATCCACAGTCGGACACCCTACGCGCGGTCGCATAAGCGCCGGATGTGAGTGCGGACACGCCCGTCCCGCAGGCGATACTGGGCGCGTGAGCACGACCGCACCCGGAGCCGCGCCCGGCTCGTTCCCGCCGCCCGATCCGGCCGCTCTCTCCCCGGGGCGCCCGCCTCGGCGCGCCCTGTCGCGCGGGGCGCGCCTCGGCATCGCGGCCGGCGTCGTGCTCGCGCTGGCGGTCGGCGGAACCGTGACGACCGTCGTCGTGCGCGGCCAGGTCGCCGAGCAGCGCTTCGAGGAGGCGGGCACACGACTCGTCGAGACCGCGCAGGACCACGACGACGCCGTCGCGGAGTGGGACGCGCTCGAGGCCGCGGTCGCGGTCGAGACGGACGGCGTCCGCAGCGCAGTGGCCGCGGCGGATCCGGCCGCCGTCGACGCGGTGAGCCGCGACGAGTACCTGAGCGCGATCGATCGGGTCGTGGACGCGGCCGATGACGTGCCGGTCGGCGAGCGCGCGGCGGTGCTCCCTCCCGTCGACCCCGAGGAGACCGAGGAGCGCTTCGACGCGGCCGACGGCTTCGACGAGCGCTCCGACGCGCTCGAGGACGACGCGGCCGAGCAGCGGGAGCAGACCGCGCGGATCCGTCCGCTGCTCGGCGAGGCGCGCACCGCCTCCGCCGACTTCGCCGCGTCGACGGCCGAGGTCGGCACCGCCCTCGCCGAGGCGAGCACCGCCGCGACGCACGAGCAGCGCTGGCTCGTGGAGCGCGCGCTCCACGGCTACGGCGGATCCGACGAGCCCGTCGATCTGGGAGAACCCGCGCTCCTGCGCGCCTACCTCGCCCGCGTCGCCGAGCTACAGCAGTCGCAGGCCGACGGCCTCGCCGAGCGCGCCTCCGCCGACTGGCCGCGCAAGCAGCAGGTGCTCGACTTCGCCGACTCGATCGCGGGCGGCGTGCCGATCGACGTGAGCTGGGAGGAGAGCATCGAGATCGACGGAGTCGCCTACGGCTCGCTCGACAGCGGCGCCGGGCTCGCGACGTGGACGCTCGAGGACGGGGCGCCGGCGACGATCCAGCTGACCGAGAGCATCCAGCGCAACTGGGGCGCGGAGTGGACCCGCGGGCTGGTCGCCCACGAGGTCGGCCACGCCATCACCTCGAAGGACGGCTGCTACGAGCTGTACCGCGCGGCTCCGTTCGAGGGCGACGACGAGAAGTGGGCGACGGCGTGGGCGCTGTCGCAGGGGTTCGCGGACGGCTCGGGCACGGAGCCCTACGGCGACCCGGGTGCGGACGCGGTGGCGATCGCCTCCGCCTGCCGCTGACCGACCCTCAGCCCACCGCGCGCCGGTAGAAGGTGACGCCGTGCATCGGCACGCCGCCGAAGCGCTCGAGCTGGGCGCGTGCCGCCGACGACCCGTCACGGGCGATGGCGGGCACGCGGAGGCGCCGGTACCCGCGCTCGGCGAGGTGCGCCTGGAGATCGCGGCCGAGGAGGGTGCCGACTCCGCGCCCCTGATCCTCGGGATCGGTGCACTGCAGCTGCAGCACCGCCTCCTGGCGGAACCGGGAGCGGGTCACGAGCGCCTGAGCGTGCTCGACGACGCCCATGCGGCCGCGGGTGCTCTGCAGGAAGCGGGTGTAGTCGGGGACGGCCAGGGCGAAGCCGACGATCCGGCCGCTCGCCTCGTCGGTGGCGAGGCGCAGGATGTCGGGGTCGAGCAGCGCGGCCATCGCGGCGGCGGCGGTCGAGCCGCGCTGGACCTCGCCCGCCGTCACCTCGATCCCGGACGGTGACCCGGCGTGGGCGCGGTTGAGGACGTCGAGCATCTCGGCGCGAGCGGCCTCGGTGCGGGCGGCGGTGAGACGGCCGGGGCGCAGGCCCGCGGCCGCCCACTCCTCGGGGGCCACCGGACCGAGCGGGACACCCGCCTGCCTCGGCACCGTCTCGACGCTCCAGGTGTCGCCCTCCCAGATCCGCTCGAAGCCCGCGTCTTCGTAGACGCCCGGGTAGCTCGGCGGGTTCCAGAGCACGCGATCGAAGCCGCGCTGCGAGAAGCCGCTCGTGATCACTCCGCCGCCCTCGTGGGGCAGGAGCGACACCGGACCGAGGATCTGCTCGTGCCCGCTCGCCCGCTCGGTCACGGCGTCGAACAGCGCGGCGGCCGCCTCGGCGTCGGCGAACTCGGTCGCGCCGAACAGCAGGGTGCGGGCGCCGACCCGGGCGTCGAGCCGCGGATCGGAGTGCACGGTCGTGCGGCCGACGACGCGACCGCCGTGGTCGCGGACGAGGAGCAGCTCGACTCCGGCCGGCCGCAGGCGCGACCCGCGCCACCACGACTTCAGCAGCGCGTCGGGCAGCGGGACGGTGAGCGAGCGGGGGTGCAGGCGCCCGGGGAGCAGGCTGAAGTCGTCGTACTGCGCGCGCGACTCGACCCGCTCGACGTGCATCGCGCCTCCGCTCCCCCGGCGACGGCGCGCCCTCCGCCCAGAGTAGGAGTGGGCGCGCGGGTGGCGCGACTCGGGGCGGGCGGGCGGTCGGGCTCGCAGGATCCGGTGCGGCTCGCCGGAGGGTCCATATCCCGCGAGCCGGACCGAGTTCCACGAGCCGGAGGTGCTCCGGAGACCGGCCGCGGTCCGCCGGGCGGGGGATGCCGCGGGGCGCGGCGCGTCAGTAGGGTCGGACGATGGTGACCGGCTTCAACTTCGTCTTCGTCCTGTACGCCGTCTTCGTGGTCGTGATCGCGGTGGTCCTGATCGTGCTCGCCGTGCTGCTCTGCCGCCTGGCCATCGCCGCGCGCGAGAACCAGCTGACGACGGCGCGGCTGCGCGAGCTGCAGATCGAGCGGATGCTCGCGGAGGACGACGAGTAGGTCTCACCCGGCGGTCAGGGCAGCGCGGGGCGCGCGTCCGGACGCGAGACCTTCGGGATCAGCAGCCCCAGCACGACGGCGACGACGGCACCGATCGCGCCGATCACGAAGGTGGTGCGGAAGCCCTCGGAGCTCGGGACGTCGACCGCGCCGACCGTGACCGTCAGCTGGGCGAGCACCGCGGCGGTGACGGCCGACGACAGGGTCGTGCCGAGGGTGCGCATCAGCGAGTTGAGCCCGTTGGCGGCGGCGGTCTCGGAGAAGGGCACGGCGCGCATGATCAGCGTGGGCATCGCGGCGTAGGCGAGGCCGAGGCCGACTCCGATCAGCGCGTTGATCACGAGGATCTGCCAGACCTCGGTGCCGAACGGGAGCACCAGCAGGTACGAGAGGGCGATCAGCGCGGCGCCCGAGATCAGGACGATCCGCGGTCCGGACGAGGCAGAGAGGCGCGCGGCGACCGGCGACGTCGCCATCATCGCCAGGCCGGACGGGGCCAGGACGAGGCTGGCCACGATCAGGCTGAGCCCGAAGCCCGCGCCCGAGGCCAGCGGCGGCGACTCGAGCATCTGCGGCAGCGTGATCTGGGCGCCGAAGAAGGCGAAGCCGACCGCCACGGAGGCGAGGTTGGTGAACAGCACGGCGGGTCGCGCGGCCACGCGCAGGTCGACGAGCGGGCTGGACTGCCGCAGCTCGTACCAGCCCCAGATCAGCAGGACCGCGACGCCGCCGAGGCCGGAGCCGAGGATCGCGGGGCTGGTCCAGCCCGCGTCGTTGCCGCGCGAGACGGCGATCAGGATGCCGCTGAGTCCGATGGCGAGCCCGATCGTGCCGACGACGTCGAAGCTGCCGGGCGCGCGCAGGGTCGACACCGGCACCACGAGGAGGACGAGCACGATGTCGAGCACGCCGAGGGCCGCCGACATCCAGAACAGGACGTGCCAGTCGAGGTTCTGCGCGACGAGGGCGCTGAGCGGGAGTCCGAGCGCGCCGCCGATGCCGAGGGTCGCGCTGACGAGGGCGATCGCGCCGGGGAGGCGGTCGCGGTGCAGGGTGTCGCGGAGGATCGAGATCCCGAGCGGGATGACTCCCATCACGGCGCCCTGCAGCGCTCGACCGACGACCAGCGTCCAAACGTCGCCGGCGAACGCGCAGACGATCGAGCCGATCACGAGGACCACGAGCGCGGCGACCGCCATCCGCCGCTTGCCGTAGAGGTCGCCGAGCCGGCCGGACACCGGGGTGAGGATGCACGCGCTGAGCAGTGTCGCGGTGATCACCCACGCGGTCTCGCTGCGATCGGCGCCGAGGAGGGTCGGCAGCTCCGACTGGATCGGCACGACCAGGGTCTGCATGAAGGAGGCGCTCATGCCGGCGAAGGCGAGGACGGCGGTGATCAGCCGCGGATCCGGAGAGCGGGCGAGGGAGCGAGGGGAGGGCACAGAGGTCCTTCGGTGTCGGCGGTGCGTCGTATTGCCCAGCTTTGCATCGGCCGGCTCCGGTATCGAACCGAGCGCGGGTCGGGATCCTTCCCGCGGAGTCTTCCGAGCCCGCCGCGGCAGGCGGAGGATGGGCGGATGATCGACATCGAGAGCTGGATCGCCGGCTACGAGAAGGCCTGGGCCAGCGATGACCCGCACGACGTGGCCGCCCTGTTCACCGAGGACGCCGAGTACTTCACGGCGCCGTACCGCGACGCGATCACTCCGCGCGACGCGATCGTCGAGTGGTGGCGGGCGGAGGAGGAGCCGGGCGACCCGACGTTCGCCTGGGGACTCGTCGCGCTCACCGAGGGGACCGCTGTGGTGGAGGCGCGGACCATCTACCCGGGCGACACGACCTACCTGAATCTCTGGGTCATCCGGTTCGCCGACGACGGGCGGGCGTGCTCGTTCACGGAGTGGTACATGGAGGAGCCGGCCGACTCGGTGTCGTGAGGCGGTGCGGTTCGCGTCAGAGCTGGGCGGCCGCGAAGGTGTCGCAGCTCGCGGCGTCGCCCTCGAAGCCGGCCTGGAACCAGCGCTGGCGCTGCTCGGCCGAGCCGTGCGTCCAGCCCTCGGGATCGACGGTGCCCGTCGCCTGCTCCTGGATGCGGTCGTCGCCGACCGCCGCCGCGGCGCCGAGCGCGTCCTGGTACTCCTGCGCCGTCACGGGCTTGAGGTAGGGGGTGCCCGTCTCGTCCGGCACCGTCGACGCGTCGCCGACCCACGCTCCGGCGAAGCAGTCGGCCTGCAGCTCGAGGCGCACGGAGTCGGAGTCGGGCCCGGTCCCGGAGCGGTCGGCCGACTCCATCGCACCCGTCAGGTTCTGGATGTGGTGCCCCCACTCGTGGGCCAGGATGTACATCTGCGCGAGCGAACCGCCCGAGGTGTCGAAGCGGGTCCGCAGCTCGTCGAAGAAGTCGGTGTCGAGGTAGATCGTCTGATCCGGCGGGCAGTAGAACGGCCCGACCGCGGCGGTCGCGCCTCCGCAGCCCGTCTGGATCTGATCCTCGAAGAGGTCGACGCCCGCCGGAGTCGTGTAGGCGACGCCCAGCGCGCCGGTCGCGGTGCCCCAGTAGCGGTCCAGCGACTCCGCGGCCCCCTCGAGCCGGCAGTCGACCTGCGTGTTCGCGTCGGCGCCGCTGTCGCAGGCGACCGCGGTGCTGGTCACACCCTCGGGCGCGGCGCCGCCTCCGCCGAGCACCTCGCCCAGGCCCGACAGGTTCACTCCGAGCAGCTGCGAGAGGAGCGCGAGGACGATGACCACGCCGGCACCGCCTCCGACCGCGATGCCCGTCGTGCGGCCGCGCCTGCGGACCTTGCCGCCGCTGAGCTGGGAGTCGTCGTTGAAGGTCATGCGGTCACGGTAGCGAAGCGCCCGATCTCGCGAGGGGGCTTGCGGAGGCGCTCAGCCCCAGCGGGACTCGCTCGCGTCGCGGATGATGTCGAGCAGCGCCTCCCGGAGCGGACCCTGCTCGAAGGTGCCCGGGAGCATGTCGACCTCGAGGCGGTGGGCGCGCTGCCACGCCTCGACGCCCTTCGGGGTCAGCGAGACGAGCTGCCGGCGCCGGTCGGCCGGGTCGCTGGCACGCGCGACGTGGCCCTCGCGCTCGAGGCGCTCGATGGTGCGCGACATGGTCTGCACCTCGACGTGCGCCGCGGCGGCCAGCTCCTTCTGCGCGGTCGGGCCGGCCTGGAGGAAGTGCAGCACGATGAGCCCCGCGTGGGTCAGACCGATCTCGGCGAGGGCGCCGTGCCAGGCGTGCTCGACCATGCGGGACGCCGTCGAGAGCAGGCGCCCCGTGGGCCAGGTGGCCATCTCGGAGGCGTCGTCAGCGGGCATCTGATCAGGGTAGTCGCGTCGACCCGGCGCGGGTCGCGCCGCGTCAGGAGGCGAAGCGGTCGGTCGCCTCGATCAGGGCGTCGAGGATGCCGGGCTCGTCGAAGGCGTGGCCGGCGTCGGCGATGAGGCGGAACTCGGCCTCGGGCCACGCGGTGTGCAGATCCCACGCGGTGAACGCGGGCGTGCACATGTCGTAGCGGCCCTGGACGATGACGGCCGGCACCTGGCGCAGCACGCCCGCGTCGCGGAGCAGCTGCCCCTCCTCGAACCAGCCCTGGTGCACGAAGTAGTGGTTCTCGATCCGCGCGAAGGCGAGCGCGTAGGCGGGATCCGACCAGGCCTCGACCATCTCGGGACGCGGCAGGAGCGAGATGGTGGACGCCTCCCACGTGGTCCAGGCGACGCCGGCCGGGCCGTGCACCGCCGGGTCCTCGTCGTGCAGAAGTCGGTAGTAGGCCTCGATGAAGCTGCCCCGCTCCGAGGCGGGGACGACGGCGGTGTACGCCTCCCACAGGTCGGGGTAGACCGCCGCGGCGCCGCCCTCGTAGAACCACTCGAGCTCGGCACGTCGCAGGGTGAAGATGCCGCGGAGGACGATCTCGGTGACGCGCTCGGGGTGCGTCTCGGCGTAGGCGAGCGCGAGGGTCGAGCCCCACGAGCCGCCGAAGACCTGCCAGCGGTCGATGTCGAGGTGCTCGCGCAGCTTCTCGATGTCGGCGACGAGGTACCAGGTCGTGTTGGTCGAGAGGTCGGCACCGGGCTCGCTGGCGTGCGGAGTGGAGCGGCCGCACATCCGCTGGTCGAAGAGGACGATGCGGTACTTCTCGGGATCGAAGAGGCGGCGGTGGGCGGGCGAGGTGCCCGCGCCGGGTCCGCCGTGCAGGAAGACGACGGGCTTGCCCTCGGGGTTGCCCGACACCTCCCAGTAGATCTCGTGGCCGTCGCCGACGTCGAGCATCCCGGTGTGGAAGGGCTCGATCTCGGGGTACAGAGTGCGCATAGGCCGCACACTACTGACGATCAGGCTCTGGATCGGGGACATCTGCGGCCCGCCCCCGAGTACGCACCTCGACGGGCGCTGGTGCCGCACCGCGGATCGGAACGGCGGCGAGCGCGGAGGAATCCTGGCGGTCCGCCGCCCCAGTGGGAGGGGGGACGCCGTGCACTCCCCGGCACCTACTCTTCGGACGACCCGAACCCGAGGAGCCTGCGCTCATGTCCGTCCTCCGCTCGACTGTCGCTGCCGCGACCGGCCTGATGCTCGCTGCGGCGATTCTCCTCGGCGGCGCCTCGGCACCCGCCTCGGCCGCTCCTGCCTCGGTCACCCTCTCCCCTTCCTCGGGACCGGTGGGGACCCGGACCGTCGTGACCGGCTCCGGGTTCGCCAAGAAGACCAGCGGCACCGTGACCGCGGGCACGGCGACCGCTCCGTTCGCCACGTCGACGACGGGTGCCTTCACAGCGACGATCACCATCCCCGAGACGGCGGCCGGCACGCTCCCGGTGACGGCGCGCGCGGGCGGGCGCACCGCTACCGCCGCGTTCACCGTCACGCTCGGCGGCGCCTCCACCACGGCCGGTCCCGGATCCACGACGAGCCCGGCAGGCAGAGCACCGGCGGTGAGCACGGCCCGGCTGCGCTTCGGCCTGACCACCCCCGGCGGCGCCTCGGCGAACACCGAGCTCGACCAGGCCGCCGTGCTCGTCGGCGAGAGTCCCTCCCTCGTGCTGTCGTACCAGGACTTCGGCCAGGCGCCTCCGATCGCGGGGCTCGACAGCGTCGCAGCCCGCGGGGCGACGAGCATCATCACCTGGGAACCGTGGCGGTGGGGAGGCGGTGTCGACCAGCCCGCCTATTCGAACGCCCGGATCCTCGCCGGTGACCACGACGCCTACCTGCGGCAGTGGGGCGCCGCGCTGGCCGCCTGGGGCAAGCCCGTCCTCCTCCGCTACGCGCACGAGATGAACGGCGACTGGTACCCGTGGTCGGAGGGCGTGAACGGCAATGCCGCGGGGTCGTACGCGGCGGCCTGGCAGCACGTCCACGATGTCGTCGAGGCTCAGGGCGCGTCGAACGTGTCGTGGGTGTGGAGCCCCAACGTGCCGTACACCGGGTCGACTCCGCTCCAGGGGCTGTATCCGGGTGCGCCGTACATCGACGTGATGGCGCTCGACGGGTACAACTGGGGCACGGCGGCCGCGTGGAGCTCATGGACGTCGCCGTCGGCTCTGTTCGGCCCGGGGCTCGCGCAGCTGCGCACCCTGGCACCGGGCGCGCCGATCCTCGTCGCCGAGACGGCGTCGGCCGAGGCCGGCGGGGTGAAGTCGGAGTGGAACAGCGCCCTGATCTCGTACCTCGCCGCTCAGGGCGATGTCACCGGAGTCGTCTGGTTCGACCACGACAAGGAAGTCGACTGGCGGATCGGCAGCTCCCCCGCCTCAGCGCAGGCGTTCGCGGCGGCACTCGCCCAGCGGAGGAGCTGAACGCCCGGCCTCAGGAGGCGAGCCGCAGCGCCACCAGCGCCGTCACGTCGTCCTCGCGCTCGGGTGACGCCTCGGTGAGGGCCCGCAGACGGGCCACGACCTCGGCGGCCGTGGAGGACTCGACGACGATCTCGGCGACGTGCCGCATCGACTCCACCGTCCCGTCGTAGAGGTCGAGGATGCCGTCGCTGCAGCTGATGAGCGCGTCGCCGGGCTCGAGGACCACGCGCGAGACGCTCCACGCCTCGTCGCTCCACATGCCGACGGGCAGGTTCAGCGACGCGAGCCGCTCCCAGGAGCCGTCGGCCCGGACGTGCAGGGTGAGCCCGTGGCCCGCGTCGATGTAGCGGACCTCGCCGCTGGCGTGCACGAGACGAGCGTGGAAGAGGGTCGCGAACGAGGCGGTGTCGCCGAGATCGGACGAGAGCGCGTCAGCCGCGCGGTCGAGCGGAACCCTGAGATCCTCATGACTGCGGGCGCTGCGGATCACCGCGCGGACCGTCGCGGCGATGATCCCGGCGCCGACGCCCTTGCCCATCACGTCTCCCAGGGTGAAAGCGGTGCCTCGGGAGACGGGGTACCAGTCGAAGAAGTCGCCGCCGACGGCCTTCGACGGCAGGCAGACGCCGGCGAAGTCGTAGCCCGCCGCATCGGTGCCCGCCTTGGGCAGAAGCGCCTGCTGCACGAGGGCCGCCTCGTCGAGCTCGAGGAGCGTGATCTGCTCCCGCGCCCGCACGCTCGCGACGAACTCGCGCGCCAGACGGGCGAGATCGTTCACCACGGCGGCAGCGAGGCCGAAGGCGACCGCCGAGAACAACCCGCGGGCGATCTCGTTCGGGTTCTCCTCGAGGGTCGAGCCGAGCAGGAAGGGCACGACGAGTCCCGCGCAGATGCCGACGAAGGCGAACGCGACGCTGCGGCGCCCCGGTGAGGCGGCCATCCAGACCGTCGGGAGGATCGCGAGCGACGCGAAGATCGACGCGCTCTCGCCGGTCGAGTAGCGGAGGACTCCGACGACGAGGAAGTCCAGGACCGGGACGAGGAGGACGGCCCGGCCCTCGGGGTCGATCCGGGGCAGCACTGCCGCCAGCACGGTGGCGGCGGCCATGGCGACCGCGGAGAGCGCGAAGGCGACCGGATCCGTCACCTCGATCGTCGGGACGACGAGGCTGAGCACGACGGCGACCGCGAAGAGGAACGCCACCGGGAGCTGCTTGACCAGCGGCGACTGCTCGTCGAGTCCGATCGCCACCGCAGTGACGCGGGACGCGGAGGTGCGGATGGGTGATCGCTGGCGCGTCGCTGATCGCATCAGGACTCGCCGGTCGAGCGGTCCTTGCTCAGGGTCCAGACGTTGCGGCCCTCCGCGCGCTCGTAGTCGAACGCATCGACGAGCGCCTGGATGAACGCGATGCCCCGGCCCGACTCCGCGAACTCGTCCGGCATCTCGCGCGGCCCCGTGTCGATCCCGGGGGGATCGGCCGTGTCGACGAGCTCGGCGCGCAGCCGCAGATCGTCGGCGACGATCTCGAGCCGGCAGATGATCGTGGTCGAGGACGACCCGTGCTGGATGACGTTGGCGGTCAGCTCGATGAGAGCCGTCTCGAACATCATCCGGTCCATCTCGTCGATGTCGGGTCTCTCGTCCCAGAGCGACTCGAGGGCGGCGTGCACCACCTCGACCGTCTCGGGAGGGCTCCTGAAGAGGAGGGTGCGCTCAGTCACGATAGGCGTCCTCGGGAGTGTCGAACTGGGCGAGGACGCGGTCGAGGTTCGAGAGCTTCAGGACCATCGAGACCTGCTTGCTCGGCGCCGAGATCCGCAGGTCCCCTCCCGCCTGTCGCGTGCTCTTGAGGCAGCCGACGAGGGCACCCAGACCGGAGGAGTCGAGGAACGACACGGAGCTGAGATCGACCACGACGCGCGACCTGCCGTCGTCGATCGAGCGCTTGACGATCTCGCGCAGCTCGGGCGCCGCCACCATGTTCAGCTTGCCCTCGCCGTGGATGATCGTGATCCCGGGCTCGATGGTCTCGGTGGTGAACGTCATGCGGTCTCCTTCTTCTGGGTCACGAGGTCTGGGTGACAGGGGTCGGGGAAGCGGGGGGCACGGGCTCGAAGCCCTGGTAGGCGACGGCGCGGAAGAGCACGCTCAGCACGACGAGGTCGAACACCGCCCAGGCGATGTTCACCCCCGTGCCGATCGGCTCCGCACCGTTGAAGAACAGGTGGAGGCAGCCCGTGATGATCGCGATGACGAGCAGGACCATCACCACGAGCTGGATCTTGATCAGGCGCCACGGGATCCCGGTCGACTCCTGCCGCGTCTTCGGCGTGACCGCGAACCCGAGCGGGATCTTCAACCACACGTTGTTGATCGCGGTCGTGCACGCCTCGATCCAGACCGGGAAGAGGGCCAGGCTGTACTGCTGCCCCCGCCAGGTCGGGGTCCCCTTCGCGGCGATCAGGAAGAGCAGCTGATTCACGATCATGAAGGGGATGAAGCGGATGAAGAAGTCGAACGCGTCCGAGGCCACGGGCAGGATCCCGAGCACCAGGAAGACGATCGGCGCCGCGAAGTAGACCACCGCCGCGTAGCCGCTGATGTAGCTCCACATCGTCGCGAAGTACATCAGGCGCTGCGGGACGCTGAGCGCCTTCTGCAGAAGCGGGTTCTCGCGGAGGAACACCTGCATCGTCCCCTGCGCCCAGCGGAGGCGCTGAGTGAGCATCGTCCCCGCGTCCTCCGGAGCGAGGCCGTCGGCGAGGAGCTCGTGGTGGTAGACGCTCTTCCAGCCGAGGCCGTGCAGGCGCATGCACGTCGCCATGTCCTCGGTGACCGAGATGGTCGCGAGCGGCATGATCGGCTGCGCCTCCCCCGGCCGGTCGATGGCGATGCTCTGCAGCACGGCCTGCACCGATTCGAGGGCGTTCAGCGGCGAGAGCTCGCGATCCGAGAGCCCCAGGACGATCTGCTCGATGTCGACGATCGTGTCGACCGACGACTCCGCACCGCCCGAGGCGCGGGCGAGCGCGCGGATCTCGGCGAGGTCCTCCTCGAGCCCGGCCACATCGGAGGCGACCAGCGAGTAGCTCGCGGCGTCGACGCGCCGGTGCAGGTCGTAGGTGACCGAGGCGATCGGTGCGCCGCCGGCGATCGCGGCCTGCGCCTCCTTGATGGCGCTGCTGACGTCGTCGAGTGCCGCCCGGACCGCCGAGTCGGCGGCGGCCGGGTGCGACCGGGCCTTGCTCACGGCGCGAGCCGCTGTCCGCAGCGCCGACGCGATGCTGCGGTCGAGCTCGCGGACGTAGCCGGCGATCCCGAGCTGCATCAGCGCTTCGCGCCGCAGGACGGCGTTCGAGCCGCAGAAGAACGCCGCGTTCCAGCCGTCCTTGCCCTGCTGGATCGGCCCGTAGAACAGGGGCGCCTGGCTCCCGAGCGGGTCGCCCGTCGCCACGTTCGAGAACACCTGCGGAGTCTGGACCAGCGCGACCTCGTCGTCGCGGAAGTAGCCGAGGGTGTTGTCGAGGATCTCGGGCCGCGGGATCTGGTCGGCGTCGAGGATGAGGAGGAACTCCCCTGTGGTCTGCTCGAGCGCGTTGTTGAGGTTGCCGGCCTTCGCGTGCCGGGGGCGGTCCTTCCAGTCGGCCGAGCGGGTGATGTAGCCCAGCCCCGCACCCTCGGCGGCGGCGCGCATCTCGGCGCGGTCGCCGTCGTCGAGGACCCAGGTGGCGTGCGGGAAGCGCACGGCCTGAGCGGCGAGCGCTGTCGTCATCACCAGGTCGATCGGCTCGTTGTAGGTCGTGATGAAGATGTCGACCGTGGCGTCCTGGGCAGGCGGAGGCGGCGCCGCCCGCCCCCTCGCCCGCCACATGGTCATCCCGAAGAGGCAGACGTCGATGAGGCTGTAGGTCTCGGCCGCGACGAGCGGGACGGCGATCCACCACGCGTCCCAGTTGAGCGAGAACAGCCACCGCCAGCCGACGTAGTTCACGCCGAGCACGATCGTCAGGACCACGATGATGCGCAGGAGGAGCATCCGGCCGGGCGAGGTGAGGGTGCTCTCCGTCCCGGGTCCGGTGTCCACGGCCGTTCCGGCGCTCATCGGGGCACGATCCGGTAGAGGAAGCGCGTCCGCACCATGACCCAGAGCAGGCCGAGCACGACGAGGTAGGCGAGCGAGTTGACCACGGTGTTCCCTTCGCGCAGGAGAGGGATGTTGGCGATGATCAGGACGAAGACGACGTGCATGACGAACACGTAGAGCGTCGCCTGACCGAGGGGGATGAAGAACCAGCCGAGGAGTCGCTGCGCCGGCTTCCAGAGCACGGTGAGTGCAGCGTAGGCGGTGATGACCACGAGCAGCACGTTGACGACCCTGCCCGGGTCGAGAGTAGTCCGCTGGAAGGCGACCGAGTAGATGTCCGAGAAGGCGTTCGCCGGGATGAGCCCCAGGCGCAGGTCGTAGGGGCTGGAGAGATACGGGTTGTTCCACGAGAAGACCGCCAGCCCCGCCGTGGCCACCACGGCGACCGCGAGGACGATCCGCCCGGCACGGGTCGCGAACCAGACGAGGATCTCGCGCCGGTGGAAGCCCGCGACCATCCCCGTGACGAACAGCGCCTGCCAGGTCAGCAGCGGGAACGAGTCCTCGAACTGCGAGGGCAGGAGCCGCAGGCGCAGGATCATCTGAAGCACGTAGAGGGCCCAGCTGACCAGCAGCACGATCGCCCACCGCCCGCGCGACAGGGCCCAGAGGATCAGCGGGGCGATCGCGAGCATCACCACGTACAGGCCGAGGACGTTGACCTGCCACGGCCCGAGCCGGAGCAGAGCGAGGTCGACGATGATCGCCGGGTCGACGGGGTAGCGGAGGAGGCTGCCGATGTTCGTGTAGAGGTCGTAGACCCGGCCCGTCGCCTCGCTGCCCGCCGCGCCCGTCCCCTGGTCGACGTAGGTCGTCGCCGGAGTGCTGTTCACGAATCCGACGAGGCTCACGAGACCGACGAGGACGACCACGACGAGGGCCGTGACGTAGAGCTTCCAGGCGCGCGCCTCGGTGCGGAGGGTGACCTCGCCGATGCCCCCGCCCAGCACCTTCGGACGGTGCACCATCCCGAGGACGCCGCCCGAGAGCAGGACGAACAGCTCGGCGCCCGAGACCATGCCGATCGCCTCCTGCGTGAGGTTCTGCCAGACCGAGACGAGCGCGATGTGGTTGATGACCACGAAGACGATGGCGACTCCGCGGAGGTAGTCGATGCGGAGATCGCGATTCGGGGGTCCGTCGTAGGCGAGCCGGCCGCTCCGACCGCGCAGCAGCCCCCAGCCGGTCAGGGCGATCGCCGCCACGAGGACCCCCGCGACCAGGAGCCAGGCGGCCGCCCCGCCGATCGTCCCTCCCGCTGTCCGCACCGTGGACGAGGAGGTGAACGGCGCGTAGACCGGGCCGAAGACGAGCTCGCTCGCCTCGGCGTCGGCGGCGAACGCCGAGGAGATCGTGTCCGAGCCGGAGAGGCTCCAGTCGATGACGACCTCGCCGACGACGGCCCGGGCCGATGAGGAGTCGCGCCAGAGCACGACGTCGATCAACGGGTGCGCGTCACCCGAGGTGGCCGTGATCACCTGCCGCCACCAGTCCTGCTTGATCTCGAGCTCGGCCGGTCCACCGGCCCCCGGGCTGTAGAACGCGGCGGTCTCGAGCATCATCGGCGTGCCGGCGCTCTCGGCGAAGCGCTCGTAGAACGCGAGATCGCCCTCGCCGTCGAGATCCGCGTCGAGGGCGCCCTCGGAGGCGACCGCGTTCCTCGGGGCCCCGCCGCCGCTCGGGTCGTGATAGGCCGACAGACCGACCCAGTCGACCGCGTCGTCGCCCGGGTAGTAGGGACCGTAGGGGTCGTCGCCCGCGTCGAGCGATCCGCTGCCGTTCGTGTCGAGGGCGGCGTCGTCGGTCGTACCGCCGGCCGAGAAGGGGTAGGACTCACCGGCGGCCGGCGACCACACCGCGACGGCGTCGGGCAGATCGGAGTGCAGCACCTCCGCGAAGACGCGGAAGGCCGCGATGTACTCCTCGGGGGCGAAGCCCCAGGCCGTCCAGCTCGCATTCATCTCTGGCGCGAATCGGACGAACAGTGGGAGCTCCTGCCCGTCCCGCGCACGCGCGAGCGCCGCTACAGCTGCTTCGGCCTCCTCCTGGCCGAACCGGTCGAGACCCCCGACCGGGCGGAGGGTGACCGCGGCGAGCGCGCCCTGCCCCTCCGCCTGGCGCATGAACTGCGCGAGGTAGTCGACCTCGGCGTCGGTCACCGGGACGGCGGCGACGTGCTCGAGGACCGCGGCGGGGCGGCCGAGGCGATCGGTCTGCTCCGCAGCGCTGTCGCTGCTCCAGTCGAGACTCGACCCGAAGTAGGTGCCCGTCGGCGGCGAGAAGGCGGAGTCGTCGGCGACCGAGGCGACGGCGGGACCCGCCAGCAGCACCGCCGCCGCGACGGCGGCGAGGGCCGCCTTCCATGAGGACGGGGCGAGCAGTCGGAGCCTGCTCCGCCTCACGTGCGGCTCACCACGAGAACGGTCACGTCGTCCGAGGCCTTCTCGCCGAGCGAGAGCGTGCGGACGGACGCGAAGAACTCCTCCGCGCTCGCCGAGGCGCGCGCGAGGGCGGTGACCTCGGCCAGCGAGTTCAGGGTTCCGTCGTAGAGGTCGAGGACGCCGTCGGTGAAGGACACGAGCGCATCGCCCGGCGCGAGCTCGACCGACTGGGTCATCCATCCGCCGTCCTCGGCGATGCCCAGCGGCAGCCCGAGCGAGGCGAGCCGCTGGAAGGAGCCGTCGGCGCGCAGGACGACCGAGAGCCCGTGGCCGGCGTCGACGAAGTCGAGACGACCCGTCTCGGTCTCGAGGCGGCAGTGGAAGAGTGTGGCGAACGTCCCGGTCGCGGTGAAGTCGCGGAGCAGCTGGCGGTTGACCCCGGCCACGGCTCTCGTCGGCGCATCGCCGACGCGCGCGTGGAAGGCCGAGCGGATGCTCGCCGCGATGATCGCGGCCGCCGCGCCCTTGCCCATCACGTCGGCCAG
Organism: Rathayibacter sp. VKM Ac-2754; assembly: GCF_009807095.1. Taxonomy (GTDB): domain Bacteria; phylum Actinomycetota; class Actinomycetes; order Actinomycetales; family Microbacteriaceae; genus Rathayibacter. Next base: position 86,522 of record NZ_WUCC01000011.1, on the reverse strand, counting down.
CGTGATGTCGACGAAGCCGTCACCCACCCACCAGTCGTAGAAGTCGCCCGCGACCTGCAGGCGCGGGACGGACATGCCGGTGAGCGCATAGCCGTCCGGATGGGTCAGATCGAGCGGGAGCAGCTGAGCCTGGACCTCGGCGGCCCTGTCGCGCTCGGCGGAGTCGCGCAGCTCGCGTTCGACCCAGCTCCCGAACTCGTCGAGCAGGCGCTGCTGATCCTCGCTGAGATCGCGCGGAACGAAGTCGAGGAGGCAGATCGTGCCCAGCTGGAGTCCGCCGTCGACGCTGATCGGACGCCCGGCGTAGAAGCGCACGTACGGCGCGCCCGCGACGTTCGCGTTGTCCGCCCAGGCCGGGTCCGCCCCGAGATCGGGGATGACGAGCATCGACCGCTTCTGCAGCGTCGCGTCGCAGAAGGTGCCCTCCCGCGGGTACTCGAGCGGCCAGCCCGGGTTCTGCGGCGACTTCGTGAAGAGCGTGCTCTCGTCGAGGAAGTGGATCTCCGCCATCGGGACGCCGAACAGGTCGCGCGCCATCCGGGTGATGCGGTCGAAGCGCTCCTCGGGGGGCGAGCCCATCACCCCGAGTGCCGCGAGGGCGTCGGAGCGCGGATCAGAGACGGCGTCGCCAGCCATGGAGCACCCCTTCGAGAACGATCAGCGGCCGCGAGGGTCACCTTCAGTTCCCCGCACCGTCAACGTATCGGGCACTCCGGGGCACGAACGTCCGCACACGAACCGCTCATCTCTGGCGTCCCTCGGAAGGGGGAGGCGGCGGCGTGGGATCAACCGGCGTCCGCTCCGGTGCACCGCGCTGAGAGATCGGAGTAGACCAGCCCGGCGGGCAGGTCCGCCCGGAACGCGCGACGCGTGTCGGGCTCCTCGACGACCGACCACGACACCTCGTCCTGGACCTCCGGCTCGAACTTCTCCCACTCGAACCAGTTGATCATCTTCAGATTCGGGAAACGGGCCGCGGTCTCGGCCGAGAGCACCTGCTGCCACCACGCCTGCTTGATCGCCAGCTCCCCCGCCGGGTCGCCGCGGGGGACGACCAGCGCTGCCGTCTCGGGGATGGCGACGGGCTTGCCGTGGTCGACTCCGTAGGTCTGGTAGAAGTCGGGTGCGGCGGTCTCGTCGCCGGCCGCGCCATTGTAGGTGCCGGTGAGCTGAGCAGCGAACTTGCCCTCCTCCGGCATCTCGTTCTCGCCCCAGGGGTGGGCCGAGCCCCAGTGGTAGAGCGACATGCCGACCCAGTCGACGGCGTCGTCGCCCGGGTAGTACGGCGCGTAGGGATCGTCGTCGAGGCTCAGCACGCCGTCGCCGGTCGTGTCGAGCAGGGCGAAGTCGGCCGTTCCCGGCTGCGCGGCGGAGGCTCCACCCTCGAACGGGTAGCCGTCGGCGTTGTTCGGCGCCCACATCATCGCGGTGCCGGGCGCATCGCCGTGCACCGCTTCGGCGACCCGCCGGAACGCCGCCACGTAGGCGACGGGCTGCTGACCCCAGGCGTACCAGGAGCCGTTCATCTCGTGCGCGAAGCGGACGATCACCGGGACTCCGGTCTCGTTGACGGAGGCCGAGAGCTCGGCGATGTCCGCCGCGACGGCGTCGGTGACCGCCGCGAGACCCTCGATCGACTCGAGGGTGAGCAGGAGCGTCCCGCCGTTCACGCGCAGCTGCTGAGCGGCCGAGCGCACCTCGTCGCGCTCCTCCTCGGTGAAGGGCAGATCGGCGAACGCGACCGCGACCGCGGGCCGCTGTCCGAGCTCGCGGGAGTACTCCTCGATCGTCTGCGATCCCCAGTCGAGGTTCACGCCGAAGAGCGCACCCTGCTCGGGGACGATCTCGGCCGCGGGGCGCACGACGCAGGCGGCGGCGGTCTCGGCGGCGGAGCCGCACCCGGTGAGGGCCGCGACGACGATCGCCAGTCCGGTGAGGGCGAGGGCGCGTATTCGAGGGGGCACGCCACACGGTAACCCGCGGCCGCCGTTCCCGCTCGCCCGGGGTCGGGCACGGAGAGGGCTGTCCGCGCTCCGATCCGCTCTCCTGCCACCCGTGGTCCGACGTGCCCAGCAGCGAGCCGATGCCGGGGCGGTGTCGAGGATGCGCCCGTCGTCCACGGCCCTTAGTGTCCAGGAGTGATCGGTGGCAGTGGACTCGTCGCGACGGTGTCCGCCGTCGTCGTCTGCGCGGCGATCTCGGCGGTGGCGCTCAGGGTCTTCGGAGTCGGCGCCTTCCTCCGCCCGGCGCTCGCGATCCTCCGCGGCGCGGTGCAGCTGACACTGCTCGCGCTGATCCTCACCGGCGTCATCTCGGACCTGCGCTGGGTGGGCGCCTTCCTGCTCCTGATGCTCGTCGCGGCGGTGGCGACCGCCTCCGGGCGTCTCGGGCGCACTCGCCGGGCGGTGCTCGCCGTCTCTGTCGCGATGGTGGTGGGCGTGGTGTTCACGGGGGCGGTCGTCTTCGGCCTCGGCGCCGTTCCGTTCACCGGCCGCTACCTGCTCGCGGTCGGCGGCATCGTGATCGGCGGATCGATGACGGTCGCGACCGTGACCGGGCGGGCCTTCGCGGCGACGCTCGCCGACCGGTGGGATCAGGTCGAGGGATGGCTCGCGCTCGGGGCGACTCCGCGGCGGGCGACCAGGACGCCGGCCAGGGAGGCGGTGTGGACGGGGCTCGTGCCGCTGACGGACCAGACGCGGACGACCGGGCTGGTGGTGCTCCCCGGAGCGTTCGTCGGCGCGGTCTTCGGCGGGCTCTCGCCGCTGGACGCCGGCGCCTTCCAGATCACGGTGCTCGCCGCGCTGGTCGCCTCCGGATCGCTGGTCGCCGTGGTGCTGCTGGCCGTCCTGGGCGGACGAGCGGTCCGCCCGTAGGTACTGTGGAGCGGATCCCCGCAGCACCCGCCCCGACGAAGGAGCCCCCATGCCCACCACTGTGAGCGGCGTCATCGCCCGGTCGAAGGGGGCTCCCGTCGAGCTCGTCGACATCGTCGTCCCCGATCCGGGGCCGGGCGAGGCCGTCGTCGACGTCGAGACCTGCGGGGTGTGCCACACCGACTTCCACTACCGGGAGGGCGGGATCAGCGACGACTTCCCCTTCCTGCTCGGCCACGAGGCCGCCGGAAAGGTCAGCGCGATCGGCGAGGGAGTCACGAACGTCGCGGTGGGCGACTTCGTCGTGCTCAACTGGCGGGCCGTCTGCGGCGAGTGCCGCGCCTGCACGCGCGCCGAGCCCTGGTACTGCTTCAACACCTTCAACGCGACCCAGAGGATGACCCTGGTCGACGGCACCGAGCTGAGCCCTGCGCTCGGGATCGGCGCGTTCGCCGAGAAGACGCTCGTGCACGCCAAGCAGTGCACGAAGGTCGATCCGGAGGCGGATCCCGCCGCGGTGGGCCTGCTCGGCTGCGGCATCATGGCCGGCCTGGGCGCGGCGATGAACACGGGCAACGTGGGCCGCGGCGACTCCGTCGCGGTGATCGGCTGCGGAGGCGTCGGCACGGCCGCCGTCGTCGGCTCCGCTCTCGCGGGGGCGAGCACCGTGATCGCCATCGACCGCGACCCGAAGAAGCTGGTCGCGGCCGAGAAGCTCGGTGCCACGCACGTCATCGACTCGAGCGGCCTCGACGAGGCGGGCGTCGTCTCCGCGGTGCAGGCGCTCACGAACGGCTTCGGCGCCGATGTGGTCATCGACGCCGTCGGCCGCCCCGAGACCTGGCGCCAGGCGTTCTACGCCCGCGACCTCGCCGGCACCGTCGTGCTCGTCGGCGTGCCCACTCCCGAGATGACGCTCGAGATCCCCCTCCTCGACGTCTTCGGCCGCGGCGGGTCGCTCAAGTCGAGCTGGTACGGCGACTGCCTGCCCGAGCGCGACTTCCCGATGCTGACCGACCTCTACCTCCAGGGCCGGCTGCCGCTCGACGAGTTCGTGACCGAGCGGATCGGGATCACGGACGTCGAGCAGGCCTTCGCCACCATGGCCGGCGGCGACGTGCTGCGCTCGGTGGTGGTGCTCTGATGGCCGCCCGCATCGAGAACCTGGTCACGAGCGGCACCTTCAGCCTCGACGGCGGCACCTGGGACGTCGACAACAACGTGTGGATCGTCGGCGACGACTCCGAGTGCGTCGTCATCGATGCCGCCCACGACGCCGACGCGATCCTCGGGGCCGTCGGCGATCGCGCCCTCCGCGCGATCCTGCTGACCCACGCGCACGACGACCACATCAACGCGGTGGCGGCGCTGAAGGCCGCGACCGGCGCACCCGTCCTGCTGCACGACGGAGACCGGATGCTGTGGAACGCGGTCTACCCCGACAGCTCCCCCGACGGCGGCCTCGTCGACGACCAGGTCGTGACGGTCGCGGGCGTCGACCTCGAGGTGCGGCACACCCCCGGCCACTCGCCGGGCGCCGTCTGCTTCGTCGCCGCCGAGCTCGGCACGGTCTTCACCGGCGACACGCTCTTCCAGGGCGGGCCGGGCGCCACCGGCCGCTCGTACAGCGACTTCCCGACGATCATCGACTCGATCACCGAGCGGCTGCTGACGCTGCCCGCCGACACGGTGGTCCTCACCGGGCACGGCGACTCGACCACGATCGGGGCGGAGGCACCGCACCGCGAGGAGTGGATCGCGCGCGGGCACTGACGGCCGCATCGATCCGTCACGGACGGCCCGTCCGAAGCACGTCGCACAGGCCGTTCGTGACGGATCGAAGACTCTCGAGAGCGATCTCGCGCCGCCCGACTCCGACCGAGCGTGCAGGCATCCGGATTAGGGTCGGCGCCATGGGCAGTCTTCACGAGCGCGCGAATCCGGTCACCGTCACCGTCACGGGAGCGGGAGGCGCGATCGGCTACGCGCTCCTGTTCCGCATCGCCTCGGGTCAGCTCCTCGGGCCGGACGTGCCGGTGCGGCTGAACCTCCTCGAGATCCCCGCGGGCCTGCGCTCGGCGGCCGGCACCGCGCTCGAGCTGCAGGACGGCGCGTTCGGGCTGCTCCGCGGCGTCGAGGCGACCGACGATCCGGCCGCGGCCTTCGATGGCGCGAGCATCGCCCTGCTGGTCGGCGCCCGGCCGCGGAGCGCAGGGATGGAGCGCGCCGACCTCCTCGCCGCGAACGCCGGCATCTTCGGGCCGCAGGGAGCCGCGCTGAACGAGCACGCGGCCGACGACATCCGCGTGCTGGTCGTCGGCAACCCGGCGAACACCAACGCCTGGATCGCCCGCGCGAGCGCCCCCGACATCCCGGCCGGGCGCTTCACCGCGATGACGCGACTCGACCACAACCGGGCCGTCGCGCAGCTCGCGGCGAAGCTCGACGCTCCCGTCGACTCGATCGCCGGAGTGAGCATCTGGGGCAACCACTCCGCCTCGCAGTACCCCGACGTCACGCACGCGACGGTCGACGGACGCCCCGCGACCGAGCTCGTCGACGCCGAGTGGCTGCACCGCGAGTTCGAGCCGCGCGTCGCGAAGCGCGGCGCCGAGATCATCGAGGTGCGCGGGGCCTCCTCGGCCGCGTCCGCCGCCTCCGCCGCGATCGACCACGTGCACGACTGGGTGACGGGCACGGAGTGGACGTCGGCCGCGGTCGAGTCCGACGGCTCCTACGGCGTCGAGGAGGGGCTGATCTCGTCCTTCCCGGTCCGCGCGGTCGACGGCGAGTGGCGGATCATCGAGGGCCTCGAGATCGACGCGTACTCGCGCGCCAAGATCGACGAGTCCGTGCTCGAGCTGCGCGCCGAGCGCGACGCCGCGCTGGCGTTCCTCGACCGCTGATCCGTTCCGCGGGATGCCGCTCGGGTACGCCCGCGTCGGCGTGTCGCGTACTCGAGCGGCGTCTCGCGGAGGCGGTCAGTGGCGCGGGGCCTTCTCGGGGGTCGGGAGGGTGCCGGCGGCGCGGGCGGCCTCGAAGTAGGCGTGCGCCTCCTCCTGCCGGGTCGCCTCGGCGCCGCTCGCGATCGACGCGCGGATGTGCTCGGGGCGGTAGCCGAAGGCGGCGACCAGATCGCCGGCGTGCGGGCGGAGCCGGGCCAGCAGCCGGTCGATGTACGACGTGACGGCCAGCGCGCGCTGCGACGACAGGCGCCCGTGGATGAGGTACCAGTCGAGGTGCTTCTCGATCAGACCGAGGCCGAAGAGATCGCGGAGCCAGGTGAGGACCGTGCGGGTCCCCTCGTCCTCGATCGCCGCGAGCCCGTCGGTGAACGCCTCCCACTGCAGCAGCTCGGCGTGCGCGCGCGCCGCCTCGATCAGCTCGCTCTGGTGCGCGTTGAAGAGCCGGGCGGCCTCGTCGGCCGGCAGCTTCGAGGCCGAGCGGAGTCGCGAGGCGATGCCCGACACCATGCTCTCGACACGGTCGGTCAGCAGCTCGCGCTGCTCCTCGCGGAGCTGGCCGACCGAGCGGGCCGTGGACCCGCGGTCCGAGACGACCTGCGCGAGCCGGCGCAGCCCCGAGTTGTTGACGGTCGCCTCCGCCACCTGCTCGACGGCGTAGCGGGCGAGCACACCGGGCTGCGCGTTCTTGAAGCGCCGGCCGACATCGGTGAGCAGCCGCTTGGCCACGAGCTGGAGCAGCACCGTGTTGTCGCCCTCGAACGTCGCGTAGACGTCGAGGTCGGCGCGGAGCTGGGTGAGGCGGTTGTCGGCGAGGAAGCCGGCGCCGCCGCACGCCTCGCGCGCCTCCTGCAGAGTGTCGAGCGCGTGCCAGGTCGACAGCGCCTTGAGCCCGGCCGCGAGGGTCTCGAGATCCTGCCGCGACGCGTCGGTGTCGTTCGCGCCCGAGAAGACGTCGTCGAACGCGCGCAGCAGCTTGTCGTGCGCGAAGCCGGCCGCATAGGTGGTCGCCAGGCGCGGGAGCAGGCGGCGCTGGTGGCGCTGGTAGTCGAGGAGCACCTCCTCGCGGTCCCCGCCGCCGGTGAACTGGCGGCGCTGGTCGCCGTAGGTCACGGCGATCGTGAGGGCGACGCGGGCCGCCACGACGGAGGCGCCGTCGAGCGAGACGCGCCCCTGGACGAGCGTTCCGAGCATGGTGAAGAAGCGGCGGCCGGGGCTCGCGATCGGGGACGAGTAGGTGCCGTCGGCCGCGACGTCGCCGTAGCGGTTGAGCAGGTTCTCACGCGGCACGCGGAGCCCGTCGAAGTGCAGCCGGCCGTTGTCGATCCCGTTGAGGCCGCCCTTGAGGCCGTCGTCCTCACCGCCGACGCCCGGGAGGAACGCGCCGTCGTCGTCGCGGATCGGAACGAAGAAGGCGTGGACGCCGTGGTTGACGCCGCGGGTCACGAGCTGCGCGAAGACGACGGCGGCGCGCCCGTCGACGGCCGCGTTGCCGAGGTAGTCCTTCCACGCGGCGCGGAACGGGGTCTGCAGGACGAAGTCGCCGGCGGCCTCGTCGTAGGTCGCGGTCGTCGCGATCGAGGCGACGTCGGAGCCGTGACCGGTCTCGGTCATCGCGAAGGCGCCGGGGATCTCGAGGCTCATGATGCCGGGCAGCCACTTCTCGTGGTGCGCGCGGGTGCCGAGGTGCAGCACCGCGGCTCCGAAGAGGCCCCACTGCACGCCCGACTTGATCTGCAGCGACGGATCGGCGGTGACCAGCTCCTCGAAGCCGGCGATGTTACCGCCGTGGTCGGCCTCTCCGCCGAGGTCCTCCGGGAAGGCGCGGAGCACGCCGCCCTCGGCCGCGAGGACGTGCATCTGCCGGGTGACCCGCGCCCGGTGCTCGGCCATCGGCAGGCCGTCGACACGGTGCAGCTCCTCGCGGGCGGTGAGCTCGCGCGAGGCGAGGCGCTGCTCACGCCAGGCTCCGAGGAGCACCTCGCCGAGCGCGGCGACGTCGACGCTGGGCGAGCCGTCCTCGTCGAGGCGGGCATCGACCTCGGAGCCGAGCGAGTCGACGGGAGGCGTCGGGGCGATCGCGCCGGCCTTCGAGCGTCGCGGCCGCGAGCGGCCGCCGGCGGCCCTGTCGGCGGCATCGGTGGCGGAGCGGGGGCGGGGAGCGGTGGTGACCATGACTGGAGGATCCCTTCGACCGTCGTCGGTTCGGCCCGCTCGCGGATCGCCGGCGGCGACGGATCGAGCGGGGTCGATCCCTGGCCGACGATCGTCGGGAGGCGGTGCTCTGCACGGTAGATCGGCTCCCGCGAAGGCGGAAACGATCCGTCGCGGGACGACAAAGCGGGCCGCGCGCGTGTGCTCCCGCGTTGTCGGAACCGGCCAGCGCGCCGCTCGCCCCGTCGGCCGGAATGCGACAGCTCCTCCCCTCTCTTGACAGGACGGCCGGGCGTTCGTACTGTATCGATACACGCCGCTCCTGTACCGATACAGGACGGTCGCCGGGCACGAAGGAGTGCGATGAACGACACGAGTACCGCGACCCCCTCGCCGTCCCCCCTGCAGCGCTTCCTGGCGGATCCGTCGCTGGTCGTGATCGGCGACCGCTGGCACCTCTTCCCGACGACCGACGGGATCGAGGGCTGGGGAGCGAGCGCCTTCCGCTCGTACTCCTCCGAGGATCTCGTCGAGTGGACCGACGAGGGCGAGATCCTGCGGCTGGGCCGCGACGTCGGCTGGGCCGACTCGTTCGCCTGGGCGCCCTCGGCCATCGAGGTCGACGGAGTGCACTACCTCTACTTCACCGCCGGCAACAGCATCGGCGTCGCCCGCGCCTCGACCCCCGCCGGGCCGTACACCGACCTCGGCGCTCCCCTCGTCGCGGCGGGCCGGTTCGACGGAGTCGCGATCGACCCGTCGGTCTTCCGCGATCACGACGGCACCGTGTACCTGCTCTGGGGCAACGGCGTCGCGCACCTCGTGCGGCTGGCGGAGGACCTCGTGTCCTTCGACGAGGCGGACGTGCACTCGTGGGTGCCGACGGGATTCCGCGAGGCCGCCCACCTGCACCGCCACGGCGACTCCTACTTCCTCACCTGGTCCGAGAACGACACCAGGGAGGAGGACTACCGCGTGCGCTGGGCGGTCGGCGCCACTCCGTTCGGCCCGTGGACCGACGGCGGCGTCCTGCTCGAGAAGAACACGGCCCTCGGGATCCTCGCGACCGGCCACCACTCGATCTGCCCCGTCCCCGGCACCGACCAGTGGGTGATCGCCTACCACCGCTTCGCCATCCCGGACGGCGACGGAGTGCACCGCGAGATCGTCTTCGACCTGCTGGTGCACGACGGCGATCGACTCGTGCCGGTCGTCCCCCGCCACGAGCACCTCCGCGTCCCGCTCGCTCCGACCGACTCCTGACCCCCCATCACCCGATCCCCTCCACAGAACAGAGGAATGCAATGTCGCATCGCTCCCGCACCATCCGCTCGGCGGCACTCGTCGTCGCCGCCGCGGCCGCTCTCTCCCTGACCGCCTGCAGCGCCTCGGGCGCCTCCGACGGGAAGACCACGCTGAGCTTCTTCTCGTGGGACAACGAGGCGACGATGACGCCGGTCATCGACGCCTTCGAGAAGGCCCACCCCGACATCGAGATCGAGTTCTCGAACGCGCCGCCCGTCGCCGAGTACGTCTCGACGCTGCAGACGCGCCTCGCGGGCAACAACGCCGCCGACGTGTTCATCATCGCGGCCGAGAACAAGACCAACCTGATCGAGGGCGGCTTCGTGAAGGACCTCACCGACGAGCCGTTCATGTCGGCGATGTCGCCGTTCAACACCGAGACCTACAGCGCCGACGGCAAGGCCTACGGGATGTCCACCTCCTCGTGGGCGGGCGGCATCATGTACAACCGCGCGCTCCTCGAGGCCGCCGGCGTCACCGAGATCCCGACCGACTGGGACGGCTTCCTCGACGTGCTGAAGACGGTGAAGGACTCCGGAGTCACGCCGTACTACGACTCCGCCTCGCAGATCCCGCTGGGAGTCTCGGCCCTCGTCGGCTCGGCCGACGCCGAGCAGGGCGGCGAGGTGGACGCGGCGATCTTCGACGGCTCCGCCTCGTTCGGCGACCTCTGGGAGGAGCCGCTCACGGCCTGGAGCGAGCTGCTCACGAGCGGCCTGATGAGCCAGGACGTCGTCAGCCTGACCGGCGACCAGATCGTCGACGAGTTCGCCAACGGCCGCGTCGCGATGATGGCCGCCGGCCCGTGGAACCTCCCCTCCGTCCGGGAGAAGGCGCCCGACCTCGACGTCGCGTTCGCTCCGTTCCCGACCCTCGACGGCAAGGGCTACTGGGCCGGCGCCGCGTCGCCCGGCTTCGCCATCAACTCGAAGACCGAGCACACGGCCGAGGCGGAGGAGTTCCTCTCCTTCCTCGGCAGCGAGGAGGGCGTGCGCACCTACCAGGAGGGCACCTCTGCGCTCACCACCACCACGAACTACACGCCCGTCATCGACCCCGCGCTCGAGCCCAACCTGGCCGGGCTCCAGGCGGGCGAGTTCTACCTGCCGCAGATCGCCTGGCCGCGGGAGCAGGACGCGCTGAACACCGAGGCCGTGGCGCAGATCCAGCTGCTCGCGCAGGGGCAGTCCTCTCCCGCCGACGTCGCCGCCGCCCTCCAGGCGCGGCTCGAGTCGCAGGGCTGAGGGCCCCGGTCCCCGTCATGACCGCCCACACCGCTGTCCGCGGCGCCGGAGCCCTCGCGCTCCGGCGCCCCGCCTCTCCGCTGCGTCGACGCGAGACCCTCAGCACCGGGATGTTCCTCGTGCCGATCCTGATCGTCTTCGCGCTCCTGTTCGCCGTGCCGCTGGCGCAGTCGTTCTACTTCAGCCTGACGGACTTCGACGGCTACTCGGTCGAGTCCGACTTCGTCGGCTTCGCCAACTACGTCAGCATCTTCCGCGACCCGGCCATGCTCGCCGGGCTGGTCTTCACCCTCACCTACAGCATCGGCACCACCGTGCTCGTCACGGCGCTGGCGATCCCGCTGGCGCTCGTGCTCAACCGGCCCTTCGTGGGCCGCGGAGCCGTCCGCGCGATCCTCTTCTTCCCGGCGATCCCGAGCATCGCGATCCTCGGGCTCGTCTGGGGTCTGATCCTGTCCCCGCTCGGCTCGGGAGCGATCAACCGCGTCCTCGAGGGCGTCGCCGGCCTCGGTCCGGTGCCGTGGCTCTCGAACGGGGCGCTGGCGCAGCTCTCGGTGATCGTCGTGGGGGTGTGGTCGAGCACCGGCTGGCACGCGATCCTCTACCTCGCCTACCTGCAGTCGATCCCGGAGGACTACTACGAGGTCGCCCGGATCGACGGAGCATCGGCGCCGCGCCGGTTCTTCTCGATCACTCTCCCCCTCCTCGCCCCCGCGGTGACGGTGAGCACGCTCCTCCTGATGACGGGCGGGCTGAAGGTCTACGACCTGCCCTTCACCCTCACCAAGGGCGGCCCGGGCTTCTCGACCTACACGATCACGCAGTCGATCATCCAGAACGGAGTCGCGCAGGCGCAGTTCGGCAAGGCCTCGGCCCTCGCCGTGGTGTTCCTCCTCGTCGTCGGCTCGATCGTCGCCGTCCAGCTGCTCATCTCGCGCCGCTTCGAGGAGAGGACCTCATGACCACCCTGATCAAGGACCCCGCCCCGACCCTCTCGCTCGACGCCCCCCGGCGCCGACGACCCGCGGGGCCCGCTCAGCGCCGCCGCCGCTGGGGCAGCGCCCTCACCAGCGTCGGCATGATCGCCCTGGCCGCCCTGGTCGGAGCCCCCTTCTACTACATCGTCGTCAGCACCCTGAAGACGCAGCAGGAGGTCTCGAGTGCGCCGTTCGCTCTGCCGACCACCTTCGATCCGAGCAACTACACCGACGTCTTCGCCTCCGTCCCGATCCTCGGCGCGTTCGCGAACACGCTCTACGTGACCGTCGCCTCCGTCGCCCTGATGCTGCTCGTCGGCTCGATGGCCGCCTACGCGATGCTGCTGCGGAAGACACTCCTCACCCGCGTCGCCTCCGTCGTCCTGATCATCGCGTTCCTCGTCCCCGGCCAGGCGACGCTGATCCCGCTCTACCGGCTGCTCGCCGGAGCCGGTCTGGTCGACAGCCTCGAGGGCCTGATCCTGCTCTACGCCGCGGGGGCGATCTTCTGCTACTTCCTGATCCAGGGGTACATGAAGTCGCTGCCGCTCGAGATCTTCGAGGCGGCGCGGATCGACGGCGCCGGCCCGTGGCAGATCTACTGGCGCATCGTCCTGCCGCTGATCCGCCCGATCCTGATCACCGTCGGCGTGTTCCAGACGATGTGGGTGTGGAACGACTTCATCACCCCGAACGTCTTCATCAGCTCGCCCGAGAAGCAGACCCTGGTGCTGCAGGTCTACAAGGCGGTCGGGCAGTTCGGAGTGAACTGGCCCGCGTTCCTGACGCTCAGCGTGATCGTCCTGCTCCCGATGGTGGTGTTCTTCATCGCGATGCAGAAGCACATCGTCGGCGGCCTGGTCTCGGGCAGCGTGAAGGGATGAGCGGCTTCCTGCTCGCCTACTTCCTCCCCGGCGAGCGCGAGGACGGCGAGCGGGTGCGGCTCGCGGTGAGCGAGGGGGCGACACCGGAGTCGTTCCTCCCGCTCCCGCTGGGGGTGCCGGTGCCCGCCGTCGGCGAGCGCGGCGCCCGCGATCCGTTCCTCGTGCGCGACAGGACGACCGGCCGCTTCGTCCTCCTCGCCACCGACCTCCGCACCTGGCCGGACGGCGACTGGCACCGGGCCGTCCGGCGTGGGAGCCGCTCGATCCTGGTCTGGCACTCGGACGACCTCGTCGAGTGGACCACCCCCTCGCTGCACGAGGTGGCGCCCGAGTCGGCGGGCAACGCCTGGGCCCCCAAGGCGTACTGGAGCGACGAGCGCGGCTGCTGGCTCGTGTTCTTCTCGGCCGCCCTCTACCCTCTCGAGGGGGACCGGGCCTCGGCCGCGCACCAGCGGATCCTCGTGGTGGAGACGACCGACTTCGCGACCTATCGCCCGGCGCGCGTCGCCCTCGACACCGGACGCGACGTCATCGACGCCGCCTTCCTGGCCGTCGGGGACCAGTGGCTCCGCTTCACGGTCGAGGCCGAGCCGGAGCGCGGCGTCAGCGCGGTCACCCTCGCGCGCGGGCCCTCGCTGGAGGGAGCGTTCGAGACGGTGCGCACCGGGATCGGATCGCCCGAGCTGGCGCGCGGCGAGGGACCCGCCGTCGTCGCCACCCCCGAGCACACCTGGCTCCTCATCGACGAGTTCGGGCTGCGGGGCTACCGGCTCTTCGTCAGCGACGACCCGGCCGGAGGCGCGTTCGCACCCGTCCCGAGCGCGCGCCTCCCCGTCGACGCGCGGCACGGCTCGCTGCTCGCGCTCGAGGGCGACGAGGCCGCCCGCCTCCGGAGCCTGCTGCGGTGAACGGGCTGCCGCTCGTGGGACCATCGGAACGAGGAGGCCCGATATGGTGACGATCCACGACGTGGCGAAAGAGGCCGGGGTCTCCCCGATGACCGTCTCGCACGTCCTGAACGACCACCCGCACGTCCGCGAGAGCACGCGCGAGCGGGTGCTGGGTGTCATCACCCGACTCGACTACCGCGTCAACGTCGCCGCCCGCAACCTCCGAACCGGGCGGACCGGCACCATCGGGCTGGCCGTCCCCGAGATCGACCGCCCCTACTACGGCCGGCTCGCGGCCGAGATCATCGCCGCCGCCGAGAAGCACGACCTCCGCGTCGTCATCGAGCAGACCGGTGCGCGACGCGAGAACGAGCTGGAGGCGCTCGCCTCCTCGCGCAAGCGCCTCTACGACGGCATCATCCTCAGCACCGTCGGCCTGGGCTCCGCCGACACCGAGCTGCTGCGGGTCGATCATCCGCTCGTCATCCTCGGTGAGCGGATCTTCGAGGGGCCGGTCGACCACGTCGCGATGGCGAACGTCGACGGCGCGCGCATCGCCGTCGAGCACCTCATCGAGCGCGGCTGCCGCCGGATCGTCATGGTCGACAATCCGGAGCACGACGAGATCGACGTCTCGAGCCTCCGCCTCGAGGGCTACCGCCGCGCCCACCGCGATGCCGGGCTCCCGATCGATCCGGACCTGCACGTGAACGTCTCGGAGTTCACGATGACCGGGGGCGCCGAGGGAATCCGCGACTTCATCGACCGCCGGATCCCCTTCGACGGAGTCTTCTGCATCACCGACACCGTCGGCATCGGCGTCCTGCGCGGCCTGGCCGACCGCAGCGTCGCCGTCCCGGGCGACGTCCGGGTCGCCGCGTTCGACGCCATCATCGAGGGCGAGTACACGATCCCGAGGCTGACCACGATCGACCCGGACCACGCGTTCATGGCCCGCACTGCGGTCGAGCGGATCGTGCACCGCATCGCGGGCGGCACGGAGCCGGCCGGCGAGTACATCGCGGCACCGAAGCTGGTCGTGCGGGAGAGCTCGGCCTGAGGGCGTGGGCCCGAGGGTGGCGGCGCGAGGGTGGCGGCGCGAGGGTGGCGGCCCGAGGGGCCGTGGCTAGGCTCGTGGCATGAGCGAGCCGCCGCTGCCCCCGCCCCCGCCGTTCCGTCCGCCGTCCGCGGCGCAGCCCGGACCGACGTCGGGAGCGCCGTCGGAGTACCCCGCCGGACCTGCCGAGCAGGGCTCGCCGGAGTGGGCGCGCGCCCAGCCGTGGGGCGATCCGCAGCCGTCGGGACCGGGCACGCCCTGGAAGGCGGAACGGGAGCGGCGCCCGCTGCGGATCTGGGACGCGGTGACGACGGTGCTGCTGCTGATCTGCACGTTCGGGCTGACCCTGCTGCTCTCGTACTTCGGGCTGTTCTTCGGGATGGCCGGCGACGCCTGCATGGGCGGGAACGACTGCGACGGCGACCTGATCGGCTGGGGCGTGCTGGTCGCGGCCGGCGGGGTGTGGCTGCCGTTCGTGGCGGCGCTCGTCGTGTCGATCGTGCTGCTGGTCGTGCGCCGGATCGCGTTCTGGGTGCCGATCGCCGGGATGGCGCTGTCGTTCGGGTTCACCGTGCTCGGCGGATGGATGGCGACGGTCGGCTCGGGCAGCTGAGCGGCGCCGCTCAGTAGCTGTCCCAGCCGGGCTCCCAGTCGGGCTCGTCCGGCGGCACCCAGTCGTCTTCGGGCGCTCCCGAGGTGACGGGCGGGCTCGCCTTGTCGGCTCCGAACGAGGGCCGTGCGGAGCCGGCGGCCCGGGCCGAGTTCGAGCGGGACGGAGCCGCTCGGCGCGGCGCCGGCGCCTCCTGGCTGTCGTCGGGCTCGGCGATCGTCGGCGTCTCGCCCGCGACGACGGCGAGCACGGCGTCGCCGTAGGTGATCAGCTTCTTCTGGCCGACGCCGCCGATGATGCTGAGCGCGTCCATCGTGGCGGGCTCGGCCGTCGCGATCTCGCGGAGGGTCGCGTCGTTGAAGACGATGTAGGCCGGCACCGACTGCGCGCGGGCCTGCGCGGCGCGCCATTCGCGCAGGCGCTCGAACAGCGGTTGAGCCTCGCTCGAGAGCTCGGACACGGTCGAGCGGCCGGAGCGGGACGACCCGCTCGAGCGCGCCGGCTTCTCCGGCTCCTGCCGCAGCTCGACCTTGCGCTCGCCGCTGAGCACGGACGCCGAGGCGGGGGTGATCACGAGAGTCCCGAATCCGTCGTCGTTGACGCCGAGGAGGCTCTGCGCGAGGAGCTGACGCGCGACTCCGCGCCACTGGGTGTCGCTCAGATCGGCGCCGATGCCCCAGGTCGCGAGGCCGTCGTGCTTGTGCTGGGTCGTGCGCGGAGTGGTCTTGCCGCGCAGGATGTCGATGATGTGGCCGGCGCCGAACTGCTGGTTGCGCTCGCGCTTCAGGCGCACGACCGTCGAGAGGAACTTCTGCGCGGCGACCGTGCCGTCCCAGCTGGCGGGCGGCTCCAGGCAGGTGTCGCAGTTGCCGCAGGCGGTGCTCTCCTGGCCGAAGTAGGCGAGCAGGTTCACGCGGCGGCACTGGACCGTCTCGGAGAGCGCCAGCATGGCGTCGAGGTGGGCCGACATCCGCCTCCGGTGCGCGAGATCGCCCGGCGACTCGTCGATCATGCGGCGCTGCTGCACGACGTCCTGGAGGCCGTAGGCGAGCCAGGCGGTCGAGGGCAGGCCGTCGCGGCCCGCGCGCCCGGTCTCCTGGTAGTAGCCCTCGACCGACTTCGGGAGGTCGATGTGCGCGACGAAGCGGACGTCGGGCTTGTCGATGCCCATGCCGAAGGCGATGGTCGCGCAGACGATGACGCCCTCCTCGCGGAGGAAGCGCGACTGCGCGGCGGCGCGGACCCGGGCGTCGAGACCGGCGTGGTACGCCACGGCGTCGAAGCCGGCGGTGCGGAGCGCCTCGGCGGTCGCCTCGACGCTCTTGCGCGAGAGCGCGTAGACGATGCCCGCGTCGTGCGCGTGCTCGCGGCGGAGGAAGTCGATGAGCTGCTTGCGCGGCTCGACCTTGTTGACGATCCGGTACTGGATGTTCGGGCGGTCGAAGCTCGAGACGAAGTGGCGGGCCGACCCCATGTGCAGCCGCGTGGTGATCTCGCGGTGGGTGGCCTCGGTGGCGGTCGCGGTGAGGGCGATGCGCGGCACGTCGGGCCAGCGCTCGGCCAGCTCGCCGAGGGCGAGGTAGTCGGGGCGGAAGTCGTGGCCCCACTGGCTCACGCAGTGCGCCTCGTCGATGGCGAACAGGGCGATGCGGCCGCGGGCGAGGAACTGCTTCATGCCCTCGTTGCCGAGGCGCTCGGGAGCGACGTAGAGCAGATCGAGCTCGCCGTCGAGATAGGCGCGCTCGACGCGGGAGCGCTCGGCCGCGTCCTGAGTGGAGTTGAGGAACTCGGCCGCGACGCCGTTCGCGCGCAGGGCGTCGACCTGGTCCTGCATGAGGGCGATCAGCGGAGAGACGACGATGCCGGTGCCGGGCCGAACGATCGAGGGGATCTGGTAGCAGAGCGACTTGCCGCCGCCGGTGGGCATGAGGACGACCGCGTCGCCTCCGCCGATGACCTGCTCGACGATGGCCTGCTGCTCGCCGCGGAACGAGCCGTAGCCGAAGACCTTCTCGAGGATCGCCTGCGCCTCGCTCGACGACCCGGCGGCACCGGTCTCGGCAGCCCCGGTCCGGGCGGGCGCGTCGATGGTCGGGAGGGCGGTCGCGGTCGGCTCGGTCACCTGGGGAACTCTACCGGCCGCCTCCGACGCGGCTTCGGGGGGCCGCCCGATCTGTGGACGGACGCCCAGCGCGAGCCCTGGGGAGGACAGCACCGGGGAGGACAGCACCGGGGAGGAGTCAGAGCCCGGTGATCGTCTTCGAGTCGCCGTCCCAGAAGCGCACGCCCGAGAAGCCGATGGCGAACGGCTCGCCCAGCAGGGGCACCGCCTCGCCGAGCATCTCGGGGCGCAGGCGGCGCGACACGCTCACGTGCGGGGCCCACGCCTCCGGGAGCGAGGTGGGCACGCCGCCCGGCACGAGCCGGGTGGCGCGGGCGTGCAGGGCGTCGAGGGCGGGCGACCGGGTGACGCCCCAGGCCAGCACGTAGCGGCCGGCGTGCGGGAAGAGGAGGACCGCCGCGAGGTCGACGCTCGCGGGCAGCGCGCCGAGCGCGCCGGGCTCGGGGGCGACCAGCTCCGGTCCGGCCACGAGTGTGAGGTGCGGCCGGTTGCTCTCGGAGGTGTGCAGCGACAGGCTCGGGATGCCCGCGGCCTCGAGGGCCTCCCACTGCGCCCGCACCCGCACCTCCGACTCCGGATCCAGCAGGAGTTCGACGCTGCGCATGCCCCCATCCTCCCGCGCCGCACGCCCCCTCCCCCACTCTCCACACGTTGCGGTAGTCGAACGCGACTACCGCAACTTTCGAGGAATCAGACGCCTGGTGAACTCGGGCGGAGTCGCGACTCTCCAGAAGTTGCGGTAGTCGAGCGCGACTACCGCAACTTGTGAGGACTGGGGAGGGGATTCCGACGCATGGGGAGGGGAGAGGACTGCCCGCCAGGAGAATGGATCAGCGACCGCGCGTCAGCCGATCGTGACGAGGGCGGCGAACAGCTCGGGGGCGCGGCGGTCGAGGATGCGGCCGCCGACGCGGATGCCGACGAGGGCGAACACCGATCCGAGGACGATCGCGGCGGCCAGCGAGACGACTCCGAGCACCGTGTCGCCGGCGACGAGCGAGATCACTCCGAGCACGAGCGACGGCAGCGACAGCGCCGCGGTCGCGCCCATGCTGGCGAGCATGACGACGCTCGAGATCATCCCGGAGCCCGGGGGCGTCTTGAGCGGGGAGTCGCCGGGGGCCGGCACCGGGTACACGATCAGGGCGGAGGCGACGCTCGAGACCCCGAAGCCGCTCAGCAGCAGGGCGAGCGACATCCCGAGCACCGCGGGGACCGACTCCGGCTGCCCTGCGTAGAGGCCGGTGCCGATGCCGACCACCAGCACGGCGGGGATCCCCACGATCGCGGCGGCGATGACGCGGCCCGCGCGGTCGGCCGAGCCGACGACTCCCGAGCTCACGTGCGCCGCCCAGGCGGTGCCGTCGTACGACACGTCGGCGCACAGGGTCACGCCGAAGATCAGCCCGATGAAGACGGCGGAGAGGAGGACGAGCGTTCCCCCTCCTCCGCCGATCGCGCTGTAGAAGACGGCGAGGACGACGATGGCCGGGATGACCAGGAGTCCGCGACTGTAGCGCGGGTCGCGCCACCAGTAGCCGAGCGCGCGGGCGGCGACGGCACCGGTCGGCGTGCCGGGGAAGCGCCCGAACAGGCCGATGCCCTCGGAGCCGGAGGCGGCGCGCGAGGTGGACGCGGCGGGCTCGGACAGGGCGTGGCGCAGCGCCCGAGACCAGGCCCAGGCGAGCACGGCGAGGGTGGCGACTCCGATCGCGAAGCGCGCGAGCGCGGCGAGCCAGTCGCCGGCGACGATCGAGCCCGGCACCGCCCAGATCGCACCGAGCGGCGACCAGCCGAGGGCCGCGGCGATCACGGGGAGCAGGTCGAGGCCGTCGCGGACGACTCCGGTGAGGCCGATGAGCAGCGGGCCGAGGAGGATCACGACGATGAGGACGACTCCGCCGATGACCTCCCGGTAGCGGCGGCTCGAGCCCAGGCCCGTCGTCAGCGCACCGATCAGGCGGGAGGCGACCACGCAGGTCGCGACGCCGATCACGGCGCAGACGAGCGCCGGCACGATGCCGATCGGGTTGCTCCACCAGGCCGCGGCCGAGGCCAGCGCACCGAGCGACGTCACGATCCCCGGGATCCCGGCGACGCCCGCCGCGGCGAGCCCCAGCATCAGCGTGCGCAGCGGGATCGGGAACGTGGCGAGCGTCTGCAGGTCGAGGCTCTGGTCGGATCCGGACACGAAGATCGGCCCGAGCACCCAGCCGAGCAGCAGCGCCGAGCCGCCGAGGGTCAGCGCGACGGTCGCGAAGGCGGGATCGGTGGCGCCGAGCGAGACGAGTCCGGCGACCACGAGGGCGAGCACGACCAGCGCGTACAGCCCGCCGAAGACGACGCCGACCAGCTGCCAGACGTTGCGCGTGAGGACGTTCCGGAGCAGCAGGAGGCGGAGCCTCAGGAGATGCGCAACCATGCGGGGCCCTCCTGGTGGGTGCGTCCGCCGACGAGCTCGACGAAGCGCTCCTCGAGGCTCGATCCGGCACGGACCTCCGCGAGGGTCCCGGAGGCGACGACGCGACCGTCGGCGATGACGGCGACCCGGTCGCACATCCGCTCGACGAGATCCATCGAGTGGCTCGAGACGATGACGGTGCCGCCCGAGGCGACGAAGCCGGTGAGGATGTCGCGGATGTTGGCCGCCGAGACCGGGTCGACCGACTCGAACGGCTCGTCCAGCACCAGGAGGCGCGGGGCGCGCACCAGTGCGCACGCCAGGGCGATCTTCTTGGTCATGCCCGCGGAGTAGTCGACGACGAGGGTGCGGTCGGTCGGCTCGAGGCCGAGCAGGGCCAGCAGGTCGTTCGCGCGCTCGAGGACGGTCGGGCGCGCGATGCCGCAGAGCAGGCCGTAGTAGGTGATCAGCTGGAGGCCGGTGAGGCGGTCGAACAGCTTCACCCCGTCGGCCAGCACGCCGATGAGGCGCTTGGCCTCGAGGGTGTCCTTCCAGACGTCGACGTCGTGGATGCTGACTGTGCCCGCGTCGGGCCGGAGCAGCGCCGTGGCCATCGAGAGGGTCGTGGTCTTGCCCGCGCCGTTGGGGCCGACGAGGCCGAAGAACGAGCCGGCGGGCACGTCGAGGTCGATGCCCGCGACCGCCTCCTTGTCGCCGAAGCGCTTGCGCAGGCCGCGGATGCGGAGGGCGATCTCGTCCTGGCGACCCGTCGCCTCCGGAGCCGCCCACTCGGGAGTGGCCGTGTCGGCAACGGTGCTGTCGGGAACGGTGCTGTCCGGAGTGGCGCTGTCGGGAGTGTGCCCTGCGCCGTTCCGTGCGTCCGGGCCGATGGGCGTCGCGTCCATGAGTGTCCCTTCGTGTGCAGAGGTTCGTGCACGTGACGGGCCGCGGTGGGCGGCCGCTCCCTCCACGCTAGGCGGAGCGGCGCGCCACGACATCCGTCCAGGGGAGGAGCACGGCGTGAGCCTGCGCGCGGGTGCACTGCCTAGGCTGGGGCGATGCCCACCCTCCTCCTCGTCCGGCACGGGCGCACCACGGCCAACACCGCCGGGATCCTCGCGGGACGCACCGCCGGAGTCCGGCTCGACGACGTCGGGCGGCAGCAGGCCGCGCGAACGGGCGAGCGCCTCGCGGCCGTGCAGCTGGCCTCGGTCGTCTCGAGTCCGCTCGAGCGCTGCCGGCAGACGACGCGCTTCGTCCTCGACCGGCAGACCGGCTCGCCGGCGACGTCGATCGAGAAGGGCATCACCGAGTGCGACTACGGCGAGTGGCAGGGCAGGTCGCTGCGCGAGCTGTCGAAGGAGCCGCTCTGGTCGGTCGTGCAGAGCCAGCCGTCGGCCGTCGTGTTCCCCGGAGGCGAGGGGCTGGCCGCGATGCAGGCGCGCGCGGTCGGCGCGATCCGGCGGCACGACGCGGCGATCGCGGCCGAGCACGGGCCGGGAGCGGTCTGGGCGGCGGTCAGCCACGGCGACACGATCAAGGCGATCCTCGCCGATGCGCTGGGCATGCACCTCGACCTCTTCCAGAGGATCACGGTCGGCCCGGCGTCGGTGTCGATCATCCGCTACGGCGCGGGGCGACCCGAGGTCGTGGCCACCAACACGGAGGCGGGCGACCTGGCGTGGCTGCGCGCGGCGGCCCCTGCGGCCGATGCGCCGGTCGGCGGAGGCGCGGGGCACGAGTAGCGCGTGCCCGGGCGGGTGCCAGCCGGACGCTCGTAGACTGGACCCATGCCTCCGATCGTCCACGGGTTCGACTGGCCCGACCGCGTCGTCGTCGGAACCGTCGGCTCCCCCGGCTCCCGCTCCTTCTACCTCCAGGCCAAGACCGGGCCGCGCGTCGTCAGCGTCGGCCTCGAGAAGCAGCAGTCGGCCCTGCTCGCCGAGAAGATCGACGAGATCCTCGACCAGCTGATGGCCGCCGAGGGCAACCCGGTGAGCGTGCCTGCGGGGACGCCTCCGGAGCTCGTCGACAACGACCCGCTCGACCAGCCCGTCGAGCCCGAGTTCCGCGTCGGCGGCATCAGCCTCGGCTGGGATCCGGCCACCGCGCAGATCCTCATCGAGGCGTACCCGATCGACGACGACGCCGCGGCCACCGACGAGGAGGAGGCGGAGCCGACCGAGGTGCTGCAGGTGCGCATCCCCGTCGGCACCGCGCGCGCCTTCGCGAAGCGGACCCTCGAGGTCGTCGGCGCCGGCCGGCCGCTCTGCCCGCGCTGCGGCGACCCGATGGACCCCGACGGACACGACTGCCCGCTCGCATGAGCACGGCCCCGCCCGCATGAGTGACGACTCCGCACTGCTCGACGGCGAGCTCGAGCTCACGGGCCGGATCACGACCGCCTCGAACGCGACCTTCCTCGCGCAGATCGGCGACACCTCCGTCGTCTACAAGCCGGTCGCCGGCGAGAAGCCGCTCTGGGACTTCCCCGACGGCGAGCTCGCGGGGCGGGAGCGGGCCGCGTACCTCGCCTCCGAGGCCCTCGGCTGGAACGTGGTGCCGCGCACCTGGCTGCGCGAGGGGCCGCTCGGCACGGGCATGGTGCAGCTCTGGCAGGACATCGATCCGGAGCAGGACGCGGTCGACCTGGTGCCCGCGGACGCGGTGCCGGACGGCTGGCGGCACGTCCTCGACGGCAGCGACGAGAACGACCGCGACATCTCGCTCGTGCACGAGGACTCGGTCGCGCTGCGGCGGATGGCCGTGTTCGACGTCGTCGTCAACAACGCCGACCGCAAGGGCGGGCACGTGCTCGAGATGCCGGGCGGTCACCGCTTCGGCGTCGATCACGGGCTGACGTTCCACTCCGAGCACAAGCTGCGGACGGTGCTGTGGGGCTGGGTCGGCGAGCCGCTGACGGCCGACGAGACCGCGGCGCTGGGCCGCCTCCGCGCCGAGATCGACGGCGCGCTGGGCGAGGCCCTCGGCGAGCTGCTGACGGAGGAGGAGATCGCCGCCTTCGCGAAGCGGTGCGACCGCCTCCGCTCGTCGGCGCGCTTCCCGGCCCCGCGCGGCGGCATGCCCGCGGTGCCGTGGCCGCTGTTCTGAGGCAGCTCCCGCCACCGAGGGAACCAGCTCTCGTCGAGACAGCCCGCGCTGGGTGGCTGTCTCGACGGGAACCGGTTCCCTCGGTGTGAGCTCAGAAGCTCCAGCCGCGGCCGAAGAGCTCGTCGCCGGGCGGGCGGCCGCCCGGGGCGGCGCCGCGCGCGCCGAGGTAGGAGGAGACGACGGCGGCGCCGAGGTCGTCCGACTCCGGGTTCACCACGGTGCCGCCGATGCGGCGGGCGAGCGAGTCGATGAAGCGGGCGAGACCCGGATCCTCGCCGAGGCGGAAGAACGTCGTGTGCGCGCCGAGGCGGACGGAGGCGTCGAGCTCGCGGACCGAGACGGCGATGGTCACCGGGTCGGGCGGGTAGTCGAAGTAGATCTCGCCGTCGGGCTCGAGGTGCGCGGTCGGCTCGCCGTCGGTGACGATCAGCAGGATCGGCTGCGCGTTCGGGTGCTTGCGGAAGTGCCGGTTGGCGAGCAGCAGGGCGTGGTGCAGGTTGGTGCCCTTCTCCCACTCGGCGTCGAGGCCGACGAGCTGCTCGACGTCCATCACCTCGGCCTGGCGACCGAAGGCGATGAGCTGGAGGTCGTCGCCGCGGAACCGGCTCGAGATCAGGGTGTGCAGGGCGAGCGCGGTGCGCTTCATCGGGACCCAGCGGCCGTCCATCGCCATCGAGAACGAGGTGTCGACGAGGAGCGCGACGCAGGCCTGGGTGCGGGCCTCGGTCTCCTGCACCTCGACGTCGCCGATCTCGATGCGGACGCCCGAGCCGGTCGGGCGGCCGTCGCCGGCGGTGCGGGTGAGAGCGTTGGTCACGGTCCGCGTGACGTCCCACGCCTCGGTGTCGCCGAACTCCCACGCGCGGGTCGCGCCGGAGCGGTCGCCGGCCGCGCCCGCCCGCCGCAGGTCGCGCGCGCCCTGACGACCCGACATGGTGTCGGCGATGTCGCGGAGCAGCGCCTTGCCGAGCTGGCGCATCGCCTTGGGTGTCAGCATGAGCCGTCCGTCGGAGCCGCGGCGCATCGTCCCGGAGTCGCGCAGCGCCTTCTCGAGCCGCTTCAGCGTCTGCGCGTCGACCGCTGCGTCGTCGCCGAGTCGCCGCGCCAGCAGATCGAGGTCGAGATCGTCGAGGCTCGACCGCTCGTACGGCTGCGCGAGCTGGTCGGCGAGGGCGTCGAGGTCGGCGAGCTCCTGGAACACGCCGGTGCCGTCGCCGAGGCCGAGGCCCTGCTCGCCGTCCATCCGCTCGGAGCCGCCCCAGTCCTCCCCCGGGCGGAGGCCGCGCAGGGTCTCGTCGAGGCGGCCGAGCGACTGCATCAGCTCGGGCGTTCCGAAGGCCTGCTGGGCGAGGGCGTCGAGCTCGTCGCGCTGCTCCTGGGTCATGGAGTTGCGCATCCGCTGCGCCGCGGCCGCCCGTGCGGCGAGGGCGTCGATGAGCTCGTCGACCGACTCGGGGGCCTCGGGGAAGTACTCGCCGTGCTGCGCCATGAAGGCGTCGAACTGCTCGGGAGTGTCGTCGCCGCGGGCGTGCGCCTCGAGCAGCTCGTTGAGATCGCGGAGCATCGCGTCGATCGCGGCGCGATCCTCGTCGCTCGCGTTCTCGAGGGCCTGCTTCATGCCGGCGAAGCGCTGGTCGAGCATCTCCCTGCCGAGCAGCTCGCGGATCTTCTCGAAGTCGGCGCGCGCCTCGGGGCTCTGCCAGCGGTAGTCGGACAGCTCGGAGACGGCGGCGGCCGGAGAGGGCGGGAGGCTCTCGAGCTGCATCTCGGCGAGGGTGCGGTCGGCGTCGTCCATCTGCGTGTCGCGGGCGAGCTGCTTGCGCTCGGCGAGGACGGCGCGGTCGAGCAGCTCGCGGATCTCGCGCAGCGTGCCGTCGAGGTCGTGCTTCTGCGTGAGGGACCGGCGCCGCTCGGCCACCCGCGCAGCGAGGTCGTCGAGGCCCTGACCGTCGCGGGAGCCGCGCCGGAGGAACTCGCGCATCGCCCGCTCGGGCGAGGTGCCCGCCATGACGTCCTGGCCGATCGCGTCGAGCGCCTCGGCGAGGTCGACGGGCGGGGCGAGCGGATCGGGACCGCCCGCGTACTTGGCGTACCGCGCGTCGCGGTGCAGCCTCCGGTTGCCCCTAGCCACGACGGGCTCCGAGACGGGTCCGCTCAGCCATAGACGGCCTCGCCCCCGCCCGTCTCCTTGCTGAGCCGGCGCGAGAGGTAGAGGCCCTCGAGGGCGAGCTCGATCGCTCCGGCGATGCGGCCGTCTCCGGTGGCGTCGAGCCGCTCGGCGATCTCGTCGTAGACGGTCGCCTCGCCGAGCACGGGCAGCCCGGCGAGGAACTCGCGCGCCGTCACCTGCTCGCCGGTGGTGATCATGGTGCCGTTCTCGACGGCGGTGACGAGCGGCTCGAGGTCGATGCCGCGCAGGTGCGCGCGCACGGTCTCGGCCGTGGCCTGGCGGAGGAGGTGGTCGAGGATCTCCTCCTCGCGGCCCTCCTCGCCCGACTCGAATTCGATCTTGCCGCCGAGCACGTCGACCGCGGTCTCGAGGTCGATCGGGCGGGCGACCGCCTCGTCCTCTCCGCGGCGGGTGGCCCGGTGCAGCGCTGCGGCGGCGATCGTCTCGGCGCCGGCGATGGCGAAGCGGGCGCTCACTCCGCTCCGCTGGTCGACGGAGCTCGACTCGCGGAGGGCACGGGTGAAGCGGGCGAGGATCTCGATGAGCGCGTCGGGGACGATCGCGACGAGCTCCGCCTCCTGGCGGATCACCGCGATCTCGTCGGCGAGCGCCGTGGGGTAGTGGGTGCGGATCTCGGCGCCGAACCGGTCCTTCAACGGGGTGATGATGCGGCCGCGGTTCGTGTAGTCCTCGGGGTTCGCGCTGGCGACGACGAGGACGTCGAGCGGGAGGCGGAGGACGTAGCCGCGGATCTGGATGTCGCGCTCCTCCATCACGTTGAGCATCGCCACCTGGATGCGCTCGGCGAGGTCGGGCAGCTCGTTGATGGCCACGATGCCGCGGTGGCTGCGCGGGATGAGGCCGAAGTGGATGGTCTCGGGGTCGCCGAGGCTGCGGCCCTCGGCCACCTTCATCGGATCGACGTCGCCGATGAGGTCGGCGACGCTCGTGTCGGGGGTGGCCAGCTTCTCGACGTAGCGCTCCTCGCGGCTGCGCCAGGCGACGGGCAGCTCGTCGCCGAGCTCGGCGGCGCGACGGCGACTGATCGAGGTGATGGGCTCGTAGGGGTGCTCGCCGAGCTCGGAGCCGTCGATGACGGGCGTCCACTCGTCGAGCAGGCCGTTGAGCGTGCGCAGGAGGCGGGTCTTGCCCTGGCCGCGCTCGCCCAGCAGGACGATGTCGTGGCCGGCGATGACCGCGCGCTCGACCTGCGGGATCACGGTCTCGGAGAACCCGTGGAGGCCGGGCCAGGGGTCGCGCCCGTCGCGCAGGGCGTCGAGCAGGTTCTCGCGGATCTCGGTGCGGAGGCTCTTCTGCACGTGCCCGGAGGCGCGCAGCTGGCCGAGGGTGCTGATGGCAGGACTCGTCACCTCGGCAACGCTACGCCGCACCTCCGACACGTGGTGGAGGTCGGGGGAACTCGGAGGCGGGGAGCTCGTCCGATCCTGTGATCGCAGGGAGGTGGGTGTGTGAAGGAAGGTGTCCTCCTGTGTAGTGCCCTGTACCTGCTGATCGAGTAGCCCGCGCAGCGGGCGTATCGAGATCCACGTCCGCCAGAGGGCCAGGTCACGAGACCGATCTGCTGAAGCTGGTGGGTCTCGATACGCCCCTGCGGGGCTACTCGACCAGCATGGGTGGCGACGGGCGCCGACTTTTCCCCCCACCGCTCGAACGAGACGCGAAGCGGCTTCGCCGCTCGGTACGCCCCTGAGGGGCTGCGGGCTCGACCAGGATGGATGGCGGCGGGCGGAGAGGGCGGTATCGCGGGAGCCGGGGCCACGGCTTGCTGAGAGGGCTCGAAGGATCGGCTGCGAGGCTCGGAGGCCATCCCCGATCGGAGGGACACCCGATGACCAGCACCTCGTCCCGCGTCGGCCTCGCGGCCGCGACTCTCGCGCTCGGCGGCCTGCTCGCCTCCTGCACGGCCGCGCCGCCGCCGCCCAGCAGCCTGCTCGCGGAGGGGGACGGCGAGGTCCGCACCGTCGCCCAGGACCTCGAGGCGCCGTGGTCGATCGCCTTCGTCGACGGGACGCCGCTCATCAGCGAACGCGACAGCGGGCGCGTCCTCGAGGTCGCCGACGACGGCGCGACCCGCGAGGTGGGCACCGTCGAGGGAGTGGTCGCCGAGGGCGAGAGCGGGCTGCTCGGCCTCGCCGTCGAGGGGCGCACCCTCTTCGCGTACTCGACGGGGTCGGACGGCAATCGCATCCAGCGCTTCGAGGTCTCCGGTGAGCCCGGCTCCTTCGAGCTCGGCGCGCCGGACACGATCCTCGACGGCATCCCCGCCGCCCGCACCCACGACGGCGGCCGGCTCGCGATCGGGCCCGACGGGATGCTCTACGCCACCGTCGGCGACGCCGGGCAGCGCGACGCGGCGCAGGACCTCGACTCCCTCTCGGGCAAGATCCTGCGGATGACCCTCGACGGCGAGGCGCCCGACGACAACCCCTACCCCGGTTCGCTCGTCTACAGCTCGGGGCACCGCAACCCGCAGGGCCTCGCCTGGTCCTCCGACGGCACCCTCTTCGCGAGCGAGTTCGGGCAGGACACCTGGGACGAGCTGAACATCATCACTCCGGGCGCGAACTACGGCTGGCCGACGGTCGAGGGCATCGCCTCGCGCGACGGCTTCGTCGACCCGGTGCAGCAGTGGAACCCGGACGCGGCGAGCCCGAGCGGCATGGTCGCGATCGACGATGTGCTGTACCTCGCGAACCTCCGTGGTCAGGTGCTGCGGGCGGTGCCGGCCGCCGACCCGTCGTCGCAGAGCGACTACGCGATCGGGGAGTACGGACGCCTGCGCGACGCGGTCGCCGCGCCGGACGGGACGCTCTGGATCGTCACGAGCAACACCGACGGCCGGGGCGCGCCGGGCGCGGAGGACGACCGCGTCCTGGCGGTGGAGCCTCCCGGCGTGCAGTGAGCCGCCTCGCGGACCGGCTCAGTCGACGACAGCGGTCGCATCGAGACGGACCCGGTCGCCCCGATAGCGATCGAACACGATCTGGATAGCCGAACCGGTCGGAGTGACGTACGTCATCTCACGGAGGATCAGCGGGGTCCCCTCCGAGACTCCCAGCAGCCTCGCCGTGTGAGCATCGGCCTGGTCCGCTCCGATCTGGACGTGAACCGCACCGGTCTCCTCCCGGAAGTACTGCTCGATGATCTCCCGCATGCTGAGGGGGCCACGGATCTCCCTCGGATCGAACCGGTACGAGGTCGAGTAGTACGCCGTGCGCACGCCCACCACCTCTCCTTCGGCGGCGAACGTGTTCTCGACCATGCGCACGGTCGGATCGACGAGACCGAGCCGCTGCTCCACAAGGGGGAAGACCGGCACCTCGCGCTCCTCGGTGATCGCGATCGTCACGTGGGCGCCACTGCGGTCCACGACCCCGTCGGGGTACTGCGTGGCGGAGTCGATGTCGGCGAGCGGGAGGACGAAGCCGATCCCGGTCGCCCGCGTTCCGATCCGGGGTCTGCGCTGGACGAACCCGGTGTCGCGCAACTGCGAGAGCGCCGCCCGTACCGAGCCCCTGCTCGCGGCGAAGAGCGTCATCAGATGCTCTTCGGCGAGGGGCTCGTCGGGATCGAGGTGGCCGTCCCTGATGGAGGCGCTGATGAGGTCGCGCACCCTGCTCGCGCTCATCTGCCGACCGCGCGCGGAGCCGCCCTTGGCCCTGGGGTGCTCGCGGGGCGTTCCGCTCATGGACTCTCCTCGGAGGGCAGGGGAAGCGACTGGGGTGGGGACAGCGTAGTCCTCCCCACGAACGTGTGATCCGCGTGCCGCCCGTCGCAGATCCGCGGAACGACTGATCGGCGTAACACCCGGCCGAAAGGCGCCTTGAACAGGGTTTTCCGAACGAGTGAGAGCACCTCCAGCTCGCGCAATGGGCGTTAACGGACCGGTGCGGGCTGCGAAACATCCGGCCGCCACCATGAGAGCACGACTCGTCGCCGAGCATCCGGATGCTCACCGAATCCTGATGCCCGATCGCGCGGCGGCGGAGGAGGACAGGAGGAGACGATGAGCGTCGCCCCACCACGTGCGGTGCCCCTGACCACTGCACCCGCGACCCCCGAGCCGACACCGGCAGCGGCGAAGCAGAGAGGCAGCCGGACGGGCCGTTCTCGTCCCGGCGCCTGGATCCTCCGACCTCTCGGCCTGACGATCGCGAACCTCGCGGCCTTCGTCGTGCTCGCCTTCTTCCTCGTTCAGCTCATCCCGGGAGACCCTGTGGTGACGGCGACGGGCGGCAGGCTGACAGGCGCCGAGCTCGAGGCGGCGCGCGCCGCCTACGGTCTCGACCGCCCCTGGCCGGAGCAGTTCATCGCCTACCTCGGACAGCTCCTCTCGCTCGACCTGGGCACGTCGATCGCGACCGGCCGACCCGTCGCCGACGATTTCGCGACACGGATTCCGGCGACCCTCGAGCTGGTGCTCAGCGGGCTGGTGCTGGCCTGTGTCGTCGCGATGCTGCTCTCCCATTACGCGGTGACTCATCGAGCGACGCGCGCTGCCCGGGTGCTCACCTCGTACGCGCGGTCAGCGGGTGCGCTGCCCGAGTACGTCATCGGGATCGCCTTCCTCTTCGTCTTCTACGCCGTGCTGCACTGGGCACCCGCGCCGAGCGGCCGACTGGACCCGGCGCTGATCTCGCCGCCGCGGACCACAGGGTTCCCGATCCTCGATGCACTACTGGTCGGAGATCTGCCGGCGGCGCAGTCGGGTGCCGAGCACCTGGTCCTGCCGGTCATCGTGATGGTGGTCGCCCACACGCCGATCCTGATGAAGACCCTCATCGTGGGGCTCGACACCGCGATCGACGATCCGGCGACGCGGTTCAGGATCGCCTCGGGCGCGAGGCGCCGCACAGTCCTCGCGAGCATCTACCGGCGGGCGCTGCCGACCGCCGTCCCGATGCTCGGCATGCTCTTCGGGCTCCTGCTCGGCGGCGCGGTGGTGCTCGAGGCGCTGTTCGGTCTCGGCGGACTCGGGCAGTACGCCGTCGACGCCGTCAACTCCTCCGACGTCTTCGCGCTGCGCTCCTTCCTCGTGGTCACAGCCGCGATGTGTCTCGCGATCTACCTGCTGAGCGACGTTGCCGTCGGGCTGCTCGATCCCCGTCGGCGCTCCGTCGCGATCGGGGGTGCGCGCTGATGTCGCTGCACACCCCCGTCGTCACCGATCCGGTGCTGCCTCGCGTCCCTCGGAGCGAGCGTCGCCGTGTCCTACCGCACAAGGTCTCGGTCGCCCTGCGCCTCGCACCTTTCGCACTCGTGCTGATCCTCGCTGTCGCGGGCCCGTCGCTCGCCCCGCTGAGCGCGACGGAGGTCGTCGGGCCCAACTCGCAGGCGCCCTCGGCCGAGCACCTCGCCGGTACCGACTCGAACGGCCTGGACGTCCTGAGTCGCACGCTCACGGCCTTCCAGCTCGACGTCGCCATCGCGCTCGTCGTGACGGCGGTCGCGACGCTGGGCGGCATCGCGATCGGCCTGGTGTCGGGCATGTACGACGCGGGGCGGGGCCTGCTCGGCTTCGCGGCCCGCCTCCTCGGCCGCGCGGTAGACCTGGTGCAGGCGATCCCGGTGATGATCGCGGGGCTGGTCGTCGTCTCCTTCTTCGGCCGCAACGCCATGGTGATCACCCTCTCCCTCGCGGTGGTGCTGCTCCCGTTCCAGGCGCGACTGACCCGGACCGAGGTGCTGCGGACACGATCGGACGGCTACGTGGACGCCGCTCGGATGTCCGGCGAGTCTGAGCGTCGGATCCTGATCCGGCACATTCTGCGCAACTCCGCCGGACCCGCGATCGAGAACTCGTCCTCGGTCTTCGGGATGGCGATCATCTTCAGCGCGGCACTCGGATTCCTCGGCGTCGGCATCCCCGTGCCGACCGCGGAGTGGGGCTCCATGCTCGCCCTCGGCGCTCCCGATGCCGCTGTCGGCCGCTGGTGGCCCGTCCTGTTCCCTGCGGTCGCACTGGCGTTCAGCGTCTGGGCCGCATCCCTCTTCGTGGCGGCCCTGACGGATCCACCGGGCCGCCCCCGACGCTGAACCGCCCCTCCCGAATCCCGCCCCGCTCGCGCCGCACGAACTGGAGTCCTCATGCACCGTCCTTCCCGCCCTCTCGCCTCCGTCGCAGTCGTTGCGGCAGCGGCCCTCGTCCTGAGCGGCTGCTCAGGAGGATCCACCGCCGCGGACACCTTCGTCATCGTCACCGCCGCACAGCCCTCGAGCTTCAGCTACGAGACCAGCGCCACGGGATACGAGGCGGCCGAGTTCTTCATGAACACCGGTGCGACCCTCATCAAGAACCCCTACATCGACGGCTCCGAGGGCGAGTCGGTCCACCAGGACCTGTACGACTTCGAGCCCGTGCTCGCGGAGAGCTACGAGGTGAGCGACGACCAGCTGACGTACACCTTCGATCTCAACACCGACGCGGTCAGCACCGCGGGCAACACCCTCACCGCTGATGACGTCGTCTTCTCCATCGAGCGCAAGTTCGAAGTCGAGACGAGCATCGTCGCGTTCATCAGCGCCCCCTCGCTGACCAGTCCCGATCAGGTGACGAAGGTCGATGACGACACCGTGCAGTTCACCGTGGCCGAGCCCGGCTACGGCTTCACTCTGCTGTCCCTTCTGGCGAACACTCCCTACAACATCTACGACTCGACCGCGCTGAAGGAGCACGCGACCGACGACGACCCGTACGCCGTCACCTGGTCGCAGACCAATGCGAACTACGGCTTCGGCGCCTACTCGCTGAGCGACTACACGCCCGGCGAGCAGATGGTCTACGAGGCGAACCCCGGATTCGCGCTCGGGGAACCGGCGGTGAAGCGCATCGTGCAGCGGGTCGTGGCCGATGCCGGCCAGCGCAGCAACCTCGTCTCGAGCGGAGACGCTCAGATCGCCACCCAGCTGCGCCCCGCCGATCAGGCCGCGCTCGCGAGCGACGGGTCGGCCCAGGTCTTCACGGTCCCGACGAATGCCTTCGTATACATGCCGCTGCTGACCACGGCCGCGCCCTTCGACGACGTGCGGGTGCGCCGAGCGCTCGCGGCGGCGATCCCCTACGAGCAGATCATGAGCGACGTCTACCAGGACCGGCTCAGCCCGATCTCGACCATCCTCGACGCCTCCGCTCCCGGGTTCAGCGGCGACGGCCTGGAGGCGAACACGACCGATGTCGCGACGGCCACGGCACTGCTCGCGGAGGCGGGCTACTCGCCGGACAACCCGGTGGAGTTCACCCTCACGGTGAACAACGCAGTGCCCGACCTGCAGGAGACCGCCGTGCAGATCCAGACGGCCGCTCGCGCCGCCGGCTTCGAGATCACCATCGACCCGGTCAACTCGGCTGCGTTCCAGGAGGGGCTCGCTGCCAAGTCCTTCCAGGCCTCGATGGGCCGCGACTACGCAGTCGTGCAGTCGCCGCCCTACGTGCTGTCGCTCTTCTACACGCCCGGCTCGCCCATCAACTGGCCCGACTTCGACGACGCCGCGCTCAACGACGCGATCACCGCGGGGAACGCAGCCGGCGACCCACTGGGTTCGGAGGCGGGCGCGGAGTGGAACTCGGCCCAGCGAGTCCTGCAGTCCGAGATGCCGACGATCTACATCGGCTACGTCCAGCCCCTGAACGCCTTCGCGAGCGACGTCGACGGCTATGCGTTCCGCAGCGACAACGTGATCGACTACTCCGAGCTGGCGGTCGCCGGATGAACGCGCCCGAGCACGACGGCCCTCTGCTCGACGTACGCGGACTGCGGGTCTCCTACGGCTCCGTGACCGCCGTCGAGGACGCCGACCTCGTGGTCCACCGCGGCCAGCGGGTGGCGATCGTCGGTGAGTCGGGATCCGGCAAGACCAGCCTCGGGAACGCGATAGGCGGGTTCATCGATCCGCTGGCGGGACAGGTGACCGCCGAGACCCTCCTGCTCGACGGGCGCCCGCTCGAGCGGACCTTCGAGATCGGGACGCCGGAGCGGATCCCGCGCCGCACTCCCGGGCTCTCGATGGTGTTCCAGGACGCCATGTCCTCCCTCGACCCGGTCTGGACGATCGGCAGTCAGCTCACCGCGGTGCTCCGAGGTGTGCGCGCGATGTCGATGAAGCAGGCCAGGCTCGAGGCCGTCGCCTGGCTCCGCGAGGTCGGGATCACCGAGCCGGAGCGGGTGATGCACGACCGTCCGCACCAGCTCTCGGGAGGGATGCGGCAGCGCGTCATGATGGCGATCGCGCTGTCCTCGAAGCCGAGCCTCCTGATCGCCGACGAGCCGACCAGCGCACTCGACGCTTCGCTCGCGGTGGTGGCGATGGAGCTCATGGTGGATCTCGCGCAGCGCGAGGGGACAGCTGTGCTGATGGTCACCCACGACATCGCGCTGTGCCGCAGGTTCACCGATGTGGTCGTGGTGATGCATCGCGGCAGGATCGTCGAGACTCTCGCCTCGACCGACCTCGACCGGGCGCAGCACCCCTACACGCGCGGACTCGTGCAGTGCGTGCCCACGCTCGCCTCTGCGGGGCTCGATCGCCTCCCCACGCTCGAGTCGGTAGCTGGAGCGGCGGCGTGAGCGCCGTCTCCGCGCCGAGCCCCTCCGGTGTGCGGATCGAGTGCTCGCACGTCCGCAAGGAGTACCGGAGCACGACCGCCGTCGACGACGTGAGCTTCGCCGTCGACGCGGGAGCACGCGTCGGCATCGTCGGCGAATCGGGCTCGGGCAAGTCGACGATGGCGAAGATCATCACCGGCCTCGAGCGTGCGACGAGCGGCACCGTGACGGTCGACGGGACGGATCTCGCCTCGCTCCTCTCGACCCGCGCAGGACGTCTCGAGTACCGACGGCGCGTGCAGCTGATCGCTCAGGACACCACCTCGACCTTCGATCCGAAGTCGCGCATCCGAGAGTCGCTGCGCGTCCCCGCGCAGATCCTCAGCGGCCTCGACCGCGCC
This sequence comes from Rathayibacter sp. VKM Ac-2754, assembly GCF_009807095.1. GTDB lineage: Bacteria > Actinomycetota > Actinomycetes > Actinomycetales > Microbacteriaceae > Rathayibacter. The sequence continues at coordinate 52,793 of NZ_WUCC01000011.1, read as the reverse complement.
GGCGCCGACAGCGCGATCGACGCGATCACGGCCGAGCTCGAGATCGACCCGTCCCTCGTCGACCGCTACCCCTCGGCGCTGTCGGGGGGTCAGCGGCAGCGGATGGCGATCGCACGGGCGCTCGTCGTGCGTCCCGGGCTCCTCGTGTGCGACGAGGCGGTCAGTGCACTCGACGTCTCGGTGCAGGGCGTCGTCCTGAACCTCCTCAAGCGCTACTCGGAGGACCACGGTGCGGGGCTGCTCTTCGTCTCGCACGGACTCCCCGCGACCGCGTTCCTCACCTCGGAGCTCGTCGTCATGCACTCGGGCACTGTCGTCGAGGCCGGCCGCACCCACGAGGTGATCACGAACCCCGCCCACCCCTACACGTCCCAGCTCGTCGGCGCCTACACGGCCCTCGAGACCCGGGCCTGAGCCGCTCGTCGCGGCATCCGCATCCCCGATCCACCCACACATCTCTGGAGTTCACATGTTTCATCTCGCTTGGTTCCTCGGCGACGGCTTCGGCATCCACGCGTGGAGCTCGACGAACGGCGACGGCCCCTGGGCCGGGAACGGCGCCTCCGAATGGATGAAGCCGGGCATCCACATCGACCTGGCCACGAGCCTCGAGCGGGCCGGCTTCGACTACATCCTCATCGAGGACACCGCCATGGTCGAGGACAGCTACAACGGCAGCGCGGACACCAGCCTCCGACGCGGCTTCATGGCTCCCAAGAACGACCCGATGCCGCTCGTTCCTCTGATGACGCAGGCCACCAAGCACATCGGCATCGTGCCGACCGTGTCGACCATCCAGTACCCGCCGTACCTCGCGGCGCGCCTGTTCACGACGCTGGACCACTTGACCGAGGGGCGGGTGGGGATGAACGTCGTCACGAGCGTCACCGACCGGGTCGCGCAGAACTTCGGCTACGAGCGTCACCTCGAGCACGATGAGCGCTACACGATGGCGATGGAGTGGACCGAGGTCGTGCAGCAGCTACAGACCTCGTGGAAGCCCGGAGCCGTGATCGCCGACGGCGAGGCCGGGATCTACGCCGACCACACCAAGGTGGAGCCGATCGACTTCGAGGGGACCTACTTCCGGTCGCGCGGGCCGCTCAACACCATCCCCGGGCCGCAAGGACTCGTGCCCATCTGCTCGGCGGGCAGCTCGCCGGCGGGGCGAGAGCTCGCGGCGAAGTACGACGACACCATGATCTCGATGGTCAAGACCGGAGCGCTCGGTCGGGCCTACCGGGAGGACATGCGGCGGCGGGTCGCCGAGCTCGGTCGCGACCCCGACGCCGTCAAGTTCATGTTCCTGATCAACCCGATCCTGGGTGCCACCGATGCCGAGGCGCAGGCCGCTGCAGACGCCTACGCCGCCTACCGGCGCAGCGACAAGGGCATCGAGTACAACCTCTGGAACATGTCGTACACCTCGGGCGGTCGCATCGACTTCGGAGGCATCGACCCGGACACCCTGGTCAGGGACATCGACCTTTCGAAGCAGAACGGCGAGCACACGTCGATCCTCGAGCTGTTCCGCGGTTACGAGGACCGGACTCTGCGCGAGGCGGTCTCGGAGTCGCACCAGGTCTCGGACATGGGGCTGATCGGATCCCCCGACACGGTCGCGGCGAAGATGGGCGAGCTGATGGACGAGATCGGCGGTGACGGGTTCCTGGTGTACATGCCCACCACGCGCGTCAACATGGCGATGGTGGCGGACGGTCTCGCACCCGCTCTGCGGCGCCGCGGTCTGATCCGCGAGGAGTACACCGGCGGCACGCTACGCGACAACCTGCTGCAGTTCTGACTCGCAGAAGGCCTGAGGTCGTTCCGCGCGCTAGCCCTCACCCCAGCGCGCGGAACGCCTCGTCGGCGACGTCGAGCGTCCGCGCGATGTCGGCCGAGGTCAGCGCGGCGTTGACGAAGTGGTTGTGGTGAGAGCTGAAGAAGACGCCGCGGCGCACGCACTGGGCGATCCACTGCTGGTGCAGCATCAGCGAGCCGTCGTCGACGAGGCGCAGGTAGAACAGGGCGGGCTCGCCGGAGGTGACGAGGGTGCGGCCGTGCGAGGACGCGACGTCGACGAGTCCGGTCGTGAGCTCGGTGCCGAGCTCGCGGAAGAGCCGGGGGGCGTCGAGCTCGACGAGCCGGCGCTGCGTCGCGATGCCCGCGGCGAACGGCACGGCGCTCATCCAGTAGCTGCCGGTGTAGGTGATGCCGCCGACCGTCGCCCGCAGGCTCTCCTTCCCGCACAGCGCCGAGACGTTGTAGCCGTTCGCGATCGCCTTGCAGAAGCAGATCAGGTCGGCCTCGAAGCCGTAGTAGTGGTCGCTGCCGGCCAGGTCGAGGCGGAAGCCGGCGCGGACGTCGTCGATGATCAGGACGACGCCGAACTCGTCGCACAGCGCGCGCACCGCGGGCCAGTACCCCTCGGCGGGCAGCTCGTTGTCGGCGAAGTTGCCGTGCATGTAGGGCTGCCCGATCAGGGCGGCGATCTCGCCCCGGTGCTCGGTGAAGACGGCGCGCAACGCGGCGAGGTCGTTCCACGGGATCTCGAGGTTGCCCTCGACGTCCTGCGGGAGGACGCCCGGGTAGTCGAGCTTCTGCGACCACGGGTCGACCCCGTGGTAGTAGCCCGAGATCATGACGATGCGCTGCCGGCCCGTCGCCGCCCGCGCGGTCATGATCGCGAGCGTGGTGACGTCTCCGCCGTTCTTGGCGAAGAAGGCCCAGTCAGCGCTCGCCACCTGGTCGACGAGCAGCTCGGCGAAGTCGATCATCACGGTCGAGGGGAGCGACACCACGTCCTCGTGCGCGGTCTGCGCGGCCGCCGCGGCGGTCACGCCGGGGTCGACGTAGCCGAGCACGTTGGGCCCGTAGCCGCACATGTAGTCGAGGTACTCGTTGCCGTCGAGGTCCCAGAACCGCGTGCCCTCGGCGCGCTCGGAGAACAGCGGGTAGGCCGAGCGCGGGATCATGCCGCCGCCGGCCGGGCCGAGGTGACCGGGGACGCCGCCGGGGATGACCCGCGAGGCGCGGGCGAACGCCTCCTGGCTGCGCGGATACGTGAAGGGGACCGTGGTCATGATGCTCCGAGGTAGGCCCCGACGCGGTCGAGGAGTCGATTGGTGTTGTCGATGAGGGGGATGTAGCCGCGCATCGTGACCCGGCCGTCGCCGACGCAGGCGAGCGCCGTCTCGCGGCCCGAGAGCACGTCGCCGGCGACGCGGAGGTCGTCGAAGCGCAGGGCGGCGCGCGGGCAGCCGACGGGATCGCTCAGGCGGGAGAGACGGTGGTCGCGGACCCGGATGCGGTAGCGGAGGTCGTCGCCCACCTCGATGTCGAGGTCGCCGTCGGCCATGTGCGCCGCCGACACGCGGCCCGAGCGGTCGCCGTTCGCGACGACGGTCAGGGCGGAGGCGACGACCTCGAGCGTGAGCAGGGTCGTGCGCTCGGTGACCGCCGGGTCCTCGGACTTCAGTGCCTCGCCGAGCAGCGCGCTGATCGGCGTGAACACGTTGGCGAGGAAGGCGATCCCCCGAGGCCCGGCGACCGGAACCGGCTGCGCGGCGCCCGCGATGACGGCGTTGAGGTGCTTCGCCGAGGTGAACAGCAGCGTCGGTCCGGACGCTCCCCCACCGCGCCGGATCGCGGTGCTGGTGAAGGTGTAGCTCGCGCGGAGGCCGCCGGGGGCGATCAGGGTCAGCGTCGTGGGCCTCGCCACCGGAGCGAGAGCGCGAGCGGCCTCGGGCGACAGCTCGACGAGGCGCGGCAGGGCGCCGAGGACGGCGTGCAGGTTGATCGCGGCGAGGACGCGGTCATCGATCTCGGTGAGCATCGTGTCCTTCGGGAGTGGGGTCGGCGGGAACGGTGAGCGCCGCGAAGGCGCCGGCGACGAACGCGATGTAGGCGCGGGCGGCGTCGCCGTCGCGGTCGGCGAGCCAGGTGAGGGTGAGGCCGTCGAGCGAGCGGGTGAGGGAGTGGGCGAGCTCGTCGACGGGACGCGTCCAGCGGACGTCGGCGATCTCGGCGGCGTAGGCGAGCGCCTCCTCGGACGCGGCCCGGTAGACCGCCCACTGCGCGCGCACGGCGTCGGGGTCGTGCCGGACGGCGTAGAGGGCGACCTCGAGGAGCGCGAGCTCACCGCTGGGCGAGCTCTCGAGGAGCGCGAGGTAGCCCTCGAGGCCGTCGGTGAGCACCGCGGCGATGTCGGCCGGGTGCTCCGCGTCGGCGTGGTCGGCGTGCAGGATCGCGGCGAGGCGCTCGCTGTCGGTCACCTGCTCGATCACCGCCGAGACGAGCTCGTCGCGCGAGTCGAAGGAGTAGTGGAACGCACCGAGGGGCATGCCGGCCTCGGCGACGATGGCCCGCGTGGTCGCGGCGGCCAGCCCGTCGCGGGCGATGACGCGGATCGCGGCGTCGACGAGCTCGGCGCGGCGCTGGGTGACGGGGATGCGGCGCATCAGCGCGACCCCGTGAGCCGGGCGCCGACGGCGAGCGTCAGCCACCGGGGGGCGAGCGTGGCGCCGAGCGCGCGGATCCGGTTGCCGAGTCCGACAGTCAGCACCGGCCCCGTGCCGCGGTCGAGGTGCCGGAACGCCGCGTCGACCACCTCGTCGACGGTGTCCACCGAGCCGACCTTGAAGCTGTCGGAGCCAGCGGCCTCGAAGAACTCGGTCTCGGTCGGGCCCGGGCACAGCGCCAGCACGCGCAGCCCGCTCCCCCGCGTCTCCTGCCAGATCGCCGCCGTCAGGGAGGTGACGAAGGCCTTGCAGGCGGCGTACGCGGCGGCACCGGGCAGCGGCTGGAACGAGGCGGTGCTCGAGACCATCAGCAGGGTCCCGCGGGGTGAGGCGAGCAGATCGGGCAGGAGGAGGCGCGCGAGGAGCGCCGGGGCGAGCACGTCGACGACGATCTCGTCCGCGAGCCGCGCGGCATCCTCCTCGGCGAACGGCCCGGCCGTGCCGAACCCGGCGCAGTTCACCAGGACGTCGGCGCGGAGCCCCTGCGCGCGCAGCGTCTCGACGATCGCGGACGGGGCGGCGGGGTCGGCGAGGTCGGCGGTCACGACGGAGACCGCCGCTCCGAAGCGCTCGCGGACGTCGGCGGCGAGGGCCTCGAGGCGGTCGCGGCGGCGCGCGACGACGACGATGTCGTGCCCGCGCTCGGCGTAGCGGAGGGCGAACTCGCGGCCGAGTCCGGAGCTGGCTCCGGTGACGACGGCGAGGGGGCGGTGGTGCGGCATGGATACCTCCGTGGAGTTGGACGGCTGTCCAACTCCGTCGAGTAAAGCCTGCTGAGCGGCGGGCGTCAAGGACGGGGTCCACCCCTCCGCCCCTCGTTTCGGCCGCGTTTCGGATGCGTGAAGACTTCTCGTCGCGCTTGCCCGCACCCGCCGCCTGGGCTTCTCTTGACCAGAGTTGGACAACGGTCCAACTCTGCCGCACGACCGCAGCCCAGGAGCCGCCCGTGTCCGTCCTCACGCCTCCGCGCACCCGCAGCGGCACCGATCCTCGCGGCCTCGCCATCGGCGCCGGTTTCGCCGCGCAGGGGCTCGGCTACGCGGCGATCATGACCTCGCTGCCCTCCTCCTCCGCGCGCTGGCAGCTCGATGCCGCGGCCGTCGCTCTCATCGTGCTGGGCACCTGCGTCGCGGCCGCCGTCGGATCGCTGCTCGCGGATCTCGTCGCCGTGCGCCGCGGCAGCCGGGCGGCGATGTGCCTCGCCCTGCTCGTGCAGGCCGTCACGATCCTCGGCATCGCCGTCGCCCCGGTCTTCCCGGTGTTCCTCGCGGCGATCGTGGTCTACGGAGTCGGGCTCGGCATGCTCGACGCCGCGCAGAACATGCAGGGCGTGCTGCACGAGCGCTCCGGCGGCCGGGCGCTGATGGGCCGCTTCTACGCGGCGTACACGGCCGCGGCCATCGTCGGCGCGCTGTGCATGTCGGCGTTCCTCGCCTCCAGCGGGGCGATCACCGGGGCCCTCGTGGTCGCGGCGGCGGTCGATGCGGCCGTCCTCGTGATCGGGATGCTGTGGCTCGATCCGACGCGGGCGGCCCGGCCCGCGGGCGCCGTCGATCGGGCCCCGCTCCCGCGCCGCCGACTCGTCGCGGTCGGGATGATCGTCCTGGTGGCGTTCCTGCTCGACTCCGCCGTCTCGACCTGGAGCACGGCCTATCTGCAGACGGGGCTCGGAGTCGCGGCGGCGATCGCGCCCCTCGGCTACGCCGCCTACCAGGGCGCGATCCTGCTCACCCGGCTGACGACCGATCCGCTCGAGTCGCGGCTCGGACGCGAGCGCCTCGCGGCCCTCGCCCTCGCCGCGGGAGTGCTCGGGCTGGTCGTGGTCGCCGCCGTCCCGTCGGCCGTCGGCGCGATCGTCGGGTTCGCCGTGGCCGGGCTCGCCACGGGAGCGCTCGTGCCGCTCGCCTTCAGCGCGGCGGGCACGATCGTGCCCGCGCGGAGCGACGAGGTGATCGCGCGGGTGAACCTGTTCAACTACGGAGGCGCCGTGGCGGGCGCGGTCGTGCTCGGGCTGATCGCGGCCGGGCCGTCGCTCGGTCCGGCGTTCCTGCTGCCGGCGGTGGCGCTGCTGCTCTGCCTGCCGCTCCTGCGCGCGCTGCGACCGGTCTGAGCCGCCGAAGGAGCTGTCGATCGCCGTTCGCCCTGACATGTTGAGGAGTCTTCACCCGATCTGGTAGGAAGTTCGCGTGAACGGGGTGCGCGGGCGGGTATCGGCGATGCTGGGGGCGGCTGTCGCCGTGGTTCTGACGGTGAGCGCCTGCACGGCGTCTCCCGTCGATCCTCCGCCGAGCACTGCCGCTGCAGAGCCCGCCTCGACGAGCCCGGCGCTCTCGACGCCTCCCGAAGTGGAGCCGGTGCCGACCCGGAGTGCGTCCGACGGCTTCCGCGAGTGGCTGACGGCCTCCCGCGCTCCGGACGCGGCCACGGCCTGCGCCCGGCTCTCCCCGGAGCTCGCGGCGCGGATGGTGGATGAGCTCAACGCCACCGGCCCGCTCCAGGTCGCGAGCTGCGACGAGATGATCACCGCCACCGCGGAGCTCTACCGCGCGACCGGTCAGAGCGCCGAGGTCGACATCGAGGTCGAGCAGGAGACAGCGACCGCCGCCACTCTCTTCGTGACCTACCTCTCCTCCGGCGACTGCGGCACCGTGGTGCTGGAGCGCCCGGCGACGACCTGGATCCTCACGGAGCAGTCGCAGGAGTGCGCCGGCTGAGACCGACGCGGCTCAGCGCCCGAGCAGCCCGCGCAGCCCCTCCACGACGAGGTCGTGGTCGTCCATCGACGCGAGGCCCGAGACGGTGGCCGCGGCGACGACTCCGACGCCGCGCACCCTGAGAGGGAACGAGCCGCCGGTGAGGGCGTAGTCGGGGCCGAGCCAGCCGCCGGTCGAGGGGTCTCCCCCGCCCGCGGTGAAGCGGGCGGCGGCGAGGGCGCTGCTCGACTCCAGGCGCAGCACGACGGCCGACTTGCGGGCGATCCACGACTCCTGGTCGGGGACGCTGCCGGGGAGCGCGGCGCGGAAGAGGATCAGCCCGGGGCGGCGGATGTCGACCGCCACCGCGGCTCCGGCGGCGCGGGCGAGCTCGGTGATGCGGGAGCCCAGCTCCCACGCGGTGTCGTGGTCGAAGGCGTCGAGCACGAGCTCGCGCTCCTGCTGCTCGAGTTCGGCGAGGGCGTCGGCGTCGGTCACGGGGCCTCCTGGGGATCGGGCGGGACTGTCCCTCCTGAGGGAACCACGTCGCGGCGGGTCGGCACGACGGAGGGCGCCCGGGGTTGCGCCGCCGAGGATCCCGCTGCCGACGGCAGACTGGAGGGCACGGTGCGGGCAGCGCTCCGCCGACTCGAGGACGAGAGCGAGGACCCGATGACCGAGGAGACACTGCTGCACGGTGACGGGACGCTGGAGCGACTGGCCACGGGTGCCGTCTGGAGCGAGGGTCCGCTCTGGATGCCCGCCGAGAGACGTCTGCGCTGGAGCGACATCCCGAACGACCGGATCCTGCAGTGGGACAGCGCCACCGGCGAGACCTCGGTGCACCGCGAGGGCGTCGAGTTCACCAACGGCCGCCTCCTGGACGCCGACGGGAGTGTCGTGCAGTGCTCGCACGGGCGCCGCCGCCTGGAGCGCGAGCGGCCGGACGGCACACTCGAGGAGCTCGTGGCGAGCTGGGACGGCGGGCGACTCAACTCCCCCAACGACGTCGCGCAGGCGCCCGACGGCTCCTACTGGTTCACCGATCCGGACTACGGCATCAGTCAGCCGCGCGAGGGACACCCGGGCGAGCTCGAATACGGGGCCCGCTGGGTGTTCCGATGGTCGGCCGCGGACGGCCTCTCTCCCGTCATCACCGACATCGTCCAGCCGAACGGCATCGCCTTCTCTCCCGACGGAGGGACGGTCTACGTGACCGACACCGCACGCGCGAACGACGACGGCCCCGGCCACGGGATCCGCGCCTACGACGTCGTGGATCGCGGGGCCGGCGCCCGGGAGGGCCGGCTCTTCACCGACCTCGACCGCGGCGTCCCCGACGGCATCACCGTCGACGAGGCCGGGCGGGTCTGGTCGTCGGCCGGCGACGGCGTGCACGTCTTCACCCCCGACGGAGCCGAGGTGCTGTTCGTGCCCGTGCCCGAGGTCGTGTCGAACGTCTGCTTCGGCGGCTCGGACGGGAGCGATCTGTTCCTCACGGCGACGACGAGCCTGTACCGCCTGCGGACGCGCACCCGGGCGGCGGGAGCGGTCGGGGGCCGGCGCGAGGTGTCTGAGGCGCGAACCGGCCCGCTCGACGATACGGTCGCAGGATGAGCGAGACGTTCCTCGAGATCCACGTGCCCCTGACCCGCGAGCCCGGAGCGCCGGAGCAGGCCGACGACGACGAGTACCTGTTCCCCTGGATCGACGAGATCGAGACGCTGCTCTCGGATCTCGAGGGGCCGGTCGAGGAGTACGACAGCGGTGAGGAGTGGGCGAACGCCGCGGGCGAGCCCGAGTACCTCTTCTTCGTCACGGGCGGCACGGAGTCGGAGCTCTCGGCGGTCGCGCGCAGCGTCGCGCTGCTGCCGAACGTGCCGACGGGCGTCTACGCGACGATGAACGACTCCGCCGGCGAGATGGGCGAGGGCACGCCGGTCGACATCGGGCTGTAGCGCCGTTCGGCGTTCGGAACCGAGGGTGGGACGAGCTGTCGCCGCGTCAGGCGGTCGTCACCCCTTCTGAACCTCGGTTCTGCACGCGGTCAGGAGGCGCCGGGCGCCAGCAGGCCGCTCTCGTAGGCCAGGATCACCAGCTGCGCGCGATCGTGCGCTCCGAGCTTGGTCATCGTGCGGTTCACGTGCGTCTTGGCGGTGTGCGGCGAGATGAACAGCTCCTGCGCGATCTCCTGGTTGGAGCGCCCGCGCGCCACGAGCAGCAGCACCTCGCGCTCGCGCTCGGTCAGGTGCTCGAACTCGGGCGGCACGATCAGCGTCGACGACGGCGCGAGGACGTAGCGGGTGATCAGGCTGCGGGTCGCGGCGGGCGAGAGCAGGCTGTCGCCCGCGTGGACGGAGCGGACGGCCGCGGCGATCTCCTCGGGCTCGGCGCCCTTGCCGATGAAGCCGCTGGCCCCGGAGCGCAGGGCCGAGACGAGGTACTCGTCCTCCTCGAACGTGGTGAGGATGAGGACGCGCGTGCCGGCGAGACCGGGGTCGGCGCAGATCTCGGCGGTGGCGCCGATGCCGTCGAGCTCGGGCATGCGGATGTCCATCAGCACGACGTCGGGGCGGAGGCTTCGCGCCAGATCGACGGCCTCGCGCCCGGTGCGGGCCTCGCCGACCACCTCGATGTCGGAGGTGCCTCCGAGGATGTCCGACACGGCCTGGCGGATGAGCGCCTGGTCGTCGACGACGAGCACGGTGGTCATGAGGGGCCGTCCGTTCCGTGGTCGTCCGGTGCGAGGGAGGGAGAGGCAGCAGGATGCGCGTGAGTCAGCGGCAGGGGCAGCGCCGCCGCGAGGCGGTAGCCGCCGGGCGCCGGGCCGGTGGTGACGGAGCCGCGCACGGAGGCGACGCGCTCGCGGAGGCCGAGCAGGCCGTGGCCGGCTCCCCGGGGCGCGGGCGCGGACTCGGCCGGCACGGGGTTCGTGACGACGATCTCGACGCGGTCGTCGCCGACATCGACGAGGACGTGGGCGCGGTGCTCGGCGCCGTGCTTGTGGGCGTTGGTGAGCGCCTCCTGGACCACACGGTACGCGACGAGATCGACCGCTCCCGTGACCGCGTCCGGCTCGCCCTCGGTGCGCAGGGTGACCTGCAGGCCGTCGGCCTCGAAGCGGCGGACCAGCTCGTCGAGGCGGTCGAGCCCCGGCTGCGGGCCCGCGGACTCGGCGATCCGCTCGTCGCTGCGCAGCACCTCGAGGAGGTCGCCGATCTCGCCGAGCACCGAGCGCGCGGCCGTCCGGATGGTGCCGAGCGCCTCGCGCGCCTTCTCGGGTCTCGTCTCGAGCGCGGAGGAGGCCACTCCGGCGTTGAGGCTGATCACCGAGATCTGGTGGGCGACGGCGTCGTGCAGGTCGCGGGCGATGCGCAGCCGCTCCTCCGTGACCCGTCGCCGGGCCTCGGACTCGCGGGTCTGCTCGGCGCGCTCGGCCCGCTCGGTGACGGCCTCGATGTACTCGCGGCGCGAGCGGGTCGCATCGCCCGCGGCCGCGGCGAACGCGATGACGACGGCGAACTGGACGACCCGCGCGTCGAGGGCGCCGACCGTCGCCGCCAGGAGGCTGAGGAGCAGGATCGAGGCGGCCGTCGCGAGCATCACGATCAGGCTCACCCGCCGGGGATGGCGGTTCGACACGGCGAACATCGCGACGGCAGCTGCGACGGCGACGCCCGGCGACAGGGTGCCGGTGAGGGCCGCCGCCCCGTAGAGCGCGACGACGGCGACGAGCACGGCGATCGGCCGGCGCCTCCGCAGCGGGAGCAGCACGATCGGGGTGAGCGTCAGGCCGAGCGCCAGAGCGCTCGTCGCGCGGTACTCGCGCCCCGGGAACGGGGCCAGGGCGAGCGCCGCGATGACGACGGCCGCGATCACGTCACCGACCCACCCCGGGGGCCTGCGGCGCCCGGGGAGGTGCCAGGGTCCGACCGTCTCCATGCCCTCATTCTCCCGGGCCCGGTCCCGGGGGCGAGTCCCCCGGGCGCGGTGCGGCGACTACCGCGGCTGCGGTACGCGGATGGCGCGGGCGGGGGACGCGGCCGGCGGCCCGCTCGCCGAGTCTGGACGGAGCGCCCCGGACCCTCCGGGCCGCACCGCGAGGGAGAACCCCATGAGCACGCCCATCATCTCGGTGAGAGATGTCCACCGGTCCTACGGGAAGGGCCAGAACCGCTTCGAGGCACTCAAGGGCGTGAGCTTCGACATCCGCGAGGGCGAGAGCGTCGCGATCGTCGGCAAGAGCGGATCGGGCAAGTCCACGCTGATGCACGTCCTGGCGCTGCTCGACGCGCCGTCGTCGGGCGTCGTCGAGCTCGAGGGGGTCGACACGCGCACGCTCAAGGGCCGCCGGCTCAACACCACGCGCAACCGCACCTTCGGCTTCGTGTTCCAGCAGTTCTTCCTGACCGCCAACGCCTCGGTGCTCGACAACGTCGTGCTGCCGATGAAGATCGCCGGAGTAGGCCGGGCCGAGCGCAAGCGCCGCGGCATCGCCGCCCTCGCCCAGCTCGAGCTCGACGACAAGGCGAGGAACAAGGCGGTCGACCTCTCGGGCGGCCAGAAGCAGCGCACCGTGATCGCGCGGGCCCTCGTCAACAACCCGCGGATCATCTTCGCGGACGAGCCCACCGGCAACCTCGACACGGCGACCGGAGCCGTCGTCGAGGACATCCTGTTCGCGCTGAACCGCGAGAACGGCATCACCCTGATCGTGGTGACCCACGACGAGGAGCTGGCGGCGCGCTGCGACCGGCGGATCCTCATCCGCGACGGCGTGCTCGTCGAGGACTCGGCGGCGGTGGCCGCATGAAGACCGTCGACCTCATCGGGACCGCCGTCGCGAACACGTTCCGCTCGAAGACGCGCACGCTGCTGACGATCCTCGCGATCTTCGTCGGCGCCTTCACCCTCACCCTCACCAACGGCCTCGGCACGGGCATCAACGCCTACATCGACGACACGGTCAACGGCGTCGGCGCCTCCGACGTGATGACCGTCACGAAGACGTCGGACGAGGCGGCCGGGCTCGACTCCGGCCCCACCGAGTACGACCCCGACGCGATCGCGAGCGGCGGAGTCGGCGCGCCCGGCCGGACGGTCGTCGCCCTCACTCCCGACGACCTCGACGCCCTCGCCGGCATCGACGGCGTGCTCGACGTGCAGGCGGTGAAGTCGATCTCGGCCGACTACATCGCCGAGGGAGACGGCACGAAGTACGTCGCGAGCGTCGGGAGCCTCGTCGAGGGCCAGACGATCCAGCTGACGGCGGGCGAGGACCCGGACGACTCCTCCTCGGCGCTGCAGGTCGTGCTGCCCACCTCGTTCGTCGAGCCGCTCGGCTTCGCGGACGACGCGGCCGCCGTCGGGCAGACGCTCTCGATCGGCATCACCGACGCCCAGCGGACGCAGCACGTCGTCGAGGCGACCATCGTCGGCGTCGCGGAGGAGAGCGTCGCCTCGCCCGCCGGTGCGAGCATCGTCCCGAACGACTCCCTCACCGACGAGCTCTTCACGACGCAGAGCATCGGAGTGCCGGCCGACCAGGTCGATCGCTACGCCCAGGCCAGCGTGCGGTTCGCTGCCGATGCGAGCGACGATCAGATCACGGCGCTCAAGGACAGGCTCGCCGACGCCGGCTACACCGGCTCGACGGTCGCCGACCAGCTCGGCACCGTCAAGACCGTGGTCGACGGCATCGTGCTGGTGCTCAACGCCTTCGCGATCATCGCGCTGCTCGCGGCGAGCTTCGGCATCGTCAACACGCTGCTGATGAGCGTGCAGGAGCGCACCCGCGAGATCGGCCTGATGAAGGCGATGGGCATGGGCAGCGGACGGGTGTTCTCGCTGTTCAGCATCGAGGCCGCGTTCATCGGCTTCCTCGGCAGCGCGATCGGCGCCCTGCTCGCCGTCGTGGCGGGCACGGCGATCAGCGGGGTGCTCTCGGGCTCGCTGCTGGCGGATCTGCCCGGGCTCGACCTGATCGCGTTCGATCCGGGGTCGATCCTGCTGGTGATCCTCGTCGTGATGGCGATCGCGTTCCTCGCCGGGACGCTGCCGGCGGCGCGGGCCGCGAAGGCCGATCCGGTGACGTCGCTCCGCTACGAGTGACGCGGGGGAACCGGTTCGTGCTCGACGAGCGCAGAACCGGTTCCCTCGGCGGAGCCCGCACGCAGCAGGCGCTCGCCGACCTCCGTTAGCGCCGCGCGCAGGTCACCGCCGTCGAGCACGTCGAAGTCGATGCCCGTCGTGCCTATGTACAGCGCGAACTGCTCCGGAGACTCAGCTCCCGCCTCCAGCTCGCAGGAGTCGTCGTCGAGGGCCGTCACCCTCGCCACCGCCGGCCCGAAGAGCGCCGAGATCCGGGCGGCCGGGGCGTGCATCCGCACCCGGTAGCGATGCGGGTAGGGCGCGACCGAGATGCTGCGGGAGGCGAAGTCGCGGACCGCCTCGTCGGGGATCTCCTGCGGCGTGAAGGGCTCGGCGAGCGGGAGGCGCGGCACCAGCCGGTCGAGGCGCAGCGTCCGCCAGGCGTCGCGGTCGGCGTCGCGCGCGACCACGTACCAGCGCGCGCCGGTGTGCACGATCCGGTGGGGCTGGATCGTGCGGCGCACCTGCTCGCCGTCGTGCCGGGTGTAGTCGATCCGGAGGCTCCGCGAGTCGCGGATGGCCCGCGCGATCGTCACCACCGTGTCGAGATCGACCGGGTCGACGGAGCCGCCGAGGGTCAGCACGGCGCGCTCGATCGCAGTGATCCGCTCGCGGGTCCCGGCCGAGAGCGACTGCTCGAGCTTGACCAGAGCGCGCGCCGCCGCATCCTCGATGCCGGTGACCGTCGTGCTCGCGGCGGCGCGCAGCCCGACGGCGATCGCGACCGCCTCCTCGGTCGACAGGACCAGCGGAGGCACGGACGCGCCGATCCCGAGGCGGTACCCGCCGCCGACACCGGGCACCGAGTCGATGCCGTAGCCGAGGCCGCGGAGATCCTCGATGTCGCGGCGGAGGGTCCGCGCGCTGACCGCGAGCCGCGAGCAGAGCTCGGCGCTGCTCCAGTCCCGGCGGGTCTGCAGCAGCCCGAGCAGATCGAGGGTGCGTCCGGTGGTGCGGGTCATGCTCCATCGTGGCATTGCGGCCGTGTTCTGACCGCGATGGCAGGCACGCTCGAGTCATGACCGAAGCAGCGAGCATCCACCCCTTCCGCGTCGACATCGCGGCGAGCGCCGTCGACGACCTCCGCATCCGGCTCCGGAGCACGCGCCTCCCCCAGCCCCTGCCCGGTGACGACTGGGACACCGGGGTCCCGAACGGCTACCTCCGCGGACTCGTCGAGGCGTGGGCCGGGTTCGACTGGGCCGAGTACCAGGAACGGCTGAACCGGGTGCCGCAGTTCACGACCGGGATCGACGGGCAGACGATCCACTTCGTGCACGTGCGGTCCCAGGCGCCCGGCGCGGTGCCGCTGCTGCTCACGCACGGCTGGCCCGGCTCGTACCTCGAGCTGCTCGGGCTGATCGAGCCGCTGACCGAGGCGGGCTTCGACGTGGTGATGCCCTCGCTCCCGGGCTTCGGTTTCTCGGCGCCGCTGACCTCCGGCGGCTGGACGACGCGGCGGATCGCCGAGACCTGGGCGACCCTGATGACGCGGCTCGGCTACGACCGGTTCGCGGTACAGGGCGGCGACCTCGGCGCCGGAGTGTCGCCCGAGGTCGCGCGGGTCGCCCCCGAGCGCGTGATCGGCGTGCACGTCAACGGCACCCTCGGCTTCGTGCCCGAGGTCGACGACGAGACCGCCGCCTCCCTCACTCCGCTCGAGCAGGACCGGCTGCGGCGGATCGGCGAGTTCATGCGGGACGAGTTCGGCTACATCGCGCTCCAGTCGACGCGGCCGGGACTCGTGGGCGAGCTGCTCGGCGACTCCCCCGTCGCGCAGCTCGCGTGGATGATCGACAAGTTCCGGGCATGGACGCACCCGCTGGAAACCGCAGCGGAGGACGTGGTGGGGCTCGAGTTCCTGCTCGCGAACGCGTCGCTGTACTGGTTCACCGCGACGGGGGGCTCGGCCGCGTACGTCGGCTACGCGCAGGAGTCGGAGTGGGGCGCCGTGCCGGAGGACTCGGGCGTGCCGACCGCGGTGATCTGCTTCGCCCACGACATCGGCATCCGCCGGTTCGTCGAGGACGCGCACACGATCGTGCGGTGGACCGACGTGCCCGACCGCGGCGGCCACTTCGCGGCGCTCGAGGAGCCGGAGCTGCTGGTGGCGGACATCCGCGAGTTCGTGCGCGGCCTGCGGGAGAGCTGACTGCGCACGGCGGGATCCGGCCCGCTGTTCGAGCCCGCAGCCCTGCAGGCGCGTATCGAGCAGCGAAGCCGCTTCGCGTCTCATTCGAGCGGTGGGGGAGAAGTCGGCGCCCGTCGCCACCCCCGCTGGTCGAGTAGCCCCGCAGGGGCGTATCGAGACCCACCAGCTTCAGCAGATCAGGCTTCTGATCCGGCCTTCTGACGCTGGTGGATCTCGATACGCCCGCTGCGCGGGCTACTCGATCAGCAGGGAGGGGGCGAGCCGCGGCTCACCTCCGGGAGAAGAGCAGCGTCCGCAGCGGCGGAGCGATCGACTCGCGCCGGAGCACGGCCGTGGCCAGCAGCAGGAGCAGCAGCACGGAGCCGCGGACCAGGCCCTGCCAGTAGAAGGAGACGCCGAGCAGCACGAGGCCGTTGTTGATCAGGCCGAAGATCAGCACGCCGATCGCGGTGCCGAGCACGTTCGGCCGCCCGTGCGCCGAGAGCGTCGCGCCGATGAACACGGCTCCGATCGCGTCGAGCACGTAGAGCTGGCCGCTCGCCGGCGAGTAGCCGTAGCTGCGCGACGCGAGCACGACGCCGGCCAGAGCGGCGATGAGCGCCGCGACGACGAAGGCGGAGGCGAGCGAGATCCCCACGCGGCGGCCGGCGATCCGGGTGGCGCCCGACTGCTCCCCCGCCGCGGTCACGACGCGGCCCCAGCGGGTGTGGTCGAGCAGCAGCCAGACCACCACGGCGGCGCCGATCGCCAGCAGCACCGGCACGCCGATGCCGAGGACGGTCGCGTTGCCCCAGGCGGCGAAGGCGTCGGGCGTCTGCTGACGGCGCAGGTAGATCGGCGCGCCGCCTCCCGTGAGCAGCTGCTGCGCGCTGGTGCCGATGAACCAGACCGAGAGCGTCGCGAGGAACGCGCGGATGCGGAGGACGACCACCAGCACCGCGTTGACGACCCCCGCGAGCGTCCCGAAGCCGAGCCCGATCAGCACGGCGAACCAGGTCACGTAGCCGTCGGCGATCAGCGCCGTCGACGCCAGAGCGGCGAGGTCGATCGCGATGCCGATCGACAGGTCGATGCCGCCGGCGCGGACCACGAGGGTCATCGCGCAGGCCGCCATCAGCAGCAGCGCGCCGGCACTGGCGACGTTGAGCAGGTTGGTCGGCGCGAAGTAGCCGGGGACGCCGGCGCCGAAGACGGCGAGGAGGATCACGACGGTCGCGGGGGCGAGCAGGCGCACGGCGAGCGCGCGGCGCGACTCCCCGAGCGGCAGGGCGATGGCGGTCACGAGCGGACCCCTCTCTCGCGGAGCGCCGCGAGGCCGAGGACGAGGAGGATGAGCAGCCCCTTGATCGCGCCGACCCATTGACTGTCGACTCCGATCAGGGTGAAGCCGTTGCCGAGCGCGGCCACGAAGACCGCGGCGAGCAGCGTGCCTCCGATGGTCACCACGAAGCGGCGAGAGAACACGACCGAGAGGTAGGCGGTGACGATGATGTCGAGCAGGATCTGGTTGCCGATCCCCGGCACCGCGGCGGCGAGTCGGGCGGCGAGCAGCAGCCCCGCGATGCCCGCGAGCAGCCCCGAGAGCAGGTAGCTGGTGAAGACGTAGCGCCAGACGGCCACTCCCGCGACGCTCGCCGCGGTCGGGTTCTGCCCGACGGCGTAGCTCCGTGTCCCCCACGGCGTCCGCCCGACGGCGAGCGCCGTCACCAGGGTGACCACCGCGAGCACCGCGACGGGCGCCGGGACGCCGAGCACGGCCCCGCCGCGCAGCCAGTCGAACAGCGGATCCGCGACCGGCACCTTCACGTTGTCGGTGGCCAGGAAGACCACGGAGCCGACGATGCCGGACACGGCCAGGGTTGCCAGCAGCGGCCGCAGCCCGAGCACGACGGCGGTGCCGCTGATCGCGCCGAAGCCCACCGAGACGAGCAGGGCGAGCAGCACGGCCGGGATCGCCCCGAGACCGGCGGTCAGCGCGACGGCCGCGACGACTCCCGAGAGGCCGACGATCGGGCCGGAGGCGAGGTCGATGCCGCCGCGCACCACGTCGTCGCCGCCCGTGATCACGACGATCGCCAGGCCGAAGCCGGCGATCGCGGGCACCACGGCCTGGATGAGGATCGTCGAGACGTTGCCGCCCGTCGCGAACACCGGCGAGGCCACGCTGAACAGCACGATCTCGACGAGGACGACGAGGTAGCCGATCAGGGCGAGCGCCCCGATGCCGCGACGTCGCGCCCGCGGCGCGGGAGGCGCCTCCGTCCGACTGGGCGTGTCGATGAGGGTCATGATGCGTGCTCCAGGGCGCCCGACGCGATCGCGAGCACCCGGTCGATGCTGAGCTCGGCGCGCGGCAGCTCGGCGCGAACCTCGCCGCGGTGCAGCACCACGACGCGGTCAGCGAGGCCGACGAGCTCCTCGAGGTCGAGCGAGACGAGCAGGATGCCGGCGCCCTCGTCGACGAGCCGGTTGACCAGTGCGTACAGGGCGGCGCGGCTGCCGACGTCGACGCCCGCGGTGGGCTGGTCGAGCACGAACACGCGCGATCCGGCGGCGAGCCACTTGCCGACGGCGACCTTCTGCTGGTTGCCGCCGGAGAGCGTGCCGACCACGGCCTCGGGATCCGCGGGACGCACGTCCAGCGCGGCGATCTGCTCGGCGGCGACCGCCCGGTCGCGCCGGCGGCTGGGCACGATGCCGCCCAGGCTGATCCGGCCGAGGGAGGCGATCGAGAGGTTCTCGCGGACGGTGTGCGCCACGAGCACCCCGTCGCGGCGACGGTCGCTGGGCACGTAGCCGCCGCCCGCGGCGACGAAGGCCCGAGCTGTCGCGGTGGCCCGGCCGGCCACGCGCACCCGGCCGCCGCGGCGGACGAGGCCGACCACGGCATCGGCCAGCACGTCGACGCCGGAGCCGACGAGGCCGGTCACTCCGACGATCTCGCCGGGCCGCAGCACCAGGTCGAGCGCGGCGAGGGCACCCGGCACGCTGAGCGCCTCGAGCTCGAGAAGCGGGGCGACCTCGGAGGCGACCGTGCGGTCGGAGCGGATCGCGAACTCCTCGACGTCGCGGCCGAGCATCAGCTCGACGATCCGGGCGCCCTGCTCGGCGTCGCCCTCGCGCAGGTCGATCTCTCCGACGTTGGCGCCGTTGCGCAGCACCACCACGCGGCTCGCGATGCGCTGCACCTCCTGCAGGTAGTGCGAGATGTAGATCACCGAGACTCCGCGCGCCTGCAGCCGGCGGATCGACGCGAACAGTGCCGCCACCTCGGCGGCGGCCAGCGGCGCGGTCGGCTCGTCGAGCACGAGGATGCGCGGCTCGACCAGCAGCGCCCGCGCGATCTGCAGCTGCTGCTGCTCGGCGACGGTGAGATCGTCGACCAGGGTGTCGCCGCGGACGGAGAGTCCGACCAGGTCGGCGAGCACCGACTCGGCCGAGACGCCCCTGCGGCGGAGCCTCTCGTGACCGAGGTAGAGCTGCTCGGCCACGGTGAGCCGCCCCGCCAGGTGGCGGTCCTGGTGCACGACCCGGATGCCGGCCCGCTCGGCGTCGCGCGGCGCGGTGATCGCGACCGGCGCGCCGTCGATCGCGATCGATCCGTCGTCGGCCGAGTACAGCCCCGTGAGGATCTTGATGAGAGTCGACTTGCCGGCGCCGTTCTCGCCGACGAGCGCGACGACCTCGCCGCGGCCGAGGGTGAGCCCGACCCCGCGCAGCACCGGCACCCCGGCGAAGGACTTGGTGACGCCCTCCATCACGAGGGCCGGCGCACTACTCACTGAGACCGAGCTCCTCGGTCTTCTCGGCGATGTTCGCCTTGTCGATCAGCACCGGCGCGAAGTAGGTCGTCGGAGTGACCGCGTCCGCCTCGCCGCCGAGGAAACGGGCGACGTTGTCGGCCGAGCCCGCGCCGATGGCGACGTTCTGCTGCGCGACGGTGGCGGTGTAGGAGGAGTCGGGGTCGGCGATCAGGTCGAGCGCGCCCTGGTCGGCGTCGACTCCGTAGATCTTGATCTCGTCGCGGCCCGCGGCGTCGACGGCCTGGGCGGCGCCGATCTGCGGGGTGTCCCAGCACGACCAGATCGCCGAGATCTCGCCCTCCGGGTAGCGCGAGAGCGCGTCGCCGATCTGCTGCTTCGCATCCTCGATCGTGCCCTCGTACTTGTCCTGCAGCTCGGGCTGGATGATCTGGATGTCCGGGTAGTCCTCGAGCACGAGCTTCAGCTCGTTGTAGCGGATGCGGCAGGGCGCGACGCCCGGGAAGCCGTTGAAGACCAGGATCTGGCCCGAGCCGCCGATGTCCTCGGCGATGGTGCGGGCGAGCGTCGAGCCGATCTGCCAGTTGTCGCTGGTGACGTTGTTCTCGGAGTACTCCGACACGTTGTCGATGGTGAACAGCGGGATGCCCGCGTCGTGCACCTCCTTCAGCGCCGGCGCGAGGGTCGTCGCGTCGCCGAGGATCACGATGATCGCGTCGGGCTTCTGCGACACCAGGTTCTCGATGTCCGAGACGTGCTTGTCGTCCTTCGCCTCGGCCTGCGTGGCGACGACGGTGCCGCCGAGCGCCTCGACCCGGTCCTGGACCGACTGGTACACGATGCGGGAGAAGTCGTGCACGATGTCCTTCGCCGCGATGCCGACCGTCTTGCCCTCGAGGCTGGGGACGTCGGCGGTGGAGGTGGTCGCCGCCGCGTTGGCCGCGGTCTCGGCGGAGGCGCCGGACGACTCCTCCTTCAGGGAGCAGCCGGTGAGGACCAGAGTCGCTGCGGCGAGGATCGCCACCGCGGAGGAGAGGGTGCGGAATCGCATGGGGTGCCTGCTTCGGGAGTGAGGGATGCCGTGGGAGCCCCGCGGAGGATCGGAGGGGCCGCACCACATGGTCGCGGCGACGCGCTCCCGCGTCATTCCGGCCGGTCACGTGACGCAACCGAGCGTCACACGGCGCAAACAGGGCGGGCGGATCGCGCGGTTCTGGTAGAGGAACCGCATCGGCGCCCTGCGTTACGCCGGGTTGCGCCCGATCCGGCGCGCCCGCCGCCCGCTCGCCTAACGTCCGGGGCGGAGTATTCGCGAACCGAACGGAACCACACATGGCGTCCCGCATCGTCCTCAACGCCTTCGACATGACCTGTGTCGGCCATCAGGCGCCCGGCCTCTGGCGGCACCCCGACTCGCACGCCGACCGCTACAACGACCTCGAGTACTGGGTCGACCTGGCGAGGACTCTCGAGCGCGGCACCTTCGACGCCCTCTTCCTCGCCGACGTGCTGGGCGTGTACGACGTGTACCGCGGCTCCGTCGGCCCGGCGCTGATCGACTCCGCGCAGGTCCCGGTCAACGACCCGCTGCTGCAGATCCCCGCGATGGCCGCCGCCACGACGAACCTCGGCTTCGGCGTCACGATCTCGCCGACCTACGAGCAGCCCTACGCCCTCGCGCGCCGCCTCTCGACCCTCGACCACCTCACCAAGGGCCGCATCGGCTGGAACGTGGTCACCTCGTACCTCGAGTCCGCCGCGCAGAACCTCGGGCTCGAGCGGCAGATCCCGCACGACGAGCGCTACGAGATCGCGGAGGAGTTCCTCGACGTGGCCTACAAGCTCTGGGAGGGCTCGTGGGAGGAGGGTGCGGTGCTGCGCGACCGCGAGCGCGGCGTGTTCACGGACCCGCGGAAGGTGCATCCGATCGGGCACTCCGGCACGCACTACCGCGTGCCCGGGATCCACCTCTCGGAGCCGTCGCCGCAGCGGACCCCCGTGATCTTCCAGGCCGGCGCCTCGCCGCGGGGCATCGACTTCTCGGCGAAGCACGGGGAGGCCGTGTTCATCAACGCGCTCCAGCCCGAGCTGACCCGCCGCACCACCGACGCGATCCGCGACCGAGCCGAGGCGCACGGCCGGAAGCGCACGGATCCGAAGATCCTCATCCTCGCGACCGTGATCGTCGCCGAGACCGACGCGGAGGCGCAGGCGAAGTACGCGGACTACAAGACCTACTCGTCCCGCGAGGGCGCGATGGCGTTCTACGGCGGCTGGTCGGGCCTCGACCTCTCGCAGTTCCCGGCCGACGAGCCGCTCGGCTACGTCGACACGGACGCGGTGCGCAGCGCCCTCTCGATCTTCACCAAGGCCGACCCCGACCGCGCCTGGACCCCGAACGACATCGCCGAGTACCTCGGCATCGGCGGCATCGGCCCGGTGATCGTCGGCTCGCCGAGCACCGTCGCCGACGAGCTCGAGCGCTGGGTCGACGTGGCCGGCATCGACGGGTTCAACCTCGCCTACGTGGTCACCCCCGGCACCTTCGAGGACTTCGTCGACCTCGCCGTGCCCGAGCTGCGCCGCCGCGGCCGGGTCTGGGAGGAGTACGAGGGCTCGACCCTCCGCGAGTACCTGAGCGGCCCCGGTAGCGCCCGCGTCGCGGACTCGCACCCCGCGGCCGCCTACCGCGGCGCCTACGTCGGTGCCGCCAGCGCCGCCGACGGCCTGCCCGAGGACGTCCTCCGCCTCCTCCCCGACCTGGAGCCCGCACGATGAATCAGCCACGTTCCCACTGGAACCACGTCGCCACCGCCGCCGAGCACGAGCACTGGGACGCCGTCGCGTACGGCGTCGCCGAGACGCTCGCCGAGGACGTGCTCGACCGCGACCGCGCGAACCTCGACCCGACGGTGGAGCTCGAGCCGCTGCGCTCCTCCGGACTGGTGAACCTGCTCGACCCCGCCGAGTACGGCGGCGGCGGCGCGGTCTGGAGCACGGGGTTCCGAGTGATCCGCATCCTCGCGTCGGCGGACGCGTCGCTCGCGCAGATCCTGCTGTACCACTACGTCAACTCGTCGAACATCGCGTTCTCGGCACCTGAGGCGGAACGCGAGCGCTTCTTCCGCGCGACGATCGAGGGGCAGTGGCTCTGGGGCGACTCGGTGAACCCGGTCGACCCCGATCTGGAGCTGACTCCCGCCGGCGACGGCTTCGAGCTGAACGGGCTCAAGCGCTTCTCGACCGGGGTCTCCTCGGGCGACGCGGTGCTGGTCAACGCGGTGATCGCCTCCGGAGACCGCGCCGGCGAGACGCTGACCTTCGTGATCCCGCGCGACCGCGAGGGGATCGAGCCGCTCGGGGACTGGGACTACCTCGGGCAGCGGCAGAGCGCCTCCGGGTCGGTGCGCTTCACCGGGGTTCGGGTCGACGCGTCCGAGATCCTCGGCGCACTGGTCGACGAGCCGTTCGCGACCCTGGTCACGCCGTCGATCCAGCTCGGCTTCGGCAACCTCTACCTCGGGATCGCGCAGGGCGCGCTGGCGAAGGGGCGCGGGCTGACACTCGCGCGGAAGAACTCGTGGTTCCTCTCGGGCGTCGAGACGTACGCCCAGGATCCGTTCGTGCGGAGGCTCTACGGCGAGCTGGTCGCGCACACGGCCGCCGCGGAGGCGCTGGCCGACCGCGCGGGTGCGCTGCACGACGCCGAGATCGCCCGGGGCTGGGACGTGACGGCCGAGTCGCGCGCCGCCCAGGCGATCGAGATCGCCAAGGTGAAGATCGTGACGGATGCGCTCGCTCTCGACGTGACGACGCGCATCTACGAGGCCACCGGCTCCTCCTCCGCGAAGAGCTCGGTGGGCCTCGACCTCTACTGGCGCAACGTCCGGACCCACTCGCTGCACGACCCGGTGGACTACAAGAAGCTCGAGGTCGGCGCGAACTACCTGACCGGCGACGTGCAGCCGCTGTCGCTGTACACGTGAGCGCCGGACACGTGAGCATCGCGGAGGCGCGGGCCGCGTTCCGGCCGATCTTCGATGAGATCGCCGCGGGGGCCGTCCAGCGCGAGATCGATCGCGAGCTGCCGTTCGAGCCGATCGCGCGGCTGCGGGAGGCGCGCTTCGGCGGCCTCCGGGTGCCGGCGCAGTTCGGCGGCTGGGGGCTCACCCTGCGCGAGACCGCGTCGCTCCTGATCGAGCTGGCGACAGCCGACTCGAACGTCGCGCAGGCGCTGCGCGGGCACTTCGCGTTCGTCGAGGACCAGCTCTCGTTCGCGCCGTCGCCGTCCCGCGACGGCTGGCTGCGGAGGCTCGCCGCGGGCGAGCTGGTCGGCAACGCGTGGAGCGAGATCGGCACCGCCGCGGTCGGCGTCACGCAGACGACGCTCACCCGTCGCGGCGACGACCTGGTCGTCAACGGCACGAAGTACTACTGCACCGGCACGATCTTCGCCGACTGGACCGACGTCACCGTGCGTCTCGAGGACGGCACGGACACCGCCGTGGTCGTCCGCGTCGATCAGCCCGGCGTCGTCGCGACGGACGACTGGACGGGCTTCGGCCAGCGGCTCTCGGGCAGCGGCACGACCGTCTTCACGGACGCGCGGGTCGAACCGGAGCACGTCTTCGACTCGATCCTGCGGGCCCCACACCAGACGCCGTTCTTCCAGCTGGAGCTGCTCGCCGTGCTGGCGGGCATCGCCGCGGCGGTCGAGCGGGACGCGGTCGCCGCGGTGCAGGGGCGCTCGCGGGTGTACAGCCACGGACTCGCCGACCACGGTCGCGACGACGCGCAGATCCAGGAGGTCGTCGGCGAGGTCTCGGCGATCGCGTTCGGGGCGCGCGCCGCGGTGCTGATCGCGGCGGAGGCGGTGGGCGAGGCGGCGGCGGATCCGTCGCTCGTGCCCGCGGCGGGCGCGGAGGTGTACCGGGCGCAGGTGCTGCTCACCGAGTCGGTGCCGCGGGCCGCGACCCTCCTCTTCGACGCGCTCGGATCCTCCGGAGTCGCCGCCGGCGCCGCGCTCGACCGGCACTGGCGCAACGCCCGCACCGTCGGCGCGCACAACCCGGTGATCTACAAGCAGCGGATCGTGGGCGACTGGGCCCTGAACGGCACGCCGCCACCCCTCGCGTGGTCGATCGGCGTCGGCCGCCCGCGCTGATCCCAGGCTCCCGTCCGACCCGATCGATCCGGCACTAACGCACCGTCCGAGTCGACGACACGGTGCATCTGCGCCGGATCGATCGGCGTCAGCGGGGGGGCGCAGCACGCTCGCGACCGGGCCCGTCTTGGGTGAGGACGCCGTTCAGGCGACCGACTGCGTGGGCTCGAGCCACACGTCGAGCGCCACAATTCCTTCTGGGTACGGCGCGAGGCGTGCTGCCAGACGCGGAGTGATGTGCTGCACCCAGGCCGTGACCCGATACCGTCCCTGCGAGTCCATCCCCTCGCCGGACATGAACAGCCCCGCGGGTTCCTCCTCGTCGGACAAGATCTGGTCGACCGCGTCGAGATCAGCCCGTGACCATCGGCTCGGCACCACTACCAGGGCGTCCTGCAGCATCGGCCGCAACGCACGCTCCACCTGCGCCGGATCGACCGCATTCACCACTACGGCAACACCGTTTCCAGAACGCACGCGTACGAAGTGCAGGACGGCCCCGACGTCGATGAGCGATCCGATCACGTCGTTGGCCGAGGCCGTGTCTTCGGGCGAGGAGGGCCTATCAAGAACCGGAAGAGCCAGGTCGAGCTGTTCGCGGTGCGAGGACGCGAGCCGGAAGCTCACGAAGTCGAGCTCGACGGGTTCCACAGCGGCGACGTCGACTGCGGTACCGTTCCAGGTTCCGGCAACGCGAGCGCCCGAAGTCGGCACCGCGCCATGCCATCCGACGAGGTCGACAGCCATCGAATCGACAGCTTCGCGCTGCTCGGACGGATCAGTCCACACCGGGGCAAGGCGAAGGGTCGGCCCGCCGGTCAGCAGCTGCCCGGCTACTCGAACCCGGCTGCCTCGACTCAGAGTTCTTGAATCGATATCCATGACGTCCCCCTTCGCCACCTACGTTGGTGGCCGCTTCGAATAATCCTCGTTTTCGACCGGTCTGTCCTCGTTCTGTTCATACTGTTCACGAGTTTCTCTCGACACCGATTCGATCGCTGTCGGCGAGATCGCAGATCGCGTCGAGCGAGTGATCGAAGTGAGCGACGGTCTCGCTCCCTTGATCTCGTCCCACAGTTCGCCGTCGGTGACGGATCGATCGGCGCGGGGCTGCGGAAGGACGGCCCGGCGAACGCCGAACACGGAGACGTGACGGATCAGAGGCGCGGCGCGTCGGCGAGCAGCCGGCGCGTGTACTCCTCGCGCGGCGCGCTCAGGACGGCCGCCGCCGCCCCCGTCTCGACGAGGCGCCCGTCGCGCATGACCGCGATGCGGTCGCTCATGTGGGCGATCACGCCGAGATCGTGCGAGATCAGCAGCAGCGCCAGCCCGTGGCTCCGCTGCAGGTCGTCGAGCAGGTCGAGGATCTGCGCCTGCACCGAGACGTCGAGCGCCGACACCGGCTCGTCGCAGATCAGCACGTCGGGGCGCGAGGCGAGCGCGCGGGCGATCGAGACGCGCTGCCGCTGCCCGCCCGAGAGCGTGCGCGGAGAGCGCCCCTCCAGCGCGGGCGAGAGGCCGACGCTCGTCAGCAGCTCGGGCACGGAGGCGTGCGGCCCGTCGCCGCGACCTCCCGCGTCGCGGAGGAGCCGGCCCACGCTCCAGCGCGGATCGAACGACGAGAGGCTGTCCTGGTAGATCGCGCCGATCCGCGGCCGCAGTGGGCGACGATCGCGCTCGCGCGCCTGGGACCACGGCTCGCCGGCGAACTCGACCGACCCCGCGTCGGGCCGGCGGAGCGCCAGCAGCAGCCGCGCCACCGTGCTCTTGCCCGACCCCGACTCGCCGACCAGACCGAGGGTCTCGCCGCGGCGCAGCTCGAGGTCGACGCCGTCGACGGCGGTGCGAGAGCCGAAGCGGGCGACGAGCCCGGAGGCGCGCAGCACGACGTCGCCGGGCGGCGCGGGCGCGACGGTGGGCGCGTCGGGGTCCGTCAGCCGCGACCCGCGCGGGCGCCCGGCCGGAACGGCGGCGACGAGGGCGCGCGCCTCGGCGCTGACCGGCGCGCGCAGCACCTGCTCGGCGGTCCCCTCCTCGACGACGCGGCCGTCGGCGAGCACCAGGATGCGGTCGGCGAGCCCCGCCACGACCGCGAGGTCGTGCGACACCAGCAGCAGCGCGCGTCCCCGCGCCTTCTGCTCGGCGAACAGCTCGAGCACGCGCGCCTGCACGGTCACGTCGAGCGCGGTGGTGGGCTCGTCGGCGACGAGCAGCGGCGGGTCGAGCACGATCGCGGAGGCGAGCAGCGCGCGCTGGCGGAGCCCGCCCGACAGCTCGCCCGAGCGGTCGCGCATCCGTTCGACGGGATCGGGCATGCCGACGCTCGCGAGCGCCTCCGCGACCCGGTGCGACGCCTCCGCCGCGGGCAGCCGGCCGTGCAGCCGCAGCACGTCGCCGATCTCGCGCCCGATCGGCCGCAGCGGGTCGAGCGACTGCAGCGCATCCTGCGGCACGAAGCCGACGGCCGCCCCGCGGAGGCGCCGCAGCGCCCGCTCGCCCGCGCCGACCACCTCCTGATCGCCGACCCGGATGCTGCCCGACACCGCGCCTCCGCCGAGCCCGAGCAGTGCCCGCGCGGTCACGCTCTTGCCCGAGCCCGACTCGCCCACGATCGCCACGCACTCGCCGGGCTCGACGCGGAACGAGACCCCGTGCACGACCTCGACGCCGTCGAAGGCGACGCGCAGGCCCTCGACCACGACCGCCGCCCTCACCGCGCACCCCGCAGTCGCCCGCCGAGCACCGTCGTCGCGATCGTCGTCAGCACGATCACGAGCCCCGGGAACACCGTCAGCCACCACGCGCTCGCGAGATAGGTGCGGCCCGCCGACAGCATGGCGCCCCACTCCGGAGCCGGCGGCTCGGCACCGAGGCCCAGGTAGCTGAGCGCCGACGCCCAGACGATCGCCTGGCCGACTCCGAGGGTCGCCAGCACCGCGAGGGGCCCGAAGGTGTTGGGCAGCACGGTGCCGAACAGGATGCGTGGCGCCGAGTGGCCGAGCACGCGTGCCGCCTCGACGTAGCCGGAGTCGCGGATGCCCAGCAGCTGGGTGCGCAGGATGCGGGCGTAGCCGGGCGCGGTCGAGAGGCCGACCGCGATCGTCGCGGGGACGACTCCGGGGCCCGTGACCACGATCACCAGCAGCGCGAGCAGCAGCGCCGGGAACGCGAACAGCACCTCGAGGACCCGCCCGATCACGCCGTCCACGAACCGCCCGCCGAACGCCGCGACCACGCCGAGCACAGCACCGAGGGCGAGCCCGATACCCGTCGCGCTGACGCCGATGAGAAGCGACGCGCCCGCGCCCGCGATCAGCCGGCTGAGCACATCGCGCCCCGACTCGTCGGTGCCCAGCAGGTGCGCGAGCGTCGGCGGCGAGAAGGCGTCGCGGGGAGCGACCGCGAGCGGATCGGCGGGCGCGAGGAGGCCGGGCGCGACGGCGGCCAGCAGCAGCAGGCCGACGAAGGCGAGGGCCAGCAGCTCGCCCGGGCGGAGGCGTCCGGCGCGGCTCCGGGGCAGACGCAGCTCGAGCTCGCTCATGCGCGCACCGCCGGGCGCGAGGCGGTCCGCGGATCGACGAGCCGGGTCACGAGGTCGGTCGCCAGCGTCACGACGATGTACGCGAGCGCGGTGACGAGCACGACGCCGGTCACCACCGGCACGTCGCGGACGGTGACCGCCGAGAGCAGAGTCCGCCCGAGGCCGGGCCGGGCGAAGATCGTCTCGACGACGACCGCGCCGCCGATCAGGTAGCCGAACGCCCAGCCCGAGAGCGAGACGCCCGGCAGCACCGCGTGGCGCAGGGCGTGACGGAGGCGGATGCCGAGCTCGCCCTCGCCGCGCGCGCGGGCGGCCAGCACGAACGGCGACTCGAGGGCGTCGAGCAGGGAGCGGCGCATCACCTGGCCGAGGAAGCCGGCGAGCGGGATCGCGAGGGTGAGGGCGGGCAGCACGAGCCCGTTCGGCGCGTTCGTGCTCACCGGGGGCAGCCAGCGCAGCGCGGTCGCGAAGACCGCGATGAGCACGGTCGCCAGCCAGAAGTGCGGCAGGGCGGCGGCCGTCAGCTCGAGCCCGGCGCCGAGCGCGGCGGCGACGCGTCCGCCGCGGGTCGACCAGAGGGCGGTCGCGAGGGCGAGGATCCACGCGAGCGTCAGAGCGAGGGCGGCGAGGAGGAGCGTGCCGGGCAGCTGCTGCCCGAGCAGGTCGACGACGGGGGTGCGGAGGGAGTAGGAGGTTCCGAGGTCACCGCGCGCGAGGCGGCCGAGCTGCGTGAGGTACTGCGCGAGCAGCGGCTGGTCGAGGCCGTACTCCGCGCGGACGGCGGCGAGCGCCTCCGGGGATGCCTGCGAGCCCGGGCCGCCGAGGATCGCCTGCGCCGGATCGCCGGGGATCAGCCGGATGAGGAAGAACACCGCGGTCGCGACCGCCCACAGCACGACGAGGGCGCCGCCGAGGCGCGCGAGCACGCGTCGGATCATGCGGTGGCTCCTCTCGTCTCTCGCTGACCGCGGGACACCCGCGCCCCTCGCCGCCCGCTGATCGAGTAGCCCGCGCAGCGGGCGTATCGAGATCGACCAGCGTCAGAAGGCCGAGCCCGAGGACCGATCTGCTGACGCTGGTGGGTCTCGATACGCCCCTGCGGGGCTACTCGACCAGCATGCTTGCGAGCAGCCGGTAATGAAGCATCAGAACCCGCCCGCTGATCGAGTAGCCCGCGAAGCGGGCGTATCGAGATCCACCAGCTTCAGCAGGCTGGCGGGCCCGCTCGCTCGACCGCTCGCTACGACACCCAGGCGTCCGCGAACCACGGGGTCGAGACCGTCGCCAGGGCGGCGACGCCCTGCACGGCCGAGCGGTGCAGGTAGTGGTTCTGCTGGTCGTAGAGCGGCAGGATCCAGTAGCCGTCGAGCACGACCTTCTGCGCCTGCTGGTAGAGGTCGGCGCGCTCGGCCTCGTCGGTCGTCGCGCTCGCCTGCTCGAGCAGGGCGTCGAGCGCCGGGTCGTCGATCTGGGCGTGGTTCGCGAAGTAGCCGCTCGGCGCCGGCGTGATGCCGGAGGACGAGTAGAGGATGCGCAGCACGTCGGGTCCGACCTTCGTGTACGGCGCGCTGACCAGCTCGTACTCGTTCGCCGCGAGCGCCGCGTACCAGCTCGAGAGGTCGAGCAGGCTGATCTGCACGTCGAAGCCGGCGGTCCTCGCCGACGCCTGGATCTGCTCGAACAGCGACTGCTCGGCCGGGATCGACTGGTTGGTGCTCACGGGCAGGCGCAGCGTGAGCGGCGTCCCGTCCTTCTCGCGGATTCCGTCGCCGTCCGGGTCGACCCAGCCGGCCGACTCGAGGAGGTCCTCGGCGGCGGCGACCTCGTCGTCGGATCCGGCGTCCTCGAAGAGCGACGGCTCGGAGTAGGCGGTCGCCTCGCTGCTCGACAGCGGCGAGTACGAGCGCTCGGCGGTGCCGAAGAAGAGGGAGTCGATCGCGTCGTTCACCCCGACCGCTCGGATGAACGCCTCGCGCACGCTCGCATCGTCGAACGGCGACTGGCCCGAGTTGAGCTCGAGGCGGTTGACCGAGCCGGGGCGCGGCGCGTCGATCTCGACGAGGTCGGAGGCATCGGTCGCCGCCGCGAGCGTGTCGGGCTGGGCGTTGTCGATCACGTCGACCTCGCCCGCCTGCAGCGCGGCGTAGCGGGTGGCGGAGTCGGGGATGAAGCGCCAGGTGATGCTCGAGAGGTAGGCGGGGCCGTCGTGCCCGTCGCCGGTCGGGCCGGTGGCGGAGTCGTAGGCGTCGTTGCGGGTGAGGGTCACGTGGTCCTGCTTGACCCACTCCGTCACCGTGAACGGGCCGGTGCCGACGGGGGCCTCGCAGTTCGACTCCTCGCCGCGGGCGATGCCGGCGGGCGACTGGATCGCGGTCCACGGCTGGGCGAGCGACTCGAGCAGCGCGCTGTCGGGGGCGCTGAGGGTGAAGCGGGCGACGGTCGGCGACACGGCGGTGACCGAGGCGACCTTGGCGACGGCGAGGTAGCCGGTGGACGACTTGGTCGCCGGATCCTGGAGGTGCGCGATGTTCGCGGCGACCGCCTCCGCATCCAGCGGCGTGCCGTCGGTGAAGGTGACGCCCTCGCGGAGGGTGAAGTCGTAGCTCAGCGCGTCGTCGGCGACGGTCCACGACTCGGCGAGCCACGGCGTGATCGCGCCCGTGTCGTCGCGGGAGACGAGCGACTCGAGCACCTGCGTCGCGAGCAGCGCCTGCGGGTAGTTGCCGCCGACGTGCGGGTCGAGGCAGGTGGGCTCGGCGTCGCCGGACGCGTACGTCAGCGTGCCGTCGGCGACCGGACCGGCGGCCGACCCTCCGGCGTCGTCGGAGGCGGCGGTGCAGCCGCTCAGGAGGAGGGCGGAGGCCGCGAGGACGGCGACGGGAAGAAGGGAGCGCAGAGACATGACGGCTTTCGACGGGGGAGGTTCCGGATATCTGCACCCGGCCCATAAACGGTACCAGCCGCGCCGCGCCCCATGCGGAGGTCCGCGAGAGAGGTCAGCCGGAGGTGGAGGCGCGCACGACGAGCTCGGGCTGGAAGACGACCTGGCGCGGGGAGGGATCGAGCAGGAGCTCGACCGCCGTCGCCCCGATCAGCGCACTCGGCTGGCGGATGCTCGACAGCGGCACCACCGTCGCGGTCGCGAACGCGATGTCGTCGTAGCCGATCAGCGCCACATCCTCCGGCACTCTGATCTCGCCCAGCAGCACCAGCGCCTGCAGCACCCCGACGGCAAGGAGGTCGTTGGCGCAGAAGATCGCATCGGGGCGATCGGAGGCGACGCGCTCGGCGATCGCGCGCCCCGCCTCGCGCCCGGCGAGCACCGACAGCGCCTCGGTCGGGATCTCCTCGAGCGTCGCCCCGTCGACGGCCGCGACCGCCTGCCGCGCCCCCGCGACGCGATCGGCGACCTGACGGATCGACTCCGGCCCGCCGACCACCGCGATGCGGCGGCGCCCGAGCTGCAGCAGGTGCTCGACGGCGAGACGCCCGCCGGCGATGTCGTCGACAGCCACCGACGAGAACGCGGGGTCGCTCGACTCCCGGTCGACGAGCACGCACGGGATGCCGTGCGAGCGGAGGCGGGCGAGGCGCGCCGACTCCTCCCCCTGCGGCGAGATGAGCACCCCGCTGACGCGCTGCTCCTCGAAGAGGTCGAGGTACGAGTCCTCGCGGGCGGCGTCGGAGTCGGTGCTCGCGAGCAGCACCGCGAGCCCCGCCTCCGCGGCCCTGGCCTGCGCTCCGCGCGCGAGATCCGAGAAGAAGGGGTTGCCGGCGTCGAGCACGACCAGCCCGACGCTGCGACTGCGGCCCGCGCGGAGCTGCCGGGCCGCGTCGTTGCGGACGAAGCCGAGCGCGGCGATCGCCTCGTGCACGCGCTCGACGGACTCGCTGCCGACCTTCTCGGGCCGGTTGAGGACGTTCGACACCGTGCCCACCGACACACCGGCGCGGGCGGCGACGTCGCGGATGCTCACGGACGGCACGGCTCCTCCTCGAGAGATCGACTCCTGGGCGTCCCGGAAGTATGGCACCGGGCCGCGCGGCGAGGGCTTTGACAGCCTCCGTCGCCGCGCGCTAGCCTGCGGTGAAACGATTCACACCCCCCTCCGCACCGAAGGAGCCGCTCGATGACGAGTGACACCCCCCTCACCCGGGCCTGCTTCCAGCTCCGCGTGAAGCCCGAGCGCCTCGCGGAGTACCGCGAGCGGCACTGGGCCGTCTGGCCCGACATGCTCCGCGCTCTCAAGGCCGCCGGCTGGAACAACTACTCGCTCTTCGTCAGCGACGACGGCCTCCTGATCGGCTACGTCGAGACGCCGTCGCTCGCCGACGCGCAGGCCGCGATGGCCGAGACCGACGTCAACGCGCGCTGGCAGGCCGAGATGGCCGAGTTCTTCGTCGACCTCGACGGCGCCCCCGATGAGGGCTTCCTCCCGCTCACCGAGGTCTTCCACCTCGAGGACCAGCTCACCGCCCTCTCCCCCACCACCAGCACCGAAGGAACCGCACCGTGACCGCTCTCAGCCCCGACATCCTCCGCCAGCTCGAGCAGCAGGCCATCGAGCTGCCCTCGTGGGCCTTCGGCAACTCCGGGACCCGCTTCAAGGTCTTCTCGACCCCCGGCACGCCGCGCACCATCGAGGAGAAGATCGCCGACGCCGCGAAGGTCAACGAACTGACCGGCCTCGCCCCGAGCGTCGCACTGCACATCCCGTGGGACAAGGTCGACGACTACAGCGCGCTCGGCGACTACGCGGCCTCCGTCGGAGTGAGTCTCGGCACCATCAACTCGAACACGTTCCAGGACGACGACTACAAGTTCGGCTCGCTGACCCACTCCGACCCCGTGATCCGCCAGAAGGCGATCGACCACCACCTCGCGTGCATCGACATCATGGACGCGACCGGATCGCGCGACCTCAAGATCTGGCTCGCCGACGGCTCGAACTACCCGGGCCAGCAGGACATCCGCGGCCGCCAGGACCGCCTCGCCGACTCCCTCGCCGCGATCTACGAGCGCCTCGGGGCCGAGCAGCGCCTCGTGCTCGAGTACAAGTTCTTCGAGCCCGCCTTCTACCACACGGATGTGCCGGACTGGGGCACCTCGTACGCCCACGTCGCCGCCCTCGGCGACCGCGCGCTGGTCTGCCTCGACACCGGTCACCACGCGCCCGGCACCAACATCGAGTTCATCGTCGCCCAGCTGCTGCGCCTCGGGAAGCTCGGCTCGTTCGACTTCAACTCGCGCTTCTACGCCGACGACGACCTCATCGTCGGCGCGGCCGACCCGTTCCAGCTCTTCCGCATCCTCTTCGAGGTCGTGCGCGGAGGCGGCTACGGCCCGGACTCGCCCGTCGCCTTCATGCTCGACCAGTGCCACAACGTCGAGGACAAGATCCCCGGTCAGATCCGCTCGGTGCTCAACGTGCAGGAGATGACGGCGCGCGCGCTGCTCGTCGACCGCGCCGCCCTCGAGGAGGCGCAGCTCGCCGGCGACGTGCTGGGCGCGAACGGGATCTTCATGGACGCCTTCTACTCGGACGTGCGCCCGGCGCTGGCCGAGTGGCGCTCGTCCCGTGGCCTGCCGGCCGACCCGATGGCGGCCTACGCCGCCTCCGGCCACGCCCAGGCCCTCGCCGACGAGCGCGTCGGCGGCACCCAGTCGAGCTGGGGCGCCTGAGCCCCGCACAACGAAGGCTGAACGCCCCGGATCCGCGAGAACGTCGCGATTCGGAGCGTTCAGCCTTCTTTCTGCGGTCGCAGCCCCGGCAACGGCCAGGATCGAGGGATGGACCTCGATGACCTCGGCGATCGCCTCTGCATCATCGGCCCGTCGAGCAGCGGCAAGTCGACTCTCGCCGCGGCTATCGGCCGCGCCCGAGGGATGCGGGTCGTCCACCTCGACCAGTACCGGCATCTTCCCGGCAGGCACTGGGTCGAGCGGGGCGACGACGAGTTCGCCGCGCTCCATGCCGCGGCCATCGCCGGCGAGTGCTGGGTGATCGAGGGCAACTACTCGCGCTGGCTGCCCGAGCGCCTCGACCGGGCGACGGGCCTGATCGCGCTCGAGTCCACCACGACCGCGACCGTGATCCGCTACCTCCACCGCACCTGGAGCGGGCAGGAACGCGTCGGCGGCCTGGAGGAGACGCGCGACCGGGTGAGCCTCGCGATGCTGCGGTTCCTCCTCGGTCCCTCGCGCCGGAGCAGGGGGCGCTGCCGGAGGCTGCACGAGGAGTCAGCCGTCCCCTCGGTGCTCCTGCCGGACCGCGCCGCGCTGGACCGCTTCGCGCGCGCCAACGGGCTCCGCTGACCGGTCCTCGTCCGCGAACCACCGGATCCGGCCGCTTCGCGAACGTGACTTCCGTGTCGCACGGCCAACACCCGCACAACTGAGGCTGGATGCCCCGAATCCTCCCGAATCTCGCGATTCGGGGCGTTCAGCCTTGGTTGCGCAGACGAATCGACTCTCAGTGCGGCCGCAGGGCCGCGACGATGTCGCACTGCGCCGCGCGGCCGGCGCGAGTCGGCACCAGCGGATACACGTGCACCTGGCCGACGGCCTCGTGCAGCGTGAGCGGCACTCCCGCGGCCTCAGCCTTCGACGCGAGCACGTGCGCATCGGGGTTCAGCACGTCGCGGGTGCCGGTGAAGACCGTCAGAGGCCCGAGCCCGGTGAGGTCGCCGAAGAGCGGGCTCACCACCGGATCGACGAGCTCGAGGGAGCCGCGCCAGCGGTCGGCGAGCACCCGGCCACCGGGAGTCGCCAGCCACGGGTCCGTCGGCTGGACGAGCGGGATGCGCGGGTTGCTCCAGGTGAGATCCAGCGCGGGCGAGATCAGCAGGGTCTGCGGGAGGGTCACGCCGTGGTCGCGGAGGGCGAGCGCCGTCGAGAGGGCGATCTGCCCGCCGGCCGAGTCACCGGCCAGCGCGGTCGGTCCGTGGCGCTCGAGACTGCGCCGCACGAGCGCGAGCACGCCGTCGCGCGCCTCCAGCGCGGTGCCGAACGGCACGAGCGGGTAGATCGGGAGGGTCACCGCCACTGACGCCTTGTCCGCGATCCGCGCGGCGAGCCACCAGTGCTGCGGCGCGATCTCGTTGACCCAGCCGCCGCCGTGCGCGTAGACGACTCCGCCGAGGATGCGCTGCGGCCGGATCGAGTAGACCGGCCAGCCGCCGACCTGCTCCACGTCGACCCGCACTCCGGGTCGCAGGCGTGGCGGGGGACCGTACGGCGCCGGCCGCAGCGCGTTCTCGCGGATGCGCCGGCGAGCACCGTCGGCCGTGACGAAGGTGCGGTCGGCCCGGATCAGCCGCAGCGCGAGCGGGACGAGGGCGTCGGGCACGGCGGGAGTCATCCTCCGAGGATCGCGCACGCCAGTGGGGAGTCGCTGGGTGGAATCAGCCCTCGGGAGTGCGCTCCGGCGCTCGAGCAGCCAGAGTGGCCGGATGGACATCGCACCGCTGCTCACCTGGACCCTCGCCCAAGAGATCGCCGTCCCCGATGACGTCGGAGCGCTGCTCGTCGAGGGCGAGACGGCGGTCGCCGCCTTCCGCACCCTGCGCGACTCGGCGACGTTCACTACGAAGCGGCTGATCGTCCGCGACGCGCAGGGCATCACCGGCAAGAAGGTCGAGATCTACTCGCTGCCCTACAGCTCGATCAACATGTGGTCGACCGAGAACGCGGGCACGTTCGACATCAACTCCGAGGTCGAGCTCTGGACCCGCGCGGGCCACATCAAGATCAAGCTCGGCCGCGGCGCCGATGTGCGTCGTCTCGACTCGCTCTTCGCCTGGGCGGTCCTGCACTCGCACTGACGAGAGCCTCAGTCGTCCTCGAGCACCATGCCGACGGAGGTGGCGCACGCGTCGCCGCGCCACGCCTCCACGCCCTCGCGCAGCGCGAAGACGACGATCACGAGCCCGGCGACCGGATCCGCCCACCACCAGCCGAGCAGGCCGTCGAGCACCAGCCCGATCAGCACCGCGGCCGACAGCCACGTGCAGACCAGGGTCTGCTTCGAGTCGGCCACGACGCTGGCCGACCCGAGCTCGCGGCCGGTGCGGCGCTCGGCGAACGAGAGGAACGGCATCACGATCACGCTCAGCGCTGTGATGACGAGCCCGAGCGGGCTGTGCTCCGCCTCCCGGGCGCCGGCGAGCGCCAGCACGGACGAGAACGCGACGTAGGCGGCGAGCGCGAAGAAGGCCACCGCGATCACGCGCAGCGTGCCCTTCTCGTAGCGCTCGGGATCGCGACGCGTGAACTGCCAGGCGACCGCGGCGGCCGACAGCACCTCGATGCCGGAGTCGAGCCCGAAGCCGATCAGCGCCGTCGAGGACGCCGCGGCGCCGGCGCTCAGCGCGACGATCGCCTCGACGAGGTTGTAGCCGATGGTGGCGGCGACCAGGAGGCGCACCCGGCGCCGGAGGAGCGTGCGGCGGTCCGCGGTGAGCGTCGTCATGAGCAGCTGCACCCCTCGCCCTCGCAGCAGTCGGGGTCGACGTACAGCACCACCCGCAGCAGGTCGTCGAGCGCGGGCGCGAGGTGCGGGTCGGCGAGGCGGTACCAGGTGCGCCGCCCCTCCGGGATCGCGGCGACCAGGCCGCAGCCGCGGAGGCAGGCGAGGTGGTTCGACATCACCTGGCGCGAGACGTCGAGCGCGTCGGCGAGGTCGGAGGGGAACGCCGGCGCCTCACGCAGCATCAGCAGGATGCTCGCGCGGGTCTGGTCGGACAGCGCCGAGCCGAGGCGGGCGAGCGCGGCGGTGTGGGTGAGGGTCGCGGTGACGGGCAGGGCGGCTGGCACGACTCCGATAGTACAGCGATCGCTGTATCCACGTCCTAAGCTGGAGCGATGGACGACGCGAGCGGCACCGACGTGCGCGCGGCGACCGTCGTGGTGATCGGCGTCGGCCAGGCGGGGCTCTCGGCCGGCCACCACCTCGCGCGCCGCGGATTCTCGAGCGCCCTCGCCGATCCCTCCGGCGCCCGGACCTTCGTGATGCTCGACGCGAATCCCGCCCCCGGAGGCGCGTGGCAGCACCGCTGGGAGTCGCTGCGGATGGCGACGGTGAACGGCATCTTCGACCTGCCCGGCTTCCCGGTCCCACCCGTCGATCCCGCAGAGCCGTCGCGCGCCGCGGTGCCGAGGTACTTCGCCGACTTCGAGCGCGCCGAGCAGCTGCCGATCCTCCGCCCCGTGACCGCGCGGAGCGTCGAGGCCGTCGACGACGATCCGGAGGGCGACCTCGTCGTCCGGACCGACGCGGGCGACTGGGCCACCCGCGCCGTGATCAACGCCACCGGCACCTGGAACAACCCGCTGCTCCCCCATCACCCCGGGCAGGAGACGTTCCGCGGGCGGTCGCTGCACACCCGCGACTACGTCCGCGCCGAGGACTTCGCCGGCCGGCGCGTGGCCGTCGTCGGTGGCGGCATCTCGGCGGTACAGCAGCTCGAGGAGATCTCGCGCGGCGCGACCACGTTCTGGTACACCCGCCGCGAGCCGGTCTGGCTGCCCGGCGCCTTCACTCCCGAGACCGAGGGCCGCGACATCATCGCGCGCGTCACCGCCGACGTCGAGGCGGGGAACCCGGCCGGGAGCGTCGTCTCGTACACCGGACTCGCCTGGACCCCGTACGCGGTCGCCGCCCGCGAGCGGGGCGCGCTCGTGCGCCGGCCGATGTTCACCGCGATCGAGCCGGACGGCGTGCGCGAGGCCGACGGGACGCTCACGCCGGTCGACGACATCCTCTGGGCCACCGGCTTCCGCGGCGATCTCGCGCACCTCGATCCGCTCGCCCTGCGCAACGATCGCGGCGGCATCACGATGACCGGGACCCGGGTCGACGCCGACCCGCGCGTGCACCTGATCGGCTTCGGCCCCTCGCAGTCGACCGTCGGCGCGAACCGCGCCGGACGCGACGCCGCGCGCGTCCTCTCGCGGTATCTCGAGCCCTCGGTGTGATGCGGAGCCCTAGGGTGAACCGCATGACCGGTGCCCCCGAGCCGTCCCGGCCGAGGCTGTCCCGCGAGGACGCCTCCAGCCGCATCACGGCCTACGTCTACGGCAACATCGTGACGCTCGCCACCATCGCACCGCTGACCACGGTGGCCGCCGAGAACGGGCAGGGCTTCTGGTATGTGCTCGCCACCGCGTTCTCGACCTTCCTCGCGCACACCTTCGCCGAGTCGATCGGCCGTCGGGCGCGGACCGACGAGCGGCTCTCCGCGGCGGTCCTCCGCGCCGAGCTCCGCGACTCCCTCCCCGTGCTCACTTCGGGGATCCTCCCCGCCGCCGTCCTGGGGCTCGCCTGGCTGACGGCCGTCCCCGGCTCGACGGCAGAGATCATCGCGCTGACCTACCTCGTGATCCGCCTCGCCCTGATCGGCCCGATCGTGGCGCGGATCCGCGGCGAGCGCCCGTCCTTCCGCACCTTCGTGGCGGGGATCGTGCTCGCGCTCGTCGGGATCGCCGTGGCACTGGTCAAGGTCGGTCTCGGGTCCTGAGCCGTCGCCTGCCGGCGCGTTCCCGCGCCCACCGCATCCCGACGAGCACCGCGCCCGCCACCAGGATGTGCAGCAGGACGAGGGCGATGGCGTCCGGCTCGACGAACTCGACCCTCCAGCCCGACGGCGCCCACGTCATCCCGCCCAACAGGGTGCGCGTGACGGTGAGCTGGGTGGCGTGGAACGCGATCGCGACCAGGAGGGCCCCCTCGATCGGCAGCCGGCGCGCGGCGACGAGCGCCAGCCCGAACAGCACGAGCTGCAGCACGTAGACGACCGGGTCGTTCCCCGCCGGGAACACCGCCGGCTCCTCGCCCGCCCCGCCGAGCACCGTCGTCACGGCCCACCGCACCGGGCCGATGACGAGACCGAGGAACGGGAACAGCGCGGTGGTCACGACGGTCGCGACGGCCGGGCCCCACCCATCGCGGAGGTTCGTCCACGCGTACCCGCGCAGCGCGAGCTCCTCGGGCAGGGCCTCGTAGAGGACGATGACGACGCCGTTCAGCAGCAGGAACCCCGCGAAGGCGACCGGATCGACGGCCTCGACGCGGATCCAGCCGGCCAGCGCCGCGGGCAGCCAGACCGCGAGGCCCGAGCCCGCGCCGACGGCGACGCCCACGGAGAGCGGACGCAGCGCCCGCCGGGTCAGACCCAGCCCCCTCAGATCGCGCCGGTCGACCCGGCGGCGCAGCAGCGCGATCGCGGGGACCACGAGGGCCGACATCAGCACCGCCTGCACGAGCACGACGGCGAGGAGGGGCAGTCCGAGCGCCTGGTCGAGGGCGTCCGCCGCACCGATCGTGGCTCCGAGCCCGGCCCCGAGGATCAGCCACGCGACGACCGCCCGGAGGAGCGCGGCACCGCGCGGCACCGTCCTGCGAACGACACCGACGGCGACGCTCATGCGACGGCTCGCTCCGCGCGGGACTCCACCGGCGCCGGCCGTGGCCAGATCGAGTAGCCGACGGCCGTGACGACCTCGATCGCCACGACGAGGAGCAGGATCGGGAAGACGCCCTCGAGCGCCCCGGTCCGCGCGGGGTCTCCGGCGATCGCGCCGAGCAGGAGGACGACCCCGGCCGCGATCGCCGCGGCGAGGGTCGTGCGCGCGAGGTCCTTCCAGCACGAGCGCGCGTGGGCGGAGCCGGAGAGCTTCTGCGGGGCCGGGCCCCCGGCGAAGCGGTGGGCGAAGCGCAGGTCGGCGGCGCGGACGAGCGCGTGGCCGTAGGCGATCGAGAAGCCGAGGTAGACGGCCGAGAGCGAGTGCGCGAGGGAGGCCGTCGCTCCGTTGTGCAGATCGATCGCGGTCGCGACGAGCAGGACGACGTCGACCACGGGGGTCAGCGCGAGCAGCACGGCTCCGGTGCGCTTCCAGCGGAGGGCGTAGCGCGCGATCAGGCCCAGGGCGATGACCACCCAGAATCCGATCTCGCACGCGATGACGATGGCCAGGATCATGGTTCCCCCGTTGCTCCGGTCGATCAGCACGACTGTGCTAATCGAGATCGAACGCTAGCACGCTCGTGCTAATCTCGCGGAGTGCCCCTCGACCGCGATGCCCGCAAGGCCCAGCTGGCCGAGGCGGTCTGGCGCGTGGTGCGCGAGCGCGGCATCGGCGCCGTCTCGGTCCGCACCGTCGCGGAGGAGGCGGGCGTCGTCGTCGGCTCGCTCCGGCACGTGTTCCCCACCCGCACCGAGCTCGTCGCCTTCTCGGCCGAGCTGATGGTGACGCGCGCGACCGAGCGGATCCTCGCCACTGCGCGCACGGGCGACGCGCTCGCCGACGCGGTGGCGATGCTGCGCCACCTGCTGCCGCTCGAACCCGACAGCCGCGCCGAGCTCGAGGTGAACATCGCGCTGATCGCCGAGACGCCGGCCCTGCCCGAGCTGCGCGGGATCCGCGACGAGGCGCACCGGGGGCTGGCCGAGATGTGCGTGCTGCTCTGCGCCTCCGTGGCGGGGCGACACCCGGATGCCGAGCTGCTCGACTCCGCGCGCCGCCTGCACGCGCTCGTCGACGGACTCGCCGTGCACCTGCTCCTGCGCGAGGGCGAGGGCGAGTGGGCGGTCGGCGTGCTGAGGGCCGAGCTGGAGCGGCTGCGCGGCTGACTAGCGCGTCGGGCCGGCGGACGCCCCGGTCACGACGTCAGCCGCTCGCGGGACGCGGGATCGACGATGTCGAGCCACTCGCGGTGATCGCCGATGTAGGCCGCGATGAACGGGCACTGCGGGACCACCTCGTAGCCCTGGGCGCGGGCGTCGGCGAGCACCGCCGCCGCGAGCGCACTGCCCAGGCCGTGGCCCCCGAACTCCGGGAAGACGACCGTGTGGGTGAAGGTGCGCACTCGGCCGCGCTGCTCGTAGGCGGCCACTCCGGCCCGCTCCCCGTCGAGGAGCACCTCGAACCGCGACCGGTCGCGGTCCTCCTCGACGGTGACGTGCTGCTCGTCGCTCATGCGGTCCTCCCGGTGTCGCTGCTCCGTGCGCTCACTGTACGACCGCGCCGACCCGCGCCACCGGTACCGGTCAGTCCCGCGAGGCGAGGTGCGCCCGGAGCGCGAGCATCGCCTCCTGCACCGCGGCGAGCTGATCGGAGGAGAGCCCCGCGACGAAGGTCTCCTGGACCGCTCGGAAGTGCGGCGCCGTCGCGGAGCGGAACGCCTCGGCACCCGGCGCGGCGAGCACGACCTCGGCCCCGCGGCTGTCATCGGAGGCCTGCTCGCGGGTGAGGAGACCGCGCCGCTCCATCCGTCCTAGGTGGTGCGAGAGCCGGCTGCGCTCCCAGCCGATGTCCTCGGCGAGCTGCGACGAGCGGAGGCGGTGCTCGGGGTGCTCGGTCAGGGCGAGGAGGACCGCGTAGTCGCCCTGCGAGAGCCCGGAGTCCTCCTGGAGCCGCGAGGCGACGACTCCGCGCACGCGCTCGGACGTCTCGATGAACAGGCGCCACGCGGCGAGCTCGCTCGGCGTGGGAGAGCGTCGGCGGCGCCGGTCGTCGGGAATAGCCATCGCCGGTCCTCTGTTTGACATGTCAAGTACCTCGGTTCCGAGGTGACACGTCAACTGTAGGAGAACGGCCGGCCGAGAGGCCCACGACCTCCCCGGGAAGAGCCCCGCCATGCCTGATCTCGAATTCGGACTCGACACCTTCGGCGACATCCCCGAGAAGTCCCCCGGCGTCCTCGCCACCCATCCCGAGGCGATCCGCCAGGTCGTCGTCGAGGCCGTCCTCGCCGACGAGCTCGGCGTCGACGTCTTCGCCGTCGGCGAGCACCACCGGCCCGAGTACGCGATCTCGTCGCCCGAGACCGTCCTCGCCGGGATCGCGACCGCGACCGAGCGCATCCGCCTC
Organism: Rathayibacter sp. VKM Ac-2754; assembly: GCF_009807095.1. Lineage (GTDB taxonomy): Bacteria > Actinomycetota > Actinomycetes > Actinomycetales > Microbacteriaceae > Rathayibacter. The sequence continues at coordinate 10,942 of NZ_WUCC01000011.1, read as the reverse complement.
GCCTCCGGAGTCACGGTGCTCAGCTCGGACGACCCGGTGCGGGTGTTCCAGCGCTTCGCGACCCTCGACGCGCTCTCGAACGGCCGGGCCGAGGTGATCCTCGGCCGCGGCTCCTTCACCGAGTCGTTCCCCCTCTTCGGCTACGACCTGAAGGACTACGACACGCTCTTCGAGGAGAAGATCGACCTCTTCGCCGAGCTGCTCACCGAGAAGCCCGTCACCTGGAGCGGGACAACGAGGCCCGCACTCCATGACGCGGACGTCTTCCCCAAGACCGAGTCGGGCAACCTGTCGACCTGGGTCGGCGTCGGCGGCTCGCCGCAGTCGGTCGTGCGCACCGCCAAGTACGGCTTCCCGCTGATGCTCGCGATCATCGGCGGCAGCCCCGAGCGCTTCGCGCCCTACACCGACCTGTACCGGCGCGCCGCCGAGCAGTTCGGCACCACCGCGCACCCCATCGGCATGCACTCGCCGGGCTTCATCGCCGACACCGACGAGGCGGCCCGCGAGATCTTCTTCCCGCCCTACAAGATCGTCCGCGACCGCATCGGCGCCCTCCGCGGCTGGCCGCCGGTCACCCGGGCCGAGTTCGACCAGGAGGTGGAGCACGGATCGATGTACGTCGGCTCGCCGTCGACGGTCGCCCGCCGCATCGCCGCCGCGATCTCGACCCTCGACGTCGGACGCTTCGACCTCATCTACTCCGCGGGCCCGATCCCGATGAAGGACCGGATGCGCGCGGTCCAGCTCTACGGAGCAGAGGTCATCCCGATGGTCCGCGACATCCTCGGACGCTGACAGGGTGGTGACCATGACCACGCGGACATCCACCACCATCGGCATCCTCGGCGCAGGCAAAGTCGGCACCGTCCTCGCCCGCCTGGCACTCGCCGCGGGGTACAGGGTGCTCGTCAGCAGCTCCCGCGACCCCTCCGCCATCGCCCTGACCGTCGATGTCCTCGCGCCCGGGGCAGAGGCGGTGACGGCCACCGACGCCGCCGCGGAGGCCGACATCGTGATCCTCGCCCTCCCGCTCGGCAAGCTCGGCTCGGTCCCGGTCGACGCCCTCGCCGGGAAGCTCGTGATCGACTCGATGAACTACTGGTGGGAGGTCGACGGCCCGCGCCCCGACCTGACCGACCCCGAGGTGACGACGAGCGAGATCGTCAGCCGGTCCCTCCCCCGCTCGCGCGTCGTCAAGGCGTTCAACCACATGGGCTACCACGACCTCGACGAGGAGCCGCGCCCCGCCGGCGCCCCCGGTCGCAAGGGCATCGCGATCGTGGGCGACGATCCCGACGACCGGCGCGCGGTCGCCGCCGTGGTCGACGCGTTCGGCTTCGACCCGGTCGATCTGGGCGGGCTGCGTGAGGGACGGCTCCTGCAGCCGGGAGGCGCTCTCTTCGGGGCCGACATCAGCGCGGAGGAGATCCGGGCCGTGCATGCGGAGGCGTCACGGGATCCGGATGAGGTTCGCGCTTCCTAGGAATAATTGACGCGTCAATCAGTTGTACCGGACATGAGCATCGACGCGGGCGCAACGCCCTCAGCATCCCTCGGAGTCCTCGGCGTCGGAGCGATGGGCGGCGCGATCGCGCGCGCCCTCGCCGCGAAGGGCCTCCCCGTCCTGATCGCGAACAGCCGCGGTCCCGAGACCCTCACCGACCTCGCCGCAGAATCGGAGTTCCTCCGCCCGGTCACGATCGAGGAGGCCGGGCAGGCCGACATCGTGATCCTCACCGTCCCCTGGGTCGCCGTCGAGGGCGTCCTCGGCCGCCTCTCCAGCTGGGAGGGCCGCATCCTGGTCGACGCATCGAACGCGGTGATCTTCCTCGCTCCCGACTCGCCCGAGCTGCAGGATCCCGCGAACCCGCTGGCCGCGATGGGCCTGAAGGCGGCGGACACGCAGGGACGCACCTCGAGCGAGCTCGTCCGCGAGCTCGCTCCGGGCGCCCGCGTCGTGAAGACCTTCAACCACATCGAGCCGCCGGTGCTCGCCGAGCCCCGCCGCGCCGGCGGACAGTCCGTCGTCTTCCTCAGCGGCGACGACGCCTCGGCCAACACCGAGATCGCAGCGCTCCAGGCGCGACTCGGGCTCTTCCCCGTCGACCTCGGCGCCCTCTCCGTCGGCGCCCCGCTGACGGCGTTCCCGGGCGGGCCGCTGCTGGGTCTCGACCTGCTCAAGCCGTGACCTGAGCGGGAGGAGCTCCGGCTCGCAGGATCGCGAGCCGGAGGTCGTCCGGCGCCTCAGTCGGCCGTGGCCGCCGCGGCGACCAGCGCCGTGTCGACGAACTGCTCGAAGCGCACGATGAGCCCGCCGCGCACCACGAAGTGGTGGGCCACCCGAGCGTCGAGCGCCTTGCCGGTGCTGCGGTGCGTCGCGGTGTAGCGCGCGAGCACGACGACGTTCTCGCCCTCGACGACGTAGTGGTCGTCGTGGGCGGCCCAGCCCTCCCAGTCGCGGCCCAGGATCTCCATCACGTTCGAGGTGACTCCCTCGGGCGTGCGGTAGGTGCCCGCGAGCGGGAAGCCCGCCATCTCGGTCCACTCGACGTCGGGGGCCATCGTGGCCCGCAGCGCGTCGAGGTCTCCGGCGGCGGAGGCGAGGTACTGGCGGCGGACGACGTCGCGCGGTGCGGTGCTCGCGGTGTCTGCGGTGCTCACGGTCTCGGCGGTGCTCTCGTTCAGCCCCATGTCATCTCTCCCTTGGCGACCTTCGGCCCGATCTGGGCTGCGATCATCATCCCCGCGTCGGGATGCTTCGCGGCGAGCAGCGCGGTGGCGGCGGCACCGTCCGCCGCCTCGGCGAGCACGTCCTCGAACTCCACGAGGTAGTCGCGGGTGTACTGCAGGGCGCTCGCGTCGGTCGCGGTGCCGGGCAGGCGGTGGCCCGGGACGACGAGGGCGGGCTCGAGGGCGAGCATCTCGTCGAGCAGGTCGACCCAGGCCGAGCGCTGCTCGGGGGTCGCGGTGTCGGCGGTCCAGACGTGCTCCTGCTGGAACACGAGCACGCCGCCGAGGATCGCGCGCTGCGCGGGGTGCCAGAGGTAGTGGCGGTCGGGCAGGATCCCGGAGCCGCCGCGCAGCTCGAGCGCCTCGCCGTCGACCTCGATCGTGTCGGAGGCGAGCGGCGAGATCTCGACGAGGCGCGTCGGCAGGTTCGCGCCGAACGCGGCCCACGCCTTGAGCTTGCCCTCGAACGAGGCGTGGATGTGCCCGATGACGATCGGAGTGGCGACGATCGCCGCCTCCGGGAACGCGTCGGCGACGACCTCGAGGCCGAAGTAGAAGTCGGGGTCGGCGTGGCTGACGAACACGGTGGTCAGGGTCCTGCCGGAGTCGAGGATCGCCGCGACGAGGCGGTGTCCGTCGGCGCGGGTGAAGCCGGCATCGACGAGGACGGCCTCAGTCGGGCCGGTCACGAGGACGGCGGACTTGTTCGGGGATCCGACCGGGAAGTCGAGATCGAAGACGTCGAAGGAGAGGGTCATGCTGAGCGGTCGCTTTCTCGGGATGCCGGCGGCGGTCGCCGTGCACCCGAGACAACTTAGCTGCGCAGTCAGCTATTCCCGACGACGGTGAACGCGATCACGGCATGACGGGGAGCGCCCGCGCCGCGCCCTTGCTGAGCGCCTCGACGGCGGCCGCGAACGACTCCCGGTGCTCCGCGGGCAGCACGGCGAGCATCGTCCGCTCGATATTGGCGGCATGGACCGCACTGGCCCGCAGCAGCATCCGCTCCCCCTCCTCGGTGAGCTCGACGAGCTGCACGCGAGCGTCGTCGGAAGAGGGCCGGCGCTCGACGAGCCCGCGCTGCACGCCGCGCTGCACCAGCCGCGTCGCGCCGCCGGAGGTGAGCACCCGCGCCTGCGCGATGTCGCGGACCGCGATGCCGCCCTCGCCCGCCCGACCGACCACGACGAGCAGCTCGAACAGCGTGTGGTCGAGCCCCGTCTCCTCCTCGAGCGCCCTGGCGAGGAGGTGCTCCCAGCCGTTCGCGGCGCCGAGGAGTCGGCCGAAGACGAGGATCCGCGGGTCGCCCACGGCCGCGCGCACGCTGGGCATGGCCGGTTCTGAGCTCATGCGCTCACCCTAGACACCGCTGGAGCGGCGCTCACCCCCCGTTCGACTGCGGGATCCCCTCGCCGAGCGCCTCGAAGCGGTAGACGAAGCCGCCGTCCGCACCGCTGATCGTCGCGTAGGCGTCGGTCCCGCCCGGCTCGATCGCGACGTTGGTGGCCGAGGCGAGCCCGGTCGCCTCTCCCTCCGGGACCGTGACCGTGGTGAGGAGCGCGCCCTCAGTGTCGTAGACGAGGATCTCGGGCCGGTTGTGCAGTCCGACGTAGAGGCGCCCGTCGGCGTCGACCGCGATCGAGTCGACCTGCCCGATGCCGGCGGAGGCGACGATCGCGGGGTGCGCGGTCGCGACCTCGGTCCCCTCCGGTGAGAGCGTGAGCCTGTCGATGCGGTTGCCGGTGTTGAGGCTCACCCAGAGTGCGTCGTAGTCGGGCGAGAAGCCGACGCCGTTGGGCGAGGGCAGATCGGAGGCGAGCACGGTCGCCTCCGCGGTCGCCGGGTCGATGCGCACGACGCGTCCGCTCGCCTCCCAGTACGGCGCGGTCGCCCCGGCCGCATCGGTGACGTAGAGCGCTCCGTCTGGTCCGAACGCGATGTCGTCCGGCTGCATCGGCACCCCGTCGACCGGCCCGGAGAAGACCTCGCGCACGTCGGTGCCGTCGGTGGTCATGCTGCGGATCGCGCCGCCGACGAAGTCGGTCACGTACAGGCGCCCGTCGGCCGGTCCGAACTGGGCGGAGGTCAGGACGGCGGCGTCATCGGTGTGGACCGTCTCAACGCTGTCGTCCTCGAGGTCGACGCGGAGCACCTTCCCGGCACCGGGCGGGGCCACCACGTCGACGACGTACAGGCTCCCGTCGGGCCCGAAGACGGGACCCTCGAGCAGGGTCATGCCCGTCGCCTCGTGGACCTCGGAGACCTGCAGCACTCGCTCGGCCGTGATCTCGCCGCCCGTCGCCGCCGATCCGTCCGGGGCGGCGTCGTCGGGGGCGGCGGCGGTGCAGCCGGCGAGCGCGAGCACCGCCGGCACCGCGAGCAGGCGCGCGTTCCTCATCGGGCCGCCTCGACGTCGGCGCCGACCAGCACGTCGCCCATGCCGCCGTCGCGCCACTCGCGCAGGAGGCGGTGGAAGGCGATCGGCCCCGGGCTGTAGGAGGCTCCTCCGATCGAGCGGGTGCCCTCGCCGTTGTAGTAGCCGGGCGTGCACTCGGCCTGGAACGCCCGCGTGTCGGCGGCGGTCTCGTGGACGGTGCGGACCCACGCCTCCTCGGCCTCGGCGGACGGCTCGAGGTAGCGCGCGCCGACCTCGCGGCCGCGGGCGATCACGGCGGCGATGTGCTCGGCCTGCTCGAGCAGGATGTGGGCGAAGTTGACCGAGTTGGCGTTCTGGATGCCGCTGAGGTGGAACAGGTTCGGGAAGCCGTGCGACGAGAAGCCGTGCAGCGTGCGCGGGCCGCGGGCCCACGCCTCCAGGAGGGTGCGGCCGTCGCGGCCGGTCACGGGCAGCGTGCCCGACACGACGCCCGAGACGCCGACCTCGAAACCGGTCGCGAAGATCAGGCAGTCGACCTCGTACTCGGCGTCGCCGACGACGACGCTCGTCTCGGTCACCCGGGTGATCCCGCCGGCATCGGCCGTGTCGACGAGGGTGACGTCCGGGAGGTTGAAGGTGGGCAGGTAGGTGTCGCTGAAGCCCGGGCGCTTGCACATGTAGCGGTACCAGGGCTTGAGCGCCTCGGCCGTCGCGGGGTCGTCGACCACCTGGTCGATCCGGGCACGGAGGCGGTTCATCGTCGCGAGGTCGTCGAGCTCGTCGCGCCGCTCGCGCTCCTCGGGAGTGAGCGTCCCGTCGACCGCGCCGGAGAGGATCTGCCGCTGCAGCGCGGTCGTCGCGGTCCAGCCGTCCTCGACGAGGCTCTCCTCGACGGGCTCGCCGGCGAGCACGGCGAGGAAGTTCTCCATCCGCTCGCGCTGCCAGCCGGGCTCGAGCGATGCCGCCCACTCCGGATCGGTCGGCCGGTTGTCGCGGACGTCGACCGTCGACGGCGTGCGCTGGAAGACGATCAGCTCGCGCGCGTCGGCGCCGACGTGCGGCACGACCTGGAGGCCGGTCGCCCCGGTGCCGACCACGGCGACCCGCTTGTCGGCGAGACCCGTGAGGCCGCCGTCGGCCGAGCCTCCGGTGTAGCCGTAGTCCCAGCGGCTGGTGTGGAAGGTGTGGCCGCGGAAGGTCTCGATCCCGGGGATGCCGGGGAGCTTCGCCTGGGTCATCGTGCCGGAGGAGGTGACGACGAAGCGCGCGCGGAACCGGTCGCCGCGGTCGGTGCCGACGATCCACTCGTCCGCCTCCTCGTCCCAGTCGAGCGAGGTCGCGCGGGTCTGGAAGAGTGCGTCGCGGTACAGCCCGTAGTGCTCGGCGATCGCGACGGCGTGCCGGCGGATCTCGTCGCCCGGGGCGTAGCGCTCGGTGGGCATGGTGCCGACCTCTTCGAGCAGCGGCATGTAGACGTACGACTCGATGTCGCAGCGCACCCCCGGGTAGCGGTTCCAGTACCAGGTGCCGCCGACGTCGCCCGCCTCGTCCATCAGGCGGATCGACTCGACGCCCGACTCGCGGAGGCGCGCGGCCGTGAGCAGCCCGCCGAAGCCGGCTCCGATCACGAGAGCCTCGACGCGGTCGGCGACGGGCTCGCGCTCGACGCGCTCGGTGTACGGGTCCTTCGCGTAGTAGCCGAACTCCCCCGCGGCGCGGCGGTACTGCGTCGCGCCGTCGGGGCGCAGGCGGCGGTCGCGCTCGCGGCGGTACCTCTCGCGAGCGGCGTCGAGGTCGAGCGTGTCGGTGGTGCCGGCGGTCATCGTGTCTCGCTTTCGTCGCGCCGCGCGGCGCATCGACCGCGGGAGACCGGGCCTTCGGCGGGGAGCGACTGCTCCCGGCCTGACGCGCCGACACGGCTCCGGATCGGGTGATGTCTCAAAAGGTTAGCCTCGAGCTAACCATTTGTGCTGGGCGTCGGCTGGGACCTACGGTGAGCGCATGCCCTCCGACGACAGCCGCGCTCGAACGATGGCCGACATCGAGGCGCTGTCGATCGCGATCACCGTCCGCTCCATCCCGCGGGTGCTCGAGCCGCTGCTGACGACGGACCTCACGATCCAGCAGCTCAAGGCGCTCAGCGTCGTGGTGACGACGGAGGAGGGGGCGACCGGCGCCGGACTCGCCGACCGCTTCGGTGTCTCGATGCCCTCGATGTCGAAGCTCGTCGACCGGCTCGCGGCCGCCGAGCTCGTGACCCGGTCGGGCGACCCGGTCGACCACCGCGTGCGGCGGATCCACGCGACCTCCCTCGGGCGGGCGGTCGTCCGCGAGCTGATGGCCGCGCGCCCGGAGCTCGGCGAGGACGTGCTGTCACGGCTGAGCGAGGACGAGCTCGAGGCCCTCGCGACCGGGCTCCGGGCGATCAGCCGCGAGCTGCGCGCGCCGCGTCCCTGACGCGGACACCCGGGCGCGGGCTACTGCACCGACCAGCCGCCGTCCGAGGCGAGGACGATCCCGTTCACGTTCGCGGAGTCGTCGCTGAGCAGCCAGGTGATCGAGGCCGCCATCGTGTCGGCCGAGACCACCGGCGGGATCAGCTTCATGAACGGCGTCAGGCGCTCGCGCGCCGACTCCGCCATCGACCCCTCGATCGCGGTGGCCGTCGGGCCGGGGGCGACGGCGTTCGTGCGGATTCCGGCGGGACCGTAGAAGAACGCCGCCGACTTCGTGATGCCCACCACCGCGTGCTTCGAGGCCGTGTAGGCCGTGCCGGCCGCGTTGCCGCGCAGCGACGCCTCCGACGCGATGTTCACCACCGAGCCGCGGCCCTGCGCCAGCATCACCGGCAGCACCGCGCGGCTCAGCGCGAACGTGCCGTCGACGTTCACCGAGAACACCCGGCGCCACAGGGCGTCCTCCGTCTCGTGCAGCGGAGTCATCCCGTCCATGATCCCCGCGATGTTCGCGAGGCCGTCGATCCGCTCGCCCGCCGCGGCGACGATCGCCGCGACTCCGTCGGCCGAGGTGATGTCGGCGGTCACGGTCACGACCGAGCCCTCGGGAGACGCGGCCGCCAGCTCGTCGATGCCCTTCGGCACGACGTCGACCGCGACCACCCGCGCGCCCTCGCGGACGAGTCGGCGCGCGGTCGCCCGGCCGATGCCCGAGCCCGCGCCGGTGACGACCACCGTGCGCCCGGCGAAGCGGGACGACTCCGACGCCGACTCCTCCGCCTCCTCCTCCGGGATCACGCCGCCGTTCGCCTGGCGGACGAGCGTGTCGACGAGCTCCTGGGGGAAGCGTCCGCCGCCGAGCTCGACGAGCGTCTGCAGGCTGAGGCCCGCCGCGGGCTTCAGGTCGTCGGCCGACTGGCCGCCCTGGGCGAGGATGCCGCGGAGGATCGGGCCGCCGACCGCGTCGTCGAGCCATTCCTGGACGGTGTTCTTCGAAGTGAGCACGGGCTTCTCCTTGTGAGTGGTGATCGGATGCGGGAGGTGGTCAGGTCGTGGGGAGCAGGGCGAGCACGTCCTCCGTGCTGCCGGTCTCGCCGAGGACCGGCAGCACGCGGCTGACGCTGCCCTCGTGCGAGGCGGCCTGCAGGTCGGTGACGGCGTCGGTCGCGACGACCACCGAGTAGCCGAGGTCGTAGGCGGCGCGCGCGGTCGACTCGATGCCGAAGCTCGTGGTGAGGCCGGCGAGCACGATCTGGGTGACGCCGCGGGCGGCGAGCAGCTCGTGCAGACCCGTGCCGCCGAAGGCGCTCCAGGCGCTCTTCACGAGCACGAGGTCGTCGTCGGCGCGGCCGAGAGCGGGCAGCGGAGCGATCGCCTCGGGCGGGAGGACCGGCACCGCCCGTCCGCGGCCCACCTCGGTGCGCCCCGGGTTCGGGCGGCCGAGATCGGCCGTGACCAGGGCGACGGTGAGTCCGTGCGCGCGGAAGGCCGAGGCCAGCTCGGCCGCGCGCGCGACGACGTCGCCGATCGGGTGGACCAGCGGATTCGCGGCGGTCGCGGGCTGCAGATCGACGACGACCAGCGCGGTCACCGGATCGAGGGCGCTGATCGTCATCGCGGGCCGGGGCCGAAGGCGACGACGACCTTGTCGGCCGCGCCCGGCGTCGAGGCGGTGACGAAGGCCTGGTCGACCTCGGCGAAGTCGACGACATCGCTGACGATCACCGCGTACTTCTCCCAGTTCGCGACCAGATCCTCCGTCACCTCGAAGATCTCGGTGGGGTATCCCATCGCGAGCACGAGGGTCAGCTCGGAGCCGAGGATCGCGCCGAAGTCCACCTCGACGGGCGTCTTGTGCACCGCCACGATGCCGACGGTCGCACCGTGCTTGGCGGCGCCGAGGATGGTCCGGACCACGATCGGGGCCCCCGCGGCGTCGAGGTAGACGTCGGTCGCGGGCTTGCGCTGCCCACGCCGCGCGGGCGCCTCGCCCTGCAGCGCGATGAGGCGCTCGACGACGTCCTCGCGGGAGGAGTCGACGACCGCGTCGGCGCCGACCATCAGCGCCTTCTCGAGGCGGGACGGGATCACGTCGACGACCGTGATGTGGCCGGCTCCGAGCGCGCGGTAGGCGAGCACCGCGCCCAGGCCGATGGGGCCGGCCCCGAAGACGACGACCGCGTCACCCGGCTCGGGCGCGGTGCGGTTCACCGCGTGGCGCGCGACGGCCATCGGCTCGTTGAGCGCCGCGACCTCGAAGGGCACGTGGTCGGGCACGATCTGCAGGCTCCGCCCGAGCACCGCGTCCTCGATCAGGAGGAACTCGGCCATGCCTCCGGTCGTGCCGCCGGAGCCGATGATGCCGGTGCGCGCCGCCATCGGGTTGATCACGACGCGGGCGCCGAGGGGGATGCCCTCGACGCCGGAGCCGACCGCGACGACCTCGCCCGCCGGCTCGTGGCCCAGCGGCGTGCGCCCCTCGAGGCCCGGCAGCCCGCCGAGGGAGATGTACAGCGCATCGGAGCCGCAGATGCCGCACGCGCGCACCCGCACCAGCACGTCGGCCGGTCCGGGTGTCGGGGTGTCGACCTCGACCGTCGTCGTCTCGCCGGGGGCCGTGACCATCGAGAGCTTCATCCGCCGCTCCTCCTCTTCGCAGGTGATCCAGGTGATCTGCGGCAAAGCTAGCCGATCGGCTAGCTTTCGACAATGCGCGTCTAGGATCTTCAGCGAACGAGGAGGAGCGATGGCCCGACCGGTCGGCAAGCGCGGCGAATCGCGGGCGCGCCTCCTGCAGACGGCACTGCGCCTCTTCGGCGAGCGCGGCGTCAACGGCACCTCGCTGCAGCTCATCGCGGACGAGCTCGGGGTCACCAAGGCGGCCGTCTACCACCAGTTCGCCTCGAAGGACGAGATCGTCCTGGCAGTCGTCGAGCCCGCCTTCACGCGCATGGCCGAGCTCGTCCGCGACGCCGATGCGGCGCCTCCCGAGCGCGCGTTCGACGTCACGCTCGAGGGGCTGGTCGCGCTCGCGGTCGACCACCGCGAGTTCGCCGCCGCCATCCAGCGCGACCCGGCCGTCGTGCAGCTCCTCTGGCGCGACCCCGCCTTCGTCGAGGCGACGACCGGCATCAACCGGCACCTCATCGGCCCCGACCCGTCGGAGGAGGCGCGCATCGCGCTCGCCGTCGCGGGCGGCGGCCTCATGATCGCCGGCATGGACCCCTCGCTCCGCTCGGCCGACCGCGACGTCCTGGCGCGCGTCCTCCTCGAGTCGGCGCGCACCGTGCTGACGCCCTACCGCGCGGCGGCGCCCACCGTCCGCGTGGGCGGCCCTGCGGCAGGGACTCCGGCCGCAGCGAGCCCGCTGGTCGAG
>NZ_WUCC01000010.1 GCF_009807095.1 Rathayibacter sp. VKM Ac-2754 | reverse complement strand
ACTGATCCGCGACTTCTATCCCAAGGGCTTCAACTTCAACACGATCACCGACGCCGACCTCGCCGAAACCCAGCGCCTCCTCAACATCCGACCCCGCCAAACACTCGAATTCCGCAGCCCCACCGCCAAGATGAGAGAACTCATCGCCGTTGCACTAGCCGCTTGAAACCGCCCGAGTCGCACGGTCCGTCTGTGACCGATCGATCGTCACGAGCGCTCGGCGTGGGCCTTCTTGCCGTAGCGCGTCGCCAGGAACAGCACAGTGCCGACGACGACGTACGCGAGCGAGCCGAGCCAGACCTCGCCGGTCTGCTGGGTCAGCAGCACGATGCTCGCGATGATCGCCAGCACCGGCACCACCCGCGGGACCGAGAAGTGCTCGTGGTCGACCTTGTCCTTCTTGAGCACGAGCACCGAGACGTTCGCCGAGATGAAGACGAGCAGGAGCAGCAGCACGGTGGTCTCGGCGAGCGTTCCGACGTCTCCGACCAGGCTCAGCACGGCGGTGGCGACGCCGACCGCGAGGATCGAGACCCATGGGGTGCCGCGGTTCGGCAGCACGCGCGCGAGGGCGCTCGGCATGAGTCCGGAGGAGGCGAGGCCGAAGCCGACGCGGCTGGCCATCACCATGAACAGCAGGGCGCCGTTCGCGATGGCGACGAGCGCGATGAGGCCGAACAGCCATTCGGGCACCGCCACTCCGCTCGCCGAGACGACGTCGAGCAGCGGGCCGGTCGACGCCGCGAGCTCCTCGATCGGCAGCACGATGACGGCGCCGAGCGCGATCAGGAGGTAGACCACGGCGGCTGTGAACAGGGCGGCGAACAGGGCGCGCGGGTAGACCTTCGACGGGTTGCGCACCTCCTCGGCCATGTTCGCGGCGGCCTCGAAGCCGAGGAACGAGAAGAAGGCGACGATCGAGGCGGCGAACGCGCCCTGCAGCGGCGCGACGTCGGGGTTGAACTCGAAGATGCGCGACGGGTCGCCGTTGCCGCCGCCGAAGAAGATCGCGGCGCAGACGATCACGATGACGAGGCCGCTCACCTCGATGACCGAGGCGACGAGGTTCGCGGTCAGCGACTCCTTCACTCCGCGCAGGTTGATCAGCGTCAGCAGCAGGATGAAGACGATCGCGGTGGGAGCGGGCGGCACGTCGAGCAGCGCGCCGAGGTAGTCGCCGGCGAACGCGTTGGCCAGCGAGGCGGCGGTCGTGATCCCGGACGCCATCATCAGGAAGCCGACGAGGAACGACAGGTACGGCTTGCCGAAGGCGCGGTCGGCGTAGCGGGCGGCACCGCCGGCGTGCGGGTACTTGGTGATCAGCTCGGCGTAAGTGCCGGCGGTGAGCAGCGCGATGACCAGCGCGATCAGCAGCGGCAGCCAGATGACGCCTCCGACGTCGTTCGCCATCGTGCCGACCAGCGTGTAGATGCCGGCGCCGAGCGTGTCGCCGACGATGAAGGCGAAGAGGAGGGGGCCGGTGATGACCTTCTTGAGCGATCCTCCGCCCTTCGAGGGGGCCGTTGCTGCGGTGTCCGTCGTTTCGGTCATCCGGATACTCCAGCGAGAGCGGAGCCGCGGCGCAACCCCGAGGGCGCGATTGCTGCGAGATTTCTCACGCTCGAAACACGGAGGAGCGGGACATCACCGCGGCTCGACCGGGGGGACCTGCGTCGGCGTCGAGGGCGATGACGGACCCGGGCTCGGCGCCGACGTCGGGCCGGACGTCGGAGCCGACGTCGGGATGCCGCTCCCCGGCCCGCCCGCTCCAGCGCCGAGGTTCCAGTTCCCCCCGTCGTCGACGCCTCCGCTCGGGCAGGCGCACCGTCGTGGTACCGCCCCACACCACGGTGATGTCGACGGTGCAGGTCTCGACGAAGGTGAGCGACACCGGGGGAGTACGACCCGCGGTCTCCTGGATCGCGAAGCCGGTGTCGGCGCGGCCGCCGAGGCCCCCTGTCAAGCCCGTCCGATGCGCCACGATGGGCGCACGCCCCGACGGATCGAGGACTCGAGTGAACGACGCCACCCCGCGCCACGGCATCGCCGAGCGCCTCTCGCGGCTCCTCCGGGTGCGGACCGTCTCGGCCGAGCTGACCGGCGCCGACGAGTTCGTCCACGTCCTCCGCGAGCTCTACCCGCTGCTCCACGAGCACCTCTCCCTCGAGCGGATCACCGACCGCGGGCTGCTCTACCGCTGGGCGGGTCGCGACTCCGACGCACCCCCGCTCGTGCTGATGGCCCACTTCGACGTCGTACCGGCCGAGGACGCCGCCGCGTGGACGCATCCGCCGTTCGAGGGGGCGATCGCCGATGGGGCCGTCTGGGGCAGGGGAGCGCTCGACGACAAGGGCCCGCTCGTGGTCGTGGTGGAGGCGGTCGAGAACCTGCTCGCGGCGGGCTTCGTCCCGGCCCGCGACGTCCTGCTGTCGTTCGGCGGCGACGAGGAGGTGCGCGGGGCGGCGGCGCAGGCGACCGCGGAGACCCTGCGCGAGCGCGGCGTCACTCCCTGGCTCGTGCTCGACGAGGGCAGCGCGGTCGTCGAGGCGCCGCTGCCGGGAGTCGTCGGGGCGGTGGCGATGATCGGGGTCGGCGAGAAGGGCGTGCTCACCCTGCGGCTCACGGTGCGCGGCTCGGGCGGGCACGCCTCCGCTCCGCCGTCGCTGACGGCGATCGGGCGGCTCGCGCGGGCCGTGACCCGGCTGACGCCGTCGACCTTCCCCGCGAGGGTCCCGGAGGCGCTCGCATCGTCGTTCGCGCTCCTCGCGACCCGGGCACCGGGACGTGCGGGCGCCGTCTACCGCGCTCTCGGCCGTCGTCCGCACCTCGCCGCCCCGGTGCTCGCGCGCCTCGGCGGGGAGGCGGCGGCGCTCGTGCGCACGACCCTCGCCCCGACGATGCTCTCCGGGGGAACGGCCGACAACGTCCTCGCGTCGGAGGCGACCGTGACGCTCAACCTGCGACTCGCGCCGGGGGAGACCGTGCAGAGCGCCATGGAGCGCGTGCGCCGCCGGGTGCGCGACCGCGAGGTGGCCGTCGAGGTCGTCGCGGGCGAGGACCCGTCGCCGCAGTCGCCCACCGACGGAGCGCCGTTCACCGCGATCCGAGCGGCGCTCGCCGTGTCGCATCCCGGAGCGGCGGTCGTCCCGTACGTGATCAACGCCGCCACCGACTCCCGGCACTTCCATCGGCATGCGCCCGCCGTCTACCGCTTCGCACCGCTCGTGATGTCGAGGGAGCAGCGCGCGGGCATCCACGGCGTCGACGAGCGCGTGGACGTCCTCGCCCTCGAGCGCGGCGAGGTCTTCCACCGGGCGCTGCTCGCGGGGCTGACCGCGTGACACGGGAGCGCGTCACCGCGCGGACTCTCGCCTCGGTCGTCGGCGTCCTCGTCGTGGTCGAGTTCACCAGCGGCGTGCTGCAGGGCTGGTACACGCCGATGCTGACCGACATCGCCCGGAGTCTCGACATCCGCGACGCCGACGTCAACTGGTTCGAGGGCGCCCAGCTGCTGCTCGCCGCTCTCGTCGTGCCGGCGTTCGCGCGGCTCGGCGACATGCTCGGCCACAGGCGGATGCTGCTCTGGTCGACCGCGCTGACGGCTCTCGCCTCCCTCGCGCTGCCGTTCACCGGCTCCTTCGCGCCGTTCCTCGTCGCGTGGGCGCTGCAGGGCTTCTACGTCGTGTGGCTGCCCCTGCAGATCGCGCTGATCTGGTCGCGATCGAGGAGCCTCGCGAACCGTGCGGCCGTGACCGCCGCCGCCGCGGGCCTCCTGGTCGGTGCGCTCGAGCTCGGCGCGATCACGGGCGCGCTGCTGGGCGGCGCGCTCGTCGGGACGCTGCCGCTGACGGTCGTGCTGCTGGTGCCGGCCCTGCTGGTCGTGCTGTGCTTCGTCGTGGTGCTGATCGGCGTGCAGGAGTCGCCCGATCCGGCCGGCGGGCGCTTCGACGGCGGTGGGCTGGCCCTCGTCTCGGCGGGCCTCGTCGGAGCTCTCGGCGGCCTGGGGCTGCTCCGCATCCTCGGCGCCTCGAGCCCGGTGCCGTATCTGCTTCTCGCCGCCGGGGTCGGGCTGCTCGCGGTCTTCGCCCGGTACGAGCTGCGGCAGGAGGAGCCGCTGATCGACGTGCGGATGTTCCGCTCGCCGGCGCTCGGCCCGGTCTTCCTCACCGCCGGGCTCTTCGGAGTGAGTGTGCTCGGCGCTCAGGCCCCGCTCTCGACCTTCGCGCGCACCGACCCGGCCGTGCACGGCTACGGGCTCGGCACGACCGGCTTCACGACCTCTCTCATCATCGGCGTCTACCTGATCGCGATGATCGTCGGCGCGCTGCTCTTCCCGCCGATGGCCCGCGCCGTCTCGCCGCGCCGGACCCTGGTGGGCGCCTCGGTCCTGGTCGCCGCCGGCTTCCTCCTGCTGATCCCGCTGAACGCCGCCCACGCGAGCGTGACGGCCTGCATGGTCGTCGTCGGACTCGGCTCCGGAGCCCTCGTGGCCGCCCTGCCCGCCGCCGCGGCCGCCGCGGCGCCCGCCTCGCAGACCGGAGTCGCGACCGGCCTGACCAACTCGGTCAAGACCGTGGGCGGAGCGATCGCCTCCGCGGTCTTCGGCCTCGCCCTCGTGCAGGGCGCCTCGACCGCGACGGTCAGCCCCTTCGCGGGCTACGTCACGGTCTGGGCGGTCTGCGCCGGCACCGCCCTCGTCGCGGCCGTCCTGCTGCTGCTCGTGGTGCCGCGCGACGCGTTCACCGACGCCTCCGCCCCCGCGCCACCAGCCAGAACAGGTACGCCCCGCCGACAGCCCCGGTGACCAGCCCGACCGGCAGCTGCAGCGGGGCGAGCAGCCGCTGTGCGAGCACGTCGGAGGCGAGCAGCAGCGCCGCGCCGATCGCCATCGAGGCCGCCAGCGGGATGCCCGCCGAGCGGGTGGCGCGCCGGGCCAGCTGCGGGGCCGCGAGGGCGACGAAGCCGATCGGTCCGCTGACCGCGGTGGCGGTGCCGGTGAGGCCCGCGGCGAGCAGGAGGAGGAGCAGGCGGGTGCGGCGCAGCGGCACGCCGAGGCCCGTCGCCACCTCGTCGCCCAGCTCGAGCACGCGCAGGGCGCCGCGCTGCGAGGCGAGGAGCACCGCGAGGAGGCCCCCGGCGCTCGCGAGCAGGGCGACGTCGGCCCACGAGGTGGCCGACAGCGACCCGAACAGCCACAGCGTCGCCCCGCGCGCCACCTCGGTGGGTGCGCGGGTCAGGAGGTACTCGTTGACGGCCGAGAGGAGTGCGGCCAGGGCGATCCCCGCGAGGATCGTCCGCTCGCTCGCCAGCCCGGCGCCGCGGGTCAGGAACAGCACGATCAGCAGCGCGCCGACGCCGCCGGCCCAGGCGCCGAGCGCGGGGTTCGCCGGCGGCGTGAGCAGCACGAGGCAGACCAGCGCTCCCGACGCCGATCCGGCGCTGAAGCCGACGATGTCGGGGCTCCCCAGCGGATTGCGCGACAGCGTCTGGAAGACGGCGCCCGCGAGACCGAGTGCCGCGCCGACGAGCACCCCGGCGATCACCCGGGGGAGGCGCAGGTCGACCACGATGGCCGAGGTGCGCGGCGACGCCGTGCCGAGCAGGGCGTCGCGGACGTCGCCGAGGGACGTCTCGTACGACCCTCCGACGATCCCGGCCGCAGCGGCGAGGGCGATCACCGCGACGACGACCGCGAGGACCGTGCGCGGGCGCGTCATCGGCTCCTCCGCGGGCCCCGCGTCGCCAGGTGGAAGAGCAGCGGCGCCCCCACCAGCGCGGTGACGATGCCCACCTCGAGCTCGGCCGGCGCCGCGAGGATCCGGCCGAGCACATCGCTCGCCACCACGATCAGCGCGCCGCCCAGCACGGCCAGCGGCAGGCCGACGCGCAGATCCGGCCCGCTGACGCTCAGCACCAGATGCGCCACCAGGAGCCCGACGAACGCCAGCGGCCCCGCCGCTGCGGTCGCCGCCCCGCAGAGCAGGGTGATCGCGGCGCCCGCCCCGAGGATCACGACGGCGGGCCGCACGCCGAGCGCCCGCGCGGTGTCGTGTCCGAGCGCGAGCTGATTGAGGGCCGGCACGACGATCGCCGCGACAGCGAGACCGAGGAGCACGAAGGGCGACAGGGCGGTCGCGGTGTCGAGCTCCCGCCGCTCGAGAGATCCGACGACCCAGAACCGGTACGACTCGAACGTCTCCTCGTCGAGGAGGGTGACGATCCCGATCAGCGCGCCGAGGCAGGCGCTGAGGGCCACCCCCGCGAGGACGGTGCCGATCGGATCCCGCCCGTCGCCGCCTCCGACCAGGTGCACCAGCACCGCGGCCGCCGCTGCGCCGGCGAAGGCGAACCAGACGTAGCCGCCCGCGGTGCCCACGCCGAAGAACGCGATGGCGACGACCACCGCAGCGGAGGCGCCCGCGTTGACGCCGAGCAGGCCAGGGTCGGCGAGGCGGTTCCGCGTGACCGCCTGCATCAGCAGGCCGGCTGCTCCGAGCGCCGCGCCGACGAGCAGGCCGGTCGCCGTGCGGGGGAGGCGCAGGTCGCGCACGATCAGCGCGTCTGCGCTCGTTCCGCCGTGCAGAAGCGCGTCGAGGGCGGCGGGCACCGGCACCGGGCGCGATCCGACGGCGAGGCTCGCGACGACGGAGGCGGCCAGCAGCACCGCGAGGACGAGTGCGACGGCGGCGGTGCGGCGGGCCCTCCTCCGGGGCGCCGCGGCGGGCGTCGGGGCCTGTGCGGTCGAGACGTGCATTAGCTAAGGCTATCCTTACCTCGTGAACGTGACTTCCCGCCTCCTCCGTCCCTCCCTCCGCCGCACGGGTCTCGCCGCCCTCGCCACTGCCGCCGTGGTGGCGCTCGCCGGGTGCTCCGGCAGCGCCTCCGGCTCCTCGACACCGCCCGACGCCGAGGCCGGCTCGACGGGCGAGTGGACCGTGTCGCGCGTCATGGCCGAGGGGATGGGAGCCCCGGAGGAGGACGGCGTGTTCCCGCGCACCGTCGCCCACTACGCCGGAGAGACCGTGATCGACAGAGCGCCGACGCGGATCGCCGTCGTCTCGACCGGCCAGCTCGACGCGCTCCTCTCGCTCGACATCGTCCCCGTCGCCGCGACGCGCGCCGAGAACAGCGGTCTCGTGCCCGAGTACCTCGCCGACCGGGTCGAGGACCCCGCGGCGATCGCCGACATCGGCGAGCGGACCGAGCCCGACGTCGAGGCCATCGCGCAGGCCGACCCCGATCTGATCCTGATCAACTCGGTCCGCGGCGCCGACCTCTACGCGTCGCTCAGCGCGATCGCGCCCACCGTCGTGACGCTCGGCAACGGAGTGAACTGGAAGAGCGACCTCCTCCTCACCGCCGACGCGCTCGGCCGCGAGGGCGACGCCCAGGCGGTGCTCGACGGCCTGCACGACGACGCGGACGCCTTCGCCGCGACCCTCCCCGACGAGGCGCCGACCGTCTCGTTCCTGCAGTCGACCGGTGACCGGACGCGGACGATGGGCGTCCCCTCCTTCACCGGCGGCCTCGCCGAGGATCTCGGTCTCGCCCGCCCCGAGTCGCAGCGGTTCGACGACACCTCGCAGGAGATCAGTGCCGAGCAGCTCGAGCTGGCCGACGCCGACTGGATCTTCTACGCCGGTCAAGGCGACGGTCTCGCGCTGATCGAGGAGGCGACGCTCTGGCCGACGCTCGAGGCCGTCGCCGCGGGCACGGCCGTCGAGGTCGAGCTCGATCCGTTCTTCATGAACGCGGGCCCGATCGCCGCGCGCCTCGTGCTCGACACGGTGACCTCCACGGTCGACTGATCGGGCCTCTCCCGGACCCTCGCAACCTCTAAGCTGGATTGCTTCGTCGAGAGTGGAGCGGTCGCGGAGGAACGATGGGCAAGAAGCGCAATCAGGGACGATCCGGCGGCGGCAAGTCCGGCGGTTCAGGGGGCCAGGGAGGCGGGCGCACCGCCGAGACGGCGCTGATGGTGCGGTTCCGCAGCTGGTACCGCTCGCACCTCGCCGATGTCGCCGTGCTGCACGAGCACCTCGAGGTCGACGAGGCCGTCGAGGTGCTGACCGACCTGTTCGCGATGACCCGCGACCTGCGTCCGCGCGGCTCCTTCGCTCAGCCCGACGCCCAGCTCCTCGAGGCCGTCTTCGACCAGATCGAGGCCGATCTCTCGGGCGAGGAGAGCGAGGCCGATCTCGACGACACGCTCTTCACCGTCGCCGAGGTGGTCGAGCACTTCCTCGACTTCCTCACCGACGAGGACCTCTGGACCGGCACCGACGAGGAGCTCGACGAGTGCCAGGCGGTGCTCGACGAGGTCCTCGACCTCGCCGGCTCCTTCGTCGAGGCCGTCCTCGACGATCTGCTCGAGCTCGACGAGGTCCCCGCCGAGCAGATGCTCGCCGCCGTCCGCGCGACGGCCGTCGTCCACGCCGCGGATGTCGTCGTCGAGCACCTCGCGGCGAGCGACGACGCCACGGTGACCGAGCGCGCCGCGCGAGAGATCGTCGTCGAGGCGGGCATCGCCTCCGCCGGCTCGACCCCGAGCGACGACGCCGTCCGCATCCCCGTCTCGGCCTGGTGGGACGCGCTGGTCGCCTCCGCCGTGCTCGAGGCCGACGGAGCGCAGGCCGCCCTCGGCGAGTCCGCCCCGCTCTGGCGCAGCTCCGAGCCTCTCGAGGCGTGGGCCGAGCGGATCGCCTACCTGGCCCGCTTCCTCGGCCAGTGGATCCGCAGCGCGCAGGAGGCGCTCGCCGCCTCCGACACCGAGAACGGCGCCTTCTCGCCCCGCGAGCGCGCGATCACGACGACCGACGCTGTCCTCGTGCGCATCGCGGTCGCCTGCCAGGCCGAGATCCACCCGGGTCTCGTCGTCGGCGAGCTGGTCGACGAGCTCGCCGCCGACCTCGACGTCGCCCTCGACGAGGCGCTCGACGAGCGCGAGCGGATGGTCGGCGCGGCCGAGCGGATGCTCGACGACACCGCCGAGCTCGGTCTGCTGCTGCACGAGCCCGAGTTCGGCTACGTGGTCCCCGACGCGCTGAAGCCGGGCATCGCCTCGGTCGTGCGGGCGAGCATCGTGCTGCTGGGCGAGACCGACGCGACCCGCCTCGAGATCCTCGACGAGGCGACGGAGGACACCGCCTCCGTCTTCGCCCTCAAGGTCGCCCTGCTCGGAACCAAGCCGGCCGTCTGGCGCCGGCTCGAGCTGTCGTCGGAGTCGTCGCTGCGCGATCTGCATCTCGCGCTGCAGCTGTCGCTCGGCTGGACCGACGCGCAGCCGCACTTCTTCAGCGTCGGCGTGCCCGACGAGGAGGGCGCGCCGATCGGCTCGCCCGCCGACGCCGAGGAGCTCGGCCCGGACCTCGTCGACGAGTCGCAGGTCGCCCTCGCCGAGGTTCTCGACGGAGTCGGCGACGAGCTGTTCTACGTCTACGACCTCGAGGACGAGTGGCGCCACGTCATCCGCCTCGAGTCGGTCTCGCCGCTGCGCGCCGCGCTGCCGCGATGCACGGGCGCGCGGGGCGCTGCTCCGATCGATGCGCCCGGCGGCCCCGTCGCCTGGGCCGACACGGTCCGCGCCGCGACCGACGCCTCCTCTCCCGACCATGCGGAGGCGCTCGAGGCGCTGGGTCTCGCACCCGGCGCCTCGTTCGATCCCGCGGCGGTCGACGTGGACGGGATCAACCGCTCGCTCGGGCTGCTCCGCTCGGCGGTCTGAGCCGCCTCGAGGGTCTGAGCGCCAGGGCGTCTGAGCCGCTAGGGCGTCAGCAGCAGCTTGCCGATGTGGCTGGAGGCGCGCATCCGCTCGTGCGCGCGCTCCGCCTCGGCGAGCGGCACGACCTCGTCGATCACCGGCCGCACGGTTCCGTCGGCGACCAGCGGCCACACCTTCTCGCGGACCTGGGCGATGATGGCCCGCCGCTCCTCGAGCGGGCGGGCGCGGAGGGTCGTGGCGTGCACGGCCGCGCGGCGGCGCATCAGGCCGCCGATGTCGAGCGAGCCGGCCGCCCCCGAATGGTTGCCGATGAAGACGATCCGGCCGCCGAGCGCGAGAGCCTCGACATCGCGGGCGAGGTAGTCGCCGCCGACCGGGTCGAGGATCACATCGGCGCCACGGCCGCCGGTCGCCTCGGCGAGGCGCCCGACGAAGTCCTCCTCGCGGTAGTCGATCAGGATGTCGGCGCCCAGCGCACGGCAGGCGTCGAGCTTGCGCGCGCTGCCGGCCGTCACCGCGACCCGGGCGCCGATCGCGACGGCGATCTGGATCGCGGCCGTCCCGATGCCGCTGCCGCCGCCGTGGACGAGGACCGTCTCGCCCGCCCGGAGCCCGGCGACCATCACCAGGTTCGACCAGACCGTCGCGGTCGCCTCCGGCAGTGCCGCCGCCGAGACGAGCCCGACGCCGGCGGGGACCGGGAGGAGGAGTCCCGCGTCGACCACCGCGTACTCGGCGTACCCGCCGCCCGGCAGCAGCGCGCAGACCTCGTCGCCCTCGGCGGCCGACGTCGTGCCGGGTCCGAGCCCGACGACGGCGCCCGAGACCTCCATGCCGAGCACGGGGGAGGCGCCGGGCGGCGGCGGGTAGGCGCCCGCGCGCTGCGAGAGGTCGGCACGGTTGACTCCGGCCGCCGCGACGCGGATCAGCACCTCACCCGGCCCGGGCGACGGAGTGGGCACCTCCTCGAGCACGAGGCGGGAGTCGGGACCGGGCTGTTCGACGCGGATCGCAAGCATGCCGCGATGCTACGCCGCGCGGCTCGGCGCGCCTCCTGCACATCCGACGAGCGCCTGCACATCGCACCCCCGCGCGGCGTCAGGCGTGCTCCGCGAGGAACGCGAGCACCGCCTCCTTGAACCCGCGCGCCGGCACCGTGCTCGTGTGGTCGCGGCCCGGGACGCTGACGAAGCGCGCTCCCGCCTCCGCGGCCAGCCGCTCGCCTCCGGGCGCGATCGGGTCGGCGTCGCCGGTGACCAGCAGCATGGGCAGCTCCGGGTGCGTCCCGAGCTCCGGATGCGCCCCGCCGCGCACCCCGTCGGCGACCGCGACCAGCGCCGCGAGGTCGTTGCCCGCCACGCCCTCGGCCATGCCGATGAACGCGCGGGTGAAGCGGTCGTCGATCTCGCCGCCGTCGGCCGCTCGCGCCCGCGCCGCGTCGGCGTCGAAGTGCCGCAGCGGCTCGCCGACGGTGAGCCCGCCGAGACTCAGCGTCGCGAGGCGCTCGGGGTGCCGCAGCCCGAGGATCCAGCCCATCCGCGCGCCGAGCGAGTAGCCGAGGTAGTGCGGTTCGACCAGGTCGTAGGAGTCGAGGACGCGCACGATGTCGCCCACCATCACGTCGACTCCGTAGGCGTCGGCGCGGTGCGGCTTCTCGCTCGCGCCGTGCCCGCGCTGGTCGAGGGCGACGACGCGGTATCCGGCGCGGACCAGAGTCCGGAGCCACCCCGAGGTCTCCCAGTTCAGCACCGCGTGGGAGGCGAAGCCGTGCACCGCGAGCACAGTCAGCGCCCCCTCGTCGCCCACCGCGTAGGTGGCGATCCTCACTCCGTCATCGGCCACGACGAACACGGGGGAGGGGAACTCGATCACCCCACCACCCTGCCATCCCGCGGGAGGCGGTCAGCGCGCCGGGCGGGAGGAGCGCACGAACGGGACTGCGAGGAACAGACGCACTGGCCTGCCTCGCCCGGAGCGGATGCCGAGCACGAGGCAGAGCACGATGTTGAGCACGGCGAGGAGGAGGATCGCGGCGATGGTGAGCAGGGGCCAGTCGGCGCCGAGCGTGTCGCGCACCGACACGAGCGCGAGGTGCAGCGGGACGAGCATGAGCTGCAGGGCGAGATAGGTGAGCTGCCAGTTCACGGCGACGACGCCGTTGCGATCGCTCAGCGGGCCGGTCCGCCGCTTCGCCCCCCACGTCATCACGGTCGCGATGAGCGAGATGACGGGGGAGAGGATCACGAAGCCGGCCAGCGCCGCGAGACCGGCGAGCCAGACGGCGCGGGCGCCCCGGGCATCGCGCATGCGGAACCGGGTCTCGTCGTCGTCCATCCGCCGTCGCCTCCTCGCGCCCCGTCCGGCGACGCGCCGGCCCCACCAGTCTCGCACCCGCCCCCCGGGGGACACGGGGGCTGGCCCCACCGTTCCGGGGGTTCCCCGGATGGGTGCCACGCCTCCGCCTCCGTAGCGTGGAGGCATCGCCGGAACGACCACGCCGGCACAGCGAGAGAAGGAGCATCCCCATGACCACCGACGCCGACACGACTCCGGCCGACCAGCGGCCCACCGAGAACCTCGGCACGACGGCCGTCCTGACCGAGCCGCAGCCGCAGCCCGATGCGCAGCGCACGCCGGACCCCGAGCAGCAGCAGCAGAGCCTCCGCGCTCCGCACCCGGAGGCGCCCTACGGCACACCGCCCGCCCCCGCCGTCGCGACGGCGGCCCCCTCGTCGCCGTTCTCGCTGACGAGCCTCATCCTCGGTGTCACGTCGGTCTTCTTCGGCCTCACCGTGATCGCGCCGGTCGCCGGCCTCGTCTTCGGCATCCTGGGTCTGCGGCGCGAGCCCGCGGGCCGCACGCTCGCCATCTGGGGCATCGTGCTCAACGCCCTGATGATCGGCTTCGTCGCCCTCCTGATCGTCGGGATCGCGTTCTTCGGGCTCCTGATCCCGTTCGTCGCGATCGCGACCGGCACCGACTACAGCTGAGCCGGGCGATTCAGGCCAGGAAGGCGCGCAGCAGCGCGGCCGAGGCCTGCACGTGCTCCGACATCAGCCGCGCCGCCTCGTCGGCCCGCCCCGTCAGGATGGCCGTCACGAGGGCCCGGTGCTGCTCATCGGCGTGGGCGATGTTGCGCGGCAGCAGCGGGATGTCGTCCAGCAGCTCGTTGACCCGCATCCGGCTCTCGGCGACGAGCGGCAGGAGCGACGGGACGCCCGCCAGCTCCGCCACGGCGAGGTGCAGGCGGGAGTCGAGCCGCCGGTAGTCCTCGGGGCTCGCCGCCTCCACGTCGGCGAGCGCCTCGAAGAGCCGGCCGCGATCGGCCGCCGTCAGATCGGCCGCCGCCGCGAGCCGCGCGGCGCCGACCTCGAGGATCTCGCGCAGCCCGACCACGTCGTCGATCTCGGCCCGGTCGAAGCCGCGGCGCCCCGGCACCTCCGCCTGAGGCAACTCGTCGGCGACGAAGGTGCCGCCGTAGCGGCCGCGCCGGACGCTGAGGTAGCCGGCGTCGGCCAGCGACGAGATCGCGTCGCGCACCGTGTCGCGACCCACGCCCAGTCGCGCGGCGAGCTCGCGCTCGGCGGGCAGCCGCTCGCCCGGCGCGACCAGCCCGAGCTTCACGGTCTGCATCAGGCGCTGCACGGTCTCCTCGAACGAGTTGCCGGTGCGCACGGGGCGCAGGACCGCCTCCTCGGCGCTCGCGCCAGGGGCCGCGGCCTCGTCACCCCCGCCGGCCACGCCGATCACTCCGGAGTCACGTACGCCGACGAGATACCGCCGTCGACGAGGAACGTCGACCCGGTGATGAAGGAGGCGTCGTCGCTGGCGAGGAACGCGACCGCCGCGGCGAGCTCCTCCGGCTCGGCGAACCGGCCGACCGGGATGTGCACGAGTCGGCGCTGCGCCCGCACGGGATCCGCAGCGAACAGCTCCTGCAGCAGCGGCGTGTTCACCGGCCCCGGGCAGAGCGCGTTGACGCGGATGCCCTGCCGGGCGAACTGCACGCCGAGCTCGCGGCTCATCGCCAGCACGCCGCCCTTCGAGGCCGTGTAGCTGATCTGCGAGGTGGCCGAGCCGAGCACCGCCACGAAGGACGCGGTGTTGATGATCGATCCGCTGCCCTGCCGCGTCATGTGCCGCAGCGCCGCCCGGCAGCACAGGTAGACCGACTTGAGGTTGACGTCCTGCACCCGCTCCCACGCGGGCAGCTCTGTGATCTCGATCGAGTCGTCGTCGGGGGGCGAGATCCCGGCGTTGTTGAAGGCGATGTCGACCGAGCCGTAGGCGTCGACGGCGGCCTGGAAGAGCGCGTCGACCTCGGCCTCGCTCGTCACGTCGACCTTCACGAACAGCCCGCCGAGCGCCTCGGCCACCTCGGTGCCGCGAGCCTGGTCGACATCGGCGATGACCACGCGGGCGCCCTCGCGGACGAAGCGCGTCGCGGTGGCGAGGCCGATCCCGCTCGCGCCGCCGGTGACGACCGCGACCTTGCCGGCGAGGCGCTGCCCCAGGTCGAGCGGGGTGGTGTCGAGAGGAGGGATCGCCATGGTCGGCCTTTCGGGGTCGGTGCAGGGGGTCGGTGCAGAGGAGGCAGTGCGGGGGATGGTGGGAGGACTCGCGGCCTCAGTCGGCCGCGAAGAAGATGTTCTTGGTCTCGGTGAAGCCCAGCGCCGCGTCCGGCCCGAGCTCGCGCCCGAGGCCCGACTGCTTGAAGCCGCCGAAGGGCGTGGAGTAGCGCACCGACGAGTGCGAGTTGACCGAGAGGTTGCCGCTCTCGACCGCCCGCGACATCCGCAGCGCCCGCCCGAGGTCGCGGGTCCAGATCGATCCCGAGAGGCCGTAGTCGGAGTCGTTCGCCAGGCGGACCGCGTCGGCCTCGTCCTCGAACGGCAGCACCGAGACGACGGGCCCGAAGACCTCCTCGCGCCAGACGGCGTCGCTGCTCGAGGGCAGCAGCACCGTCGGCGGGAACCAGAACCCCGCCCCGGTCGGGGCCGAGCCGCGGAACGCCACGGGCGCCCCCTCCGGAACGAACGACGCGACCCGCTCGTGGTGGGCGGCCGAGACCAGCGGACCCATCTCGGTCGCCTCCTCGCGCGGATCGCCGACGACGACGCCCTGCACCGCGGGCTCGAGCAGCTCGAGGAAGCGGTCGAGGACGCTGCGCTCGACGAGGATGCGGCTGCGCGCGCAGCAGTCCTGCCCGGCGTTCTCGAAGACGCCGTAGGGGGCCGTGGCCGCCGCCCGCTCGAGGTCGGAGTCGGCGAAGACGATGTTCGCGCTCTTGCCGCCGAGCTCGAGCGTGACCCGCTTGACCTGCTCGGCGCAGCCCGCCATGACCCTCTTGCCGACGCGCGTCGATCCGGTGAAGACCACCTTGCGCACCAGCGGATGCGTCACGAAGCGCTCGCCGACGACGTCGCCCCGGCCGGGCAGCACCTGGAAGAGCCCCTCCGGCAGCCCCGACTCGAGCGCCAGCTCGGCCAGGCGGAGGCTGGTCAGCGGAGTCCACTCGGCCGGCTTCAGCACGACGGCGTTGCCCGCGGCGAGCGCCGGCGCGAAGCCCCACGACGCGATCGTCATCGGGAAGTTCCACGGCGTGATGATGCCGACCACGCCGAGCGGCTCGTGCACGGTCACATCGAGTCCGCCGGCGACCGGGATCTGCGCGCCCAGCAGCCGCTCGGGGGCGGCGGAGGCGTACTCGAGCACGTCGCGCACGTGCCCCGCCTCCCAGCGGGACTGGGTGATCGGGTGGCCGGAGTTGCGGGTCTCGAGCGCGGCCAGCTCCTCGATCGCGCCGTCGACGGAGGCGGCGAAGCGGCGGAGGGCGCGGGCCCGGTCGACGGGGGCCAGGGCGGCCCAGGCGCGCTGGGCGACGGCGGCACGGGCGATGGCGGCATCGACCTCCTCGAGGTCGACGAGCGCGATCTCGTCGAAGGCGGCTCCGGTCGAGGGGTCGACGAGGGACTGCGTGCTCATGCGTGTGTCGCTTCCGTGCTGGGGGTCGCGCGGTGGGCGAGTGCCGCCGCGACGAGACCGGTGAAGAGGCGGGCGTCCGAGGCGTCCTCCTCCGGGTGCCACTGGACACCGAGGGCGAAGCGCCGCCCGGGCACCTCGAGCGCCTCGATCGTGCCGTCGGCCGTGCGCGCCGCCACCTCGAGGCCGTCGGCCACCCGGTCGACCGCCTGGTGGTGGTAGACCTGCGCGCGCACCGAGTCCTCGCCGAGGAGCCCGCGCAGCCGCGACTCCGGCTCGACCGCGACGTCGACGTGCGAGAAGACGCCGCCGCCCGCCTGGTAGCGGCGGTCGCCGACCAGATCGGGCAGGTGCTGGTGCAGCGTGCCGCCGAGGCTGACGTTCAG
Organism: Rathayibacter sp. VKM Ac-2754; assembly: GCF_009807095.1. Taxonomy (GTDB): domain Bacteria; phylum Actinomycetota; class Actinomycetes; order Actinomycetales; family Microbacteriaceae; genus Rathayibacter. The sequence continues at coordinate 97,024 of NZ_WUCC01000010.1, read as the reverse complement.
CAGCTGGGCGCCGCGGCAGATGCCGAGGAACGGCACGTCGCTCTCGAGGGCGGCGCTCACCAGCAGGTCCTCCCAGGCGTCGCGCTCGGGGCGGGGCGCGTCCGTCTCGGGGTGCGGCTCCTGTCCGTAGCGAGCGGGGTCGATGTCCTTGCCGCCGCAGACGATGAGCCCGTCGAGCCGGTCCACGACGGCGCGCGCCGTCTCGGCCGAGGCGGGCTGAGGAGGCAGCAGCAGCGCCACGCCGCCCGCTCTCGTCACCGAGTCGATGTAGTTCGCGGGGAGGAAGGACGCCTCGACATCCCACACTCCCGACACCGCTCGCTCGCGGTAGGTGGTGAGCCCGATGATCGGCCGCGGCGCGACCGGGGCACCGGAGTAGTCAGAGGCGTTCAAAGCCGCGCACCCTCTCCCAGTCGGTCACCGCCGCGTCGTAGGCCGCGAGCTCGACCCGCGCGTTGTTGACGTAGTGGTCGACGACCTCGTCGCCGAAGGCCGCCCGCGCGAGGGCGGAGTGCTCGAACAGGTCGGCGGCCTCGCGGAGCGTCGTGGGGACCCGCGGCGCACCCGACGTGTAGGCGTTGCCGGTGCAGACCTCCTCGAGCTCCAGCTCGTTCTCGATCCCGTGCAGGCCGGCGGCGATCAGGGCCGCGACGGCCAGGTACTGGTTGACGTCGCCTCCCGGCACGCGGTTCTCGACGCGCATCCCCGGTCCGTGGCCGACCACGCGGAGCGAGCACGTGCGGTTGTCGAGACCCCACGCGACCGCGGTCGGCGCGAAGGAGCCGTCGACGTAGCGCTTGTAGGAGTTGATGTTCGGGGCGAAGAAGAGCGTGAACTCGCGCATCGCTGCGAGCTGCCCCGCCAGGTAGTGGCGGAACATCGCCGACATGCCGTGCTCCCCCTCCGCGTCGGCGAACACCGGCGTGCCGTCGGTGCCGCGCAGCGAGAGGTGGATGTGGCAGGAGTTGCCCTCGCGCTCGTTGAACTTGGCCATGAAGGTCAGGCTCTTGCCGTGCTTGTCGGCGATCTCCTTGGCCCCCGACTTGTAGATCGAGTGGTTGTCGCAGGTCACCATCGCGGTGTCGTACTTGAAGCCGATCTCCTGCTGGCCGAAGTTGCACTCGCCCTTGATGCCCTCGCAGTAGAGGCCGGCGCCCTCCATCGAGACTCGGATGTCGCGCATCAGCGGCTCCATGCGGGTCGACGCGAGCAGCGCGTAGTCGATGTTGTAGTCGCTCGCCGGGGTCAGCTCGCGGTAGCCCTTCTTGAACGCCTCGCGGTAGGAGTCGTCGAAGACGATGAACTCGAGCTCGGTCGCGACGAGCGCCTCGAGCCCGCGCTCGGCGAGGCGGTCGAGCTGGGCCCGGAGAATATGCCGCGGCGCCTCGCCGACCGGCGCCTCGTCGAGCCAGGTCAGGTCGGCGGTCACCATCGCGGTGCCGGGCAGCCAGGGTGCGAGCCGGAGGGTCGAGAGGTCGGGGACCATCGCCATGTCGCCGTACCCGCGCTCCCAGCTCGAGATGGCGTAGCCGGCGACGGTGTTCATCTCGACGTCGACCGCGAGGAGGTAGTTGCAGCACTCGGCGCCGTGCTCGGCGACCTCGTCCTGGAACAGCCGCGCCGAGATGCGCTTGCCGACCAGGCGCCCCTGCATGTCGGTGAAGGCGACGATGACGGTGTCGATCTCGCCCGCGGCGATGAGCTCGTCGAGCCGCTCGAGCGTGAGCATTCCCCGCTTCGTCGCGGTCTGCGGGGTGCCGGCTGTGCTCATCGTCTGCCTCCGGGTGCTGGCTCCGCCGGTCGGCCGAGAGGAGGCGCATGGTCGGATCGGGGACCATTAGACCACAGGGCGGCGTGGGCGAGGGATCGTGTCGTCAGCGACCAGGTCGCCGTCTGGCGAGGGTTTTACCTCGCCGAAACACCATTGGTCTTCACAGCGTCCATTGAGGTCCCTATGCTCGGTCGCGACGACCCGAGGAGACCCGATGACCCAGCAGTCCGACGCCCCGCAGTCCCCGTCGAAGGCCCGAACGAAGAGCCCCGACTCCGCCAACGTGACGAGCACCGCCGGCGTGAGCTACCGCAAGGCCGAGGAGGGCTACTTCGAGAAGCGCACCCTCCGCCGCTCGGCCGGCGTCTGGGGCCTCTGGGGTCTCGCGGTCGCCGCGGTCATCTCGGGCGACTTCTCGGGCTGGAACTTCGGCATCGACTTCGCCGGCTTCGGCGGGATGCTGATCGCCTTCGCGATCCTGGTGGTGATGTACTACGGCCTCATCTTCTCGATCGGCGAGATGTCGGCCGCGATGCCGCACACCGGAGGCGCCTACTCCTTCGCCCGGTCGGCCATGGGCCCGTGGGGCGGTCTCGTCACCGGCCTCGCCGAGACGATCGAGTACGTCGCGACGACCGCCGTGGTCGTCTTCTTCTCGGCCCAGTACGCGAACGGAGTGACGAGCGAGCTGCTCGGCTTCGACCTCTCGGGCGCGATGTGGATCTGGTGGCTCGTCCTCTACATCGTCTTCGTCGCCCTGAACTCGGCGGGCGCGGCGATCTCGTTCCGCTTCGCCATCGTCGTCTCGATCGTCTCGATCGCGATCCTGCTGGCCTTCTCGGTGATGGCCCTCCTCTCGCCCGCGCTCGACTGGTCGAGCCTCTGGAACATCGCTCCCGACGAGGGCCAGACCGAGTTCCTCCCGCACGGCGTGATCCCGATCCTGTTCGCGCTGCCCTTCGCGATGTGGTTCTTCCTCGGCATCGAGGAGCTGCCGCTCGCGGCCGAGGAGGCGCACGACCCGGTCCGCGACATCCCGCGCGCCGGATTCTGGGCCCGCGGCACCCTGATCGTCACCGGCCTGCTCGTGCTGTTCCTCAACACGGCGCTGATCGGCTCCGAGGACATGGGCGTCTCGGCCGAGCCGCTGCTCGACGGCTTCCGCGCGATGGTCGGCGACGGAGCAGCCGCGGTGCTCGCCCTGTTCGCGCTCGTCGGACTGCTCGCCTCGCTCCAGGGCATCATGTTCGCCTACGGCCGCAACATGTACTCGCTCTCGCGGGCCGGCTACTACCCGCGGGTGTTCTCGCTGACCGGCAAGCGTCAGACTCCGTGGATCGCGCTGACGGTGGGTGCAGCGATCGGGTTCGTCGCGCTGGTGGTCGTCGACCTGCTCGGGCGCGTCTCGCCCGACGGAGCGGGTGCCGTCGCGGGCGCCATCGTCCTCAACATCGCGGTCTGGGGAGCTGTCGTCGCCTACTTCCTGCAGATGGTGTCGTTCGTGCTGCTGCGCCGGCGATTCCCGAACGCGGTCCGCCCGTACAAGAGCCCGTGGGGCCTGCCGGGCGCGATCATCGCCGCCCTGATCAACGTGCTGATCTTCTTCGGCTTCCTGCTGAACGAGGTGTTCCAGCCCGCGATCATCGCGATCGTCGTCGTCTACGTGATCATCCTGATCGGCTTCGCCGTCTGGGGCCGCAAGCGCCTCGTGCTCTCGCCCGAGGAGGAGTACGCCCTGAGCGGCGGACTGCACGCCGCCCCGAGCATCCCGGAGCCGGACCGCGTGGAGTAGGTCCTCAGGCGCCGCCGCCGCGGCTGTCGTGCTGCGGGTCGAACGCGACGGGCCGGTACCCGTCGCTGACGACCGCGCGCACGACGAGGAGGAGTGCGGCGGCGCCGAGCACGGCGAGGAGGAGCAGGAGGACGAGCATGAGGAGTCCGATCGAATCGAGAAAGCGGCCACTTCCGGCCGCTCCCTCGAGAGTGGCCCTCGACAGGCCCGTCCTGCGCGGCACTCAGCAGTCCACTCCGCCGCAGGAGGCTCGGACCATCCCAGTCGGCCGCAGGTGGCCTGGCCTGAGCCCGTCCCGACCCGCGGCGTAGGCTGGCAGGAGCAGTTCGCGGACCCCCTGCACTCCCGGGCCGCACGACGACAGCAACGGAGCTGACGTGACCCTCGCCACGAGCACCCTCCCCGACGACCAGCCGGAAGGACGCGACCTGACCACCACCGCACCGGGCACCCCCGCGGAGCCCGCCCCCGCCGTCCGCACCGAGACCGACTCCCTGGGCTCGCTCGAGATCCCCGCCGACGCGTACTGGGGCATCCACACCGCCCGCGCCCTCGACAACTTCCCGATCTCGAAGCGCCCGATCTCGATCTACCCCGACCTGGTCAGGGCGCTCGCCACGGTCAAGCTCGCCGCCGCGCGGGCCAACACCGAGATCGGCAGCCTCTCGCGAGACAAGGCCGGGCTCATCGAGGCCGCCTGCCGCCGCATCATCGACGGCGAGTTCCACGACCAGTTCGTGGTCGGCGTGATCCAGGGCGGAGCCGGCACCTCGACGAACATGAACGCCAACGAGGTCGTCGCGAACGTCGCCCTCGAGATCGCCGGCCGCCCCCGGGGCGACTACGCATTCCTGCACCCGCTCGACGACGTCAACCGCAGCCAGTCGACCAACGACGTCTACCCGACGGCGATCAAGATCGCGATGACCTGGTCGCTCCGACGCCTCCTCGACGAGCTCGCCCTGCTCCGGCAGTCGTTCTCGCACAAGGCGGTCGAGTTCGGCCACGTGCTCAAGATCGGCCGCACCCAGCTGCAGGACGCGGTGCCGATGACGCTGGGGCAGGAGTTCCACGGCTTCGCCACCACGCTCGGCGAGGATCACGCCCGCCTCTCCGAGACGATCTGGCTGCTCGCCGAGGTCAACATCGGCGCGACCGCGATCGGCACCGGCATCACCGCGGATCCGCGGTACGGCGCCGCCGCGGTGCGCCACCTCAACGAGATCACCGATCTCGACCTCGAGATGGCGCAGGACCTCGTCGAGGCCACCAGCGACACCGGAGTGTTCATGTCGTTCTCGAGCGCCCTCAAGCGCTCCGCGATCAAGCTCTCCAAGATCTGCAACGACCTGCGGCTGCTCTCCTCCGGCCCGCAGGCGGGCTTCGGCGAGATCAACCTGCCGCCCCGCCAGGCGGGCTCGAGCATCATGCCGGGCAAGGTGAACCCGGTGATCCCGGAGGTGGTCAACCAGGTCGCGTACTCGGTGGCCGGCGCCGACGTCACCGTCACCATGGCGGCCGAGGCCGGGCAGCTGCAGCTCAACGCCTTCGAGCCGGTGATCGCGCACTCGCTCCTGCAGAGCATCACCTGGATGACCCAGGCCTGCCTGACCCTCCGCATCAACTGCATCGACGGGATCACCGCCAACGAGGACCGCCTCGAGGCGATGGTCGCCTCCTCCGTGGGAGTCGTGACCGCGCTCACCCCGAGCATCGGCTACACCGCCTCCGCGGCCATCGCCAAGGCTGCGCTCTCGACCGGCCGCAACGTCGCCGACCTGGTCGTCGAGGCCGGCCTCATGTCGCGGGAGGAGGTGCTGCGGCTGATCTCGCCCGCGCGCCTCTCGGGGATCGAGGCGATGACCGCGGCGATCCCGATCATCCCGCCCGAGCAGTGACCTCCCGAGCGGCCGCCCGCCAGAGGTGCAGGCCGGCGTAGCTGCGCCACGGCGCCCAGCCGTGGCCCCGCTCCGCCAGCGCCCGCGCCTCGGACGGCAGCCCGATCGCCGACGCCCCGGCCCGCAGCGCGAGGTCGCCGGTGAGCAGGACGTCCGGATCGCCGGTGACCCGCATGGCGACGTAGCCGGCGGTCCACGGCCCGATCCCCGGCACCGCGAGCAGCTGCTCCGAGAGCTCGTCCCGGCTCCCGCCCGCGTCCAGCCGGAGAGCGCCCTCGGCGAGCAGAGCGCAGACGCGCAGGACCGTGTCGATCCGTCGCGCGGGCCCGCGCAGCACCTCCGCCCCGCGGTCGGCGATCACGGCGGCGGAGGGGAACGAGCGGGTGATCGAGCCCGTCGCGATCTCGGCCGGCAGCTCGTCGCCGAGGGCCTCGACGAGGCGGCCCAGCGCGGTGCGCGCGGCGGCGACCGACACCTGCTGACCGAGCAGCGTGCGCACGAGGGTCTCGTCGGCGTCCGCCGAGCCCGGGAGCCGGATCCCCGGGGCCGCGGCGACCAGCGGCGCGAGCGCGGGGTCGGCGGCGAGCGCCTCGTCGATCGCCCGGGAGTCGGCGTCGAGATCGAGCAGCCGGCGCACGCGGGCGACCAGCGGGCCCGCATCGGCGAGCGAGGCGAGGGTGGCGGTGCACCGCACGACGTCGCCGTCCCGCTCCAGCCTCGCGACGGCAGGACCGCCGGGGAGCGCGAGGGCGCGCGAGTAGACGCCGGGTGACGCCTCCTCGAGCCCCGCCACCGCGCGGTCGCCGAGGAAGGCCAGCACGCCCGCGTCGAACGGCGCGCGCACCGGGAGCCGGAGCCGGAGCGTCGTCGCGCCCGCCCGCGCCTCGGTCTCGGAGCGATCGGCGCGGGCACTCGCGCGCAGGGCGCTGGGCGTGCGCTCGTACACCTCGGCGAGCGTCGCGTTGAACTGCCGGATGCTCGTGAATCCCGCCGCGAAGGCGACGTCCGAGACCGGGAGCTCGGTCCCGGTCAGCAGCAGCCGGGCGGTCTGCGCCCGCTGCGCGCGGGCCAGGGCGAGCGGAGGCGCGCCCAGCTCCTCCCGGAGGATGCGGCCGAGGTGCCGCGCTCCGTAGCCGAGCCGGGCGGCGAGGCCCTCGACGCCCTCGCGGTCGACGACCCCGTCGGCGATGAGGCGCATCGCCCGGGCCGCGGTGTCGTCGCGGAGGTTCCACTCCGGGGAGCCGGGGGTGGCATCGGGCAGGCAGCGCTTGCAGGCCCGGAGCCCCGCCTCGTGCGCGGCGGCCGCCGTGGGGTAGAAGCGCACGTTCCCGGGCCGCGGCGTCGTCGCGGGGCAGCTCGGCCGGCAGTAGATCCCGGTCGAGTGCACGCCGGTGATGAAGCGGCCGTCGAAGCGGGAGTCGCGCGAGGCGACGGCGCGGTAGCGCTCCTCGAAGAGCGGATCGGCGGGCATGCCTCGAGCCTGTCACGCGCGAGGCGGCTCCGATCGCGGGAATCGGACACGGACCGCGCCCGACGCGGGTGCTGCGCGTTCAGAACCGAGGTCGGGAGTCGCTCACGGCGGCGGTGGAGCCCCCACGGCCGCCCTGACCCTCGGTTCTGCACGCGCGCCGCTGTCAAGCACGGCGGCCGGACCGCGCCGGTGCCCTACTCTCGGACCCCATGAGCGCCTATCCGCCGCCGGCCCCGCCCGCCCGCCCCTCCGTCGTGCCGACCGTGCTCGGCTCCATCGGCGTCGCGCTGCTCGGGATCCTGCTGCTGATCGTCCTCGCCTACGTCGTCCTCGGCCTCGGCGCGAGCGCCGCCGCCGTCTGCGCCGTGATCGCGCTCGTGCCGCTCGCCGTCGTGCTCGCCGGGGTGCGCTGGGTCGACCGCTGGGAGCCGGAGGCTCCGCTCGGCCTGTGGTTCGCGTTCCTCTGGGGCGCCGCCGGCTCGGTGGCGATCGCGCTGCTGGTCGACCTCGGCGTGCAGATCGCGGTGTACGCCTCCGGATCGCAGCCCAGCGACTCGGACTTCGTCGGCGCCGTCATCCAGGCGCCGCTCGTCGAGGAGACGGCCAAGGGCCTCGGTGTGCTGCTGGTCCTGCTGATCTGGCGCCGAACGTTCGACGGCCCGGTCGACGGCATCGTCTACGCGGCGGTCGTCGCCTCGGGCTTCGCCTTCGTCGAGAACATCCTCTACTTCGGCAGTGCGCTGGTCGAGGGCGGCCTGGGCTCGCTCGCCGTGACGTTCTTCCTCCGCGGTGTGCTCTCGCCCTTCGCCCACGTGCTGTTCACCGCCTGCACCGGCGCTGCGCTCGGTTTCGCCGTGCGTCGGCGCGGAGCCGCGGCCGTGCCGATCGTCCTGCTCGGCCTGGCGCTCGCCGCCTTCCTTCACGCGCTCTGGAACGGCTCCTCGTTCCTCGTCTCCGACTGGTTCGGGTTCTACGGAGTGGTCCAGGTGCCGCTCTTCGTCGTCGCGGTGGTCGTCGTGGTGCTGCTGCGCCGACGCGAGCGGGCGGTCACCCTCGAGCGGCTGGGCGACTACGCGGCCGCGGGCTGGCTCTCGCCGGCCGAGGTCCGCATGATCGGCACCGCGGAGGGGCGCCGCACCGCGCTGCGCTGGGCGCGCACCGCGGGCAGCGACCGGCCCCGGGCGATGACCGGGTTCATCCGCACGGCGACGCGCCTCGCGCACCTCCGCCAGCACACGATCGTCGGTCGCGGCGGCCGGGCGGCGGCCGTCGACGAACAGGTCCTGCTCGACGAGCTCGTGGCCCGTCGGGCGGCGCTCACGCGCTGACGAGGAGCGCCGAGCGCCGGCGCAGGTCGACCAGCGCCACGATCGCGGCGGCGAGGCAGACGGCCGCCACCGCGGGTGCGACCAGGTCGATCGAGGCCTCGAGACCGAGCGCGGTCGCCAGTGCCCCCGCGACGACCGCGGTGATCGCCTGGCCGAGGTAGCTCAGGAGGTACACGGCCGAGATCATCGAGCCGCGGTGCTCGGCGGGCGCGGCCCGGCCGACCAGCGCGAGACCGCCCGAGAAGCTCAGCGAGTAGCCGACGCCGCTGACGACGGCGAACGCGAAGAACAGGGGGAGGGACCCGCTCGCGGCCGTCCACTCCAGCAGCCCGAGCGAGACGACGGCGACCAGCGCGCCGGCGATGACGGCGACGTGCGCGGGGACCCGCTGGATCGCGAGCGCGGTGGCACCGATGACGAGGGCCGAGAGGGCGAGGACCGATCCGGTGACGAGCAGATCCGTGGTGCCCGTCAGCTCGCGCACCATCACGGCGCCGAGCGAGAGCACCAGCGCGCCCACGGCGTACGCCACGGTCACAGCGAGGGTCGCGGAGGCGTACGCCATCCGCAGCCCCGACGGCACATGGGGGAGTCGCGGGCGCCACGGCCGCGCCGCCGGGGGTCGGTCGTCACGGCTCAGGGCGAGCAGCGCGAGGGTCGCGAGGCCGACCACGGCGAGCACCCAGAAGCTGAGCCGGAGGGGGAGGGGCGCGTACTGCGCGAGCGCTCCCGAGAGCAGCAGCGAGAGTGCGAGGCCGGCGGCCGTCGAGACTGTCGTCAGCGACGACGGGAGCCGCGGGTTCTCCGAGACGTTGTTGTCGACGAGGGAGGCGCTCGCCGCCCCCAGCGCCAGCGCCGTGCCGAGACCCTGCAGGCTCCGGCCGACGTAGAGCAGCGCGACGCCGTCCGCGAGCGAGAACGCGAGCGCCGAGGCCGAGATCAGGGCGATGCCGATCAGCATCGTGCGCCGACGGCCGATCACGTCCGAGAGGTCGCCGACCACGAGCAGCGCGAGCAGCAGCACGACCGGGTAGGCGCCGAAGACCGTCGTGATGACGACCGGCGAGAGGCCCCACTCCGCCGCGTAGCTCGGGTAGAGCACCGAGGGGGAGCCGCTCGACCACAGGCACAGCGCCAGCACCAGGGTCGAGACCCAGAAGCTGCCGCGGCGGCCGAGACGCACGGGCCGCGGCATCAGGCCGCTGCGGCGGTGCGCACCCGGCGCTCGCCGGCGGTCACCGGCACCGCGAGGCGGTTCTGCGCGGGCGGGAGCGGGCAGTTGTAGTGCGGTGAGAAGCCGCACGGCGGGATGTAGGCCCGGTTGAAGTCGAGCAGCACGGGGCCGGGCGTCCCGGCGTCGGCGGCGCCGCCGAGGCGCTGCACGACGAGGAAGCGCCCGACAGGGTAGCTGCTCAGCTCGGGGTCGTCGCTCCGATTGGTCGGGTCGCCGAACGGGACCAGCAGCGAGCCGCCGTCGTCGAAGGCCGCGACCGTGTACTCCCGCGCCCGGCCGTCGTCGACCAGCGAGAAGGTGATGTCGCCGGGCACCACGAGGTCGCGGGTCGCCCCGTTGTCGCGCAGGTGCTCGAACGGGATCGTGCGCTCCTCGTCCACCGGCTCGAACCACGCCTCGAGCACCCAGGCCGCATCGAAGGGGAACGTCTCGATCGTGTCGAAGGCGCGGATCGCCTCCGAGGCCGCGTCCCAGACGCGGTAGCCGTACTCCTCCTCGCCGGTCTCGAGGCTCGGGCGGCGCATCCGCGTGAGGGTGGCCGTCGGGCCGTGGCCCGCGAGCGCGGCCTCGTCGTCGACGCTCTCGCCGGCGGCGAGCCAGCGGGTCTCGACGAGGGCGAGGTCGCCGCGGGGACCGGTGACGCGGGCGGCGCGGCGCATCAGCCACGCCTCCCAGCCGGCGCGGGCCGACTCGGTCAGGTCCATCGAGGCTCGGGAGGGGGCGGTGATGCTGCTCGTCGACGACATGCCTCCTGCAACGCGCGAGAGCGTCGATCCCTTCCTCATCTGCTCGGCCCTGCAGATGAGATCCCTCTCATCCTCGTCTCACACCGGGCTTACGGCGCCCCGGGAGTCTCGGATCACGGGTCGAGGACCCGCCGCCGCCTCCGGGCCGCGTCCGCCGCCGAGGGGAACGCTCATGGTCATCCGCATCGCCCTGTACTCGCACGACTCCGTAGGGCTCGGGCACGTGCGCCGCAACGTCGCCCTCGCACACGCTCTGAACACGGCGCTGCCCGAGCTGCTCGGCGAGGAGGTGACGGGGATGCTCATCACGGGCCAGTCCTCGGCGACGGCCTTCGAGGCGCCTCCCGGCTGGGACTGGCTCGCCCTGCCGGGCGTGACCACTGGCGAGGACGGCTACCGCCCGCGCCACCTCGACCTCGAGCTCCGCACCCTCACCGATCTGCGCGGGGGAGTCGTCGGCGCCTCGCTCGCCGCCTTCGCACCCGACCTCGTGATCGTTGACCGCCATCCCTTCGGGGTGCACGGCGAGCTCGAGCCGGCGCTCCGAGCGCTGCGCGCGGCCGACCCATCGGCCGTCGTCGTGCTCGGCCTCCGCGACGTCCTCGACCGCCGCTCCGCGACGCGGGCGGAGTGGAAGGCGGTGGGAGGGGCCTCGGCCGTCCGCGAGCTCTTCGACGCGGTCTGGGTCTACGGCGATCCGAGCGTGCACGACCCGGTCGCCACCGGCGAGATCCCGGAGGGGCTGCGCGATCTGGTCACCCACACGGGGTTCCTGGCGAACGGCCGGCTCGGCTCCGGTCACTCGGTCGCCGAGGAGCCGTTCGTGCTGACCACGGTCGGCGGCGGCTCCGACGGGCGCGCCATCGCCGAGGCCGCCGTCCGCGCGGCCGTCCCGACCGGATTCCGCCACGTGGTCGTCACCGGGCCGCAGATGCCCGCCGAGCACCGCAGGGCGATCCGGGCCGCCGCCGGCCCCTCGACCACGGTCGTCCGCTCCGTCCCGGACGCGCTCGCGCTGCTCCGCCGCGCCTCCGCCGTGGTGAGCATGGGCGGCTACAACACCGTCTGCGAGGTCATGAGCACCACGGCTCCCTCGCTCGTCGTCCCCCGCTCGAGCAGGCGGCAGGAGCAGCGGCTGCGCGCCGAGGCCCTCGAGCGCCGCGGAGCGGTCCAGGTGCTCGAGGAGGGCGCCGTCACCCCCGAGCGCCTCGGCGACTGGTTCGCCCGCAGTGTCGGCAGCACCGTCCTGAGGGCGGGCATCGACCTCGACGGACTCTCCGCCGTCGGCCCGCTCGCCGCCGATCTCATCACCGCCGCCCGCGGCACCGCACAGAAGGAGGCCGACCGTGCCGTCTGAGACCCCCGCCCGCATCGCCTACGTCCTCAAGGTGTACCCGCGCTTCTCCGAGACCTTCGTCGTCTCCGAGATCCTCGCCCGGGAGGCCGCAGGGGAGGATCTGGTGATCTTCTCGCTCCGCGCCCCCGACGACCCGCGCTTCCACCCCGAGCTCGCCCGCGTGCAGGCTCCCGTCCGCTACCTCGAGAAGCCGGTCAAGGCGTCCGCGCTCTGGCAGGCGCTCCGCACGGCCGCGACCTCGCCCGGTCTCACCGCCTCGGTCGGCCGTCACCTCGACGAGTTGCTGCAGGCCGGCCCGGAGGACGCGGCGCAGGCCGTCCGGCTGGCCGCGGCGCTCGAGGCCGAGGGCGTCACGCACCTGCACGCGCACTTCGCCTCGAGCGCGACGACCGTCGCCCGCCTGGCCTCGCTGCTCTCGGGAGTGCCGTACTCGTTCACGGCGCACGCCAAGGACCTCTTCCACGAGTCCGTCGTCGACGCCGACCTCGAGCGCAAGCTCGCCGACGCCTGTTTCGCGGTGACGGTCAGCGACTACAACGTCCGCCACCTCGAGGAGCGCTTCCCCCGGGTCGCGCACCGCGTCCACCGCGTCTACAACGGGCTCGAGCTCGAGCGCTTCGACTTCAGCGCGCGACCGGCCAGGGCCCAGGCGCTGCGCGTCGCCGCGGTCGGCCGACTCGTCGAGAAGAAGGGCTTCGAGGTCCTGATCGACGCCGTCGCGGTGATCACGGCAGGCGGGAGCGCCGTCCAGGTCGACATCGCAGGCGGCGGGGAGCTCGCCGGGCCCCTCGCCGAGCGGATCCGCGCCGCCGGACTGGAGGACCGCGTGCGACTCCTCGGCCCGCGCCCGCAGAACGAGATCGCCGAGCTGCTGCGCCGCTCCGACGTCTTCGTCGCCCCGTGCGTCGTCGGCGCCGACGGCAACGCCGACGGACTCCCGACGGTGCTGCTGGAGGCGATGGCCGCGGGAGTGCCGTGCATCTCGACCGCGGTCACCGGCATCCCCGAGGTCGTCCGAGACGGCGACACCGGGCTGCTCTGCCGCCCGGGCCGCGTCGACGACCTGGCGCGCGCTCTGCACCGGGTCGCCGACCCCGCCTTCGACGTCGAGGGGATCGCCCGCCGCGCCCGCGCGCTCATCGAGCGGGAGTTCGACTCGCGTGCGCAGGCCCGGCGGCTCGGCGAGCTGACCTGCTCCGCGGCGCCGATCCTGGCGGAGGTGGCGTGATGCGCGTCGCCTTCGTCTGCGCCGACCCCGGGGTCCCGGTCTTCGGCAGCAAGGGGTCCTCGGTCCACGTGCAGGAGATCCTGCGCGCCGTCCGCGCCCGCGGGCACGAGGTGCGGGTCTACTGCGCCCGCCGGGGAGGGTCCGTTCCGGTCGACCTCGCGGACGTCCCCGTCCTCGAGCACCGCACGCGGGTGCAGGATCCGGCCGAGCGCGAGCGCGCCGTCGCCGAGTCGGCGGTGCACCTCGCCGAGGCCGTCGTCCTCGACGGCTGCGATCTCGTCTACGAGCGCTACTCGCTGTTCAGCCGCGCGTCGGCGGTCGTCTCGCGGGCCCTCGGAGTCCCGGCCGTCGTCGAGGTCAACTCGCCGCTGATCGAGGAGCAGCGCGAGCACCGGATCCTCGTGGACGAGCAGGGCGCCCGGGAGTCCACGCGCGCCCTGCTGTCCTCGGCCGCGGTGGTGGCGTGCGTCTCCGCTCCCGTCGCGCGCTGGGCGCGGGCGCACGGCGCCTCCGCGCCGCTGCTCGTCCCGAACGGAGTGAACACGACGCGCATCGTGCCGGGACCGGCGCGCAGCGAGGCGGTCCCGACCGTCGGCTTCGTCGGCACGCTCAAGCCCTGGCACGGTGTCGGCACTCTCCTCGACGCCGCCGCACGGCTCGAGCGCGGCGTCGTCCGCCTCGTCGTCGTCGGCGACGGTCCGGAGGGTGCCGCCCTGCGCGAGCAGGCGCTCCGGCTCGGCCTCGACGTCGAGTTCACCGGCGCGATCGACCCGGAGGACATGCCGCGGCAGCTCGCGCGGATCGACATCGGAGTCGCCCCCTACGGAGCGGGAGACGACTACTTCTCGCCGCTCAAGGTGTACGAGTACCTCGCGGCCGGTCTGCCCGTCGTCGCCTCCCGCGTCGGCCAGGTGCCCCGGATCGTCCGGCACGGTGAGACCGGTCTCCTGGTCGACCCCCACGACGCGTCGGCGCTCGCCGAGGCGCTCCGCTCCCTCGCCGCCGATCCCGCGCTCCGGCGCCGGATGTCCGCGGCGGCCCGCGCCACGGCGGTCGCCGAGCACGACTGGACCCGCGTGCTCGGGCGCATCCTCGACGCCGTCCCCGCTCGATCGGAGTCCGCCGCATGAGCGCCCGCACGACTCCCGACCCCGGCGCCCTGCGCCGCAGCCTCGCGATCGTCCGTCCCCATCTCCGCGAGCACCGCCTCCTGATGCTGGGCGGCCTCCTCGCGCTCCTCGCCGAGGTCGTCCTGCGGGTCCTCGAGCCCTGGCCGCTCAAGATCGTGATCGACAGCGTCAGCGCGAGCCTCGGTGCGACAGCGGGCGCCAACGCCGGCACCCCGCCGGCGACCATCGGCCTCCTCGTCGCGTGCGGAGCGATCCTGCTCGGCCTGGTCGGTCTGCGCGCCATCACCGCCTACCTCAGCACCATCGCCTTCGCCCTGGTCGGCTCGCGGGTGGCGACCTCGCTCCGCGCGCGCGTCTTCGCCCATGTGCAGGCGCTGTCTCTCCGCTACCACACGGTCTCGTCGGCGGGCGACACCGTCCAGCGCCTCGTCGGCGACATCGGCCGTCTCCAGGAGGTGGCGGTCACCGCGGGGCTGCCGCTGGTCGGCAACGTCATCACCCTGGTCGTGCTGACCGTGGTGATGCTCTGGCTCGATCCTCTGCTCACCCTGGTCGTGGTGGGCGCGGCGGTGGCGTACCTCGTCTCCTCCCGCCGCAGCACCGCCTCGATCACCAGCGCCTCGCGCACCACCCGCAAGGGCGAGGGGGCGCTCGCCGACACCGCCGCGCAGACCCTCGGCGCGATCCGCGTCGTGCAGGCCTACGGACTCGAGAAGGAGGTGGGCGGCGCCTTCGACCGCGGCAACGCCACGGCCCTGCACCAGGGCGTCAAGGCGCGCCGCCTCGCCGCCGCGCTCGAGCGTCGCACGGACGTCATCGTCGGCGCGGCGACGGCGATCGTGCTCGCCGCCGGCGGCTGGCGGGTCCTCGAGGGGCAGATGACGCCGGGAGATCTCGTCGTCTTCACGATGTACCTCAAGATCGCCATGCGCCCGCTCAAGGACCTCGCCAAGTACACGGGCCGCATCGCCCGGGCCGCCGCGTCCGGCGAGCGCGTGGCCGATCTGCTCGACGAGGAGATCGAGGTCCGCGACCGTCCCGGCGCGCGAGCGCTCCGCCCCGCCGGCGGAGCGATCGACTTCGAGTCGATCCACGTCGCCGACGGCTACGGCAGGCCGCTCTTCAGCGATCTCACGCTCTCGATCCGCGGGGGAGAGAGCGTCTGCCTCCTGGGCGCCTCCGGTGCGGGCAAATCGACGCTGATGGGACTCCTGGTGCGCGCCGCCGACCCCGTGGGCGGCCGGATCACGATCGACGGCACCGATCTGCGCGACGCGACGCTCGCGAGCCTGCGGTCGAACGTCTCGGTGCTGCTCCAGGACTCGGTGCTGTTCGCGACCTCGGTGCGCGAGAACATCCGGTACGGGCGCCTCGACGCGAGCGACGAGGAGGTCGAGGAGGCGGGACGCCGCGCCGACGCCGACGCCTTCGTCCGGTCGCTGCCCGACGGCTACGACACGGTGCTCGGCGAGCGCGGCGGCACGCTCTCGGGTGGCCAGCGGCAGCGGATCGCGATCGCGCGGGCCCTGCTGCGCGATGCTCCGATCGTCGTGCTCGACGAGGCGACGACCGGCCTCGACCCGGAGGCGCGCGCCCAGGTCGCGCAGTCGATCGCCGAGCTGACCCGGGGGCGCACCACGCTCTCGATCACCCACGACCCCGCCTCCGTCGTCGGCGCCGACCGGCTCCTGTGGCTCGAGGGCGGCCGCATCGTCGAGGACGGGTCGCCGGAGGAGCTGCTGGCCCGCGACTCCCGCGTCGCCGCCTGGTTCCGCCGAGCGCAGACTCCGGATGCGACCGCGGAGGTCCCGGCATGATCGGCACCGCGACCCCGACCCCCCGCACCGGCGCCGCCGTGGCCGCGCTCGCTCTGCGCGATCCCGCACTCCCCGGTCTCGGCGCCCTGCTCCACCCCGACCGCCTCGCCGACGCGCTCGGGCACCCCGTGCACGTGACGCGCCGCCGCTGGAAGCCGGGCACCGAGATCGTCGTCGCCTTCGAGAGCGCCGAGGGCCACGGCTGGATCGCGGCCTGGGCCGACCCGGCGAAGCAGGCGAAGACCCGGCAGCGCGCCGCGGGCGTCGGCGCCGAGCTCCGCGAGCTGCCGGCGCTCGGCGCGCTCACCGGCCCGGTGCTCGCCGACCGCGCGCTCGCGCCGACCCTGCGCCGAATCCTCGAGCGCGAGCCGGCTCTGCTCGCGACCGGCCGCATCCTCCGGCACAACCCGCACCGCCGGCTCGTGCTCGCCGAGGGAGGCCGGGTCGTGAAGATCGTCCCGCGCGAGAGCGCCGACGCTGCCGAGGGCGTCCTCCGGGTGCAGACGGCGCTCGCGGCGCGGGGCCTGCCGGTGCCGAAACCCGTGTCCCTCCTCCGCGGTGCGTCGTCGACCCTCTGGTGGGGCGACGGTGATCTCACCCGGCCGGCTCGGGGCGCGGAGGCGTCCGCCGCGGTCGCCGGAGCCGCGCTCGCCCGCCTGCACGCGGTGGCCGACGTCCCGGTGCCCTCCGGTACCGCCGACGAGATCGGGGCGGCGGTAGCGGCGCTCGCCGCTCTCGCGCCGGAGCTCGGCCCGCGTCTCGAGCGCCTCGCGGGGGCCGTGAGCCGCTCGACCGGCCGATCGGCGGTCGTCCACGGTGACTTCTCGGCCGATCAGGTGCTCGTCGGCGACGGCGTGCGGATCATCGACTTCGACAGGGTCCGCCGCGACGAGCCCGAGCGCGACCTCGGCAGCTTCCTGGCCGCCGAGCCCGGGGGATCCCGGCTCGGTGATGCGCTGATCGAGGCGTACCGGCACGCCGGCGGGTCGATCGACGACGGGGTGCTCCGGCGCCGCACCGCCGGCGCCATCCTGCTCCGCGCGGTCGAGCCGTTCCGCACGGCCGCGCCCGACTGGCGCGAGCGCGTCGAGGCCGAGCTCGCCCGCGCCGAGACGGTGCTCCCGTGCTGAGCGGGGTGCCCGCCGAGGTCGTCGACGGCGGCGTCCGCTGGCAGGTCACCCGGGCCTGGCCCGGCGCCGACGGCACCGACGTCGAGGCGGCGGCGGAGGGGGCGGCGGGCGTCCGCGGCGGTCGGTGGAGCCCCTCGGGCGGGCTGCGGCTGCTCCCGAGTGGAGTCGACGCCCGTCTGCCCGCCCTCGAGGCCGCTCGCCGCGAGGGCGCGGTCATCGTGCACCGCCCGGGGCGCCGTGCCGTCGTGCGCACCGACGACGGAGGCGGCTTCCTCAAAGTCCTGCGCCCCTCCGCCGCTCCCGCGGTGCTGGCCGCGCACGAGCGCGCGCGCGGCTTCGGCGACGGTTTCTCCCTCCCCGCCGTCGAGCGCACCGCGAGCGGCCCCGCCGGGGTCGTCCGCTTCGCCGCGCTGCCCGGCCGCACCGTCCTCGACCTCGGCTCCGACCCGCGGACCACTCCCGCCCAGTGGGCGACGGTCTGGGCGCGGTGGGCCCAGGGCTGGGACGCCCTGCCGACCGCCGACCCCGCGCTGCCGGTGCACGGGCCGGAGGCGGAGGCCGCGGTGGTCTCGCTCTGGGCGGGCCACGCTGCGCGGCTGCTCCCGGCCGACATCGCGACGAGGCTGGTCGCCGCGGCGGAGCGGGTCTCCGCCCGCCTCGTCGACGAGCCCGCGCAGCCCCTCGTGCTCGCGCACCGCGACCTGCACGACAAGCAGCTCCTCGCCTCCGAGGGCGCGCTCGCCCTGCTCGACCTCGACACCGCCGCGCAGGCCGAGGCCGCGCTCGACCTCGGCAACCTGCGGGCGCACCTGGGGCTCCGGGTCGCCCAGGGCCTGCTCCCGCCCGCCGCCTCCGCGGTGGCGATCGGCGTCGTCGACCTCGCCGCCGAGCGCGCGGGGGCGGCACCGGAGCGACTCGCCCTGTACGAGACCGCGGCCCGGCTGCGGCTGGCCTGCCTCTACCTCTTCCGGCCACCGTGGCGCGCACTCGCCCGCCGCTCCCTCCCTCCGATCCTCGAGAGGATCCTCGCTCCATGAGAAGATCTACAGGAAACCCGTTCTCCCGCCTCCTCGGCGGTTCGAGAGACGAATCACGTCAGGAGTCGCGCATGTCCCGACGGGGCCCCCTCCTCCTCGCTCTCGGCGCGGCCCTCTGCATCGCGGCCGTGGCGGGCGGAGTCGCGGCCGTCGCCGACTCGATGCGGCAGACCGAGCAGGTCACTGAGATCGGCTCCACCCCGGTGATCGGTCCGAGCCGCGCGCCGTCCGGCACCGGGACCCCGGTCGCGCCGGTCGAGCCGAGCACCGTGCCGGATCCTGCGGCGACCCCCGCTCCCGCGGACACCCCCGCCGCGCAGCCGGGCGGCGGGCAGGCCTCTCCGGGCGGTGTCGCGCCGGTGCCGGTCGTCCCCGTGCCCGCGCCCGACGCGGACGACGACGGCGACGACGAGGACACCGACGACCCGGACGACGACGTCGACGACGACACCGACGACTGACCCGGGGCCAGCCGGGCGTCAGCCGATCAGCCGGTAGCCCATCCCGCGCACGGTCTCGATCCGCTCGGCGCCGATCTTGCCGCGCAGGTAGCGCACGTAGACGTCCACCACGTTCGAGCCGGGATCGAAGTCGTACCCCCACACCCGGCTGAGCAGCTGCTCGCGGCTGAGCACCTGCTCGGGGTGGCGGAGGAACTCCTCGGCGAGCGCGAACTCGCGGGCCGACAGATCGATCGCCGCCTCGCCGATCCGCGCGCGCCGGGAGCGCAGATCGAGCGAGACCCCGCCGTGCACGAGCACGCCGTCGTCCGCGGGGCCGGAGGCGGTGGCCGCGGCCTCGCGCAGCCGCACCCGGATCCGCGCCAGCAGCTCGTCGAAGCGGAACGGCTTCGCGAGGTAGTCGTTGGCGCCGAGGTCCAGGCCCTCGACGGTGTCGGCGACCGAGCTGCGCGCCGTCAGCATGATCACCGGCAGCGTCACCCCCTCGGCCCGCAGGGCGCGCAGGACCGCGAATCCGTCCATCCCGGGGAGGCCGACGTCGAGCAGCACCAGGTCGAACCCGCCGCTGCGGAGGTACGCGAGCGCGTCGTCGCCGCGCTCCGCCCGAGTGGTCGTGTAGCCGGCCGCACGCAGGCCCTTCTCGACGAAGGCGGCGATGCGCTCCTCGTCCTCGGCGATCAGGATCGTGCTCACTCGGGGAGGTCCTTCCGGTCGTCTGCGGTGCGCGGCGTGCGCGCGGGGTCCGGGGCGAGGGGGAGCGAGAGCGCGAAGCGCGTCCCGCGCCCGGGGACGCTGTCGAGCTCGACCGACCCGTCGTGCGCCCGGGCGATCGCCGAGACGATCGCGAGCCCGAGACCCGAGCCCCGGATCCCGCGGCCGTCGTCGACCCTGCCGAAGCGCTCGAAGATCCGCTCCCGCGCCGCCGCGGGGATGCCCGGCCCCTCGTCGCTGACGAAGAGCTCGACGCGGCCTCCGCGCCGCTCGCTGCCCACGACGACGACGGAGCCGTCGGGGCTGTACTTCGCGGCGTTGTCGGCGAGCTGCAGCCAGGCCTGGGTGATCCGCCGGGCGTCGACGCCGAGCTCGACGTCGGCGACCGGGCCGGCCCGCCACCGGTGTCCCGGGATCACCGACACCTTGGCGAGCACCCGGTGGGTGAGCTCGGCGATGCTCGTCGGCTGCGGCGAGAACTGGTCGGCGCGCTCCGCCTCCGAGAGCTCGGCGATGTCGTCGATGAGGTGGCTCATCCGGTCGAGCTCGTCGAGCGCGATCGTGCGCGTCGACTCGATGTCGTGGGGGTCGCGGGGATCGACGAGCTCGAGGTGGCCCCGCACGATCGTGATCGGGGTGCCGAGCTCGTGCCGGACGTCGGCCAGCAGGCGCCGCTGCGATTCGAACGAGCCCTCCAGCCGCCCGATCATGTCGTTGACGGTGCGGGTGAGGTCCGAGACGTCGTCGTCGCCGGCCACGGGGATGCGCTCGCCCAGGTCGGTCGCGGTGATGCGCGAGGCGGTGCGGCGCAGCTCGCGGATGGGGCTGAGGAGCCGCCCGGCGACGAACCAGCCGACCAGCCCGATGGCCGCGAGGGCGACGACCGCGATCGCCGCGTAGCTCCGGGAGACGTCGGCCAGGTCGGAGAGCCGCGCATCGACGTCGATGGCGGTGACGAACACCCCGGAGGCGGTGTCGCCGTCGACGCGCACCGGCACCGCCGCGTAGCGGAGCGACCCGTCCGGCGTCTCGGCGGAGCCGAGCACCGTCGCCCCGCCCGCCGTCTCGCCCGAGACCCGAGCGAGGAACTCGTCGTCGTCGTCGAGCAGGAAGCTCAGGGCGAACGGCTGCGGCTCCCAGCGGGCGACGCCGTCGACGAGTCCGACGGTGCTGCCGTCGAGGCGCGGGAGCGCCTGCCCGAGCACCGTGCGCAGCAGGGCGTCGATGTCGTTGAAGCCCGAGCCGTCGGTCGGCGCGGCGGTCAGGGGAGCGCCCTCCTGCACCTCGCTCGACGTCGCCGCCGAGGACTCGACGATCGTCCGCACGCTCTCGACCTGCTGCCGCAGCTCCTCGTCGACGGAGGCGAGGATCCGGTCGCGCTGGAGCAGGAACGACGTGCCGCCCGACACCACCAGGCCGAGTGCGCTGACCACGAGGATCGCGCCGAGGATCCGGACCCTCACCGAGCGGAGCCGTCTGGCGCGGCTCGTGCGCGTCGGCGGGGTCGGAGTCATCTGGTCGGCTCCCGGGGACGTGGCCGGCGTCGGCCGGACGGGCGGGACGGCGGGCGGATCCGTCTCAGGACTCCATTGTCGCAGCCGGGCGCCGTGGCGACCTGGGACGGCGCAGCCGGCACGCTCGGAGCCCGCGCCGTCAGCGCAGTCGCAGCCGGGCGTTAAAGAGCTCGACGCCCTGCGGCAGCGGCGCAGCCGGCTGCTCTGACGGGGCGTCGAGCTCTTCTTGGGGTCGATGATGCACCCGCGCGGTCCGATCCGCAAGAGCCCCCGGATGTTCGCCGAGCGCGAGCGCTGCGGGGGAGTCCGGCTCCGCGCGCTCGGTAGACTGGACCGCCTGTTTTCTTGCGGCCCCCGGAGCGCATCCCGCCTCCGGTCCGCGACGGCGATGCACGGGAAAGGCGCACGATGGCAGACTCCGACACCGTCCTCGAGTCCGAGCTGACGCGTGAGCGCGACTACGTGGCCGCGCTCTACGCCCGCCTCGACGAGCTGATCGCGGAGGCGCGGGCCGCGCTCGACAGCGTCCGCATCGAGAGCGTCGGAGGCAACCACCAGAGCCGCTCCGAGCGCGACGCCTTCGCGCGCCTCTACGAGGACCGGCTCCGGATGCTCACCGGCGCCGACGACCGCCTCGCCTTCGGTCGGCTGACCCTGGCGGACAGCGAGACCGAGCACCGCTACATCGGCCGCATCGGGCTGCGCGACGAGGAGCAGGACGCGCTCCTGCTCGACTGGCGCGCCCCGCAGTCGGCCGCCTTCTACCAGGCGACCGCCGCGCAGCCGATGGGCACCCGCGCCCGTCGTCACCTGACGACCCGCGGCCGCGAGGTGCTCCGCTTCGAGGACGAGGTGTTCGACGAGGAGCTCCTGCGCGAGGGAACGGCGCTCCAGGGCGAGGGCGCTCTGATGGCCGCGCTCGGCGCCGAGCGGACCGGCCGGATGCACGACATCGTGGCCACCATCCAGAGCGAGCAGGACCGCATCATCCGCTCCGACCTGCGGGGCGTGCTCGTCGTGCAGGGCGGCCCCGGAACCGGCAAGACCGCGGTGGCGCTGCACCGCGCCGCCTACCTGCTCTACTCCTACCGCGAGCGGATCGCCTCGCAGGGCGTGCTGGTCGTCGGCCCGTCCCGCTCGTTCCTGCGCTACATCGAGGCCGTGCTGCCCTCGCTCGGCGAGACCGGTGTCGTCCTCTCGACCCTCGGTCAGCTCTTCCCCGGGCTCGACCTCGTCGAGGAGGACGAGCCGCTCGTCGCCCGGGTGAAGGGCTCGGCGCGGATGGCGGAGCTGCTCAAGCGCGCCGTCCGCTCCCGGCAGGTCGTCCCCGCCGAGACGCAGATCCTCGAGGTGAACGGCGAGAAGCTGCGCCTCGAGCCGCACGACGTCGAGCGCGCGATCACGCGGGCCCGCGACTCCCGCAAGCCGCACAACGAGGCTCGCGTCACCTTCGTCAAGGCGATGCTCTCGCAGCTGACCCGCCAGCTCGCCGACCAGCTGCGCAGTCACGGCAACACCGTCGACGAGGCCGACGAGGCCGTCCTCCGCGAGGACGTCCGGACGGCCGACGACGTCCGCATCGCGCTCAACACCGCGTGGATCCCGCTGACCCCCGAGAAGCTCCTGCAGGATCTGTACGCCCGGCCGAACTGGTTCGCGACGCTCACCCCGCGCTGGACCCCGGCCCAGCGCGCCCTGCTGCGCCGCCCCCGCGATGCGCCGTTCACCGTCTCCGACGTCCCGCTGCTCGACGAGGCCGCCGAGCTGCTCGGCTCCTACGACGACCACGCCGACGCGCAGAGGAAGGCCGAGAAGGAGCAGCGCCGCCGCGATGTCGAGAACGCCGAGGCGGCGATCCGCAACATGGGCGTCGAGGGCCTCGTCAACGCGAAGGACCTCGCCGCGGGTTTCGCCGAGCGCACCAGCCTCGGCACCACCTCCGAGCGCGCCGCCGCCGACCGCTCCTGGGCCTACGGCCACGTGGTCGTCGACGAGGCGCAGGAGCTCTCGCCGATGCAGTGGCGCGTGCTGATCCGCCGCTGCCCGATGCGCTCGTTCACGATCGTGGGCGACGTCGCCCAGGCGTCCGGCGCCTCCGCCGCGTCGAGCTGGGACGACGCGCTCCGCGACGCGTTCGGCCGTCAGGGCCGCCCGGGGGAGGCGCCGGCCTGGCGCCTCGAGGAGCTCACGGTCAACTACCGCACCCCCGCGCAGATCGTGGCGCTCGCCGAGCGCACCGCCCGCGAGAACGGACTCGAGGTCACCCCGAGCCGCTCCGTGCGCTCGACGGAGTGGCCGGTCCGCACCGTCCGCGACCGCGGCGACGCGCCGCTCGCCGACCGCGTTCTCGCCGCCGTCCGCGAGGACAGGGCGATCAGCACCGACGGCACGCTCGCCATCATCGCCCCCGACGCCGACCTCGACGCGATCGCCGTGCGGGCGGAGGAGGAGCTCGGCCGCGAGGTCGGCCGGGGTTCGCGCGGGCTCGACCGCCCGGTGGCGATCCTCTCGACGACCGAGGCGAAGGGGCTCGAGTTCGACTCCGTCGTCATCGCCCGCCCGCGCCTGATCGCGGCGACCGGCGAGCGCGGTGCCGCGGCGCTCTACGTCGCGATGACGCGCCCCACCCAGCGGCTGACCCTCGTCCAGTGACCGCGTGCGGCTCCCGGGCGACTCCCCGACGCCGCGCTCTAGGATTGACGACCATGAGCAGTGAGAACCTGACCAAGCCCGAACTCGACGCCCCCGACGGCCCGGCCCCCGACACCCTCGTGGTCGAGGACCTCGTCATCGGCGACGGCGCCGAGGCCCAGCCCGGATCGACCGTCGACGTGCACTACCTCGGCGTCGAGTACGACACCGGCGAGGAGTTCGACTCCTCCTGGAGCCGCAACCAGTCGATCAACTTCCCCCTGAACAACCTGATCAAGGCGTGGCAGCAGGGCATCCCCGGCATGAAGGTCGGCGGCCGCCGCAAGCTGGTCTGCCCGCCCGCCCTCGCCTACGGCCCCGCCGGCGGCGGACACCCGCTGTCGGGCAAGACCCTGATCTTCGTGATCGACCTGCTCGGCACGAAGTAGCCGTCAGCAGCACGCGAGAAGGCGCGGTCCCGAGCTATCGGGGCTGCGCCTTCTTCACGCGGTCGACGAGCTCGCGCCACGCGCCGTCGAGCTCGGTCTCGCCGAGGCGGACCCGGTGCGTCTGCACCCTGATCTCGTAGACGAAGCGGTCGGGACGGCCGCTGGACGCTCCCCGCGGCGCGCGGGAGTCGTCCCAGGGCAGCGAGTCCAGCAGCTCGAGCCAGGCCCGCTCGTCCGGCTGCTCGGTGACGTCCACCCGCCACACCCGGCGCAGCCCGGCGAAGCCGCCGCTGCGCGACACGATCACGTCCATGCGCGCGATGGTACCCGCCCGGCTCGCGTGCGGCCGGGGTGTCGCGGGATCAGGCCGCCGGCAGCTCGACGCCCACCGTCGACCAGCCGGTGCGGACCGCCCGCTCGACGTCGGAGCCCGCGCCGAAGCGCGCGGCGGCCGCCCGGACGGTGAGCTCGGCGAACGCCGGGAAGTCGGCGGTCGCGGTGAGGACGCCGCCGGTGAGCACGTCGTACCAGACCTGCCCCGCCCGCTCCCACGCCCTGCCGCCCAGCGTCGTGGCGGCGACGGCGAAGGCCCGGTTGGGGATGCCGGAGTTGATGTGCACCCCGCCGTTGTCGTCCTCGGTGTCGACGTAGTCGGCCATCGAGCCGGGCTGCGGGTCGGTGCCGAGCACGTCGTCGTCGTAGGCGGTGCCCGGAGCGATCATCGAGCGCAGGGCGGCGCCCTCGACCTCGTCGGTGAAGAGGCCCTCGCCGATCAGCCAGGTCGCCTCCTCCGCGTTCTGCCCCGCGCCGAACTGCTCGAGCAGCGCTCCGAAGACGTCCGAGATCGACTCGTTGAGCGCACCCGACTGCCCGCGGTAGACGAGGTTGGCCGTGTACTCGGTGATGCCGTGCGCGAGCTCGTGGCCGATGACGCTCGGCGAGACGGTGAACCGGCGGAACACCTGGCCGTCGCCGTCGCCGAAGACCATCCGGGAGCCGTCCCAGAAGGCGTTGTCGTAGTCGTCGCCGTAGTGCACGGTCGCGTCCAGCGGCAGCCAGGCGTCGTCGATGGAGTCGCGGCCGTACGCCTCCTGGAGGAACGCGAACATCGCGCCCAGCCCGTCGTACGCCTCGTCGACAGCGGGATCGCCCGTCGCCGCCGTGCCCTCGCGCCGGACGACCTCGCCGGGCAGGGTCTCGGTCGTCCTCGCGTCCGAGATGGTGCGCTGGAGCGCCTGGACCCGCTGCCGAGGCGACGGGGTCGCCGTCGCCGTCGGGCCGGGAGCGCCCCGCCCGGGCGTGGGGCCGGGAGCCGGCTCACCCGGCCGGACGCGGCGGAACGGCTCGTCCTGCTGGAGGGAGCGGCTCGCCGCCCTGGCGGCCCGCGCGAACGCGGGATCGTCGAGGCGGGCGATGCGGACGAGGAGGTACGGCGGCACGACTGTTCGTCTCATGCCCCGATCCTCGCACCGACCTCCGACACCGTCCCGGGCTCGCGGAGACAGGGCGGAGGGAGTAGCGCTCCGCGTCGTCCGCGCGCGATAGCCTGGCGAACGACGAGCGGTTTCCATCGATCCGGGGCGTGCCCCGAGGACCACGAGGGCGAGCATGGGCATCATCACGCGGGGATTCTTCGGCAAGCGCGAGCAGAATCCCGACATCCCGCCGGGCCAGTACCTCGAGAACGGCTTCCCCGTCCTCTCGATCGGCCCGACTCCCAATATCCACGAGTGGGCCTTCTCGATCGACGCGGGCCCCGACGGGCAGCGCCGCTGGACGCGCGCCGAGTTCGACGCCCTGCCGCACGAGGACGTGCACACCGACATCCACTGCGTCACCCGCTGGTCCAAGCTCGGCACGAGCTGGCGCGGCGTCTCGGTCGACACCCTCCTCGACGGCATCGAGAGCGAGGCGGGCTTCGTCATGGCCGAGAGCTTCGGCGGCTACACCACCAACCTGCCGCTCGCCGAGATCCGGGGCGGCAAGGCGTGGGTCGTCACCGAGTTCGAGGGCGCCCCGCTGGCCCCCGAGCACGGCGGCCCCGCCCGGCTGCTCGTGCCGCACCTCTACTTCTGGAAGAGCGCGAAGTGGGTCAGGACGCTCCGGCTGATGCCCGGCGACCAGCCCGGGTTCTGGGAGCAGAACGGCTACCACATGCACGGCGACCCCTGGAAGGAGGAGCGCTACTGGTGATGTGGACGGAGGCGGTGACCGAGTCGGTCGCCCCGCTCACCCCGACCTCGCGCCTCCTGACGCTGCGCGTGCCCGGCTGGCCCGGGCACCTCGCAGGCCAGCACCTCGACGTGCGCCTGACCGCTCCCGACGGCTACCAGGCGAGCCGGTCCTACTCGGTCAGCGCGCCCTCCGACGGCGAGCTCGTCGAGCTGTCGGTCGAGCGGCTCGACGACGGCGAGGTCTCGCCCTACCTGGTCGACGGCCTGGAGCCGGGGGACCGGCTCGAGGTGAGGGGCCCGATCGGCGGCTGGTTCGTCTGGCGCACCGACCAGATCGAGCCGGTGCAGCTGATCGCCGGCGGCAGCGGGATCGCACCCCTGATGGCGATGGCCCGCGAGCACCACCGGGCCGGCAGCGGTGCCGCGATGCGGCTGCTCTACTCCGTGCGCTCGCCCGTCTTCGCCTACTACCCGGATGCTCTGCAGACCCTGGCCGAGACGCCTCCCGAGCACGGCGGAGTCGTCACCGACACGGTCTACACGCGCGTCGCCCCGCCCGGTGCGACCAGGCCCGCCGGCCGCGTGACTCCGGAGCTGCTCGCGGAGGCGACGCTGCCGCCCTCACTGCACCCGACGGTCTACGTCTGCGGACCCACCGCGTTCGTCGAGGCCGTCGCGACGGCTCTCGTCGCCCAGGGCCACGCGCCCGAGCGCGTCCGCACCGAGCGCTTCGGCGGCCCCTGACCCCTCTCGCGGAGCGGGTCAGCGGGTCACTCGAACGAGACGGTGCGGTTGTCGCCGATGTCGGGCTGTCCGCCGGTGACGGCGGCCGCGATCACCTTGAAGAGCACGACGGGGCGAGCATCGTCGGTCGTCCAGAGCTCGACGGTCTCGGCGGAGACGCGGAGCAGCGCGATGGTCGGGTCCTCCTTGCCCTCCGGGAACCAGGCCGACACCGAGGGCGACCACAGCTCGTCGATCTTCGCCGTGTCGTGCACGACGGTCGCCGAGCCCGCGACCGAGAGATAGCCCTTCTTCGACTCGAAGGCCACGTTCACGCTCGGGTTGGCGCGGATGTCGTCGACCTTGGGCGACGGGTCCTGGGTGAAGAACCACAGGTCTCCGTCGAAGTCGGTGTCCTGGGCGGCGAGCGGGCGGCTGACGAGCTGTCCTGTCGCGTTCACGGTGGTGAGGAGTCCGATCTTCGCGCTCTTCACGATCTCGGCGATCTGAGCGATGTCGTCGGAGCCGGCGGGGGTGATCTCGGTGTCGGTCATGCGCTCGACGCTACGCTCGCCTTCCGGAAGGGCAAGGGGTGGCGGGGCCGCCGCTCCCGTGTCTAGCGTCGGAGGCATGGACACCACCACGTACACGGCCATCCTCGACAGCGGCGCGGAGCAGGAGAGCATCCGCCTCGAGTACATCGACGGCGCTCCCCAGCCCACGCTCACCCGCCTCGCCGACATCGACGGCGAGGACGTCGAGGTCGTCTGGGAGCTCGAGCCCGACGACGAGGGCTTCCACGTCTACCGACCGGTGCGCGTCGAGGGCCGCGACGACGACAGCGGAGCCGTCTCCGAGAACCTCACCGACGGCAACGGCGCCGGCGCCTACTCCGGCGAGTGACCCCGGGCCGGGACAGCGTGCGTGCTGACGCCGACGGGTCTTCTCGGTAGAGGGCTCTTCCGCCCGCGGTCCCTCCCCCCCCTCGCTGATCGAGTAGCCCGCGCAGCGGGCGTATCGAGATCCATGTCCGTCAGAAGGCCGGGGCAGAAGCCGCCCCTGCTGATGGTGGTCGGTCTCTATACGCCCCTGCGGGGCTGCTCGACCAGCGGGCGGGGCGCCGTCACGCCACCGGATGCAGGGCGTCGTACTCGCGGAACGCTCTCCGCGTCCGCAGCACCACGCCGAGGATCGCGATGATCGCGAGCCCGCCGGCGAGCGGCGGCAGCCAGAGCAGCGCGAGCGACGCCAGCAGCCCCGTGTAGAGGTCGCCCACCCGCGGTCCTCCGGTCACCACGACGATGAAGACCCCCTGCAGCCGCCCCCGCATGTTGTCGGGCACCGCGGTCTGCAGCATCGTCTGCCGGAAGATCGAGCTCACGTTGTCGGCCGCGCCCGCGCCGGCGAGGGCCACGGAGGCGGCGATCACGAGCGGCAGGTTCGGCGCGGAGGCGTCGTGCTCGACGAGTGCCGCCACCAGCAGCACCGCGCCGAACGCGACGATGAAGCCTCCGTAGACCTGGATCGAGCGCCCGATCGCGAGTCCCTGCCGGCGCACTCCCGTCAGCCGTCCCGAGAAGACCCCGCTCAGCAGCGCGCCGATCGCGAACGCCGCGGTGAGCACGCCCACCGTCACCGCGCCTCCGCCGAGCAGGAGCGCCGCCGCCGCCGGGAACACGACACGCGGCTGGCCGAAGGTCATGGCGACGATGTCGACCACGAACGACATCCGGATGTTCGGCGCCCCCCGGAGGAAGCGCATCCCGAAGCGGAGCGACTCGAGCCCCGGTCGCTGCCGCTCGCCCTCCGGCACCAGCGACGGCAGTCCGGCGATGCCCAGGAACGCTGCGAGGAACAGCACGACGTCGATCGTGTACGTCACCGCGAAGCCGGAGGACGCGACGAGCACGCCCGCGAGCGCCGGCCCGACCGTCACCTCGACTCCGCTGGCGATGCCACCGAGGGCCGCCGCGGCGGGCACCAGGTCGCTCCGCAGCAGCCGGGGCGCGAGCGTCATCCGCGTCGCGACGATGACGGTGGTCGCGACCGCGTTCAGCGCGGTCAGCAGGTAGAGCGACGGAGGCGACTCGGCGCCCAGCCACGCCAGCGCTGCGATGCCCGCGGTCGACCCCCACGCGACGATCGCCGAGATCAGCAGCACCAGCCGGCGGTCGAAGGCGTCCGCGAGCATCCCGCCGTAGAGGCCGGCGAGCACCGTGGGGACGAGGGCGACGACGCCGACCATCGCGACGGCGAGCGTGGATCCGGTGAGCTCGTAGATGTGCAGGCCCACGGCGACGATCGTCATCTGCCCGCCGATGCCCGAGATCACGTTGCCGGCCCAGAGCCGGGCGAAGGCCGGGGACTCGCGGAGCGGGGAGACGTCGATGACGTGGCTGCGCCGGGGCGCTGGCGGGGGCGGGGTCACTCGCTCCATTGTGCTCGCTCCGTGCCCGCCCGGGCGCAGAGCGGGGTGCTCGGAGGCGGACCCTCTAGGGTGATGGGCATGAGCACGTCACCCGACGGCGCGCCCGGACGTCGGGCGGCGTCCGCGCGAACCGCCGGAGCCGCCCCCACCCGCAGGACGGCGCGCGCCGCCGCTCCGGCGTCCGCACGCCGCCCGGCCCGCGCCGCGTCCACCGCCTCCGGTGGCCGAGCGTCGACCGCGTGGCGCCGCCACGGCCCGGCGCTCGCGTCGATCGCGATCGCGCTGATCGTCGTCCCGATCTCGTTCTTCGTCTGGTACGCCCTGATCTCGCTCGGCGCGTTCCCGGGCGATCAGGCCGTCTCCGATCTTCTCGTCGGCGTCCTCTACACGGCCGTCGTGCACGCCCTGCTCCTGGCGGGCGTCCTGCTGGGAGCGTCCTCGATCCGCGCGAGGCGCCGCGAGGGCCGGCCGGCGGTGGCGGGCTGGATCGGCGTCGTCCTCAACGTCCTGGTGGTCGTCTACTGGGAGCTGCTCGTCTCGCCGTGGCTCGTCGAGCTCTGGAACCGGGCCACCGGCTCCTGAGCCGGCCCGGCGGAGTCGATCCCGCATCGGAGCCCCGCCTCGGGCGCCCGCTCTGGTAAGGTCGTGAAGTTGCCGTTCAACGGCCGCGGATCAAGAGAGCCCACGCATCAGGCGCAGGGCACCGCGCAACGAGAGAAAGGGGATCCATCTATGGCACTCGAAGGAGACGTCAAGAAGGCGATCATCGAAGAGTACGCGACCCACCCCGGTGACACCGGATCCCCCGAGGTGCAGGTTGCCGTCCTGACCCGTCGGATCAAGGACCTCACCGAGCACCTCAAGGAGCACAAGCACGACCACCACTCGCGTCGTGGTCTGCTGCTGCTCGTGGGTCAGCGTCGTCGACTCCTCGGCTACCTGTCGGATGTGGACATCAACCGCTACCGCTCGCTGATCGAGCGTCTCGGCCTGCGCCGCTAGTTCCCTCCGGAGCAGCGCGCGGTCTCGATGACACCGCGAACTTCTTACCCGTTCGGGCCGTCCTCCTCGCGGGGGGCGGCCCGTTCCGTGTGTCCGTGCCCGCGATCAGGGCAGCCGCTCCGGCCGGTCGACGCCGCCCCACGAGAACGCGCTGGACACCGCGAACCAGTCGGCCGCGGCCCGCGCCGTAGCCGCATCGGCGGCCCGCCGTTCCGGTCTCGCGAGCGCGTCGCCGAGCGCCGGCAGCAGCCAGCCGTCCGAGAGCGCCGTCGCCTCCGCGTCCCGCCACGCGGCCGAGCACTCGGGACCGGCCGCCGCAGCCTCCGCTCCCGAGGTGACCTCCCAGCCCTCGCTCGAGGCGACGAGGGCCAGCGCGCAGGTCAGCGCCGCTGTGCGCACGACGCTGCGCGGCGCGCGGACGGGACCGGACGAGGCCGCGAGATCCTGCGCCTCCACGACGGCCGTCAGCGCGAGGAAGAGCCGGGTCCCGTCGACGTCGGGCTGCGGCTCGAGCCGCCCCGGCCCGGCCGAGATCGCGGCGGAGGCGCCGGGCGCGAGGAGGAGCCCTCGTCCCGAGCGCGACGCGTAGGAGTTGAGCAGGCCCGTGACGCCCCCGGTCTGGCTCACCACCCCGCGGACCGACGGATCGCTCAGCGCCCAGACGACGGAGGTGCGGTTGTGCACGGTGAGCCGTCGGTGGTCCTCGTCGACGCAGGCGATCAGGTGCCCGGCCACGGCGTCCGATCCGCGGTCGAGCACCGAGCCGGCGTCGAGCAGCTCGCGGGCGTCGCCGCACTGGCTGGGGGCGCCGGCGACGGCGGCCGGGCGCGGGGCCGGCGGCACCAGCGTGCCGAGGCCGAGCGCCAGCGCGGCGACGGCGGCGACAGCGACGGCGGAGGCGGCAGCCGCGCCGACCAGACGCCGGCGGGTTCCCGGCTCCGCACGCGGTCGACTCCGCCGCGATCCCGCTCGGATCACCGGCTCCGTCGTGCCTCGTCGCACCATCCGGGACTCCCTCTGCTCGGAGGCTAGCCCGGCGGACGTCCCCTGACGAGGGGTCGTGGCGGGCCCATGACGAGAAACTTCGAGATTTCTCCGGATCCGTGCATCCGCCGGAGCCACTCGGCCGGAAGTAGTCCGTGAAGGCCCTTCTCCAGTACCCACCGACCCGCCTGCGGGTCCCACTGTGAAAGAGGAACACCGTGACCACCTCCCGCTTCTCCCGCCGCCTGCTGACCGGCGCCTGCGTCGGCACCCTCGCGGTCGTCGGCCTCGCCGCCGCTCCCGCGAACGCCGCCGACGCCGACTCGGCCGACCTCTACGTCCTCCACGCGGTCCCGGACACCCCGGTCGACGTGTACGTCAACGGAGCACTGACGCTCGACGACTTCACGCCCGGATCGCTCGCCGGCCCGCTGGACCTGCCGACCGGCACCTACACCGTCGCGATCACCGCGGCCGACGCCGCCGACGCGAGCGCGCCGGTCATCGGCCCGGTCGACCTCGCGCTGGAGGCCGGCAAGAGCTACACAGTCGCCGCGCACCTCAAGCCGGACAACACCCCGACGGCGACGCTGTTCCCGAACGACATCTCGGCGACCGCCGCGGGCGAGGGCCGCCTCACCGTCCGTCACATCGCCGCGGCCCCCGCGGTCGACATCCTCGCCGGCGGCACCCCCGTGCTGACGAACGTGACGAACCCGAACGAGGGCATCCTGAACCTCGCTCCGGCGACGATCTCGACCGTCGTCGCGGCGACCGGCACCACCGCTCCGGTGATCGGCCCGGCCGACGTCCAGGTCCAGGAGGGCGTCAACACGATCGTCTACGCCTGGGGCAGCCTCGAGAAGGGCAACCTCGCCCTCGCGACGCAGACCATCGACGGCCTGCACTCGACCCCGTCCGGCGTCCCCGCCGGTGAGGCCGGACTCGCGGCCGACAACCGCCCCGACGCGGCGGCCGGCTGGTGGGGCGCCGCGGCGTTCGCAGCCCTCGCCCTCGCCGGTGCGACAGTCCTCGGACGTCGGAAGGCCACCGCGGGTCGCTGACCCGTTCCCGGTCGCAGGTCCCTCGGGATCGGCGACCGGGCCCTCTACTGCCGACCGGCGGCGCGCGAGCGCTGACGAGTCGGCCCGCCGATCACGAGCGAGGAGAACGCGATGAGGTCGACCCCCCTCCGCCTCCGCACCCTCGCCGTGCTCGGCGTGATCGTGGTCGGCGCCGGTCTCGGCGGATGCTCGGCACAGGCGGCCGGGGTCGTGCCCGCCCCTGACGCGAGCGTGTCGACCGAGCAGCCGACGCCGACCACGATCCCCTCCGAGACCAGCAGCCCCGCAGCACTGCCCTCCATCCCCATCGGTGACGCACGACTCGGGGCCACCCCCGCGCCGACGGTCACCGCGCCGACCAGGATCGCCGTCGACGGACTCCCGGTCGACATGCCCCTCGAGCCGGTGGGGGTGGCCGAGGACGGCAGCATGGAGCTCGTCCCCGACACCGGCATCGCCGGCTGGTACCGCTTCGGAGCCGGCCTCGACGAGCCGGACGGCACCATCGTCGTCGCCGCGCACGTCGACTCCCTCACCTACGGCCTCGGCCCGTTCGCCGAGATCAAGAAGGCCCAGCCCGGGCAGACGATCCGCCTCACGGCGCCGGACGGCACGGAACGGACCTTCATCGTCTCCACCGTCGAGACGACAGAGAAGGAGAGCGTCGACCTCTCGACGGTCTTCGTCCGGGACGGCCCGCCCCGCCTGGTCCTGATCACCTGCGGTGGCGACTTCGACTACGACACCCGCCACTACCTCAGCAACGTCGTGGTGACGGCCGAGCCCGCACCATGACCCCGCCCCCGAGACGCCGCCCCGTACGATGAACGGAGCGATCGTCGCAGCGCCGCCCGCCGCTCCGGCACGGCGCCGCATTCCCACCAGGAGGATCCCCCTGACCGACGCCGAGCAGAGCGGGCCCTTCGACGGGGCCGAGGACGAGCGTGCCGTCGTGCACCGCCTCGGGCTGCGCTTCGTCGCGGGGGAGGAGCCGGCACTGTCCGAGGCCTACTCGCGCTGGTCGCCCCTCGTCTTCACGCTCGCCCTCCGCTCCCTCGGCGATCGAGGGGAGGCGGAGGACGTGGTCCAGCGGGTGTTCGTCTCGGCCTGGACCGGGCGCGGGAACTTCGACCCCGGCCGGGCGGCGCTCGGCGCCTGGCTGGTCGGGATCGCGCGGAACCGCATCGCCGACGCCCACGAGAGCCGCTCGCGCCAGCGGCGGCTCACCCAGGCGCTGGTGGCCGTCGCCCCGAGGGACGAGGGCGAGTCTCCGGTCGACCTGGAGGCGAAGGTCCTGGTGGCCGACGAGCTCGCCCGCCTCGATCCGGTGCCGCGCCGCGTGATGAGCCTCGCCTTCTACGACGACCTCACCCACACCGAGATCGCCGAGCGCACCGGGCTCCCGCTCGGCACCGTCAAGAGCCACATCCGCCGCAGTCTCGATCGACTCCGCTCCCGTCTGGAGGTGAGCAGCACATGACCCATCTCGACCCCGATGAGCTCGCCCTGCTCGCCCTCGGCGAGGGCTCGACCGCCGACGTCGACGCGCACCTGCGCGACTGCCCCGAGTGCGCCCAGCAGCTCGTCGAGCTCGGCCACGCCGCCGACCTCGGCAGGGCGAGCCGCACCTACGCCCTCGAGACGCCGCCCGCGGCCGTCTGGGAGCGCATCAGCGACGAGCTCGCGCTGGCCGGCGAGCAGCCGGTCGCGCTCGCACCGGTCACCCGCCTCCCGACGGGACGGCTCCGTCCCGAGCGCCGGCCCCGCCGCCTCCTGGGCATCGCGGTCGCCGCCGCGGCTGCGCTCGTCGTCGGCGTCGTGGGAGGCGCCTGGTGGCAGGCTTCGCGCCCCGACCCGGCCGTGGTGGTCGCCCGCGCCGATCTCCTCGCCTTCCCCGGCTGGCAGGGCGCGAGCGGCACCGCCGAGCTCGAGGACGCCGACGGCGAGCGTCAGCTCGTCGTCCACCTCGACGCCGACGGGGGAGCGGAGGCCTACCGCGAGGTCTGGCTGATCGCCCCCGACGCCTCCGGACTCGTCGGCCTCGGCGTGCTCGACGGCACCGACGGGCGCTTCACCGTGCCGGCCGACGTCGACCTCTCGGAGTACTCGCTCGTCGACGTGTCCGAGGAGCCGCTCGACGGCGATCCGGCGCACTCCGGCGACTCGATCGTCCGCGGCCCTCTCCTCGAGGGCTGAGTCAGGCGGCTCGGCGCTCCTCGAGGAGGGCGACGAGCGCCTGGACGGCGGCCGACGGGCGCGGGGCCGTGCACACCGACAGCTCCCACTCGAGCTCCCGCCAGTCGAGCGAGATCGCCGTCACGCCCTCGAGCGGAGCGATCCCGGCCCGCGGCACGATCGCCGGCCCGAGTCCGGCCTCCACGAAGCGGGGGATGGCCGGCAGATCAGCCACCTCGGTGGCGACCCGGCGCGAGGCTCCCGCGGCGCGGAAGGCGAGATCGACGGCGACGCGGTTGCCGAACCCGGCCGGCGTGTCCACGAAGGCGAGCCCGTCGAGGTCCTCGGGAGTCGGCCGCGCTGCGCCGGCGAGCGGGCCCGAGCTCTCGACCAGCAGCACGTAGTCGCTGCGCACGACCGTGGTGACCGCGAGATCCGTCAGATCGTCCGCCGGGAGCGCGAGCAGCGCGACGTCGAGCCGTCCCCGCCTCAGATCCTCGGCGAGACCGGTCGACCCGGTGGTCGACGTCCGCAGCAGCAGGTCGACGAGCGGATGACGACGGCGGAAGACGCCGAGCACGCCGGGCAGATCGACCAGGTCGAGCGCCGAGAAGGTGCCCACCCTGACGCGCCCTCGCAGGCCCGCCGCATCCTCCGCCGCCAGCGAGCGCATGAGATCGAGTCCGTCGATGGCCGAGCGGGCGGCCGGGAGCAGCGCCTCGCCCACGGCCGTGAGCGCGACCCGGCGCGTCGACCGGGTGAACAGCGGGGCCCCGAGCTCCAGTTCGAGCGCGCGGATGCTCGCCGACAGGGTCGACTGGACCACGAAGAGGCGGGCGGCGGCGCGGGTGAAGTTCAGTTCCTCCGCGACGGCCACGAAGGCGGCGAGCTGTCGGTCGTCCATCCCCGCATTATCCTGCTTTCCCGATCAATGCGACCGAGATCATCCGTTGGACGTGGATGACGAGGGGGAGCATTCTGATGCCGTGCCCACCTCAGACCGCACCACCTCAGACCGCACCACCTCAGTGCCCACCGCCTCCGTGTCAGCCGCCTCCACCGACGGCGTCGCCCCGTCCCGCCGCCCCGAGCTCCCGCACCGCCACGGCTTCTGGGTCATCGCGGTCGCGTTCCTCGCCGTCATGGCCTTCTCGACCGTGCCGACGCCGCTCTACGCGATCTACCAGCAGCGCGACGGCTTCCCCGCCTTCGTCGTCACGGTCGTCTTCGCCGCCTACGCGGTCGGAGTCGTGGCCAGCCTCTTCCTGGCCGGCCACGTCAGCGACTGGCTCGGCCGCCGCCGGATCCTGCTGGCGTCGATCCTCGTCGAGGTGCTCGCGA
Source organism: Rathayibacter sp. VKM Ac-2754 (assembly GCF_009807095.1). Classification (GTDB taxonomy): domain Bacteria; phylum Actinomycetota; class Actinomycetes; order Actinomycetales; family Microbacteriaceae; genus Rathayibacter. Next base: position 61,428 of record NZ_WUCC01000010.1, on the reverse strand, counting down.
GCGCCGTCTTCCTGCTCTGGCCCGAGGTGCCCGGGCTCATCGTCGCCCGCCTCCTGACGGGCCTCGGCGTCGGAGCCCTCACCGCCACGGCGACCGCGCACCTCTCCGAGCTCCGCGCGATCGCCCGCCCCGAGGAGGGTCCCGGAACCTCCCGCGCCGTCTCGACCCTCGTCAACATGGGCGGCCTCGCCCTCGGCCCGCTCGTCGGAGGAGTCTTCGCGGTCACCGTCGACCGCCCCCTGGTCGTGCCCTACGAGGTGTTCCTCGTCGTGCTCGTCGTGCTCGGCCTCGCCGTGGCGCTCGTCCCCGAGACGGTCGAGCGGCGCGAGATCCTGCCCGCCTACCGCCCGCAGCGGCTCGCGGTGCCGGAGGCGTCCCGCGGCACGTTCCTCTCGGCCGCGGTCGGCGCCTTCGCCGGGTTCGCCGTGTTCGGGCTCTTCACCTCTCTCGCCCCCACCTTCCTCGCGGGGCGCTTCGGCGAGACCTCGCACCTCGAGGCGGGTGCCGTGTCGTTCGGAGTCTTCGCGGCGGGAGCCGTCGCGCAGCTGGCGTCCACCCGGCTCTCCTCCCGGCGCGCCCTGACCCTCTCCGCCGCGGCACTGACGCTCGGCCTGGTGCTCGTCGCCGTCGGCGCCGTCGTGGTCTCGCTGCCCGCCTTCATCATCGGCGGCGTCGTCGCCGGCGCCGGAGTCGGCCTGCTCTTCCGCCTGTCGCTCGGCGTCGCGGGCTCGCTCGCCTCCGACGAGACGCGCGGAGAGGTGCTGGCGGCGATGTTCCTCGCCGCGTACCTCGGGCTCGCCGTGCCGGTCCTCCTGATCGGAGCCGCCCTCGCCCTGCTGCCCTCGGTGCCGGTGCTGCTCGGCTTCGTGGCCGTCGTGCTCGTCCTGGTGCTCGCGGCGATCGTGCGGATGCGCCGCTCGGCCGAGTGAGTCCTCGCCGGGTCGCAGACGCCCGCCCCGCGCTCCACAATGGGGGGATGAAGCTCTTCTCTCATCGCCGCGGTGACGCCGGCAACCCTCTGCCGGCGAACGACCGCGGGTCGGGAAAGCTCGACGACTACGACTACGAGCTCCTCCCCAAGTCGCGGCGCGGCGAGACCCTGCTCGGCATCGCCGACTCCCTCCCGCACCAGGAGGAGCTCGCCCGGATCCTCTCGTTCGGCGAGGAGGAGGTCACGGCGATCATCCCGCGGCGCTCGGCCGAGGAGGAGCGCACCGACGCCCCGATGCCGGTGCGGCTCTTCGCGAACCAGCGCCCGTCCGACCTCGTCGGCTACGTGCCGCGCGGGCTCGAGAACGTGGTCGACGCGGCGCTGGCGCGACTGTCGGAGGCGGGCAAGCAGCCTCGGGTCCCGGCCCGCATCGTGAAGGCCAAGGGGGCGCTCCGCGTGCAGCTCCTGATGCACGAGACCCGCGGCTGACCCGCGGATCCTGGCCGCGGGGCACCCGTGCTGATAGCATGAACCGGTTCCGAATCCGAAAGCGGCCGCCGGCTGCAGCCGGGTTCGAACCACGGAGCAGGCCGGCAGGAAGCTGGTCCTCGGTGGTGGAGTCCCGGATCGACGTCGCAGAAGCGGCGTTCTGCCGCTCGGCAGAGTGCACACAGGCACAGGCAGACCCGGAGCTTTTCTACTGGTGGCCAGCACGAACGCCCTCCCCACGACGGCACGGCGCGAAGCCCTGCCACGGGATCGTCTCGATTCCTGATCGGAACGCTGCTCCGACGAACGCCGGCGCCCAGAGGGGTGCCGCTGCAGACGTTAAGGAGACAGACCTCTTGGAAGGTCCTGAAATCACATTCGCCGAAGCCGTTCTCGACAACGGCTCGTACGGCACCCGCACCGTCCGCTTCGAGACCGGCCGCCTCGCGCAGCAGGCCCAGGGAGCCGTCGCCGCGTACCTCGACGAGGACACCATGCTCCTCTCGGCCACGTCGGCGTCGAAGAACCCGAAGGACAACTTCGACTTCTTCCCGCTGACCGTCGACGTCGAGGAGCGCTCCTACGCCGCCGGCAAGATCCCCGGTTCGTTCTTCCGTCGCGAGGGCCGCCCCTCCACCGAGGCGATCCTGGTCTGCCGTCTGATCGACCGGCCGCTGCGCCCCTCGTTCGTCGAGGGCCTGCGCAACGAGGTCCAGATCGTCATCACCGTCCTGAGCATCGCTCCCGACGAGTTCTACGACGCTCTCGCGATCAACGCCGCGAGCGCCTCGACCCAGATCTCGGGTCTGCCCTTCTCGGGCCCCGTCGCCGGTGTGCGCCTCGCGCTCATGTCCGACGGCTCGGGCAACGACCAGTGGGTCGCCTTCCCCAAGGCCTCGCAGCTCGAGAACGCCGTCTTCGACCTCACCGTCGCGGGCCGCGTCGTCACCAACGAGGACGGCTCCTCCGACGTCGCCATCATGATGGTGGAGGCCGAGGCCACCGAGTCCTCCTGGAACCTCATCAAGGCGGGTGCGACCAAGCCCAACGAGGCCGTCGTCGCCGAGGGCCTCGAGGCCTCGAAGCCCTTCCTCCGCGCTCTCGTCGAGGCGCAGGCCGAGCTGGCCGCCTCCACCGCCAAGCCCGTCCGCGACTACCCGGTCTTCCTGCCCTACACGCAGGAGACCTACGACAACGTCGCCGAGCTCAGCTACGACGAGCTCGTCCGCGTCTACCAGATCGCCGACAAGGTCGAGCGTCAGGACGCCGACGATGCTCTCAAGGCGAAGGTCAAGGAGCAGATCGCCGAGCGCATCGCGTCCGGTCAGCTCTCCGCCGAGGCCTACTCGCAGGTGTCCGGCGCGTACAAGTCCGTCACGAAGGTGGTCGTCCGCGGCCGCATCCTCCGTGACGGCGTGCGCATCGACGGCCGCGGCCTGGCCGACATCCGTCCCCTCGACGCCGAGGTGCAGGTCATTCCGCGCGTCCACGGCTCGGCGATCTTCCAGCGCGGAGAGACCCAGATCCTGGGTGTCACCACGCTGAACATGCTCAAGATGGAGCAGCAGATCGACTCGCTGTCGCCCGTCACGAAGAAGCGCTACCTGCACCACTACAACTTCCCGCCCTACTCGACCGGTGAGACCGGTCGCGTCGGATCGCCGAAGCGTCGCGAGATCGGGCACGGCTTCCTCGCCGAGCGCGCCCTCGTGCCGGTGCTGCCGAGCCGCGAGGAGTTCCCCTACGCGATCCGTCAGGTGTCCGAGGCGCTCAGCTCCAACGGCTCCACCTCGATGGGCTCCGTCTGCGCGTCCACCCTCTCGCTCCTCAACGCCGGTGTGCCGCTGCGCGCCCCGGTCGCGGGCATCGCGATGGGCCTCGTCTCCGACGTGGTCGACGGTCAGACCCGCTACGCGGCGCTGACCGACATCCTCGGCGCCGAGGACGCGCTGGGCGACATGGACTTCAAGGTCGCCGGCACGTCCGAGTTCGTCACGGCCATCCAGCTCGACACGAAGCTCGACGGCATCCCGTCGTCGGTCCTCGACGCCGCGCTGAAGCAGGCCAAGGACGCCCGCACCACGATCCTCGCGGTGCTCACGGCGGCCATCGACCAGCCCGACGAGATGGCCCCGACCGCGCCCCGCGTGATCTCGGTCCAGATCCCCGTCGACAAGATCGGCGAGCTGATCGGCCCCAAGGGCAAGACGATCAACGCGATCCAGGACGAGACCGGCGCCGACATCTCCATCGAGGAGGACGGCACCGTCTACATCGGCGCCGTCGACGGACCGTCGGCCGAGGCCGCCCGCGCCCAGGTCAACGCCATCGCGAACCCGACGAACCCCGAGGTCGGCGAGCAGTTCCTCGGAACCGTCGTCAAGCTCGCGACGTTCGGCGCGTTCGTCTCGCTCCTGCCCGGCAAGGACGGACTGCTGCACATCAGCGAGGTCCGCAAGCTCGCCGGTGGCAAGCGCGTCGAGAACGTCGAGGACGTCCTCGGTGTCGGTCAGAAGCTGCTCGTCCAGATCACCAAGATCGACGACCGCGGCAAGCTCTCCCTCGCGCCCGTCGTGGCCGAGGAGGCGGAGGCGCTCGTCGTCGCCGTCGAGGAGCCCGTCGAGAGCTGATCCCTCTCGCGCGGCCGACGGACGCCCGTCCCACTCCGGTGGGGCGGGCGTCCGTCGTTCCCCACCATGGGGTACGGTGGCCGGACTGCGCCGTCGCACCGCCCCGACCGGAGGACACCGTGACCGACCCGACGCCCCTGGCCACCGAGCTGGAGACGCCTCCTCCGTTCCGCACCCTGGGCCGCACCGGCCTCCCGGTGCACCCGCTCGCCCTCGACGGCTCCGTCTTCGGCTGGGCCGCCGCCATCGACGACACGACGGAGGCTCTCGACTCCTTCGCCGCTCTCGGCGGCACGCTGATCTCGACCGCCGACCACTACGCCACCGGTCGCAGCGAGTACATGATCGGCCGCTGGCTCGAGTCGAGCGGCACGCGCGACCGGATGCTGGTCGCCACCAAGGTCGGCCGCCATCCCGACGCTCCGGGGCTCGCCGCCGACGATGTGACCGCCGCCGTCCAAGGCTGCCTCGAGCGCCTCGGCACGCGGATCGACCTGCTGTCCTTCGACAGCGAGGACCCCGAGGTGCCGATCGAGGAGAGCCTCGCCGCGGTCGCCCCGTTCCTCGCCGACGGCACGGTCGGCGCGATCGGCGCCGCCCACTTCAGCGGTGCCGCTCTCGCCGCGGCCGATGAGGCCGCGCAGACGCTCGGCCTGCCTGCGTTCGCGGTCGTCATCGCCGAGTACAACCTGATGGAGCGCGGCGCCTACGAGAGCGATGTGGCCCCCGAGGTCGAGCGCCAGGGCCTCGCGACGCTCGCGCGCCTCCCGCTCGCGAGCGGCTACCTGACGGGCAGGTTCCGCAGCCGCTCCGACGAGCCCGAGTCGGTGATGTTCGAGGCGGCGCTCGACTACATCGGCCGGCACGGCAACCGCGTCCTCGGCGTCCTCGACGAGGTGGCGGAGGTGCACGGCACCAACCCGGGCACCATCGCCCTCGCATGGGTGCTCTCGCACCAGGAGGTGGCGGCCGCCGTCGTCCGCGCGCGCGGGGCCGCCGAGCTCGAGTCGCTCTTCGGTGCGGCGGCGGTGCCGCTCACCCGGAGCGACATCGCGCAGCTCGACCGCGCCTCGGCCTGACGGCCCCCGCCGCGCGTCAGCGTCGGAGGATCCGCGCCTCCCACGGACCGAGAGTCGACCCCGTCGCTCCCCGGACGTTGCCGAGCACCGTCTCGGCGCCCGCCCACTCCTCGAGCAGCGCGACCTCGAGCGGCTCGCCCGACACATTGCCGACGACGAGCAGCTCGTCGGGGCCGGTGCGGGTGAAGGCGAACAGCCGCGGATGCTCCGCCTCGAGCAGCCCGAAGCGGCCGAGCTGCACCGTCTCGTCGTCGTGGCGCAGGGCGATCAGCGCGCGGTAGTGCTCGAAGACCGACCGCTCGGCCGCCCGGTCGGTCTCGACGTTGACCTCGACGTGGTTCGGGTTGACCGGGATCCAGGGCTCGCCGGTCGTGAAGCCCGCCTGCGGCCCCGAGTCCCACTGCACCGGGGTGCGGGCGTTGTCGCGGCTCTGCGCCCGGAGACCGGCGAGCACCGCCTCCGGAGCCTCGCCGCGGTCCTCGACCGCCTCCGCGTAGTAGTTCAGCGACTCGACGTCGCGGAAGTCGTCGATCCCCGAGAACGGCACGTTGGTCATGCCGATCTCCTCGCCCTGGTAGATGTACGGCGTGCCGCGCTGCAGGTGCAGGAGCGTCGCCCAGAGCGTCGCCGACTCGTAGCGCCACTCGCCGTCGTCGCCGAAGCGCGACACGAGCCGGGGCTGGTCGTGGTTGTTCAGGTAGAGGCTGTTCCAGCCCTTCTCGGCGAGGCCGTCCTGCCAGCGCGCGAGGTTGGCCTTCAGCGCGACCAGGTCGAGCGGGACCGGGTGGAACTTGTCGACGCCGTGGTCGATGCCGACGTGCTCGAACTGGAAGACCATGTCGAGCTCGCGGCGCGCGGGATCGGTGACGAGCGCCGCCTCCTCGAGGGTGACGCCCGGCATCTCGCCGACGGTCAGGACGGCGCCCTCGCGGCCGGCGAACACCTCCCGGTGCATCTCCTGGAGGAACTCGTGCAGCCGGGGCCCGACCCCGCCGACGATCCCGGAGCCGCCGGCGTCGCCGTCGACCTGCTCGAGGTCCTTCGAGACGAGGTTGATGACGTCCATCCGGAAGCCGTCGACCCCGCGGTCGAGCCACCAGGTCATCATCGCGTGCACCGCGCGGCGCACCTCGGGGTTCTCCCAGTTGAGGTCGGGCTGCTGCACCGCGAAGAGGTGCAGGAAGTACTCGTCGGTCTCCGGGTCGAGGGTCCAGGCGGGGCCGGAGAAGTACGAGCGCCAGCCGTTGGGCTCCGCGACGTCGAGCCGGGCCTCGGCCGCGGCGTCGAGCTCGCGGCCCTCCTCGACGGCGACGCGCCCGCGCCGCCACCAGTACCAGTCGCGCTTCGCATCCTCCTGCGAGGAGCGCGACTCGACGAACCACGCGTGCTCGTCGCTCGTGTGGTTGACGACGAGGTCCATCATGATCCGGATGCCGCGCCCGTGCGCCTCGGCCAGCAGCAGGTCGAACTCGGCGAGCGAGCCGAACAGCGGATCGATGTCCTGGTAGTCGGAGATGTCGTAGCCGTTGTCGTGCTGCGGCGAGGGGTAGATCGGCGACAGCCAGACCACGTCCACGCCGAGATCGGCGAGGTGCCCGAGCCGCGCGCGGATGCCGCCGAGGTCGCCGATGCCGTCGCCGTTCGAGTCGGCGAACGAGCGGGGGTAGATCTGGTAGACGACGGCGCTGGTCCACCAGGGCGGGGTCGGGGTGAGGGGCTCCATGAGGGCGAATCTAGCCGTGACGACCGACACTGCGGGGGCCGCCGCTCCGACGTCGACGGACGAGGAGGCGAGCGTGTAACGATCGGGTTAATCGTCTCCGGCGACGCCGGGGCAGGACCGTCGCGCTCCACTACTCTCGATCGTGGCGGGCACCCGAGCTCCGCGGGAAGAGTGGTGTCGTGCCGAGGGTCAGGGCCGGCGCAGAGCGCACCGCGATCGACCGACCGGTCGTCGCGCACACCCACCGCCGCCCGCTCGGCGAGACCACCCAGGCCCTCTTCCCCCTCGTCCTCGACGCGGCCGCGGTCGGGCGCGCGAGCGTCGACGGCGGTGCCCCGGCCCTTCTCGAGCGCTACGCGGCCTGGGGCGGCAACGCCCTCGTGGCGACCGACGCCGCCGGCTCGACCGAGGGCGAGTCGGCCGTCGGAGCCTGGCTCTCCGGCCGCCGCGACCGCGACCGGCTCCTGCTGATCGGGCGCTTCGGCGCCCCCGCCGGCTCCGTCGCCTCGCCGCGCGCCCTGGTGAGCCGGGTCGAGGAGTCCCTCCGCCGCCTCCGCACCGACCGTCTCGACGTCCTCGCCGTGCGTCCGGACGGCGCCGGCAGACTCGACGAGCTGCTCGCCGCTTTAGAGGTCCTGCTGGCGCGCGGCATGGCGCGCTCGGTCATCGCCTCCGGCTTCGCCGCCGAGGAGCTCTTCGAGGCCCGCGTGCTGGCCGGTCACGGCCTGCCCCGCTTCGCCGCCGTCGAGGTCGGCTACAGCCTGCTCGAGCGCGACGAGGCGGAGGGCGACGTCGGCCTGGTCGCGGCCGGCCAGGGTCTGTCGCTCGTCTCGACCGCGCCGCTCGCGCACGGGTTCCTCCGCGGGGTCGCCCGTACCCGCCGGGAGCTCAGCCGGCTCCCCGACGGCCACCGCGCCGCGGCGCACGCCGGCCGTCGAGGCCGCCGCGTGCTGGCCACGCTCGACGCGATCGGCGTCGAGCTGTCCGCGGCACCGGCCGCCGTCGCCCTCGCCTGGCTCCTCGCGCGTCCCCGCCTCGTCGCGGCGACCGTCGATCCCCGGAGTGCCACCGAGGTGGACGCATTCGTCCGGGCGGTCTCGCTCGACCTCGACGACGGCCACCTCGCCGCCCTCGAGCGCGCGGGCCGCTGACGCGACCGCTTCTCCCGCGACACCGCCCGGCACCCTCCCGGCGTGGCCTACGCTGGGTCGGATGAGCAACGGCGTGGCACTCCCTCTCGAACAGCCGGAGACGACCATCGGAGCAGCCGGCGGCTCCCTGGTCCGCCGGTCGGTCCTCCCGAGCGGCGTCCGCATCCTCAGCGAGGCGATGCCCGGTGCCCGCAGCGCGACCGTCGGCTTCTGGGTGGCAGCGGGCTCCCGCGATGAGGCCCCCGCCCGGCCGGGCGTCGACGGCTCACCCGCCACGCCGTCGAACTTCGGCTCGACCCACTTCCTCGAGCACCTGCTTTTCAAGGGCACGAAGACGCGCACGGCGCTCGACATCGCCGTCGCGTTCGACTCCGTCGGCGGGGAGCACAACGCGCTCACAGCCAAGGAGTACACCTGCTACTACGCCAAGATCCAGGACCGCGACCTCCCGATGGCCGTCGAGGTCATCGCCGACATGGTGACGTCCAGCCTCCTCGATCCCGTCGAGTTCGAGACAGAGCGCGGCGTCATCCTCGAAGAGCTCGCCATGGCCGACGACGATCCCGCGGATGCGGCGAGCGAGCGCCTGTTCGAGGCCGTCTTCGGCGACCACCCGCTCGGTCGCCCGATCGGCGGCAGCGCCGAGACCATCGGCGGGGCGACCCGCGATGCGGTCTGGGCGCACTACCGCGCGGCCTACCGCCCGAACGACCTGGTCGTGACGGTCGCGGGAGCGGTCGACCACGACGTGCTCGTCGCGTTGCTGACCCGCGTGCTCGCCTCCGACGGCTGGGACCTCGAGACGCCCGCGTCCCCGGTCGCCCGCCGGGTCGGAGGGTCCGCCGCCTTCACGCGCGGCACGCCGCTCTCCCTCGTGCACCGGCCGACCGAGCAGGCGAACCTGCTGATCGGCTTCCCGGGCCTCGCCGCGGCCGACGAGCGCCGGATGACGATGGGGGTCCTCAACTCGATCCTCGGCGGCGGGATGTCGTCCCGCCTGTTCCAGGAGGTGCGCGAGAAGCGCGGGCTCGCCTACTCGGTCTACTCCTTCGCCCCGTCCTACTCCGACGCCGGGATCTTCGGCCTCTACGCGGCCTGCACGCCGGCGAAGGCCGGCACGGTCGCCGAGCTCCTGCTCACCGAGTTCTCGCGTCTGGCCGAGCACGGCGTCACCGCCGACGAGCTGCGCCGGGCGCGGGGCCAGCTCTCGGGAGCCGCCGCCCTCGCCCTCGAGGACTCGGACACGCGCATGTCCCGCCTCGGCCGCGCCGAGCTCACGTTCGGCGAGTTCGTCGACCTCGACGAGAGCCTGCGCCGCCTCGCCCTCGTCGGTGCGGACGACGTCCAGGCACTCGCGGCAGACTTGGCGAGGGGGCCGTCGTCGATCTCGGCCGTCGGCGCGGTCGACGACTCGACGTTCGCCGGCATCGCCGAGGTCGAGAGCGCTTCCGCGGTCTGACCGGATCGCACGACCGCTGACCGCGCACCGTCGCGCCGCATCAAGGAGGACCTCGTGTCCCACTACATCTACCTCGTCCGCCACGGTGAGCAGCAGGACGCCGAGCACGGGCTGCCCGACGGCCCCCTCTCGGCGAGGGGTGAGCGTCAGGCCCGGCTGATCGCCGAGCGCCTCGGCGGCGTGCCGTTCACCGGCGCCTGGCACTCGCCGCTGCGCCGGGCGGAGGAGACCGCCGCGCGCTTCCGTGCCGTCCTCCCCGGGCTCGCGATCGAGCCCTCGTCGCTCCTGTTCGACTGCATCCCGTCCGGCCCGACCCCCGACATGCCGCGCTCGTTCGAGCCGTTCTTCGGGAGCGTCACCGCGGCCGAGATCGAGGCGGGGCACGCGCAGATGCAGGACGCGGTGGCCGAGTTCCTCGCGCCGTCCCGCGAGGACCGCCACGACCTCCTGATCACGCACAACTTCGTCATCGGCTGGTTCGTCCGCCACGTCTTCGACGCTCCCGACTGGCGCTGGCTGGGCGTCAACCAGGCGAACTGCGGCCTGACGATCATCCGCGTCCGCTCGCGGAAGCCCCCGGTGCTCGTCGTGCACAACGACCTGGCGCACCTCCCCGTCGAGCTGCGCACCGGTCTGCCGGAGGCGCAGCCGTACTAGGGCCTGTCGAACACGAGACGCCGCAGATCGTGCGATCAGGCCGAGCGGAGCACGCGGGATCGTGTTCGACAGGCCCTAGCGTGGACCGATGACCACGCTGCTCCGCACCGGTGACGATCACGACGTCGATGCCTGCGTGCGCGTGTGGCTCGAGTCGCTCGAGGCCCGCGACGGAAGCGTCCCCGCCTCCGGGATCGAGCAGCGCGCCCGCGCGAAGCTCGCCGCCCCTCGGGTCTCGTTCGTCGTCGCCGAGGGCGAGGGCTCGGTCGACGGCTTCGTCCTGGTGTCGGTGCCCGGGAGCGGCTTCGCCGACGATCCGCCGCACGCCGCCTACCTCTCGCTGCTCGCGGTCCGGCCGTCGGCCCAGGGCAGAGGTCTCGCACGGAGGCTGCTCGCCGCGGCCGAGCGCGACGCGGCGGAGGTCGCGGACGAGGCCGTCCTCCACGTCCTCCTCGACAACACGGGCGCCCGCGCTCTCTACGCCTCGGCGGGCTGGAGCGAGGCGGGGGAGCCCTTCCCCCATCCGCTCTCCGGTGCCCCCGTGGTCTCGCTCCGCCGACTCCTCGACCGCTGATCGTTAGGCTGGAGGAGTGATGACCTCCGTCGCCGTGGTCGGCGCGTCCGGCAAGCTCGGCTCCCTCACCTGCTCCCTCATCGAGGCCTCCGACGAGTTCGAGCTCGTCGCGCGCCTGGGCTCCCGGAGCGACCCGCGCGAGATGCTCGCGGCCGATGTCGTCGTCGACATGACCGTGCCGGCCGTCAGCCAGGGCATCGTCGATCTCGCGGTGGCGAACGGCCGCAAGGTGCTCGTGGGGACCTCGGGCTGGACGGGCGACCGGATCGCGACCCTCCGCCGCACCGTCGAGGCGCAGCCGGACGCCGGGGTCGTCATCATCCCCAACTTCTCGCTCGGCTCGGTCGTCGCGACGGCGCTGGCGACCGTGGCCGCGCAGTTCTTCGACGCGACCGAGATCATCGAGACCCACGGCGCGCGCAAGGTCGACTCGCCCTCCGGCACGGCCGTGCGCACAGCCGAGCTCATCCTCCGGGCCCGTGGCGAGCGCGGCCCGGTCGAGGCGCCGCACACCGACCAGCGCGCCAGAGGGCAGCAGGTCGCGAGCATCCCGGTGCACAGCCTCCGCCTGCCCGGCGTCGAGGCGCGTCAGGAGGTCGTCTTCGGCGGCACGGGCGAGACTCTCACCATCCGTCACGACACCTCGTCGCAGGCGTCCTACGAGGCCGGGATCCTGCGTGCCCTCCACGCCACCGCGACCGCCTCCGGAGTCGTGGTGGGGCTCGACGCGCTGCTGGACCTCCGCGCGGCGTTCGATGCCGCGCCGCTGGCGGAGCGCGTTCCCGACGAGCCGCCGGTGGTCGACGACGTCCCGTCCGGCCAGGCCGCCGCCGTGACGAGCACCCCGTGAGGACCCGCATCGGCGTCGGCCTGATGGCCGTGCTGCTGGCGCTCTACCTCTTCGTCTGCCTGCAGTACTCGGTCGTCGCGTTCGCGGCCGGCACGGTGCCGGGCATCGTGATGGGCGTGGGTCTGCTGATCCTCGGCGGGATCGGGGTGTGGGGCCTCGTCCGCGAGCTGCTCTTCGGCATCCGCGCCGAGCGCCTCGCGCGGCGACTCGAGCAGGAGGACGCGCTGCCGAAGGAGGTCGTCGACTCCCGGGAGAGCGGGCGCCCGGTGCGCGAGGAGGCCGACGCGCTCTTCCCGCGCTACGCCCAGGAGGTCGACGCCGATCCCGAGAGCTGGCGCGCCTGGTACCGCCTCGGTCTCGCCTACGACGCGAGCGGCGACCGCAAGCGCGCTCGAGGCGCGATCCGCCGCTCGATCGCCCTCGAGCACGACGCACCCAACTGATCGAGGGTCAGTTCAGCACCCAGCCCAGCGCCTCGGCGACGGTCCGGTGGCGGAAGACGAAGCCGTCGTCGAGCAGTCGCTGGGGGACCAGCTGCTGGCTCGAGAGCAGCAGCTCGTGCCCGGCGTCGCGCAGGGCGAGCTCGATGATCTTCTCGGGCACCGCCAGCTTGAACGGGCGGTGCAGCTGCTCGGCGAGGGTGCGCATGACGTCGTTCGCCGTCGCCGGCGTCGGGCCCGCGAGGTTGACCGGGCCCGAGAGCGACGAGGTCAGGAGGTGGCGGATCGCCGCGGCCTCGTCGTACAGGCTGATCCACGGCCACGCCTGGTCGCCGCTGCCGAGCGGGCCGGCCAGACCGAAGCGGGTGAGCGGCAGGAGCGGCTTGAGCGCCCCTCCCATCCCGAGGACCAGACCCGTGCGGAAGGTGACCACGCGGGTGCTCTCCGGCGCGAGATGAGCCGCCTGCTCCCAGCGCTCGACGACATCGGCGAGGAATCCGTCGCCGCGGGACGACTCCTCGGTGAGCTGCTCGCCCGGCCGGTCGCCGTAGTAGCCGACCGCGGAGGCGTTGAGCAGGATCGTCGGGGGAGTGGTCGCCATCCGCATCGCGTCGGTGATGGTCTGCGTCGCCTGCACGCGCGAGTCGAGGATCTCGCGCTTGTACGACGAGGTCCACGGCAGCCGGCTGATCGAGGCGCCCGAGAGGTTGATCACCGCGTCGACCCGGTCGAGGACGCTGAAGTCGAGCATGTGCGAGGTGGGCGCCCAGTGGAACTCGTCCGGGCTCGTCGGCGCGTGCCGCACCAGACGGAAGATCTCGTGCCCGTCCGCGCGGAGCTGCCCGGTGAGCTCGGAGCCGATCATGCCGCTCGCCCCCGAGATCAGGACGCGGAGCCGGCGGGGAGGCGTCACGGGCTCGACGCGCGCCTCGGCGTCCGGCAGCACCGGGTGGCGCTGGTCGGTCGAGCGGGCGGACCGCCGAGCGGATCCGGCGGTCGCACCGGCTCCGTCGTGGTCGGAGTGCCGTGCGGATGAGTCGCTCATGATGCCTCCTGAGGCTCGTCGCGGGCGGCCCGCGAGGCGGGTCCAGCCTAGGACGTCACGCCCGGGAGCCGGCCGAGCGCCCGATCACTCGCGCGCGCACCAGGAGGAGGTACAGCTCGCAGCCGAGGCAGAGCCCGAACGCGGCGTTGAGGAACGCGGCGACGAAGGCGACGGCGGCCGCGATCGGCACGGCACCGGGCACTCCGGCGAGGTGCAGCACCACTCCGGCGCCCGTGACGAGCAGCCCGATGAGCTGAGCGAAGCGCGGCGGCCGGGCGTCCTCCCACTCCTCGGGAGGCGCGAGCCGAGGCCGCACGAGACGACGGAAGACGACGGCCCACGGTCCGGAGCCGACGCCCCGTGCCACCGACCAGGCGAACAGCGCGGCGAGCACGAGCAGCAGGAGGAAGCCCGGCTGCGCGAGTCGCGCTGCGATGTCGCCGGTGGCCGGGGCACCGAGGCCGAGCCCGACCGTCACGAGGAGCAGGAGAGCGGTGACGGAGGCGGCGAAGCGCGGGCCGCGCGGATCGACGTGGCCCCGAGGCGGGGTGCTGCTGCTCATCGTGCGGTCTCCAGTCGGTCGAGTTCGTCGAGGACGACGCCACGGGTGGGCGCGCCGCCGATGCGGGTGCGGGGGACTCCGTCGGCGTCGAGCACCAGGAGGGTGGGGGTCTGCCGCACGTGGAAGCGGTCGGCCAGGTCGGCGCGGTGCGTGAGGTCGACGTCGAGGTGCACGACCCCTGGTCGCTGCCTGCTGATGTCGGCGAGCATCCGGTGCACGGCGGGGCAGCGGGTGCAGAACTCGGTCGAGAACTGCACGACGGTCGCGACGCCTCCGAGCATCGCACCGTCGACGAGGCCGGAGGGATCGATCCGCTCGACGCCCGTCGTCGATCGGGCCCGCCCCGACGCGCGCCGATGGGCGAGGCCGAGGGCCGTCGCGAGGGCGACGAGCGCCGCGAGGGCAGCGGCGACGACGAGAGGATCCACGACTCGACGCTAGGCCGTGCCGCGGCCGCACACCCGTTCATGACGCCGCGAGACGTCGAGGGGTGCTCTAGGGTCGAAGCCGTGACCGAGCAGAACGCCCCCGACGGCGAGTTCACCTTCCGCTCCGATGTCGTCGTCGAGCTCATCAGATCGAGCGCGCACGACTCCGACGTCCTCTTCGCGGCCCGTGTCTCGACGCAGGGCGAGCAGACCCTCGCCGCCGCCCTCGACGACGAGGACGCCGACGCCGAGAAGCAGCGCAAGCGCGACCGCGGCCTCATCAACTACCTGATGCGCGACCGCCACGGCTCCCCGTTCGAGCACAACTCGATGACCTTCTACGTGCAGGCGCCGATCTTCGTGTTCCGCGAGTTCATGCGGCACCGCATCGCCTCCTACAACGAGGAGTCGGGCCGCTACCGCGAGCTCCGCCCCGTCTTCTACGTGCCCGGCCCCGAGCGCAACCTCGTCCAGGTCGGCAAGCCCGGCGCCTACTCCTTCGAGCCCGGCACCCCGGAGCAGACCGAGCTCGTCGTCGCCGAGGCGCGCCGTGCCAGCATCCAGGCCTTCGAGGCCTACCAGCGGATGCTCGACGCCGGCGTCGCCCGCGAGGTCGCCCGCATCGTGCTGCCGCTCAACATCTACTCGTCGATGTACGTGACGCTGAACGCCCGCTCGCTGATGAACTTCCTGTCGCTGCGCACCAAGCGCGAGGACTCGACCTTCCCCTCCTTCCCGCAGCGCGAGATCGAGATGGCCGCCGAGCAGATGGAGCGGCACTTCGAGGAGCTGATGCCCCTGACGGCCGCGGCCTTCACCGCGAACGGCCGCGTCGCCCCGTAGCCTCCGCCCCTCCACCGGATCGACTCCGGCCACGACCGCCCGACCCGATACCCTGATGCTCGTGTCAACTCCGGAGAATCCTTTCGGCCAGGTCCTGGTCGCCCTGGTCACCCCGTTCACCGCCGACGGCGAGGTCGACTGGCCCGGCGTCGAGAAGCACATCGACGACTGCATAAAGGCCGGCGCCGACGGCATCGTCGTCACCGGGACCACGGGCGAGACCAGCACGCTCACCGACCCCGAGAAGATCCGTCTCGTCGAGGTCGGCAAGGCGGTCGCGGGTGGTCGCGCGAAGATCATCACCGGAGGCGGCTCGAACGAGACCGCGCACGCCATGCAGCTCGCGCGCCAGAGCGAGAAGGCCGGCGCCGACGGCAACATGATCGTCACGCCGTACTACAACAAGCCCACGCAGGCCGGCATCCTCACGCACTTCCGGATGATCGCCGACGCGACCGACCTGCCCGTGATCCTCTACGACATCCCTGGTCGCACCGGTGTCCCGATCCGCTACGAGACGATCCTCCGTGCGGCGAAGCACCCCAACATCCTCGCCGTGAAGGATGCCAAGGGCGACCTCGCGGAGGTGAGCCGCGTCCTCAACCAGACCGACCTGATGTACTTCTGCGGAGACGACGCCAACGTCCTGCCCGAGCTCGCCATCGGCGCCACCGGGCTCATCGGCGTCACGGCGAACATCGCCGCCTCTCCGTACCGCACGATCGTCGACGCCGTGAACGCGGGCGACCTGCACGCCGCGACCCTCGCGCACCAGCAGCTCGAGCCGCTCGTGCGCGCCGTGATGACCCACGTCCCCGGAACGGTCGCGGCGAAGTACATCCTGCACGGCCTCGGCCGCATCTCCTCGCCCCGCGTCCGGCTCCCGCTCGTCGGCCCCGAGGAGTCGGAGGCGGCGCTCATCGAGGACGAGCTCGGCCTCGTCCGCGACATCCCCGGCGTCGACTTCCGCAACTTCCGGCCCGACCGGAACGCTGCGGCCGGCGGCGCCCTCCCGAAGGTCGCCGGCACCACGCGCTGACGCCGCTCGCGCGGCACCCCCGTCGAACAGGAGAAGCACGCATGCCCGGTCCCGTGATCATCCCCCCGGCGCTCGCGGCCGGCACCCTGCGCATCATCCCGCTCGGCGGTCTCGGCGAGATCGGCCGCAACATGACGGTCTTCGAGATCGACGGCAAGATCCTCGTGGTCGACTGCGGAGTGCTCTTCCCCGAGGAGAACCAGCCGGGGGTCGACCTGATCCTCCCCGACTTCGGCCCTATCGAGGACCGCCTCGACGACATCGTCGGAGTGGTGCTGACGCACGGGCACGAGGACCACATCGGAGCCGTCCCCTACCTCCTCCGGCTCAAGCGCGACATCCCGCTGATCGGCTCGACGCTGACCCTCGCCCTGGTCGAGGCGAAGCTCAAGGAGCACCGGATCACGCCGTACACGCTCACCGTGAAGGAGGGGGACATCGAGAACCTCGGGCCCTTCGAGCTCGAGTTCGTGGCCGTCAACCACTCCATCCCCGATGCGCTCGCCGTCGCGATCATCACCGACGCCGGCTCGGTGCTGCACACCGGCGACTTCAAGATGGACCAGCTCCCGCTGGACGGCCGGATCACCGACCTCCGCGCCTTCGCCCGCCTGGGCGAGGAGGGCATCGACCTCTTCATTGTCGACTCGACCAACGCCGACGTGCCCGGATTCACACCGAACGAGCGCGACATCGGCCCCGTCATCGAGGCGGTCATCGCCAAGGCGACGAGGCGCGTGATCGTCGCGAGCTTCTCGAGCCACGTGCACCGCGTGCAGCAGGTCCTCGACGCCGCCCACGCCAACGGCCGACGCGTCGCCCTCCTCGGGCGCTCGATGGTCCGCAACATGAGGATCGCGGCCGACCTGGGCTACCTGAAGGTGCCGCAGGGCGTGCTGATCGACGTCAAGAGGGCCGGCGACATCCCCGAGGACAGGATCGTCTACATGTCGACGGGGTCGCAGGGCGAGCCGATGGCGGTCCTCAGCCGGATGGCCAACCGCGACCACCAGATCGAGCCGGGGGAGGGCGACACCGTCATCCTCGCCTCGAGCCTCATCCCGGGCAACGAGAACGCCGTCTACCGCGTGATCAACGGCCTGACGAAGCTCGGCGCGACCGTCGTGCACAAGGGCAACGCGAAGGTGCACGTCTCGGGACACGCCGCCGCGGGCGAGCTGATCTACTGCTACAACATCCTCAAGCCCCGCCATGTGATGCCCGTGCACGGCGAGTACCGCCACCTCGTCGCGAACGCGAGGCTCGCGTGGGACACCGGCATCCCCGAGGAGAACACGATCATCGCCGAGGACGGCACCGTGATCGACCTGGTCGACGGGACGGTGCAGGTCGTCGGCCGGCTCGATCTGGGCTTCGTCTACGTCGACGGCTCCTCGGTCGGCGAGATCACCGACGCCGACCTCAAGGACCGCCGGATCCTCGGCGAGGAGGGCTTCATCTCGATCATCGTGGTGGTCGAGGCCGGCACCGGTCGCATCGTCGTCGGGCCCGAGATCCACGCGAAGGGTTTCGCCGAGGACGACCGGGTCTTCGACGAGGTCAAGCCGCGCATCGCGAAGGCCCTCGAGGAGGCGGTCCAGAGCGGCGTGAGCGACCCGCACGCCCTCTCGCAGAGCGTGCGCCGCGTCGTCGGCCGCTGGGTCAACACCAGCTATCGACGCCGGCCGATGATCGTCCCGCTGGTCATCGAAGCCTGACTCCGCCGCGCTCGTCTGGCCGATCGCGGCGCGACCGGGCACACTGAACGCGGGGGACCGTCGTCCGACCCCTGTCTCCGGAGGCCCGCGTGGACTACTCGATCCGGCCGGCCCGCCCGGACGACGCCCCGTTCCTCGCCGACATGCTCGTCGAGGCGGCGAACTGGACCGGCGGCTCCTCGCGCACCAGGGTCGACGTCCTGGCCGAGGAGGCGACCCGTCGCTACATCGCCGGCTGGCCCCGCGCGGGCGACCTCGGCTCCGTGGCGGCGACGGCCGACGGCGAGCGGATCGGCGCCTGCTGGACGCGGCTGTTCACCTCGGCGGTGCCGGGCAAGGGGTTCATCGCGGCGGGCGTGCCCGAGCTGACGCTGGGCGTCCGGCCGGTGTACCGGGCCCAGGGGATCGGTCGCGCACTCGTCCGAGCGGCGATGTCCGACGCCCGTGCCGCCGGATACGCGCGAATCTCGCTGAACGTCTCGCGGGACAACTTCGCCCGCCGCCTCTACATCAGCGAGGGCTTCACCGTGGTCGCCGATCGCGGCGACGCCGAGACCATGGTCGCCCTGCTCCGCTGACGCGGGCCACGGCGCGGGTCCGCGGCGTTGTCGGGGCCGACGGGTACGGTGGCCTCATGGCGACGAGCACCAAGACGACCTCCCGTGGGCGGGGGAGTGCGCCCGCGCGCTCCGGCGCTCCGCGTTCCGGCCGGGGCTCGGGACGGGGTGCCGCCGAGAAGGCCACCGTCGCGTTCGACACGGCGCCGCGCACCAACATCCTCGTCCGCCTCTGGATGACCCTGGCGCACGTGGTCGGCGGCGCCGCCCGCGCCCTCGGCCCCGAGCGGCTCGCGAAGGAGGAGCGCCGTGACGGCGTCCCCTTCCTGCTCGTCCTGCTCGCCCTCGCGGGCGCGGTCGTCGAGTGGTTCCTGGCCACCGATCCCGTGGCCACGATCCTCGACGCCTGGACCTTCGGCGCCCTCTTCGGCCGGGTGGCCTACGTCCTCCCCGTCGTGCTGCTGCTCTTCGCCCTCTGGCTCTTCCGGCACCCCAGCTCCGTCGACGACAACGGCCGCATCGGAGTGGGGCTCACGTTCCTCCTCGTCGCCTCGGCCGGAATCTGCCACGCGCACCTCGGCGCTCCCGCCCCGGGCGTCGGCATCGAGCAGATGGCCGCCGCCGGCGGCGTGCTCGGCTGGCTGGTCGGCGCGCCGCTCGTCGCCATCGCGACGGTGACCGGAGCGACGATCCTGCTCTCCGCCGTGATCCTGCTCTCGCTGTTCATCATCACCAAGACCCCGCCGAACCGCGTCGGAGCCCGCTTCCGCGAGCTCTACTCCTACCTCTTCGGCACGCCCGTCCTCGACGACGAGGAGCGCGCCCGGCTGAAGGCCGAGAAGGCCGAGGCGAAGGCGAAGGCCAAGGCCGAGGCGGAGGAGTCCGACGAGCAGGAGGACGGCGGTGAGCTGCCCTGGTGGCGTCGCACCGACTCCGGTCGCGAGGACGAGCCGACGGTGCAGACCGAGCTGCCGATCGACTCCCTCACCGAGGTCATCGACACGCCGAAGGGCCCCCGGGGTCGCGCCAAGGGCTTCGACACCGCGCTCGAGGAGCGCGACGAGCCGGCCGACCCGCCGACGCGCTCCTACGCGACCGAGGTCCTCTCCGAGGCGGAGAGCGCCGAGGCCGCGCTCGCCCGGTTCGAGAAGGACGGCGGAACCCGGCCCCTGTCCGGAGTCGTCGACGACGACGCGACGAGCGTCATAGACCTCGACGGCCTCGACGTCGCCCCGGCCGTTCCCGTGCCGCCCGTCATCGAGACCGGGCCGATCGCCCCGCTGCCGGCCGACGCCGACCCCACCGCCGAGTTCGACTCCTCCTTCGAGGACGACGCGCCCTACCGCCTGCCGTCCGCGGCGGCGCTGTCCACCGGCACGCCCTCGAAGGCGCGTTCCGCTGCCAACGACGAGATGGTCCGCGCGATCACCGAGGTCCTCCAGCAGTTCAACGTCGACGCGACCGTCACCGGCTTCTCCCGGGGGCCGACGGTCACGCGCTACGAGATCGAGCTCGGCCCGGGCGTGAAGGTCGAGCGGGTCACCGCGCTCAGCAAGAACCTCTCCTACGCGGTCGCGAGCAACGAGGTCCGCATCCTCTCGCCCATCCCGGGCAAGAGCGCGATCGGCGTCGAGATACCCAACACCGATCGCGAGATCGTCTCGCTCGGCGACGTGCTGCGCTCCGCCGCGTCGACGTCGTCCACGCACCCGATGACGATCGGCGTCGGCAAGGACGTCGAGGGCGGCTACGTCGTCGCGAACCTCGCCAAGATGCCGCACCTCCTCGTCGCCGGCTCCACGGGCTCGGGCAAGTCGAGCTTCGTGAACTCGATGATCACGAGCCTGCTGATGCGGGCGCGGCCGCAGGACGTCCGGATGGTCCTGATCGACCCCAAGCGGGTCGAGCTGACGATCTACGCCGGCGTCCCGCACCTGATCACGCCCATCATCACGAACCCCAAGAAGGCGGCCGAGGCGCTGCAGTGGGTCGTGAAGGAGATGGACATGCGCTACGACGACCTCGCGTCGTTCGGCTTCCGTCACATCGACGACTTCAACGCCGCCGTCCGCGGCGGAGACCTGAAGCTCCCCGCGGGCAGCAGCCGCGTACTGAAGCCCTACCCCTACCTCCTGGTCGTGGTCGACGAGCTGGCCGACCTGATGATGGTCGCCCCGCGCGACGTCGAGGACTCGATCGTCCGCATCACGCAGCTGGCGCGCGCCTCGGGGATCCACCTCGTCCTCGCGACCCAGCGCCCGAGCGTCGACGTCGTCACCGGACTGATCAAGGCGAACGTGCCGAGCCGTCTCGCGTTCGCCGTCACGAGCGTCACCGACTCGCGGGTCATCCTCGACCAGCCGGGAGCCGACAAGCTCATCGGCCAGGGCGACGGCCTCTTCCTCCCCATGGGCACGAACAAGCCGATGCGCGTGCAGGGGGCGTGGGTCCGCGAGGACGAGATCGCGAAGGTGGTCGAGCACGTCACCCGCCAGGCGCAACCCGAGTACCGCCAGGACATCACCGTGCAGGCGCAGCGCAAGGAGGTCGACTCCGACATCGGCGACGACCTCGAGCTGCTCATCGCCGCAGCCGAGCTGGTCGTGAGCACGCAGTTCGGCTCGACCTCGATGCTGCAGCGGAAGCTCCGTGTCGGCTTCGCCAAGGCCGGGCGCCTGATGGACCTGCTCGAGTCGCGCGAGGTCGTCGGTCCCTCCGAGGGCTCGAAGGCGCGCGACGTCCTGGTCTCCGCCGAGCAGCTTCCCGGCGTCCTCGAGCGGATGCGCGGCGGCGACGGAGTCGACGCCACCCCCGCCCCCTCCGCGGTCGCCCCCGACCCCTACGAGGATCCGCTGGCCGAGCCGGTCGGTCCGGTCGCGACCGACTACCACGACGACGACGAGGGCTCCAGCGACGACGCCTGGGCCCTGACCGGTCGCGACTGAGACATGACCCGACACGACGACAGTCCCCTCCCCCCGAGCGACGGAGCACGATGAGCACCCCCTCGGCCGGCGCCCCCGCGCGCTCCGGCAACTGGAACCTTCCGAACGCGATCACCGTCGTCCGGATCCTCCTGGCTCCGCTCTTCTTCTGGCTGCTGCTGGCCGACGGGGGAGAGGACGGGGGGCTGCGCATCGCGGCGGCACTGCTCTTCATCGTCGCCATTGCGACCGACGGGATCGACGGGCACATCGCGCGCAGCCGCGGACTCGTCACCGACCTGGGCAAGCTCCTCGACCCGATAGCAGACAAGGTGCTCACCGGGGCGGCTCTCGTCGGGCTGTCCCTGCTCGGCGAGCTGCCCTGGTGGGTCACGATCGTCATCCTCGTGCGCGAGATCGGCATCACCGTCTTCCGGATGGCCGTGCTGTCCGACCGGGTGATCCCCGCGTCCCGGGGTGGCAAGCTCAAGACGATCGTGCAGTCGGTGGCGATCTCCCTCGCTCTGCTGCCGCTCTGGCTCGTCCTCGGCGAGTGGGTGCACTGGCTGAACGGCATCACGATGACGGCGGCACTCGCGCTCACCGTCCTGACGGGGATCGACTACCTCGCCGATGCCGCGCGTCAGGGCCGCGCCGCCCGCAAGCACCCGTGATCGCCGAACCGCTGGTCAGAGCGCTCGAGGAGCGCGGGCTCGGCCTCGCGATCGCCGAGTCGCTGACCGGAGGTGCGCTGAGCTCCGCCGTCGTCGAGGTGCCCGGCGCCTCCGCGGTCTACCGCGGCGCGGTCGTGAGCTACGCGACCGATCTCAAGCACCGTCTCCTCGGTGTCGACGACACCCTGCTGGCCGAGCACGGACCGGTGCATCCGGAGGTCGCTCTGCAGATGGCGCGCGGAGTCGCGTCGAGGTTGGGCGCCGAGGGCGTGCGGACGGTCGGGGTGGCCACGACCGGTGTCGCGGGACCCGACCCGCAGGGCGGCGCAGCGGTCGGAACGGTCTTCGTCGCGGCGGTCCTGGGCGACGACGAGCGCGTCCTCGAACTGCGGCTCAACGGCGGCCGAGCCGAGATCAGAGCGGCCTCGGTGGAGGCGGCGCTCGAGGCTGCTCGAGAGCTCGTGACGACCGCCCAGCTGTGAATTCGTCCCCTTTCCCGATACGTGCCGGATCGCGGAATGCCCAGCGTTTCGACCCGGTTACATCTGCTGTCGCTCACACGCAAAGTCCAGTCATCCGGTATTAGAGTCGACACACACGAACCGGGTAGTGAACAGCTATCCGGTTCCTTCGTACTCAGCCCCTCCGATCAGAATGCTCCCTCGTGGTGCGTTCTCGTCGCTCGGGCCGGACGAGGTCGCGGTTGACGTGGAGAAGGAGGGTCCAGTGGTTCTAGTTCGTCAGGAGATCGGCGATGTCCTCAGGGACTTTCGCCTGCAGAAAGGTCGCACGCTCCGTCAGGTGGCGAGCAAGGCGAGCGTTGCGCTCGGCTACCTGAGCGAGGTCGAACGCGGTCAGAAGGAGGCCTCGTCAGAGATCCTCGCTTCGGTCGCCGACGCCCTCGACACCCCCATCTCGGTGATCATGCGCGAGGTCGGCGATCGTCTCGCCGTCATCGAGGGCATCGACACCATCCCCGACACCATCCCGGCCGACATGGTCGCCGGGTTCGACGCGGACCTCATCGCCCAGTAGGCGGTGCCGCACCTCCCGTCCCTCCCACCGCACCCCGTTCCACCCAGGGCGTCCGAGTCTCGACTCGGGCGCCCTGCGGCGTTCCCGGACGATCCGGCGTTAGCGTGGTCGCATGCGATTGAGCGAGTTCCGTCAGCTGGTCGACGACGAGTTCGGCGCGGCCTACGCCCGCGTCCTCGTCTCGGATCTCGTGCTCACCGAGCTCGACGGGCGGACGGCCGAGCGGGCGCTGGCGGACGGCACCGAGGCCCGCGAGGTCTGGCAGGCGCTCTGCCGCGCCAACGACGTGCCCGAGGCGCCCTGGCACGGGATCGACCCGAAGAAGCGTCGCGGCTGAGCGGACCGGCGAACGCCCCGGTCGCCCTGGCGGCGAAGTCGTGTTCGACACGCCGCGAGACGTTCCTCGAACCCGTGTTCGATCGGGTCTAGGCTCCTCAACAGAAGCAGAAGCCGCTCACTCTCCACCGAGGGGCTCTCGCTCGGCCCCGATGTCGGAGGTCGGGCGTACCGTCGAGAACAAGTCAACGGACCTGCTTCACCGCCTTGTCGCATCCGGCCGGCGCACCGCTCGGAGTCACCGATCGGCCAGCACCGGCACGACGCGACAGCCTGTAGGCGATACCACCACGAGCACGAGAGCGAGACGGCCATGCCCAGTTCTTCAGACCGCGAGAAGTCCCTCGAGACAGCACTCGCCCAGATCGACCGCCAGTTCGGCAAGGGCGCCGTCATGCGCCTCGGCAGCGACGACCGCGCCCCGGTCGAGGTGATCCAGACCGGTTCGATCGCGCTCGATGTCGCGCTCGGCATCGGCGGGCTCCCGCGCGGGCGCATCGTCGAGATCTACGGCCCGGAGTCCTCCGGCAAGACCACGCTGACGCTGCACGCGATCGCGAACGCGCAGCGCAACGGAGGCATCGCGGCGTTCATCGACGCCGAGCACGCCCTCGACCCCGAGTACGCCAAGAAGCTCGGCGTCGACATCGACTCCCTCCTCGTCTCGCAGCCCGACACCGGAGAGCAGGCGCTCGAGATCGCCGACATGCTGGTCCGCTCCGGCTCGATCGACCTGATCGTGATCGACTCGGTCGCAGCCCTCGTGCCCCGCGCCGAGATCGAGGGCGAGATGGGCGACTCCCACGTCGGCCTCCAGGCCCGCCTCATGTCGCAGGCCCTCCGCAAGCTCACCGGTGGCCTCAACACCACCAACACCACGATGATCTTCATCAACCAGCTCCGCGAGAAGATCGGCGTCTTCTTCGGAAGCCCCGAGACCACCGCGGGCGGCAAGGCGCTCAAGTTCTACGCGTCCGTGCGCCTCGACATCCGGCGCATCGAGACCCTGAAGGACGGCACCGACGCGGTTGGAAACCGCACCCGCGTCAAGGTCGTCAAGAACAAGATGGCGCCGCCCTTCAAGCAGGCCGAGTTCGACATCCTCTACGGCATCGGCATCTCGCGAGAGGGCAGCCTCATCGACTTCGGCGTCGAGCACGAGATCGTCCGCAAGTCGGGCGCCTGGTACACCTACGACGGTGACCAGCTCGGACAGGGCAAGGAGAAGGCGCGCCAGTTCCTCATCGACAACTCCGACATCGCGGCCGAGATCGAGAAGCGCATCCTGATCAAGCTCGGCGTGATCGTCGATCCGAACGCGAAGGTCGAGGCGGCCCCGGTCGCGATCGAGACCAAGCAGCCCGTGCGCAAGGGCGCGTAGATCGTGCGCGAGAAGGCCACGGAGGGGCCAGGAGGCCGCCCCGTGGCCTTCCTGCCCTGGGTGAAGGACGACACCGCCGAGCAGGACGGTCCGAAGGAGCAGTCCTCCTCGGCGGGGCTCCCGGAGGCACCGGTCGGTGCCCCCGGCGTCGAGCGCATCGCCGAGCTCTCAGCGCACGTCGCGCGCCGTTCGGGGTTCGAAGTCGACGCCTCGGTCGAGGGCGACGACCTCGAGGTCGACGCTCCCGAGGAGCCCGATCCCGAGCAGATCGCCGATCGCATCGTCCGCGGACTGTCGCGGAAGAGCCTCTCGGTCGCCGAGGTCGAGGCCCGCCTGTACACCGAGGGCGTCGCCGAGAAGGACGCGCTCGAGATCATCGAGCGGTTCACGCGCTTCGGCTACCTCGACGACTACAGGATGGCGGAGCAGCTCGTGCTCTCCCTCCGCGAGCGCAAGATGCTCGGCCGGTCCTCGATCCAGCAGGAGCTGCGGGCGCGCAAGCTCGATCCCGACGCCATCGCATCGGCTCTCGACGAGTTCGACGGCGATGACGAGTACCGCACGGCACTCGAGCTCGCTCGCAAGCGCCTGCCCAGCCTCCGCTCGCTGTCCGATGAGGTCGCCGAGCGGCGCCTGACCGGGTTCCTCGCCCGGCGGGGCTACGGGGGAGCGATTGTCCAGCGCGTGGTGCGCGAGACCGTGCGCCGTCCGGGCTCGAGCGTCCGCTTCCGCTGAGGCGGGCGAGCGGATCCCGACGCGTAGAATCGCCACCCATGAGCACGCTCGGCCTGATTCCCGCCCCCGAGGTCCGACCGCGGACCTACGAGGTCCGCACGTTCGGCTGTCAGATGAACGTGCACGACTCGGAGCGGCTGAGCGGCTCGCTCGAGGCGGCGGGCTACGTGCCCGCCGACGGCGCCGAGGCCGACGTGGTCGTCATCAACACCTGCGCCGTCCGCGAGAACGCCGACAACAAGCTCTACGGCAACCTCGGGCACCTGGCCTCGGTCAAGCGCCGCCACGAGGGGATGCAGATCGCCGTCGGCGGCTGCCTCGCGCAGAAGGACAAGAACGTCATCCTCGACCGCGCTCCCTGGGTCGACGTCGTCTTCGGGACGCACAACATGGGCTCCCTGCCGAGCCTGCTCGAGCGGGCTCGGCACAACGACGAGGCGCAGCTCGAGATCCTCGAGTCGCTCGACGTCTTCCCCTCGACGCTGCCGACGAAGCGCGACTCCACCTACAGCGGCTGGGTCTCCATCTCGGTCGGCTGCAACAACACGTGCACGTTCTGCATCGTCCCCTCGCTCCGCGGCAAGGAGAAGGACCGCCGCCCGGGCGAGATCCTCGCCGAGATCCAGGCCCTCGTCGACGACGGGGCGATCGAGGTCACGCTGCTCGGCCAGAACGTGAACTCCTACGGCGTCGAGTTCGGCGACCGCCAGGCGTTCTCGAAGCTGCTGCGGGCCGCGGGTGCCATCGACGGCCTCGAGCGGATCCGCTTCACGAGCCCGCACCCCGCCGCCTTCACCGACGACGTCATCGACGCGATGGCCGAGACTCCGACCGTCATGCCGCAGCTGCACATGCCGCTGCAGTCCGGGTCGGACCGGATCCTCAAGGCGATGCGACGCTCCTACCGGTCGGATCGCTTCCTCGGCATCCTCGATCGGGTCCGCGCGCGCATCCCGCACGCGGCGATCAGCACCGACATCATCGTCGGCTTCCCCGGCGAGACCGAAGCGGACTTCGCCGAGACCCTGCGCGTGGTCGAGGAGGCGCGCTTCGCCTCCGCCTTCACCTTCCAGTACTCGATCCGCCCGGGCACTCCCGCCGCGACCCTCCCCGACCAGGTGCCGAAGGCGATCGTGCAGGAGCGCTACGAGCGCCTGACCGCTCTGCAGGACGCGATCAGCGAGCGCGAGAACCGCACGGTCGTGGGCCGCGACGTCGAGGTGCTCGTCGCCACCGGCGAGGGTCGGCGCGACAACGAGACTCACCGATTGAGCGGTCGCGCGGAAGACAGTCGGCTCGTGCACTTCGACGTCCCCGAGGGCTCGGAGCTGCCGCGCCCGGGCGACGTGGTCTCCGTGCGCGTGACCCGCGCGGCTCCGTTCTACCTGCTGGCCGACTCCGTCGACGGTGCACCGCTCCGCGTCCGGCGCACCCGTGCCGGCGACGCGTGGGACCGCGCCCAGACCGAGTCCTGCGGCGTCCCCACAGCGCCCGCTGCCGCCGGTGCCGCCCCGCGGGTGTCGCTCGGTCTTCCGACGCTCCGCGCTCGCACCGCGACGCTCACCACGCCGATCTACGACACCGCCGATGGCGAGCGCTGAGGCGGTCGGTCCCGACCTCCTCGTCGTCGTCGGCGCGACCGGCACCGGCAAGTCCGAGCTCTCCCTCGACCTCGCGGACGCGATCCGCGGCTCCGGGGGAGCGGCCGAGATCGTCAACGCCGATGCGATGCAGCTCTACCGCGGAATGGACATCGGCACCGCCAAGCTCGCACCCGCCGACCGTCGCGGCGTGCGGCACCACCTCCTCGACGTCCTGGACGTGACGGAGGAGGCCTCGGTCGCCCGCTACCAGCAGGAGGCCCGCCGAGCGATCGACGACGTGCTCACGCAAGGGGCGACGCCGATCCTCGTCGGCGGCTCAGGACTCTACGTCTCGAGCGTGATCTTCGAGTTCACCTTCGCCGGCACCGACCCGGAGGTGCGCCGCGGGCTCGAGGAGGAGGCGGAGCGGGAGGGCGCGGCCGCTCTGTTCGCCCGCCTGCGCGCCGTCGATGCCGAGGTCGCCGACCGGATCGGGCCCTTCAACGTCCGCAGGATCGTCCGCGCGCTCGAGATCACCGAGCTGACCGGGTCTCCGCACAGCGCGCTGATGTCGGACGAGCCGGTGTCGTGGCGCCCGGCGTCGATCCTGATGCTCGAAGCGCCGCGGGAGGAGCTCGTCGAGCGCCTCGATCGCCGCGTCGAGCGGATGTGGGCCGCCGGGATGCTCGAGGAGGTCGAGCGTCTGATCCCGGCCGGTCTGGAGCGCGGCGTCACCGCCAGCCGTGCCATCGGCTACGCCCAGGCCCTCGCGCAGCGGTCGGGCGCGATGAGCGAGGAGGACGCGATCGCCTCCACGCAGTCGCTCACCCGGCGGTACGCCCGTCGGCAGAACAGCTGGTTCCGGCGCTACGGGCAGGCGCACCGGCTGCCGTTCGACGCACCCGATCTGCTGCCGCTCGCGCTCCGCGCCGCTCAGCTCGCCCCACCCGCCCCTCGCTAGGCTGTCGGCCATGACGATCGAGCTGCACTTCACCAAGGGCCAGGGCACCGGGAACGACTTCGTGCTCTTCAGCGACCCTGACGGTGAGGTGGACCTCTCGCCCGCGCAGATCGCGATGATCTGCGACCGCCACTTCGGAGTCGGCGCCGACGGCGTGATCCGCGCCGTCCGCTCCCGAGCGCTCCCCGTGGGCGGCGCCGCCCTCGCGCAGGAGCCCGAGGCCGAGTGGTTCATGGACTACCGCAACGCCGACGGGTCGATCGCCGAGATGTGCGGCAACGGGATCCGCGTCTACGCGGCCTTCCTCCTCGCGGCCGGCCTCGCCGAGCTCGAACCGGGCGACACCCTCCCCATCGGCACCCGTGCGGGCGTCCGCGACGTCACCCGCAGCGGTGCCGGTTTCCAGGTCGACCTCGGGCGCTGGGAACTCGCCGGCGGGGAGCCGCTGGTGCGCGCCAAGGAGCTGAAGGTCGCGCGACCCGGTCTCGGGATCGACCTCGGCAACCCGCACGTCGTCGTGGCCCTCAGCAACGACGACGAGCTCGACTCCGCCGACCTCAGCTACATCCCGCAGCTCGAGCCGGAGCCAGCCGACGGTGCCAATGTCGAGTTCGTCGTGCCGGGCGAACCGCTGATCCACGACGGCATCGGCCGGATCCGGATGCGCGTGCACGAGCGCGGCAGCGGCGAGACCTTGAGCTGCGGCACCGGTGCCGCAGCGGCCGCGCTCGCGGTGCGCTACTGGGCGGGCCCGCGCGCCCCTCAGTCGTGGCGGGTCGACGTCCCCGGAGGGACCCTCGGGGTGACGATGTTCGCCACCGAGGAGGGCGAGCACGTCGGCCTGTCCGGCCCCGCCGACCTCGTCTTCACCGGGACGATCCGGATCGACTGAGCGCGGCGGGTCAGAGCCGCGTCGTCCGGAGGATTCGGAAGCCCTTCGCGGAGGAGACCCGCTCGACCTCCAGGCGGCCGTCGAACGCCTCCGTCATCCACGACTGCAGCGAGTCGGAGCCGAGGTTGCGCTGCACGACGAGCCAGGCGTCGGCGTCGTCCTCGAGTCGCGGGAGCCAGCGCTCGAGCAGCGCGTGCAGCTCGTCCTTGCCGACCCGGATGGGCGGGTTCGACCAGATGGTCCGGAATCGCACGTCTTCGGGAACATCGTCGGGAAGAACGGCGTTGATGTTGGTGAGGCCGAGTTCTGCGCTGTTGCGCCGGACGAGCTCGAGAGCCCGCTGGTTGACGTCGACCGCCCACACCCGGGCGGCGGGCGACTCGAGGGCGAGCGTGAGCGCGACGGGCCCCCAGCCGCAGCCGAGATCGAGCAGATCGCCCTCGGCGGGGACGTCGGGCACGGCGTTCAGCAGGACGCGGGTGCCCAGGTCGATGTGACCCGGGCTGAAGACGCCGCCGGCGGTGGTGACCTCGAGGTCGCGACCGGCCAGACGGACCGCTATCCGGCGGGGCCGGAGATCGCCGTCGGGAGTACTCGTGAAGTAGTGCTCGGCGGCCATGAGAAGAGAACTTATCAACACCTTAGGAGTTAGTGTTATCCGGATGATCGAAGACCTGAACGAGACCGACACGACCGAAGGCGTGGATGTCGTCTCGCGGGTACTGGCGAACGCGCAGTCGCGTTCGGCGGGATACTCGCGCTTCGTCTCGGGCGGCGCCCAGGCGCTGCAGACGAGCGGCCACGGAGGCGAGAACTCCGACGGCGACCAGTTCGACCGCGAGGACCGGCAGGCGCTCCGCCGGGTCGCGGGTCTGTCCACCGAGCTCGAGGACGTCTCCGAGGTCGAGTACCGGCAGCTGCGCCTCGAGAACGTCGTCCTCATCGGCGTGTACTCGCAGAACTCGCTCGAGGACGCCGAGAACTCCCTGCACGAGCTCGCCGCGCTGGCCGAGACCGCTGGCGCGACCGTCCTCGACGGGCTGCTCCAGCGCCGCCCGCACCCCGACCCGAGCACGTACCTGGGCAAGGGCAAGGCCGAGGAGCTCGCCTCTCTCGTCGCAGCCCTCGGCGCCGACACCGTCGTGGCCGACACCGAGCTCGCACCCAGCCAGCGGCGCTCACTCGAGGACGTCGTCAAGGTGAAGGTGATCGACCGGACCGCGGTCATCCTCGACATCTTCAGCCAGCACGCCACCAGCCGGGAGGGCAAGGCGCAGGTCGAGCTGGCCCAGCTCGAGTACCTGCTGCCCCGCCTCCGCGGCTGGGGCGAGTCGATGTCCCGCCAGGCCGGTGGCCAGGTGGGCTCCGGCGCCGGCATGGGCTCGCGCGGACCGGGTGAGACCAAGATCGAGCTCGATCGACGCCGCATCCACACGCGGATGGCGCGGCTGCGCAAGCAGATCACCGCGATGAAGCCGGCGCGCGAGGCGAAGCGGGCCAATCGCAAGCGCAACGCGGTGCCGTCGGTCGCGATCGCGGGCTACACGAACGCCGGCAAGTCGAGCCTCCTGAACCGGATGACGCACGCGGGCGTGCTCGTCGAGAACTCGCTCTTCGCGACGCTCGACGCGACGATCCGCAAGTCTCAGACGACCGACGGCCGCCTCTACACCTTGGCCGACACCGTCGGCTTCGTCCGGGCGCTCCCGCACCAGCTGGTCGAGGCGTTCCGCTCCACCCTCGAGGAGGTCGCGGACTCCGACATCATCGTGCACGTCGTCGACGCCTCGCACCCCGACCCGGCCGGTCAGATCGCGACCGTCAGGGACGTCATCGGCGAGGTCGGCGCGCGCGGGATCCCCGAGATCATCGCGTTCAACAAGTCCGACCTGGTCGACGACGGGGCGCGCCTCGTGCTGCGCGGGCTCGCTCCCGACGCCGTCTTCGTCTCGGCGCGCAGCGGCGAGGGGATCGACGAGCTGCAGGCGAGGATCGCCGAGATCCTGCCGGAGCCCGAGATCGAGATCGACCTGCTCGTCCCGTACGACCGCGGGGACGTTGTCTCGCAGCTGCACCGCAGCGGACGCATCCTGACGACGCAGTACGTCGAGGGCGGCACGCACGTGCGCGCGCTCGTGCACGCCGAGCTGGCGGGCTCGCTCGGCGAGTTCGCTGCTCCGCCGGCGGTCCTCGAGGCCTAGGGGCCCAGCACCGGAGCGCCCGCACCCGGAGATCCGGGCGCGGGCGCTTCCTCGTTCCCGGGCCCTCCGACACACTCCGTCACGCTCGTTCACACCGCGTCACGCGAGTCGACGCGGTCCTCGGGCGTTCCTACTGTGGACCGCGTGGCGCCGCTCGGCGCTCGGAGCCGGGTCCCAGTGGTCCGCTCCCGCGAGGAGGAACGGAGGGCCGCATCGTGTCGACGAGTCGTGCGGAGTCGCCTCCGGAGCCCCACTGTCCGGCGAGCGTCCCCTTCTCCTTCGAGATCTACCCGCCGCGCACCGAGGCCGGCACCACCGCGCTCCTGCGGACGGTCGACCGCCTGGCCGAGGCCCGGCCCTCCTTCATCTCGGTGACCTACGGCGCGGGCGGCTCCTCGCGCCGCGCCTCGCTCGAGATCCTGCGCTACCTCCGGCGGAGCACCTCCGTCGAGGCGCTGGCGCACCTGACCTGCGTCGGCTCGACGCACGCCGAGGCGAGCCGGCTCGTCCACGAGTTCCTCGAGGCCGGGGTGACCCGCTTCCTCGCGCTGCGCGGCGATCCTCCCGTCGGCACTCCGGAGGGGGCCGACGTCCTCGGCGACCTCGGCAGCGCCGCCGAGCTCGTGCAGCTGATCCACCGCGTGCAGGCCGAGCGCGAGCCGTACGGAGCCGTCGCCGTCCCCGGCCTGCCGAACGCGCAGCGGGTCGACGTCGCGGGGCGCCCCCGGGCGCAGGTCGCGGTCGCGGCGTTCCCGAACGGACACCCCCGCTCGCGCTCGCGCGCGCAGGACATCGACGCGCTGCTGGCGAAGGAGGCGGCGGGAGCGTCGTTCGCGATCACGCAGCTGTTCTTCCACCCGGCCGACTACGTCCGCTTCGTCGAGCGCGCTCGCGCCGCCGGCGTGCGGATGCCGATCATCCCCGGGGTCATGCCGGTCACCAGCCCCGCGCGCCTGCGCCGGATGCTCGAGCTGAGCGGCGAGGACCTCCCCGCCGAGCTCGCGATCGCCCTCGACGTCGAGCCCGACGACGACGCCCGCCGCCGCATCGGCGTCGCGCACGCCGCCTCGATGGTCAGGACCCTCGTCGAGGCCGGCGCGCCCGCGATCCACCTCTACGCCTTCAACCGCCATGAGGAGGCCCTCGCCGTCCTCGCCGAGAGCGGCCTGCTGCCCCGGGAGCCCGCGCCCGCGGGCGGCCCCCACCCGTCACCATCCCTCACCACGGAGAGAGCATCATGAGCACGACCGCAGCCGTCTTCCCCACCGGAACCGTCCTGGGCTATCCCCGCATCGGACGGCGCCGCGAGCTCAAGAAGGCGATCGAGTCCTTCTGGGCCGGATCGATCGACGCGGCGGCGCTGGAGGAGTCGGCGGCCGCCCTCCGCACCGCGACGCGCGAGCGTCTGGTCGCCCTCGGCCTCGGCCGCAGTGACTCCTCGATCCCCGAGGCGCACTCGTTCTACGACCAGGTGCTCGACATCACGGTCGCGGTCGGCGCGATCCCCGAGCGCTTCGCCGACCTCGTCGTCGACGGGTCGCTCGACCTCGCGGGGTACTTCACCCTCGCCCGCGGAGACGGCGATCGTGCGCCGCTCGAGATGACGAAGTGGTTCGACTCCAACTACCACTACCTCGTCCCCGAGATCGGTCCCGAGACCGTGTTCTCCGCCGCCGATTCCCGCCGGGTGCGCGAGGTGGCGGAGGCGCGCGCCGCCGGATTCACGACGCGTCCCGTCCTCGTCGGACCCGTGACGTACCTCCTGCTCGCCAAGGCGTCCGACTCGGCGCCCGAGGGATTCGAGCCGCTCTCTCGCCTCGCCGACCTGCTGCCCGTGTACGCGCAGCTCCTCTCGGAGCTCCGCGAGGCGGGGGCCGAGTGGGTGCAGCTCGACGAGCCCGCGCTGGTCTCCGAGTCGATCGAGGTCGACCGCGCGCGGGTCCTCGAGGCGACGGCCGAGGCGTACCGCGTTCTCGGCGGCTCGGTGGAGCGTCCGGCGCTCTTCGTCGCCGCTCCGTACGGCGATCTCGGCGACGCCCTCCCGGTGCTCGCGGCCTCGCCGGTGGAGGCGGTCGGCATCGATCTCGTGAAGGGGTCCGCACCCTCCGAGGTGCTCGAGGACACGGTGCTGGTCGCCGGAGTGGTGGACGGCCACAACGTCTGGCGGGGCGACCTCGCGGGTGCCCTCGAGACGGCGGAGGCGCTCCGCCCCTTCGCGGCCCGGGTAGCGGTCTCGACGTCGACGTCGCTCTTCCACGTGCCGCACGATGTGACCGACGAGCCCGATCTCGACCCGCGCCTCGCCTCCTGGCTCGCCTTCGCCGACCAGAAGGTGCAGCAGGTCGCGGTGCTCGCCCGCGGGCTCACGGAGGGTCGCGACGCGGTCTCGACCGAGCTCGCCGAGGCCGCCGCGGCGCTCGAGGACCGTCGCGAGGCTCCGGGCGTGCGCGACGGCGCCGTGCGCGCCCGCGCGGCCGCGCTCCGGCCCGACGACTACCGGCGCGCCCCCTACGACGAGCGCCTCGCGGCCCAGGAGGCGGCGCTCGCCCTGCCGCCGCTGCCCACCACGACCATCGGCTCGTTCCCGCAGACCCGCGACATCCGCACCGCCCGTGCCGCGCTCGGTCGCGGCGACCTCACCGAGGCGCAGTACGTCGAGCGCATGCGCGACGAGATCGAGCGGGTCGTGCGCCTGCAGGAGGAGATCGGGCTCGACGTCCTCGTGCACGGCGAGCCCGAGCGCAACGACATGGTGCAGTACTTCGCCGAGCACCTGGACGGCTTCGCCGTGACCCGGAACGGCTGGGTGCAGTCCTACGGCAGCCGCTGCACGCGGCCCTCGCTGCTCTG
This sequence comes from Rathayibacter sp. VKM Ac-2754, assembly GCF_009807095.1. GTDB lineage: Bacteria > Actinomycetota > Actinomycetes > Actinomycetales > Microbacteriaceae > Rathayibacter. The sequence goes on along the minus strand of NZ_WUCC01000010.1, from coordinate 27,681 downwards.
GGGAGACGTCTCACGGCCCGCCCCGATCACGGTCGACTGGTCGCGCTTCACCCAGTCGCTCACGGACCGGCCGGTCAAGGGGATGCTGACCGGGCCCGTGACGATCCTCGCGTGGTCGTTCGTCCGGGACGACCAGCCGCTGAAGGAGACGGCCGAGCAGGTCGCCCTGAGCCTGCGCGACGAGATCACCGACCTCGAGGCGGCGGGCATCCGCATCGTCCAGGTCGACGAGCCGGCGCTGCGCGAGCTGCTGCCGCTCGAGAGGGCGAAGCAGCCCGCCTACCTCGAGTGGTCGGTCGGCTCGTTCCGGCTCGCGACGGCGGGCGCGGCGATCGCGACGCAGATCCACACGCACCTCTGCTACTCCGAGTTCGGAGTCGTCATCGACGCGATCGACCGGCTCGACGCCGATGTGACCAGCATCGAGGCGGCCCGGTCGCGGATGGAGGTCGTGGGCGACATCGAGCGCTCGGGCTTCGCGAGGGGGATCGGCCCGGGCGTCTACGACATCCACTCGCCGCGCGTGCCAGGCGAGCCGGAGCTCGCGGAGCTGGTCGGGACGGCACTGTCCTCGATCCCGGCGCGCCAGCTCTGGATCAACCCGGACTGCGGGCTGAAGACCCGCGGCTACGACGAGACCGTCTCGTCGCTGCGTGCGATGGTGACGGCGGCGTCGGCCGCGCGACAGGAGCTCGTGGAGGGCGCCGGAGTCTAAGAGCCCGGGAACGACGAGGGGCGGACGGCATCTGCGCCGTCCGCCCCTCGCCGTGCACTCCGCGTCAGACGGAGCGCAGGACCGCGACGATCTTGCCGAGCACCTCGGCCTCGTCGCCCAGGATCGGCTCGAAGTTGGAGTTGCGGGGGAGCAGCCAGGTGTGGCCGTCGCGCTGGCGGAGCACCTTGACGGTCGCCTCGCCGTCGAGCATCGCCGCGACGATCTCGCCGTTCTCGGCGGTGCGCTGCGACCGCACGACGACCCAGTCGCCGTCGCAGATGGCGGCGTCGATCATCGACTCGCCGACGACCTTCAGCATGAACAGCTCGCCCTTGCCCACCAGCTGGCGGGGGAGCGGGAACACCTCGTCGATCTGCTGATCGGCCGTGATCGGCACGCCCGCCGCGATCCGGCCGACCAGCGGCACCATCGCCGCGTCGCCGACGGTCACGGTCGACTCGAACGAGCCGTCGTCCTCGGTCGAGCTCGGGACGTCGATGAGGATCTCGAGCGCGCGGGGGCGGTTGGGGTCGCGACGGAGGTAGCCGCTCAGCTCGAGCTGGTTGAGCTGGTGCGTCACGCTCGAGAGCGAGGCGAGGCCGACGGCGTCGCCGATCTCGCGCATGCTCGGCGGGTAGCCGCGGCTCGAGACCGAGCGCTGGATCGCATCGAGGATCGCGAGCTGCTTGGCGCTCAGGTTCTTTCGGCGGCGACCCGCGCTCTGCTTGGTCTTCGGCGTCTGCGCGTCGCTCACGGTGCTCCCTCTCTCGGCGCGCACCCCGCGTGCGCGCCCTCCCGGCTGCGATCCGACGACGAATGTCGGTGGTCGCTGCTGTACTACCTCCGGGCTCTCGAAACTGTATCCGCCGTGAGTCCTCGTTCGAAACATTCGTTCGAGTGTGTCGCGAGGCGATGCCCCGACGACCGCGAGACGGATACGACGCGACAGGCACTTGCCCATCGCGAAGTTCGAAGATATATTCGGAACAGAGATTCGGGGCGGCCTCCCGGCCGAGGTCCGCCCCGAGTCCCTGCTGAAAGGAGCGATCCCATGACCGCACAGAACTCTCTTGAGACCGAGCAGGAGTCGATGGCTCAGCGCCCGCACTCCGCGCGCTCGCTGAAGGTCGTCTCGTCTCCGACCACCCACCTGCGCATCACGCGTCGCGGGCGGGCGGTGCTCGCCACTCTCGGAGCGCTGCCGATCGTCGCGGGTGCCTTCGTGTTCGGGCTGAACGGCGGCGGAGCCGTCGCCTCGGCGGATCAGTCCGGTGTCGAGTTCCAGTACGTCACCGTCCGCGCGGGCGAGTCCCTGTGGTCGCTCGCCGAGGAGCTCGCTCCCGAGTCCGATCCCCGCGACGTGGTCGACGACATCCTGTCGCTCAACCAGCTCCCCAGCGCCGGCATCGAGCCCGGCCAGCGCCTCGCGGTGCCGTCCCAGTACGACGTCGTCCGCTGAGCCGCTCCAGGTCTGAGCCACTCAGGTCTGAGCCGCTCAGGTCCGAGCCGCTCAGGTCCGGCGAGGCCGCCGCTAGCATCTTCTGGTGACGACTCTCGATGACCTGCCCCTGCGCGACGATCTCCGTGGCAAGCACCCGTACGGTGCTCCCCAGGCCGTCGTGCCCGTCGCACTGAACGTCAACGAGAACACCCACCCCGTCCCCGACGACGTCGTCGCCGACATCATCGAACGGGTCGGCATCGCCCTTCGGACTGTGAACCGCTACCCGGACCGCGAGTTCCGGGAGCTCCGCGACTCCCTCGCCGGCTACCTGGGGCACGGTCTCACCGCCGAGAACGTCTGGGCCGCGAACGGCTCGAACGAGGTCCTCCAGCACGTGCTGCAGGCGTTCGGCGGGCCGGGGCGCTCGCTCCTCGGCTTCGCACCCACCTACTCGATGTACTCCATCCTCGCCTCCGGCAGCGGCATGGAGTGGATCCCCGCCCCGCGCGAGAGCGATTTCCGCGTCGGCGCCGCGCACGCCGCCGAGCAGGTGCGTCTGGCGCGGCCCGACATCGTCTTCCTCTGCGCGCCGAACAACCCCACCGGTACTCCGCTCGATCTGGACACCGTCGCCGCTGTCTACGACGCGACCGACGGAATCGTCGTGGTCGACGAGGCCTACGCCGAGTTCGGCGGTGCCGGCGGCCCCACCGCGCTGAGCCTGCTGCCCGGCCGCCCCCGCCTGCTCGTCTCCCGCACCATGAGCAAGGCGTTCGCCTTCGCGGGCGTCCGACTCGGCTACCTCGCCGCCGATCCCGCCGTCATCGACGCGCTGCGTCTCGTCCGGCTGCCCTACCACCTCTCCGCGCTCACCCAGGCGGCGGCGACCGCCGCGCTGGCCCACTCCGACGAGATGCTCGCGATGGTCGGCGACATCATCGTGCAGCGCGATCGCATGGTCGAGGGACTCCGCGCCCTCGGCTTCCGCGTGCACGAGACGGGCAGCAACTTCGTCCTGTTCGGCGGAGTGCGCGATCCGCGCGCGACGTTCGAGGCGCTCCTCGCACGCGGTGTCCTGATCCGCGACGTCGGCATCCCGAACCACCTGCGGGTGAGCGCGGGCACGGCCGCCGAGACGACGGCGTTCCTCGACGCGATGGCCGAGGTGGTCGCGTCCGACGCTCCCGGCGACGAGTGACCGACGGCTCCTGAGGGTCGTCCGCCTCCCGGCCGGCCCGTCGGCGGGCGCGAATAGACTGGTGTCATGACCTCTCCGAGCGCTGCACCGCGGCGCACCGCCTCCCTCAGCCGCGCCACCAGCGAGTCGAGCATCGAGCTGTCGATCGACCTCGACGGCACCGGCGTCGCCGACCTCGAGACCGGCGTCCCCTTCTTCGACCACCTGCTGACGGCGTTCGCGAAGCACTCGCTCACCGACCTGACCGTTCGGGCCACCGGCGACATCGAGATCGACATCCACCACACGGCCGAGGACATCGGCATCGTGCTCGGAACCGCGATCAGGCAGGCGCTGGGCGACAAGGCGGGCATCTCGCGCTTCGGCGACGCTCTCGTGCCCCTCGACGAGGCGCTCGTCCAGGCTGTCGTCGACATCTCCGGTCGGCCCTACCTCGTGCACACCGGCGAGCCGGAGGGCTTCGCCCTGCACCTGATCGGCGGGCACTTCACCGGCTCGATGGTGCGGCACGTCTTCGAAGCGATCGCCTTCCACGCCGGACTGACCGTGCACGTCACCGTCCTCGGCGGGCGCGACCCGCACCACATCGCCGAGGCCGAGTTCAAGGCGTTCGCGCGCGCCTTCCGCCAGGCGAAGGCCTTCGACCCCCTGGTCGCGGGAGTCCCGTCGACCAAGGGCGCGCTGTGACCGGCGAGCGCCCCTCCGTCGTCGTCTACGACTACGGCTCGGGCAACGTGCACTCGGCGGTCAAGGCCCTCGAGCTCGCAGGCGCCGATGTCGAGCTGACCTCCGATCGGCAGCGCGCCCTCGAGGCCGACGGCCTGCTCGTCCCCGGAGTGGGCGCTTTCAGCGCGGTCATGGACGCGCTCACGAAGGCACGCGGCGGCGAGATCATCGACAAGCGACTCTCCGGCGGTCGCCCTGTCCTCGGGATCTGCGTGGGCATGCAGGTGCTCTTCGAGCGCGGTGTCGAGCGCGGCGTCGAGAGCGAGGGTCTCGGTGAGTGGCCGGGCACCGTCGATCTGCTCCCCGCCGAGGTCGTCCCGCACATGGGCTGGAACACCGTCTCTGCGCCGACCGGCTCGGTGCTGTTCGACGGCATCGAGGACGAGCGCTTCTACTTCGTGCACTCCTACGGCGCGCGGGAGTGGTCGCTCGACGTCATCCCGCCGTTCCCCCGCCCGCACGTGACGTGGGCCGAGCACGGCGGGCCCTTCATCGCGGCCGTCGAGAACGGGCCGCTGTCGGCGACGCAGTTCCACCCCGAGAAGTCGGGAGCCGCGGGGCTCCGACTGCTCTCGAATTGGCTGGGCAGCCTCCGCACGAACTAGGATCGGCCGGTGGTCGGCCGCCCCTGGCGGAGGACCGCAATGAGGCTCCGAGACTGAGGATGACGATGAGCGAGTTCACCAAGGCCCCGGGCCTGGTCCTTCTCCCCGCGATCGACGTGGCCGGCGGCAAGGCCGTCCGCCTGACGCAGGGCGAGGCGGGCACCGAGACCAACTACGGCGACCCCATCGACGCCGCGCGCGACTGGGCCGACCAGGGCGCCGAGTGGATCCACCTGGTCGACCTGGACGCGGCCTTCGGTCGCGGTGACAACCACGGGATCATGAAGAAGGTCATCCGCCAGGTCAAGGGCGTCAACGTCGAGCTCTCCGGCGGCATCCGCGACGACAGGAGCCTCGAGTCGGCCCTGAGCGCCGGAGCGAAGCGCATCAACCTCGGCACGGCGGCGCTCGAGAACCCCGAGTGGGCGGCGAGCGTCATCGGCCAGTACGGCGACCAGATCGCGGTCGGTCTCGACGTGCGCGGCACGACGCTCGCGGCGCGCGGCTGGACCAAGGAGGGCGGCGACCTCTGGCACGTGCTCGACCGCCTCGAGGAGGCGGGCTGCACCCGCTACGTGGTCACCGACGTCACGAAGGACGGGACCCTGCAGGGGCCGAACCTCGAGCTGCTCGAGCAGGTCATGGCGCGCACCCGGCGGCCGGTGATCGCCTCCGGAGGCATCTCGAACCTCGACGACATCGCCGCCCTGCGCGATCTCGTCCCCCAGGGCCTCGAGGGCGCCATCGTCGGCAAGGCGCTGTACGCGGGCGCGTTCACGCTCGCGGAGGCGCTGGATGTCGCTTCCGAGTGACTCACGCGCGCTCCCCGCGCACCTGACCGACTCGGCCGGGACTCCCTGGGCGGGGCGGCACTTCGAGTCGGCCCCCGCGAGCGACGACGACGGCAGCGCGCCCGAGCTCCTCGCGCGGGCCCTGGCGGGCTTCTCCTCCGGCGCCGTCGGCCCTGAGACCGTGGTCGACGCGCTCCGCGAGTCGCGCCTGCTCATCCCCCTGGTCGCCCACCTGGGCGAGGAGGCCGAGGGGGTGGCCGGGCTCCGCGCCGACAAGACGCAGGAGCTCTCGATCGTCACGGTCGCGGGTCCCGACGGTCGCAGCGTGCTGCCGGTCTTCAGCAGTGTCGACGCCATGCGCCGCTGGGATCCCTCGGCGAGGCCCGTGCCGGTCGACGGCCGCCGGGCGGCCCTCGCCGCCGTCGCCGAGAAGACCGAGCTGATGGTCCTCGACCCCGTCTCCGAGTACGAGTTCGCGGTGCGACGACCGGCCGTGTGGGCCATCGCCGAGGGCGCCCCGTGGCATCCCAGCTTCGGTGATCCCCGTGTCCTGGCCGCCCTGCGGACGGGCGCGGCATCGGAGGAGGCCGTCGCCTCGCTCGAGACACTGGCGGGGGATCCGCGTCAGCGGCTCGCCGGCCCCGAGTTGATCGTCGTGCTCGGCGTCCGCCCCGGACTCGACCGCCCCTCGCTCGACGGCCTGGTCGAGCGGCTCGGAGCGCGCTGGGCCGAGGACGAGACCGTCGCGGCCCGCGTCGACTCGATGTCGCTCCGGCTCGCGGCGTCGGACGCCCAGGAGCGCCCCGCCGTCAGGTGACCGGGCCGGTCCACTTCTCGCCCGGCCCCTTGCCGATCGGGTCCTGGATGGGCGAGGCCTCGCGGAACGCGAGCTGCAGGGTGCGGAGTCCGTCGCGCAGGCTGCGGGCGTGCATGTCGCTGATGTCGGGCGCGCCGGCGGTCACCAGGCCGGCGAGGGCGTTGATGAGCTTGCGCGCCTCGTCGAGGTCGATCTCGGCGCCGGGCTCGTCGGCGAGCCCGCACTTGACCGCCGCGGCGCTCATCAGGTGCACCGCGGCCGTGGTGATGATCTCGACGGCCGGGACCTCGGCGATGTCCCTCGCGGCCTCGAGATCGGCGGAGTCGTCTCCGTCGCCGAAGCGGCGTGCGTAGTCGTCGTCGTGCTGAGCCATGGGTCCTTCGTTCGGTGGGGTGCGCATGCCGCATCCGGGGAGCGCCGGGGTGGCGGCGTGAAGCGCTCTGTCGGTCGGGCCGCGAGTCTGCTATGGTGATGCGGGCTCCGGGGCATGTCCCCGGTTCGAAAGTGGAGATTCTCCCACCCGCGCTTGACCGCTTCACTAGGTTACCGGGTCTGAAGCACTCCGCCTCCGGCAACGGGGGCAGGGCTGCGGCGCTCGAGGTCCGCCTCGAGTCCGCGCCGAAGGGTGCGAGCGATGTGCGTCTACAGCACCTCGCGCAAGGGAATCACCTCTCTCGGGATGCGCCGGATCACTCCGGCCGCAGAGCAGCAACTCACCGAGATCAGAGGAGAAACGCAATCAGCGATCCCCGTACCAACGACCGTATCCGCGTCCCCGAGGTCCGCCTCGTCGGTCCCGCCGGAGAACAGGTCGGCGTCGTGAAAATCGAGGTCGCCCTGCGACTCGCGCAGGATGCAGACCTGGATCTGGTCGAGGTTGCTCCCAACTCCAAGCCTCCCGTCGCCAAGATCATGGACTACGGGAAGTTCAAGTACGAGCAGGCTCAGAAGCTCAAGGAAGCCCGTCGCAACCAGGCGAACACGATCCTCAAGGAGGTCCGGTTCCGCCTGAAGATCGACAAGCACGACTACGAGACCAAGCGCAAGCGCGCCGAGGGCTTCCTCAAGGCCGGCGACAAGGTCAAGGCGATGATCCTCTTCCGAGGCCGCGAGCAGTCCCGCCCCGAGATGGGCGTCCGACTCCTGCAGCGCTTCGCGGAGGACGTGGCCGAGTTCGGCCAGGTCGAGTCCACACCGACCATCGACGGTCGCAACATGGTGATGGTCATCGGCCCCCTGAAGAACAAGTCCGAGGCGAAGGCCGAGGCGAACGCCGTCCGCGCCGCTCGTCGCGAGGCCAACACCCCCGAGGAATCGGCCGAGGCCGAGACCGAGACGGTCTAGCACTGCCCACTACTTCACCGCCCCGGCCTCGGGGCCGGTGCACGTCCCCGCTCGCGGGGCCCATGCTTCGCCCCGCCGTGTGCGGGTGTGACGTCGACAAGGAGAGAACATGCCCAAGATGAAGACCCACTCGGGTGCCAAGAAGCGCTTCAAGGTGACCGGCTCCGGCAAGCTCATGAAGCAGCAGGCCGGCATGCGCCACAACCTGGAGTCCAAGTCCAGCGTCCGCACCCGCCGCCTCAACCAGGACCAGGTCCTCGCCCCGCAGGACGCGAAGGTCGCCAAGAAGCTGCTCGGCCTGTAGTCCGCTACACCGCCGCACAGAACTTCACCGACCAGGATCGATAGGAAGAAAAAGAAATGGCAAGAGTCAAGAGGGCGGTCAACGCCCACAAGAAGCGTCGCGTCATCCTCGAGCGCGCGAAGGGCTACCGCGGCCAGCGTTCGCGTCTGTACCGCAAGGCGAAGGAGCAGGTCACCCACTCCCTCGTCTACTCGTACCGCGACCGTCGTGCGCGCAAGGGCGAGTTCCGCCGCCTCTGGATCCAGCGCATCAACGCCGCCTCCCGTGCGAACGGCCTGACCTACAACCGCTTCATCCAGGGCCTCGCCCTGGCCGGAGTGCAGGTCGACCGCCGCATCCTCGCCGACCTCGCGATCACCGAGCCCGCGACCTTCGCCGCCCTCGTGGCGACCGCGAAGAACGCGCTGCCGGCCGACACCTCCGCTCCCCGCGCCGCGTAGTCAGCACTGCTTCCCGAAGGGGGTCACGACCGAGGTCGTGGCCCCCTTCGTCGTCTCCGCGACGTGTCGACCGGGGCGGTGGGACGCGCGCCGATAGGCTCGCCGCATGCTCGACAACCCTCGTTCTCCCCGCGTCCGCTCCGTCGCCAAGCTCACTCGGCGCCCGGCGCGGCAGGAGACGGGGCTGTTCCTCCTCGAGGGCCCGCAGGCCATCACCGAGGCGCTGCAGTACCGTCCCGAGCTCCTCGTCGAGTCGTTCGCGACTCCGACGGCGCTCGAACGCCACCCCGAGATCGTAGCGGCCGCCGAGGAGGCGGACGTCGAGATCGAGTACGTCACCGAGGACGTCCTCGACTCGATGGCCGACACGGTGACTCCGCAGGGCTTCGTCAGCGTCTGCCGCCAGTTCCCGACCTCGCTGAAGGACATCGTCGCCTCCGGCCCGCGCCTGGTCGCGGTGCTCGAGGAGGTCCGCGACCCGGGCAATCTCGGCACCATCATCCGGGCGGCCGACGCCGCGGGCGCCGACGCCGTCGTCCTCACGGGTCGCTCCGTCGATCTCTACAATCCCAAGGTGGTGCGGTCGACGACCGGATCGCTCTTCCACCTGCCCGTCGCGGTCGACGCCGAGCTCTCCGACGTGCTGCAGCGGCTGCGCGGGGCGGGGCTGCGCGCCGTGGCCGCCGATGTGAAGGGCGAGGACCTGCTCGGGATCCGCGACCGCGGCGACCTCGCGCAGCCGACGGTGTGGGTCTTCGGCAACGAGGCCCGCGGCCTCGAGGCCGAGTCGCTCGAACTGGTGGACGCCGTCGTCGCGGTGCCGATCTACGGAGCCGCCGAGTCGCTGAATCTGGCGACCGCCGCCTCCGTCTGCCTGTACGAGAGCGCGTTCGCCCTCCGTTCCTGAGTGAAACGGCGCCCTGCCTGAGTTCCGCCTGGGGGAAAAGCGGCGTTGTTACTCTCTGATTAAGAAAACGCTCATGATTTGACCCGCCCATTCGCGTGTGATTCTCTGGCCGAATGGAAGCAGCTCCCCAGCGCACGCCCGCTCCCGCCGGTGAACCCCTGGTCGTTCTCGACGGTGTGCAGAAGCACTACGGCGAGTTCCAGGCACTGAAGGACATCGATCTCACCGTGCACCGCGGGGAGGTCGTCGTGGTCCTCGGACCGTCGGGCTCCGGCAAGTCGACGCTCTGCCGCACGATCAACCGCCTCGAGACCATCTCGGGCGGCACGATCTCGATCGACGGTCAGAAGCTGCCGGAGGAGGGCAAGGGCCTCGCCGCCCTCCGTGCCGACGTGGGCATGGTCTTCCAGTCCTTCAACCTCTTCGCGCACAAGACGATCCTCGAGAACGTCACGCTCGGGCCGATCAGGGTCCGCAAGCTCGCCCGCAAGGCGGCCGAGGCCGAAGCGCAGGCGCTGCTCGACCGCGTCGGCGTCGGGCACCAGGCGGCGAAGAGCCCCGCCCAGCTCTCGGGTGGCCAGCAGCAGCGCGTCGCGATCGCCCGGGCGCTCGCGATGAAGCCGAAGGTGATGCTCTTCGACGAGCCGACCTCGGCGCTCGACCCCGAGATGATCAACGAGGTCCTCGACGTCATGGTCGGCCTCGCGAAGGACGGCATGACGATGATCGTCGTCACCCACGAGATGGGCTTCGCCCGCAAGGCCGCCGACCGCGTCGTCTTCATGGCCGACGGCGAGATCCTCGAGGACACCGATCCCGAGACGTTCTTCACGGCCCCGCGCACCGACCGCGCCAAGGACTTCCTCTCGAAGCTGATCACGCACTAGCGGATCAGCTCACGCGCCCGAACATCCGACACGTCGGCCCCTGGAACCCTCGGGGCCGGCAGGACATCGCCCGCTCCGGCGGGCCGAACCCCAGGAAGGACGATCATGCGCACCAAGCTCATGTTCATGACCGCAGGACTCGCTGCCGCGGCCCTCACCCTCGCAGGCTGCGCCGGCGACTCCGGAGGCACCGGAGCAGGCTCCGAGTCCGGCGAGGCCGCGACCTACGAGGTCGCCTCCGACGTGACCCTCGAGGGCAGCCCCACCTTCGACACGATGACCGACGCCGGGGGAGTGACCATCGGCGTCAAGGAGGACCAGCCGGGTCTCGGCTACCTCGACGCCGCGACCGGTGAGCGCTCCGGCTTCGACATCGAGATCGCGAAGTGGATCGCCGCGTCGCTCGGCTTCTCGGAGGACGAGATCACCTTCGAGGCGATCCCGTCGGCCAACCGCGAGGCGTCGATCGTGAACGGCGACATCGACTACTACGTCGGCACCTACTCGATCACCGACAAGCGCAAGGAGCAGGTCGGCTTCGCAGGACCCTACTTCGAGACCGGCCAGCAGCTCCTGGTCGCGGCCGACAACGACACCATCGAGGGTCCGGACGACCTCACGGCCGACACCACCGTGTGCTCGGCGACCGGATCGACCCCGATCCAGAACATCCGCACGAACTACCCCGACGTGCCCACCGAGGAGTTCGACACCTACTCGCAGTGCGTCGACGCCCTGAACGACGGCCAGGTCGACGCGGTCACCACCGACGGCGCGATCCTGATCGGCTACGCCGCGCAGAGCCCCGACGAGCTCAAGGTCGTCGGCGAGCCCTTCAGCACCGAGCTCTACGGAGTCGGCCTCGCGAAGGACGACGACGCCCTCCGCGGCTTCATCAACGACATGCTCACCGAGGGTGGCGACACCTGGAGCGCCATCTACGACGAGACGCTCGGCGAGTCCGGCACCGAAGTCGAGCAGCCCGCGGTCGACGCCTACTAGGAGGTCCCCGGGCGGCGCGCACCGCCGCCCGGGACCCTCTCCCTCCCACCTCCCGATGAAAGGGCTCGCCGCATGGATGTTCTGCTGAACAACCTCGACGTGTACGTTCCCGCCTTCGGCAACACGCTCGTGCTGTTCGCCGTCTCGCTCGTCTTCGCCCTGCTCATCGGGACGGTCGTGGGAGCGATGCGCGTCTCGCCCGTGCCGATCGCTCGGGCCGTCGGGACGGTCTACGTCAACACCATCCGGAACACGCCCCTCACGCTCCTGATGTTCTTCTTCGCGTTCGGCTACCCCAAGCTGGGTCTGCCCGACGTCGACTACACCAACCTGGCGATCTGCGCCCTCAGCCTCTACACCGCGACCTACGTCGCCGAGGTGCTCCGCTCGGGCATCAACACCGTGCCGATCGGCCAGGCGGAGGCCGCCCGCGCGATCGGCCTCGACTTCGGCCTGACGATGACCCAGGTGGTCCTGCCCCAGGCGTTCCGCTCCGTGATCCCGCCGCTGATGAGCGTCCTGATCGCGCTGCTGAAGAACACCACGGTCGCGGCGGGCTTCTCGGTCGCCGAGTCGGGCACCATCGTCCGCGAGCTGAACGAGCGCGGCGAGAACAGCCTCATCGTCCTGCTCTGGGTCGCCCTCGTCTTCGTCCTGCTGGTCTCCGTGCTCTCGGTCGTCCAGCGTCAGCTCGAGAAGAAGTGGAGGGTCGCCCGATGAGCTCCGTCCTCTTCGACAACCCCGGTCCTCGCGCGATCGTCCGCAACCGCATCATCGGCGCCGCCGTGATCGTGCTGGTCGCCGCGATCTTCGCCTTCATCCTCTGGCGTTTCGCCGAGTCGGGGCAGTTCTCGGCCGAGAAGTGGCGGGCGTTCCAGTACCCGCTGGTGTGGCAGAGCATCGGAGCCGCGCTGGGGCAGACCCTCGGCGCGTTCGCCGCGGCCGGTGTCGCGAGCCTCGTCCTCGGCCTGGTCCTCGCGGTCGGCCGGCTCTCGGACCGACGCTGGATCAGTGTCCCCGTCACGCTCTTCATCGAGCTGTTCCGGGCGATCCCGGTCCTCATCCTGATGATGCTGATGTACTACGGGCTCCCGTTCGTCGGCCTCAAGCTCACCCCGTACCTCGCGGTCGTCATCGCGCTGACGCTCTACAACGGCTCCGTCTTCTCCGAGATCTTCCGAGCGGGCATCGAGGCCCTCCCGCGCGGTCAGAAGGAGGCGGGCTACGCCATCGGGCTGCGGAAGGCCGGCGTCATGCGCCTGATCCTGTTCCCGCAGGCGATCCGGACGATGCTGCCCGTGATCATCGCGCAGCTCGTCGTCGCCCTCAAGGACACGGCGCTCGGCTCGATCATCACCTACAACGAGCTCCTCTACTACGCGAAGTACCTCGGCAGCCAGTCGAGCCTCGACAGCCCGATCATCCCCGCCGCGATCGTCATCGGCGCGATCTACATCGGCATCTGCCTGATCCTCTCGGGCATCGCGAAGTGGGTCGAGGTCAAGACCAAGAGCAGCGGCCGCGGTGGCACGGGCCACCCGGCGGCGCGCGCCACCACGAACACCGCCCTCATCGCCGCCCAGGACTGAACTCGTTCGTCGGGATCGCCCGAGGGCGATCCCGACCGCGGTCGGCTCTCCGAGGTGATGTGTTCCACAGAGCGGCGAGCGTTCGGCTGGATCGAATCGCTGACACGCGATCCGGTCGTTCGCCTCGCGCAGGTCGGCGATCTGCTGGCACGCGGCCCCTTCGGTGACCACCGGAAAGTCGCACGGGCCATCACCCGTGCCCACGGCGCATCTGCACATCGACTGGCAGTTCAAGGCGAACGGGCGGATCGCGTGCCAGCGATCCGGTCTAGCCGGTCGCGACCCGCTCTTCGCGACGCACCACCCCGGGAGCCGACTGCGGTCGCCGTCGCCCTCGGGCGATGGAGACGATCTAGACTCATTCATCGTGTCTGACAGCAACCCGATCACCGACGAGGCCGTCTCGGCCGCGGTCGCCGAGGCGCTCACCGCGATCAGCGCGGCCGGCGACTCCGCAGCCCTGAAGACGGCCCGCGCCGCTCACCTCGGTGAGGGCTCCGCTCTCGCCCGGCTGAACGCGCAGATGCGCTCGGTCCCGCCCGAGTCCAAGGCCGCCTCCGGCAAGCTCGTCGGGGGTGCCCGCAAGCAGGTCGGCGACGCCTACTCCGCCCGCGAGCTCGAGCTCGTCGCCGCCGAGGAGGCCGCCGCCCTCGACGCCGAGCGCGTCGACGTCACCGCCGGGGCGTCGTTCGTCCGCCAGGGGGCGCGCCACCCGCTCTCGCTCCTCCAGGAGTCGATCGCCGATGTCTTCGTCGGCATGGGCTGGGAGATCGCCGAGGGGCCCGAGCTCGAGAACGAGTGGTTCAACTTCGACGCCCTGAACTTCGACGAGGACCACCCGGCCCGCGCGATGCAGGACACCTTCTTCGTCGACCCCGTCGACTCGCATCTCGTGCTGCGCACGCACACGAGCCCGGTGCAGATCCGCTCGATGCTCGAGCGCACGCCTCCGGTCTACGTGATCGCGCCCGGACGCGTCTACCGCACCGACGAGCTCGACGCCACGCACACCCCCGTCTTCACGCAGTTCGAGGGGCTCGCCGTCGACCGCGGCCTCACGATGGCGCACCTGCGCGGAACCCTCGAGCACGTCGCGAGGATCATGTTCGGCGACGAGGCGAGGATCCGGCTCCGCCCCAACTACTTCCCCTTCACCGAGCCGAGCGCCGAGCTCGACATCTGGCACCCCACCTTCGTCGGCGGCGCGCGCTGGATCGAGTGGGGCGGCTGCGGCATGGTCAACCCCAACGTGCTCCGCGCGGCCGGCATCGACCCGGAGGAGTTCTCCGGCTTCGCCTTCGGCATGGGGATCGAGCGGACCCTGATGTTCCGCAACGACGTGAAGGACATGCGCGACATGGTCGAGGGCGATGTCCGCTTCAGCAAGCAGTACGGAATGGTGATCTGATGCGCATCCCGCTGAGCTGGCTGGGCGAGTACGTCGACCTCGAGCAGGGAGTCACGACCGAGGCCGTCCACGCGGCGCTCGTGTCGGTCGGTCTCGAGGAGGAGGACGTCCACCGCTTCGAGGTGACCGGCCCCGTGGTGGTCGGCGAGGTCCTCGATCTCGTCCCCGAGCCGCAGAAGAACGGCAAGACGATCAACTGGTGCACCGTGCGCGTGGCTCCGGAGGGAGCTCTCGCGGCCGACGGCGGCGGCGACGTCCGCGGCATCGTCTGCGGCGCGCACAACTTCACGGCCGGGGACAAGGTCGTCGTGTCGCTGCCCGGTGCGGTCCTCCCCGGTCCGTTCCCGATCTCGGCGCGGAAGACCTACGGTCACGTCTCCGACGGCATGATCGCGTCGAGCCGCGAGCTGGGTCTCGGCGACGACCACGACGGCATCCTCCGTCTGGCGAGCCTCGGCATCGACCCGGAGGTGGGCACCGACGCCATCGCGCTCCTCGGGCTCGACGACGAGGCGGTCGAGGTCAACGTGACCCCCGACCGCGGCTACGCCTTCTCGATCCGCGGCATCGCCCGCGAGTACGCCCACGCGACCGGCGCCTCCTTCCGCGATCCCGCGCTGGCGATCACCGCGCCCGAGCGCTCCGAGTCGGCGCCGGTGTTCCCGGTCGCCCTCGAGGACGACGCGCCGATCCGCGGTCGTGACGGCGCCTCCGTCTTCGTGACCCGCGTCGTCCGAGGGGTCGACGCGAGCCGCCCGACGCCGCCCTGGATGGTCGCGCGCCTGCGCCTCGCCGGCGTCCGCTCGATCTCGCTGATCGTCGACATCACCAACTACGTCATGTTCGAGCTCGGCCAGCCGCTGCACGGCTACGACCTCGACGCCCTCCAGGGCGGCATCGTCGTGCGCCGTGCCGAGCCGGGGGAGACCCTCGAGACGCTCGACGGGCAGATCCGGCGCCTTCACGCCGAAGACCTCGTCATCGCGGACGCGGGCGGAGCCGTCGGGCTCGCCGGCGTAATGGGCGGCGCGCGCACCGAGATCGGCTCTGCGACGACCGACGTCCTCCTCGAGGCCGCCAACTTCGACCCGGTGTCGATCGCGCGGACCGCCCGCCGGCACAAGCTGCCGAGCGAGGCGTCCAAGCGCTTCGAGCGCGGAGTCGATCCGCTGGTCGCCGCCGTCGCCGCGGCACGCGCGGTCCAGCTGCTGGTCGAGCTGGCGGGCGGCACCGCCGACGAGCTCGGCTCGACGATCGTCGATCCTCGCGACGCGGCCGTCATCGAGCTGCCCGACGGCTACGTCTCCCGCCTCGTCGGCGTCGAGTACACGCCGGAGGAGATCCGCGGCTCGCTGGTCGAGATCGGCGCCTCCGTCGACGTCGGCGGCTCGGGCCTGCTCGTCACTCCGCCGAGCTGGCGCCCCGACCTCACCGACAAGTCGACTCTGGCCGAGGAGGTCGCCCGGATCACCGGGTACGACCGCATCCCCTCGGTGCTGCCGGTCGCGCCGCCAGGACGCGGTCTCACTACGGGTCAGCGCCTGCGGCGGACGGTCGCCCAGACCCTGGCCGCGAGCGGACTCACCGAGGTGCTCTCGTACCCGTTCCTCTCGCGCGCGGTCAACGACCGCCTCGGGTCGGTCGACGGCGAGCCCCGCGAGCAGATCACCCTGGCCAACCCGCTCGACGCGACCGCCGCGCAGCTGCGTCTCACGCTGCTGCCCGGGCTCGTGCAGATCGCGGCTCGCAACCGCTCGCGCGGACTGACCGACCTCGCGCTCTACGAGCTCGGCTCCGTCTTCGTCCCCGAGGCCGGCCGCCCGTTCGGCTCGGGCGCGCTGCCCCGGGGCGCCGTGCGACCCTCGGCCGAGGTGGAGGCCGAGCTGAACGCCGGCATCCCCGCCCAGCCCCTGCACGTCGCGGCACTGCTCACCGGCGCCGCCGTCGAGCGCCAGCCCGGTGTGGCCGCCCGCGACTTCGATTGGCGTGACGCCCTCGACGTCGTCCGCGAGGTGTCGACGGCCAGTGGCGTCGACCTCGTCGTGCGGCAGGGCGCGCACGCCGCGCTGCACCCCGGCCGCACCGCCGAGATCGTGCTCGACGGCGCGGTGATCGGTCACGCCGGCGAGCTCCTGCCCTCGCTCGCCGAAGAGCTCGACCTGCCCCGGCGGGTGGCCGTCGTCGAGCTCGACCTCGACCCCGTCATCGCCCGCGCCGGCGGTGTCGTCGTCGCTCGACCGGTCGGCGCGCTCCCGGCGGCCACGCAGGACCTGTCGCTGGTCGTGCCGTCGGAGGTGCCCGCCGCGTCGCTCGCCGAGGCCGTCGCGGAGGGGGCCGGGGAGCTGCTCGAGGCGATCCGCCTCGTCGACGACTACCGCGGTGCCGGCGTCCCGGCCGGCTCCAAGTCGCTCACCTTCGCGCTGCGCTTCCGTGCCGCCGACCGCACGCTGACCGCGACGGAGGCGACGGCGGCTAAGCAGGGCGGAGTCGCGGTGGCCGCCGACCGGTTCGGCGCGCAGCTGAGGGAGTGATGCCCGGCGAAGCCGTTCCCCCGCACGGACTAGGCTCTCGGGCATGACTTTTTCCGTGGCGGTGGCCGGAGCGAGCGGGTACGCGGGCGGCGAGCTGCTGCGCCTGCTCGCCGACCATCCCGAGTTCGAGGTGCGCACGGTGACGGCGCACTCCAACGCCGGGCAGCCCCTGGTCGCGGTGCAGCCGCACCTGCGCTCGCTCCGCGATCTCGTCCTCGTCGACACCACGACCGAGAACCTCGCCGGGCACGACGTCGTCTTCCTCGCGCTGCCGCACGGCGCATCCGGAGCCATCACCGCGACGCTGCCCGACGACGTCCTCGTCGTCGACTGCGGTGCCGACCACCGGCTGACCGACGAGCAGGACTGGGCCGACTACTACGGCGGCGAGTTCGCCGGCGCGTGGCCGTACGGGCTCCCCGAGCTCCTCCTGGCCGGGGGCGGACGCAAGCAGCGCGACGCCCTGGCCGGCGCGCGGCGCATCGCCGTGCCCGGCTGCAACGTCACCGCGATCACGCTCGGCCTCGCGCCGGGCCTCCACGCCGGGGTCATCGAGCCCGGCGATCTCGTCTCGGTGCTGGCCGTCGGGCCGTCGGGTGCGGGCAAGAGCCTGCGCACCGACCTCCTCGCGAGCGAGCTGCTCGGCTCCGCGCACGCCTACGGAGTGGGGGGCGGTCACCGCCACAACCCCGAGATCCGGCAGAACCTCGCGCTCGCCGGCGCCGGCCCGGTCTCGATCTCGTTCACCCCGGTCCTCGTGCCGATGTCGCGGGGGATCCTCGCGACCTCGGCCGCTCGCCTCGCGCCCGGGGTCTCCGCGGCCGATGTGCGGGCGGCCTGGGAGGCGGCCTACGGCGACGAGACCTTCGTCCAACTGCTCCCGGCGGGGTCCTTCCCGCGGACGGCGGACGTCGTCGGCGCGAACACGGCCCTGATCGGACTGGCCGTCGACGAGCGCGCCCGCCGAGTCGTCGTCGTGACCGCGATCGACAACCTCGTCAAGGGCACCGCGGGTGCCGCGATCCAGTCGACCAACATCGCCCTGGGCCTCCCCGAGTCCCTCGGCCTCAGTGTGAACGGAGTCGCGCCGTGAGCGTCACTGCAGCAGCAGGATTCGAGGCCGCGGGCGTCGTCGCGGGCCTCAAGTCGACGGGCGCGCGCGACCTGGCGCTCGTCCGCAACCTCGGTCCGCTCCAGAGTGCGGCCGCGGTGTTCACCAGCAACCGCTGCAAGGCCAACCCGGTGCTGTGGAGCGAGCAGGTCATGCGCGACGGCATCGTCTCCGCGATCGTCCTCAACTCCGGAGGCGCCAACTGCTACACGGGCGCCCAGGGCTTCCAGGTCACCCACGGCACGGCCGAGGCCGTCGGCGGAGCGCTCGGCGTCTCCGCGGTCGACGTCCTGGTCTGCTCGACGGGCCTCATCGGCGATCAGCTCGACCTCGGCAAGCTCACGGGCGGAGTGACGGAGGCGGCCGCATCGCTCGCGGGCGCCACCGGCATCGACGACGGCGAGGCCGCCGCGCGCGCGATCATGACCACCGACACGGTCCCCAAGCAGGCGACCGTCCGCTCCGAGCAGGGCTGGAGCATCGGCGGCATGGCCAAGGGCGCCGGAATGCTCGCGCCGGGCCTCGCGACGATGCTGGTCGTCATCACGACCGATGCCGCACTCGAGCCCGCCGAGCTCGATGCCGCCCTCCGCGCCTCGACGCGCGTGACCTTCGACCGCCTCGACTCCGACGGCTGCATGTCGACGAACGACACCGTCGCCCTCCTCGCGAGCGGCGCGAGCGGAGTGACGCCCGACGCCGACGCCTTCACCGCCGCCCTGACCGAGGTCTGCCGCGACCTCACCCTGCAGCTGCAGGCCGACGCCGAGGGTGCCGCTCACGACGTCGCGATCCGCGTCGTGAACGCGGCCTCCGAGGACGAGGCCGTCGTGGTCGCGCGGGCCGTCTCGCGGAGCAACCTCTTCAAGGCCGCCATCTTCGGCAACGACCCCAACTGGGGTCGGGTGCTGGCGGCGGTCGGCACCACCGACGCCGAGTTCGACCCGTACGGGATCGACGTCGCGATGAACGGCGTCCAGGTCTGCCGGGCCGGCGAGCCCTTCGAGAGCCGCGACCTCGTCGACCTGTCTCCGCGGAAGGTGGCGGTCGACATCGACCTGCACGCCGGCGACGCCACCGCGACGATCTGGACCAACGACCTCACGCACGACTACGTGCACGAGAACTCGGCCTACTCGAGCTGAGGATCCGATGACCGACGAGAATCTCACAGAGGCCGAGGGCCTGGCGCTCCGCGAGGCCGCCGCCGTCAAGGCCGGGACGCTGATCGAGGCCCTGCCGTGGCTGCAGCGATTCCACGGCCGCACCATGGTCATCAAGTTCGGCGGCAACGCGATGGTCTCCGAGGAGCTCCAGCGCGCCTTCGCGCAGGACATCGTCTATCTGCGCTACGCCGGGATCCGACCCGTCGTCGTGCACGGCGGTGGTCCGCAGATCTCGACGATGCTCGACCGGCTCGGGATCGCCAGCGAGTTCCGCGGCGGCTACCGCGTGACGAGCCCCGAGGCCATGGAGGTCGTGCGGATGGTGCTGACGGGCAGCATCAGCCGCGACATCGTCCGCAGGATCAACGAGCACGGCCCGCTCTCCGCCGGGATCTCGGGAGAGGACGCGGGTCTCTTCGTCGGCCGCCGGCGCGGTGTCGTCCTCGACGGGGTCGAGCACGACCTGGGGCTGGTGGGCGATGTCGTCGCGGTCGATCCGGCCGCGGTCCTCGCACAGCTCGAGGCGGGCCGGATCCCGGTGGTCTCGTCGATCGCGCCCGACGCCGACGACCCGACGCAGTCGCTGAACGTCAACGCGGATGCCGCCGCCGCGGCACTCGCCGTCGCCCTCGGCGCCGAGAAGCTCGTCATCCTCACCGATGTCGCCGGTCTCTACTCCGACTGGCCGAACCGCGACTCCCTCGTCTCGCACCTGTCGTCGGACGAGCTGACGGCCCTGCTGCCCTCGCTCGAGTCGGGGATGATCCCCAAGATGACCGCGTGCCTCGACGCGGTGCTCGGCGGAGTGCCCAAGGCCGCCATCATCGACGGCCGCGTGCCGCACTCGATCCTCCTCGAGGTCTTCACCTCCGAGGGGATCGGCACCGAGGTCGTCGCGAGCCCGAACCGGGAGCGAATGTCGGGCCGCTGATCCGCAGCGGCCCCGGCTCCGAGCGCCCACCCGACACCGGGCGGCGCACCGACGGCCCACGAGGCCGGACCGCTCCGATCGAAAGGCTCGACAGATGACCACCGACACCGACCCCGCCACCACCGACGCGAATCGGACCGACGCCGCGCGCGGGCGCTACGCCTCCGCGATGATGCAGACCTTCGCGCCCCCGCTCGCCGTCCTCGACCACGGCGTGGGCTGCCGCGTCTGGGACGTCGACGGGCGTGAGTACCTCGACTTCCTCGGCGGGATCGCCGTCAACTCCCTCGGTCACGCGCACCCGGTCTTCGTCGAGGCGGTCAGCCGCCAGGCCGGAGCCCTCGCGCATGTCTCGAACTACTTCGCGACCGCGCCGCAGATCGAGCTCGCCGAGACCCTGCGGAGGCTGACCGGCGCCGGCGAGACCGGTCGCGTCTACTTCGCCAACTCGGGCACCGAGGCCAACGAGGCCGCGTTCAAGCTCGCCCGCCTGAACTCCGGCGGCGGACGGCACCGCGTGCTCGCGCTGCACAACGCCTTCCACGGGCGGACGATGGGCGCGCTCGCACTCACGGGCAAGGCTGCGATGCGGGCGCCCTTCGAGCCGATGCCCGGCGGGGTCGAGCACATCGACGCGACGCTCGAGGCGCTCGAGGCGGCGGTGGACGACTCGGTCGCCGCGCTGGTGGTCGAGCCGATCCAGGGGGAGGCGGGGGTCGTCCCGCTGCCCGACGGATTCCTCGAGCGGGCCCGCGAGCTCACCCGCGAGCACGGCGTGCTCCTGATCGTCGACGAGATCCAGACCGGCGTCGGCCGCACCGGCAGCTGGTTCGCCTATCAGCGCTCCGGCATCGTCCCCGACGCCGTGACCCTGGCCAAGGGGCTCGGCGGAGGATTCCCGATCGGCGCGCTGGTGACCTTCGGCGCCGCGTCCGCGCTGTTCCAGAAGGGCCAGCACGGCAGCACCTTCGGCGGGAATCCGCTGGCGACCGCGGTCGCCGGAGCGGTGCTCGGCGAGATCGAGCGGGCGGACCTGGTGCGGAACGCCCGTGAGCGCGGTGAGCAGATCGTGCGCGCCGTCCTCGAGATCGGCTCGCCGCTCGTCGACTCCGTCCGCGGCGCCGGGCTCCTGCTCGGCATCGCCCTCGCCGAGCCCGTCGCCGGCGCCCTCGCCGCGGCCGCGCTCGAGGAGGGCCTCATCGTGAACGCGGCGAACGACTCGAGCATCCGCCTCGCGCCGCCGCTGATCGTCTCGGAAGCCGAGGTCGACGAGTTCGCCGCCCGCCTCGCCCGCGCGCTCCGCACGCTGAGCCTCTGACCCGACCGACCACCCCGAATCGAAAGCGACCAGCACCCGTGACCCGCCACTTCCTCCGCGACGACGACATCAGCCCCGCCGAGCAGGCCGAGATCCTCGATCTCGCACTCGAGCTCAAGCGCGACCGCTTCGCGCGCACGCCGCTCGCCGGTCCCCAGACCGTCGCGGTGATCTTCGACAAGTCCTCCACCCGCACCCGCGTGTCCTTCGCGGTCGGCATCGCCGACCTCGGCGGCAGCCCCTTGATCATCTCGACGGCGAGCAGCCAGCTCGGGGGCAAGGAGACCGCCTCCGACACGGCGCGCGTCCTCGAGCGCCAGGTCGCGGCGATCGTCTGGCGCACCTACGCGCAGTCGGGTCTCGAGCAGATGGCGGAGGGGACCCGCGTCCCGGTCGTCAACGCGCTCTCGGACGAGTTCCACCCCTGCCAGCTGCTCGCCGACCTCCTGACCATCCGCGAGCACCGCGGTCGGCTGGCCGGTCTGACGCTGACCTTCTTCGGCGACGGCGCGAGCAACATGGCGCACTCCTACCTGCTGGCGGGAGCGACGGCGGGCATGCACGTCCGCATCGTCTCGCCCGACTCCTACGCCCCCGATCCGGCCGTGCTGGCCGACGCCCAGCGCATCGCCGCGACCACCGGCGGCTCTGCGACGACGACGACCGACCCCGCCGCGGGCGCCGCCGGCTCCGACATCGTGATCACCGACACCTGGGTGTCGATGGGCAAGGAGGAGGAGAAGGCCGCGCGCGTCGCGACCTTCGGCGACTACCGGGTCGATGCGGCCACGATGGCGGCGGCCGAGCCGGACGCGCTCTTCCTGCACTGCCTGCCGGCCGATCGCGGCTACGAGGTGACCGCCGACGTGATCGACGGCCCGCAGAGCGTGATCTGGGACGAGGCCGAGAACCGCCTGCACGCGCAGAAGGCCCTGCTGGTCTGGCTCCTGGAGCGGGCCGGCAGCACCGAGGCCGCTCACTAGACTCGACAGCCGATCACGAGGCACCGCGCCCTCTCACCGGGCGGGACTCGAGGCTGCAGACCCGCGTCCTCGCGCACCGAGGCCGCAGACACCGAGGAGAACCATGACGGAACGACCCTCCGCCCGCTCGGGCGAGGCCGGCGCGCTCTGGGGCGGCCGGTTCGCCGGCGGCCCGTCGCCCGAGCTCGCGGCACTCTCGAAGTCGACCCACTTCGACTGGCAGCTCGCCGAGTACGACATCGCGGGATCGAGGGCTCACGCCCGTGCGCTCTCGGCCGCGGGCTACCTCGACTCGGCCGAGCTGACCGGCATGCTCGACGCGCTCGAGCGCCTCCGCACCGCGGTCGTCGACGGGAGCTTCCGCGCCGAGGAGTCGGACGAGGACGTGCACGGCGCGCTCGAGCGCGGGCTGATGCTCGAGGCCGGCCCCGAGCTCGGCGGCAAGCTGCGCGCCGGTCGCTCGCGCAACGACCAGATCGCCACGTTCGTGCGGATGTACCTCCGCGACCACGCCGCGGTGATCTCGGAGCTGGTGGTGCAGCTGATCGACGCCGTCGCCGCTCAGGCGTCGGCGCACCCGGCGGCGATCATGCCGGGCCGCACGCACCTCCAGCACGCGCAGCCCGTGCTGCTCGCGCACCACCTCCTCGCCCATGCATGGGCGCTGCTGCGCGACCTCGAGCGCCTCCGCGACTGGGCGGTGCGGGCCGACGTGTCGCCCTACGGGTCGGGCGCGCTCGCGGGCTCGACGCTGGGTCTCGACGCCGAGGCGGTCGCGCGCGAGCTCGGCTTCGCCTCCAGCGTGCCCAACTCGATCGACGGGACCGCGAGCCGCGATCTGGTCGCGGAGTTCGCCTTCGTCACCGCGATGATCGGCATCGACGTCTCCCGCATCGCCGAGGAGATCATCCTGTGGAACACGCGCGAGTTCGGCTTCGTCACGCTGGACGACGGCTACTCGACCGGTTCCTCGATCATGCCGCAGAAGAAGAACCCCGACATCGCCGAGCTCGCGCGCGGCAAGGCCGGGCGGCTCGTCGGCAACCTGACCGGTCTGCTCGCGACGCTGAAGGCGCTCCCGCTCGCGTACAACCGCGATCTGCAGGAGGACAAGGAGCCCGTCTTCGACTCCGTCACGACGCTCGAGGTACTGCTGCCCGCGTTCAGCGGCATGATCGCGACCCTGACCTTCCACACCGAGCGGATGGCGGAGCTCGCGCCCGAGGGCTTCTCGCTCGCCACCGACGTGGCGGAGTGGCTCGTGAAGAAGCACGTGCCCTTCCGCGACGCCCACGAGATCACGGGCGAGCTGGTCAAGGCGGCCGAGTCGCGCGATCTGGGGCTCGACAAGCTCGACGACGAGGCGCTCGCCGCCGTATCGCCGCTGCTGACCCCCGACGTCCGCTCCGTGCTGAGCATCGAGGGCTCCGTGGCCAGTCGCGACGGGGTCGGCGGGACCGCACCGGCGCGCGTGGCGGAGCAGCTCGCGCAGCTCACCGAGCGCGTCCGCCTGGTCCGGTCCGCACTCCGGGGGGACGGCGCATGACGCTCCGCAGGGACGACGACCAGGACGACGGCCGTCCGCCGCTCCGGCCCTGGCAGCAGCGCACGCTGGTCCTCGTGGCCGCGGTCGTCATCCTCGCCGTGATCATCGTCACGGTCGTCTCCGGGCAGAGCTTCTTCTAGCGTGCGGTCCGCGTCGTCGTGACCTCGTCGAAGGCAGCGCTGCCGGATCTGTCGCTGTCGGCGCTGGAGGTCGCGCCCGATCTGCTGGGCTGCACGCTGCTCCATCGGACGGCGGACGGAGTGGTCGGCGTGCGCCTCACCGAGGTCGAGGCCTACCTCGGCCCGGGCGTCGACCCGGGGTCGCACAGCTTCCGCGGACCGACGAAGCGCACCCTGCCGATGTTCGGGCCGCCCGGCACGGTGTACGCCTACTTCACCTACGGGATGCACACCTGCCTCAACCTCGTCTGCGCTCCGGAGGGCGCCGCCTCGGCGGTGCTGCTGCGCGCGGGCGAGATCGTCGTGGGCGAGGAGCTCGCTCGCGAGCGCCGTGGAGCCGTTCCCGCGCGGGATCTGGCCCGGGGCCCCGCGCGACTCGCGAAGGCGCTCGGCGTCCTGCTCGCCGAGTCGGGGGATCCGATGGAGCGGTCCTTCGAGCTGCTGCCTCCCGATCGCCTCGGCACCGTGGTCTCCACGGTCCGGACAGGGGTGTCCGGCGCGGGCGGCGGTGCCGAGTACCCGTGGCGGTTCCACCTGGAGGGGGAGCCGACGGTGTCGCCGTACCGGCGCGCGGTGCCCCGCTGCGCCGCCGGAGATCAGCCGGCGAGATAGATCCGGGCGAGCGTCCCGAGCGCGGCCGACCAGGCGAGGCTCGCGAGCGTCCCGATGATGAACCGCTCGCGCGCCTCGGGTGACGCGAGCTCGCTGAAGCGGCCGACGCCCTTCACCGCCACGACGACCGCCACGCCCTCGGGCAGTCCGCTCATGAGAGCACCGGCCGTCGCGATCCGCTCGAGCAGGCCGATGGTGGTCCCGCCCCGCAGCACCTCGATGGGCTGGCCGATCGCGCTCGGCGACCCCGCGGCGGAGGAGGCGCGCGAGGGCGGTCCCGCGATGATGATCCCGCCGTGGGTGCCGCTCCGGGAGTCCGTCGTGGCGAGGTCGAGCGTCATCAGCACGACCGGGCCGCCCCCGATCACGGCGATCGCGAAGGCGAGCGCGGCGACGGCGAGCACCAGCGGCACCGGAGCCGAGGAGCCGGCGAGGCCGGTGAGGAGGAAGGCGGCCGTTGTCGCTCCGACGCTGATCCAGGCGAGAGGGGGGCGGCGCAGTCGGACGGCGAGCACCGCGCCGACGAGCCCGGCGACGAGGGCGAGCACCACGCCCGTCCAGGAGACGGACTGCACCGTGGCCGCCACTGTGCTGGTCAGGGAAGCGGGGAGCACCGTCATCGCTCGTTCCTCTCGTCGATGGGGTCGAGCGTACGGTCGACCACCGTCAGCAGGCGGGCGAGTGCCTCCGCGGTGGGTCCGTCGAGCCGGGCGTCGGCCGCGCGCACCCGCAGGCTCACGGCCTGGGGGCTGATGGCGAGGTGCTCGGCGGCCTCCTTCTGCGTGCGGCCGGAGTCGAGGAGGTCGACGATCTGCCAGCCGGCGGCTGTGCGCGAGTCGCGCAGGTGGAGCAGCGGGTCCAGCAGCGCCTGGGCGTCGGCGATCGAGGGGAAGGGGGCGGCCGGGGCGTCGGGGTCGAGCGAGAACCTGCTCTGCCGGTTCTTCGCGGCCTCGACGGCCCGGCGCGCCGCGAAGTACGCCTCGCCGCGGGCGGCGCGGGTCGTCGCGGGGAGGGGGCGCTCGATCCGCCCGACGCCCAGGCCGATGCTCCAGTGCGCCTCCCGGTGCAGGGCCAGCACCACCTCGACGGCGGCGTCGGCCCGATCGAGGACGAACTGGAACTCGTCGCCCGCCGTCCGCTCGGGGGGCAGGACGAAGGCGTCGCGCTGCGTCTCGAGCAGACCGGTGATCACGCGATCGACCCGGTCGTCGTCGTGGCGGCTGTCGCGCTGGTCGGCAGTGATGACGAACATGGAGCACCTCCGCATCAAGTATCGAGACTTGATCTGCCGCAATCAAGCCTGTGGACTTCACTCTCGCGGGGGAGTCGGCGCACTCCGCGGTACCCTCGGAGAGTGACCGACGAGACGCCCCGAGGATCCTCGACGCCCCCCGCGCTGGACGCGTCCTTCGAGACCGTCTGGGACGAGCTGCTGTGGCGCGGTTCCGTCCACGTCTCCACCGATCGCGCGGCACTCCGCGACCTGCTCGCAGGCGAGCCGATCACCTACTACTGCGGATTCGACCCGACGGCGCCCAGCCTCCACCTCGGCAATCTCGTCCAGCTGATCCTGATGCGCCGGCTGCAGCTCGCCGGCCACCGACCGCTGGGCCTCGTCGGCGGATCGACCGGACTGATCGGCGATCCCCGGCCCACCGCGGAGCGCACTCTGACCCCGCGCGAGACGGTGCTCGACTGGGTGGCCCGGCTGCAGGCGCAGGTCTCGCGGTTCCTGGCGGTCGACGGCGACAATCCGATGCGCCTGGTGAACAACCTCGACTGGACGGCGCCGCTCTCGGCGATCGACTTCCTGCGCGAGATCGGCAAGCACTTCCGGGTCGGCACGATGCTCAAGAAGGACGCGGTCAGCGCGCGCCTGAATTCGGACGCCGGCATCAGCTACACGGAGTTCAGCTACCAGATCCTGCAGGGGCTCGACTACCTCGAGCTCTACCGCCAGTACGGCTGCGTCCTGCAGACGGGTGGCAGCGACCAGTGGGGCAACCTCACCAGCGGGACGGATCTGATCCACCGCACCGAGGGGGTGTCGGTGCACGCCATCGGCACGCCCCTGGTGATGAACAGCGACGGGACCAAGTTCGGCAAGAGCGAGGGCAACGCCGTCTGGCTCGATCCCGAGCTGACGAGCCCGTACGCGTTCTACCAGTTCTGGCTCAACACCGACGACCGCGATGCGATCGACCGCCTCAAGGTCTTCACCTTCCTGCCCCGCGTCGAGATCGAGCGGCTCGAGCAGGCCGGCCTCGATGCGCCCTTCAAGCGGGAGGCCCAGCGTGCCCTCGCCTGGGAGGTGACGTCTCTCGTGCACGGGGACGAGGTGACGCAGGCGGTGGTCGACGCGTCGGCCGCGCTCTTCGGACGCGGCTCGCTGGTCGGCATCGATCCGGTCATCCTCCGCGGTGCGCTCGAGGCGGTTGCGACCGTCGAGGTCGACCCCGCGGCACCCGTGCTGCAGGCCTTCCTCGAGACGCGACTCGTCGCGAGCCTGGGGGAGGCCCGCCGCGCCCTCGCGCAGGGAGGGCTCTCGGTGAACAACGTCGTGGTCTCGGAGGACTCGCTCGTCCTCGGCGATCTCCCGCTGATCGACGGCATCGCCGTGCTTCGCCGGGGCAAGAAGAGCTTCGCGGGAGCCTTCGTCCGCTAGGCGCCCCCGGGCGACACGCCCGGGCCGCGAGCGATTTGCAGACCCGCGAAACATCGACGTAATGTAACTCCTCGTCACCCCAAAGGAGCGGCGAGCGAGAGTCGGACGCAGAGCGTCGAGACCCGCTGGCCCACCTCAAGCGGGGACCATCCCCTCACTCCACACCTTGTTAGAGGTTCGCCTCTTGATGGGAACGGATCGTGAGCGTACGATGTAAAGCCTCCGCTGGACCACTGGTCCGGGCTTCGGTGCGGCAGACGGTGCTTCAAGGCACTGCATGGCGCACGATGTGGCGCTTCGACCTCCGGGTCGTGACGCTGAGCATCACGGAGTCGCCGATTTGACACGGCGAGCGGATGTGCTAAGTTATACAAGTTGCCACGGCGGCGCGCAGAGCTTCGGTTCTGACAAGCGTAACCCGAATGGCAGCCACAATCAAATCGAGAGCTTCGGCTCCGATGG
>NZ_WUCC01000001.1 GCF_009807095.1 Rathayibacter sp. VKM Ac-2754 | reverse complement strand
CCCGCGTCCGTCCCCGCCGCCGCCGCGCTCCCCGTGATCGCGAAGCCGCCGATCCGCAAGCTCGCCAAGGACCTCGACGTGAACCTCCTCGAGGTGCA
The DNA here is from genome assembly GCF_009807095.1 of Rathayibacter sp. VKM Ac-2754. Taxonomy (GTDB): domain Bacteria; phylum Actinomycetota; class Actinomycetes; order Actinomycetales; family Microbacteriaceae; genus Rathayibacter. The sequence continues at coordinate 663,847 of NZ_WUCC01000001.1, read as the reverse complement.
GGCGACCGGCCTCGCCGGCGAGGTCACCCGCGACGACGTCATCCGGCACGCCTCGCAGGCCAGCGTCTTCCGCAACATCCAGACCCCGGAGTGGGGAGACTCGCGCGAGGAGCGCATCCCCGTCCGCGGCGTCCGCAAGGCCATCGCCGCGGCGATGTCGCACAGCGCGTTCACGGCCCCCCACGTCAGCGTCTTCGTCGACGTCGACGCGACCCGCACGATGGAGTTCGTCAAGCGCCTGAAGAACTCGCCCGACTTCGCCGGCGTCAAGGTGTCGCCGCTGCTGATCATGGCGAAGGCGATCATCTGGGCGGTGCGGAGGAACCCCACCGTCAACTCCGCGTGGACCGATTCCGAGATCATCGTCCGCCACTACGTGAACCTCGGGATCGCCGCCGCCACCCCGCGCGGCCTCATCGTGCCGAACGTCAAGGACGCCCAGTCGATGAGCCTCCTCGAGCTCGCCGGCGCCCTCGAGCAGCTCACGCTCGCCGCCCGTGACGGCAAGACCCAGCCCGCCGACATGCAGAACGGCACCATCACGATCTCGAACATCGGCGTCTTCGGCATGGACACCGGCACCCCGATCCTCAACCCCGGCGAGGTCGCGATCATCGCCCTCGGCACGATCAAGCAGAAGCCGTGGGTCGTCGACGGCGAGGTCCGCCCCCGCTTCGTCACCACCGTCGGCGGATCCTTCGACCACCGCGTCGTCGACGGCGACGTCGTCAGCCGCTTCGTCGCCGACGTCGCCAGCGTGCTGGAGGAGCCGGCGCTGCTGCTCGATTGAGCGCATTCCTCCTGCGTCGTCATCCGCTCCGCGGTCGGCTCTCGCAGGTGGGTGCGTATCGCAGAGCGGGTCGCGTACCGGTACGACGAATCGCTGGGACGCGATTCGCCGGTGACCTCGGCCGCGCTCGATCGAGCGGATTCCTCCTGCGTCGTCATCCGCTCCGCGGTCGGCTCTTCGGGGTGATTGCGTTCGGCAGAGCGGGTCGCGTCCCGGTACGACGAATCGCTGACACGCGATTCGCCGGTGACCTCGGCCTTGGGCGGTAGGCGCGGAGTCGGGGTGAGGCAGGCAGTCGCTGCGAGCGGGGTGCTCGGCCCCAGCATGCTGGTCGAGTAGCCCCGCAGGGGCGTATCGAGACCCGCCAGCTTCAGAAGATCAGGCTGCTGACCAGGCCTTCTGACGCTGGTGGATCTCGATACGCCCGCTTCGCGGGCTACTCGAACAGCAGGGAGGCAGGCAGGAAGGCGGGCCGGCTCATCGCGCGACGCGCGGGCAGTCAGGCGAGCGGTGGATCCGGCCGACGGTCAGTGTGCGCCGGGGCCGAACGAGTGCAGGGTGAGGTCTGTGCTCAGCAGCTCGCTCGCGAGGGCGCCGCGGACGCTCGTGCCCTGGGCGTCGAGCGGCGGGCTGATCACGGCCGCGCCGAGGCGGCCGGGGGCCGAGAGGACGACGGCTCCCGAGACGCTCGATTTCGCGGGGACGCCGACGGCGCGCATCCACCGGCCGGAGCCGTCGTAGACCCCGCAGGTCGCCATCACCGAGACGACGTCACGGGCGACTCCCGCGGGCACCACGCGCTCGCCCGTCAGCGGGTTCACGCCGCCGAGAGCGAGCGTCGCTCCCATCACCGCGAGCGCCTCCGCGTCGACCAGCACCGCGCACGCTCGGGCGTAGGCGGCGACCGCGTCGTCCGCGCCGAGGTGCAGGGTCCCCTCCGCCCGCATGAGGTGAGCCAGGGCGTGGTTGCGGTCGCCGAGCAGGTGCTCGTTGCAGGCGACGCTCTCGTCGACCTCGAGCGGCCGGCCGGCGAAAGCCGACAGTCCGTCGAGGATGCGGGCGCTGCGGCCGCGCTCGTCGCCTCCGTCGACCAGGGAGGCCGTCAGCAGGGCGCCCGCGTTGACCATCGGGTTCGGCGGGCGGCCGGTTCCGGTCTCGAGCTTCAGGGCGTCGAACGCCTCACCGGTCGGCTCGATGCCGACGCGGTCGAGCGCCTCGCCGTCGGTGTCGAGCAGGGCCAGGGCGAAGAGGAACGGCTTGACGGCCGACTGGATGCTGAAGGCGACGTCGGACCGAGCGGTCGTGCGCACCGTGCCGTCGGGGAGGGCCAGGGCGAGGGCGCAGAGATCCGGGTCGGCGGCGGCGAGCTCGGGGATGCTGTCGTCGACGACGCCACCGCTCTCCTCGAGCACCCGGCTCCGCAGCTCGTCGAGGTCGTAGGCGAGTGGGTCGGGGAGTGCGCTCATCACTCCACTCTGACAGGGGCGGCTGGGTACGGTTCAGCCGATGATCCGGCGCACCGCCTCCTCGACGACGGCGTCGTCGGCCGGCTGGTCGTCGAGCGCGCGGTGGATCGTCAGCCCCTCGGTCAGCGCGTCGATCATCCTCGCCGTCAGCGGATCGAAGTGCTGCTCGAGAGCGGCGCGGGAGCGCGCCATCCAGGTGTGTGTGATGACCCGGTACTCCGGCCGCCGTGCGGCGAGCGTGTAGAGCTCGTGGGTGAGCACGAGCTCGCGCCGGCTGCCGAAGATGTCGTGCACGACGACGTCGATCACGGCCTGGCGCGCCTCGGCGGGGGTGCCCGCGGCGTCCATCCGGCGTTTCGTCTGCGCAGCGACCGTGTCGGCGAAGCGCGTGAACGCCTCGTGCAGCAGATCGTCCATGCCGGCGAAGTGGTAGCTCATCGACCCGAGCGGCACGTCGGCCGCGGCGGCGACGCGACGGTGCGAGGTCCCGGCGACACCCTCCTCCGCGATCACGTCGAGGCAGGCGTCGATGATCCGGTCGCGCCGGTGCGGGTCGGTGCGCCGCGGTGCCCGGTCTGCGCTCACTCGGCGATGCTCCGCAGGACGCGGGCGGGGTTGCCCACGGCGACGACTCCGGCGGGGATGTCGCGCGTGACGACCGACCCCGCTCCGATGACGCTGTCGTCGCCGATGCTGACTCCGGGGCAGACGATGACCCCGCCGCCCAGCCAGACGTTGTCGCCGATCGTGATCGGCAGCGCCGCCTCGAGCTTGTCGCGGCGCGGGCCGGGTGCGACCGGGTGCGTCGGGGTCAGCAGCTGCACGTTCGGGCCGATCTGGCAGTCCTCGCCGATCGTGATCGCTGCGACGTCGAGGGCGGTGAGGTGGTAGTTGACGAAGGTGCGCGCGCCGATCGTGATGTTCTCGCCGTAGTCGACGAACAGCGGAGGCTTCACGAACGCGCCGTCGCCCAGCGACCCGATCAGCTCGTCGAGCAGCGGGCGGGCCGCGGCCTCGTCGTCGACGGCCGCGCGGTGGTAGGCATCGGCGAGCCGGACGGCGCGCTGGGCGAGGCGGGCGCTCTCGGGATCGTCGGCGATGTAGAGGTCACCGGCGAGCATGCGCTCGCGGTTGGTGCGGTCGTCTCCGGCGAAGTAGTCCATGCGCACGATCGTACACATCGCGTGTACGTTCGTACACATGACTGACCTCACGCCTCCGTCCCGCGAGGCCCGCCGCGCCCGCGGCGCCGTGGCCGCGCTGTTCCTCACGAACGGCGCGCTGTTCGCCAACCTCATCCCGCGCTTCCCCGAGATCAAAGCCGACCTCGGGCTCGACAACGCGGCGTACGGAGTCGCGATCGCGGCGTTCCCGGCCGGTGCGATCCTCGCGGGGCTCGCTGCCGCATCGCTGATCCGGCGGTTCGGGAGTGGGCGCACCACGGTCGCGGGCACGATCCTCACAGCGGCCGGGACCGTCGTCGCCGGGTTCTCGCCCACGCTCCTCGCCTTCGCGGCGGCCCTCCTCGTCGCCGGTGCCACCGACGCGATCGCCGATGTGGCGCAGAACACGCACGGGCTGCGGGTGCAGCGGCGCTTCGGCCGCTCGATCATCAACTCCTTCCACGCGATCTGGTCGATCGGCGCGGTGCTCGGCGGCTCGATGGCGGCGGGCGCCATCGCGCTGGGCGTCCCCCGCTCGACCCACCTCCTGATCTCGGGGGCGCTCTTCTCGGTGGTGTCGCTCGTGGCGCTGCGCTTCTGCCTCCCCGGGAAGGACGACGAGTCCGAGCCCGGCGCGGCGCCGGCCGTTCGCGGACGCGTCACGGCGCGGGTCGGCTTCGTGCTCGCGGCGCTCGTCGCCGTCGCCATCGCGGGCACGCTCGTCGAGGACGCGGCCTCGACCTGGGCGGCCGTCTACCTGAACGGCGACCTCGGCGCCACGGCGGCGGTCGCAGCCTACGGATTCGTCGCTCTCGTCGGTGCCCAGTTCGTCGGCCGGATCTTCGGCGACCGGCTGGTCGACCGCTTCGGGCAGCGCACGGTCGTGCGGGTCGGCGGCGCGATCACGGCGGTCGGGATGGGCGCGGCGCTGCTGTTCCCGTCCGTTCCCGGCACGATCCTCGGATTCGCAGCGGCCGGGTTCGGGCTCGCGACCACGGTGCCCGCCGCGATGCACGAGGCCGACGAGATCCCGGGACTGCGCGCGGGGACCGGGGTGACCCTGGTCTCGTGGCTGATGCGGCTCGGCTTCCTGCTGTCGCCTCCGATCGTGGGCCTGGTGGCCGACGGAGCGGGACTGCGGGTGGGGCTGCTGGTGGTGCCGATCGCGGGAGTCGTGGCCGTCGTGCTCGCGGGAGTGCTCAGTGCCCGTCGCCACGAGGGGAGCGCCTCGTGATCGCCGCGGTGCTCTGGGACATGGACGGGACGATCGTCGACTCGGAGCCCGCGTGGGTGCGGGCGCAGGGCCTGCTCGCAGCGCGGTTCGGCTGCACCTGGACGCCGGCCGATGCGCTCGCGCTGATCGGCAGCACGATGGAGCAGACCGTCAGCGCGCTGCAGGCGGCGGGCGTCGAGCTCGATGACGACGCGCTGACCGCGGTGCTCGAGGACGATGTCCTCGCAGACATGCGCAGCGGCCTCGTCTGGCGGCCGGGTGCGCGCGAGCTGATGCGCGAGGTCGACCGCGCGGGCATCCGTCAGGCGATCGTCACGACGTCGTCACGCCCGGTCGCGCAGGTCGTCGTCGAGGCGCTCGCCCCGGACGTGGTCCTCGCGACGGTCGTCACCGGGGACGATGTGACGCGGGGCAAACCCGACCCGGAGCCGTACCTCCTGGCGGCTGCGCGGCTCGGGGTCGACATCGCGCAGTGCGTGGCGATCGAGGACTCGCCGACGGGACTGGCCGCGGCCGTCGCCTCCGGAGCCGTCGCGATCGGGGTGCCGCACGACGCGCAGCTCGAGGAGGGCGGCGACCGGGCGATATGGCCGACTCTGGCGGGGCGCGGTATCGGAGATCTGCAGGAACTGGTGGCGTCGCGTCGCTGACGGCCGCGCAAGTAAGGCTGGATCCCTCGAATCGCCCGCGATCGGGAGGAATCGGCCACTCGGCCTTACTCATGAGGGAGGTGCCGGGCGCACGTCCTTCTCCGACGGAACTTCGGCTCGCAGAATCACGTTCGGCTCGCAGGAATCGAGGATTCTCACGAGCCGAACGTGATTCGACGAGCCGGAGGTGCGGCTAGGCCGTCAGCGCGACCGCCGTCCACGACACCGGGGGCAGGGCCAGCGTCAGCACGCCGTCGGTCAGCTCCGCGGAGGCGGGGCGCAGGCCGACGCGCTCCTGGTCGTCCTTCGTGTTCTTCGCGTAGGGGTCCTCGTCGAAGAGGGCCACCGCCTCCGCGACCGTCGAGACGCCGAGGCCGCTCACGTCGACCGAGACCTCGAGCGCCTCCGTGGTCGAGCGGTTGACCAGGAACACGGCGGCGCGGTCGTCGTCGAGCGTCGCGACGGCGTCGACCAGCGGCGCTTCGCCGTGCCGGGCGGTCGGGTAGGTGCCGACCTCGATGCGGGGCTCGAGCACGGCTCCGGAGGCGAGGCGCGCGGTCGTCGAGAACGGGAAGAACGTGGTCTGGCGCCACGCGGCGCCTCCGGGCTCGGTCATGATCGGCGCGATCACGTTGACGAGCTGCGCGAGCGATGCCGAGGTGACGCGGTCGGAGTTCTTCAGCAGGGTGATCATCAGGCTGCCCACGACGACCGCGTCCGCGACCGAGTAGACGTCCTCGAGCAGGCGCGGTGCGTACTCCCACTCGCGTGCGGTCTGGTCGCCCTCGGCGTCGGCCGTCTCCTTGGCCTGCCACTCCTCGAGGTACCAGACGTTCCACTCGTCGAACGAGAGCTTGATGTCCTTCGTCTTGCGCAGCTTGTGCTTCACGTGGTCGACGGTCGCGGCGACCGTGGTGATGAAGTACTCCATCTCGAGCGAGGAGGCGAGGAACGAGCCGAGGTCTCCGCCGTACTCCTGGTAGTAGGCGTGGCACGAGACGTACTCGACGTCGTCGTAGGTGTGCTCGAGGACGACGCGCTCCCACTCGCCGAAGGTCGGCATGCTCGACCCGGACGAGCCGCAGACGACCAGCTCGAGCGACGGATCGGCGATCTTCAGGGCCTTGGCCGTGCGGGAGGCGAGCTTGCCGTAGTCGTCGGCGTTCATGTGGCCGACCTGCCAGGGGCCGTCCATCTCGTTGCCGAGGCACCACATGCGGATGTCGTGCGGCTCCGCCGTGCCGTTGGCGATGCGCTGGTCCGCGAGGGCGGTGCCGGCGGACCCGTTCGCGTACTCGAGGACGTCGAGCGCCTCCATCACCCCGCGGGTGCCGAGGTTGACGGCGTACATGATCTCGCTGCCGGTCAGCTTCGCCCACTTGGCGAAGTCGTCGAGGCCGACCTCGTTGGTCTCGAGCGAGTGCCAGGCCAGGTCGCGGCGGCGGGGGCGCTCGGCGCGCGGGCCGACCCCGTCCTCCCAGCGGTAGCCCGAGACGAAGTTGCCGCCGGGGTAGCGGATCGTCGTCGAGCCGAGCTCCTTGACGAGGTCGACGACGTCGAGGCGGAAGCCGTCCTCGTTCGCGGTCGGGTGCCCGGGCTCGTAGATGCCGTCGTAGACGCAGCGGCCGAGGTGCTCGACGAACGAGCCGAAGAGGCGCGGGTTCACGGGAGCGACCACCGCGGCCGGGTCGAGGGTGATGCGCGCCGAGGCGGCGGCGCGGGGGGCGTCGGTCATGGGGAGCCTTCCGGAGCGTCTCTACAACGATGGAGACAACGTTGTAGAAACGATGATGGGGAGTCGCCCGGGGCGGTGTCAAGAGCGCCGAGGTGCTGTACTGGACGGCGTGGGATCGATCGACGCGTGCGCACTCCTCGCCGACCGGGTCGACGCGATCGCGTCGCGCGAGGCGCGGCCCCGGGCCTTCCTCCACGCGGTCGCGCTCGAGATCGCGGGCATCAGGGGCGGGCTGCTCGGCCCCGTCGACCTGGCCACCGGCGGTCGCAACCGGATCCGCGGCCGCGGGTTCGCCCCCGCCTACGACGACGACACCCGCGGCCAGGCGAGGCACTTCGCCGGAGTCGCCGGCGCGACGCTCTTCCTCGGCGGCGGGCTCGCGCACGTGTTCCTCCGCACGCTCGGCGGCGATCGCCCGGGCAGCGCCGACGACCGGCTGACGCGCCGCGCGATCGAGTGGAGCCGCCTCGTGCGCCGCGGCGAACTGCCGGTCGCGGACGCCGGCGACTGGATCCGCCGCGAGATCTGCGCCTGCGACTGACGTGCCGCCGGTCGACTCTTCGCCCTGGCCTCCGTGTCGCGACCGTCCTCCGGGGTCGGCGTCCCTCACGCTGGGGCGGACGAGAGGGGGCGCGATGGACGCGCGCGAGCACGAGGTCCGCCGGCGGATGGACCACCACGAGCTGTACACCGACTCCGGCGAGGGTCTCGAGGCGCTCGAGGAGGAGCGGCTCCGCGGCAAGGAGCTGGCCCACGCGTACAACGCGACCGGCCCCCGCGACGCCGAGGAGCGCCGGCGCCTGCTGCACGAGCTGTTCGAGGCGGTCGGCGAGGGCGCCTGGATCGAGCCTCCGCTGCACGTCGCCTACGGCAACCGCGTGCGCCTGGGCGATCACGTCTACGTGAACTTCGGCCTCACCCTGGTCGACGACGTCGAGGTCGTGATCGGCGATCGCGTGATGATCGCCCCGAACGTCACGATCAGCACGACGGGCCACCCCGTGCACCCGGAGCTCCGCGCGGACGGCACCCAGTTCTCGGCCCCGGTGATGATCGAGGACGACGTGTGGATCGGCGCGGGCGCGATCCTCCTGCCGGGCGTCGTGATCGGCGCGGGATCGGTCGTTGCCGCGGGGGCGGTCGTGACGGCGAGCGTGCCTCCGATGGTCGTCGTCGGCGGAGTGCCCGCGCGCGTGCTGCGCCCGATCGGCGAGGCGGACCGAGGCGCGTGGGAGTACCGGGTGCCGCGGACGCTCGCCTGAGCGGCGGTCAGCTCGAGGCCGTCGACTCGCGCTCCTGCACGGTGAACGCGGCCTCGTGCCGTCGGGGCGGAGCCGTCGCCGTGCCGTCGATGCGCGCCTGCAGCACGTCGACGGCGGTCTGCGCGATCTCGTCGCGACCGGGGGCGATGCTCGAGAGGCTGGGCACCGAGTAGGCCGACTCGTCGATGTCGTCGAAGCCCATCACGGCCACGTCGGCGGGCACGCGGAGGCCGGCGTCCTGCAGGGCGCGGATCGCGCCGAGGGCGAGTGTGTCGTTGAAGGCGAAGACGGCGTCGAACGCGACTCCGGAGGCGATGATCCGGCGCATCGCCGCCGCTCCGTTCGCGCGGTGCCACGGTCCGGAGGCGCCCACCAGCCGCTCGTCGAAGCCCACGCCGGCCGCCTCCAGGGCCTCGCGGTAGCCCTGCGTGCGCAGCGGGGCGGAGCCGACCTGCTCGCCCTCGTGAGCCCCCAGGGCGAGGATCCGCCGGCGCCCGGAGGCGAGGAGGTGCGCCGTCGCGGCGCGGGCCGCGGCCACGTTCTGCATCGTGACGTGATCGACGCGGTCGGTGAAGATGCGCTCGCCGAGCAGCACGAGCGGATAGTCGACGGCCAGCTCCGGCTCGTCGGCGCTGCCGAGGCCGAGCGGGCTGAAGAGCAGCCCGTCCGTCAGCTGACGGCGGGCGCTCGTGAGGACGCTGCGCTCGCGCGCGGGGTCGCCCTCGGTCTGCTCGATCAGGACGGTGAGCCCGCGCCGGTCGGCGGCGCGCATCACGCTGTCGGCCAGCTCGGCGAAGTAGGGGAGGCTCAGCTCGGGCAGGGCGAGCCCGATCACTCCTGTGCGCCCCCGACGGAGGCTGCGCGCCGAGAGATTGGGGCGGTAGCCCAGCTCGGCGATCGCCGCCTCGACGCGCGCCCGCGTCTCGGGGCGGATGTGCGGGTAGTCGTTGATGACGTTGGAGACCGTCTTGATCGACACCTCCGCCATGCGGGCGACGTCGCGCAGGGTGACCGCCACGTTCCTCCTCGGCCGGCTCGGATCGCCCCAACCTACAACGTTGTATCGCAGACAGCACATACCGTCACGACCGGGCGCTGCTCGCGATTTTGACAATCGTTATCAATAGCCGCTACCGTGTGGGCACCCCGACCGTCCGGCCTCGGACCTAGATTGGCTCCCCACCGTGAAGACCCGCACCCTCCCGCTCGCCGCCCTGCTCGGCGCCTCCGTCCTCGCCCTGACCGCGTGCTCCGGCACCGGTGCCGCGTCCGACGCCGCGACCGACGGGCTCGTGCAGATCGTCGCCTCGACCGACGTCTACGGCGACCTCGCCGCGAGCGTCGGCGGCGACCTCGTCGAGGTCACCAGCATCATCGACAGCCCCGACAAGGATCCGCACGAGTACGAGGCCACTGCGCGCGACCAGCTCGCGCTCTCCGGCGCCGCGCTCGTGATCGAGAACGGCGGCGGCTACGACCCGTTCATCGAGACCATGCTCGACGCCTCCTCCTCCGACGCGCCCGTGATCACCGCCACCGTCTCGGCCGGCCTCGAGGACGAGCACGACCACGAGCACGAGGGCGAGGAGGCCGATGCCGCCGACGACGGCCACGAGCACGCCGCGTTCAACGAGCACGTCTGGTACGACCTCGACGCGGTCCGCGACGTCGTCACCGTGATCGGCGACCAGCTCTCGAGCATCGACCCCGGCAACACCTCGACCTACACCGCGAATGTCGCGACCCTGAACGAGCAGATCGACGCCCTCGTCGAGCGGGAGGCGTCGCTGAAGGGCGCTCTCGGCGGCCGCTCGATCGCGATCACGGAGCCCGTCCCGCTCTACATGACCGACGCGCTGGGTCTCGTGAACGCGACTCCGGAGGCGTTCAGCGAGGCGGTCGAGGAGGGCACCGACGTGCCCGCGACCACGCTCCAGGACACCCTCGCCCTCTTCCCGGGCAGGGCCGTCGACGCCCTGGTCTACAACGAGCAGACCGAGAGCGCCCAGACCGACGCGCTGCTCGACGCCGCCGAGGCGGCCGGCGTCCCGGCCGTCGGCGTCACCGAGACGCTGCCCGACGACGCCGGCGGGTACGTCGGCTGGATGACCGCGAACCTCGACGCCATCGAGGGAGCCGTCTCGTCGTGACACAGGACGACCCGACCTCGGGGCCCGTCTCCTCGGAGGCGGGCCCTTCGGTGCTGCAGCTGCGCGGCGCCGGGCTCCGCTTCGGCGACCGCGAGCTGTGGAGCGGCGTCGACCTCGACGTGCAGGCGGGCGAGTTCGTCGCGGTGCTCGGGGCGAACGGCTCGGGCAAGACGAGCCTCCTGAAGGCGGTCCTCGGTCAGCAGGCCCTGAGCGAGGGTGAGCTGCGCGTCCTCGGTGCGCCCGTGCACCGCGGCAACCGCCGCATCGGATACATCCCCCAGCAGAAGCTCGCCGACGACGGCACGCCCCTGCGGGCCCGCGACCTCATCGGCCTCGGGATCGACGGCCACCGCTTCGGCCTGCCACTGCCCTCGCGCTTGCGGCGCGCCCGGGTCGACGCGCTGCTCGAGGCGGTCGGCGCGACCGGCTTCGGCGACGCCCCCATCGGCAGCCTGTCCGGAGGCGAGCAGCAGCGCGTCCGCGTCGGCCAGGCCCTCGCGGGCGATCCCGCGCTCCTGCTCTGCGACGAGCCGCTGATCGCGCTCGACCTCGCGCACCAGCGCGCGGTGAGCGAGCTGATCGACCGGCACCGCCGCGAGCGCGAGCTCGGCGTCCTCTTCGTCACGCACGACGTGAATCCGGTGCTCGGGATGGTCGACCGCGTGCTGTACCTCGCCGGCGGCAGGTTCCGCGTCGGGACCCCCGACGAAGTGCTGCGGTCGGAGGTGCTCAGCGAGCTCTACGACGCGCCCGTCGACGTCATCCGCGCCCGCGGCCGCGTGATCGTGGTCGGCGCCCCCGACCACAGCCACGCCCACGAGCACGAGCACGAGCAGAGGGAGGAGCGCGCATGACCGACGACGTCTGGTCGCAGATCTTCGACTTCTCGGACTACGGCGCGCTGCTCGCGCTGCTGATGAACTCGGTGATCGCCGGGGCCGTCCTCGGTGTCGTCGGCGGGCTCATCGGCGTCTTCGTGATGTCGCGCGACATGGCCTTCGCGGTGCACGGGATCAGCGAGCTGTCGTTCGCGGGTGCCTCCGCGGGGCTCCTGCTCGGCGTCGGAGTCGTGCAGGGCTCGATCATCGGCTCGCTCGTGGCGGCCCTGCTGATCGGGCTGCTCGGCGCGCGGGCGCGCGACCGCAATTCGATCATCGCCGTGCTGATGCCTTTCGGCCTGGGCCTCGGCATCCTCTGCCTCGCGCTCTACCCGGGCCGCAGCGCCAACAAGTTCGGCCTGCTGACCGGGCAGATCGTCGCCGTCGACGACCCGCAGCTCGGCTGGCTGATCGCGATCTCGATCGTGGTCGTCATCGGGCTCGCGCTGATCTGGCGCCCGCTGACCTTCGCGAGCGTCGACGCCGACGTCGCCGCGGCGCGCGGGATCCCGACGCGCGCGCTGTCGATCGCCTTCATGCTGCTGCTGGGCCTCGCGGTCGCCGTCTCGGTGCAGATCGTCGGCTCGCTGCTCGTGCTCGCGATCCTGGTCACTCCTGCCGCCGCGGCGCTGCGCCTCTCGGCGTCGCCGGTCGTGGTGCCGCTGCTCAGCGTCCTCTTCGCCGTCGGCGCGCTCGTCGGCGGCATCCTGCTGGCGCTCGGCGGCTCCGTGCCGATCAGCCCCTACGTGACGACGATCTCGTTCACGATCTACGTGGTCTGCCGGATCGTCGGACGCAAGGGCGTCCGACGATCCGCGCGTCTCAGGGTCGGCGCGTAGCGTGGGGCGGGTGGAGAAGAAGGACGGAACGCCGGTGGTCAAGCGCAACACGTGGCAGCGCGAGGCCGTGCGCGAGGCGCTGACCGGGCGCGACGACTTCGTGAGCGCGCAGGGGCTGCACAGCGCGCTGCACGCCTCCGGATCGCCGATCGGGCTCGCCACGGTCTACCGGGCGCTGTCGGACCTGGCCGGCGAGGGCGAGGCCGACTCGCTGCAGTCGCCCGAGGGCGAGAGCCTCTACCGGGCCTGCACGCCGGGCACGCACCACCACCACCTGATCTGCCGGCGCTGCGGGCTGACGGTCGAGATCGCGGCCGACGAGGTCGAGACGTGGGCCCGCTCCGTCGCGGCGCAGCACGGCTTCACCGAGGCGCACCACGTCGTCGACGTGTTCGGCTTGTGCGCCGACTGCACGCGCGCCCTGGCCTGACCGCCCTCTAGCCGACCGTCACGATCGGCGGGACGGAGCGGCGCGCCTGGCGGAGCCAGACGAAGAAGCCGGTCAGCGTGAACGCGCCGTAGAACACGTACATCAGCCCGGAGGCGTAGTAGCCGGCCGAGAACAGCAGCGGCACGCCGACCAGGTCGACCGCGACCCAGATCAGCCAGAACTCGACCCAGCCCTTCGCCATCCCGTAGGTGGCGAGCAGCGAGCCGACGAAGATCCACGCGTCGCTCCACACCGGCTCGTACGAGCCGAGGGCGCGGAACACCGGAGTGAGCACTGCCGTGCCGCCGATCATGCCCAGCACGAGCAGGCCCCGCGTGCGCCAGGAGGCCCACCGCGGCTCGATCGCGGCCGTCGCCGCCTCGGGTCGGTGGGTCCAGCGGTACCAGCCGTAGACGCTGACGATGATGAACATCACCTGCCGCCCGGCCTGGCCGAGCAGGTTCACGGGGTTCGGAGTGTCGAACAGTGCGCCCATGAACACGGTGAAGAGCAGCACGTTGCCGATCAGCCCGACCGGCCACGCCCAGACCTTCCGGCGCATACCGCCGAGCGCGCTGAGCAGGCCGAAGACGTTGCCGATCACCTCGCGCCAGAGGATCGTCTGGTCGCCGATGACGAGCTGCGCGTCGAACAGCCAGCGCACGATGTCCATGTGATCCCTTCGGGACGGTGTCGGTTGCCCCAACGATGGCGGAGTGCCGGGCATTCCGTGATCAGGCGCGGCCCTTGTTCACTTTTAGCGCGGAAAGGCAAACAAGGACTACCGTTGTTCACATGTCCGCCTGGCCCGCTCTCGACCACGAGTCGGTGCCGTGGACCTCGCAGCTCCGGCGCGACGATCTGACGCGACGGCAGTGGGACGCCAGCCGAGGCCCGTACACCGCCTCGATCCCGCCGCGGATCGCGGACGTGCCGGTGCAGATCAGCCCTGCCGTCGCGGCGGAGGCGGCCGACGCCTCCGCGCTGCTGACCCGCTTCGACGCAGAGCTCGGCGCGTCCGTCCTGCCGTTCGCCTCGATACTCCTGCGCAGCGAGTCGGCGTCCTCCTCGCAGATCGAGAACCTGACGAGCGGCGCACGGGCGATCGCCGAGACCGAGCTCGGTGAACGCGACACCGGCAACGCCGCCCTGATCGTCCGCAACGTGCGGGCGATGACGGCGGCGCTCGCGCTCACCGACGGCATCGACTCCGACGGCATCATCGCGATGCACGCGGCGCTGCTCTCGGGTCACGCCCCCGAGCTGACCGGCGCCTACCGCTCCCAGCAGGTGTGGATCGGCGGATCGAGCGTGAGCCCGCACCAGGCGGGTTTCGTCCCGCCGATCCCCGAGCGTGTCCCGGCGGCCATGGACGACCTGATCGAGTTCATCGCACGATCCGATGTGCCCGCGCTCGCTCACTCCGCGATCGCGCACGCGCAGTTCGAGACGATCCATCCGTTCCCCGACGGCAACGGACGCACCGGTCGAGCGCTCGTCCAGGCGATGCTCCGGACAGCCCGGCTCACGCGAACCGTCACCGTGCCGGTGTCGGCCGGGCTGCTCCATGACGTCGACGCCTACTACGCGGCGCTCGGTCGGTATCGAGAGGGCGACGTCGACGCGATGGTGCTGGCGTTCAGCGATGCCTCGGTCTTCGCGGTCCGCAGCGGACGGGAGCTCGCCGAGGACATCGAGGGGATCCGAGGCACCTGGCGGGACGCGCTCGCGGGGCTCCGGTCGGATCACTCGGCCAGGCGCGTCGCCGATCTCGCGCTCGAGCAGCCCGTCCTCTCGGGTCCCGTGGTCGGCTCGCGACTGGGCATCTCTGCTCCGGCTGCGTACCGAGCGCTGGATGCGCTCGTCGAGTGCGGGGTCCTGCGTCCGGCCGACTCGCACCGGCGCAATCGCATCTGGATCGCCGACCGGATGATCGCGGCGCTCGACGCCTTCGCCGAGCGGGCTGCGCGCAGGCGCATCGCCGGCGGAGAGCCGCGCCCGTAGGCTGGCCCGATGACCTCTCGGGTGCGCCTGCTGCTGGCGTCGTCGCATCCCGGGCCGACCGTCACCGTGACCGTGCTGGCGACCGTGATCGCCGTCGCCTCCGGCCACGCTCCCGGGATCGTGCTCCTCGTCGCGCTCGCCGTCGTCGCCGGGCAGCTGTCGATCGGCCTCGCGAACGACTGGATCGACGCCGACCGCGACCGGGCCGTGGGCCGCACCGACAAGCCGGTCGCGCTCGGGCGCATCAGCGTGGGCGAGGTGCGGGCGGCCGCCGTCGGCACCGCGGCGATCGCCGTCGTGCTCTCCCTCTTCCTCGGGCCGATCGCCGCTGCGGCGCACCTGGTGCTCGTCGGCGCGGGATGGGCCTACGACGCCGGGCTCAAGCGCACGGCCTTCTCGGTGGTGCCGTTCGTCGTCGCGTTCGGCCTGCTGCCGGTCGTCGCGGTCTCGGCGGGCGGCGACCAGCTGCCGGCCGCGTGGGCGATCGCGACCGGAGCGGTCTTCGGCGTCGCGATCCACTGCACGAACGTCCTGCCCGACCTCGTCGACGACGCGGCGACCGGCATCCGCGGGTTCCCGCACCGCCTCGGGCTCCGGCTGTCGGGCATCGTCGCGTTCGGCTCGCTCGTCATCGCGGCGGTGCTCGTGCTCGTCGGCCAGGTCGTCGGCGACGAGCCGGTGCGCGGCGGCGGAGTCGCCCTCGCGGTCGCCGGGACCGTGGTCGTGATCGTCCTCGCGGCCGTGGGCATCCGCCTGGTGCTGACGGGGCCGCCGAGCAGGACGCTGTTCCGGCTGGTGATCATCGCGTCGCTCGTGCTGGTGGTCGAGCTCGGCCTCTCGGGCGCACGCCTGGTGGCCTGAGAGCTCAGGACCAGCGCATCGCGTAGACGCGGGCGAGCAGATCCGCGGAGGGGAGCGCCAGCGCCGCCCGGAGCCCCGCCTCGCGACTCACGCGGGCGACGCCGCGAACCGGGCGCCCCAGCGCCATGTTCGCCTCCGCCTGGCGCGCCGCCCGGCGCGCGACGACCGTGCGGCGGCGGGCGAAGTCGGGCCACGGCCCGGCGGCACCACCGCGGACGGCGTCGGTGAGCAGGGGAGCGAGCTCGGCCGCGTCGAGCCAGCCGAGGTTCATGCCCTGGCCGCCGATCGGGCTGATCTCGTGGGCGGCGTCGCCGATCAGCACCACACGGCCGATCCCGATGCGGTCGGCGGTGCGGCGCCGGACGCCGAAGCCGCTGGTCATGGTGCAGGTCGCCGGATCCGGCTCGGCGCCGGTCCGCGAGCGCACGACGGCCGCGAGGGCCGCCGCTACCTGCGGATCCGCGCCCCCCGACGGATCCTCGAGCGGCTCGGCGCCCCGGAGCGCCACGTACCGGCGGCGCGCGCCCGGCAGCGGGAACGACTCCACGACGCCGTCGGGGCCGACGTCGACCAGGGCCGACGACTCCCGCGACGCCGGCTCCGGATCGGCGAAGTCGCCCATCACGTAGCGGTCGGCGTAGTCGCGGCCGCTGGTGCCGATCCCGAGCAGCTCCCGCACGGTGCTGCGCGCCCCGTCGGCGCCGACGACGAACGACGCGCGGATCGACACCGTCCCGCCGCCCTCCGAGGCGCCCGTGACGTCGACGTGGTCGCCGGAGCGCTGCAGGCCGGTGATCGCGACGCCGGTGCGCAGGGCGCCGGGGGAGGAGGCCCGCAGCCGGTCGCGCAGGATCGCCTCCGAGCGCGACTGGTCGAGCGTGACGACGTAGGGATGCGTGCTCGAGGCCCGCGCGAACGACAGCGTGCCGAGGGTGCGACCGCGGCTCCGGGCGACGCCCTCGCGCACGCGCACGCCCTCGGCGAGGATCGGATCCGCGGCACCCACGGCGGCCAGGGCGTCGAGCGACGGCGGGTGGATGCCGATCGCGCGCGACCCCGACGGCACGGCGGTCCGCTGCTCCCAGACCGTCACGTCGACGCCGTTCGCCGCGAGCAGGGCGCCGAGGAAGACCCCGACCGGTCCGCCGCCGACCACGAGCACGTCCGTCCGTGATGCCGTCATGGTCCCGAGCCTACGGAGCGGAGGCGGATCAGGACTCGGGTTGCGCTCGGCGCCACCAGCGTCGTCGAGTCGGCGGCGGAGGCGGGGCCGGGAGCGAGCGCGCCGCCCGCCGCTCGGACCATGCGGCCACCTCCGCCTCGACGTCGCGGAGCGCGGTCACGACGGGCGGTCCGCCGAGGAGCTGCCGACGCGCCTCGACGACGCGGCGGTTGAAGTCGACGAGCGCCGCGCGCACCTCGGACTCGCGGACGAGGCGGTCGAGCTCGCCGTCCAGCCGGCGGTCCTCGGCGCGGAGGAGGAACGCCGCGGGTCCGAGACCGGTGAGGTTCTCACGCTCGATCTTGCGGCGGATCCACCAGTCGGGATCGTGGCTCTCGCCGAGACCCTCGAGCGGCTTCCCCGCGCCGGGCAGCCCGTCGAACTCGCCGCGCCGGATCGCCTGCTGGATCGCGGTCTCGATGAAGGCCGCTCGTTCCTGGGCGTCCTCGGGGATCGACGGCGGGCGCTCCTCCTGCTCGGCCACCGCTGTCAGGCCTCCGCCGGGAAGCCCGGGAGCCCGTCGATGCTCCGCGCGTTGCGGGTCGCGCGGTACTCGGCCATGCCGTCCGGGCCCTTCTTCTCGGCCTGCAGGCGGAGGAGGTCGCGCTCGGCGGTCAGCTCCATCACCGGGACGCCCCAGCCGCACGCGTCGCTGATGCGGGTGAGTGCGACCGTGATGACGGCGCGGGTGCTGGGGTTCTCGGGGTGTTGCGCCACGACCTCGTCGAACTCGGGCGAGCCGGGCAGGTGGACGGAGCCGAGCCCGTGCAGCCGCACGATCCGCGGGCGGCTCCCGAAGGACGAGAACATCAGGCACACGCGCCCGTTCTCGCGGAGGTGCGCGATCGTCTCGACTCCGCTGCCGGTGTAGTCGACCCAGCCGACCCGGTGAGGCCCGAGGACCGAGAACGAGTCGAGGCCGCGCGGCGAGATGTTGACGTGACCCTCGGCTCCGAGCGGCGCGGTCGCGACGAACCACATCGGCTGCTCACGGATCCAGCTCGTCAGGTTCTCGTCGAGGGAGTCGAAGATCGCAGCCACCTCTCGAGGGTAGGACGTCGGAGTCGGCGAGCGGCAGTGTCAGGCCTGCGGCGGTGACTCGTCCCGCCGGCGGCCGAGCAGCAGGCCGGCGGAGAAGGCCAGCACGAGCGCTCCGAGCACCACGAGTGCTCCGGCGGTCGCGAGGCCGCGGGTGACGACGAAGGCGTCGGAGGGCGAGAACGTCGTCTCCGAGAGCGGCGCGTACGCGAACCAGCCGAAGCTGACGGCGCTCGGCGTCGTGACGCCGACGACCGCGCCGATCACGATGAGGGCGACGCCCGCCATCGGGAGGATCCAGTGCAGGAGCCGTCTCACGCGACGGCCTCGGGGACGGCGACTCGGCGCGCGCTGGTGAGCGGAGGGCGCCGGGAGCTCTGCACTCCGGCGATGAGGACGACTCCGAGGATCGCGATCATGAGCGGTTCGCCGAGCGAGAGCGCGGCCGTCGCGAGCGCGATGCCGGGAGTCGGCTCGTCGCGGGGCATCGTCTGCATCAGAGCGGAGCTCAGCGCGCCGAGGAGTAGGGCGCTGCCCGCGACGCGACGCCAGGTGCCGACGACGAGGCCGCTCGCGAGAGCGCCGATCGAGAGGGCGGCGATGCCGAGTGCCAGGAGCGCGGCGTCGGCCGCGACGGACGGGTCGAGGGCGAAGGGCAGCAGGCCGGAGTCGTGCGGCTGCCAGAGCCTCGCCGCCACCGCGAGCAGGATCCCGGACGGCACGCCCAGCCACCGCCAGACGCCTCCGCGACGGCTGACCGCGATGCCGACGAGGAGCCAGCCGAGCCCGGCGAGGGCGGTCAGAGCCAGAAGATCGAAGGCGGACGAGTCGGTGCGGAAGACGAGGGCGCCCCCCGCCGCCTGCACACGGTCGCCGCCGAACTCGACGGCGATCGCGAGCCCCCGGACGCCGCAGACGACGAGGATCAGCCCCGCGGCGGTCGTCAGCCGGTAGCCGCGACTCATGCGGGGAGGAACACCCCGGCCGCGCGGTCCTTCACCACCGAGCCGGCCGGCAGCACTCGGCCGCTCATCGCGATGTAGACCCCCGGCGGCAGCAGCTGGACGGCGGCGACGGCGGCGCCGAGGTTGAAGGCGGCGTCGCTGTCGCGCATCCGCGCGGGCTGCATCGCCCCGGTGAGGACGACCACGCGGTCGCGCACGGTCCCGATCGCCTCGGCCGACGCCGTCATGGTGTCGGTGCCGTGGGTGATCACGATGCGGTCCTCCTCAGCGCCGAGCACCCGCTCGCGCAGCAGCGCGCGGTCGGCGTCGTCGAGGTCGAGGCTGTCCTTCGCGAGGACCCGCTCGACGCGGAACTCGAGCGTCGACAGGACGGGCTCGAGCAGGCGCGGCGCGGTCGGCTCGCCGATCTCGAGCTCGCCCGCGAGCGAGTACTCCTTGTCGATCGTGCCGCCGGTGGTGAGGAGGAGGATGCGGTCTGTCACGCGCTCAGACTAGGACGAGCCTCGGACACCGGCGCGGGATCGCGCCTGCGGGCCGGCTGCCCGCTCCGAGCACGTTCGTGCGAAAACGCCCGGACGCCCGGGGCGCCTCCGCCGGGACCGCCACGATGGAAGCCATGTCGACTTCCGCGATCCCCGTCCTCCGCACCGGCGCCAAGGTGCTCCTCGGCTCCGCTCTCCTCTTCGCCGGGGTGAGCCACCTGACCCGGGCGAGGGAGGAGTTCCAGGCGCAGGTGCCCGAGTGGGTGCCGCTCGACAAGGACACCGTGGTGCTCGCCTCCGGAGTCGTCGAGATCGGCCTGGGCGCGTCGCTCGTGCTCGCGCGCCGCCGCGCCCCGCTGGCGGGAGCGGCCGCGGCGGCCTTCTTCACGGCGATCTTCCCGGGCAACATCTCGCAGTGGCTGACCCGCACGAGCGCCTTCGGCCTCGACACCGACCGCAAGCGCGCGGTCCGACTGCTGTTCCAGCCCGTGCTCGTGGCGTGGGCGCTGTGGTCGACGCGGCGGCCCCAGCGCTGATCCGCCGGGCGGGCGCTCAGGAGGCGGGGACGAGGTTCCAGCGGGCGGTCAGCAGCTCGAGCCCCCTGTCGAAGACCGCCGACCACGCCGTCTTGTCGTGGGCGCTGTCCGGGACCTCCATGTAGGTCGCGTCGATGCCCGCGGCCTTCGCGTCGGCGTAGAGCGTCTTGACGCCCGCGACGAACGAGGTGTCGTCCGCTCCCACTCCGAACAGGGCGAAGCTGTCGGCGTAGGGCGCGTTCTCCGCGAGGATGCTCGCAGGCTTGGCCGCCTCGTAGGCCGCCGCGCTGCCGCCGAAGCCCTCCTCGACGGTGGTCGCGTCGTCGCCGAGGGTCGGCGCGAGCTCTCCCGAGGCGACGATGATGTTGCCGAACAGCTGCGGGTAGCCCGCGCCGAGCTGGATCGCGCAGGTGCCGCCCTGCGAGAGGCCGCCGATCGCCCAGTCGCTCGCGTCGCTCTCGACCGGCAGGTGGCTGCGGATCCAGTTCGGCACGTCGACGGTGAGGTACGTCGCCGAGTTCCCCAGCGGGGAGTCGACGCACATCGGGTTCGCCGACGGGTCGCCGAGCTGATCGGGCGAGACCACGATCGGCGCGAGTCCGGCGTGCGCGGCGGCGTAGTCGTCGAGCGACTTCTGCAGGTTCTCGGTCGAGAGCGGATCGGAGGGGGAGCCCGGCTGCCCCGAGAGCATCACCATCACGGGCAGGAGCGGCGGGTCGTCGACGAGCGCGGCAGGGGGCAGGTAGACCACGGCGTCCCGGGCGGCGAACGTCGAGGTGGTGCCCGGGATGCTCACGGTCGAGACGGCGCCGACGGACGGCATCCCGGCGGGGGCGGTCCACTCCGCGAGACTGGGGTGGTCGCCGCTGGGGACGGCGATCGGATCGCTGATCGTCGGGTAGGGGCTGATGCCGAGCGCGCTGCGCACGGTCGGGTACTGCCCGAAGTCGATGTTCACGGTCATCGCCGCCGTCGCGATCACGAGCACGCCGACCCCGAGAGCGGCGACAGCCCGGCGCAGCCGCCGGGTGCCCAGCGCATGGAGCAGCACGACGGCGACCAGCAGCAGCCCGCCGAGACCGAGGCCGACCCAGACGCGGGTCACCGGGGTGAAGTCCACGCCGAACGGGCCGTCGGTGCCGTCGAGCAGGGCGGCGAGGGCGGCTCCGGCGAGGGTGCCGGTGACGAGGGCGGCGGCGGCGAGCACGAGGCGCCGGCGCCGGCCGTGGCGGTGGGCCCTGGCGAACGCGGTCGTCAGCAGGAGGAGGGAGAGCCCGGCGACCGCGTACACGCCGATCACGAGGGGGCCCGACACGAGGCTGAGCCCGAGGAGTGCGTTCATGCGTCGGTCCGGTCGTCGAGTCGTCGGAGCGCCGCGACCCGCGGCGACGGTCAGTCTCGTCCCGCTCTCTGGAGGAGATCTGGACGTTTCCTGGGGAGGATGCGGCGCACACTCCGCCGCTCAGCGCCATCCTCCTCCCCAGGCGCCGATTCTCCGACAGGCCCACAGACCCGGCGCAACCCCGCGCGCGGCCGCACCGGCCCGCCTAGCGTGGAAGAAGAAGACGCACCCTCACGAAGGAGCTCGACCCATGACGCAGAACCGCCGCCCCGCACCCCTTGGAGAGTCCGCATGAGCCGCGGTGTCGCGGTCGTCACCGGAGGCACGGCCGGTCTCGGCCGGGCGACGGTGCGCGAGCTCGCGTCGCGCGGGTGGGACGTCGCCGTGCTCGCACGCGGCGAGGACGGCCTCGCCGCCACGCTCGCCGAGATCGAGCAGGCCGGGCGGCGCGGGCTGGCGATCCCGACCGACGTCGCCGACCGCGAGGCCGTCGAGAGCGCGGCCGACCGCGTCGAGTCCGAGCTGGGCCCGATCGACCTGTGGGTGAACGACGCCATGGTCGGCGTCTTCGGCGAGTTCCTCTCGACCGAGCCCGCCGATTTCGAGCGCGCGGTGGCCGTCAACTTCTTCGGCTTCGTCAACGGCACGCGCGCCGCCCTGTCCCGGATGACGCCGCGCGACCGCGGCCACGTCATCCAGGTCGGCTCCGCGCTCGCGCACCGGGGCATCCCGCTCCAGGCCGCCTACTGCGCCTCCAAGTTCGGGGCACGCGGCTTCACCGAGTCGGTCACGGCCGAGCTCCTGCACTCCAAGAGCGCGGTCAGGCTGTCCGAGGTCGACATGCCGGCGCTCAACACGATCCAGTTCAACTGGGTCAAGTCGCAGCTGCCGCACCACCCGCAGCCGGTGCCGCCGATCTACGAGCCGGAGGTGGGGGCGATCGCGATCGCCGACGTCGCCGACAAGCCGCGCCGCCGCACCTGGGTCGGCGAGCCGACGGCCGGGACGATCCTCGGCGATCGCTTCGCCGGCGCGTTCATGGACTGGTTCCTCGCCCGCAGCGCCTTCGACGGCCAGCAGGCTCCCGACAAGAAGGAGCCGATGCTGCCCAACAACGTCTACGAGCCGGTCCCGGGCGACCACGGGGCGCGCGGGCTGTTCAGCGATCGCGCGCACACCATGACTCCGCAGATCTGGATGATCAGGCACCGCGCGATCAGCTACGCGGGCGCGGCCGTCGCCGTCGCCGCGGGCGCCGTCGGGGCCGTCGCGGCGCTGCGGAGGAAGTGAGCATGGTCGACGCCGTCGTGGTCGGAGCGGGGCCGAACGGGCTCGCCGCCGCCGTCACCCTCGCCAGGGCCGGGCTCTCGGTCACCGTGCTCGAGCGCAACGACACCATCGGCGGCGGTGCGCGCACGTCCGAGCTGACGCTGCCCGGGTTCCACCACGACGTCTGCTCGGCGGTGCACCCGATGGCGCTCGCCTCCGAGTTCTTCCGCCGCTTCGCGCTCGATCAGCGGATCGACCTCCGCGTCCCCGAGATCTCCTACGCGCACCCGCTCGACGACGGTCGGGCGGGCATCGCCTACCGCGACATCGAGCGGACGGCCGGGCGGCTCGGTCGCGACGGAGCGGCCTGGCGCTCGCTGATGGCTCCGCTCGCCGAGCGCGCCGATCGCGTCGCCGGCTTCACCAACGACGCACTGCTGCGCGTGCCGACCGACCCGGCGGTGATCCTCCGCTTCGGCCTGCGCGTGCTCGAGCAGGGGTCGCCGCTGTGGAACCTGCGCTTCAGCGAGGACGTGGCGCCGGCGATGCTCGCGGGCGTCGCGGCGCACGCGATCCGCCCGATGCCGAGCCTCTCGACGGCGGCGGCGGCCCTCGCGCTCGGCTCCTACGCGCACGCCCGCGGCTGGCCCGTGCCGATCGGAGGCAGCCAGGCCATCGTCGACGCGATGGCCGACGACCTCCGCGCCCACGGCGGCACGATCGAGACCGGGGTCGAGGTCACCTCGCTCGCGCAGCTGCCCTCGGCGAAGGCGGTGCTGCTCGATCTCACTCCCGACGCGCTGCTCGGCCTCGCGAGCGACCGGCTGCCGAGCGCCTACGCGAAGGCCCTCCGGCTGTTCCGCTACGGCAACGGAGTCGCGAAGGTCGACTTCGCGCTCGACGGACCGGTCCCGTGGACGAACCCCGAGGCCGCCCGGGCGGGCACGCTGCACGTCGGAGGCACGCGCGCCGAGATCGCCGCCGCCGAGCGCGACGTCGCCCAGGGCCGGCACAGCGAGAACCCCTACGTGCTCGTCGCGCAGCCCTCGCTCGCCGATCCGGGCCGGGCGCCCGCGGGCAAGCACGTCCTCTGGGCGTACACCCACGTGCCGCGGGACTCGCCGGCGCACCAGCGCGAGGCGATCACCGCGCAGATCGAGCGCTTCGCCCCCGGCTTCCGCGACCGGATCCTCGCCGCCTCCTCGATGACGGCGCGCGACATGCAGGCCTACAACCCCAACTACCTCGGGGGCGACATCGCCGCCGGGGCGGCCGGGGTCGCCCAGCTGATCTCGCGGCCCGTGCCCTCACCCGATCCGTGGCGCACCCCCGCGAAGGGCCTCTACCTCTGCTCGTCCTCGACCCCGCCCGGGCCGGGCGTGCACGGGATGGGCGGCTGGCACGCCGCCCGGAGCGCACTGCGTCACGAGTTCGGCATCCGGACGACGCCCGATCTGGCACCCTGAGGGAGGAGCACCCGCTCGCCGAGCGCAGTCGTCACGACCGTCTGCGCCGGGATCCTCACGACAAGGAGCCCGCGATGTCCCGCAACACCCGCGTCTTCCACTGCCCACCCGAGTACGTCTTCGCGGTCTTCGCGAACGGATGGCTCTTCCCCGGCTGGGTGGTGGGGTCGTCCAGGATGCGCGAGGTCGGCCGCGACTGGCCGCACGTCGGCTCGAAGCTGCACCACTCGTTCGGAGTCTGGCCGCTCGTCATCGACGACGAGACCACCGTGCTCGAGTGGGACCCGTCGCGCCGCTTCCTGATCCAGGCGGCCGGCTGGCCGATGGGCGAGGCGCGGGTGCTGCTCGAGGTCGAGGAGCACGCCCGCGGCTGCCGGGTGCGCATCCACGAGACCGCGGTGAAGGGGCCGGGGACGCTGATCCCCAAGCCGCTCCTGCACTCGTTCCTCTGGATCCGCAACATCGAGACCCTGAGGAGGCTCGCGCACATGGCCGAGGCGGGCGCCAACGGGCGCACCCTCGAGCCGGCCGCACTCGCCTCGCCGCGCGACCGCGAGGGAGTGCCGACGAAGAAGCGCGTCCTGCCCCGCCTGCTCGGCACGATCGCCTCGGTGGCGATCGGATCGCTCGCGTTCCGCGCGGCGATCGCCGCGGTCAGGCGCGCGCGCGACTAGCGCTCAGACGATCCGCTCGATGAGCCGCACGTGGTGCACCGCCACCCGGGTCGGCTCACCCGCGAAGGCGGCCTCGCGCTCGGGGGAGACCAGGTACACCGACTCGATCTCGGCGAACGCCGCGGCGTCGCCCGGGGCGCTGACGGCCCAGACGAACTCGTTCACCTCGCGGTCGGCGTAGGCGAACTCGATCCGGAATCCGTTCGCCTCCCGGGCCGGGACGATCTTCGCGCGGTACCAGGCGAGGAAGTCGTCCATCACCCCGTCCACCAGCTCGTAGCGGCGGAGTTGAATGGTCCGGGACTCGTCGTTGTCGCTCATGCGGTCGACGCTACCCGAGGCCCCCGCACACCCACCCACCAACGCCCGAGGAGGCACTCCCTGGATCCCCGCCGTCAACGCGCGATCGCCTTCCTCGTCGCGGGCTGCTTCTTCATGGAGAACCTCGACGCCACGATCGTCACCACCGCGGCCCCCGCGATCGGCGCCGACCTGGGCGTCGACTCCGCGGCCGTCGCCATCACCGTCACCGCGTTCCTCCTGACCGTCGCCGTCCTCATCCCCGCCTCGGGCTGGCTCAGCGAGCGCTTCGGGGTGCGCCGCGTCTTCACCCTCGCGATCGCGATCTTCACCGTCGCGTCGCTGCTCTGCGCGCTCAGCCCGACCCTGCCGCTGCTGGTGGCCGCGCGCGTGCTCCAGGGCGTCGGCGGGGCGCTGATGGTGCCGGTCGGCCGACTCGCGGTCCTGCGCGTGACTCCTCGGGAGGGGATCATCCGCGCCATCGCGATCCTCGTCTGGCCCGGTCTCGTCGCGCCGATCCTCGCGCCGTTCATCGGCGGTCTGCTGACCACCTACGCCTCCTGGCACTGGATCTTCCTGATCAACCTGCCGCTCGGCGTGGTCGCGTTCGTGATCGCGCGACGGATCATCCCGGCGACCGCCGAGGAGGCGCCGCCGCCGCTCGACGTCGTCGGCCTCGTGCTCGTCGCGATCGGCCTGGGCGCGCTGGTCGGCGCCTCCGGACTCGTCTCGGCCGACTCGATCGACCCGCTGGCGCTCGCCCTCGCGGTCGGAGGCGCAGCCGTCACCCTGGTCGCGGTCCGGCACCTGCTGCGCACGCCGCACCCGCTCGTGCGCCTCGACGCGTTCCGCTTCTCGACCTTCCGCGTCGCCAACGCCAGCGGATCGCTCTACCGCGCGACCATCAGCGCCGTGCCGTTCCTGCTGCCGCTGCTGTTCCAGGACGCCTTCGGCTGGGACGCGGTGCAGGCCGGGTCGGTGGTGCTGGCGCTGTTCGTCGGCAACCTCGCGATCAAGCCCGCGACGACGTGGCTGCTGCGCACCGCCGGGTTCCGCGCGGTGCTGGTCGTCTCGAACGTGGTCGGGGTCGCCTGCATGGCGGCGATGGCGTTCCTCACCACGGACGTCCCGATCGCGGCGATCGTCGCGCTTCTGGTGCTCAGCGGCGTCGCGCGGTCGGCGGGCTTCACCGCCTACAACACCGTCACCTTCGCCGAGGTCCCGCCCGAGGGGATGTCGGGCGCGAACACGCTGAGCGCGACGACGCAGCAGGTCGCCGCCGGCTTCGGAGTCGCCGCGGGCGGCATCGCGCTGGCCGTCGGGTCGGCCTTCGGCCCCGGCCTCGTGCCCTACCGGTTCGCGTTCCTGGCGATGGCCGCGCTCACCCTCGTGCCGCTGGTCGCCGCCGCCCGGCTGCCCCGTGACTCCGGGAGCGCTCTGACCGGGTGACCTGAGCGGATCAGAGGGCGCCCTGCGAAGGGGTGCCGGCGGGGATGGGGGCCAGTCGGACGATGCGCGGGGGCTCGGCCAGCAGGCCCTCGAGCGCCGCGTTCATCCGGGCGACGGGCTCGCCCGCGCCGTGGGTGTCGAGATCCTCGGCGGTGGTCCACTTCTCGATCATCACGACGGTGCCGTCGGGCGCGTGGTGGATCGAGTACAGCTCGCAGCCGGGCTCGGTGTGCACCTCGGCGATGCCGGCGCGGAGGGCGTCGACCATCCGGTCGAGGGCTCCCTCGGCGGGGGTGAAGACGACGTGGACGACGACGGGCTCGGTCATGGAGCTTCCTTCCAGAGGCGGTCCGCCCACCGTACCTCGAGGGGGTCAGCCCAGGCCCAGCGCTATCCCGTCGAGGATGTCGTGCGCGGTCGTCGTGACCGTGTCGAGCCCCGGAGACGCCGCCTGCGCCGCGCGCAGCACCTCGCCCCAGATCAGCGCCCCGGCCGCCAGCACGTCCTCGCGACCGCTCCGGACGTACGGCAGCGCCGCCGCCTCGGCGGGGGAGAGCGCGGCGAGCTCGTCGCAGGCGGCGAGCACCTCGGCGATCGGCAGGGTGGCCTCGAGCGCCGCACGGTCGTAGACCTCGAGACGGAGCACGTGCGCCGTGATCGTCAGCACGGTCGCCGCGACTCCGACGACGCTGCGGGCGGCAGCCAGGTCGACGGAGGAGGCGGCCAGCGCGGCCCGCACATCGCCGCGGATCGCCTCCCGCTCGGCCGCCGTCGGCGCGGCGGCCCGCCGGTGCCGCTCGGTCAGCCGGACGCTGCCGACGTCCATCGAGTGCGCCTGCTCGGGCGCTGCGCCGCCGAGGACCAGCTCGGTCGATCCGCCGCCGAGGTCGACGACGAGGACGGGCCGGGCGGAGTCGACGGCCGAGACGGCGCCGCGGAACGAGAGGGCCGCCTCCTCCTCGCCGCTGATCGTCTCGGGGCGGACCCCGATGATCTGCTCGACCTCGTCGAGGAACACGCCGCGGTCGGCGGCGTCGCGGGTCGCCGAGGTCGCGACGAAGCGGAGTCGCTCGGCGCCGGCCTCGCGCGCCAGCCCGGCGTACTCGCGGGTGACGGCGAGGGTGCGCTCGAGCGCCGCCGGGTCGAAGCGGCCGGTGCGGTCGACGCCGTGCCCGAGCCGCACGATCTCGGTGCGCCGCAGCACGTCGACGAGCGCACCGCCCTCGACGTCGGCGATCAGCAGGCGGAGGGAGTTCGTGCCGCAGTCGAACGCGGCGACGCGGGCGGGAGTGGGCATGAGCCCATTCAAGCGCCTGGCGACGGCGACGATAGATTGGCGGGACCGTCGTCGAAGGAGCACCCGTGCACGATCACCACGTCCGCGTCCACCGCAGCGACGAGGAGCTCCCGCGTCACGGGCAGCTCGCCCACGCGCTCGCCGAGGTCGCCGCCGATCCCGTCGAGGTCGATGCCGACGTCGCCGAGATGGTGGTCAACCGCGTCATCGACAACGCCGCCGTGGCCGTCGCCTCCCTGCTCCGCCGCCCCGTCGTGGCCGCCCGGTCGCAGGCCCTCGCGCACCCCGCCTCGATCGGCGGCGACGGCGCGAACGTGGTCGGAGTCGACCCCGCCCGCCGCGTCTCGCCCGAGTGGGCGGCGTGGGCCAACGGAGTCGCGGTGCGCGAGCTCGACTACCACGACACGTTCCTCGCGGCCGAGTACTCGCACCCCGGCGACAACATCCCGCCGCTGATCGCGGTCGCCCAGCACGCCGGAATCGGAGGCGCGCAGCTGCTGCGCGGCATCGTGACCGGCTACGAGGTCCAGGTCGACCTCGTCCGCGCGATCAGCCTGCACCGGCACAAGATCGACCACGTCGCGCACCTCGGCCCCTCGGCCGCCGCGGGCATCGGCACGATGCTGGGCCTCGACGTCGGGACGATCGAGCAGGCGATCGCCCAGGCGCTGCACACCACGACGGCGACGAGGCAGTCGCGCAAGGGCGAGATCTCGAGCTGGAAGGCGTACGCCCCCGCCTTCGCAGGCAAGGCGGCGATCGAGGCCGTCGACCGGGCGATGCGCGGCGAGACCAGCCCCTCGCCGATCTACGAGGGCGAGGACGGCGTGATCGCCTGGCTGCTCGACGGGCCAGAGGGCTCGTACGACGTGCCGCTGCCCGATGCGGGCGAGTCGAAGCGCGCGATCCTCGACACGTACACGAAGGAGCACTCGGCCGAGTACCAGGCGCAGGCGCTGATCGACCTCGCCCGCCGCCTGCACCACGCGCACCCCGAGGCGGCCGACCCCGAGCGCGTCGAGCGGATCGTCATCCACACGTCGCACCACACGCACTACGTGATCGGCTCGGGCGCGAACGACCCGCAGAAGTACGACCCCACCGCCTCGCGTGAGACGCTCGACCACTCGGTGCCCTACATCTTCACCGTGGCGCTGCAGGACGGCGCCTGGCACCACGAGCGCAGCTACGCGCCCGAGCGCGCCGCCCGCCCCGACACGGTCGCGCTCTGGCAGCGCACCACGACCGAGGAGGATGCGGAGTGGACGCGCCGCTACCACTCCGTCGACCCCGCCGAGAAGGCGTTCGGCGCGCGCGTCGAGATCGTGCTCACCGACGGCACGACGATCGTCGACGAGATCGCGGTGGCGGATGCGCACCCGCTGGGCGCCCACCCGTTCACGCGAGAGCAGTACATCGCGAAGTTCCGCACCCTCGCCGAGGGCGTCGTCGAGAGCGACGAGATCGAGCGCTTCCTCGCCCTCGCGCAGCGCCTGCCCGAGCTGACCGCGGAGGAGGTCGGGCGCCTCACGGTCGTCGCGGCCCCCGGCGTGCTCGCCTCGGTGGAGTCGCCGCGCGGGCTGTTCTAGCGGACGGCCCGCTCAGAGCAGCGCGTCGGTCAGGTGGTCGGGCGTGCCGAAGCGGTGCGCGGTGATCGAGACGGCCTGCTCGCGGACGAACGGGAGCAGCTCCAGGCGCCCGGACTCGGTCGCGGGACCGGCGTAGACCGCGAGGTCGGGGCGTCCCTCGGTGACCGCGGTGACGGAGGAGGCGGGAGCGCCGAGCAGGCGGACCCGGCCGGAGCCGTGGGCGCGCACCCGCGCCTCCCACGCGGCGGAGTCCTCGACGACGATGCTCTCCGCGACACCGCCGAGCGCCGCCGCGAGCTGCGGTGGCAGTGCCACCGATGTCGAGATCGCCACCCGTGCCGAGGCCGTCGCCGCCGCGGACGCGACCATGGCGAGCGATCCGAGCGAGCCCGGTGAGGCCAGCCGCACCAGCACCGCGGAGTCGTAAGGCCGGTGCCGGAAGACGTTGCGCTCGGCCGAGAGGCCGGTGACGTCGCTGCTCCTCGAGAAGTGCGCGTCCCACGCCGCCGCGATGCTGCTCGCGGCCCGTTCGACCGACCCCGCCTCCGCGACCGGCAGCTCGGCGCGAGCCGCCATGACGAGAGCGGCGGCGCGGGGGCTCGCGGGCGTCGTCGCCGCCGATGCCGCGGGAACCCACGAGCCCAGGGCGAGCAGGTAGTCGGGGCCGCCCGCCTTGGTGCCCGGGCCGACCGCCGACTTCTTCCAGCCGCCGAACGGCTGGCGCTCGACGATCGCGCCGGTGATGCCGCGGTTGACGTAGAGGTTGCCCGCCTCGGTCGTCTCGAGCCAGGTGCCGATCTCGGCCGGGTCGAGCGCGTGGAGACCGGAGGTGAGGCCGTAGTCGACGTCGTTCACGACCGCGATGGCGTCCTCCAGCGAGTCCGCGGTCATGATCCCGAGCACCGGTCCGAAGTACTCGGTGCGGTGGAACTCGGAGCCGCGGCGCACGCCGTCGCGGACGCCCGGGCTCCACAGCATCCCCGAGGCGTCGAGCCGGCGCGGCTCGAGCAGCCAGGTCTCGCCCGCGCCGAGCGTGGTCAGCCCGCGCAGCAGCTTGCCCGCGGCCGGCTCGATCACCGGACCCATCCGGGTGGCGGGGTCGGTCGGGGAGCCGACCGTGAGGGAGGCGACCGCGTCGAGCAGCTGCGCGCGGAACCGCTTCGAGCGAGCGACCGAGCCGACGAGCACGACGAGCGAGGCGGCCGAGCACTTCTGGCCGGCGTGGCCGAAGGCGCTCGAGACGACGTCCTTCACCGCGAGGTCGAGATCGGCCGACGGAGTGACGATGATCGCGTTCTTGCCGCTCGTCTCGGCGAGCAGCGGCAGATCGTGGCGGAAGGAGCGGAAGAGCTCTGCCGTCTCGTACGCGCCGGTGAGGATCACGCGATCGACGGAGGGGTGCGCGACCAGGTCGCGGCCGAGCTCCTCCTCGGGAAGGCGGAGCAGCAGCAGCGCCTCGCGCGGGACTCCGGCGGCCCACAGCGCCTCGGCGACGACCGCACCGCAGCGCGCGGTCGGCCCGGCGGGCTTGAGTACCACGGCCGAGCCGGCGGCCAGTGCGGCGAGCACGCCTCCGGCCGGGATCGCGACGGGGAAGTTCCACGGCGGAGCGACGAGCGTGAGCTCGGCGGGAGCGAACCGGGCGCCGTCGAGGTCCTCGAGCTCGCGGGCGCGCTCGGCGTAGTAGTGCGCGAAGTCGATCGCCTCCGACACCTCCGGGTCGCCCTGGTCGATCGTCTTGCCGGCCTCGGCCGCCATCACCTCGAGCAGGTCGGCGCGGCGCGCCTCGAGCTCGTCGCCGGCGCGGTGCAGGATGCGGGCGCGCTCGTCGGCGGGCACGGAGCCCCAGCCGGAGGCGCGGGTCGCGGCGATCCCCGCCTCCAGCTCGTCGCGGGTCGAGATCGTGGCCGCGGTGATCGCGTCGGCCCCGAGCCGCGACGACGGCACGCGCGCCAGGATCTGCGTCGCCCACTCCCGGTTCGCCGCGACGGACGGGTCGGTGTCGGGCGTGCTGCGGAAGTCCCCGAATCCCGGGCGCCCCGACGCGGCGAACCGGTCGGCGACCCGGTGCGCGGGTGGCACCGCCCCGTCGAGCGCGGTGACGGAGGCGCGGAACCGCGACTCCTCCCGCGCGAAGAGCGCCTCGTTCGACTCGAGCTCGAAGACGGCCGACATGAAGTTCTCGCTCGACGCCCCCTCCTCGAGCCGGCGGATGAGGTACGCGATCGCGACGTCGAACTCGGCCGGCGCGACCACCGGCGTGTAGAGCAGGAGCGACCCGACCGTGCGGCGCACCGCCTCCGCCTGGCCCTGCGCCATGCCGAGGAGCATCTCGTACTCGATGCCGTCGCGGACCCCGCGCTCGCCGGCGAGCAGCCACGAGTAGGCGACGTCGAAGAGGTTGTGCCCGGCGACGCCGAGGCGGACGTTGCGGATCCGCTCGGGGTGCAGCGCGTAGTCGACGACGCGCTTGTAGTGGGTGTCCGAGTCCTGCTTCGTGCTCCAGGTGGCGAGCGGCCAGCCGTGCACCGAGGCCTCGACCTGCTCCATCGGCAGGTTCGCGCCCTTGACCAGGCGCACCTTGATGCCGGCGCCGCCGCGGGCGCGACGGGCGGCGCTCCACTCCTGCAGGCGGATCATCGCCGCCAGCGCGTCGGGCAGGTAGGCCTGCAGCACGATGCCGGCCTCGAGGCTCGAGAACTCGGGGCGGTCGAGCAGGCGGGTGAAGACCGCGATCGTGAGGTCGAGGTCCTTGTACTCCTCCATGTCGAGGTTCACGAACTTCTGCGGCGACGCGGCCGCGGCCCGCGCGAACAGCGGAGCGAGCTCGTCGACGATGTCGTCGACCGCCGCGTCGAACGCCCACGGGTTGTGCGGGGCGACTGTCGAGGAGACCTTGATCGAGACGTAGTCGACATCGTCACGGGCGAGGAGGCGGTGGGTGCCCTCGAGGCGGCGCTGCGCCTCCGCCCGGCCGAGCACGGCCTCGCCGAGCAGGTTCATGTTGAGCCGCACGCCCTCGCGGCGGATCTTCGCGATCGCCGGGCCGAGCCGCGAGTCGGTCGCGTCGATGATGAGGTGGCCGACCATCCGCCGCAGCACGCGCCGCGCGATCGGCACGACCACGTCGGGCAGCAGCGGAGCCATCACGCCGCCGAGCGCGACGGCCCCGCGCATCGGGGCGGGGAGGAACGCGGGGACCCCGCCCGCGATCGAGCGGAGCGCCGCGGCGGCGACCCGCGTGTCCTCGGGCCGCACGACTCCGTCGACGAAGCCGACCGTGAAGTCGAGGCCGGACGGGTCCTTCAGCACTCCCGCGAGCTGCGTCCCGGAGGCGTCCACCGGGATCTGCGCGGCCTCGCGCAGCCAGCGGCGCACCAGGGCGACGCTCTCGTCGACCAGTCGCGGGTCGACGGAGTCGGGGGAGGGTCCGGTCGGGCGGGCGGGGGCGGCGAGGTCGGTCACGGGGATCTCCTTCAGGGGCGGTGACCTCAGTATTCGTCCGCTGTACCGTTGAGCAGAAGCGATCGTTCCTTACCGGTACCGGTCAGCTGAAGTGATCGATGGGAGTCTCCGATGCTCGACGTCCGCCGCCTCGTGCTGCTGCGCGAGGTCGCCATCCGCGGCACGCTCGCCGCCGCCGCCGAGGCCCTCGCCTACAGTCCCTCCGCGGTGTCGCAGCAGCTGAGCGTGCTCGAGCGCGAGACCGGCGTCGAGCTGCTGCGCAAGGTCGGGCGGCGGGTGCAGCTCACCCCGCAGGCCGAGATCCTGGTCGAGGCGGCGGGCGAGGTGCTGGCGCTGCTCGAGCGGGCGGAGGCGGCGCTCGCCGCGTCGGGCGAGTCGGTCACGGGCCGCGTCCGGGTCGCGGTCTTCCAGTCGGCCGCGCTCGCGCTGATGCCGGGCGCGCTGCGGGCGATCGCCGAGCGCGCGCCCGAGGTCCGGGTCGAGATGGTGCAGCGCGAACCGGAGGGGGCGCTGCACGAGACGTCGTGGGCGCGCGAGTTCGACCTCGTCGTCGCCGAGCAGTACCCCGGCCACTCGGTGTCGTGGCTGCCGGGCCTGGTGCGCGCCGACCTCACGACCGACGCGATCCGCCTCGCGGTGCGCCGCGACTCCGCAGCGCTCTCGTTGGGCGACGTGCGCGACGCCGCCTGGGTGATGGAGCCGCGCGGCACCGCCAGCCGCCACTTCGCCGAGCAGCTCTGCCGCGTCGCCGGCTTCGAGCCCGACGTGCGCTTCGAGACCGCCGACCTGCAGGCGCAGATCCGCCTCGTCGCCTCCGGCAACGCCGTCGCGCTGATGCCCGACCTGGTCTGGGCCGGCGAGACCCCCGACTGCCGCCTGCTCGACCTGCCGGGCCTGCCCCGCCGCACGATCTTCACCGCGCAGCGGGAGGCGGGACTGGCGTCGCCGGCGGTGCGGACGTTCCGCGAGTGCCTGGCCGATGTCGCCGACGCGCACGCCTCGGCCTGACCAGTCAGGCGCTCGCCGCCTCCGGCGCCGGGATCGCCGCGAGCAGCGCCCGCGTGTACGGGTGCTGCGGGTCGTCGAAGATCTGCGCCGGGGTCCCCGACTCGACGATGCGGCCCTTCTGCATGACGTGCACGGTGTGCGAGATCATCCGCACCACCGCGAGGTCGTGGCTGATGAAGAGGTAGCTCACCCCGAGCTCGCGCTGCAGGTCGGCGAGCAGCGCGAGGATCTGCTCCTGCACGAGGACGTCGAGGGCCGAGACCGCCTCGTCGAGCACGACCAGCTCGGGCGAGAGCGCGAGGGCGCGGGCGATCGCGACGCGCTGCAGCTGCCCGCCCGAGAGCTGGCGGGGCAGCTTCGCGGCGGTCTCGGGAGGCAGTGCGACCTGCTCGAGGAGCTCCTCCACGCGCGCCCGCCTCGTCGACGGGTCTCCGATGCGGTGCAGGAGGAGCGGCTCCTCGATGGAGCGGAAGACCGTGTACCGCGCGTCGAACGAGCTGTACGGGTTCTGGAAGACCGGCTGCACGTGGCGCCGGAAGTCGGTCAGGTCGGCGCCGCGGAGGTGCGCGACGTTCCGCCCGCGGAACTCGATCGCGCCGGTCGTCGGCTCCTCGAGCCGCAGCACCAGCTTCGCGGTCGTCGACTTGCCCGACCCCGACTCGCCGACGACGGCCACCGTCCGCCCGCGCGGGATGTCGAACGACGACGACTCGACGGCGGTGAAGGGCTTCGCGCGGCCGAGGCCCGAGCGCACCGGGTACTGCTTGCCGACCTCGCGGAGGGTGACGAGGGGCGCCTCCGTCTCCCGAGGAGCCTCCGCCACGAGCCGCTCCGAGGTCAGGTTCGGCGCCGCGGCCAGCAGCCGCTGCGTGTACTCGTGTGCCGGGTGGCGGAGGATCTGCGCCGCGTCGCCCTGCTCGACGACCTCGCCGCGGAACAGCACGAGCACGCGGTCGGCGCGCTCGGCCGCGAGCGCGAGGTCGTGGGTGATCAGGATGACGGCCGTCCCCATCCCGGCGGTCAGCTGCTCGAGCTGATCGAGGATGCCGCGCTGCACGGTGACGTCGAGCGCGCTGGTCGGCTCGTCGGCGATGAGCAGGCGCGGCCGGCAGGCGAGGCCGATCGCGATGAGCACGCGCTGGCGCATGCCGCCCGAGAGCTCGTGCGGGTACTGGCGCGCCCGCCGCTCGGGCTCGGGGATGCCGACCATCTCGAGCAGCTCGATCACGCGGGCCCGCGTCTCGGCGCGACCCGCCCGGCCGTGCACGAGCAGTGCCTCGCCGATCTGCGCCCCGATCCGCTGGAGGGGGTTCAGGTTCGACATCGGATCCTGCGGGACGAGACCGATGCCCGCCCCGCGCAGGGCGGTCATCCGCTTCTCGGTCGCCTGCGCCAGATCCTCGCCCTCGAACAGGATCGAGCCCGAGGCGATCCGGCCGTTCTCGGGGAGGAGGCGGTTGATGCTCGCTGCCGTCGTCGACTTGCCCGAGCCCGACTCGCCCACGATCGCGATCGTCTCGCCGGCGTGCAGATCGAGGTCGAGGTGGCGCACGGCCTCGATCTCGCCCGCCGGCGTGCCGAAGGCGATCGTCACATCCCGCAGCGAGAGGAGCGGCTCGGCCACTACAGGGCCTCGGCGGTCTCGAGCTCCCACGACGACTCGATCTCGGCGAGGTCGACGACCTCGCCGAACGACCAGGCGATGCCGAACAGGGCGTAGTGGTTGCGCTCGGCCGTGAACTCGGCGACCGCGTCGCGCACCACGTAGGTGCCGTAGTCGCGCTGGCCGGCGTCGCGGGCGGTCGACTCGACGCAGATGTTGGTCGTCACTCCGCAGATCACGACGTTGCGGATGCCCATGCCGTTCAGCACGGGCTCGAGGCGGGTGCCGTAGAAGGCGCTCGGGCGCGACTTGTCGATCACGATCTCGTCGGGCCGGGCCTCGAGCTCGGGGATCAGCTCGATCTCGTCTGTGCCGGCGCCGAGCGAGTTCGACGCGATCCGCTCGGCCGCCTTCGCTCCCCGGACGGGGCCGAAGTCGACCATGCCGGGCATGTAGACGTAGCGGGTGAAGATCACCGGCACTCCCGCGGCGCGGGCGGCCTTGACCAGGCGCACGGTGCCGGGGATGGCGTCGCGCAGTGGCGTGACGTCGATGCCCGAGCGGCCGAGCGAGTCGTCGTTGTCGAAGAAGGCGCGCTGCATGTCGACGACGATGAGGGCGGTGCTCTCGCGGGGGATGGTGGTCATGTGATTACTCCTGATCAGACGTGGTTTCTCAGTTGAAGACGATCATGCCGTCGGGTCGCGGGGTCCAGTCCAGGCCCTGCGCGACTCCGTACGTGTAGGTGTCGGTGAACAGCGGCGCGTAGTAGGTGTTCTCGTCGACCAGCGCCGAGATCTGCGCGAAGTCGTCGGCGCGGGCGGTCTCGTCGGCCTCACCGGTCTCGTCGGCGAGCAGCTGGTCGATCGCCGGGTCGGAGCTGTAGCCCTGGCCGCCGGTCTTCAGCAGCATCGTGAGCGGCAGGTCCGCGTCCATCACCGACGGCGCGAACGCGTAGAGGTAGAGGCCGGGCAGCGCGGCCGAGAACCAGTTGCCGCTGAAGGTGTTCGCCTCCTGGCCGTCGAGCTCGATCGTCAGGCCGACGTCCTCGAGCTGGCTCGCGATCGCCTGCGCGATCTGGTCGATCTGCGGGAGCCCCGCGGTCGGGTACGAGAGCGTGATCGGGCTGCCGTCGTAGCCGGAGGCGGCGATGAGCTCGCGGGCGGCGTCGGCGTCGGTCTCGGTCGCGGGCAGCGACTCGTCGTAGCCGAACGAGACGGGGGCGATGAGCTGCGCGGTCGGAGTGACGGACCCGTTGAGCAGGTCGTCGCTGATCGCGTCGCGGTCGATCGCCAGGTCGACGGCCTCGCGGACCTCGGGGTCCGAGAGCCACGGCGCGGTCGCGTTGAAGCCGGTGTAGAGCACCCGGTTCGACTCCTGCTCGACGACGTCGACGGTGCCGGAGCCCTCGACCGCGGCGACGTTCGAGGGGCCGAGGAGGGCCAGGTCGAGATCGCCCGACTGCACCGAGTTGGCGCGGGTCGTCTCGTCGGGGACGGGCTGGAAGACGACCTCCTGGTACGCGCCCGCCTCACCCCAGTAGTCGTCGTTGCGCTCGAGGGTGATCGAGTCGCCGTTCACCCACGAGGCCACGGAGTAGGGGCCCGAGCCGACCGGCGCCTTCGCGAACGCGTCGGCGCCCTCGGCCTCGTAGACGGCCTTCGGCACGATCGGCACCAGGGTCACCTGGCGGTCGAAGGGCGCGAACGGTGTGTTGAGGGTGAAGGTGACCTCGTTCTCGCCGGTCACGGCGACTGTGTCGATGGCGGTCATGTAGCCACCGAGGTTCGAGGCGGGGTCGGCCATCGCGGTCTCGTAGGTGAAGACGACGTCCTCCGGGGTGACGGGGCTGCCGTCCTGCCAGGTCGCGTCGTCGCGCAGGGTGAAGACCCAGCTCGTGAGGGAGTCGTCGTGGGTCCACTCCGTCGCCAGGCGCGGCGAGACGGTGCCGTCGGCGTCGACCTGGGCGAGCTGGTCGAACACGTTGTAGAAGATGTTCAGAGCCGGCAGCTGGGTGTCGTAGAGCGGATCGAGCGACGACGGCTCACCGGTGAGGGCGACGGTGATCGACTCGGTGTCGGTGGCCGAGGCGGAGCCGTCGTCGAAGCTCGCGCAGCCGCCGAGGGCGAGGGCGGCGGCGCCGACGAGAGCGACGGCGGCGAGCGTGCGTCGGGGGTGTGCAGGGGTCACGGGAGGGGCCTTTCGGGTGGGGGAGGGGGTCACGGGCGCGGGCGGGCGCCCTGCGAGGCGAACTGGACGCCTCCGATGACGAACAGGATCATCAGGGCGGGCAGGAGGGTGAGCGCGGGATCGGTCTGGAGGTACTTCTGGCCCTCGTTGATCATCAGACCGAGGCTCGGAGTGGGCGGCTGGATGCCGAGGCCGAGGAAGCTCAGCGACGACTCGATGGTGATGACCACTCCGATCTCGAACGCGGCGAGGATCAGCACCTGGGGGAGGACGTTGGGCAGCAGGTGCTTGCGGACGATCCACCAGCCCCCGCCCCCCGCGGCCGTGACGGCGCTGACGAAGTCGCGCTCGCGCAGCGACACCGCGAGCGAGCGGGTGACCCGGCCGTAGCCGACCCAGTTGGTGAGACCGAGCAGGGTCACGAGCAGCAGCGGGCTCGAGCCGAGCGCCGCGACGAGCACGATCAGCAGGAGCACGACCGGGATGGCGAGCTGCACGTCACCGACGGCCATCAGGACGCTGTCGAGGCGGCCGCGCCGCCAGCCCGCCACGAGTCCGATGCTCAGCCCGACCAGTGCGCTGATCGCGACCGCGCCGAACGCGACGAGCAGCGACACCCGAGTGGCGACGGCGAGGCGGCTGAGGGTGTCGCGCCCGAGCGCGTCCGTGCCGAGCAGGTGCGCGGGGTCGGTGAACGCCGGGGCGCGACTGCCCGCCAGATCCTGGGAGTAGGGGTCGAAGCCCGGGAGGAACGGCACGACGACCACGACCAGCGCGACGATCGAGAGCATCACGACGGCGATCGCCACCGAGGGCCCCGGGAGCCGAGCGGCCGCGAGCTGCCAGCGCGTGCGCGTCCGGATCGTCTCGGTGGTCACGACAGTCTCACTCTCGGGTCGAGGACCGCGTAGAGCAGATCCACGACCAGGTTGATGACGATGAACAGCAGGGCGATGACGACGACTCCGGCCTGCACGATCGGGTAGTCGCGCTGGGTCACGCCCTGCACGATCAGGCGCCCGAGGCCGGGCCAGTTGAAGACGGTCTCGAGCACCACGAGCCCACCGACGAGGACGCCGAGGTTGATGCCCGCGACGGTGATGATCGGCAGCAGCGCGTTCGGCAGCAGATGCCGGATCACGATCCGCCCGTTCGAGACGCCCTTGGCGCGGGCCGTGCGCACGAAGTCGAGCGAGCGCGTCTCGTCGAAGGAGGCGTTGAAGAGGCGGAGGTAGAGCGCCACCTCGAACGTCGCGATCGTGATCACCGGGATCACGTAGCTCGCGTAGGAGGTGCGGCCGAGCGCGGGCAGGAGGCCGAGGCCGACCGAGAAGACCAGGATCATCAGGATCCCGAACAGGTACGGCGGGACGGCCTGCCGGAGGGTGGCGGCCCAGAGCATCACGGTGCGGAGGCGGCGGTCGCCGGTCACCTCGGCCAGGACGGCGAGGCTCGTGGCGAGGACGAAGCCGATCACGAACGAGGTGATCGCGAGCTCGAGGGTCGCGGGCAGCCGGTCGAGCACGAGGGCGAGCGCGGGCTGCCCCTGCCGGATCGACTCTCCGAGATCGCCGCGGAGGATGTCGGCGAGGAACGCGCCGTACTGCACGATCAGCGGGCGGTCGAGCCCGAGGGCCTGGCGGACGTCGGCGACGTCCTGCGCGGTGGCCTGGTCGGGGAGCATCAGGCGGACGGGATCGCCGGTCATCCGGGCGAGCACGAACGCGAAGGTGAGCACGGCGAGCAGCGTCAGGACCGCCCTGACGGCGCGCCGGCCGAGGAATCGCAGCACGGCCGTCACCTCCTCTCGTGGGCCGGGACGGGTGCCCGGTCGATGAGTCAGGAGCGTAGGAGCCGCGGTGACGCCCGCTGATTGCGGCGGCGTGAAGCTTGGATTGCGCAGCCCTCGATCGCCGCCGTGGCGCGGATCGGGGCGGTGTCCGCCACTCGGCGCGCGTGTCGGCGGAGATCCAGATGCGGCCGCTCCCCCCCTGCTGGTCGAGTACGCCCGCTGCGCGGGCTGCGGGCTCGATCAGCGAGGATGGGCGGAGGCGGCGGAATCGGGAGGCGGATTCGTGAGTGGGGGTCGCGCAGGAGGCGAATCCGGGGCGGGAAGCGCGTGATCACGCGGATCCGCGGCCCTCGCGAACGGCGCGAGAGCGCCTCCGCCCGACCGTCGTGGATCCCGCCACCGGCGCAATCCGGATTCAACATTCGACTGTCAGGATCGTGCCCGACCCCGCCGTGCTCTTCTGACCGAAAGGACTTCTGCGCCATGAGTCTCGAGACCTACTCGCCCGATCCGCAGCTGCTCCGCCAGGCCTTCTCGCACTTCCCGTCCGGAGTCGCCGCCTTCGCCGCGGAGGTCGACGGGAACCTCGAGGGGATGGTCGCCTCCTCCTTCTCGGTCGGCGTCTCGATGGACCCGCCGCTGGTGATGTTCGCCATCCAGAACTCGTCGACCACGTGGCCGGTGCTGCGCGCGGCGGGTCGTCTCGGCGTCTCGGTGATGGGAGCCGGCCACGACGGCGCGGCGCGGCAGCTCGCCTCCCGCAACAAGGCCGGCCGCTTCGAGGGCCTCGAGATCGAGAAGAGCGAGGCGGGCGCCGTCTTCGTGCACGGGTCGCCGCTCTGGCTCGAGTGCTCGATCTTCCAGGAGATCCCGGCGGGCGACCACCACGTGGTGCTGCTGCAGGTCACGGCCCTGCACAACGACGAGACGATCGAGCCGCTCGTGTTCCACGGCTCGGCGTTCCGCCACCTCCGCTCGGTCGCCTGAGCCCGAGGGCCGGCGGTCAGCCGGTGCTCACGTGCACCGTCTCGCCCTCGAGGACGAACCGGAGCGCGCTGCCCTCCGAGAAGGCGTCGCGCAGCTCGTCGGGCTGCGCGGCGGTGACGATCAGCTGCGCCACTGCGGGGAACGGGCCGGCGGTGCAGCCGCTGTACGACACTCCGCTGTAGGCGAGCCCGCCGTACGCGTCGCCGTCCGACGTGGCCGACTGCAGGACGTAGATGCACGAGCCGCCGTCCTCGCCGCTCGGCTGCTTCAGGACCCTGAGCCCGTGGAAGTCCTCGGAGACCAGGGAGTCGGCCAGGCCGCTGTTCACCCAGCCCGGGACGTCGCCGCTGTTCGTCAGCGTCAGGGTCGCCACCTCCCGCCCCGGCGGGCCCGAGCGATCGGCCACCCAGGCGGTGACGCCGGCGGTCGCTCCGGCGGCGAGCAGCGCGCTGGCGAGGATCGAGGCGGTCCAGAGCAGGGCGATCCGCCGGCGGGGTGCAGGAGGGGGAGCGGAGTCGGCCTCCGGTACTCCGCTCTCCTCCGGCGGTGATGCAGCGGGCTCCTGTCCAGCCGGCCGCTCCTCGTCCGGGCGCTCGCCCGCCTCGAGAGCGCGGAGGCGGGCGAGGGCCTCGGGATCCCGGTCGATGTCGGGGGCTCGGCCGTAGGCCCGCCGTCTCAGCTCGGCGAGCTCGTCCGGTCGCGGTTGGTCCATGCTCCGGATTCTGACAGCGGCGCCACCCGTTGTGGTGCGGGTGGCAGCAGTCCCGAACGCGGAGAACCACCTAAGATCGCCCCGCGCACTGAGAGGACCCGCCGTGCCCTTCGCCGACCAGCTGATCGACTCCGGAACCGCCGACGACCTCGCCGCCGCCGTGGCGCTGGTGTCGCCGCCCGGTGCTCCCGCGCTGGCGGCTGCCGGCGCCCGCCTCGCCGGCCTCGCGCTCCGGGAGCGCGCCGACCTGCTGCGCGACGCCCTGCTCGCGGACGTCCCCGGGAGCTACGCGGATCTGGCGTCGGTCGTCCGCGCGGCGCGCTCGGCGACTCCGACCTTCCGCGGCTGGATGATCTGGCCGGTCACCGCGGCGGTGGCGAGCAGGGGCGTCGCCGACGACTCCTTCGACGACGCGCTGGCGCTGCTGGCGGAGCTGACCGGCCTCCTCACCTCCGAGTTCGCGATCCGCACCCTCCTCCGCCACGACCTCGACCGCGCGCTCGGCACGATCGCGACCTGGACGGCCTCGAGCGACGAGCACGTGCGCCGCCTCGCCTCGGAGGGCACTCGCCCGTACCTGCCGTGGTCGGTGCGCGTCCCCGAGCTGACGGGCCGGCCCGGTGTCACCGTGCCGATCCTCGACGGCCTGTACCGCGACGAGTCCGAGTACGTCCGCCGCTCGGTCGCCAACCACCTCAACGACCTCAGCCGCGACGCCCCCGAGCTCGTCACCGCGACGGCCGCGCGCTGGCTCGCGGACCCCGACGAGCACACGGCGCGGGTCGTGCGCCACGGCCTGCGCACGCTCGTCAAGCGCGGCGACCCGGGTGCGCTCGCTCTGCTGGGGTTCGCCTCCGCGGGCGACGCGCTCGAGATCGACGGACCGCACCTCGACCGCACCGTCGTCGCGATGGGCGAGTCGGTCGAGTTCCGCGCGAGCCTCCGCAACACCGGCGTCGCCGACCTGCGGCTGGCCGTCGACTACGTCGTGCACCACCGCAAGGCCAGCGGCGGCCAGACCTCGAAGACCTTCAAGCTGACGACCGCCAGCGTGCGTCCGGGGGAGATGCTCGAGGTGCGGCGCGCGCACTCGTTCCGGGCGATCACCACGCGCCGCTACTACGCCGGCCTGCACGCGATCGCCCTGCAGATCAACGGCGTCGAGACGGAGCGCGCGGTCTTCGAGCTCGTGGGGGCGTGACGCACCGGGCTTTCGCGACGCGCGCCTCCCGTCAGCGCAGGTCGCGCAGCCGCACCGCCGGCAGCAGCGCCAGCGCCGCGAGCGCCACCCCGGCGGCGACGGCGGACAGCGCGAACACCAGGGG
Source organism: Rathayibacter sp. VKM Ac-2754 (assembly GCF_009807095.1). Lineage (GTDB taxonomy): Bacteria > Actinomycetota > Actinomycetes > Actinomycetales > Microbacteriaceae > Rathayibacter. The sequence continues at coordinate 621,674 of NZ_WUCC01000001.1, read as the reverse complement.
CAGCCCGAGCGAGTACGACTCCGCCTCCGACGCGCCCTCCCGTGTCAGCACCGAGAGCCGGGCCGACAGTGCCGCGCCGTAGCCGACGAGGCCGACGGTGCCGCCGAGGGTGAAGAAGAACACGATCGCCGCGCTCACCGAGCCGGTGCGGCCGAGCGGAGCGACGGTCTGCGCGGCGAGCACCAGGTTCTGCAGGGTCATGCCCAGACCGGCGGCCAGCAGCAGCGCGCCTCCCAGCGCCAACGGGAGGGGAGCGAACGGCGCCAGGGCGAGCGCCGCGTTCCCGAGGAGCATCGCCGACGCGGCCAGCAGCAGCACTCCCTTGAGACGGCCGGTCCGGGTGATGCGGCGGCCGGCGGTCCAGGAGGCGACGACCGCGCCGAGCGCCATCGGCGCGAGCAGCAGGCCGGCCGGGGCGGGGTCGATGCCGAGGCCGATCTGCAGGTACTGCGTGACGAAGACCGACCCTCCGAACAGGGTGGAGCCGAGCAGCAGGGCGGCCGACGCGCAGACGAGCGTCACCCGGCCGCCGAGGAGCCGCAACGGGATGATCGGCGCGGCGACCCGCAGCTCGACGATCACGAGGGCGATCAGGGCCGCGGCGCCGAACGCGCCGAAGCCGACCAGGGCGACTCCGAACGAGCCCTCGCCCAGCAGCGTCAGCGCGATCAGCGAGGCGGGGATCCCGGTCGCGATCAGCAGGGCACCCGCGTAGTCGGTCCGGCCGCCGCGCGGCGATACCGGGAGGCGCACGTGCAGGGAGGCCGTCAGCACCGCGAACGAGGCGACGGCGAGGGGCAGCGCCACGACGAAGCACCAGCGCCAGCCGAGGGTCTGCACGACCAGGCCGCCGACGATGGGGCCGAGGATCGTCGCCGAGGTCTGCAGCGCCTGCAGCGATCCGTTGACGCGGCCGCGCTCGCGCAGCGGCACGAGCAGGGCGACGGCGGCCATCGAGACGGCGGCGGTGCCTCCGAGGCCGATGCCCTGCAGCGCCCGCGCCGTCAGCAGCACGGCCGTCGACGGGGCGAGCGCGGCGAGCAGCGAACCCGCGATGAAGACCGCGATCGCGCTCTGCAGGATCCGCTTCGGCGCGACCAGGTCGGCGAGGCGACCCCAGAGCGGAGTCGTCGCGGTGTTGCCGAGGATCGTGGCGGCCACCAGCCAGGTCGAGAGGCCGGCGGCTCCCTCGAGGGAGCGCATCACGGTGGGGATGCTGGTCGCGACGATCGTCGCCGAGAGGCCGGCGACGAACTGGGCGATCATCAGGCCCGCGAGCGGCGCGCGCACCTCGCGCGCCAGGGCCGGTGCGGCGACTCCCGCGGTCACGACCCCAGGCCGGCGCCCGCGAGGACGGCCGCGGTGAACTCGCGAGGAGCCCTGGCGGGGAACTGGCCGCTCACCGGCATCTCGACGACGCGGGTGCCGGGCATGTCGGTGAACTCGATCGGGATGTCGAGGGTCATCCGCGCCCACGGCGGGCGCAGCACGGTCAGCTCGACGCCTGCCTCGACGAGCGCGAGGTTGTCGGCCCAGGTCGTCGCGCGGCCGCGGAACACCGCGGGGTAGATCGAGTTGTAGCGCTCGAGGTTGCCGAGGGTGTCGGCGACGCAGCCGATCAGCGCGCGCGGATCGTCGGTGCCGTAGAGGCCGATGTTCTTCTGCCACAGGTACTGCAGCACGGCGCCGTCGGCCGTGACGGGCAGCTCCGGCGCCCAGTTCTCGGCCCAGTACTCGGTCGACTCCTCGTCGGGCTCCTCGAGGGCGTAGAGCACGGCGCGCCGCACGCGGCCGGTGCCGAGGAGCGACACCGCCAGCGCCGTCGCGAGCGAGCTGCCGGTCTTCATGCCGACGGGCACGAACTCGTCCACGCCGAGCGCGTCGAGCGCCTGCACGAGGATCCGCGCGTACTCGGCGAGCGGCTGATCGGCGGGCGCCGAGTCGCTCTGGCCGAAGCCGGGGGTGTCGAACGCGATCGTCGTCGCGTGCGTGCCGAGCGCCTCCAGGACCGGCTCGTAGACGGCGGAGGTGCGGGGCGACTCGTGCAGCAGCACGAGCGCCGGAGTGCCGGTGCCGCTCCTCCGGTAGTGGATCTGACCCCAGTCGGTGTCGACGTATCCGCGCATGGTGGCTCTCCTATCGGTCAGAACTCGAGCAGGTTGTCGCGCAGCTGGTCGAACGAGTACTCGCGGCGCGTGAGTCCGCGGCGCTGCAGCTCGGGCACCAGTCCGTCGCAGATCTCGGCGATGAAGCGGCGGGTGACGCCGCTGGTCGAGATGAGGAAGCCGTCTCCGCCGGCGACGCGCATCATCTCCTCGAGCTGATCGGCGACCGTCTCGGGAGTGCCGGCGATGACCGGGCCGTTGCCGACTCCGCGCGAGACCACGGCCTCGCGGAGCGTCTTCGTGGCGTTGCGCGTGACGAAGTCGCTGAGCTGCTGCGTGCCGTTCGTCTGCAGCTCGAGGGAGCCGAGCGGCACGTCGAGCGGGACCTGCGCGAAGTCGATGTCGGTCGACTTCGCCATCGCGGCGAGGTGCACCTCGATGTTCTCGGCGATGTCGTCGCGGCGCAGGCGCACGCGCTCCTCCGCCTCGGCCTGCGTGGATCCGACGATCGGGCCCACTCCGAAGAGCACCTTGATGTCGTCGGGGTCGCGGCCGAACGAGATCGCCGCCGCGCGGACCTTGTCGCGGTAGGCCTTCATCGACTCGGCCGTGGCGTGGATGGCGACGATGGTGTCGGCGTACTTCGCGGCGAACGCGATGCCGCGGGGCGAGCCTCCGGCCTGCGAGATCACCGGGCGGCCCTGCGGCAGCGGCCCCGTGTTGAGCGGGCCGCGGCTGGAGTAGTGGCTGCCGCGGTAGTCGGCCCGGCGCACCTTCGTGTGATCGGCCCAGTAGCCGGTGTCGGAGTCGGCGACCACGGCGCCCGGCTGCCAGGTGTCCCAGAGTGCGATCGACGCCTTCAGGAAGTCCTCGGCGACGTCGTAGCGCGAGTCGTGCTCGTCCATGCCGTCGAAGCCGTAGTTCTGCAGCGCGCGGTCGGAGGTGCCGGTGACGACGTTCACGCCCATCCGGCCCTTCGAGACCTGGTCGATCGACGCGGTGAGGCGCGCCAGCATGTACGGGTGGTAGGCGAAGGTGCCCGCCGTCGCGATGATCCCGAGCCGCTCCGTCGCCTGCGCCAGGAGGGTCGCGGTGACCATCGGATCCTGCCGCGGGGTCTGGAACGCGTGCTTGAGGTAGAGCTCCATCGAGTCGCCGTAGCGGTCGCCGACGAAGGTGTTGTCCTCGATCAGCACGTAGTCGAAGCGCGCCCGCTCCATCGCCCGCGCGAGGTCGACGAAGATCTCGGCCTGCTGCCACTGCGTGCCGATCGCGCCCGAGAACTCCTGACCCCAGGCGGGCACCGAGGTGCCGTTGAGGAACCAGCCGAGGTGGAACGGGGCGACCATCAGAACGCCGCCAGGTTCGCCTTGAAGGTGGGCTCGTCGTAGGAGGAGCGGATCAGGCCGCGGCGGCGGAGCGCGGGGGCGAGCCCGCTCGCGATCTCGTCGATGTAGCGGCGCGAGTGCGTGCGCACCGGCTCGCCGCGGACGAGGAAGCCGTCCCCTCCGACGAAGTCCACGACCTCCTCCATCTGCTCGGCGACGGAGTCGGGCGTGCCGACCAGCTTCACCGACTCGGACGACTGGCCCATCAGCGCCTCGCGGATCGTCTTGCCGGCGGCCCGCTTCTTGAACGATGCGAGCCCCGACTGGTGGCCGTTGGTCGTGACGTCGTCGGGCAGCGGCTGATCGAGGTCGAACTGCTTGAAGTCGACCTCGGTGGTGATCGACATGATGCCGAGGACCGTCTCGATCTGGTCCTGCGTGAGCTCGTAGCGGCGGCGCGCGAGCTCCTCGGCGTCGGCCTGCGTCTCGCCGAGCACCGGCTGGATGATGTACATCACCTTCACGTCGTCGGGGTTGCGGCCGTGGGCGGCGGCACGGGCGCGGATGTCGTCGCGGTACTCCTTCATCCCCTCCACTCCGCTGGGCTGCGAGAGCAGCACGTTGGAGTGCTTGGCCGCGAAGTCGCGACCGGCGGGGGAGCCGCCCGCCTGGCAGAGCACGGGGTGCCCCTGCGGGCCGGCGGGCAGGTTGAGCGGGCCGCGGACCTTGAAGTACTTCCCCTCGTGGTGGATGGGGTGCACCTTCGTGTGATCGGCGAGGACGCCGGTCTCGCGGTCGGCGACGATCGCGCCGGGCTCCCACGAGTCCCAGAGCGCCTTCACGACGGTGACGTACTCCTCGGCCATCGCGTAGCGCTCGTCGTGGGGGAGCAGGTGGTCGAGACCGTAGTTCTGCCCTGCGAGATCCTCGGAGGAGGTGACGATGTTCCAGCCGACCCGGCCCTTCGTCAGGTGGTCCATCGTGGCCATGGTGCGGGCGAGGATGAACGGCGGGTAGAAGCTGGTCGACATCGTCGCGATGAAGCCCATCTTGGAGGTGTGCTGCGCGAGCACCGGCAGCAGCGGCACGGGGTCGCCCTTGGGCGAGTGCAGCCCGTGCTTGAGGTCGTTCTCGGTCGTGCCGCCGTAGGTGTCGGAGACGAGAGTCGAGTCCTCGAACATCATGAAGTCGAAGCCGGCCCGCTCGAGCTGACGCGCCATGTCGATGTAGTAGTCGCCGTTCAGCCAGGTCGTCGGAGTGTCGGCCGCCCACGGACTCTTCCACGCGGGGGTCTTGAACGGGGTGAACCAGGCGAGATGGAACGGGGTGACCATGGGATCGGGCTCCTTCGGAAGTGTCGCGTGCCTGCGGCGGTGCCGGTGCCGCTGATCTGGAGGCCATTCCACAGGGCGCAGATTTCGCCGGGACCGCGGCGGGGTGCCGATCTGATTGCGCAGTGCCCGGGCGGGGGGATCGGGAGAGGATCGGGCGCTGACCGGGGGTTCTGCGGATCGGCGCGCGGGAATTCGCCGGGAGGCGGGTGCCGCCCGCGCGGGTCGCGTCGGCGCTCGCCGCGGTATCCGCCGGGCGGATCCGGTCGGAGCGCGTCGAGTCGCGGCCGCGAGCGAGGAGGCGCTGGGCGCGTCAGAACGGCGGTGGTGTCCCGGTGGAGCGGGGCGGCTGCGGTGAGGGTGCGAAGAGCGGATGCTCGCGGAAGGCGGGCCGGGCGGGTGCGGGCGGGAGGAGTGCGGGTGGTCGGGTGGTGACGTGGCGTCCGGTGGGGGTGGTCCAGTCGGCGGTGCCGTCGGCGTGGAGGCGGTAGGTCCAGCGGTCGCCGTGGCGGACGTGGTGGTGGGCGGTGCAGAGGCTGAGGAGGTTGTCGAGGGAGGTGTCGCCTCCGTTGCGCCATTCGAGGGTGTGGTCGGCTTCGGCGGTGGAGGCGGGGCGGGTGCAGCCGGGGAAGCGGCAGGTCCGGTCGCGCAGCTGCAGGTGGAGGCGCATCCGCGGGGGTGGGACGCGGTGGGTGCGGCCGACGGAGACGACGGCGCCGGTCTCGGGATCGGTGAGGACGCGGGTGAGGGTCGCCGCGACCCCGACGAGGTGGCGGGCGGTGTCGGCGGGGATGAGGCCGTAGCCGTCGAGATCGGCGGGCGCGTCGTCGACGCCGGCGGCGGTGCTCGCTGCCAGGGTCAGCCGCACCTCGGGGCGCACACCCGGAACGAAGGTCGGCGGCGCCTCGGTCCCGTCGCTGATCGGTGTCGTGCCGGCGACGTCGCCGTCGCAGAGCAGATCGGCGAGCGCGTCGGCGCGCAGCTGCGCGAGGGTCCGCTCGTCACCCTGAGCGGTATGAGCACCGCGAGCGACGTCGCCGTCGCTGTCGCGGAGCGTGCGGGCGATGCGGTCGAGGCGGCTGTACGCCGCGAGCGCGGCGGCTGCCGGAAGCAGGGCGCTGAGCGTGGCCATTCCGTCGATCTCGGGGGTGAGCCACACTCCGCGGTCCTGCTTCGCGCGCGTGTGCCGCTCGGCGAGCGGCTCGGTGTGCAGCTCGTCGCGGAGCCTGTCGAGCGCGCGGCGCAGCTGGGTCGGAGTCCTCGAGAGGGCGAGCTCGGTGGCGCGCTCGTCGAACTCGGCGAGCGACTCCTTCGGCAGCGACGCGGCGACCGAGCAGATCACCTCGCCCGCCCGCCACCGGATCCGGGCCGCTGCGAGCGCGGCGCGGGTGAGCGGCAGGTCCTCGACCAGCAGGTGGGCGCGCTCGAGCTCGCGCGACAGCTCCCACTCGGACACCCCTGATCCGTTGGCGAGCTCGGCGCGGAGCGAGCGCTCGACGAGGGTGTTCGACTCGCTGCTCGACAGGCCACCGCGGGCGAAGGAGAGGGGGATCGCGAGTGCCCGGTGGTAGACGTCGTACAGCCGTTCGGCGGATGCGAGGAAGTGCATCGACGCGTTGCGCGCGAGCCGGCCGACGTCGTCGGCGCCCTCGCGGATCGCGTCGAGTGACGCCTCCGCGGGTCTGGTCGGTGCTGCAACTGCCATACGGATATTGAAGCAGGGAGGACCGACATCGGAGCGGGCGCAGGGCCCGAACGGGACGACTCGCGGGGCGGGAGGGGCTGTGGAGGAGGCTTCGGGGGCGGGATGGCGGACGTTGCTAGGGAGGTGGGTCTCGATACGCCGCCTGCGGCGGCTACTCGACCAGCAGGGATGGCGGCGGGCGGAGGGCGGCGGGCGTCGGGGAGGCGTGGGCTCGTGGGCTCGGGCTCACGGGCGGGCCCCGTCCCTCGCTGATCGAGTAGCCGCGGCACGCGGCGTATCGAGATCCACCAGCTTCAGAAGGCGAGGTTCGAAGTCTCGTCCGCGGGCGGAGATGGGTCTCGATACGCCGCCTGCGGCGGCTACTCGACCAGCATGGATTGCGGTGGGCGGTGGGCGGTGGGCGGTGGGCGGTGGGCGTCGGGGAGGCGTGGGCTCATGGGCTCACGGGCGGGCCCCGTCCCTCGCTGATCGAGTAGCCGCGGCACGCGGCGTATCGAGATCCACCAGCTTCAGAAGGGCGGATTGGAAGCCTGATCCGCTGGCGGAGATGGGTCTCGATACGCCGCCTGCGGCGGCTACTCGACCAGCATGGAGGGCGGCGTGCGGCGGGGAGACAGCAGGGAGGGCGCGCTGGTCGCCCTCACGGCGCGGGAGGAGGACGCGGCGAGGCCGGCCGTCGCGGCGAGGTACGCGACCTGCAGGGCGGTCCGGGGGGCGAGCGTCTGCGACCACTCGAGGGGACCGCCCGAGTGAGCGAGGGTGTCGTTGGCGGGGGACGTCGCGACGAGCAGGGCCGAGAGGCCGGTCGCGGCCCAGGGGGTGAGGCGTGACGAGAGCATCGCTGTGGCACCGGCGAGCTCGAGCACTCCGGTGGCCGAGACGAGGAGCTCCGGCGCGGCCAGCCGCTCCGGCACCATCGCGATCATCTGCTCGCGTCTGCCGACGAAGTGACTGACGCCCGTGACGGCGAACATCGCTCCGACAGCGACGCGGAGGGAGGCGGCGACTCGCGGCCGCCGGTCGGGTGCGCGCAGGGCGGTCGCGCCGAGGGCGCTGCAGAAGGAGGCGGACAGGACGACGAGGGGGACCGCGGGGTACCGCGTGCCCCCGCCCGATCACACCGCCGCGGCCGCCTGCTCCCTCGACCAGGCCGCCGCCGCCGCGAGCTCCTCGGGGTCGACCGGCGCGGCGGCCCCGCCACCGGGCTGCGCCGCCAGCCACTCCTCGGTCGCCACCGGCACCGGGTGCTTGTAGTCGCTCGTGACGGTCGTGTACAGCGAGCCGCCGAGGCGCGCGACCGGGCGGTACTTCGCGATGTCGATGCGCCCGCTCGGGTCGAGGATCCCGTCGTCGGCGTGCACCGCGAGCACCTGGCCGAAGACCACGTTCGCGTCGTACACCTCGGTCTCGCGCAGCAGCACGCACTCGAGCGCCACCTTCGCCATCGCCAGGCGCTTCGGCCGGACCCTGGTCGAGTCGACGACCTCGAGACCGAGTAGCGCGGCCTCGTCGACCGACGGCGGGGTGATCGCCGCCGTCGCCGTCTCCACCTCGGCCTGTCCGTCGGTGACCAGGTTCACCACGAACTCGCCGGTCTCGCGGATGTTGTCGTGCGAGTCCTTCTCTCCGGTGAACGAGATCATCAGCGTCGGCGGATCCATCGTGACCAGGGTGAAGTACGAGAACGGGGCGAGGTTGCCCACTCCGCTCGCGCTCTCGGTGCCGACCCAGGCGATGGGTCGCGGCACGACCGCGTTCTTCACCATCCAGATGAAGTCGTGCGCCGCTCCGGTGTCGTCGGCGAGGTACATGCGTGCTCCTTCCTTCTCGATCTCTCGGCTACTGCCAGCTCGCCTCGCGCCAGTCGACGTGGCCGTCGGCGCGCGGCGTCCAGTCGAGGCCGGGGGCCACTCCGTAGGTCGCGACCGTGTAGTCGATGTTCGCGAGGTGCGTGCGCTCGGCGTTCAGCGCCCAGATCTCGGCGATCACGTCGTTGCGGGCGTCGGTGTCGACCGTGGCGTTGGCCTCGACGATCAGGGCGTCGACGTCGGGGTCGGAGAAGATCGCGTAGCCGGTGGGGCCGTAGAGGTAGTTCAGGGTGGTCGAGGCGTCCATCATCGACGGCGAGAACTGGGTGATGTACATGCCCGGGTGCGACTTCGACGAGGTCAGCAGCACGTAGGAGGAGTACTCCACACCCTCGAGCTCGACGGTGATGCCCACCTCGGCGAGCTGCGAGGCGATCGCCTGGGCGACCTCGGCCGAGTTCGGCACGTTGCCGCCGGTCGGGTACTGGAAGGGGATCGCGCTGCCGTCGTAGCCGGAGGACTCGACCAGCTCGGCGGCCGCGTCGGGGTCGTAGGCGAGGTCGGGCAGCTCTGCGTCGAAGCCGTTGACGTTCGGGGCGACGGAGGAGGCGTTCGCGACGGTCGCGTAGCCGTCGTGGATCGTCTCGATGATGGTCTCGCGGTCGATCGCCATGCTGATGGCGTTGCGCAGGTCGGCGTCGGCGAGCGGGCCGCCGGAGGTCTCGTTGAAGCCGACGTAGATCAGCTGGTTCGACTGGCCCTCGGCGACGGTGTAGCCGGAGCCGTCGACGGAGGCGACCTGAGCGGGGGTGATCGCGGTGAGGTCGATGTCACCCGACAGCAGCCCGTTCAGGCGCGCGTCCGGGTCGGCGATCGGCTCGACGGTCACGTTCGCGATCGAGGGCTCGCCGCCCCAGTAGTCGGGGTTCGCGGCGAGCTCGGTCGAGACGCCGGGGGTCCAGCTCTCGAAGGTGTACGGGCCGGAGCCGATGGGCGCCTTCGCGAAGCCGTCGGAGCCGACCTCGGTGTAGTACGCCTCGGGGACGATCGAGATGTAGTACGCGCGGCGGGTGAAGACCGAGTCGCCTGCCGTGAGCTGGAAGGTGATCTCGGTGTCGCTGGTCACCTCCATGCTCGCGATGTTGTTCGTGTAGATCTTGTTCAGCGAGTCGGGCGAGTCGATGACCGCCTGGAAGCTGAAGCGCACGTCCTCGGCGGTGACGGGCGTGCCATCGGTGAAGGTCGCGTCGTCGCGGAGGGTGAAGGTCCAGGTCTTCGCGTCGTCGCTCGCGGTCCACTCCGTCGCGAGGCGCGGCTGGAGCTCGCCGTCTCCGTCGACCGTCGTCAGCTGGTCGTAGACCGCGTGGAAGATGTTGGTGCTGTAGAGCCCGTTGTCGATCACGGGATCGGCGTTGGCCAGGTCGCTCGGCTGGGCGACGACGATCGAGTCCCTCGACCCGCCTCCCTCGCTCGAGGAGGCCTCGCCGCTGCACGCGGTGAGGAGGAGGGCGACCGCGGCGGCGGAGGCCACGGCGGCGGAGTGCCGGGTGCGTCGGAGCATGGGGGAGTGCCTTTCGTCGAGGGCCGGGCGCGCGGGAGCGGAGCCGGCCGGCGCGGGAGAGCGCGGGAGGAGCGGGAAGGCGGTGCTGTGGAGCGGGTCAGGCGGCGGCGGGGAGGGTGCGCCGGCGGCGGGTGGGGTCGGGGACGGGAGCGGAGGCGAGGAGGGAGCGGGTGTACTCGTGCTGCGGAGCGTCGAACACGGAGGCGGTCGGCCCGGTCTCGACGAAGACCCCGCGGTGCATGACCGCGACGTCGTCGGCGAGGGCCCTGACGACCGAGAGGTCGTGCGAGACGAAGAGGTAGGCGAGCCCGAGCTCGGACTGCAGCTCGGTGAGCAGCGCCATCACCTGCGCCTGGATCGACACGTCGAGGGCCGAGGTCGGCTCGTCGAGCACGAGCACGTCGGGCTTCAGCGCGAGCGCGCGGGCGATGCCGATCCGCTGCCGCTGGCCGCCCGAGAAGTCGGCGGGGCGGCGTTTCGCCGACTCGCGGGCGAGCCCGACCTGCTCGAGCACCTCGGCCACGCGGGCGGCGGAGTAGCGGCCGTTGATGCGCAGCGGCTCGGCCACGATCTCGTGCACCGTCAGGCGCGGATCCAGCGACGAGTACGGATCCTGGAACACCGCCTGGATCGACGAGCGCAGCGGCCGGCGGGCCCGGTCGCTCAGCTCGGAGACCTCGGTGCCGCGGTAGCTCACCGATCCGGCGGTCGGCTTCTGCATCCCGAGGATCGTGCGGACCAGCGTCGACTTGCCGCAGCCCGACTCTCCGACGAGCCCGAGCGTGCGGCCCGCCTCGAGGCGCAACGAGACGCCGTCCACGGCGCGGAACGGCTCGGCCGCCCGGCCCCAGGCGCCGCGCTGCGGGAAGTGCACGCTGACCTCCGACACCTCGACGACGGGCTCGGCGTGCGGGTGCGAGACCGAGGTGACGACCGGCGCGACGGCCCGCGCCTCCGTGCCCGTCACCGGCAGGATGCTCGCCAGGAGCCGCTTCGTGTAGTCGTCCTGCGGGTCGCGGAAGACGTCGATCGCGGTACCGCTCTCGACGATCCGCCCCTGGTGCATCACCAGCACGCGGTCGGCGTTCTCGGCGACGAGGCCCAGATCGTGGGTGACCAGCACCAGGGAGGAGCGGAGGCGCTCGCGCACCTCCTGGAGCACGCGCATCACCTGCGCCTGCACCGTGACGTCGAGCGCCGTGGTCGGCTCGTCGGCGATCAGCATCCCCGGCTCGTGCGCGATCGCCATGGCGATCATCACCCGCTGGCGCTGACCGCCCGAGAGCTCGTGCGGGTAGGCGCGGAGCCGGCGCTCGGGATCGGGCAGGTGCACGAGCTCGAGCAGCCGCAGCGACTCCGCGCGCACCTCGGCCTTCGAGAGGCCCTTCCGGTGCAGCGTGATCATCTCGGCGATCTGGGTGCCGATGCGCATCACCGGGTTCAGCGAGGTCATCGGGTCCTGGAAGATCATCGAGAGCGAGCCGCCGCGGATCGAGCGGAGCGTCGCCTCGTCGACCGCGCGCAGGTCGACTCCGCCGAGCAGGATCTCGCCGCTCGTCACCCGCACCCCGCGGGGCAGGAGGCCCATGGTCGAGAGCATCGTCATCGACTTGCCCGAGCCCGACTCGCCGACGATCGCGACGACCTCTCCGGGCATCACGTCGAAGCCGATGCCGTCGACGAGGTGCACGGGCGCGTCCTTCGGGCCCGCCTCGATGACGAGGTCGCGGACGCTGAGGACGGGGACTGCTTCTTCGGGGGGCATGCGCTACTCCGCCTTCTGCGACTGGACGCCGGTGAGGCGCTGGCTCATGAACTGGAGCCCGGCGACGAGCATGAAGAGCATCAGGCCGGGGAGGATCGTGATCATCGGGCTGTCGCGGAGGTAGGTCTGACCCTCCTCGATCATCCCGCCCCAGCTGGGGGTGGGCGCCTGGATGCCGAGGCCGAGGAACGACAGCGCCGCCTCGAGCAGCACGATCACACCGAGGTCGAACGGCACGAGCACCGCGAGCGCGGGGATCACGTTGGGCACGAGGTGCTTGCGCAGGATCCAGCCGTGGGTCGCTCCGTGCGTCTTCGGCGCCCAGATGAACTCGCGCTCGCGGAGCGACCAGGCGGTCGCCCGGGCGACGCGGGCGTAGCCGACCCAGTTGGCGACTCCGATCACCACGATCAGCGTCAGCACGCTCGGGCCGATCGCCGAGACGATGGCGATCAGCAGCAGCATGATCGGGATCGCGAGCTGGATGTCGGACAGCGCCGAGATGACGGTGTCGAGCCGCCCGCCGAAGTAGCCGGCGATGAGGCCGAGCGTCACGCCGATCAGCAGGTTGAGCGCCACCGCCGGCACCGCGATCGACAGCGACACCCGGCCCGCGACGGCGAGGCGCGAGAGCATGTCGCGGCCGAGCGCGTCGGTGCCGAGCAGGTGCGCCGGGTCGGCGAGCGGCAGCAGGAAGCGCCCGCGCAGATCCTGGGTGTCGGGGTCGAAGAACGGCAGCAGCGGCACGAGCACGATCGTGAGGACCACGAGGGCGACGAGCGCGGTGGCGACGTAGAACGACGCGCTCAGCGGAGTCTGCGACGAGCCGGGCTGCGGGCGGCGGAACAGCCACCGGACCCGCTGGATCGCGAGCGCCTGCGTCGAGGTGCGGGCGGAGGCGGGGGTCGGCACCGCGATCGGCTCGCGCACGTCGGTGGTGGCGGGCTGCGGAGGGACGCGGGGGCTCACTGGAGTCTCACTCTCGGGTCGAGGGCGGCGTAGAGGAGGTCGACGACGACGTTGACGAGCACGAAGAACACGGCGATGACGAGGATCGCCGACTGCACGACGGTGTAGTCGCGGGCCGAGATCGACTGCATGAGCAGCTGCCCGACTCCGGGCCAGTTGAAGACCAGCTCGACGACGACGGTGCCGCCCAGCAGGGCGCCGAGATTGAGGCCCGCGACCGTGATCACCGGGAGCAGCGCGTTCGGGAGCATGTGCCGCAGGATGACGATGCTGCGCCGCTGCCCCTTCGCGTAGGCGGTGCGCACGTAGTCCATCCGGTACTGATCGGCGAAGCCGGTGTCGAGCAGGCGGATGTAGAGCGCGAGCTCGAGGGTCGCGATCGTCACCGCGGGCAGGACGATCGACAGCGGCGAGTTGTTGCCGAGCGCGGGGAGGACCCCGAGGCTCACCGCGAAGACCATCACCAGCAGGATCCCGAACCAGAACGACGGGATCGCCTGGCGGGCACTGGCGAACCAGAGCACCGCGTTCCGCAGCCGCGACGAGTCCGACAGCTGCAGGATCAGCACGACCGCGAACGCCAGCACGAGGCCGAGCACGAAGCTCGTCAGGGCCAGCTGGAGGGTCGCGGGCATCCGCTGCAGCACGAGCTCGAGCGAGGGCGTGCCCTGGCGCAGCGAGTCGCCGAAGTCACCGGTGAAGGCCCGCGCGAGGAATCCCGTGTACTGGAAGAGAAGGGGCTGGTCGAAGCCGAGGCTCGCCGAGAGGCGCGCGATGTCCTCCTGCGACGCCTCTGGCCCGAGCAGGAGCGCCGCCGGGTTCCCCGAGAGGCGCACGAGGAAGAACGCGACGGTCACGACTCCGAAGACCGTGACGAGGCCCTGGACGAGCCGTCGTGTGACGAAGCGGACCATGATCGCTCTCCTCGTGCTGGGGGTGCGCGCAGGAGCGCGACCGGTGCTGTCGGGACGTGATCAGTACAGCCGGTGGGTATTTCGGGAGGGGGTCGTCGCCGTCAACACCTGATTGCGCATCGCGTCATCGACGCGGAAAAGGGCGCTGACCTGGCTCTTCGAGTGCCGTGGCCGTCAATTCGCCGGTGCGGTGTCGGCGGCGCGCTGTGCGACGGGAGGGGCGGTGAAGCGCATCGCCTCCACATCCGGGTCCTCGGCCCAGAGCGCGACGCGATCACCGCGGTAGTGGCCGTAGGCGAGGATCTGCGGCACGCCGGCCGCGTCGCGGACGAGGGTCTCGCGGGTGAGGATCGCGGCGCCCTCCTTGAGGCCGAGGATCCGCGCCGTGCGCTCGTCGGCGTTGACCGCCTCGACCGTGGCCTCGACCTGGTTGCCGGGGGCCGCGCGGACCGAGTCGATGAAGGGGAGCGGATCCGGACGCGCACCGGGCGGCGTCGTGCCCGCGATCGGGTGGTAGCCGACGATGATCCCCGCGGGGACGCCCTCGATCGTCACGAGCTGCTCGGCCATCACGACGCGGTCGCCGTCGAGCTCGAGGCGCTCGCGGATGTGGCGGTGGGCGATCACCTCGCTGACGTCGGTGACCTCGCACGTCATCTCGAGACCGCCCGGGTGCTGCACCGAGTCGGAGCCCAGCACCCAGCCGCTCGTGGGCAGGAGGGAGAGGAGGGGGAGCTCCCAGATGCTGCCGACGACGTTGGTGCCGATGCGCTGCCGGCGGCGGATGAGTCCCTCCGAGCCGAGCTGCTGCAGGGCGCTGCGGATGGAGTTGCGGCTCATCATCATCGACATGACGAGGTCGTGCTCCTCGACCAGGTCCTTCTCGGTGATCAGACCGCGGCGGATGCTGGCGCGCAGCAGGGCGTGGGCGCGGCGGGGGCTGCTCTGCAGGAGCTCGCGGATGCGGCGCTGGCTGCCCTCGCGGGCGCGGCCGAGGGCCTCCGCGAGCTCGAAGTCGTCGTCCATCGTGTGCCTCCTCGGGGGGCGGTCGGCCCCGAATACCCACCGTAGGTGGGCTTCTGAGGCCCTGATCGCGTGTCGCGTAAACCCTGGGTTACAGCCGCCCGCGTCAGCTCTCGGGTGCGCGCTCCGACCGCACGGCCGACTGGAGCTCCTGCGTGCTCGGGTAGGCCCAGCGGAGGTAGTCGAGCGGGAGGCGGCTGCGCTCGGCGACGCTCTCGTGGGTCGCCTCGCCGTCGATCGAGCCGGCGAGGGCGGCGAGCCGCTCGGCGGTGCGGCGGCCGGCGGACTCCGCGTCGCGGGGGCGGCGCGCGCCGACGGGGTGCCTGCGCCCGCGGTGCTCGGGACCTGCGGCGTCGGGCCGGGACTCCTCGCGGGCCCAGGTGCGCGTCGCGGCGACGTCGCGCTGCAGCTGCTCGACGAGCGCCTCGGCCCCGCGGTAGCGCCGCTGCGGGCGCAGCTTCGCGTGCAGCTCGACGGTGATCGCGTGTCCGTACAGGTCACCCGCGAAGTCGAGGAGGTGCGCCTCGAGGAGGCGGACGCCGTCGCGGCCGTAGAAGCTCGCGCGGCGGCCGATCGAGACGGCGGCGAGGTGCTCGGAGCCGTCGGTCGCGTCGATCACCGTGCCGGCGTACACGCCGTCCGAGACGCCGCCGTCGGCGAGCGGCAGGTTGGCCGTCGGGAAGCCGAGGAGGCGGCCGCGCTGGTCGCCGGGGACGACGACTCCGCTGATGGCGGTCGGGGTGCTGCTCTCGCGGGTCATGCGGTCTCCTCGGCGTGGTGTGAGCCCAGTCAACCCGCCTCGCGTTTCGCCGTGATGACCGGCGTCGCACCGTCGTATTGCGCCGCCCCGCACCGCGGTGCCGCCTCGCCCCGACCCGCATTCCGCCTCCCCCTCGAGCGTCGGTTCCGGTGGGCGCGCGAGGATGGGGGCATGGACGACTTCGCTTCCGCGGCTCCGCGCCCGCCCGTCGCTCACCGGATCGGCGCCCGCATGAGCACCGTCCTGCTGCGCGGCGCGCGCGCGGTCGACGCGCGGACGGACGCCCGCGACGCCTGGATCCTCCTCGACGGCGAGCGCATCGGCGCGGTCGGCTCGGGGCCCGGCGCCCCGGCGGCCGATCTCGTCGTCGACGCGGGGGAGGCGACGCTCGTCCCCGGCTTCATCGACCTGCACGGCCACGGCGGCGCGCACGGATCGTTCGACGACGGACCCGATGAGATCGCCGCCGCCCTCGCTCTGCACCGCCGGCACGGCACCACCCGCTCGGTGCTCAGCCTCGTCGCGAACCCGCTCCCCGCCCTGGAGCGCTCGCTCGCCACCATCCGCGCGGCGATGACCCGCGATCCGCTGATCCTCGGCGCGCACCTCGAGGGTCCGTTCCTCTCGCCCGGCAACCACGGCGCCCACGATCCGCAGAGCCTCCTCGCGCCGACACTCGAGCACGTCGCGGCCCTGCTCGCGAGCGGGGACGGGGTGCTCCGCCAGATCACGGTGGCGCCCGAGCTCGAGGGCGGGCTCGACGCGATCCGGCGCATCGTCGACGGAGGCGTCGTGGCCGCCGTCGGCCACACCGGCGCGTCGTACGCGCTCACCCGCGAGGCGTTCGCGGCGGGAGCGACGGTGCTCACGCACGCCTTCAACGCCATGCCCGGCATCCACCACCGCGAGCCGGGCCCGGTCGTCGCGGCCGCGGAGGACGAGCGGATCACGCTCGAGCTCATCCTCGACGGCGTCCACGTGGCGCCTCCCGTCGCGCGGACCCTCTTCGGGGCCGCCCCCGGCCGGGTCGCGCTGATCACCGACGCGATGGCCGCCGCGGGATCCGCCGACGGCGCCTACCGCCTCGGCTCCCTCGCCGTGAGCGTCGTCGACGGCGTCGCGCGGATCGAGGGGACCGGCACGATCGCCGGCTCGACGCTCACCCAGGACGCGGCGCTCCGGATCGCGATCGAGCAGGTCGGCCTCGGCCGGCAGGAGGCGGTCGCCGCCCTCACCGAGACTCCGGCCAGGGCGCTCGGCCTCGACGACCGCCTCGGCCGCCTCGCGCCGGGCTTCGCGGCCGACGTCGTGGCGATCGCGCCCGACCACTCGGTCGTGCAGGTCTGGGCGGCGGGCGAGCGGCTGGTCTGAGGGCGGGGTCGCTCAGCGGTGCAGGCACGGCCGCCTCCGCACTACCCCCCTGACAGCGGAGACGCCCGGGCGTACCGTCGCGGGATGTCGAAGTCGAGCACGAAGTCGAGCACGCACGTGCACCGCATCCGCAAGACGCTCTACGAGGCCGAGCTCGAGCGCCTGCAGATCGAGCTGGTCACCATGCAGCGCTGGGTCATCGAGACCGGCGCCCGTGTCGTCGTCGTCTTCGAGGGCCGCGACGCCGCGGGCAAGGGCGGGGCGATCAAGCGGATCATGCAGTACCTCAACCCGCGGGCGGCGCGCGTGGTCGCGCTGCCGACGCCGAGCGAGCGCGAGAAGGGCCAGTGGTACTTCCAGCGCTACCTCGAGCGCCTGCCGACCACCGGCGAGATCGTGCTGATGGACCGCTCCTGGTACAACCGCGCCGGGGTCGAGCGGGTGATGGGCTACTGCACGCCCGAGCAGTACCGGCTGTTCCTGCGTCAGGCTCCCGTGGTCGAGCGGATGCTCGTCGAGGACGGCATCATCCTGATCAAGTACTGGTTCTCGGTGTCCGACGACGTGCAGGAGGAGCGCTTCCGCTCGCGCCTGGAGGATCCGATGCGGCGCTGGAAGCTCTCGGACACCGACCTGCAGTCGATCACCCGCTGGGAGGACTACTCGCGGGCCAAGGACGAGATGTTCGAGGCGACCGACCACGCCGACGCCCCCTGGTGGACCATCCCGAGCGACGACAAGCGCTCCTCGCGGCTGAACGCGATCACGCACCTGCTCTCGCAGATCCCCTACGAGCACCGCGACCCCGAGCCGATCGAGATCCCGCCCCGCCCGACCGCCGACACCTACGAGCGCCCGGCGCGCGACCGGTTCCGCACCGTGCCGGACCACGCGCACACCCTGAGCTAGGAGTCCCGGCAGCCCACGGATCCATCCGTCGCCGACGACCCGTCCGAGTCCGCGACACGGGGCTTCTCCGACGGATCGATCAGCGAGGGGCGGGCCGCCCCTACTCGACGCGCCCGTCCCTCCGCCAGCGTCAATGCGGGGCTTTGCCCCGCCGCCCCCGAGCGGGCACTGTCGTCCCTGAGCCCCTCACCTCACGGGAGACGCATGGACGACGAGACACTGCTCGCGGCGCTGCACCGCGGCCGCCCGGGCACGATCGCCGAGGCGTCGGTGCTGACCGACCTCGACACGGTCGACCTGCGCGCGGCCGTCGCCCGCCTCCGCGAGCGGGGCCTCGTGCGCGGCGAGGGAGACGCGCTCGTCTACATCCCTCCCGCGGAGTGGGCGTCGGAGGCGATCGCCCGGCACACCGAGGCCGCGCGAGCTGTCACCCGCGGGTCGATGGACGGCATCGAGCGCATCATCGCGGAGCTGCCGTCGCTGCTCGGCGCGTGGGCGGTCGGCGAGTCCTCCGCCGATCTGGTGCCGACCCTCCTGCGGCACGGGACCCACGCCTCCGAGGACCTCTGGTTCGATCTCGTCCGCCGCGACTCCGGAACGCTCGACGCCGTCC
Source organism: Rathayibacter sp. VKM Ac-2754 (assembly GCF_009807095.1). GTDB lineage: Bacteria > Actinomycetota > Actinomycetes > Actinomycetales > Microbacteriaceae > Rathayibacter. The sequence goes on along the minus strand of NZ_WUCC01000001.1, from coordinate 603,512 downwards.
TCCCCGACGTCCAGCGGTTCCTCGACCCGCCCACCGAGCGCGCCCAGCGCTTCGGGCAGGCTCTCGTGGCGAAGGACCGGGTGCGCGTCATCATCCCGGCCGGGTCGATCAGCGATCCGCGCGTGCTCGCCCGCGTCGACGCCTACCAGCGGGCCGGAGTGCAGTACCGGCTCCTCGAGACACCGCCGTGCTGGCTCTGGGTCGACGGGGAGCACCTCGCCGTGCCGTTCCAGTGGGGCGAGCCCCGGCCGACGAGCGTCCTGGGCGTCCAGCACCATGCGCTCGCAGGGCTGGTCAGCGCGTACTTCGAGGAGCTGTGGCGGCAGGCGACTCCGATCGACGCCGTCGAGCAGCCCTGGACCCCGCTGCTCCGCCTCATGCGGACGGGAATCACCCTCGAGACGGCCTCGAACCGCCTCGGCATCAATCCCCGCACCGGCCGCAGGCGCGTCGCCGCCGCCATGGAGCACCACGGCGTCTCGACCCTGTTCGCGCTAGGTGCGGCGTGGGCGGCCGACGGGACAGCGCCCGGCCGTGCCGATCAGCCGAAGAGTGTTCGGGTCACTCCGGGAGACCGGTAGGAACCGACCGGGCGCGATCCAGTGTCCTGAATCGACATCGCCCGCGGCAAGCGCCGCTTGCGGACACGTCCTGAAGCGGACGCCGCGGCGGACGCGTAGCAGTGCTGTGCGGACGCCGAGCGGGCGCGACCTCACAGGTGCAGCAGGCTCCAGTCGATGATCACGGCGAGCGCCGTGTAGAGGGCGGCGACCGCTCCGATCGCCTTCCCGGCCCGATCCAGGTCGTCCTGCGGGTTCGGCCGCACGTCCGCGATCACGCGCAGCACCGCCCCGAGCACGGCGATCACCGTGATGGCGAGGATCCACACCTTGAGCGCGAAGTGCGCGTCGGCCGCCATCAGCGTCAGCGATCCCACCGGGATGAGCACCGCGAAGATCGACACCAGCACCAGGAGGCACCCGCGGCGTGTGAGGTCGGTCGGCCCGAAGGAGCCCCCGCGCAGCCATTCGCCGAGCCGGAGCCGCGCGGTCGCGGGCCGCTCCTGCGCGGTCTCGGTCACCGACACGGGGCGAGGGCGACGGGCGGGGACTCGGGTATCACGGCGACTCCTGGGCTCTGTGAACCCCTGATTGTCCCGATCCGACTTCCGCGCGGCAAGATCCGCTTGAGGACACGTCCGGAAGCGGACGCGTCGTTCACCGCGAGTTCGCCCCGTCGAGGCCCTTCGGGGGCGAGGCTGGTGTCATGTCGACGAAGCTGTGGCTCACCCTCGGCGCCGTGGTCGCGGCCGGCCTCGGTGTCGGAGCGCTGGTCGTGTTCTCGTGGGCGATCGACGAGACCCACTTCGACCGGCCCGACGAGGGCTTCGACCGTCTCACCGCGCAGGTCGAGGCCGTGCCGAGCGCGACGGTCGACGGGAGCGAGCGCTGGGTCGAGGTGTCCTCCTTCGTCACGCCGACGTCGTGGATCGGGCTCACCGTCGAGGAGGCGGGCCTGGCTGATCTGCTCGACGTGGCCTGCACGACCGCGTACCCCGACCCGGTCACCTGGTCCGTCCGCGTTCGGACCGACGGCGGGAGCACGGTCTCGGTGCACAGCCCCGCGCAGGGCGCCCGCGCGTCCGCCGGCTGCCCCGACTTCGGACTCGACGTCGAGGGCGTCCTCGACGTGGTCGACAGCACGATGCGCGGAGTCGAGCTGCAGGCGGCGATCCGGGAGGACGGCCGCCTCGCGCTCGTCGCGCTCGAGGAGCCCTCGGGAGGCGTCCGCACGCTCCTGCCGCTCGTCGCCCGCGCCGAGGATCTGCGCGACGCGGCGGGGCTCGACGCGACCCGCCTCGTCGAGGTCAACTCCGCCACTCTCATCCTCGTGGTCGAGCCGGGGGAGCAGGAGCGCTACGGCACCGTGCTCGACCGCCTCGTCGAGGACCACGGCGTCACCAGCTTCTGGGCCGACGGCGGCGGCACCCCGATCGACGGCGTCGACAAGGTGCAGATCGTCGCGCCCGACGCCGAGCACGACGCGATCGAGGAGGCCCTCCGCGACTCCGACCTGCACGTCGCCGACCTGCCGGTGCGCTTCCTGCCGCTGGAGCCCTGACGGGCGCGGGGGAGCGAGCATGCTGCTCGAGCCCGCAGCGCAGGAAGGCATGCTGCTCGAGCCCGCAGTCCAGAAGAGCATGCTGGTCGAGTAGCCCCGCAGGGGCGTATCGAGACCCACGACCGTCAGCAGACAGGTCTCGTGACCCGGCGTTCTGACGCCGGTGGATCTCGATACGCCCGCTGCGCGGGCTACTCGATCAGCAGGGAGGGACCTCAGGCAAGAGGTCACTCCGATCAGCGAGGAAGGGCCGCAGGCAGGAGGTCACTCCGATGGGCGAGGAAGGGCCACCTGCGCTCTTGCCACTGCGATCAGCGAGGCGGGGCCGCGCGCGGGCAGGCCACTCCGATCGGGTCGCGAGCGGGTGCTCCGCGCTCAGGGGATGAGCCGCCGGTCGCGGAGGTCCTGGAAGATCCGCAGGAACATCGCCTCGGTGTCGACGTACTCGTGGAAGCCCGCCCGCCGCGACTTCGACGTGTCGGCGATGACGTCGTAGTCCCAGCCGAAGACGAAGTCGCCGAACGGCCACGAGGACACGTCGGAGTACGGGGTCGGGACGAGCCCGTACCGGCGGGTCATCTCCTCCCACAGCGGCCCCTTGTCGGCCATCGCCTCGGTCAGGCTCATCGGCAGCGGAGGGGCGGTGTCGAGGTCGAAGAACCTCGCGAGGGCGGGCCACATCGCCGACCAGCGGAACAGGTCGCCGTTGGTGATGTTGTAGGCCTGGTTCGCGGACTCGGGAGTCGTGGCCGCCCAGGTGATCGCCTTCGAGAGCAGGTCGGCGTCGGTCATCTCGATCAGTGAGGTGTACGCGCCGGGGGTGCCCGGGAAGCGCAGCGGGACACCGAGCTCCTTGCTGATCGACGCGTAGATCGCGATGACCAGGGCGAGGTTCATCGGGTTGCCGAGCCCGACTCCGGCGACCACCGAGGGGCGCAGCGCCGACCACGACCAGGTGGCGCCCGCCTGGCGGCGCTCGAGGAACCGCTGCTGGTCGACATTGAACTCGGGAGGCATGTGCGGCGGATCGTCCTCCTTCGCCGGCGTCGCGAAGGGCCCGAGGTGGGCGCCGTAGACCTTGTACCCCTGCAGCAGGCCGATGTGCTCGAGCTGCGGGGCGACGGGCTCGATCGCGTCGACGACGTTCGTCAGCATCGCGACGTTCGGCTCGACGAGCTCGGCCCAGGTCGGCCGGTCCTGGTAGGCGGCGTAGAAGACGTGGGTCACCTCCGTCAGATCCCGCAGAGCCTCCGCCGTCGCCGCGCGGTCGAGCAGGTCGACCGACCGGTGCCGGACGGCTCCCGCGTCGACTCCGCCGCGGCGGGAGAGCCCGATGACGCGCCAGCCGCCCTCCCGCTCGAGGTGCTCGACCAGGTTGCCCCCGATCACTCCGCGTGCCCCGACCACCAGTGCTGTCCGCTCGGTCATTCCGCCTCCATCGTTGAATCGTGATTTACCGATCTAAGGAGTAGCACAGCATCGGTTAATCGCGATACTCCGATATGCTCGAACGGTGACGGAGTGGACGGACGAGCAGATGGTGGCGGCCTTCAAGGCCCTCGGCCACCCGACCCGGCTCGCGATCCTCGGCTGGCTCGGCGAGCCCGGGACGTTCCCGCCGCAGGACCGGCCTGCCGAGGAGGTCGGTGTCTGCCTGAAGCACATCCAGGCCCGGGCCGAGGTCTCGCAGTCGACGGCCTCGCAGTTCATGGCGACCCTGCAGCGGGCCGGCCTCGTGACCTGCACGCGGATCGGCCAGTGGTCGCACTACCGCCGCAACGAGGAGGCCCTCGCCTCGCTCGGGCACGGGCTCGTCACGCGCGTCTGACCGCTCCGGATCCCACGCGGTCCGATCCGATCGGCGCCCCTGCCGCCGCAGCCGCCGCGGGGCTACCATCCGAGGGCGCGGGCGCACCGGGGCGCCTCCGACGGACGAGGAGAGCGACCGTGTCGATCATCGTGACTGTTCCCGAATCGGAGGCGGCGGGGCCGGTGGCCGAGCTCTACGCCGACGACGTGGACGCCCAGGGGTACGTGGCGGCTCACACGAAGGTCCTGGGCCTGAACCCCGGTGCCCTCCTCGCCTGGAACGAGCTGAGCCGGGCGATCACCGTGCAGATGGACCGGCGTCGCTACGAGCTCGTGACCCTCGCCGCCGCCCGCGGGGCGCGATCGGCGCACTGCCTGCTCGCCCACGGTCGCGTCGCGTCGCGCTACCTCTCGGAGGAGCAGCTGATCCGCCTCGCGCGGGGCGACCTCCGCGGCGCCGGTCTCACTCCGGCCGAGGTGGCGATGATGGAGTTCGCGGAGCGGGTCAGCCGGGACGCCGCCGACATGACGGAGGCGGACGGCCTCCGGCTGCGCGAGGCCGGCTTCACCGACCGCGAGATCGTCGACATCGCGCTGGCCGCCGCGGCCCGCAACTTCTACAGCCGGGCGGTGCAGGCGCTCGCCGTCGAGGTCGAGCCGCCCGCCGACGTGAGCGCCGAGCTGCGGGCGGCCCTCGTCGACGGGCTGTAGCTCACGCCGCGGGCGCGAGACCGAGCTGCTTCAGGATGCCGAGCTCGTCGCTGCTGCCCCAGCGCTCGGCGAGCCTGCCGTCGACGAAGCTGCTGATCTGCATGCCGCGGATCGAGATGGCCCTGCCGGTCGGCTCGAAGCCCTGGAACACGCCGGTGTGCGTGCCGGTGAGCGTGTAGGCGAAGGCGACGCTGTCCTCGTCGGCGACGAGCTTCTCGACCGCGAGCGCCATGTCGGGGAACGCGGTGCGCAGCTCGCCGAAGAAGGCGGCGTACCCCTCGGGCCCCGCGGCCTGGCCGGGCGCCGGGTCGTGGTCGACCGAATCGGGCGCGACGAGCTCGTCGAACGCGGCGAAGTCTCCGGCGTTGACCGCCTCGCCGAACGCCTGCTGGGATGCGATGTTCTTCTCGCGACTCATGTGCTGTCACCTGTTCTGCACCCGTGGGGTGCCTCGTCGGACGGTGCCGATCGCAGGCGACGGTACGCAGTGCCCCCGCATCGGCACAGGCCCTTGTGCGCTCGCACTCCTCCGCTCGATCGCCACCGGCGGACTCCCAGCGAGGTGCACCGGCGGACGTCAGAGGAGGTCGAGCCCGCCCCAGTCGAGGATCACCGCGAGCGCCGTGAAGAGGGCGGCGACCGCTCCGATCAGCTTGCCGGCCCGGTCGAGATCGCCCCGGGGCGTCGGCCGTGCATCGGCGACGACGCGCAGCGCCGCCCCGACGAGGGCGACCACCGTGACGGCGAGCACCGACACCTTGAGCGCGAGGTGCACCTCGACCGACATCAGCGTCAGGCCGACGACCGGGACGACGACGAGGACGACCGAGACGAGGACCAGCAGCACGCCGCGGCGGGACAGCTCGGTCGGACCGAACGCGCCCCCACGGAGCCAGGCGCGCAGACCGACTCGCGCGCTCGTGTCGGTGGCGGGCGAGTCGGAGGCGCTGCGCGAGTCGGAGGTGCCGGGCGGGATGGTGGTCAACGGCGTCGCTCCTGTCAGCGCACGCGCCTGCGACCCGAGGTCGCGGAGCACGTGCCACCCAGAGTCTCGCGACGCTCGCGCCGGCAGGCAAGAGCCGCTTCCGGACAGGTCCTGAAGCGGACGCCGCGTCAGCCCCGGGCGGCCTTCACGTACGCGACGACCGCGTTCGCGTGCCCGTGGCCCATCCCGTGCTCGGACTTGAGCCACGCCACGACCTGCATGTGCGGGACCTCGTCGAGCTTCGCGTTCGCGAGGTCGAGCCACTCCTGGATCGGTCGCCCGTACGTGCTCTCGATGCTCGCGAAGTACGACGCGGGCCCCTTCGGCTTCGATCCATCGGCGGGCGGCTCGGGGGCGAGGACTCGTGCGCTCATGCGGTCACCGTAGCGCCGGCTGCGGCGTCACCGCGCCCCCAGGACCGCGGCCAGCACGACGTCGAGCGCTCGCCGCTGACGGTCGGGCGTCCACGAGTCGGCGTCACCGGCGGCGAGGGTCGAGATACCCTCCACCGCGGAGGCGAGGGCTGCGGCTCGGTCCGGAGCGTCCGGTCGCGGGCCGTCGATCGCCTCGAGCAGCCCCTCGAGGCGCTCGACGAACGCTCGGTTGTGGACGGCGTGGCGCTCGGCGAGGATCGGGTCGCTGAGCGCGGCCGAGAGGAATCCGATCCACGCCCGCGCCTCGGCGAGCCCCGCGGGGTCGGTGGGAAGTGCCGCAGAGGCGACGGCACGCAGAGCGGCCTCCGGATCGAGGTCGTCGGTCGTCAGCGCGTCGAACCGGAGACGAGTGCGCTCGTGGAGGACGTCGCGGGCGTGCAGGAGCAGCGCTCGCTTGTCGCGGAACGTGTGCAGGACGAGGCCGGTCGTGCAGTCGGCGCGCTCCGCGACGGCTCGGAGGGTCAGTCCGACGGCTCCGCGTTCGGCGAGCGTCGCGAAGACCGCCTCCGACAGCTTCTCCTGGATCGCCGTCTCGTCGCGTGCTCTCGCCATGCAGAGAAGCGTAACGCCTGTTACCGTAACGCTTGTTATCGGCAAGCACGGACCCATTCCCCGGAGGGCGACCATGACCTGGCAGATCACACCCGTGCCGTTCGACCACCCCGACGCGGAGTGGCTGCGCGGCGAGCAGCGCCGTGAGCTGGATGCGCGCTACGGCAGCGACGACCACGAGCCGGGCACCGTCCCCTCGGCGGGCGACGTGCCGGTCTTCCTCCTCGCCACGACGCCGGAGGGGAGGCCCGTCGGCTGCGGGGGTCTGCGCCCGCTCCCCGATGAGGTCGTCGGCCCCGGCGGCATCGAGATCAAGCGGATGTACGTCGTCCCCGGGATGCGCGGGACCGGCCTCGCGGTCGCTGTGCTACGGGCACTGGAGTCGAGCGCACGGCAGCTCGGCGCCGAGCGTCTGGTCCTCGAGACCGGCACCCGGCAGCCCGACGCCATCCGGTTCTACGAGCGCGAGGGCTACGAGAGCATCCCGCTGTTCGGGTCGTACGTCGATTCGGCCGAGTCGCTCTGCTTCGCGCGCAGCCTCCTCGCCGGCTGACGCGCGGCGGGGTCAGCCGCGGATCAGGCCCAGGTCCAGGACGCGAGGACGGACTCAGCGAGGTCCTGGCGGGCGTCGTCGTCGACGGTCGGGCTGAACGAGAACGTCACGACGTAGTTCTGGTCGTCCTGGGTGAGGTAGTACTGCTCGATGCTGTACGACGCGCCCTGGGCGGTCAGCGCGCCGCTCAGGTGGGCCGACTCCGTGCCGGCGACCTGGACGCGGTCCTCGACCTCGACGTCGGTCGCGCCGGCGCCGGTGAGCTCGTCCACTCCGGTCGACTCGATCTGCTCGGCGGTGACGGCTCCGGCGGGGCTCAGGACGACGTTCACGTTGTCCGAGAAGCCGTCGGTGTCGGTCAGGTCGGCGGCGAGGGTGTCCGCGCCGATCGAGGAGGGGTCGGTGTCGGGGATGTCCCAGCCGTCCGGGACGGCGTAGGTGTAGCCGTCGCCGGTGATCTCCACTCCGGCGGCCGGGGCCGCCTCGAGCTCCTCGACGTCCGAGCCGCTGCCCGCGGAGGTGCAGCCGGTCAGGAGGAGGGCGAGGGCGGCGGTGGCACCGAGGCGCAGGGATCGAGACATGCCTCCACAGTAAACCCACAGCTGCTCGCCCATCGGGGCGGGGGTGCCGCTCCGAAGGAGTACGGGAACCAGCGAGAGGAGAAGCAGTGGTCTTCAGCAATCGACGATGGCACGTCACCACGATCATCGCGCGCGTCCGCGCCTCGACATCGATCGGAGCCGCCGGCCTCGACGCCGCGGCTCGCGCCACCTGGAAGCTCGAGGTGCTCCGGATCGCCGACGGAGTCGACGCGGGCCGGATCAGCAACAACGAGGCGGTGCTCGCCTTCACGCGCATCGCGGAGTTCGCCGAGACGGGCCCGCGGGGCTCGCTCGGCCCGGCGATGGGCGCGTAGCGCGAGCGCGGCACCACCGCGTCCGACGACGCTCCGCTACAGGATCGAGTAGACCGTGTGGAAGACGGCGGCGGCCAGCGCCGTGACCGCGAGGGCGGCGAGCACCGTGAGGGGCCGGGGGCGCCTCCGGATCACCGCGAGCACCAGGAAGCCCGTGCCGAGGACGATCTGCAGCCACCAGTAGACCGAGCCCGTGGTGTCGGCGACGGCGCCGAGCGCCCAGATCCCCTCGCCGATCAGCACGCCCGAGAGCGGGGCGACCGCGAGCACCCGCCACGGAGTCGTCCCGTGCAGGGTGAGGGCGGCGGCGGCCCCCAGGATCGGCCCGGCCGGCACCGCGAGCAGCCAGAAGACGTCCGTGAACGGGGGCGAGTAGCCGAAGCCGCGCGCGCCGGTGACGAGGTCGTAGCCCTCGAGCAGCGCCCAGAACGCCAGCAGCCCGAGCAGGGCGGCCGGTACCGGGCGTGCCCGGCCGAGCCGCACCAGAGCGAACACGAGCATCGACCAGCCGCCCGAGGAGTTGGCGAACGACGTCAAGGAGGACGGCAGCCAGGTCTGCAGGAAGCTGGTCAGCGCGCCGAGGACGAGCCCTCCGACGAGGGCGACGGCGAGGGGACGCAGCAGGGTGGAGCGGGCGGCGGGAGCAGGGGGCATGGGTCGATCCTGCGATGGAGCGCGCCGCGGCGGATCAGGGAGAACCCTGATCTCCACCCCCGTGATGGTCACCCCCGCTCGGGAGCGAGAAATCCTCGCAGCACTAGGGCAGACTCGGGCCTGCTTCTCGCCCTGCTCCATCGACCCCGAGGACTCCGATGGACAGCGCCACTCCGTTCGGCGCGTGGGCGCGCGCACGGTGGGCCGATCTCGGTGCGTCGCCGCCCGGGCGACGGGTCCCGGGCAGCGTGACGGTGTTCGTCGCGGTGGTCGTCCTCGGCGCTCTCGCGTCGGTCGTCTCCGTCTCGTCGGGCGCGGGGATCGCCTATCGCGACGAGCAGCTGCACCTCAGCATCGCCCGGCGCCTCTTCGACAGCGCGTCTCCCGGGTTCCAGCAGCTGGGCACTGTCTGGCTCCCGGTGCCCCACCTGATCCTCGCTCCGTTCGTGATCGACTTCGAGTGGTGGGTCAGCGGAGCCGGCGCCGCGATCGTCGGGACCCTCTGCCTCGGGCTCTCCGCCTCCGCCCTCTACCGCATCGCCGCGCGGATGCGCTCCGGGCGCACGGCCCGCCTCGCGACGGTCGCGGCCTTCGTCAGCAGCCCCGCCGTGCTCTACGTGTTCACGACTCCACTCACCGAGCCGGTGCTGATCGCGGGCCTGCTCGGCTGCGTCGCCGGGCTCGCCCGCTGGGTCACGGCCCGCCGCCGGCACTCGATCGGCGAGACGGCGGTCTTCTGCGGGATCCCGCTCGCGATCGCGGTGATGTCGCGCTACGAGGGCTGGGCGCTGCTCGCGGGCGGGGCGGTGCTCGTGGCCGTGGTGTCCTTCCGCCGCGACCGCCGGATCGGCGCGGCGGTCGCGTCGGCATTCGGGCTGGCCCTCCCGTCCCTGGCGGCGATCGCGTGGTGGCTGGCCTACAACACGGCGATCTACGGCAATCCGCTCGAGTTCGCGAACGGCCCCTTCTCGGCGGCCGAGCTGCAGCGGGGCATCACGGAGGCGGGCCTCGTCACCACCGCGGGCGACCCGGGCATCGCGGTGTACGTCTACGTCTGGAGCATCGTCCAGGCCTACGGCCCGGCGAGCGTCGTGCTGGCCGCTCTGGGCGCGGCGGCGCTCGCCGTGCGCGACGGGCTCTCGGACCGCTTCCTCCTGCTCGCCCTGACCGGGGTGCCCGCGCTGTTCTCTCTCGTCAGCCTGGCCGCGGGGCAGTCGGTCATCTACAGCGACCACACCCTGCCGACGGGCTGGTGGAACACCCGCTACGCCCTGGTCGCCGGACTCGTCACCTCGGTCATGATCGGCTACCTGGTGCAGACGGTCATCGAGGCGCGGAGCCGCGTCGCCGGGCGGGCGTTCCGCGCCGTGGTCGGTGCCGCGGTGCTCGCCGGACTCACCGGCCAATCGGTGTGGATGCTGGGGGAGCCCGAGCGGGTCGCGGTGCTCGCCGAAGCCGCCGACCAGCGCGTCGCGTTCGCCGACCTCCGCCGCTCCTTCACCTGGCTCGGCCGGCAGTACGAGGGCGGCGGGATCCTCGTGGACGAGAGCCAGAACCCCTTCGTCCTCGACCTCCGCCTCCCCCTCGTCGAGCTCGTCGACTACGCGGCGGGCGAGGCCTTCGTCCGCGCGCAGGAGGACCCGGCGGGCGCCGTCGAGTGGATCCTCCTGAACGAGGACAACGAGGCGGACACGATCACGAGGGTCCTCTCGCGGCACCCCGAGAGGCTCGACCGGTTCGCGCTCGTCCACTCCGACGGGCCCTACCGCATCTACCGGAGGTGGTGACGGGCCGGGCGCCGCGGGGGTGTTCACTGGAGCGATGACCGATCGCGCCGACCACATCGCCGACTTCGCCGAGTTCCTCACGGCCTCCCCCTCCTCGTACCACGCCGCGGCAGAGACGGCGCGGCGGCTCGGGGCCGCCGGATTCGCGGGAGTGGACGAGACGCAGGCGTGGCCCACCGCACCCGGTCGCTACGTCGTGGTCCGCGACGGAGCCGTCATCGCCTGGCACCTGCCGGCGGAGGCCGACGCGCTGACGCCGTTCCGCATCCTGGGCGCGCACACCGACTCGCCGGGCTTCAAGGTCAAGCCGAAGGCGACGATCGGCTCGAAGGGCTGGCTGCAGGCCGGCGTCGAGATCTACGGCGGTCCGCTGCTCAACTCGTGGCTCGACCGCGAGCTCGAGCTGGCCGGCCGCCTCGTGACGCGCGACGGTGCGGAGCTGCTCGTGCGCACGGGCCCGTTCCTGCGCATCCCCCAGCTCGCCGTCCACCTCGACCGCGAGGTGAACGACGGCCTGACGCTCGACCGGCAGAAGCACACCGTCCCGGTGCTCGGCGTGGGCGACGCCGCGGACGTCGACCTGCTCGGTCTGCTGGCCGCCCGGGCCGGGCTCGACGACGCCTCGGACGTCGTCGGCTACGACCTCGTCACCGCCGACACGCAGCCGCCCCGACGCTTCGGCCTCGACGACGCGCTCTTCGCCGCCGGCCGCATGGACGACCTCAGCTCCGTGCACGCCGGTCTCGTCGCGCTGCTCGCCGCGAGCTCCGGGCCGCAGCCGGCGTCGGGCCACATCAGCGTGCTCGCCGCGTTCGACCACGAAGAGCTCGGCTCGGCGACCCGCTCCGGCGCGAGCGGCCCGTTCCTCGAGGACGTGCTGAACCGGATCGGCGCGGCGCTCGGGGCCGGCGTCGACGAGCGCGCCCGGGCGATCGCCGGGTCGTGGTGCCTCTCGGCGGACGCGGGGCACTCGGTGCACCCGAACTACCCCGAGAAGCACGACCCGGTGAACCAGCCGGTGGCGGGCGGGGGTCCGCTGCTCAAGATCAACGCCTCGCAGCGCTACGCGACCGATGCGCGGGGCGCGGCGCTCTGGGCCGGCCTCTGCGCCCGGGCCGGCGTCGAGTACCAGGAGTTCGTCTCGAACAACACCGTCCCGTGCGGCTCGACGATCGGGCCGCTCACCGCGACCCGGCTCGGGATCGCGACCGTCGACGTGGGCGTGCCGCTGCTCTCGATGCACTCCGCGCGCGAGCTCGCGCACGTCGACGACCTGGTCGCGCTGGCGACGGTGATCGAGGAGTTCTTCCGCCCGACGGAGTGACTCCGGGGTCGACTGGTGAGGGAGGAGTCGGTGCGGCTCGCCTTCCATGCTGGTCGAGTAGCCCCGCAGGGGCGTATCGAGACCCGGCAACTTCAGGAGATCGGCCTTCTGACCTGGACTTCTGACGAGGTGGATCTCGATACGCCTGCTGCGCGGGCTACTCGATCAGCGAGCTTGCAGCCACACCCGTGGGGTGACTTCTCCTTGGAGACCGACCAGCGTCAGCAGAGCGGTCGTCAGATCCGCACTTCTGACGCTGGTTGTTCTCGATACGCCGGCTCCGCGGGCTGCGGGCTCGATCAGCGAGGAAGCGGCGGTGGCCCGGTTCGCGCGCGAACTGCCCCTCCTCCAGCGGCGGATGCCCGAGGTGACGGGACGCGTGCCGGTCTGCCCGGTAGGCCGTGACCGCCGACTCGTCGTCCGTCGTGAGAGGGCGCAGGCGGAGCCGCCGCGTGACGAGATCGACCGGGGCTCCCATGCATTCAGGCCAGGGTGGGGATCGCTCGTCATCCCGCGCGCACCGAGAGGTTCTCGCCGAGCTGCGTCCAGTCGTCTCCTGTGGCGTCCTCGGGAACCGCGCCGTCCGGGTGGATGCGCACGGTCCACTCGTTCTGCTTCGACACCGTGTCTCCGCAGCCGCTCTCCAATCCGTCGTCGGAGTGGACGACGACGCAGTGACTCCCGCTGTCGATCCCGCTCGCCACGTAGACGTCGAGTCCGTCGACCGTTCCGGCGTAGCGGACCGTCTCCGGATCGAGCCCTTCGCCGACCCTGCCGAGGAAGGGGAGGACGTCCCGCTGCTCCTGAACGCGGTCGTAGTCGGAGAACGTGGTCGCGTTCTGCTCGACGCAGCCGGCGAGCAGTGGGAGCACCGCCACGACTGTGGCGATCCTCGCTGTCGTGCGCCTCTGACTCCACGCTTCACGATGCACAGCGGCCCCCCGTCGCTCCGGCTCACTCTACGACTCCGACGAGAAGCGACCTCCTGCGCTCGGCCCGCGCCCTGCTGATCGGGCCCGCCGCCAGCGCAACGGGCGCACTGCTCGCGGATCGATCCGGCGAAGATGCTCCGTCTCAGTGCGCTGCACGGTGCGTCTGTGACGGATCGATCGGCCGGGGTCGGTGGGAGCGCGCAAGCCTGCTGGTCGAGTAGCCGCCCGAGGCGGCGTCTCGAGCGGCGAGGCCGCGTTGCGCCATTCGAGTATCGAGACCCGCCAGCTTCAGCAGATCGGGCTTCTGATCGGGACTTCTGGCGCTGGTGGATCTCGATACGCCCGCTGCGCGGGCTACTCGATCAGCAGGCAGGGACCACACGCAGGAAGCGACTCGATCAGCGAAGGACGACTCCACTGGCTGGAGCAGAGCGACCCGCGCGAGCTCGCTGGTCGAGCCCGCAGCCGCCGGAGGCGGCGTATCGAGACCCGGCTCTCGGCGTCCGGGCCGAGCGGCTCAGTTCGCCTTGAGGGCCTCGCGGAGGCTGACGCGCGAGCCCATCCGGAGCAGCGAATTCGTGTAGATCGTGCTCGCGACGGCCATCACGGCCGCGGTCGCGACGACGAGGAGGGCGAGCGAGACGAGCGGCTCCCACCACTCCGCCTCGCCGAAGAACAGCCTGACGGGCATCGCGACCGGGGCGCTGAACGGGATGTACGACAGGATCCCCATGACGAGCGGGTTGTCGCCGAAGAAGACGACTCCGAAGTACGGGACCATCACGAGCATCATCGCGGGCGTCATCACCGCGCCGGTGTCCTCCTGCCGCGACACGAGGGCAGCGCCGGCGGCGAAGACGCTCGCGACCAGCACGAACCCGAAGACGAAGAAGACGACGAACCAGATCAGCGGCGCCGAGAGCAGATCGAGCAGCTCGGTCTGGCCGGTGATCGCGAGACCGAGCGCCGACGCGGCCGCGATGGCGGCGGCGGTGCCCACTCCGATCACCGAGTTGCCGAGGATCTTGCCGGCCAGCAGCGCGCGAGCGGGGACCGCGGCGAGCAGGATCTCGACGATGCGCGACTGCTTCTCCTGGACGGTGTTCTGCATGATGGTCGCGCCCGAGCCGATCACCGCGATCATGAAGACCAGCCCGAAGGCGAGGCCGATCAGGGCGCGCAGGCCCGAGGGGGTCTCGGAGGGGTCGAGGAGCTCGACCTCGGGGCTGACCGAGAGGGCCGAGACGAGGTCGTCCGGCGCCTCGTCGAGGGCGATCAGCGAGAAGCCGATCGCGGAGTCGTCGGGGACGAGCGCCGCGTCGACCGATCCGGAGCGGACCAGCTCCTCGGCCTCTCCGCGGGTCGCGACGTCGGTGACGTCGAGGGCGTCGGAGTCGCCGACCGCGGCGGGCACCGACCCGACGACGGCCACCGGGGTCGCCTCGACCGCGCGGTTCCCCAGCACGCTCGAGAGCACGATCCCGCCGATGACCAGCGCGAGCGTGATCACCGTCGAGATGAGGAACGCCTTCGAGCGGACCTGCGACAGGATCTCGCGCTCGGCGACCAGCAGGGTCGCGCCCCAGGTGCCCAGGCGGGCGTCGTCGTTCGTCGTTCTGCCGGTGCTCATCGCGCCACCGCCACCTTCTCCTCGGCGCCCGAGGGCGCAGCCACCACGATGTCCCGGAAGATCTCGCCGAGGGTCGGCCGCACCGGCCGGAACGACGACACCGTTCCCCGCTCGACCGCCGCGCGGAGCACGACGTCGGCGGCCGCCGAGTCGGCGTGGAACAGCGCGCTCGTGCCGGCGAGCTCCACGACCTCGACGCCCGGCACTCCGCGGATCCAGCCCGCGTCGCCGGTCATCTCGAGCGACCAGCGGTCGCTCGAGTACTGCTCGCGCAGATCCTCCCGAGAGCCCGCCGCCTTCACCTGGCCGCCGGCGATGATCACGAGGTCATCGCACAGGCGCTCGACCACGTCGAGCTGGTGGGAGGAGAACAGCACGGGGATGCCCCGCGCGGCGTGCTCGGCGATCACCGCGACGACCTCGTCGACGGCGAGCGGGTCGAGCCCCGAGAAGGGCTCGTCCATGACGAGCACGTCGGGGTCGTGCACGAGCGCCGCGGCCACCTGCACGCGCTGCTGGTTGCCGAGCGAGAGGGCCTCGAGCTTGTCGCGTCGGCGCTCGATGAGGCCGAGGCGCTCGAGCAGGTCGTCGGCGCGCTGGACGGCCGTCGCCTTCTCGATGCCGTGCAGCCGCGCGAGGTAGGCCAGCTGCTCGCCGATCTCCATCTTCGGGTAGAGGCCCCGTTCCTCCGGCATGTAGCCGAAGCCGTGCAGCGCGGCCTGGCCGACGGGCGAGCCGTCGAGCGTCACAGTGCCGGAGTCGGGGCGCAGGACCCCCAGGATCATCCGCATCGTCGTGGTCTTGCCCGCGCCGTTGCCGCCGACGAAGCCGGTGAGGCGCCCCCGGCCCACGTCGAAGCTGACGTCGTCGACGGCGCGATGGGCTCCGTAGCTGCGACTGATGTTGTGCACGCTGAGCATGCGACCTCCTCGGGCCTGGGCGATGCCTCCACGCTACGAGCGGGCCGTGCCGAGCGCTTCCGGCCCGGGGGTGACGCCGCTCCTCCGCCTCCGGGCGGAGTCCGCGGCGAGAGGAGGAGTCAGTCGACCAGACCGGACCGGTAGGCGTAGGCGACGGCCTGCACCCGGTCGCGCAGCGCGAGCTTCAGCAGCACGTTCGAGACGTGGGTCTTCACCGTCGCGCGGCCGACGAGGAGCTGCTCGGCGATCTCGTCGTTCGAGAGCCCCTGCGCCATCAGCCGAAGCACCTCGGCCTCGCGCCGGGTCAGCTGCTCGGGCACGGCGCCCGGCGGCAGAGCGGAGGTGCGGCCCCGGTCGCGGGCGACGGCGCGCTCGATGACCGCGCGGGTCAGCTCGGGCGCGAGCAGCGCCTCCCCGGCCGCGATCGCGCGCACGCCGTAGACCAGGTTCTCGGGAGGCGAGTTCTTCAGCAGGAATCCGCTCGCACCGGCGTCGAGGGCCTCGAGCAGGTAGTCCTCGCGCTCGAAGGTCGTGAGCACGAGCACCCGGGCGGTCTCCTCCGGATCGGCGAGCAGCCGGCGGGTCGCCTCGAGTCCGCCGATGCCCGGCATCTCGACGTCCATGCAGACCACGTCGGGGCGGGCCATCGCCACGACCTCGAGCGCCTCCTCGCCGCTGGAGGCCTCGCCCACGACCTCGATGCCGGGCTGCGCCGAGAGGATGGTGCTGATGCCCTGCCGCATCAGCGCGTGGTCGTCGACGAGGACGACCCGGACGGCGCGCTCGTCGCTCATACCCGGACCCCCAGCGGCACGGTGACCCGGACGACCCAGCCGGAGCCCGCGCGCGGCGCCGCCTCGAAGGCGCCGTCGAGGGTCGCGGCGCGCTCGCGCATGCCGAGCAGGCCGAGGCCGCCGCTGCGCTGACGCGGACCGGGGCGGCCGAGCCCGTCGTCGGCCACCTCGAGCTCGACGGAATCCTCGTCGTAGCGCACGTGCACGCTCGCGCGGGTGCCCGGGCCGGCGTGCTTGAGGACGTTGGTCAGCGACTCCTGGGCGATGCGGTAGAGGTTGAGCCCCACTGTCGCCGGCACCTCGAACGGCTCGCCGACCCGCTCGAGCGAGACCCGGAGGCCCGCCGCGACGGCGTCCTCGACCAGCGCGTCGAGCGCGTCGAGGTCGAGGGAGGCGGTGACCGGTCCGAGGGCCGACTCCTCGTCGCGGAGGGTGCCGAGCAGCTGGTACAGCTCGCTGACGGCCGCCCGCGACGAGTCCTCGAGGGCCACGAGCTGCCCGCGCGCCCGGTCGGGGTCGGTGCCGAGCAGGGTCCTCGCCGCCGCGGCCTGGACCCCCATCAGCGAGACGTGGTGGGCGACCGCGTCGTGCAGCTCGCGCGCGATGCGCAGGCGCTCGATCGTGATCGCCTGGCGGGCGACCTTCGACTGCTCGTCCTCGAGCTGCTGCGTGCGGAAGTCGGTCAGCGCCCGCTGGCGCGCCGACGACCAGGCGTGCTCGCCGAACCACCAGGCTCCGGCGAAGTAGAGGACGTTGACCAGGACCTGCTGGAGCATGTACGCGGCGACCGGGGTCAGCGCGCCGATCCCCTCGCCGTCGAAGTCGAGATCCTGGGTGCTCGCGCGGAAGAAGGTGATCATCAGCCAGATCCCCATCGCGGTGACGAGCAGCCCGCGCGCCCAGGTCGCCCGCGACCGGTTCGGGTCCCACGCCCCGACGCTGTAGAGCGCCATGAAGAGGGCGATATTGGTGATGGTCACCTCGGGGACCCGCAGCTCCCCGGCGAGGACGAACGCGGCGCTCGTGACGGCGAGCGCGGCCACGGGCTGCACGCGGCGGAACGCGAGCGGGAGCGTCACGAGGGCGAGGAGGCCGATGCTCGGCAGCGGCTCGGCCGGATCCGGCCACATCCCGATCGCGCGGCCGAGCACGAGCGAGAGGATCGACGCGCCGAAGAGGACGGCGGCGGTCGCGGCGTCGACCTTCCGCTGGTCCGCCGTCACCGGCGACCGCTGCCACGCGCGCGAATCCGGGTCGACTGTCATCTCCCTTTCAATCTAACGGCGGAGGAGCGACACCGTGTCTAGTCGTAGGGCACCAGGTCCCGCTCGTGGGAGCCGGAGCCTCGGGCGCCGTGTCGCGGACGACCGAGTCCGGATCCGTCGACGGAGTGATCCGCCCGCCGTGCAGCACGAGGACGTGCTCGCGGCCGCGGGCCTCGCCGATCGCCCGGAGCACGTCGGCCACGGCGGTGGCGCTCCTGGTCTCGAGCGCCGCCCGCGCCGCACCGTCGAGCACCATCGCGCGTCCGCTCCCGTCGCGGGGACGGAGGAGGAGCGCCCCGCCTTCGGCCTCGGTCACGACGAACGCCGACGCGAGCGCCTCTCGAAGGGTCATCCGAGGACGCTACCGCGGGCGCACTCCGCGGCGACTCTCAGTCGGTCGGCTTCATCCAGAACGGCGAGTAGTGGTAGCCGTCGAGGTTGTCGAACTGCCGCTGGTACATGAAGGGGTAGTCGTCGGTGTCGCCGATCCGCCCGCCGGCGGCGCCCGCGCGCTCGGTCAGCTCGTCGACCGCCTCGCGGCTGCCGAGGTCGAACGAGACAGTGACCTTCGAGGGGGTGCCGGGCACGCCGATCAGATCCTCGGTGCCGCCGACGCTCGCGTACATCTCGCGGCTGCTGAGCATGACGTACTGGTCGGGCGCGATCGCGAAGCACGACGTGTTCTCGCTCGACATCTCGGCATCGAGGGTCCAGCCGAGGGCGGTGTAGAAGGCGGTCGCGCGCTCGACGCTCTCGACCGGGCAGCTGATGAAGAGGCTCATGCGGCCCACCCTCGCAAGAAGCCGGCGTGACGACAAGGGCTGCGGGGCGCGACAGCGCCGAAGCCGCTTCGCGTCTCAGTGGTGAGGGAAAAGAGGGCGCCCCTCGCCCTTGCATGCTGATCGAGTAGCCCCGCAGGGGCGTATCGAGACCCACCAGCTTCAGCAGAGAAGGCTCAAGTCCTGGTCTTCTGATGGACGTGGATCTCGATACGCCCGCTGCGCGGGCTACTCGATCAGCGAGGGAGGGGCAATGCCTGTGAGGTGGTCTCTCTGTGGTGGGGGAGAAGGGATTCTGGCAGCGAGCATGCTGGTCGAGTAGCCCCGCAGGGGCGTATCGAGACCGACCAGCTTCAGCAGTTCGGGCCTTCGAGCTGGACTTCTGACGATGGTGGATCTCGATACGCCGCGTGCCGCGGCTACTCGATCAGCGAGGGAAGGGCCTCACGCGGAGGGTGATTTCTTGCGGGCTCGATCAGCGAGGACGGGACCACACGCAGGAGGACGCTACGGGGCGGCGCTCGCCGACCACGCGATCTCGAGGTCGCAGCTCCCGCCGGGCGGCAGCGCGGTCAGCGGCCCCAGCACCTCCAGCTCGACGAGGTGTGCCGTCGGGTGCAGGCCCTCGAGCGAGTCGATCGGCGCGTCCGTCGGCCGCTGCAGCCACACCTCCACCTTCGAGCCGCCGTCGGGCCACTCGCCCTCGGCCGCGGGCTCGGTCGCGAGGCGGAGGGAGGCGCCGGACGACTCGCGGTACTGCACGGATCCCGAGGCCCGCGGGTAGCCGCGCTTGGCGACTCCGGTGCCGAGCGGGAGGACGACGTCGCGCCCCTCGAGAGACGACGACACCGCGCCCTCGTACGAGCCGAGGTCGAGCTCGACCGGCTCCCCTTCGTGCGGCACGACGACGCCTCCGCCGGGCGCGGTCGCGACCTGGCACACCTCCCAGATCGCCCACCTCCGCTCGGTCGCGGACACGTTCTCGAACGTCACGCGCTCGCCGAACGACGAGCCGACCGCCGGGATGGTGAAGCGCCGCGTCACCCGGAGGCCCGACCGCGGATCGTCCGGGCTCGTCAGCACCACCTCGACCGACGACTCATCGACGGTCCACTCCGACGCCCACGCGCCCGAGTCGAGCACGGGATCCGGGGGCCCCGCCCACTCGTCCGGCCCCGACCAGCCCTGCGGTGCGGGCCAGGTCTTCGAGCCGCCGAGGTTCGCCCAGGTCGACATCCCGCCGGTCCCGGCCGGCCACTCGGCGACGGGCGCGACCGGGGTCAGAGCGGAGGAGACCAGCTCGGGGTTCTGCCAGAGCAGCTCGTGCCCGCCGACGACGAGCGAGAGGAGGCGCCCCCCGCAGGTCGGCGCGAACACCAGCTCCAGGTCGGGCGTGCTGACGGCGAGCAGCGGCAGGTCGCCTCCGCGCGACTCGACGATCACGACGGCTCGCGCAGCGCCGAGCGCAGGTCGGCGACGACACGGCGCAGCTGCGCCACCTCGGCATCGCGGAGCCGCTGCGGATCGGAGTGGAACAGCAGCATCGTCGGCAGCGAGGTGGCGAAGTAGTCGACCTCGCCGGGCGTGGCGGCGAGCTCGTCGACGAAGGCCTCGAAGCGGTCGAGGGTCTCGGCGGCGGCCCGCCCGTCGCCGAGGCGGGCGAGCGCGAGGATCGCCGCGGCGCTCCGCTCGGTGAAGGGCTGGGCGGCCATGCCCGCGAAGTCGCGGGTCGCGCGCGACGCCTCCGCCCAGGCTTCTCGCGCGCCCGCCGCGTCGCCGCAGGCTGCCAGCGCGTCGCCGAGCGCGAGGTGCAGCTCGGCGGTGGTCGCGAGGGGGTGCCTGGCCTCTCCGAGGGTCGGCGGAGGCGTCAGCGCGGCCAGCACGGCGGACCGAGCGGTCTCGGGGTCCGCAGCCGAGCGCACCGCCGCGAGGCACGCGTCGTCCCAGGCACCGAGCACCTGGCCCTCGCCGCCCTCCCACGGCTGGAAGCGGCGCGACGTCAGCGCCCGCAACGCCTCCTCGTGCCGCCCGACGGCCGTGAGCAGTCGCGCCGAGACGACGCTGAGGTCGTCGCGCTCCTCGACCAGGGCGGGCCGCGCCTCGAGCGTCGCGAGCCGCGAGGCCGCGCTCTCGCCGCGGCGCTCGGCCAGCTGGTCGGCCTCGAAGAGCAGGCGGGCGTCGTCGGGCAGGCGCCGTCGGGCGGAGGCGTAGTACCGCGCCGCGAGGTCCGGGTCGTGCAGCACGTTGTACGCGGCGACGCCGAGGTTCCGCTCGACGAGCGCCGCGAGTGAGTCGTCGAGGTCGCCGTCGAGCGCCGACCGCCAGGCGCCGATCGCCTCGGCGCCCCGGCCGCGGTCGTAGCGCCAGCTGCCGAGCAGCGACCAGGCGAGACCGTCGTGCGGGTCGAGCCGCACCGCCTCCTCGAGCACCGCGATGTCGTCGAGTCGGGAGGGGAGGCAGTGGGTGGCGTCGCTGCGGGCGGCGCGGGCGCGCGCCTCCCGGGCCGCCGACGCCTGCCCGCGGCGGGCGAGCAGGGAGGCGCGGTGGTATCCGATCAGCGGGCCGACGTTCACCTGGCCGAGTGCGGTCGTCGCGCTCTCGGCGAGGGCGAGCACCTCGAGGGCCTCGTCGTCCCAGCCCGCCGACGCGTACTCGAGGGCGACGTCGAGCAGCGTCGGAGCGTCCGTGGTAAGCGTCTCGCCGGCCAGGTGCCGCGCCCACTGGTCGAGCGGATCGAGCGCCAGGGTCTCGGCGAGCAGGCGCTCGGCGTCCGCCGTGCGGCCGAGGGCACGGAGGGCGAGCACCAGCAGATCGCGCGCCTGGAGGTTCTCGACGTCGTGCCGGAGCACGGTGCGCAGCAGCTCTTCGGCGTGCGCGGGGTCGGAGAGGCGGGCGAGGGCGAGCGAGGCAGGGGCGACCCACGCCGAGTTCCAGGCGGATTTCGCGAACGCCTCCGCCGCCTCCGTCGCGCGCCCGACTCGCGCCAGGGTGAGGCCCAGGCGGTAGAGCGCCTCGCCGTCGGCGGGGTTGGGTGCCCAGGCGAGCTGGCGCGCGAGGGCCCCGCGTAGGTGGGCGAGCGCCTCCTCGTAGCGGGCGGCCCCGTGCCGGCGGGCGGCGAGCGCCACGTTGCTGCGCACGTCCGAGGGGTCGCGGCGCAGCGCCTCCTCCCAGTACGTCTCGGGTGAGCGCGTGGCGTGGCGGTACTGCTCGAGGTACTGCCCGATCAGGAACAGCTCCTCGACGGTGCCGACCTCGGCGGGCGGGGGCGGTGCGACGGCCGGGGCGGGCGCGTCCTCGCGCGGCTCGGAGCGCTCGAGGGCGGATCCGCGGAGCGCAACGAGCAGGTGGCCCTCGTGGCGCACCTCCACCACGAGGTCGGCGAGCCTCAGGCCGGGTCGCGCTGGAAGATCCACGACGACGGGCGAGCCGGGCTCGGCGTCGTGCACCGAGCGCTCGCCGCCCACCACGATCTCGAGACCGGCGCGGACGGCCGTCACCGCGACTCCGATGCGCAGCACCGACTCGTCGACGAGGTCGAGGCGGACGGCCGCGTCGCGCGTCGCCTGCTGTGCCGGCCCGATCTCGGTGATCGGGTACCAGTACTGGCTGAAGGCCTTGGTCTCGCCGGGCGCGAGGAACGAGAAGTCGGGCTGGTTGTCGGTGTAGACGCCGGCCATCAGCTCGACGTAGGGCCCGTCGCCGTCGGTGAGGTTCGCGTCCCAGGCGTGGCCG
Organism: Rathayibacter sp. VKM Ac-2754; assembly: GCF_009807095.1. Taxonomy (GTDB): domain Bacteria; phylum Actinomycetota; class Actinomycetes; order Actinomycetales; family Microbacteriaceae; genus Rathayibacter. The sequence continues at coordinate 581,614 of NZ_WUCC01000001.1, read as the reverse complement.
AAGGGGGCGTCGCCCCAGGTCCACTGCTTCTTGCCGGGCGAGATCGCGCGATCGGCCCAGTGCACGAAGCCGGCGCGGCGCCCGTGGTCGTACCCGCCGAAGAAGGCGTCGGCCGTCTTCGTCACCATGTACGAGGTGGGCACGGGGATGTTGCGGTACCAGTCGAGCCGGTCGGCGTCCGGATGCTCCGCGTCGACCCGGGCGGGGTAGTCGACTCCGTAGTACTCGCCCTCGACCCGGGGGAACGAGACCACCGCGCGCTTGGCGTGATCGGCCACGTGCTCGACGTCGGTGGGGAAGAAGGACTGGTAGTCGTCGTTCACCGCCGCCGCGACGTTCGCCCACCAGAGGAAGGTCTGCGTCTCGTCGCTGCGGTTGAACAGCCGCACGCGCGCCTCGATCAGCGACGAGTCGGGGCGGAGCCGGATGCCGTGCATCCCCTTCATCCGCGCGAACGGGTCGTGGTCGGAGCACCAGACCGTCACGGCGCCGTCGTCCTCGTGCTCGATCGACACGTCGGTCGGCAGGAACGTCGCGGGCCGGTGGTGCTGCGGCCAGTTGAACTCGATCCCGCCCGAGATCCACGGGCCGGCGAGCCCGACCAGCGCCGGCTTGATCACGTTGTTGCGGTAGAAGACGTCGTAGTCGGCCGTCTTGTCGTACGCGATGTGGAGGCGCCCGCCGAGCTGGGGCAGCACGACCAGCCGCAGCCAGCGGTTCTCGAGGTGCACCGCGTCCCAGGCGTGCGGCGACTTCTCGGCGGCGATCCGCTCGTGGAACGGCAGGGGGAACACCCGCCCCGACGAGCCCTGGTAGACGCGGGAGTCGAGGAACGCGGGATAGCGGTCCGGCTCGCCCGGCAGGTAGGTGTCGATCAGCAGCGGCTCCGTCCAGGCCGCGACACCCGCGCCTGACTGGTCGGCGGGGACGGGAGGGAGGATCAGAGTCGACTCGGCGGTGAGCATGGCCTCAGCGTAGGAACGGCCCGCAGGCGCTGGAACGACCGATCCGGCGGCGTCCCTGGACGGAACGACGACCGTGCACCAGGCTGGCGTGATGGCGATCGAGGAGGGCTTCCCCGGGCAGCGGCTGCTGGTGATGCCTCGTCCGCGGGTGAGGGCCGCCCTCGCCGGCCCCGGCGCCTCCCCCCTCGTGGTCACCGACGCCGGCTACTTCCCGGAGGCGCGCGCCCACGCGAGGGCGAGGGCCGAGGGCATCGCGGAGTGCATCATCCTGGTCTGCACCCGCGGTGCCGGCTGGTGCGAGGTCGGCGGAGTCCGGCACCCCGTGCGGGCCGGTCAGGTCGTGATCCTGCCGCCGGGCACCCCGCACTCCTACGGCGCCGACACCGCTGCGCCCTGGACACTCTGGTGGCTGCACGTCGTCGGCCGCGACCTCGCCGAGTTCCTCCGTGTCGCCGGAGTGATCGCCGCGGCGCCGGTCCGCGATCTCTCCGACACCTTCCGCATCGTCGCCCTCGTCGAAGAGGTCGTTCAGGCCATGGAACGCGACCTGACGTTCGCGAGCACGCTCGCCGCCTCCGGAGCCGCCTGGCACCTGATGGCCCTGCTCTGCTCCGAGCGCACGGCCGGAGCGCCGCGGGTCTCGGCGATCGACCAGGCGATCGAGTACCTCCGCCAGCACGTCACCGACCAGGTCTCGATCGGCGATCTCGCGCGGACGGCGCGGTTGAGCCCCTCGCACTTCGCCGCCCGGTTCCGCCAGGAGACCGGGACCTCGCCGCTGAAGTACCAGACGCAGCTGCGCATGGCGCGGGCGCGCGCACTCCTCGACACCACCGACCTGCCCGTCGCGCAGATCGCCGCGCGGGTCGGCTACGCGGATCCGTTCTACTTCGCGCGGCAGTTCACCGCCGTGCACGGGGTTCCGCCGATCCGGTACCGGCGGGAGGGGAAGGGGTGAACGTCAGCGCGGTTCGGTGAAGATCGCATTGCACTCGAGCTGCAGGGCGACGTCGTCCCACATCGGGTGCTGCGGCGCCGCGTTCGAGCAGACGATCGACCCTCGGGCGCCGACCCGGCGCGACTCCCGCATGGCGAGGCGGCAGTACTCGGCGCCGATCGGGCCCTCCTCGAAGCGGCCCTCGATCGGCGTGTAGCCGACCCAGCCCTCGCCGAAGACGAGCGGGATGCCGCGCATGGCCGCGTGATCGGCCGCGACGGCGATCCAGGTCTTCAGCGTCGCCTCCATCTCGAGCTGGTGCCGGCCGTAGTGCTCGTAGAGGAACCGGTCGATCTGCTCGGCGTCGCCCCAGTCGTGCGCGTAGATCTCGCCCTTGCCGACGATGGTCGCGGTCAGCTTCCACTGCGACTCCGGCGGCAGCATCCACTCCGCGATCGGAGGCGCCCCCTCGAGCAGGAAGGTCTCTGCTGCCTTCTGCTGCTCGAACTCCTCGATCGGCCGCCGCAGCGCGAAGTCGCGGATGAAGTCGTCGAGCACCCCGTAGATGTAGGGGTGCACGACGAGGACGTCGGAGTTCCACGGGATCCCGCGCATGCCGCCGACGGGCACGTGCGCGTAGTTGACCGAGCACGGGACGCCGGGAGCGAGCCCGTGGAAGCGATTGATCCCGCGGGTCAGCCGCGGGCGCAGGGCGAGGGTCGCCTCGTCGAGGTTCTCGTACTCGAGGCCCTCGGTGAGGTGCCCGGCCTGCACCTCGTTGTGCAGCTCGACGAAGGCGACCCGGTCGTCGAGGTCGTTCTGTTTCAGGAACGCGATCAGCCCCGCGTGCGCCTCGGCGAGCCGCTCGGCGCGCTCCTCCGGCGGCACGGCCATCAGCGCGTCGAACCACGCGCGGTCCTCGGCGAAGGCGGAGGACTGCTGGTACTCCCAGGACGAGACGATGACGAACACGTCGTGCCGCTTCGCCGCCTCGAACAGCGCGAGGAGGTGCTGCCGCGCGTCGATGACGGTCGGCTGCTTGACGTCGTACCAGCGCACCCGCTGCGCGTACTCGCCGCCGAGCGGGCCGAGCTTCAGCGCGCCGGTGTCGATGTCGGTGCCGAACAGCAGGAACGGCATCGCGCAGATGCGGATCGTGTTGTATCCGCGCTCGACCGCGCCCGCGAAGGCCGCGTCGAGGTCTTCGAACGGCTCTCCCGGGCCGCTGCGCACGTACCAGGAGAAGTCCCAGAGCGTGATCGTCATCTTCGCCGGCACGAGCGGGCCGAGGGGGACGGGACGGGTGGGGGACGAGTACTCGTCGATGAGCATGGGGTCGAGCGTACGGAGGGGGCGGGGGCGGGGACATGGTCGATGTGGCGGAGTTGCTGGAGGATACGACGGCGCGCTGGGCTTCCAGCTGGTGCATGCGGTGATGACTATGCGTCCACCGTCGTCGACTCAGGCCGTTTTAAGCGGGGCCGTTGCGCACGGCGCCCTGCTTGCTATCGGTCCACTACATCGGGACGGGGTGTGCGTATTTGCGCACCGGCATGGCGCGGGGACGGCCGGCGGTACTGCGTTGATGGCGCCGAAGGGACTGCTGCAGGTTCGGTTGGCCTTACGAGCGCTGTAGGAGGACGTGCGTAATGGCTCCGTGCGGGGCGCTAGCGTGGATTTCTAGACACGGGACGTAGCGGGGTCGGAAATCGTTGCCTCCTTGCGCACTGTCGTCCCACTCGTAGCTGCGGACGCGGAGGGTGTTGCTGAGGCGTCCGAGGAGCACGGCGATCGGAAAGGGTACCCGTAGTAAAAGATCCACGGGTGCGTTGGCCTGCTCAGCGGAGAACTGCCGAATAATAGCGGCCGCTTCAGCGGCAATTTTGCCCGCTGTGGCCGGGTCGAGCAGGCCCGGCGCGATGCCTCGAATTGTCGTTGAGGCGACGACGGTTGGCGGCTTCTCATTAAGGTATCTGTCCCACGCCGCGTCGCTTCGCGTGGGCAACAAGTCAACGTAGACCGCAACGCGCGGGCGTTCATCACTGCCGGCAGCACGATCGTAATAATTCTTGTCAACTTCTAGGCTCGGCGTCGAAGGAATGACGGCTTCGGTCGTGCTGGTCCAGCGATCGTTGCGTTGGTCGACAATTTCAAGCTGTCCAACTCGGGAGGAAGGGAGGGCTGCGCCAAGAGCGAAGGCGACGGAGAGGTGAGCTCCCCCAGCAACTTGGACAGTCTGTGCGCCGGTTCGGGTAACGGCGTCGGGCAGTAACCCGAGAGTGCGTTTCAGGTCATCAAGCGCCTGCGGGTCGGGAAGGCGCTCGTGCTGAGATGGGCGGACACGGATGTCGAGCTGCGCGCCGGTTCGGTCGTAAACCTGGCCGATGTTGCGGGTCTGGATCGTAAGGCTTAGCACCGCTCCTGCGTCAGCGACCAATTGTCGATGCTCGGCCATTCGGTGCCACAAGGCGCCTTTGACGAGTTCGTCAAGACCTTCGGGAGTAGCAGCCGATTGGTCGACGCCTTGCAGTTCTCTCCTCGGCCGGCCGAGGAGGCGATCCGGGGCGCTGTAGTCGACGGAGGCCGCTCCAGGCATCAACACGTCGTTGGCGATGAGCAGTTGGAACCGTGAATCTCCCTGATCGAGTCGAATCAGATCGGGTGCCTCGATGCCGCGCACCACGTCGCTGTGCGTGATGTCTGGCGTGATGATGAGCACGGCGCCGGACAGGCCATCGGCGATCGCGTCCTCGAGTCGATCAGCGGTGTCCCCCGGGGGCAGGTCGTCCTTGTCTCTCCAGACTGGGATTCCAGCTGCGCGAAGTCGCCATGCCAGCAACGCCACTATCGGTGTCCCGTCGGACTGCCGGTAGGACAAGAACAATGGCCCGGTAGCGTCAAACACGGTTGTCTTTCGCACGCTGATCCTCCTGATTCGACGAACTCGTGTGCTTCCAAAGCTGGCAGCTACGCCAATCGTCCGCGATACCGGCGATACGGACGCCGCCCGCGCTCGGAATCTTGTTGGTGATCATTCTGACTCCTTCGGGGCCTGGTCGCCTTGCGTCGTATCGAATGTTTAGAGCTCTTGGGGTAGCTCGCCTGTGAGGCGGAGCTCGCATGAGCGAGGTGTCACCACAACGATTCGGCGGATGTCGAGGATATATCCGTGAAGAGTGTTCCGGACGACAACGAGCGTGGGGTTTGATGTCCGAGGGTGCTTGATCGAGTACATGGCGAGAGTTGCGAGGTCGGTTGGGCTGGGCCCGACGTCGGCGGGGTGACTGTGCCAGTCGCCGAGATAGCCAAGTCTGGAGTCTGCTCGTCGGGCAGCATGCACGCTGGATTGGGTAGTACCGAACGGGATTTTGTAGTGGTGGCGGCCTCGGTCGTTGGTCGCAATCTCGATGGTGCAAGTGGCCCAGGGGTGGCCGCCGTCGGTCTGGACACCGACGAGGATGCCACCTGTCTCGTTGGGATGTGCTTCGGCCGCTGCTGTGATCATTGAAGCTTGGGCGGATTCTGAGAGCAGAAGGATCGGGCCGGCGGCGTTGCGGGTCATTCGGTCGAGCCCGTGTTGTGGTCGTGGCTCCCAGTCGTGTCGAACGGAGCGGCCATTGGCTGGAAGACCAGAATGCGTTCGTCTGTGCGGTTGCGGCGGCCGGTGAGTAAGTCGATGGCGGCGAGCGCGATATCGGCAGCGGTCGCGAGGACGGCGGTTGGTGAAGCGTTGTTCACCGGTGCTGTGCAGCCCAGTTCAAGGAATCCGGCGCTTGGTTCGCGCGGGTCTTCCGGCGGAATGCTGTGGTAGGTCGGGTCGCTGGGGCGCGCTGCGATGAGCGTGTCGCCGTCGGCCTGGCGTTGTACCCGCGCGATGGCTCCCTGATGGAAGAGTGCTCCAGTGATAAGTGATGTATGGGTGCGTCGGCAGATCTCGGCGACGGCTGCGGTGAACGGGAGCGTGCCAGTGCAGTCGATGATCAAGTCAAACCCTTCGACGTTCGAGATGAGCTCGGAGGGGGAGTAGGGCAGGTTGTCGATCATCGGTTCGACGGTGGTCCAAGGAGCGTGCTCGCCAATCTTGACGGCCATGGCGATGGCCTTGTTATATCCAACGCCGAATCTGTCGCTAGCGTGGCGAACGAGGTTAGCCGTCTTGAGGTTATCGCTGTCATGGAGGCGAATGAGTCCGACTCCGCTGGCGGCGAGACTGAGCGCGACGTGTCCTCCGACGGATCCGGCACCGGCGATGAGGATTCGCCTGTCGGTGAGGGCGGAGGCGTTTGGCCCCGCACGTCGGTGTCGGGCGGCGATGTCGTTCGGGGTCGCGGCAATCGCTGATGCTTCAAGCAAGTCCCCGGTGCCCGCAAATACGACCACGACCGCGTCGTGGTCTCGGCCGTGGCGGGGCCAGGCGAGGACGGCGAAGTCATAGCCGCCGCTTGCCTCAGGGAGGGCTGTGTTCGTCCTCGCGACGAGCCCCTCGTCGAGGTCTCGAGTCTGCCTGTTGGTAAGCGCGGCACGGAAGTCGGTGAAGTTCCGGGGCGGCCGATCGATGTGTCGTCGAAGATAGAACGCTCCTCGGAGGAATGGCTCATCGGGCTCGGAGCCGATTGATGGGGGACGCTCGATCATGAGGGTACGGTCGCCTCGTGTGGTGGCGACAAGGGGAGCGCAGTAGCCGTTGCTGCCTGCTTGTACGAGGTCACCGAAGGGCAGTTCGGCCTGGTAATGCGTGGTTTTGCCAAAGAGGAGGTAGGCGTCGAGGGCACGGTCCTCGACGCGGAAGCCACGCTGACCTGTCTGCGCCCATTCATCAACGCGCTGCCAGAGAGTCTGGAGATCGCGGCCAGTGATCTGAGCGGGGTCGTCCTCAGCCCACAGGCAGATCACGCCATGGGCAGCGTGCTCAGTTGTCAGCCCAGGAATTGATACATGGGCGTAGCGGAGTGGCCAGCCCTGAAGGAACTGAATCCGCATGCGGGTTGCGTTGGTGAGGGGCTGCAAGCTTTCGCGGAGCGGGCCAGTCCACTTGGCCTGAGCAGTGCCCCGCACCGGGGAGAACCCTTCGTTGATGAGACCTGAGCAAAACCGTTCGAACGCAGCATCGTCGTAGGTTTCCACGAGCCACTCACGTATTACGTCGAGTAGCCCACGGTGGGCTCGCGAACCCACGCGGATCGTTGCTGCCGACTGCGCCGACAGCGGTGACTTTGCCGACTGGGAACCCGTTTGCGTCACATCCGTCCGGGAGCGGGAGGACCTGACCACGATCGTTGCTTCCGAGGATATCTCGCCACGTCTTCGCTGCACGACATCGTTCCGAGTCGAGCGCTTGGCGAGCCTGCTCGGCGAGTCGGTTTAGCCCGTCGGCAGCAGCCGTCCACTCCCAGGAGTCGAGCTCGGGCTTCATCGGCGTACTAAGCACCGGGTCGAGGAGGCCCTCATCAGCGCACTTCTCGAAGCGCGTGGCGACCTGTTCCATGGTGGAGGTCAGCAGTTCGGCCCAGGTGGCGCCGGTAACAAGTTGATCCTTCCAGGAATAGTAGACAGCGACCTCGGTGAACAGGCCGCCGGGGCGCTGCTTGCCGAAGTGGACGTGGCGCACCTGGCGTAGGAGCCGGACGACCGGCCGGTAGGCGTTAGCGGTTCCTATGGTCGGAGTCCATGTCGCGACGGCGAGTGAATTGGTGTCATCCGCGAACTCGACCGGATTGGTTTTGATCCAGCGCTTCTCCTCGCTGTTCCACAGGTCTCGGTCGCGGTTCGGGATTCCCCAGTTTTTGCCCCACGGTACGGCGGGGACGGCATCAATTGAGAAGGAGTTGTCGCTCAGATCGTCGTCGGGATCCGGGAAGTCGATCTTGAGGGATCTGGCCTGGCGTGTGACGCGGCCGCCGCCGTCGCGATCCTTCAGACCGTACCTTGCGATGAGAACGCGCTCGACTGCGTTGTAGACCTTCTCGGGGTCGTGGCGGACAGAGAGGTTCGTGAGGCGGAGGAAGATGTCGACGTCTTTGCCGGGGTATCGGGCGGTCTGACGGGCGTAAGAGCCAATCAGAATGGAGTCGATGCCCCACGAACCCAGTTCTGGGTCCGCTTCGAGCAGCGCGCGGACTTCGGTGTGCGCTGCGATGGCACGGCCGCGCTTGACGCCACTAATGGTGACATTGCGGATTGCCTGGTCGAACTCGGTGTCTAACGTCTCCATTGGTTCCATCCTCTGACCCAGTTCATTCGGTGCCACTGACCGTACGCCGCACCACCGACAATCCCAATAGTTGCTTCCGACCGGAGCCAGAATGGCGACATTTTTCCCGCTACTGAACCTGAGGATATTTCGGAAGGAGATGACTGTGTCCGGCTCGCCGCCGACCGAAGGGCGCAGCCCCCGCCGCCGGAATGGCGCCCAAGATGCCAGGAATCCAATGTTTGCTGGTTCGCCGATCAAGGTGCGCGCGCCTTAAGGCGCACAATGTCGCGCCGAGCATTCACGAGCCGGCGTCCGCGCCCCTGCTCTTACTCGAGCAGCTTCGCCGCCGTCGCGACCTCCCGGATGAGCGCCCGTATCTACTTTGGTACCGCGGGAATCTCCTCCGGTGTGACCCCGGTGCTGGGCAGCCAGACGAGGTTCACCTGCAGGGCCGGGTCGATGTCCGGGTAGTCGCTGCGGTTGTGGCAGCGGCGGCTCTCCCTGGGCTCGAGTGCCGCTTCCAGTGTGGCGCGCGCTGCCGTGGCCGACTTGAGGTCGAAGACGTGCGCGAAGTCCTGGTAGCCGGCGATGTCGGGGTGGATGCCGATGTCGGCGATGCATGCCTCGATGGCGTCGAGTTCGGCGAGTCCGGTGAGCAGCCCGGCCTCTTCGCGGACGACTTCGGCGTGCTCGGTCATGGTGTTGCGGATCGCGCGCTGGAGGGCACGGACGTTCTCTTCGCCGTCGGCGGCGAGGAGGTCGGCGATCTCGCCGCGAGCGATCTGCACCGAGGCGGCCGAGCGGATCTGCGCCGTCAGGGAGGCGGAGTAGTCCGCGGCGGCCTGGCCGACGATGCGGCCGAAGACGAGCAGCTCGATCAGCGAGTAGCCGCCGAGGCGGCCGAGGCTAGGTCGCCGGCAGAAGCGGGTTCGGCGCATGGGTAGCGACGGCGGTAGGTCGACAGCACCGTAGGTAGCAGCGCGTTCCCTCCGCGCGCTGTCGCGATCACGGAGTGGGCGAGAATGGCGTTGTCGCGCCGGGGGGTCGCGGCAGTCACGGCGAGCACGCTGCCGCGATCGCCCTCCACACGCGCTGACCCAGCGCCCGGTCGTATCGATCGAGCACTCGCCAAGACGGATGCTCGTCATCGGAGAGGTACGGGAGAACGCGTCGCAGGTGCAATCGGTCCTTCCGGGTCAGCGAGTCCAGCGCCAGAGCACGAGGATTGCCTGCTGCTGCTGCCAGGACGGCCAGATCGTCGAGGTGGCGGTGGGGGTCGCGTGAGTCGGTGGCGTATGCCGCCGACTTGGCGATGATCGCTCCGAGTTCGTCCGGCACGTCGATGGTCGCGGAGTCACCGCCCGAGCTGAGCCTGTAGACGTCGCGGCGCAGCAACGCCTGTGCGGCGCCGGGTGAGCGCAGCAATGGTCGGAGCTGCCACCGCGTTCGTGTTCGCACATCTCGGGCGACCATGACGTCCACGACGTCGCGCTCCTTGCGGGCGAACCGGTGCAACGGCGTGCCGTGTGAAGGGTCGCGGGCTGAGAATCCGAGCGAGGTGAGCGGACCCGCGACATCGCGGACGGTGTTCGACCTGATGTCGAGCAGTACATCGACGTCGCTCGTCGGTCGAGTGGCCTCGACTCCGGCGCGAAGGGCGTGCAGGTGGACCATCAAGCCTCCGGCCAGCACCCAGCTCCCCGGCGGGGTCGCCGCCGACAGTTCGAAGACGAGCGGCCACGGCGAGTCCCGCGGCACGTCGACTACGTGCGATCTGCCAGCCATGAGCTCCTCAATCGCTCGACCGCGTCCAGCCCTGCCGTGCGCACTCGGGCCTGATCGTCGCGTGCCGCGTCGATGGCGATCAATGCTCGGGGCGTCTCGGGCCAGGGGAAGATCTCGTCGTCGAACCGGTGCAGCACGACCCGGCCGTTCTCGTCATCAGGGACGAGCATGGCGTGGTCGACGAGTTCGTCGTAGGTCATGCCTCTCGGGTAGCCGTGGGTCTGCTTGGCCTGCCCGACCAGCGCTTCGCCCGCGTGAGCGCCGAGACGCGCGATAGCGCTCTCGCCGGTCAGATGCAGGTGCTCGGCCGCGAGCTCCGGCCGTCGAGTTGCGAATCGTTCGATGCGGACCGACCGCGAGACCGCAGTGACGAGCTGCTCGGTGGTTCGCCGCCGGATGAGCGCCTCCTGCCGCGACGTCAGCCGGGATCCGTCCGAGAGCGCCGTGACCAGAGCTCTCGCGGTCACAGCGGAGACAGGCCTGCCCGGAGCGTGGCTCAGGTGCTCGCGCTCGTCCACCGCGGCGGCCGAGACCAGCCAGCTGCGGTGAACCTTCTCGCCTGCGAGCTGCCCGGTCGTCAGCATGTCGACGACGCGACGGGGAGACACGCCGAGGCGCCTGGCCGCTTCGTCGGTCGTCACGAACCCTTGCATGTATAAACCATCCCTCGACGGAATAATAATGCACAAAATCTGGCGCCTGTAGTTGTGACGATTCTTTCGGCGCGAAGCGCCCTCCGGCCACCACTCCTCATATCCAGCGTCTGACAACCCCCTGTCGCCTCCGGCCGCCCGGCGGTGCGCTTGAGCATGCGTGAAATGAGATTCGTGAAGCTCGTCAGCCGCCTCGAAGACGCGGCCACCCTCGACCCGCTCGTCGGACAAGTCCGGAAGGTGGTCAACGCCGTCATCCGCCCCCAGCCCGTGCGGGACGTGCTGCACGGGGTCCCGGTCGGGCACCCCGTGCATCCGCTGCTCGTCCTCGTCCCCGCGGGGGCGTGGCTCTCGGCGGCGGTCCTCGACCTGCTGCCGGGCAACGAGCGGGCGGCGCGCACCCTCATCGGCGTGGGAGTGGTCAGTGCCCTGCCGACCGCTGCCGCCGGCTACACCGACTGGTCGGAGCTGCACGAGCAGCAGATGCGCGTCGGACTCGTGCACGCGGGGGCGAACGCGATCGCGACGGCTCTCTACGCGGCGTCCTTCGTGCAGCGCGGGCGGGGGCACGGCGCGAGCGGGAAGGTTCTGAGCATGCTCGGGCTCGCCGTCGTCTCGGGCGGCGGGTACCTCGGCGGTCACCTGAGCTACCGGCAGGCGGCGGGAGTGAACCACGCGGAGGACGTCCCGCATCGCTTCCCGACCGGCTGGCAGCTGCTGGGGCCGCTGGACGACCTGCCGCAGAACGAGCTCGTCAAGAAGGTCGTCGCCGAGACGCCGCTGGTCGCGCTGCGCCGCGGCGATCGGGTGGATGTGCTGTCGAACGTCTGCAGCCACCTCTCGGGACCCCTGGACGAGGGTGAGCTCGAGAGCGCCGGTGGTGAGGCCTGCGTCACGTGCCCGTGGCACTCGAGCGTCTTCTCGCTCGAGACGGGCGAGGTGCTGCGTGGGCCCGCCACCGCTCCGCAGCCCCGGTTCGAGACGCGCGTCACCGACGGGCAGGTGGAGGTGCTGCTGCCGAACGCGGGATGACGGGGACAGCAGCATCGGTGCACCCCTTCGAGGAGGCGAGCGCGGCGCACCGGGAGGCGGAGCGCAGGCACCCGTCGGGAAGCCGTCCCCCGAACCCGGCACGGTGACCGGCCTAGGGTGGAGGGCCATGGACGAGACGACGCCCCCGGAACCCCGTCCGCGCGCGACCGAACCGGACCCCGAGCCGCAGGCGCCCCGCGCCGTCCCTCCGCTCGGCGCCGACTCGGCACTGCGCGCCATCCGCGACGTGGCGGCCGGCGCCGACCCGGCCGCCGAGGCGCTCGCGCTGTCGAACGACTACACGGACCGCCATCTCGAGCGTCTCCGTGCGTGGTGGAGTCGCCGCCGCGGACGGGGCGACTTGGACGCCTCCTGAGGAGGAGCCGCGAGCCTCGCGGGGTGAATCAGGGGGTGAAGTCGAGCGGCTGAGCCGGAGCCGGCGGGCTGCCTCTGCCTGGATACGAGGAGGGCGCAATCAGGCGCCTTCACCGTCTCAGAACAGGACCTTCATGCCCCAGGACTCCCGCCACCTGTCCCGCCGCACCGTCGCCACCGGCGCGGCGTGGACCATCCCCGCCATCGCCGTCGCGGCCGCGGCTCCCATGGCCGCCGCGTCGGGGACGCAGCCGCCCGAGCCCGACCTCTACAACTTCGCCGCGCAGGGCGGCGGTGCCCTGCCGGGCCAGAAGATCAACGCCTACGTCCGCATCCGCAACCGCTCCACCAACCTCGCGGTCCAGGGTCAGGCGGGCATCGTGTTCTTCGGCGCGACGACCGGCTTCGAGCTGCGCGATCTCTCCGGGAACGTCGTCACCTCCCTCCCCGGCACCGCCACCGACGCCTCCGGACGCTCCTTCCCGAGCCAGGGCGGCGTCTACGTGAAGGACGACACGGTGGAGGGGACCCTCGGCAGCCTGAGCGCCTCGTGGACCAGCCCGGCGCCCGAGAGCCGCCTCTACTCGACGGACTCGCTCGACCTCGAAGCGCTGTAGTCCGAACGGTTCCTCGTCCTCTGCGACGAGGTCCCGGATCCAGCGACGGCGGACCCGGACCGCCGTCGCTGGATCCCGCCTCCTCCCACGCCCGCGAGCGATCGCCAGGGAATATCGTGTCCCGAGAGCGTGAGGACCCGACCTCACCGCTGCTTCCGGAGTCCCGCCATGACTGTCACGTCCCCCGCTTCCGCGCGCCCGTCCGCCGCCTCGGTCGGGCGGCCCCGCCTCCTCGGGCGCCTGGCCTCCGCGCGCGGACTCGTCCTCCTGCGAGGCGTCCGCGGGAGCGGCCGCACCACCCTCGCCGCCGCCTGGATCGCCCGGAGGCGCGCGGACGGATCGACGACGGCCTGGATCGACGGGCGCCCTCGCTTCGCGCGCGAGCAGGACCTCGCGGCGGCTCTGGCGGAAGCACTGCGGCTGCACCCCCGCGGGGAGGGGCTCGACGCCCTCGCCGGCGTGCTGCTCGAGCGCGAGGGGCGGGTCGACGTCGTCCTCGACGACGCCGACGTCTACATCAGCGAGCCCCTGGTCCACTCCCTCGGCTCTCTCGCGACGCGGGTACCGGGGCTGACCGTCCTCGTCATCGGCCGCCGACCCGGGCCGACCGGCGCGGCGGCTCTGGACCTCCCCAGTCGCGAGCTGCACGCGAGCGTCGACGAGCTCGGCGGGATCCTCCGCTCCCTCTCTCTGGATCTCGCCGCGGACGAGATCGCGCAGCTCCACGGGTGGTTCGGCGGCTGGCTCGTCCCCTCGCTCGCGGCGGCGCGGGCCTGGTCGGCGTCGCTCGGCGTGGGCCACCCGGCGGCCCTCGCGCGGAGGACCGCACGCGAGGCGGGGACGGCCACGGCGCTCGAGAACGCCGACTCCGCAGCGGGGGAGCGGCTGCTCGGCTCGCTCTGGCTGTGGCGGCTGGCGGGCGAGGAGCTGACTCCCGAGACCGCCGCCGCGGCCTGGGATCACCCGCAGCCCATGCCGACGATCCTCGCCCTCGAAGCGGAGGGGGCGATCGACGTCGTCGACGGGCCGCGCCCGCTCTGGCAGCTCGCGATCAGCGAGGTGCTCGCCGAGGCGCTCTCCGCCCGCTTCGAGGCCGAGCACGCACCGCGCATCCTCGCCGCCCACCGCCGCCTCTCCGATCTCGCGCTGACGGAGGACCGCGGCGCCGACGCGATCCGGCACGCGTCGCTCTCGCAGGACTGGGAGCACACGGCGGCGCTGCTGAACGAGCACTGGGCGCCGGTGCTCGCCTCCCACAAGAGCGTCCTCCGCGAGGCGCTGCGCGCACTCCCGCAGGAGTTCCTCGACCGGTACCCGCGGTGGTCGCAGGCCAGGGCGTACGTCGAGCACATGCCGGTCGCCGGCACGGCGCGACCGGTGCAGTTCACCGCCCCTCGCCACGACGCGACCGACCTGATGGACGTCCTCGCAACGACGACCGCCCGGCTCGCGGCGGACCGCTCCGCCGGCCGCCTGCTCCCGGCGCGCACCGCCGTCGCCGACCTCGCCGAGATCCTCGCGGAGGCGAGCCCGGAGCGCCTGGAGCCCCTCCTCCCCGCGATCCCCGAGCTGCGCACGCAGTGGGCGCGGACCTACTTCTTCAGCGGTGCGCTGACGCTCGCCCGGGCCGAGTACGCGACGACCTACGACGAGGCTCTGACCCACGGCAACCTCCGCATCGCCGTCGCGGCCGCCGGATCGCTCGCCCTTCTGTGCGCGCTCTCCGGCCGCACCGACAGGGCCGAGACCTGGCTGCAGCGGATCCCCGAGTACCCCTCCAGCGACGCCCCCGACACGGTCCACGCCGTCGGGCACCTCGCCCGCGCCGTCGTCGCGCTCAACACGCTCGACCTCGCGACCGCCGAGAGGATCCTGCGCGAGGAGGCGCACATCACCGACGCCTCCGAGTATGCGGCGCTGCAGGCCGCGCTGCAGGCGCTCGCCGCGGGGTGGAGCGGTCATCCGGTCGCCGCGCTGCACACGCTCCGGTCCGAGCGCGCCGCCGCCGGCTCCCGGTGGGGCGCGGGGCTGAACGCGGTCGTCCTCGCCGACACCGAGTCGACCCTCCTCATCCTCGCCGGCCGCTACAACGACGCCGCTCGCGCCCTCGACGTCGAGCTCGACGACGACACCCTGCAGGAGGTCCTCCTCGTCGGCCGCGCCCGCACCGGGCTCGCCGCAGGCCACCCCGACGCCGCCGAGACCGAGAGCCGCGCCGCGCTCGAGCGCCCGGTCCTCACCGCCCGCTCGGCGATCACCGCCCACCTCGTCCTCGCCGGTGCTCTCCACGCGGCCGGCGACCGCGACTCCGCCGACGCGAGCGCCCGGACCGCCGTCGCCCTGGCCGCGCAGTACCGGCTGCCCGCGGCGCTCGCGGCCCTCGCGCTCCCCGATCTCGAGGTGCTCGGCGACGCCGTCCCCGAGGAGGTCGCGGCCCGCCTGCGCGCGTTGACCCTGCCGCGCAAGGCGGAGCGGCCGCTGCCTCCGCTCACCCCGCGCGAGCGGGAGATCCTCGGCCAGCTGATCGGCGGCCTCACCGTGGCGGGCATGGCCGACGCCGCGTTCGTCAGCCGCAACACCGTCAAGGCGCAGATCCGCGTGCTCTACCGGAAGCTCGACGTCCACTCCCGCCGGGAGGCGGTCGAGCGTGCTCGCGACGCGGGGCTGGTCAGCGGATAGCAGCGTCGGGGTGGATCCAGGAGACGCGCCGGATCGCGAGAGCACCATCATGCTCCTCGAAGTCCGCCGCCATCTGCGAGGTGCAATTGCAGTCGAATGGACAATTGGCATGTGCGGGAGTTCAGAGCGGTCAGCGCTGACATGACGCGATGGCGAGCAGCCCAAAGGTGAAGTCGGTAGAGACAACTTCTCCATCGACGCGGATCGAGCAAGTGACGAATCGGGAGTCGGCTTGGTTCTGAGCGGGGAGTGTAGCGAGCAGTGGTGGCGGCTGCCAGCGGAGGAATCGGCCCCGACTTAGGCCGGTGGATGTCGCTCAATGGCTGTGGTTGAGTTGGGTTGTCCTCGTCCACCTTCGGGGCATACAGTTTAGGACAGTCCTGACACAGTTCGAGATAACCGTGATCTGAACGACGCAGTCGGGATGACTGGGGAGCGTCGATGCCGGAGTTCAACGCAACACCCTCTCTGGCGGCGCTGGAACGCACCAACTGGCGAGTCCGTCTCGCGGGAAACCAAGACTTCGTAGAACTTTGGGGCACCTTCAACGAGTTGGCTCAGACCAGCGCTGATTTAGAAGATCTTGAAGCGGCCTCTGCGTGTGCCGTGCTGGCAGGCGTCAGTTCTCTAATTCCTGACGAAGAGCAGATGCATGAACCCTACCTGGCCATGATTCGGATGGGTGGTAGGCGGTCGTTCCTGCCTGACGATCTAAGTGAGCTTGACCTCCAATTTCTGGCTGACCTTCTATCGGACCTGCCAGATAATAAGCTCGCCGCGAGAGTCGGTGACATGTTGTGGATTCGGCGATTTGGCTCCTCTCCGTATCAGTTTGCAAGAACCGCAGTCGACCGTTGGATCCAGCTGCCAGTCGACGCGGACTCGTGGTACGGGGATGGTCGGGAGAACTGGCCACGATATTTACTACTGGCGCGCCAGCTCCGCCTTTCAGATAAGCTCGACGTGGCGCGAGGTCGGCTCGAGGAAGCGTTCGAAATTGCCGACGGGTCAATGGCGATGGATCTTGCGAACCTTCTCGCTAAGTGCGGTGTGGATGACGATGTCGATCGTCGAAGAATTGCCAGCCGATTGGCGCAGTTGGCTCAATCGGACGAGCGACCAATCATCGCCCGTGACCTACATCGGGCCGCTGCACATTGGTATAGTTCTATTCAAGATTCTGAATCCGCGAGTAGACAGCTTCTAGCCGTTGTTCAAAGTTGGATCTCAGAAGCGGAGCAACGAGCGGGAGATAGTGCGGCAGTTGCGAATTCGCTGTATGAGTCCGCGTTGCAAGACTATCGAATGATCTCCGTCTCAGAACGAAGGCGGCTGAATGTGTCGGATCTGGGGAACGATTTAGTTTCTCGAATCCGCTCGAGCGGCATCACGATGCTGGACCAGATGTCGTCATTTACATCGGAGGCAATCGATCTGACTGCTGAGGCTGCGGCGGTACAGGACCACATAGCGGGTCAGGCTGTGGTGGACGCAACGGCACGTTTCGTGTCGCTTGTCCCTTATCTCTCTGAGCAGGACGAGCGCGCTGCAGCGGAGCGACAGCTTTCGGACTCCGCAATACTCGGGCTGCTCCCAGTTCGTCATCTTGCAAACGACGGGAGAATAGTCCATACGTCTGGTCCCGATGAGCCAGGGCCGTGGGGTTACCCATCGGACGTATGGAATGCAATGCTTCAGCGGTATGAGATTCACCTCCAGTATTACACCAAGGGCCGCATACTTCCGGCGCTTGAAGTTCTGGCTAATGAACATAGGCTCCGGATTCGGGATTTCCTGGCAGTAGCCGAAGGTTCCGCAATCGTTCCGCCCGACCGGAGTCGAACCGTTGCTCGTGCCCTAGCCGCTGGCTTCAACTACGATTTCACCGCGGCACTTTATATGCTTGTGCCACAGCTCGAGAACATTATTCGGCATGTCTTGCAAGATTGTGGCTTGTCAACGGTAACGATCTCCGAAGGTGTTCATCAGGAAATTGGATTGAGTAGTCTTCTCGAGCGTCCGCAGCTGATCGAAGTGCTCGGAGCGGATCACGTCTACGAGATGCGAGCACTCTTCGGTGGCCCAACCGGCGCTAATCTGAGGAACGAGGTCGCGCACGGACTTCTGTCAGACGGTGGCGCGTCGAGTGTCAATTCTGCGTACGCCTGGTGGTTTTTCTTGCGACTGATCTATACGCCGTATTGGAACCGACTTCACCCGGAGACTGATTGAACTTCTGACCCCGATGGGGCGCTTGAGTGAAATGGGATTCAATCAGGCAAATAGCTAGCGATAGCTAGAAGCGAGCGGGTGGTTCGCCACCACAGCGGCCCGCTCAGAGGTGCGGCGCCACCCGCTCGTCGAAGTCCGCCGCGACCCGCGCAGCCACGGCCGCGTACTCCGTGTCCCACACCGCCTGGTTGAAGATCTCGACCTCGATGTCGCCGGTGTAGCCGGTGGCGGCCACCGCCTCCGTCAGCACCGTGAAGTCGATGACGCCGTCGCCGACGTAGTGGCGCGACAGCAGCACGTCGGCGGCGAGCGGGGTGGCCCAGTCGCAGACCTGGTAGCTGGCGATGCGGCCCTCGGCGCCGGCGCGGGCGATCTGGGGGAGCACCTCCGGGTCCCACCAGACGTGGAAGGTGTCGACGACGACTCCGACGGCAGCGGGGTCGAAGGGGGCGGCGAGGTCGAGGGCCTGCTTCAGGGTCGAGACGACGGCGCGGTCGGAGGCGTACATCGGGTGCAGGGGCTCGATCGCGAGCTGCACGCCCGCGGCGAGGGCGGCGGGGGCGAGCTCGGCGAGCGCGTCCTGCACTCGGGAGCGCGCGCCGACGAGGTCGCGCGAGCCGGCGGGCAGGCCGCCGGCGACGAGCACGAGCGCGGGGGCGCCGAGGGCGGCGGTCTCGTCGATCGCCCGGAGGTTCTCGGCGAGTGCGGCCCGGCGCTCGGGGCCCTCGACGGGGGTGAAGAAGCCGCCGCGGCAGAGCGACGAGACCCGCAGGCCGCTGTCGGCGACGAGGCGCACCGACTCCGCCAACCCGGCCTCGGCCACGGGCTCGCGCCACAGGCCGATCGAGGAGCAGCCGGCGGCGGCGGTCACGTCGAGCGCGGTCGCGAGGGGGGCGTACTTGATGGTCGCCTGGTTCAGCGAGAGGCGCGGATGCGTCACACCAGCACCGTCCTCAGCGCGTCGACGCCGCTCAGCGACAGGAGCTGGGTCCAGCGGGCCGCCGCGAGGGCCGGGCGCTCGAGGGCGCCCGCTTCGGCAGCGAGCCGCACGATCTCGGACAGGTGCGGGAGCGAGCGCGCGGAGTGCAGGCCGCCGACCATCGAGAACGCCTGCTGGTGGCCGTTGAGCCACGAGAGGAACGCGACTCCGGTCTTGTAGTACTGCGTGGGCGCGGCGAAGATCTGGCGCGAGAGGGCCTCGGTCGGGCCGAGGATCCGGCGGTACGACTCCGCGTCGCCCGCGTCGAGGGCCTGGACCGCGGCGGAGGCGTTCGGCGCCACCGCGGCGAAAGCGCCCAGCAGGGCGTCGGAGTGGCGGGTGACGCCGTCAGCATCCGTGCCGCCCTCGATGAGGCGCACGTAGTTGAAGTCGTCGCCGGTGTAGAGCGTCGCCTCGCGGGGGAGGCGGGCGCGGACGGCGATCTCGGACTCCGCGTTCAGCAGCGACATCTTGATGCCGCTGACCGAGGCCAGGTTGTCCTCGATGATCCGGACGACGGTGTCGGAGGCGGTCGGCACGTCCGACGAGCCGAAGTAGCCGGCGAGCACCGAGTCGAACGCCTCGCCGAGCCAGTGCAGCACGACGGGGCGCGAGGCGCGCGCGAGCACGGCGGCGTAGACGCGCTCGTAGTCGGCGGCCGACGACGCGGCGCGGGCGAGGTGCCTGCTCGCCATCATGACCACTCCGGCGCCCGCGTCCTCGGCGAACTCGAGCTGCTCGACGTACGCGTCGATGACGCGCTCGAGCGGGACGACGTCGTCGGTCAGCTGGTCGGTGTTGACGCCGACGACGACGGAGGCCTTCACCGACGCGGCCTCGGCGGCGCTGCGGCGGATGAGCTCCTGCGTCGCGGTCCAGTCCATGCCCATGTTGCGCTGGGCGGTGTCCATCGCGTCCGCGACTCCGAGGCCCCACGACCAGACGTGGTGCCGGAAGGCGAGGGTCGCGTCCCAGTCGACCTGCGCGGGGTGCCCGGGGACGTTCTCGCCGTGCACGAGCGGAACGACGTGCGCGGCGGCGTACGCGACCCGGGAGGCGAGCGGGGAGCGGGGGCGGACGAAGGCCGGAGCGTCGCCGACGTCGAGCGGAGTCAGCGTGCCGTCGGGAGACAGCAGGGTGACGTCGGTCACTTCACGACCTCGACGGAGGCCAGCGCCTCGGCGTCGGCGGCCGCGTCGAGCGCGGCGACGTCGATGCGGCGGCCCTCGCGGGAGGACTCGAGGCCCAGCTCGGCGAGGCGGACGCCGCGGGCGCCGGCGAAGAAGTCGTACTCGTGCGGGGCGTCCTCGACCACGTGGCGGATGAACTGCTCCCACTGGGTCTTGAAGCCGTTCTCGAAGACGTCGTTGACGGGCAGCTCCTGCCAGTCCTGCGAGTAGTCGTGCTTCTCGGGGAGGTCGGGGTTCCAGGTGGGCTTGGGTGTGGCGACGCGCGGCTGCACCTTGGCGCCGAAGAGGCCGACGACGGCCGAGCCGAGGGTGCCGTCGACCTGGAACTCGACGAGCTCGGGGCGGTCGACGCGCACGGCCCAGGAGGAGTTGAGCTGCACGGTGATGCCGCCGGCGACGTCGAAGATCGCGTAGGCCGCGTCGTCCGCGGTCGCGGTGTAGGGCTCGCCCTGCTCGTCGACGCGGGTGTCGATGTGCGTGGTCGCCTTGGCGTAGACGCCCTCGATGGGGCCGAAGAGGTTCTCGAGCACGTAGTTCCAGTGCGGGAACATGTCGACGATGATGCCGCCGCCGTCCTCGCTGCGGTAGTTCCAGCTGGGACGCTGCGCGTCCTGCCAGTCGCCCTCGAACACCCAGTAGCCGAACTCGCCGCGGACGCTGAGGATGCGGCCGAAGAAGCCGGAGTCGATCAGGCGCTTGAGCTTCTGCAGGCCGGGCAGGTAGAGCTTGTCGTGCACGACGCCGTTCTTGATGCCGGCCGCCTTCGCCGCCTCCGCGATCTCGAGCGCCTCGGCGTACGACTCCGCGGTGGGCTTCTCGGTGTAGATGTCCTTGCCTGCCGCGATGGCCTTCTTGATCGCGGGCACGCGGGCCTTGGTGACCAGGAAGTCGGCGTAGATCGGCCACGCGGGGTCGGCGAGGGCGGCGTCGAGGTCGGTGGTCCAGTGCTTCAGGCCGTGCTTGGCGGCGAGCTCGGCGAGCTTGGCCTCGGAGCGGCCGACGAGCAGCGGCTCGACCTGCACGCGGGTGCCGTCCGAGAGCAGGACGCCGCCCTGCTCGCGGATGGCGAGGATCGAGCGGACGAGGTGCTGGCGGTAGCCCATGCGGCCCGAGACGCCGTTCATGATGATGCCGATGGTGCGGGGCGTGGTCGACTCTGACACGGTGAGCCCTTTCGATGGGAGCTGGAAAGCGTTTACCGCATCGTATGCGAGCCACGGGCGGTGGGCAACCGTTTTCCTGCGCGGTGCGGAGGCGGCGGCGACCTTCGGCTCGTCAGAACGCATTCGGCTGGGGGAATCGCGGGATTCCGCGAGCCGAACGTGTTTCTGCGAGCCCAAGGTGCCTCCGTTGTCACGTTGGGCTCGTCAGAACGCGTTCGGCTCGCGGGAATCGCGGGAATCCGCGAGCCGAACGTGTTTCTGCGAGCCGGAGGTCGACGCCCGGAAGGGCGGGTCGCGTCAGCGCCCCGGTGTGCTCTCGCGCACGACGACGGCGGTCGGCAGCACGACGGAGGAGTCGCCGTCGGCGTCGTCGTCGAGCGCCATCGCGATGGCGCAGCTCCCGATCTCGGTGAGGGGCACGGCCACCGTCGTGATCGCGGGGCTCACGTCCCGCAGGGTCGGGATGTCGTCGAAGCCCGCGACTCCGATGCCGGTGCCCGGCTCGACGCCGCGCGATCGCAGCGCGGAGGAGGCGCCGATCGCCATGACGTCGTTGACGGCGAAGACCAGGTCGATGTCGTCGGCGTGCTCGTCGAGCAGCCGGAGGGTCGCTGCGTGCCCGCCGTCGCGGGTGAAGGCCGTCTCGACGACGAGCGCCGGATCCAGGGTCACGCCGTGCGCGGCGAGGCCGTCGGTGAAGCCCTGCACGCGGTCGGCCGAGGTGAGCAGGGTCGCCGGTCCGTGCACGATCGCGAAGCGGCGGTAGCCGAGCGCGACGAGCTCGACGGCGAGAGCCTGTGCGCCCGCCCGGTTGTCGAGCTGGACGGTCGGGAAGGGCAGCGCGCGCTGGCTCAGCATGACCACCCGGCCGCCGGAGCGCTCGAAGGCCTCGAGCTCGGCGACGAGCGCGTCGCGGGAGGACTCGTCGTCGAAGCGGCTGCCCGCGAGCAGCATCACGCGCGGCCGGCCGCCGCGGAGGGTGCGCACCAGCTCGAGCTCGCGGAGCGGGTCGCGGCGCGTGACTCCGATCGTCACGACGAGACCGGCGGCCTCGGCCGCGGCGAGCACCCCGGAGGCGATGCTCGAGAAGTAGGGGTCGGCGATGTCGCTGACCAGCAGGGCGACCGTCGAGGTCGTGCCCTTGGCCACGGCCTGGGCCGACAGGTTTGTCGAGTAGCCGAGCTTGGCGGCCGCGGCGACCACGCGGGCGCGGTAGGCGTCGTTGACCTTGCGGGCGCTGCCGTTGAGCGCGCGGGAGGCGGTGGCGAGCGACACTCCGGACTCGCGGGCTACGTCGTGCAGGGTCACGGCCGCGGTGCGATCCTTCGG
The DNA here is from genome assembly GCF_009807095.1 of Rathayibacter sp. VKM Ac-2754. Taxonomy (GTDB): domain Bacteria; phylum Actinomycetota; class Actinomycetes; order Actinomycetales; family Microbacteriaceae; genus Rathayibacter. The sequence goes on along the minus strand of NZ_WUCC01000001.1, from coordinate 559,485 downwards.
TGCCATCGATCACTCCTCGGCGGGCTGCGTGCCCGCTCAACGGTCGTCATTCTGTCACTCCGCCGTACCGTGGGGGAAAGCGCTAGCCCTTCGCCGCGCCGGACAAAACTCCCGGTGCGGGCTGTTATTCGACAGGTGTCCGCGAAAGGCGGACGGCGACCGCCGCGAAGACCGTGCAGCCGAGGGCCGGCACGACGAGCGGCGCGAGCTGCCAGGTGACGACGACGGCGAGCAGCACGGCCACCAGCACGGCGCCCGAGCCGCGGAGGTCGCGGACCGAGCGAGCGGCGGACTCCTTCAGCAGGGGCACCCAGCGGGAGTCGGGCTGCCAGGCGGCGGAGGCCGTGAGCAGCACCACGAGTCCGGCCGCGAGGGCCGCCGCGCAGACCGCGCCGACGGCCGCCGCTCCCGGCAGCGTCCCGCCCGCGACCAGCGCGAGATCGAGCGCCAATGCGGCGGAGGCGAGGACCAGCCCGACCCCGATCGGGAGCGAGCGGACCAGGCCGGTGCGCGCCTCCGCCAGCGCCGTCGCGAGCGTCGACGGCTCGTCGAGCACGAAGCGGCGGAGGTGGCGCGCGCCGACCGCGAGAGCCAGCGGCAGGGTGACCAGCGGCAGTGCGAGCACCGTCACCAGCACTCCGGTGAACATCACCTCGGCGAACAGGGCGAACTTGTTCGCGGCCCCCGGCCAGCGCAGCGCGGTGCCGTCGGCGGCGGCCGCCCGGGCGTCCCGGGCGGCCCGGCGAGAGCGCGACGAGCTCATCCCTTGAGACCCTGCGTGGCGACTCCGTCGACCAGGAAGCGCTGGAAGATGATGAAGAAGATCAGCACCGGCAGCAGCGCGAGCACCGACACCGCGATGGTCGCGCCGTAGTCGGAGGCGGAGGTCTGGTCGTTGTAGACGCGCAGCGCCAGCGGCAGCGGCTGCTTGTCGGGGGTGTTCAGGTAGAGCAGCGGGCCGAGGAAGTCGTTCCAGCTCCAGATGAAGGCGAAGATCGACGAGGTGATCAGGGCCGGGCGGATCAGCGGGATCGTGATCGAGCCGAAGATCCGCAGGTGGCCGGCTCCGTCGATCCGGGCGGCCTCGTCGAGCTCGCGGGGCAGGTTGCGGATGAACTGCACCATCAGGAAGACGAAGAACGCCTCGGTCGCGAGGAACTTTCCGATCAGCAGCGGCCAGTAGGTGTCCATCATCCCGAGGGTGCGGAAGATCGTGTACTGCGGGATGAGCAGCACGTGCATCGGCAGCAGGAGCGTGCCGATCATCAGGGCGAAGTAGAGCGGACGACCGCGGAAGTCGAGCCGCGCGAAGGCGTAGGCCGCCATCGACGACGAGATGACGACTCCGATGACCGAGCCGATCGCCAGCACGGTGGAGTTGAGGAAGAACTGCCAGAGCGGCACGCCGCCGACTCCCGCGAAGACCTTCACGAAGTTGTCGATCGTCGGGTTCTGCGGCAGGAGGCCGGTCTGGCCGCCGAACTCGCTGTTGGGCTTGAACGCCGCGGCGCCCATCCAGACCAGCGGGTAGAGGACGATCGCGGTGAGCACGATCATCGCCGCGATCCAGACGATCGTCCCGGTCTTGGGGCGCTTGCGCCCGCCGCGACGGGTCGGGGCCGGCTCGGTCAGCGCCTGCGTGTCGGCCGAGGGGAGCGTGGTGTCGAAGGTCGTCATTTGGTGTCTCCCGAGTAGTGCACCCAGCTCTTCTGAGTCTTGAAGAGGACGAAGGCGAGGAGTCCGACGAACAGCAGCAGGACCCAGGCCATCGCCGAGGCGTAGCCCATCTGGTTGTTCGTGAAGGCACGGGTGTAGAGGTACACCGTGTAGAAGTTGGTCGCTCCGGCGGGGCCGCCGGTGCCGTTGCCGATGATGTACGCCGAGGCGAAGACCTGGAAGGCGTTGATCATCTCGAGCAGCAGGTTGAAGAAGATGACCGGCGAGAGCATCGGGAGCGTGACGCTGCGGAACTTGCGCCAGGGTCCGGCGCCGTCCATCATCGCCGCCTCGTAGAGCTCGGCCGGGACCTGCTTGAGGCCGGCGAGGAAGATCACCATCGGGGCGCCGAACTGCCACACCGCCAGGATGATCATCATCGGCAGGATGAGGGCGGGAACGCCCACCCAGCCGCCGATCTGGATGCCGAAGATCTGGAGTCCGGAGTCGACGGGGCCGTCGGTCGAGAACATCGCGCGCCAGACGATGGCGATGCTGACGCTCGCGCCGATCAGCGACGGTGCGTAGAACGCGGAGCGGAAGAAGCCGGTGCCCTTGGCGCTGTAGTTGAGCAGCATCGCGACGACCAGGGCGGCGGCGAGCTTGACCGGCGTCCCGATGAAGACGTAGGCGAGGGTCAGCTGCACCGACTGGATGAACTTCGGGTCGCCCAGGAGGCGCTCGAAGTTGGCCAGCCCCACCCACTCGGGCGAGGTGAAGAGGTTGTAGTCGGTGAACGCGAAGTAGAGGGACATCAGCATCGGGCCGAGCGTGAGCCCGACGAAGCCGATGAGCCACGGCGAGAGGAACACGTAGCCGGCCAGGGTGTCCCGCTTGGGGCGTCGCCGCGCTTCCCCACCGGCCGGACGAGGAGTGCTCGTCCGGCCGGCGGTGGGCGCGACGCGACCGTCTGCGGCGGTGCCGCTCGGGGTCGACGTCGTCGTCATGAGATGCCTTTCCTGGCCTGGGGGATCGATCAGTTGTCGAGCGTGACAGCGGTCTCGTCGAAGAACTGCTGCACAGCCTCGTCGACGCTCACGGCACCGAGGCCGAGGCTCGTGCCGAGGTCGAGGAAGTTGGCCTCGATGGCGCCGTAGCCGGCGACCGGAGCGGCCGGGGCCTCGCCGATGCGGTCCTCGACCGAGTCGAGGTAGTCGGCGACCTGCTTGTCCGGGCCCTCGAGGTTCGCACCCGCGAGCTGCTCGGAGGAGGCGGGGATGCCGAGGGTGGCGCCGAAGATCTCGCCGACCTCGGGGCTGTTGATCAGGAAGTCGAGGAACGTCGCGGCGGCCTCGGGGTGCTCGGTGGCCGAGGAGATCGCCTGCATCAGGCCGACCTTCTGGTAGAGGTCCTGCGAGCCCTCGTCCGCGGTGGGAGGAGCGGTCATCACGATCTCGGAGGCGCCGCTGTCGCCGATGTAGCCGCCGAGGAAGTTGCTCCAGCTCATCTCGCTGGTCGCGATGCCGGCGCCGAAGCCCGACTTGGGCAGCAGCTCCTGGAGGCGCGCGGCCGGCACGCCGGTCGTGGTGCGCATCTCGTCGCCCTGCTCCCAGAACGACGCGAGGTCGTCCTCGGTGAAGGCGAGCTCGCCGTCCTCGGTGAACAGCTCCTTGCCCTCGGCGCGCAGCTGCAGCTCGAAGTTCTGGATGCGGCCGGTGTAGTCGGTGCCTCCGTAGACGGCGCCGCCGGTCTTGGCGGTGACGTCGGCGACGTAGGCCGCGTAGTCGTCCCAGCTGCCGCCGCCGGGGTAGGGCTCGAGGCCGTTGGCCGTCAGGAGGTCCTGGTTCTGGAAGATCGCCCAGGCGCTGTAGCCGGTGGGGATCGCGTAGGTGGCGCCGTCGAGCTCGCCGGTCGCGAGGAGGTCCTCGGAGATGGTGCTCTCGTCGACCGCGCCGCCGAAGTACTCGGACAGGTCGCCGAGCAGGCCGTTGTCGCCGTACTGGCGGAGGTAGGTGTAGTCGAACTGCATCACGTCGGGCAGTCCGCCACCGGCGGCCTCGGTCTGGCGCTTCTCCCAGTACCCGCCGTAGTCGGTGAACGTGGAGTTGATCGTGATGTTCGGGTTCTCCTCCTCGAACAGCGCGATGGCCTGGTCGTAGCGGGCGGCCCGGTCGTCGTTGCCCCAGAACGTGTAGTTCAGGGTGATCTCTTCGTCGGGGTCGAGCGTGGCCGAGGCCCCGGAGCCTCCGCCGGAGCAGGCGGTCAGTCCGAGTGCTGCAGCGGCCATGAGGGCCACTCCTGCGACGCGGGTGCTGTGTGTGCGGAACATCTTCGTCCTTTCGAGAACATCATTGTTTCGAACCCCCGACGTCTCGATGAAACGTTTCGGGAAAGCGTTTGCCCTAAAGTACGTCGCGAGTATCCGCGCGTCAAGCCGCGATCGCACGGCGGGTCGGGAGGCTGTGCGATCCCAGGCCCGGCGACTCAGTCGGAGGAGCAGACGAGGACGCCGTCGACCACGCTCAGCACGGCCGAGCGGACGTGCGATCGGCGCTGTGACGCAGTCGCCGGCATGTCGGCGAGCTCGCTGCCGCCCCACTCCGGATGCGTGAAGTACACGATGAGCGCCCGCTCGCCGCCGAGCTCGACGACATCGGCGTGCCGGCCCGAGACGGCCCGGCCCTCGACCTGCTCGGGGCGCATCAGGATCAGGCCGTCGTCGGCGCTCTGCCGTCGCCAGCCGGCGGTGCCGTCGGGGGAGCGGTGCACGGCGAGTCCGCGCCACTCGTCCACGACCATCCAGAACCACCCGCCGAGGCGGAACACCTTCGGCCCCTCGTGCGGGCGCCCGCCGATCGCGACGCCCTCGACACGCCAGGAGGCGGGATCGGCGGGGTCGTCGCTGACGGCGACCCCGGTGGTGGAGTCGCGGTGCTCGTCCTTGAACCAGAGCCGGTGCCGGCCGTCCCCGGTGCGGGCGACGGCGGCGTCGATCACGCGATCGGAGCCGAGGTCGATCTCGCCGCGCAGGCGCCAGTGGACGAGGTCGTCGCTGTCGAACTGCGCGATGGCGGCGCGGCCGGTCCAGTCGCCGGGGATGCCGTCGATCCGGGTCACGTACATCCGCCAGCGGTCGCCGATCCTGACGACGTCGGGCGCCCAGAGGGTCGCGCGCTCGGCGGTGAGGCCCTCGTCGAGCCCGTGGACGGTGCCGCGATAGCGCCAGGTCGCGCCGCCGTCGCTCGAGGCGGCCATGCCGATCCGGCTGCCGTGCACCCACTCGACGCCGGGCAGATCGAGCGACGCACGGCGCTGGGTGTAGAGCAGCAGCCACTCGCCCCGGACGGTGTCGGCGACCAGCACCGGGTCGGTCGGGCCGTCGAAGACGGGGTCGCGGTAGGGCTCGGCGAAGGCGTCCTCGCGCAGCGGCAGCGGTGCCGTCACCGCAGGACCGCCGCGATCCGCTCGGCTTCGAGGGCGCCGTCGGCCAGCAGCACGCGCCAGCCCCAGGCAGCGGGGCCGTCGAGGGGCCACTCGTCGTGGAAGAACGGGGCGGCGCAGAGCATCGGCGTCGGCTCGGTGCGCACGAACCAGGGCGACGGAGTGACGGGGTTCGTCGCGGAGGCGGCGATCGCGACGGTCGCGGTGCCGGTCGCGAGGGCCAGCCACGGGGCGGACGCACCCCGGGCCGCCTCCGCCGTCGTCTCGCCGGTGGGCGAGAGCACTCGCGCCTGCGCGAAGTCCGGCGCCAGGCGGAGGAACAGCCCGCCGTAGCCCGCGTCGGCGCGGCCGGCGGTGGTCGGCGATCCGAAGCGCAGGCCCGGCACCCCGGGGGTCCACTCGCTCGCGATGTCCAGCACCGCGACTCCCGCCGCGGGCAGGCTCACCTCGTGGCGCCGCCGCTCGCGCAGCAGCAGCCGGCCGTCGGCGGCGAACCAGCCGAGGTCGAGCGCCGATCCGCTCTGCCCGAGGAGGCGCTGCGAGCCGTTGTTGTCGAGCTGACGGTAGCCCTCGCCGGTGACCCAGGTGACACCGCCCCAGAGGTTCGCGTCCGGAGCCTCGTCGCCGACGCGGAGGTTCGCGACGGTCAGCGAGAGGCCGAGGTGCCAGTCGTGGTCGGGCGGCCGGAGGTCGGAGACGACCACGCCGCCCGGCGTCCGGACCGGGTGCAGGTAGGGCCGGGGCGAGTCGCGCGCCGGAGTCGCGGGGTCGTCGAGGACGAGCGTCGCGATGCCGTCGCCGAGGATCACGGTCGCGCCTCGAGTCGCAGGTCGACCACCTCGGCGCGCACCGCCGTGCGCAGCGACGGGTCGGCGCGCAGCTCCTCGATCCGCACGGCCGCGCCCCGGCGCGACGAGAGGTAGAGGGCGGCGACGATCTCGAGGGAGCGGGTCGGGGCGTCGGCGACGTCGGGCAGCGGGCCGCCCGCGCGCAGGGCCGCGTAGACGGCGTCGAGGTAGGGCTCGTGCCCGCTCGCCACCTCGTCGTCCGGGAACGCCCAGGTCGCGACCTCCTCGGCGCCGACGTGCGGCGCAGGTGTGATCCGCCAGTGGGCGTGCCCGTGGCCGTAGAGGTGCTCGAGCTCGATCGTGGCGCGCTCGGTGTCGATCCGGATCGAGCTCGACTGGCGCGGCGAGACGGCGCTGGTGAGCACCGACGCGACGACGCCCGAGGCGAAGCGGAGCACGGCGGTGGAGACGTCCTCGGTCTCGATGTCGCGGCCGAGGCGCCAGGCCTGGCCGGTCACCTCGTCGACGTCGCCGAGCAGGTGCGCGAGCAGGTCGAGCTGGTGGATGCCGTGCCCGAAGGTGGTGCCGCCGCCCTCGGTGTCCCACCGGCCGCGCCACGGGACGGCGAAGTACTCGTCGTCGCGGTACCAGAGGGTGTCGCAGCGCGCGACGAGGGGGCGGCCGAGCGCGCCGGAGCCCAGGAGGCCGCGCACGTGGGCGGCCGCGGTGCCGGTGCGCTGCTGGAACACCACGGCGAGGCGGCGACCCGCGCGCTCGGCGGCGGCGAGCATCCGGTCGACCTCGGCGAGCGAGAGGGCCGGCGGCTTCTCGACGACGACGTGCGCGCCCAGGGCGAAAGCGGCCTCGGCCTGCTCGGCGTGCACGCCGGGCGGGGTGCAGAGGTGCAGCACGTCGACCTCGGGCAGGTCGGCGAACGAGGTGCCGGAGGCGGGGACGCCGTGCTGCGCGGCGAACGTGCGCGCGCGCTCGGCGTCCGTGTCGATGGCCGCGACGATCCGGGCGTCGTCGCGACCGGCCAGTGCGGCCGCGTGCAGATGGGCGACACCGCCCGTGCCGATGATGCCCACTCGGAGCGGCGGGAGGGTGTCGGCGTCCATGTGCGTCCTCGCGATCCAGGGCGACGGCGCGTGCCGGCGCTCTGAGGCACCCTAGCTCGGAAAACGCTTGCCCGCCATCGGGACAGCGAGTAGCCTCGCCTGCGACCACGCCGAGGGAGCCGCCTGTCGGGTGCGTCGAATCGGAGACGTCCACTCGTGGGAGAAGCCCGCCCGTCACTCGCGCCGATCGAGATCGACCGCCGCCGCCCCGCCCGGTCCTCGCTCCGCCTGCTCGGCCGCTACCGCGGGCGGATCACGGTCGCCGTGCTCTTCTTCGCCGTGAAGGACACTCCGCTCTGGCTGCTGCCGGTGGTGACCGGGGCCATCGTCGACGTCGTCGTGGCGGGCGGCCCCTCCTCGACCCTCTGGCTCTGGACGGCGATCGCGCTGGTCGCGCTGCTGCAGAACTACCCGAACCACGTGATGTACACCCGGCTCTACATGAGCTCGGTGCGCCAGACCGGCAAGGACCTCCGCAACGCCCTCGCGGCGCGGCTGCAGAACCTGTCGATCGGCTTCCACACCCGGGCGAGCTCGTCGATCGTGCAGACGAAGGTCGTCCGCGACGTCGAGAACATCGAGACGATGCTGCAGCAGGTCGCCCATCCGCTGCTCTCGGCGGTGATGGTGGCGGGCGGCGCGCTGGTGATGACGGCGCTGAACGTGCCCGAGTTCCTCCCCGTCTACGCGCTGGCGATCCCGCTCGCGGTGCTGCTGCGCGCTTTCCTGACCAAGCGCTCGCGGCACGGCAACGAGGTGTTCCGCCGCGAGGTCGAGCAGTTCTCGGCGCGGGTCGGCGAGATGGCCACGCTCATCCCGATCACCCGCGCGCACGGCCTCGAGAGCACGGCCGTCGACAGGGTCGCGGCCGGCGCCGAGGGCGTGCGCTCGGCCGGCTACAGCCTCGACCTGCTGAACGGGCGCTTCGCCTCGCTGTCGTGGGTGGGCCTGCAGCTGCTCGGAGTCGCGTGCCTCGTGGCCGCGGCGTGGGCGTCGATCAGCGGCTGGGTCCCGATCACCGCCGGGCAGGTCGTGCTGCTCAGCTCCTACTTCGCGCTGCTCACCGGAGCCGTCACGAACCTCCTGATGCTGCTGCCGATCATCGCGCGCGGCACCGAGTCGGTGCGCTCGATCGGCGAGCTGCTCGAGGATCCCGACCTCGAGCACAACGCGGGCAAGGCGCACGTCGACGACCTGCGCGGCGCGATCCGCCTCGACCACGTGGGCTACCGCTACGACGCCGCGACGACCGCGATCGACGATGTGTCGCTCGACGTCGCCCCGGGCGAGACCATCGCGTTCGTCGGCTCCTCGGGCTCGGGCAAGTCGACGATGCTCAACCTGGTGCTCGGCTTCCTCCGGCCCACGAGCGGACGCATCCTGCTCGACGGGCGCGACGCCGAGTCGCTCGACCTGCGCAGCGCCCGCCGCTTCGTGTCGGTCGTGCCGCAGGACTCGGTGCTGTTCGAGGGCTCGATCCGCGAGAACGTGGCCTACGGACTCGGCACGGTCGACGACGACCGGATCCGCGCCGCCCTCCGCGACGCGAACGCACTCGACTTCGTCGACGCGCTGCCCGAGGGCTGGGGCACCGTCGTCGGCGAGCGCGGGGCGCGGCTCTCGGGCGGGCAGCGCCAGCGCATCGCGATCGCCCGCGCGCTGGTGCGGAATCCGCGCGTGCTCGTGCTCGACGAGGCGACGAGCGCGCTCGACCCCGAGTCGGAGTCGCTCGTGCGCCAGGCCCTCGAGCGCCTGATGCGGGGGCGGACGACGCTCGTCGTGGCTCACCGGCTGTCGACGATCCGGTCGGCGGACCGCATCGTCGTGCTCGAGCACGGCCGGATCGTCGAGATCGGCTCGCACGCCGAGCTGCTCGCGTCCCGCGGCCGCTACGCGACCCTGCACGCGGTGCAGGCGGGGAGCTGAGGGCGCGTTCTCGCCGGAGGGGACGCCACAACTGAGGCTGGACGCGCAGATCTCCCGAATTCTCGGGCGTTCGTACCGGTCAGCCTCAGTTGTGAGGCGGTCAGCCTGCTGCGACGCGCACGAGCGCCCACCCGTACTGCTCGAGGTGCAGCGACTCGACCGCGGCGCCGGTGACGACATCCGTCCCGGAGAGCGCGACGTCGACCGGGTCGACGCCGTGGTTGATCACCGTCAGCACGTCGCCGCGGCGCGATGCCTCCACCCGCGAACCGGTGCGCAGCACCGGCCCCACGCCCGACTCGGCCGCGAGCCAGCCGGTCAGCGCCGTCATCCCCGCGTCGTCGGGGATCGTCGCTAAGTAGTGCGCCGTCCCGGCTCCCGTCGAGCGCGCGGTGAGCGCCGGCATCCCGGCGGCCTGCCCCGAGGTGAAGCGGCCGAGCACCGTGACCGCAGCGTCGTCCACGACGGCGAGCTCCTCCGCGAGGAATCCGCCGGCGAACGCGCCGAACGGCCCGTCGGCGTCGACCGCGGGGGTCGCGCCGAACTCGACCACCGACACCCCGAGCACCTCCCGCAACCCCACCTGGAAGCCGCCGTCGCGGAAGGCGTCGTCCTCGTCGACCACGTCGCTGAAGGCAGTGACGAGCAGGCGTCCGCCGCCCTCGACGAACGAGGTGAGGTTCGCCGCCGAGTCGTCGGTGAGCAGGTAGGAGTGCGCGAGCACCACGAGCGCGTACCCCGAGAGGTCGTCGCCCGCCCGCACGAGATCGACGGCGAGGTTCTGCCGGTGGAGCGCGGCGTGCCAGCGCTGCACCAGCTCGAGGTAGTCGAGCACGACGGGGTGGTCGGGGTTCTGGATCGCCCACCAGTTCTCCCAGTCGATCACGAGCGCGATCCGGGCCCCGGAGGCGGTGCCGCCGAGCTCCGGCAGGGCGCCGAGGGTGCTCCCGAGCTCGACCACCTCCCGCCAGGTGCGCGTCTCGGTCCCCGCCTGCGGCAGCATCGCCGAGTGGAACTTCTCGCTGCCCCGGCGCGACTGGCGCCACTGGAAGAACAGGATGCCGTCGGCTCCGCGGCCCACGGCCTGCATCGACAGCGCCGCCATCCGCCCCGGTGCCTTGGGCGTGTTCGAGGGGCGCCAGCTGACCGCGCTGGTCGCCTGCTCCATCAGGAGCCACGGCTGCCCGGGCTTCAGCGACCGCATCAGGTCGCGGGTGAAGGCGGCGCCGCGGAACGACTCCGGATCGGCCGGGTCGAAGTAGTTGTCGTCGCTGACGACGTCGACCTCCTGCGCCCAGCGCCAGTAGTCGAGCGGCGGGAACGCGCCCATGAAGTTCGTCGTGATCGGCTGGGTCGCGCCGGTCGCGCGGATGATGTCGCGCTCCATCGTGTACAGCTCGAGCAGCGTGTCGGAGGTGAACCGGCGGAAGTCGAGCAGACCGGCGGGGTTGTGGCTGTACGGAGCCTTCCGCGGCGGCACGATCTCGTCGAACGAGCCGTAGCGCTGCGACCAGAACAGGGTGCCCCAGCGGCGGTTGAGCTCGTCGACGTCGCCGTACTTCCGCTCGAGCCACACGCGGAACGCGACCGCGGCGTTGTCGGAGTAGTCGTAGTGCAGATGGCAGCCGTACTCGTTGTTCACGTGCCAGAGGACGATCGCGGGGTGGTCGTGGTACCGCTCGGCGATCGCGGTGACGAGCCGGGCCGCGAGCCTCCTGTAGTCGGGGGAGGAGGGGCTGTAGGCCTGCCGGCTGCCCGGCCAGTAGGTCGCGCCGTTCTCGTCCTGGGGGAGGAGCCCGGGGTACTTCTTCGCGGCCCACGACGGAGGCGACGCGGTCGCGGTCGCGAGGTCGACTCCGACGCCGTTCTCGTGCAGCAGGTCGATGACGCGGTCGAGCCACTCGAAGTCGAAGGTGTCCTCGTCGGGCTGGATCCGCGCCCAGGCGAAGATCCCGAGGCTGACCGTCGTGACGCCCGCCTCGCGCATCCGCACGACGTCCTCAGCCCAGGTCGCCTCGTCCCACTGCTCGGGGTTGTAGTCGCCTCCGTAGTGCATCATCCGTGCGACGTCCCTTCCGTGATCGAGATGCGGGAGCGACGGGTCCGGGCCTCGTCGTCCGCCGGACCTTGAGCATAAAACGTTTCACGCAGGCCCGTGGACTGCGCCCGCGTCAGACCGAGGCGGCCCGGATCCGCGCCCCGGGGTGGTCGGCCGGCAGGTGCGCGCGCCCGTCGCCGCGGAGGCGGCCCCGGAGCGTCTGGCCCACCTGCGCCTCGACGACGAGTCCGCGGGCGCGCAGCTCGGGCATGACCAGGTCGAGGAAGCTGTCGAAGTTGCCGTACGGGTCGGGCTGCACGAGGAAGCCGTCGGCGCCGGTCGCCGCGACCGCCGCCTCCGCCTGGTCGACGACCTCGCCGGGGTCGCCGATGAACGGCGCGCCCATGACGTTGTTGCGCTGGAACTCCTCGAGCACCTCGCGCACCGTCGGAGCGTTCGGTCCGAGGAAGCGCTCGAGGTTCGTCCGGCCGGTCTGCGTCACGGTCGACGGGTCGATCGGCTTGTCGGGGTCCATCACCGAGAGGTCGACGCCGGTGAAGAAGGCGTAGGAGGCGGCCGCCTCATCGAGCGAGCGGGTCGCGATCTGCCGTGCGCGCAGCTCGTGCGCCTCCGTGCTGGTGGGCGCCACGATGAAGGTGCCCGCCATCATGCAGACGAGGCTCTGCGGGTCGCGGCCGAACGACGAGGCTCTGCGGCGGATGTCGGCGATCTGCTCGGCGACCTTGGGGATCTCGGCGGCGAGGAAGACCCCCTCCGCGAACTTCGCCGCGAGGTCGCGACCCGGCCCGGAGGCGCCGGCCTGGAACAGCATCGGCGTCCGCTGCGGCCCGGGCGGCACGTTCAGCAGCCCCTTCGCGCGGAAGTGCGGGCCGTCGTGCTCGATCTCGCGCACCTTCGCCGGGTCGGCGTAGACGCCGTTCTCGCGGTCGAGGAGGATCGCGTCGTCGTCCCAGCAGCCCTCCCAGAGCTTCAGCGTGAGCTCCACGTGGTCGGTGGCGATGCCGTAGCGCAGGTCGTGCTCGACCATGGGCGCGCCGAAGAGGCGGGCGGAGGCGTTCTGGCCCGCGCCGGTCACGATGTTCCAGCCGATGCGGCCCTTCGTGAGGTGGTCGAGGGTCGCCATCTTGCGCGCGACCATGGGGGGCTTCTCGACCGAGGTGGACTGCGTGGTCACCAGTCCGAGTCGCTCGGTCACCGCGGCGAGGGCGGGCAGGATCATCGCCGGGTCGGCCTTGGGAACGTGCACACCGTTGCGGACCGCCGCGTCGGGGACGGTGTCGTCGACGACCGGGTAGCCGTAGTCGTCGGCCATGAAGAGGAAGTCGACGCCCGCCTCCTCGCAGCGCTTCGCCATGTCGATCCAGTGGTCGAGCTCGAGGAACCGGTACGACGTGTTCTCGGGCAGCCGCCACGAGCCCATCAGCATGCCGGACTGGAACATCCCGATCTTCCAGGGTGCTGCCATGGGGTCGTCTCCTCGTGCTCGTGCGTCGCCGGGTCGAATGAACCGATCAGTTCACATCGTAGGCGGCGGATGTTTCGTCGGTGTCACGGCTGCGCACATCATCGGCTCCGACGGGGCTGTCCACAGGTTCTGCCGTCCTACGACACGGCCGGCGCCTGCCTCGAGAGCGTCATCGACCTGGCGAACGGCGACCCGAGGTAGGGCAGGCATCCGCGAGTCGGCGTGTCAGCCTGCGCGCGACGCCTCCCGCTCGGCGACGAGCGAGCGGACGGTGATCGCCCAGCTCTCGGCGAGGTCCTCCGGCCGCGCTCCCGTCAGCAGCAGGATCTGCAGGCCGCGCCAGAGCGACAGGATCTCGATGGCGGCGGTGCGGCTCCGCTCGGCGTCGAAGCCGTCGGCCCGCAGCTGCGTGTCGAGGGCGTCGAGCCACTGGGTCGCCGATCGCGCGAGGAACGGCGCCCAGACGTGACTCGCGTGGATCGCGACTCCGAGCTGCTGGAAGTACAGCCGCAGGTAGGGCAGGTGCTCGGGCGCCGAGAGTTCGGTCCAGGCGCGGAGCATGCGGGCCTCGAAGTCGCCCGGCTCGGCGAGGCGCACGAAGAGGTCGCGGAGGCGGGGGAAGCGCTCGAAGGCGCGCACCGCCGCCTCGTCGAGCAGGTCCTCGCGGGAGCCGAAGTAGTAGAGCAGCATCCGGTTGTTCGAGCCGATGCTGCGGGCGATGCCGCTGAGGCTCATCTGGATCATGCTCTCGTCGAGGATCCGGTCGACCACCAGCTCGAGCAGCCGATCCCGCTCCGCCGTCCCCGCCACGCCCCCGACCCTACCGGGCGCCCGCAGGCGCTCACGGTGCGCGGCGGCGCCGCTCAGGACAGCCACTCGTCGATGCGCCGACGTGCCGCCGCCTTCACCTCCTCGGAAGCCGCGGTGGTCTCGATCGAGGTCCACGCGCAGTCGGCCAGCTGGGCGTCGGTGAGCCCCAGTGCCGTGCGGCAGAGCTCGTACTCGGCCAGGATCTCGGGGCCGAAGATGATCGGGTCGTCGGCGTTGATCGAGCAGCGGACCCCGGCCGCGAGCAGTCGCGGCAGGGGGTGGTCGCCGATCGCGTCGACGACGTCGAGGAGCACGTTCGACGTCGGGCACACGTCGAGCGGGATGCCCCGCTCGGCGAGCTCGGCCACGAGCGCGGGATCCTCGATCGCCCGCACGCCGTGCAGGATCCGGTCGGCGTGCAGCACGTCGATCGCCTCGCGGATCGCGGGCGGGCCGACGAGCTCTCCGGCGTGCGGGGTCGAGTGCAGGCCCGCCTCCTTCGCGAGCGCGAACGCCTCCGCGAATCTCGCACCGGGGTGCCCGCGCTCGTCGCTCGCGAGGCCGAGGGAGACGACTCCCCGGCCGGCGAGATCGGCCGCGGCCCGTGCGATCAGGAGGGAGTCCTCGACCGTGCCCGTGCGGTCGATGGTCACCATGAACCCGAAGGCGACGCCGTGGCGGCGGGAGGCGGCGTGGGCGTGCCGGAGCATGACCTCGAGGGCCGCGGCGTGCGATCCGTAGCGCTCCACGTAGAACGACGGGTCGACTCCGAGCTCGAGGTAGACCACGCCGTCGGCGGCCTGATCCTCGAAGATCTCGTCGATCAGGCGCTCCATGTGCGCCGGCTCCTGCAGCACGGCGAGCAGGGTCCGGTAGACCGTGTCGAACTGGCTGAAGCCGCTGAAGACGGTGGTCGTCGGGGCCTCGATGCCGAGGGCGTCGGCCATGGCGGTGAGCGACTCGGGCCGGACCGCGGCCTCCATGTGCAGGTGCAGGTGGCCCTTGGGGAGGGCTCTGAGGTCGCGGGCGGGGGTGTCGACGGTCGTCATGGTGCGCTCTCCGTGCTGGTCGGTCGTGCGGTGCTGGTCGTTCGTGCGGGTGCCGGTCACTCGACCTCGGCGCGCGCCGCGTCGAGGTAGGTCGTGTCGATGAAGTCGGCGGGTGCCGGGAGGTCGTCGTAGCCTGCGGCCTCGAGCCCCGGGTACATCTCGTCGGTCATGCGGTCGACGCTCATCGAGAGCAGCGGGTCACCGGTGGTGCCGACGACGAGGGGCTGCTGCAGCGTGTTCTCGCGGGTCTGCTGGGTCAGGTCGAGGCCGAGGTCGGCTCCGTACTCGTCCACCGCGAGCTGTGCGGCGACGGCCGGGTCGTCGCCGTTCTCCTCCCAGCCGCGCAGCGACGCGGCGAGGAAGCCCTCGACGACGTCGGAGTCGCCCTCGATGTAGCCGGAGTCGCCGTAGATCACGTTGCCGTAGGTCGGCAGGCCCAGGTCGCTGTAGAGCGTCACCACGTAGTCGTCGGGCGAGAGGCCGTACTGCTCCTCGAGGGTGATCGGCTGGTTCGTGGCGTACGCCGTGTAGGCGATGCCCTGGCCGTCGACGAGCGGCGCGATGTCGAAGCCCGCGGGGATGAACTCGTAGTCGGGCTCCAGGCCGGCGACGCGGAAGACGGCGTCGTAGTCGATCTGGGTGCCCTCCTGGCCCAGCACGGTCTGGCCGACGAGGTCCTCGGCCGAGGTGACCGGGTCGTCCGCCAGCGAGACGATCGACGCGGGGCTGTCCTGGAAGACGGCGCCGACCGCGGTCCAGTCGTTGCCGTCCGCGAAGCTGGAGAGCCAGCCCTGCACACCGGGCTCGACGCCCAGATCGGCGTCGCCCGCCGCGACGGTCGCCATCGTGGTCGGCGCGTTGGGGCCGCCGCCGATCCACTCGATGTCGAGGCCCTGGTCGGCGTAGTAGCCGTTCTTGTCCGCGAGCCAGAAGCCGGCCCACTCGACGTTGGTGATCCAGCCGAGCGAGACGCGCACGGTGGTGAGGTCGTCGTCGCCCTCGGCGGTGGCGGCGCCCGAGCAGCCCGAGAGGGCGGCGGCGACGGCGGCGACCAGGCCGATGCCTGCGATGCGCACGCGGCGCGGGGAGGGGGAGCGGAACATGGGACTCCTTGGGGGTGTGCGCATGCCGGGGGACCGCATGCGGAGCGGTGGGTGGGAGGAACGGGGTTCGGAGGCGGCGCTCAGCTCACGCGAGCGACCACCCGGTGCTCCACGCCGCGGGCGGCGAGGAAGACGAGGACGGACACGACCGTCGCGACGAGGGCGACGCCCCACGACCGCTCCATGTCCATGTAGCTCCGCGATTCGGAGAACAGGGCGCCGAGGCCGTTGGCGCCCATCAGGAACTCGGCGAGCATCGCGCCGAGGACGGCCGTGGGGGCCGTGATGCGCACCGAGACCATCAGGTTCGGCAGGGCGTAGAGGATGCCGAGGCGACCGAGCAGCTGGAGCCGGCCCGCGCCGAGCACCCGGAAGAGGTCGCGCCCGGCCGCGGGGATCGCGGCGAGACCCGAGAGGGTGAAGACGAACGCGGGGAAGAAGCAGATCAGCACGGTCGAGGTCACGACGGCGGGGTCGCCGTAGCCGACGATCCGGGCGATGATCGGGATCATCGCGGTGATCGGCACCGAGCGGATGATCAGCGCGGCCGGAGTGACGACTCCCGAGATCGCAGCCGAGGACCAGACGAGGATCGCGGCGAGGAAGCCCACGGCGGTGCCGCCGACCAGGCCGACCAGTGCGACGCCGAGCGTGTAGGACACCGACGGCAGGTAGGCGCCGAAGCCGAGCACGACGTCCGAGATCACGGGCCAGGGGCGCGGGGCCACCGTGGCGGTGTAGCCGTTGAGCACGACCCAGGCGTCCCAGGCGACGAGGACGAGCAGGATCGGCCAGAGGTGGACCAGCCCGCGGAGGATGCGGCTCATGCGAACCTCCCGACGGCGAGGCGCTGCAGCTGGACGAGGACGAGGTACGCGGCCAGCGAGAAGACCGTCGCGACGAGCGCCGCCGACCACAGCAGCGCCATCTGGTAGTTCTGCATCGCGCTGACCAGCAGGAGGCCGAGCCCGCGCGGGGCTCCGAACCACTCGCCGATCGTGGCACCGAGGATGGCGGCGGGCGCGCTCATGGTCAGCCCGTCGAAGAACGCCGGGACGGCGCGAGGGAGCTCGAGGCGCCGCAGCCGCTGCATCCGGCTCGCGCCGAGCACCGTGAAGACGTCGGAGTGCGCGGCCGATCCGGTCGAGAAGGCCGAGGTCATGGTGACGAACATCACGAAGCCGACGCTGAGCGCGGCGATCACGAGCGGGGTGTCCACGCGGCCGACGGTCGTGATGAGCAGTGGTGCGAGGGCGATGGTCGGGAACGCGTTGAGGATCGCCGCGAAGCGGTCGAAGCCCGGACGCAGAGCCGGCACGACCAGGGCGAGGGCGGCACCGACCACGGCGACGACGACTCCGAGGAGGAGGCCCTGCGCCGCGGCGGTGAGGGTCACGACGCCGTTCCGCCAGAGCAGGCTCCAGCCCGCCGGCGTGGCGAGGTAGGCGAGGACGTCGGTCAGCGGCGGCCAGGCGCGCCCGGCGAGTCCGAACCGCCCGATCAGCTCCGCGATGACCAGCAGGAGGAGCGCGCCGCCGATCCCGTAGAGCACCTTCGGGCGGGTCACTGCGGCACCGTCTCGGCGTGATCCAGGAGCGCGGTGAGCTCGTCGACCAGCTCGTGGAACTCGGCCGTCCGGGTCGTCGCGGCGTCGCGCGGGCGTGGGAAGTCGACGTCGCGCACGGTGCGGACGCGGCCGGGTCGGCCGGTCATGACGATCACCCGGTCGGCGAGCAGCAGCGCCTCGTCGACGTCGTGCGTGATGAGGATCGTGGTGATGCGCTCCTCGCCCCAGATGCGGGCGAGCTCGGCGTTCATCCGGCGCCGGGTGACGGCGTCGAGGGCGCCGAAGGGCTCGTCGAGCAGGAGGAGGTCGGGACCGAGCGCGAGGGCGCGGGCGATCGACGCGCGCTGGCGCATGCCTCCCGAGAGCTGCTTGGGCCGCGCGTTCTCGAAGCCGGTGAGTCCGACGAGCCGGATCAGCTCGTCGACGCGGGCGTCGTCGACCTTGCGGCCGGCGACCTGGAACGGCAGCGCGATGTTGGCCCGCACCGACGCCCACGGCAGCAGGGCGTGCTCCTGGAACGCGACGCCGAGGCGGTGCTGCTGCGCGAGGCGGTGCGGGTCGCTGCCGTAGATCTCGACGGAGCCGGAGGTGGGGCTGTCGAGACCGGCCGCGAGCCGGAGGATCGTCGACTTGCCGCAGCCGGAGGGGCCGATGATCGCGACGAACTCGCCGTCGGCGACCTCGATGTCGATCTCGGCGAGGGCCTGGAGCGTCTTGCCGCGACCGAGGGTGAAAACCTTCTCGGCCCCGCGGATCGAGACCGCTGAGGGGGTGCTGAGAGACATGGCCACCGGCTCCGCTCGGATTGCTCACTTCGGCCGAGCGCCGAAAGTGAATTGATTGGTTCAACCCTAGGAGTGCTCTGTTTCGACCGTGTGTCGCCCCGGTGCGAGAGGTGTAAACGCTGCGGAGGCCCGCAGGGGCCGCTAGCCTGCAGAACGTCGCGAGGAGGAGGCGGTCGCCGTGATCAGCACGATCCTCGTCGAGAACGCCGCGCTCGTCCGTGTCCTGTTCTGGGTCGCGATCGCGGCGAGCGCAGTGCTCGGGTGGCTGCTCGTGCGTGCGGGCCGGAGTCGCGCCCTCTCAGTCCTGGCCGCCCTGGCCCTCGTCGCAGGTCTCGCCGTGGCCCTCTCGCCCGAGGACAACCGGGCGCCGGCCTTCTGCACCGTGCAGTTCTCGGTCCCGTTCCAGGGGCTCGACACCCTGGCGAACATCGCGATGCTCCTACCCCTGACCCTGTTCGCCGCCCTCCGGATCCGCCGTCCGGTGCTCGTCGCGGCGGCGGTCTCGGGGCTCTCGGCCCTCATCGAGCTCGTCCAGGCCCTGCTCCCCGACCTCGGCCGCTCGTGCGACACCGACGACTGGTTCATGAACACGGTCGGCGCACTCGTCGGCGCGGTGCTGGCGGCGGTGATCCTGCTCGTCGAGTCGCGCCGCTAGGGCCGGGTCGTCCACCCCTGTCGCTCGAGGGCGGCCGTGCGGTGCACTGGAGGCTCGCCCGCACCGGGCGCCACGAGGAAGAAGGACCGCCATGACCACCTGGCTCATCACCGGCTGCTCCACCGGGCTCGGCCGCGCCCTCGCGACCGCCGTCCTCGCCCATGGGCACGACGTCGTCGTCACCGCCCGCGACGTCGAGTCGGTGCGCGACATCGCCGAGTCGTACCCCGACTCCGCCCTCGCGCTGGCCCTCGACGTGACCGACGACGCGCAGGTCGTCGCCGCCGTCGCCGCGGCCGAGGAGCGCTTCGGGGGAGTCGACGTGCTCGTCAACAACGCGGGCTACGGCTACCGCGCCGCGGTCGAGGAGGGCGAGGACGCCGATGTGCAGCAGCTCTTCGACACCCAGCTCTTCGGCACTGTGCGCACCGTGAAGGCCGTGCTGCCCGGGATGCGGGCCCGCCGCTCCGGCACGATCGTGAACCTGTCCTCGATCGGCGCGCGCATCTCACCCGAGGGCTCGGGCTACTATGCCGCCGTCAAGGCCGCGATCGAGGCGCTGACCCTCTCGCTCCGCAAGGAGGTCGCACCGCTCGGCATCACCGCGTTCTCGGTCGAGCCCGGCGGGTTCCGCACCGACTTCGCGGGCCGCTCCCTGACGCAGTCGTCGCAGCCGATCGCCGACTACGCCGACACGGCGGGCAAGCGCCGCAAGGAGAACGACACCGTCCACGGCACCCAGAGCGGCGACCCCGCGAAGGCGGCGGCCGCGCTGATCCGCGTGGTGGAGTCGGAGTCGACCCCGTCGCTGCTGCTGCTCGGCACCGACGCGTCCGACGCGTTCCGCACCGCGCTGGGCGCCCTGCTCGCCGAGGCCGACGAGTGGGAGGCGCTCAGCCGCGGCACCGACTTCTGACGCGCGTCAGACCGGCGCGTGCACGAGCTCCGAGATCCGGCGCTTGTACTCGTTGAACTCCGGAGTCGTCACGTCGCGCTCCTCGGGGAGGGCGATCGGCACGATCTCGCTGATGTGGCCGGGGACGCCGTGCGAGGCGCCCCCGGTCATCACGACGACGCGGTCGGCGAGGTAGACCGCCTCCTCGATCGAGTGCGTGACGAACAGCACGGTCGTGCGCGTCTCGCGGTGGATGCGCTTGAGCTCGGCCTGCAGGTCGGAGCGGGTCAGCGCGTCGAGCGCGCCGAACGGCTCGTCCATCAGCAGCACCGAGGGCTCGTTCGCGAGGACGCGGGCGATCGCGACCCGCTGCTGCATGCCTCCGGAGAGCTCGCCCGGGAACCGGTCGGCGAAGCGCGTCAGCCGCACCGCCTCGATGAAGCGGTCGGTCACCTCCGCCACGGCCGTCTTCGAGAGCTTCTTGCGGCGCGGCCCGTAGGCGACGTTCTCGCGGACGCTCAGCCAGGGGAACAGCCCGTAGTCCTGGAACACCACGCCGCGATCGGGGCCCGGTGCGGCCACGGGGACGCCGCCGACCTCGACCACTCCCTCCGTCGCCTCCTCGAACCCGGCGAGGATGCGCAGCAGCGTCGACTTGCCGCAGCCGCTCGCGCCGACGACGGCCACGAACTCGCCCGAGGGGATGTCGAGGGTCACGTCGGCCATGGCGAGCACGCCACCGGTCGCCGTCTCGTAGCGCTTGACGAGATCGAGCACGTGGACGTCCGCGGTGCGGACGGTGGCGAGTGTCATGAGGGCCTCACTTGATGAGCGGCCGGCGGCCGAAGAGCACGCGGAACAGGAGCAGGAGCAGGCGGTCGGAGGCGAAGCCCGCGATCGCGATGCAGATCATCCCGACCACGATCAGGTCGGTGCGGACGACGTCGCGCGCGAGGAAGATCGTCGAGCCGAGGCCCGTGCTCACCCCGGTCGTCTCGCTGAGCACCAGCACGACCCAGGCGAGCCCCAGGCCGACCCGCATGCCGTTCACGATCGCGGCGGCGGAGGCGGGCAGCACGACCCGCGCGAGGACGCCCGCGGTGCCGGTGCCCAGCATCCGTGCCGCCTCGATCAGCCGGGGCGGCACCTGGCGCGCGCCGCTGATGGTGCCGAGCACGATCGGGAAGAACGCCGAGAGCGTGATCAGGAAGATCGACGCCTGGTCGCCGTAGCCGATCAGCAGCGCCACGAGCGGGACCCAGGCGGTCGCCGGGACCGGCCGGAACAGGTTGATGAACGGGTCGAACAGCGAGTTCACGACGTAGTAGCGGCCCATCAGCACGCCGAGCGGGATCGCGATGACGGTCGCCAGCGCGAAGCCGCCGAACACGCGTCCCGCGCTCGCGCCGAGGTCGGCCCACAGGCCGCCGCTGAACGCGTCATTGCGGAGCCCTGCGAACGCGTAGTCGATCAGCGAGACGAGCACGTCGCCCGGGTAGGGCAGGAACGCCATCCGGATGCCGAAGGGCAGCTCCCACTCGCCCGCCCGGCCGAACTGCCAGAGCAGCACGAACAGGATCGGGACGGGCAGGCCGAGCAGGAACGTGGTCCAGCCCGAGCGGCCGGGCCGCCGCCGCCGATTCGCGGTCGTCGAGAGCCGCTCGGTCGACGTCGACGGCTCGGCGGTGGTCGTCACGACGTGGGCGCGAAGCTCGTGTCGACGACGTCGGCGATCGCGGGCGCCTCGTCGATGAAGCCGAGCTCCTGCATCTGGGTCGCGAGCGCCTCGAGCTGGCCCTGGTACTCCTCGGTCAGGTCGGAGCGGAGCCAGAAGTTCTCGAGCGCCGACTCGAGGACCTCCTGGTCGCCGCCGAACTCCGAGATCATCTCGGGCAGCCACTCGTCGACGTTGTCGTTCATGTAGTCGATGGTCGCCGCGTGGGTGTCGACGACCTTCTGCACGACCTCGGGCTGCTCCTCGATCATCGCGCCGGTGGTCACCAGGCCGATGTTCACGCGGCCGATCGGAGTGTCGTACGGGTCGGCGATCTCGGTGCCGCCGGCCGCCTCGGCCAGCGAGACGCCGATCTCGACGCCGAAGAAGGCGTCGATCGAGCCCGTCGTGTACGCCGACGCCATCTCGGGCACGGGGATCGTGGTCAGCTCGAGGTCGGAGTCGGTGAGTCCGGCCTGCTCGAGGTAGTAGCGGAGGGCGACCTCCTGGGCGCTGCCCTGGATGTAGCCGACCTTCTTGCCGGCGAGGTCCTCGACCGACGAGATGCCCTCGCCGCCGATGAAGCCCGATCCGCCGTCGGCCGCGGAGGCGACGATCTTGAGGTCGCGGTCCTGGGCGATCGACGAGATGGTCGGCGTGACGCCCGAGATCGCGAAGTCGATCGTGCCGGCGACGAGCGCGTCCGAGAGCGCCGGGGTCGTGTCGAGCGTGATGACCTCGAACTCGACGCCCTCCTCGGCGAACTGCTCGTAGAGGAACGGCTGGTAGAAGTGCGGCTGGCCGCGCAGGGTGCCGACGGTCACGGTGACGGTCTCGCCGCCTCCGGAGGAGTCGGCCTCGCTCGCTCCCGAGCAGGCGACGAGGGAGAGGGCGGCTGCGACGGTGGCGCCGAGGGCGATGGCGCGTCCGAGGCGTGACCGGGTGCGGGACTGGGGCATGGCGGGCTCCGAGAGGTCGAGGTGCGCGCCCCCGTGCTGTCGGAGGCGTCACCCCCACTCAACCCTGCGCAGAAGTCCCGGCGTTTCTGAGCGGTTTCGAACGTGTAAACCCTGCGGCGCACGCCTCGCGAGGTGCCGCTCCGGTACGCACCCGCAGGCGTGTCGCGCACCGGAGCGGCATCCCGCGCGTCAGACCTGCGCGAGGAAGCGATCCGCCGTGCGCAGCGACAGCGCCATCGTCGCGAGTGCCGGGTTGGCGATCAGCGCGCTCGGGAACACCGAGTTGTCGCAGACCCAGAGGTTGGGGATGTCGAAGCTGCGGCCATCGGAGTCGATCACCGCGTCGCCCGGGTCCGTCCCCATCCGGCAGGTGCCGAGCGTGTGCGCGGTGCGCGCCAGCACGCGGGTGCTCGTCGCCCCCGCCGCCTCGACGATGGCGGTCATCGTGCGGATCGCGTGCGCGTCGATCGCCTCCTCATTGGCGCCGGCCGAGAACGAGATGCGCGCCTTCGGCACCCCGTGCTCGTCGAGCTCATCGATCAGCTCGAGGCGATTGCCGTCCGCGGGCAGGCACTCGGCGTTGATGCCGACTCCGGCCATGAACCGGTAGCCGTCGAGCGCGTCGACCAGCTCGCGCCCCCACAGGCCGCCGCCGCGCACCAAAGAGGTGGCGAGGGTCACCGGCATCACGCCGAGGCTCTGGATGAGGTAGCCGCCCGCGAAGTCGGCGTCGGCGGGGCGCACCGTGTCCTCGGTGATCACGGAGGAGGGGTAGCCGCGGTAGCCCCGCATCTCGCTCTCGAAGGTGCCCCAGACCTGCGTCGCGCCGTGCGCCAGGAAGTTGCGGCCGACCTGACCGCTGCTGTTCGCGAGGCCCGTGTGCAGCAGGAGACGCGGAGTCTCGACTCCGCCCGCGCAGAGGAACAGCGCCGAGCAGCGCTGCCGGCGCTCGACGCCGCCCGCGGTGTAGACCACGGCGCTCACACGACCGGCGGCGTCGAGCTCGATGCCGTGCACGAACGACTCCGCGCGGATCTCCGCTCCCGCCCGCACGGCCTGCGGCAGGTAGGTGTTCTCCATGCTCGCCTTCGCGCCGGTCCGGCAGCCCTGATGGCACTGTCCGCAGTTGACGCACGCCGGGCGCTCGCCGAAGTCGCTCTGGTGCCTGCCTCCGCTGAGGACCGCCGCCGGAGCGTCGGTGGCGCGGATCCCGAGCGTCTCGCAGCCCCGCAGCATCATGTCGGCCGACGCGTTGCGGTCGACCGGGCCCTGCAGATAGCGCCGGGAGGGATCCCAGGGGTAGTCGGCCGGGCCCGAGACGCCGATGGTCGCCTCCACCTGCTCGAGGTAAGGCGTGAGCTCGGCGTGCGAGACAGGCCAGTCGCGGCCGACGCCCGACTCGGAGCGGAGCAGCAGATCGCGCGGGTCGGGACGCGGCGTGAACGCGCCCCAGTGCAGCGTCGAGCCGCCGACTCCGCGACCGCTGTTGTTCGGGCCGAAGGCGGTCGGAGTCGCGCCGCCGCTGAGGCGCTCCTCCATCCAGTTGATCTGGGTGGCCTCGTCCTCGTCGGCGGTGTAGTCGATCGGATCGACGTGAGGGCCCGCCTCGAGCGCGACGACGCGGAGACCCCGCGCGGCGAGCGCGGACAGGAGCGGCGCGCCGCCCGCGCCCGTGCCGATCACGACGGCGTCGACGATCTCGTCCAGGTCGAAGCGGCGCATTCCTGCGGTGTTCATCGGTGACTCCCCGTGCTCGGCTCCCAGGGTTCCCGTTCGTCTGCGCCGAGCAGGCGGAAGCCGGGGATGAGGGCGGTGTCGCCTCCGGTCGCGTAGCCGTCGTAGCCGACACGCGCGAGGGACGCGGGGTGCGCGAGCCACTGCCGCACGAGGTCGACGCGGCAGTCCTCGAACCAGGCGCTGAGCTGCTCCGCCGAGAGGGACCCGAGGGAGCGGCTGCCGAGGTCGCGGAGGGCGGCGTCCTGGTCGGCGGCCGACTCGAACCCGGCGAGGGCGTCGAGCGCCAACCCGTAGGCGACGGGATCCGCGGGCAGCTCGGCGCTGCGCCAGCCGTCGCCGCGGCCCTCGGCGAGCTGCGCGTCGACGCGCGCGGCGAGATCGATGGCGGGGCCGTCCTGCGGCACCACCTGGGCGGCGATGGCCCGCAGGGTGGTCAGCTGGGCGGCCGTGAGGGCCTGTGGCGCGTAGTGCGGATCGTCGGCCAGCGCGCGGTCGGCGAGGACGGCGCGCACTCGGCTGCTCGTCCGCGCCGAGGCGATGGCGCGGGCGGCATCGGCGGGGACGAACGGTGCGGTGCCGGCCTCCTCCGCCCAGAACTCGCGGATCGCAGCGGCGACCTCGACCGAGCGCTCGAGGGGGAGCAGGTGACCGGCACCCTCGAGCGTGACGAGGCGCGAGCGCGGATAGGTGCGGCCGTTGGTGCGGCGCTGGGCGTCCTCGCCGAGGTCCTCGTCCGCGCCGCCCGCGACGAGCAGGGCGGGCACGGCGGAGGCGCCGCCCGAGCAGTCGACGCGGCTCCCGGTCTCGAGCCACTCGCGCCACGCGCGGGGTGATGTGCGCAGCAGATCGTCGAGGGTCTGGCGCTCGAGTGCGGCCGGCAGGGGAGCGCCGACGTTCTGATCGAGGAACGTGCGCGCCTGCTCCTCGTCGAGCGGGCCGTCGTCGACCCAGCCCAGCATCGTGCGGCGGCGCTCCTCGTCCATCGGCTCGGGCGAGAGCGGTGAGCCGGCGAGCAGCACGACACCGGCGAGACCGAACAGTCCCGAGCGGCCCGACATCGTCCGCTCGGCGACCAGGGAGGCGATCTTGCCGCCCATGCTGTGGCCGGCGATCAGCCAGCGCTGCGGCGAGCGCTCGCGGATGCGGCGGATGACGAGCGCCGTCATCTGCTCGACGGACGTCTCCGGGCTGTCGCGCTCGTCGCCGAAGCCGGGCAGATCGATCGCGACCACGTCGAACGCGTCCTCGAGCTCGCGGATGAGCGGTTCGAAGAGACGGCGGCTCAGGCCCAGGCCGTGCAGGGCGAAGAGGGTGGGAGTGTCGGCGGCACTCGGGGACATGCGGGCTCCTCGATCGATGTCGCGTGAGCGCGACGGATCCCATGCGACCACAGGGCGGTCGGGCTGTCTGGCACTTGCGCGGCCCGAGCGGGCGTGCAAAGCGGAGCGATCAGGACGGCGTCGGCGGCTCGACGGGCTCTGCGGTCCTCTGAGGTGCCGCGGTCTTCTCTGGTCCTGTGTTCTCTGCGGACTTCTGAGCCTCCGCTGTCTCTTCGCGAGGAACCAGGACGACCTTCTGCTCCTCCACCGTGACGGTCATCGCCCGATGGCCCTCGATCATCACCGTCTGCCCCGCCTTCAGCCCGCCGCCGTCGAGCAGCGACTGGGCGACCCGCGTGCTCTCCTCGAGCGGGAACTGGGTCACGAGCGTGGTGGTTCCGGCCTCGACCGCCGCGGGCGGTGTGTCCAGCGACCGCGGGAGTCGGGCGAACCACCCGGCGAGACGATCGAGACGCAGGAGGCGGGAGAGCGGCATGCCTCGATGGTGCCAAAAGTCACCGTGATAGGCGATTCGCGCCAGAGGTGGTTGCGCCGCCGGCACGACAGCTGCAGGATTCCACGGCGTCGACCGGTCCTGCCCGCCGTGAAGCCTCGGAGTCGGAGGATCGCAGCGCGACGCATCAGCGAGCCCCGTCGACGGGCCGCGCACGGTCACCTCGAGCCCCCCGGCGTCAGCACGGCAGGTCTCGCACCCCTCACCCCGCACGAACGGAGCGTCTCGAGCGGACTCGTCAGGACGGCGGGCGCGGGCGACCCGGGAGAGCCGGCGGCCGGGTGGTGACGCGCCGTCCCGTGGGGGTGGTCCACTCGGCGGCCCCGTCGGGGCGGAGGACGTAGGTCCAGCGGTCGCCGTGACGCACGTGGTGGTGCGCCGTGCAGAGCGAGGCGAGGTTCTCGAGCGAGGTCTCGCCGCCGTTCCGCCACTCGACGGTGTGGTCGGCCTCCGCCGTCGATGCCGGCCGGGTGCAGCCGGGGAAGCGGCAGGTCTGGTCGCGCAGCTGCAGTGCGAGGCGCATCTGCGGGGGTGGGACACGGTGGGTGCGGCCGACGGAGGCGACGGCGCCGGTGTCGGGTTCGGTCAGGACGCGGGTGAAGCTGGCTCCGACGCCGACGAGCTCTCGCGCGATGTCGGCGGGGACGAGTCCGTAGCCGTCGAGGTCGGCGGAGGCGTCGTCGAGTCCGGTGGCGGTGGTCGCGGCGAGGGTGAGCCGCACTTCGGCCTGCACTCCGGGCACGAACGTCGGTGGGGCGTCGTTCTCGTCGCTGACCGGGGTGGTGCCGAGCACGTCGCCCTCGCAGAGCAGGTCGGCGAGGGCGTCGGCTCGCAGCTGGGCGAGGGTGCGGTCCTCGCCGGTGAGGTCGTCGCCGCGGAGGGTGCGGGCGATGCGGTCGAGGCGGTGGAACACCCCGGCCGCGACGGGTGCGGGCAGCATCGCGCACAGGGTGGCCATGCCGTCGATCTCCGGTCTGATCCAGACCGTCCGGTCCTCGCGTGCGCGGAGGTGGCGTTCGGCGAGGGGCTGCTCGTGCAGCTCGTCCCGGAGCCGGGCCGTGGCCCTCCGCAGCTGGGTCGGGGTGGCGGTGAGGGCTGCGTCGACCGCGCGTTCGTCGAATGCGGCGCGTGCCGTGGGCGGCAGGGTCGCGGCCGCGCTGCAGATCACCTCGCTCGACTCCCAGAGGATCCGGCCCTTGGCGAGTGCGTCGCGGGTGTGGGGCAGCTCGTCGATCAGCAGCATCGCGTGCTCGAGCGTGCGCGCCAGCTGCCGCTCCGACATCCCCAGCCCGACCGCCAGCTCGGCCCGGATCGACCGCTCGACGAGGTCGGTCGCCTCGCTGGAGGTCAGGGTGCGGCCGCCCGCGAACGCCTCCGGGATGGCGCGTGCCGCCCGATAGGCCGCGTGCAGTGCCGCGGCCCGGGCGAGGAGGACCTGACCCGACGACCGGCCGAGCAGCGCCGCGAGATCGGTGAGCTCCCCGACCAGGCCGGGCGTCACCTCCGAGGCCGCTGCCGTTCCCGATTCCGTCATGCCGCGAGTCAATCAGGGGCCGCGGCAGCGCATCCGCCCTCCCCGCTCGAACCGGACGGCCCGCCCCCGGGAGGGCCCTGTGGAGGAGCGACATCCACCTCGGTCACCGCTAGCGTTCCCCCAGAAAGACCGAGAGGACCGGACCCGTGCCACTGGACGACACCGACCGGGAGCTGATGCGGGCCGTCGCCCGCTACCTCAAGCGCATCGAGGCGCTCGAGGGCTCCGAGCAGGCCGCAGCGCGCACTCCGCTCGGCGACGCCGTCAGCGAGTTCCTGGGCGTCGACGCGACCGGGCTCGCCGTCATGACCGAGGAGGTCGCTCCGCACCGCCTGGTCGACGCCGACCTCGCCCTCGAGATCCTCGCGGGGCAGGAGGCGCCGGCCGTGCTGGGCGTCGGCGGCGGTGAGCAGCGCTTCCACTCCGCGATCGGCGAGCTGCTCGGCAGCCCGCACACCCGCTTCGCGCCCGGCCCGGTGACGTACGCGACCCGTGCGACCGGCCCCGACACCAGCAGGCGAGTGGTCGCCTTCGGGGTGCGCCTGCTCCGCATCGAGGGGTCGCCCGTCGCGGTCCTCCAGCGCGACGCGGCGCCCCAGTTCGGCCGGTCGACGGCGTCTCTCGAGGTGATCGCGGCCGACGAGAGCGTCGTGCCGGGGTTCCTCCGGCGCCTGCACGAGCTGATGGTCGAGCACAGCGTGCTGCGCGGGCAGGTGCTCTCGTTCTCGGCCACCGAGTACGGGCAGCACGCGGGCGCCACCTTCCTCGCGCGGCCCGAGGTCCCGGCCGGCGACGTCGTCCTCGAGGAGGGCGTGCTCGAGAGCGTCGTCGACCACGTGGTGGGGATCGGCGAGCACCGCGCCGAGCTGCTCGAGGCCGGTCAGCACCTCAAGCGCGGGCTGCTGCTCTACGGCCCTCCCGGCACGGGCAAGACGCTGACCGTCCGGCACCTCCTCACGCGGACGCCCGGCGTGACGGCGGTGCTGCTCACCGGGTCGAGCATCCAGTTCATCCAGTCGGCGGCCGAGATCGCGCGCACGTTCCAGCCCTCGCTCGTCGTGCTGGAGGACATCGACCTCGTCGCCATGGAGCGCACCCACAGCCCGCAGCCCCTGCTGTTCGAGGTGCTCGACGCCCTCGACGGGCTCGACGGCGACGCGGATGTGGCGTTCGTGATGACGACGAACCGGGTCCAGGTGCTCGAGCGCGCCCTCGCCGCGCGCCCGGGGCGGGTCGACCTGGGCGTCGAGATCCCGCTGCCCGGTCCGGCGGCACGGAGGCGGCTCTTCCGCCGGTACGCGGCGTCACTGCCCTTCAGCGACGCGGCCCTCGATCGGGCCGCCGAGCGCGCCGACGGCACGACCGGCTCGTTCGCCAAGGAGCTGATGCGCCGCAGCGTGCTCTCGGCGGCCCTCCGCGGCGCGACGCCCGACGACGACGACCTGGCCGGCGCGCTCGACGCGCTGCTCTCCTCGGGCGAGGCGCTCACGCGACTGCTGCTCGGCAGCGGAGGCGGCGCCGGCGTCGAGCCGGCGGGCGACGACGAGGGTCACGACAGCGCCGGTCTCTCCCACACCTCGGCCATGAGCAGCCACCTCGAGATCACTCACGACGAGGTCTAGCGCGTGGCCGTCTCGTTCGAGTGCCGCACCGCGTCGGCCCGCCCGGCCGCCGAGATGTTCGACCGGGCGCGCGACATCGATCTGCACCGCGCCTCCCAGGCCGGGGCGCGCGAGCGGGCGATCGGCGGAGTCACCACCGGGCTGATCGGCCTCGGCGAGCACGTGACGTTCCGCGCGCGGCACTTCGGCCTGCCGTTCACGCTCACGAGCACGGTGACCGCCGTCGACGCCCCGCGCAGCTTCGTCGACGAGCAGACCAGCGGACCGTTCCGGACCTTCCGGCACGAGCACCGCTTCGAGCAGGCCGCGAACGGCTCGGTGATGATCGACCGCGTGCGGTTCTCCGTGGGGTTCGGGCCCGCGGGCCGCGTCGTCGAGCGCCTGCTGCTGGCGACGCACCTCCGTCGGCTGATCGTGGAGCGGGGGCGGTTCCTCGCCCGATGAGCGCCCCCGGGTCGCCGCCCACCGCGCGCCTCGGAGACGGTGAGTCCCCACACACGCCGCCGCGTCCGAGGGGAGTTCCGGATGATCGCCGTGCGAGAGCAGCTGCTCCTGGAGACGCTGACCATCGCTGCCGACACGCTCGTCGACGACTTCGACATCGTCGACTTCCTGCACGTCCTCGTCGAGCGCAGCTCCGACATCTGCGAGGCGGTCGACGTCGGCATCCTCTTCGCCGAGCCGAAGGGCGAGCTGGTCGTGATGGCCGCCACGAGCGAGCGACTGCGCGTCATCGAGGCCCTGCAGCTCTCGACCGGTCAGGGCCCGTCCCTCGACTCCTACGACTCGGGCGAGGTCGTGACCGCCGGCTCCGTCGACGAGATCGCGCGCCGCTGGCCCGACTTCGCGCCCGGGGTCACCGAGCTCGGCTACCAGTCGGTGCACGCGGTGCCGCTGCGCCTGCGCAGGAGGACGATCGGATCGCTCGACTTCTTCCGCGACGCATGCGGTGAGCTGAGTGCCGAGGACGTGCGATCGGCTCAGACCATCGCCGACATCGCGACGATCGGCTCCTCCAGGAGCGCGCGATCCGCGAGGCGTCGGTCGCCCGCGACCAGCTGCAGCACGCCCTCGACGCCCGGGTGCTGATCGAGCAGGCGAAGGGGGTCATCGCCCACACCCGCCAGGTCGACCTGGACACCGCCTGGGTACTCCTCCGCCAGCGCGCGCGCTCGCACCAGGCGCGGGTCACGGATGTGGCGCGCGCGGTGATCGACGGGCTCATCACGCTCTAGGGGCGCGCCGTCGCCGACACGACCTCGACCACCTCGGCGAGGATGTCCGCGAGCGACCCGGTCCCCCCGCCGGCGAGCCACCACTCGAGCGTCATGTCGTAGACCGCGACCGCCAGGCGGCCCGCGACCTCGGCCTCCAGGGGCGCGAGGCCCCGCCGCGCGAAGGCCGCCGTCGCGCCGTCGTCGATGATCGCGAGCTTGCGCAGCTCCCGCTCGCGCAGCGCCTCGTCCGTCCGCACGATCGTCCACCGCCGCAGCAGCTCCGAGCGGTACAGCTCGAGCCGGGGCAGCACCACCGAGCGCAGTCCGCTGTGGATGACCGCCATCGGCGCCAGGGCGGGGTCCGCCTCGTCGACGACCCGGGCGACGACCGCCGGCAGCTCGTCCTCACCGACGAAGAGCACCTCGCGCTTGTCGGCGTAGTAGCGGAAGAAGCTCCGCGTGGTCAGCCCGGCGCGCTCGGCGATCTGCGGCACGGTCGTCGCCGCGAAGCCCTGCTCGAGGAACAGGTCGAGGGCCGCCTCGTGGAGTCGGCTCGCCGCATCCGGAGCCCATCGCGTCATGCAGGACATGCTACTTGACGACACGCCGTGTCATCACGCACACTCATGACATGACGTGTCATCAGGCCGTCCCGAAGGAGTCGTCATGCCGCATCCGCCCGTCCCCGCTCGTCCCTCCGAGGCCCTCTGATGGCCGCGCCCGAGGCCCTCTGGCTGCGGAGCCGCTTCGGCTCGCTCGAGGTGGGCGAGGCTCCGGTGGCGACCCCTGGCTCCGGCGAGGTGGTCGTCCGTGCGCGCGCCGTCGCCGTCAATCCGGTCGACGCGGTGAACGGCGTCGCTCGCGGCTTCGTCTACCCCTGGCTGAGCTACCCGGCCGTCCTCGGCACCGATGTCGCGGGCGACGTGGTCGCGGTCGGCCCGGGTGTCACCGTCCTCGCCGTCGGCGACCGGGTCACCGGCTTCGCGGTCGGGGCGGAGCGGAGTCGGAACTCGCCCGCCGAGGGCGCCTTCCAGACCCACGTGACACTGCTCGCCACCCTGTGCGCGCGGATCCCGGACGCGCTCTCGTTCGCCGACGCCTCCGTGCTGCCGCTCGCGCTGACGACGGCCGCCGCCGGCCTGTTCGAGACCGACCAGCTCGCGCTCGAGCTCCCGAGCGCCGAGGCCGCGGAGCGGGGGACGACCGTGCTCGTGCTCGGAGCGGCGACCAGCGTGGGGATGAACGCCGTGCAGCTCGCCCGGAGCGCCGGCCACCGCGTCGTCGCCACGGCCTCGCGGAGCAACGCCGAGCTGCTCCGCGAGCTCGGTGCCGAGGCGGTCGTCGACTACCACGACTCCGATGCCGTCGCGCAGCTGGTGCGGGTGCTCGACGGCCACGAGCTCGTCGGCACCCTGGCGGTGGCGAGCGGATCGCTGCCGATCGCTCTCGCGGTCGACTCGGCCAGGGGAGCGGGCGGGATGCGGCGCATCGCCTCGGCCCACCCGACTCCGGTGACCACCGTGCGCGCCGCGCTCGCCCGCCGCCGCGGCGTGCGGGTGACGGCGATCTGGGGCGGCAGCCCGAAGGACACCCCGGTCGGCCCAGGCGTCTGGAACGCCTATCTCCCTGGGGCGCTCGCCGACGGCCGCCACCGCGCGGCTCCGCAGGCGCGGGTCGTCGGCCACGGCCTCGCCGCGATCCCGGAGGCGCTCGTGCGGCTGCGCGCGGGGGCCCGCGCCGAGAAGTTCGTGGTCACCCTCTGACGCGCGCGCCGGTACGGTGTGGCGCATGAGCGACTCCCTCCCGCACGTCCTGTTCGTCTGCCGCAAGAACGGCGGCAAGTCGCAGCTGGCCGCCGCCCTCCTCCGTGATCTGGCCGGCGACGAGGTCGTGGTCGTCTCGGCGGGCACGGCGCCCGGGGAGGCGCTGAACGCCCAGTCGGTCGAGTCGCTGACGGAGCTGGGCATCGACCTCGGCGACGAGCACCCGAAGGCGCTGACCGACGAGATGCTGCGGGCGGCGGATGTCGTGGTCGTCCTCGGCGCGGAGGCGTCGGTCACCGAGGTGCCCGGTCCGCGCTACGAGACCTGGATCACCGACGAGCCCTCCGAGCGCGGCATCGAGGGGATGGAGCGGATGCGGCTGGTGCGCGACGACATCCGCTCGCGGGTGCACGACCTCCGCTCGCGCCTCTAGGGCTTGTTGAACAAGAGACCGCCGACGAACGGAGCACGTGGGATCTTGTTCAACAGACCCTAGCGATCGATCCGTCGAAGACGACCCGTGCGGATCGATCGCACGGGTCTTCTCCGACGGATCGATCCGCGGCTCGGACGCGGGACGCGATGACGCTCCGCGCGTTCAGAGCGATCTGAGATTTCCTTCATAGGATCGTGGGACTGCCCCTGTGGTGAACGGGAGGGGCCGCGCGCTCGTACTCCCTGATGACGGACCGCCGGTTCCGACGAGGAGGGCGCAGTGGTGACAGCACCGGCGATGATCGCGCCCGTGGCGACGAGGCGACGACGAGAGGGGCCGGCCGTGACCCAGCCCGACCCGCGGCGCCGCCGGACGCGCCTCGGCCCGTCCGCCCCGTTCGACCTCTCCGCCGCCTTCGACGAGCACGGCGCCGCCCTGCTCGGCTTCGCGATCAACGCGCTGCGCGACCGGCAGCTCGCGGAGGACTGCGTGCAGGAGACGTTCCTCCGCGCCTGGCGCGCACGGGACGGCTACTCGGCCGAGCGCGCGAGCCTGCGGACCTGGCTGTTCGCCATCGCCCGGAACGTCGTGATCGACGTGCACCGCTCGGTGCAGCGGCTCCCTCGCCTGGTCGCCGCGGAGGTCCTCGAGGACCTGCCCGGCGGCGAGGCCGATCCGCTCGTTCCGCTGATGATGCTCGAGGCGCTCGCGCGGCTGAGCGTCGAGCACCGCGCGGTCGTGATCGCCGTGCACGTGCGCGGCGAGAGCTACGCCGAGGTCTCCGCGACGACCGGCGTGCCGATCGCGACCCTGCGCACCCGCACCTTCTACGCCCTGCGTGCGCTCCGCGAGCATCTCGCGGACGCCGAGACGACCGCCGAGGAGTCATCATGACCGACACCGACGACCCCCGCGAGGGCGGGCGGCGGGAGGAGCTGATCGCCGCGGCCCTCGCCGGTGAGCTGTCTCCGAGCGAGGGCGCGGAGCTCGACCGGCTGCGCGCCGCCGACCCGAGCATCGACCGCGAGCTCGCGGGCTTCGGAGTCGTGCTCGCCGATCTCCGCCGGGTCCGCGGGTGGGACGAGGCGGCACCGTCGGACGACCTGCGCCGGCGCATCCAGAGCATCGCCGGCGTCGCCCCGATCGCCCGCGGTCGCAGCGCCCTGCTGATCGGCGCCGCGGCGGCCTGCCTCGCGGTGGGCGCCGTCGGCGGCTCGGCCCTGCACGTGCTCGGCGACCGCCCCGTCGAGGGCGCGCCCGGCGATCTCGGGGCGGTCGAGACCATCGCCTTCGACGGCGCTCCCGACGGGATCGAGCTCGACGGGTCGCTGATCGCGCACACCTGGGGCACCGAGACGCTGCTGCGGGCGAGCGGCTTCGACGTCGGCGAGAGCTACGACCTCGTCCTCGTCACCGACGCGGGGGAGCGGCTGTCCTCCGGCTCGTTCCTCGGCAGCGAGGTCGAGATCGACTGCGAGATGAACGCCGCCGTGCTGCGCGAGTCGGTGTCCGCGATCGAGATCACCGACGAGTCGGGCGCGACGGTCGCCGTCGCCGAGCTGCCGGTCGTCGAGAGCTGAGGCCGCGCGGCCTCCTGGGGGAAGCTGCTTCTTCTGAGTGGCACCCCCCCTGCTGATCGAGCAGCCCGCGAAGATCCACGACCGTCAGAAGGCCGGGGCAGAAGCCGGATCTGCTGAGGGATCCGGGAGACGAGGGTCGGCCGGTGCAGCTCAGCCCCGCGCCCGCAGCGTCTCCAGCAGGGCCGCCGGCGTCTCGGGGTCGCGCAGGCTGATCGCGAACTCGCGCTGGTTCGCCGTGGTGATCACGAGACCGGGGCCGGCCGCGAGGATCAGCGCGGAGCGGCCGGGCGTCATCCGGTAGCCCCAGCCGCCTCACTCCGCCGGGCGGAGGTGCGCCGTGCTCGCCGAGGCGATGTCGGCCAGCGGGATGCGGCGGAGCGGGATGCCGAGCACCCGCGACGTGACCCGGAGACCTCGGCGGTCGGCAGTCACCCGGAGGCGGGTGAAGGCGAGGACGACGATCGCGCTGCCGCCGAGCACCACCGCCATGGCGACAGCCGGTCCGACGGCCCCCTCGGCCAGCAGGGTCGACGTGGCGAGCACGGCCGAGCCGATGAGCGCGACGCCGACCAGCGCGAAGACGCGGCCGGTGATCGTCGACGACCAGGCGCCCGTCTCGGAGCTGCCGAGCGGGAGGCGCTCGACGGCTGCGCGGGGCTCGCGGGTGGTGGGCGGAGCGATCAGGGCGGGCACGACGGCGTACAGGCTCCCGCCCAGCAGGACGAGCAGCCACGGCCCGAGCACCGCGCCCTCGGCCGATCCGGCCGACAGGGTCGTGCCGACCGAGGTCGCCCAGGTCGCCGCCCCGAGTCCGGCGACGAGACCCGCGGTGCCGAGGACGAGGCGGTGTGCTCGGCCGAGCGCGACGAGCACGATCCCCGCGAGGGCGGCCGCGCCCGCCATCACGAGTGACAGGGCGAGCGTCGCGCCGAGAGTCATCGTGTCGTCGGCCGCGCCGGTGTCCGACCAGTGCGAGGCGAGGGTCTCGGGGAGTCGGTCGGCCAGCGCGATCTTCGAGGCGACGACGCCGAGGGCGGGGAGCAGGAGGGAGGCGGCGGCGAGCCGGCTCCGGAGCTGAGCGGTCATGGGGTGGTCCTCTCGATCAGGCGGACGAGGTCGGCGGAGCTGATCCCGCTGCGGCGGGCCTCTGCGAGCAGCTGGTCGACCAGGGCGGTGACGCGCACGAGGCCCGGGCCGGCCGACTCCGTCACCCACGCGCCCCGGCCGCGCCGCATCTGGATGATGCCGTCGTCGCGCAGAGAGCCGTAGGCCCGCAGCACGGTGTGCATGTTGATGCCGAGCGAGTCGGCGAGCTCGCGGGCCGGAGGCAGGCGGTCGCCCGCCGAGAGCGTGCCGGCGGCGACGGCGGTGCGCACCTGCGTCTCGAGCTGGTCGGCGAGGGAGCGCGGCGAGGAGTGGTCGACGCGGAACAACATGTTTGCAATGTTAGTAGAACAACTGCACCAGCACCAGATCCACGCGTGTCGGGTAGCGTGGCCGCCGACCCCGGGGGAGGGCTCGCATGACTGCACCCAGACCATCCGTCCGTTCGCGCGGAGCGACGCTGCGCCTCGCCGGAGTCCTCGTGGGAGTCAGAGGGCTCCTCGAGATCGTGCTCTCCTTCATGCCGCTGGGCCTCGTCGGCGCCGGCCGGGTCGCTCCGATCCTGCTCGCAGGGCTCCTCGGCTCGGCCGCGGTCGTCCTCGCCCGGGGCGCCGACGCCGAGGGCGGCCTGGTCGGCCGTCGCGGGCGAGCGGCCCTGGTCGCGTTCGCCGTGCTGCTGGTGCTCGGACCGGTCGTCCGACTGCTCACTCGGGTGAGCGGCTCCCTCGGCCTCATGGTCGGCTCGTCGGGGCTCTCCGGCGTGATCCTCGCGCTGTCCGTCGTCGCGGCGGCCCTCGCCCTCGCGGCGCTCGCCGCCTCCCGTTCCGTCCCGCCTCGCGCGGTCGTCGCAGCGATCGTGGCGCTCGCCGTGCACGTGCTCGGCGGCGTCCTCACGTCGATCCCCGGACTCTTCGTCGCGGTCCCGTCGCAGGAGGTGCTCTTCGCGCTGTTCGCGATCGCCTCGGTCGCCGAGTCGCTCTCGCTGGTCGCGGTCGGTCTCGTCTGGATCCTCACGAGCCGGTCGCTGCGCGCCTGAGCCGCGCTCACGAGCCCGGCGACCGCGCGCCCGGGCCTCGTGCAGCCCTCCTGTGCTCAGCTCAGCGCGAGCGACACCGCCAGCACCACCATGACCACGGCGACCCCCGCGTCGAGCACCCGCCAGGCCCCGCGACTCCGGAACAGCGGTCGCAGCGCCCGCGCCCCGACGCCCAGCGCCGTGAACCAGAGCACGCTGCCGAGCGCCGCGCCGGCGCCGAACCACCAGCGCTCGTCGCCGTGCGTGTTCGCGACCGAGCCGAGCAGCACCACGGTGTCGAGGTACACGTGCGGGTTGAGCAGCGTCAGCGCCAGGCAGGTCCCGATCGCGGTGCGGAGCGACGTGGAGGCGCCCGCCGGATCGCCCTCGAGGACGCCCGGCCGAAGCGCCCGCTTCGCCGCGAGGAACGCGTAGGCCAGGAGGAAGAGGATCCCGCCCCAGCGGATGACCACGAGGAGCCAGGGCGCCGACTCGAGCACCGCTCCGATCCCCGCGATGCCGACGATGATCAGCGTCGCGTCGGCGAGGGCGCAGATCGCGACGACGGCGAGCACGTGCTCGCGCCGCAGGCCCTGCCGCAGCACGAAGGCGTTCTGCGCGCCGATGGCGATGATGAGCGAGAGGCCGAAGCCGAGGCCGGACACGGCGGCGAGGAGGGAGGACACGGCTCGACGGTACGGGCGTCACCGTCTGTAGACCAGCTCATGCTCCTTCAGTAGCGTAAGCAGAACTGATGCTCACCGACGATCTCGACCTCTCCCGCCTGCGCGCACTGGCCGCCGCCGTCCGGCACGGCTCCTTCGACGCGGCCGCCCGGGCGCTGCACATCACGCCCTCGGCGCTCAGCCAGCGGATCAAGGCGCTCGAGTCGGCGGCCGGCCGGGTGCTGCTCGTGCGGTCGCGGCCGGTCGTGGCGACGGAGGCGGGTGCCGGGCTGCTCCGCCTCGCGCGCCAGATCGAGCTCCTCGCCGAGGACGCGGTGCGAGCCCTCGATGGCGGGGCGCACGCCGCGGGTCCGGTCCCCGTCCCGCTCGCGGTGAACGCCGACTCCCTCGCGACCTGGGTGCTGCCGGCGCTCGCGGGCGTGCCCGACGTCGTCTTCGAGCTGCACCGCGAGGACCAGGAGCACACCGCGGGCTTCCTCCGCGACGGCACCGTGCTCGCCGCGGTCACCGCGGAGGCGGAGGCGGTCCTCGGCTGCACCGTCACGCCGCTCGGGGTGATGCGGTACCGCGCGATGGCCGCGCCGGCGTTCGCCCAGCGCTGGTTCCCCTCCGGAGACCTCGCGGCCCTCGACCTCGCGCCGGCCGTCGTCTTCGACGAGAAGGACCGCCTGCAGGAGCGGTTCCTGCAGGCGAACGGGGTCGAGGCGCTGCCGCCGCAGCACCGCGTGCCGGGCTCCACCGACTTCGAGGCGGCCGTCCGGCTCGGCCTGGGCTGGGGGATGCTGCCCGAGCTGCAGGCCCCCGTCGGCGCGCCAGGACTGGTCGCGCTCGGCGGCGCCCCCGTCGACGTCCCCCTCTACTGGCAGCAGTGGGCGCTGCGCACTCCGAGCCTCGAGCGCGTCGCGGCCGCGATCACCGCCGCCGCCCGCGCGACCCTCCGCTGACCGCCCCCGCGAGGCTCTGCCCGGGCGGAGGGCGCGCCGCGACAGGCGTGCCGGAGCGGCGTCTCGCGGAGCAGGTCAGACGGCGAAGACGTCGCGGAGGGTGACGGTCTCGAGCGATCGCGCGCGGAGGATGTCGACCAGCTGCGCGTAGACCTGCGTGACGGGATCGAAGTTCGCGTGCCCGATCACGATGTGCTGCGGCAGGAACCACTGGTCGGCGAAGTCGAGCACCTGCTCCGGGGTGATCCGTCCCGAGTCCGACAGCGACCCGTACCAGAGCGTCGTCGCCGTGTAGCCGATGCCGGCGGCGGCGGCGCGGCTGGCCTGGTCGGTGTAGCCGAACGGCGGACGGTAGAAGGGTGCGGCCTCGACCCCGTAGGTCGCGCGGATGAACTCGCCGTTCCGGCCGAGCTCCTCCTGGATCCCGTCGGCCGACAGCGTCGTGAGGTCGGCGTGCGACCAGGTGTGGTTCGCGAGCTGCACCTGACCCGACTCGACCAGCGGCGCTACCGCGGGCGCGCAGGTCGTCCAGGAGTCGTACTGCCCGTTGAGGAAGAACGTCAGCCGCGTCCCGGTGTCCCTCGCGAACTGCGCGTAGGCGGCCACGACCTCGGTGTCGGAGCCGTCGTCGACGGTCCACGCGAGCAGGTTCCCGTCGCCGGGCAGCTCGGTGATGGTGCCCTCGGGCAGGGGGACGCGGGCGCGCACCGGCGCGGCGGCGGCGGTGATCGACGGTGTCGGGCGCGGCGGGGGAGGGGGCGTC
Source organism: Rathayibacter sp. VKM Ac-2754 (assembly GCF_009807095.1). Lineage (GTDB taxonomy): Bacteria > Actinomycetota > Actinomycetes > Actinomycetales > Microbacteriaceae > Rathayibacter. Next base: position 521,261 of record NZ_WUCC01000001.1, on the reverse strand, counting down.
GGGGTCGCGGTCGGAGTGGGTGCCGGAGGCGTCGCGGCCGTCTCCGTCACGGGCTCCGACGTGCATCCGGTCAGTGCCACCGCGGCGGACGCGATCCCCAGCAGCAGCGCGCGCCGCCTCATCCGCTCCACAGTGTCCCCCTTGCGGCGCCCGAACCCCCCGGGCGCATCCCCGGTGACCGTAGCGGGGCGCAGGCGCACCGTGCAACGCGGCGCTCCTTGCGGCGGCATCGGCCGTCGCCTAAGCTACTGAGGTTGCGTGCATCTGCACGCGCTTGCGTGCTGCCTTCTCGACGGGATTCCCGTCGCGGGCGGGCGGTGCGCCGACAAGTGACCTTGGGTGGGTCGGGCGAGGCCTCGTGCCGCGCGTGGCCCACGGTAATCACACATGGAGGAAACCATGGCAGCAGTCTGCCAGGTGACCGGAGCCGTTCCCGGTTTCGGACACGCCATCTCGCACTCGCACCGGCGCACCAAGCGCCGCTTCGACCCGAACGTGCAGAAGAAGACGTACTACGTCCCCTCGCTCCGCCGTAACGTCACCCTGACGCTGTCGGCCAAGGGCATCAAGGTCATCGACGCCCGTGGCATCGAGTCCGTCGTCAAGGATGTTCTCGCTCGCGGGGTGAAGATCTAATGGCCAAGCAGCAGGACGTCCGTCCGATCATCAAGCTCCGTTCGACGGCAGGCACCGGTTACACCTACGTGACCAAGAAGAACCGCCGCAACGACCCCGACCGTCTCGTGCTCAAGAAGTACGACCCCGTAGTGCGCAAGCACGTCGACTTCCGCGAGGAGCGCTAAGTATGGCCAAGAAGAGCAAGATCGCCCGCAATGAGCAGCGAAAGATCGTCGTCGACCGCTACGCGGCCAAGCGCCTCGAGCTGAAGAAGGCCCTCGTCGACCCGGCCGGGACCGACGAGAGCCGCGAGGAGGCCCGCGTCGGCCTCCAGAAGCTCCCCCGCAACGCGTCGCCCGTCCGCGTCCGCTCGCGCGACGCCGTCGACGGACGCCCCCGCGGCAACCTCTCGAAGTTCGGCATCTCGCGTGTCCGCTTCCGCGACATGGCCCACCGCGGCGAACTGCCCGGCATCACCAAGTCGAGCTGGTAGAAACCGGCGCAGCGCGCCGGTTTCTACCAGCGTGCTAGCTGCGTGAACGACCGAAGGCCCCGCGATCTAGCGATCGCGGGGCCTTCGGCGTTCACGGGCGAGGGGCGTCCCTGCCGCCCCTCGCCGCAGTCGGCTTCTCGAAGTGGCCGGGTTCCGCAGAGCGTGTTGCGTCCGCTCCGCGAAATCGCTTGGCACGCGATTTCGCGATGCGCTCGGGGTTCCCTCTTGCGGTCGACGTTGTGGTTGTCGTGTCGAGCACGCCGCCCTCGCAGAGTGCTCCCCCACCGCATGCTGATCGAGTAGCCCGCGCCCCCATGCTGATCGAGTAGCCCGCGGAGCGGGCGTATCGAGATCCACGTCAGCCCGCAGCGGAGGTCTGCGGGTCTCTCCCTCTGGTGGTGGTGGGTCTCGATACGGCCCTGCGGGCCTACTCGACCAGCGGGGGAGGGCGGCGGCGCACGAGACGCCGTCAGCAGTCTGCAGCTCCCCCCACCGCATGCTGATCGAGTAGCCCTCGCAGAGGGCGTATCGAGATCCACATCCGCCCGCAGAGCAGTTCTGCAGGTCTCCCGCTCTGGTGGCGGGGAATCTCCCCACGCCCCTGCGGGCCTGCTCGACCAGCGGGGGAGGGCGGCGGCGCACGAGACGCCGTCAGCAATCCGCGGCGCCCCCCGCATGCTGATCGAGTAGCCCGCGGAGCGGGCGTATCGAGATCCACATCCGCCCGCAGAGCAGGTCTGCAGGTCTCCCGCTCTGGTGGCGGGGAATCTCCCCACGCCCCTGCGGGCCTGCTCGACCAGCGGGCGGGCGGGCGGCTCCCGAGCCCGGGCGCCGCGTAAAATGGGGGCATGACAAGCAGCCTTCCGACCGTCGCCGAGATCGCGGCGCTCATCGACCACGCGATCCTGAAGCCCGAGCTGACCCGCGCCGAGGTCGACGCGCAGCTCGACGAGGCGCGCGCGTCGGGCGTCTTCAGTGTCTGCGTCCGCCCCTCCGACATCGCCCACGCGGTCGAGCGGCTCGAGGGCTCCGGAGTGCTCGTCGGCACCGTCATCGGATTCCCGCACGGCACGACCTCGACGGCGGCCAAGGCGGCGGAGTCGCGCCAGGCCCTCGCCGACGGCGCCTCCGAGCTCGACATGGTCGTCAACATCGGCCGGCTGCGGAGCGGTCTGCTGCAGGACGTCGAGGACGACATCCGCGCCGTGGTCGACGCCGCCGACGGACACGTCGTCAAGGTGATCCTCGAGACCAGCTACCTCGACGACGAGCAGATCGTCGCGGGCAGCGAGGCGTCCGAGCGCGCGGGCGCCGACTTCGTCAAGACCGCGACCGGCTTCGGCGGCGGCGGCGCGAACGAGCACGACCTGCGCCTGATGCGCGGCGCGGTGTCCGACGCCGTCCAGGTGAAGGCGTCCGGAGGCGTCCGCGACCTCGACACGCTCCTCGCCTACCGCGCGCTCGGCGTGACCCGCTTCGGCACGAGCGGGTCGGCCACGATCCTCGGCGACCTCGCCGCGCGTCTGGCGGGCGACTCCTCCGCGTCGCGCGTCGACGCCGCCTCCTACTGAGGTGGGCGCTCGGCCCGGGCCCGCCGGCCGCTGGCTCGCCTACACCCGCCGCCCCCTCGACGAGACGGCGCGGGCGCTCAAGGAGCGGGTCTACGCGGCCTTCACCGGACTCGCGGTCGTGATGATCTACGCGGTCGGCGACGAGCCCGACGCCGGGCACGCGCTCCGCAGCCTCGTCGTGTCGATCGTCGGCATCTCTGCGGCCGGCTTCGTCGCCGAGGTGATCGCGCACCAGGTCACCCACGCCGCGACTCCGTCACGAGCCGAGACGCGCACGATGCTGCGGATCGCGGGCGGTGCGCTCGCCTCCGCCTCCGTGCCCGTCCTCGCGCTGGCGGCCGCCGCGCTCGGCTGGCTCGACGCGCGGACCGCCCTCTGGATCGGCGTGGGCGTCTACGTCCTCACCCTGGCGGGCATCGCCCTGATCGCGGTCGCCCGTGCCGGGTTGAGCGTGCGGCAGAGCATCGTCTCGCTCGTCGGCCTGGTCGGCCTCGGCGCGCTCGTGGTCGGCGTGCTGGCGCTCGCGCACTGACCCGCCCGTCTCCGTCGCCCGCGTAGTCTCGAGGGCGATGTCGTCACGCACCCGGGTCGAGCTCGGCCGCCGAGAAGACCTCGGCGCCGACTGCGCGAACTGCTTCGCCCTGTGCTGCGTCGCGCTCGCCTTCGCGCGCTCGGCCGACTTCCCCGTCGACAAGCCCGCCGGCGACCCGTGCGCGAACCTCGCCGCCGACGACTCCTGCTCGATCCACCGCCGGCTCCGCCCCGAGGGCTTCGTGGGCTGCACGGTCTTCGACTGCTTCGGCGCGGGCCAGAAGGTTTCGATGCAGACGTTCGGCGGAGTGTCGTGGCGCGGCGACGACGAGGTGCGCGCGGCGATGTTCGCGGTCTTCCCGCTGATGCGGAGGCTGCACGAGCTGCTCTGGTACCTCGACGTCGCTCTGGCCCTGCCCGGCGTCTCGACCGAGCTCCGCGAGAGGGTCCGGGCGCGGTTCGACGCCGTCCATGCGCTCACGCTGCAGGAGTCGGCGGTCGTGCTGGCGCTCGACGTCGATGCGGAGTACGCGGCGGCCCGTCCGGCGCTGATCGAGGCGAGCGCGGCGGCGAGGGCGGGTCGCGGCGCGTCTCGAGCGCGGAGGAAGCGCCTGGGTCCGGGCGCCGATCTCGTCGCCGCGGCGCTGGCCGGCGCCGACCTGCGGGGAGCCGACCTGCGCGGGGCGCTGCTGATCGCCGCGGACCTGCGCGGCGCCGACCTGCGCGCCTGCGACGTCCTCGGAGCCGACCTCCGCGACGCCGACGTCTCGGGCGCCGATCTGTCGGAGGCGATCTACCTCACGCAGTCGCAGCTCTCGAGCACCCGCGGTGATGCGGCGACGGTGCTGCCCCGCGACTTCGCGCGGCCCGCGCACTGGCGGGACTGAGCGACCGGGTCAGTCGACCCGTGCGTCCGCGTCCTCCGCGTCGATCCCCTCGATGACGGAGCGCTCGAGCAGGTTCGGTCCGTTCCAGCTCTCGATCACGCAGCGCGGGAAGGCCTCGCGGTCGGGTGCCCGGAGCCACGTCGTCGCCGCCTCCCTGGCCCAGGCCTCGGAGGCGTACACGCCGATGATCTCGGTGCGGTCGTCCCACGGAGTGGCGGTCGAGAGGACGAAGTGGTCTCCGCTCATCACTGCTCCTCCGGGTTCACGCGCCCGCGCGGTGAGCGCGCGGACGCTCCTTCGGCACCGGCCGCGCCCAGACTAGCCGACGGGTGCCGGTCAGCTCAGGCGATCGAGTCACGGAGACGCCCGTTCAGCGCGCCCAGTGACGCGACGATCTCGTCGGTGTCGGCGCCGGGGAGCACGGCGCCGCCGAGGGCGAGGCTGTGGCGGAGGACGGCGACGTCGCTGTCCTCGAGGCGGTGGGCGGAGACCAGTGCCTCCAGGGTGGCGAGGACGGCGATGAGGGCGACGGTGTCGTCCACGTCAAGGGGCCGGGTGCTGGAACGGTCCACGGCGCACCTCCTGTTCGGGATCGGGATCGTGTTCGGACGAGAACGGATCCGGGGTCCGGGGATCGCGCGCTCTCAGGGTGACGCACGAGAGGCGCCCTGCGGGTCTTCACCCGCGGGGCGCCGCTCGAACGGACTACTTCTGGGGGTCAGGCGACGCGGGGCTCGGCCTCGGGAGCGTCGTCCTCGGGGATGTGCACGTCCTGGACGGTCACGTTGATCTCGGCGACCTCCATGCCGATGATCTGCTGGATCGCGTCGGCGACGGCCGAGCGGACACCCTCGGCGACGTCCTGGAGCGGGGTGGGGTACTCGGCGACGATCGTCACGTCGGCCGCGACCTGGCGCTCGCCGACCTCGACCTTGACGCCCTGGCCGCGGTCGTCGTTGCCGATCGCGCTGCGGAGGGCGCCGATGGCGCGGGCGGCGCCACCGCCGAGAGCGTGCACGCCGCGGACCTCGCGCGCGGCGATGCCGGCGACCTTCGCGATGACGCCGTCGTCGATGACGGTGCGTCCGGCTCCGGTCGCGGGGGTGGTGATGCTCTCGGCCATGATCTCCTCTTTCGCTCACTGCCCGGTCACGGTGATCGGGCGCTTCTGCGGATAGGACGCTCGGCGGGGCTCGATCGTCACGGTCGGATCCGGAGCGTCCAGGGAACTGCCAGACGGTGCCGCCGACTCTTCGAGTCCTCGCAGGAGCGACGTGCGATCAGCGGGCCGTGACGCGCTCGAGGAAGGCGAGGGTCCGTTCCAGGGCCGTCCGCGCGTCGGCGAGGTCGAGGTCGAACTGGTACTCGTGGCCGAGCTGCGCCTCGTGGCCGGCGCCCCAGAACAGCTCGGTCACGGGGACGCCGAGCGAGCGCAGGTGCGCCGCGAACGGGCGCGACTGGCGCGCCGTGAGGGCGTCGGCGTTGCCTCCGCTGATGAACACCGGAGGGAACCGCGGAGTCACGTGGTCGATCGTCGACATCTGCGCGCCGGCGGTCGACTCCGACCAGTTGCGGTGCCCGGTGTAGGCCCAGAGCGCGGAGCGGAAGCCCCAGCCCGCGACTCCGGTGACCTTCGCCATCGAGCTCAGATCGAACACGCCGCAGTGCAGCACCACCGCGCGCACGGCGTCGACCGGCAGCGACGTCGTGAGGCCGGCGTCGCGCGCGTAGGAGGGGTTGGTGACGGCGGTGGCCAGCTGGCTCGCGAGCTGTGCGCCGGCGGAGTCCCCGGCCAGCACGATCCGATCGCGGGCGATGCCGAGGCGGCCGGCGTGGCGCCGCAGGTGCTCGAGGGCGGCGAGGAGCTGGCGGGGCGCCGTCGGGTAGATCGACTCGGGCCCGCGGCCGTAGTCGAGGCCGACGGTCGTGTAGCCGGCGTCGGCGAGCAGGCGGAGGTAGGGGTCGACGTCGCGCCGGTGCCCCGAGATCCAGGCTCCGCCGTGGATCCAGACGACGGTGGGCCGGGCGCCGGCGCCTGCCGAGCGGAAGACGTCGGCCGTCGTCGCGGGTGCCCCCGGGCGGCCGGGGATCACCTCGGCGACGCGCGAGACGCCCTCCGGTGCGCGCCGGCGCATGCCCGCGGCCGTGCGCCGGGCCTCGCGCTCGAACACGGCCCTGATCGCGAGGGCCGACGGCCACCGCGCCGCTCCCAGCACGCTCGTCATCCGTCCCCCCTCTGCGCGAGCGGTTCCGGATCGGGATCCGCGTCCGCCCGCCCCCGCAGACACCCGCCTCGCTCGATGAAGGCTACGCACCCGCTGGACCGGCGGGCGGCTGCCCCGCGGTGATTCGCCGCCCGCCGTCCTGCTGTGGTGCGATGGTCGAGTGACGGACGACGCGACGACCGAGCCCCCCGCCTCCCGCGTGCGACCGAGGACCCTGCTCCTCCTCGCCGTCATCGGCACGATCGGCGGGGTGCTCTCGGGGCTCTTCGGCGTCGGCGGCGGCATCGTGATGGTGCCCATGCTCATCGCCTGGGCCGGGATGGACCAGCGCCGCGCCTCCGCGACCTCGCTGCTCGCCATCGCCCCCACCTCGGTCGCGGGTGCCTTCGCCTACGCGCTGTCCGGCCAGGTGGCCTGGCTCCCCGCCGCGGTGATCGCCGCGGCGGCGATGCTCGGCGCGATCCTGGGCTCGTGGCTGCTGGCGCGGCTGCCGCTCGGCGTGCTCCGCTGGCTGTTCGTCGCCCTGCTCGTCGCGGCAGCCGTGCGGATGGCCGTCTTCGGCTCGAACGAGACCGGGGACGTCGCGGAGGGCTGGGGGGTGTGGCCCGGATTCGCGGGCCTCGGGATCCTGATGGGCGTCGCCTCGGGTCTCTTCGGCATCGGCGGCGGGGCGATCGCCGTGCCCGTCCTGGTCGGCGCGTTCGGGCTCGCCGACCTGCTGGCGAAGGGCACGTCGCTGGCCGCGATGATCCCGACCGCTGTCACCGGCTCGATCGCGAACGCGCGCCGCGGGCTGCTCGATCTGCGCGCCGGCCTCATCGTGGGGCTCTTCGCGACGGGGTTCTCGTTCGCCGGAGTCGCGCTGTCGTTCCTGCTGCCCGCCCGGTACTCGGGAGTCCTCTTCGCGGTGCTGCTGCTGCTCGCGGCGCTGCAGCTCGCGCTCCGGAATCGGAAGCGGTCGCCGGGGGAGCGATCCTGATCCCGACGGATCCGGTGAGCGCTACGTCCACTCGGCGAGGTACGGGAGGCGGCGCTCGAGGGCGAAGGCGCGGACGACCTCCTCGGCGGCGCCCCGTCGGCGCAGCAGCTCGTCCTCGCTCCGGACCCAGCCGTAGGGGTACGGGAACGAGCTGATCACGTGCGCCATGATCGCGACGACCATCTCGTCGTCGTCCGCGGCGGTGACGTCGGGCCGGGCGACTCCGCGCTCGACGAGCTGCGCGCTCCAGCTCCCGTCCGCGGCGCGGTCGGCGACCCAGCGCGGATCGGCGTCGTAGGCGAGGCGGTCGGGACGCACCGTCGTCCAGTGCAGGCCTCGGGAGGGGAGCACGTCGCGGACGGCGCGCACGAGCGAGGCCGGGGTCCAGGAGGCGGGGAAGAAGGTCCGCAGCGCGATGTCGAGCACCTGCGCGCTCGGGTCGCCCGGGGCTCCGCGGCCACCGGCCCCGACGGCGGCGCAGACCGCGAGGGTCTCGGGATGCGGGCCCCCGGAGGCGCGCCCCAGCTCGGCCACGTGGATCGCGAGGCCGCGGTGGAACGCCTCCGACGCCGCGGCATCGGCGAACGGGGGAGCGGGGACGCTCGGGTCGAGCCGGATGCGCGGCAGCTGACGCACGGTGCCTCCTCGGGTCGCCCCCATTCGACCACGGGCGTCCCGGTGCTCTCGGGAGAAGTGACTTCCTGCGTATGGTCCCGTCCTCGCTGATCGAGTAGCCCGCTCTGCGGGCGTATCGAGATCCACGTCCTTCAGAAGATCTGGTCAGGAGGCTGATCTGCCGACGCCGGCGGGTCTCGGTACGCCCCTGCGGGGCTGCGGGCTCGACCAGCAGGGAAGGAGGTGGCGCGGACTCTTCCCGCATCACTGAGACTCGACGCGGCTTCGCGGCTCGATACGCCGCCTGCGGGCTCGACCAGCAGGCACGCCGCAGGCGAGCGGGCGGGCGGGTACGACGGCTCCCCGCGGGCGTGACACGATCGAGGGTGATGTCCTCCGGAGCCGCATGAGCGCGTTCACCTATCAGGCCGCGTCGATCCCGCTGCGTCTCGCCAGCTCGGGGATGGTCGTCGCCCTCCCCGTCCTCGCCGTCGAGCGCCTCGACGACGTGGCGCTCGGCGCGCTGCTGACCGGCGCCGCGCTGTTCCCGAGCGTCGTCGCGGCGCCGCTCGTCGGCACGGTGCTCGACCGCATCCGCAAGCCGCGCCGCCTGCTGGTCGGCGCCGCCGTGACGACGGCCGCCGCGTTCGCCCTGGCCGCCTTCCTCGGCGACGTGCCGACTCCGCTGATCGCGCTGCTGCTCCTGCTGGCCGGGCTGGCGACGCCGGTCTACATGGGCGGCATGTCGAGCTTCGTCACCAGCGCCATCGCCGACCCTCGGCGGGCCTACGCGCAGGACTCGCTCTCGTACACCGTCGCCTCGATCAGCGGTCCGGCGATCGCGGGGCTCGCGATCGGAGTCGGCTCGGCGCGGGTCGCCATGCTGGCCATGGCCGTCCTCGCCCTCGTCGGAGTCCTCGGCTCGCTCGCGCTGGTCATGGAGCCGCGGCCGATGCCGACCGTGGGCGTCCGGCGCACCATCGCGGCCGGTGTCACCCATCTCGTCCGCCACCGCCCGATCGCGGTCGTCACCCTCGCGGGCACGCTGAGCCAGGTCGGCGGAGGCGCCGCCGGGGTCGCCGCGATCGGCCTCTCGCTCGAGCGGCTCGGCAGCACGGACGGAGCGGCGTGGATCCTCACCGCCTTCGCCGTCGGCGGCCTCCTCGGCGCGATCGCGGTCGCGGCCCGGAGGTGGACCCACCGGCCCCCGGCCTGGGTGATGGGCGCGGGCTTCGCCGCGACGGGAGCCAGCCTGCTGGTCGCCGCTCCCGACCTCGGGATCGTCGTGACGGTCGTCGCGTTCGCCGTCGCGGGGGTCTTCACCGCGCCCGCGAACGCGGCCATGCTGCTCCTGCGCGATCAGGAGAGCCCGGCGGCCGTGCGCTCGCAGGTCTTCACGATCGGCGCGGGCCTGCGGGCAGCGGCCGCCGCGGTGGGCGCGGTGCTCGCGGGCGCGGCGTCGAGCCTCCCCGCCGGATGGCTGGTCGTCGGCATCGCGACGATCTGGATCGTCTCGGGTCTGCTGCTGCGCCTCTTCCCGCGCCCAGAGGTGACGTCTCGGATGGAGGCGCCGCACAAGTAAGGCTGGATCCGCTGATATCGCGAGAATTCCGAGATTCGAGCGGTCTGGCCTTGCTTCTGCGGACGATCAGGCGGCGACGCCCGCGAGGCTGCCCGAGTTGGGGCCGGCCGGGTCGGTGATCAGGCAGTTGATGGTGCGGTCGCCGCCGTCCCAGCTCTCCTGGGTCGGGTAGTAGTAGCTGAAGTCGTACTGCGACTCCTCGTAGCTGAGGCCGACGAAGCCGTCGAACGCCGCGCTGCACTCGGTCTCGGCCTGGTCCGTCGTCGCGGTCTCGCCCGGGTACTCGTCGGCCTCGGCCATCGTCACGTTCTGGAACACCTCGTAGCTGTGCGGCTCGGTGCACGGCACGGTCGGCACGTCGGTCACCTCGGTGGCCGTCTCGCTCAGCTCGTCGTTCAGGCAGTCGCCGACCCGCAGCTGGAAGACGTCGGTCGTGCCGCCCTCGACGATCTCGCCCGAGGTGTCGTCGCGGGTCTCGCCGCCCATCATGCTGTTGACAGTGGAGCAGCCGCTGAGGCCGAGGGCGAGCGCTGCGGAGGCGGCGAGGACGAGAGCGGTACGGCGGCGGTTCATGAGCTGCTCCAGACGGGGTGGCGGTGACGGATCGACCCCCAGGGTAGGGCGAGCCGGCCGTCCGGGGCTCCCTCCGGCGACGGATTCGCGACACTCTGCAGGGGCGGACGCCCAGCCGACGGTAGTCGAATAGACGCATGGCTCAGAAGACGGTCGCGGACCAGCTCATCGCCCAGCTCATCGACGCCGGTGTGTCCCGGATCTACGGGATCGTCGGAGACTCGCTCAACCCGATCGTGGACTCGGTCCGCCGCAGCGGCGGGTCGGCGAAGGGGGGCATCGACTGGATCCACGTGCGCAACGAGGAGGCGGCCGCCTTCGCCGCCGGCGCCGAGGCCCAGCTCACCGGGAAGCTCGCGGTCTGCGCGGGCAGCTGCGGGCCCGGCAACCTGCACCTGATCAACGGCCTGTACGACGCGCACCGCTCGGGCGCCCCGGTCCTGGCGATCGCCAGCCACATCCCGAGCAACGAGATCGGCTCCTCCTACTTCCAGGAGACGCACCCCGACCGCCTGTTCGTCGAGTGCTCGAACTACCGCGAGCTGGTCTCGACCGCGGCGCAGGCCCCCCGGGTGGTCAACGCCGCGCTGCGCAGCGCCGTGGCCCTGAAGGGGGTGGCCGTGGTGACCCTCCCCGGCGACATCGCCGAGCTGGACGCCGTGGGCGAGTTCCCCGCGTTCGTGCTGCCCGCGCCTCCCACGCTCGTGCCGGACGACGCCGACGTGCGGGCGCTCGCCACGGCGATCGACGAGGCGAGGACCGTCGCGATCTTCGCCGGCGCCGGAGTGCGCGACGCGCACGACGAGGTCGTCGCGTTCGCCGAGCTGGTGGGAGCACCGGTCGGGCACTCGCTGCGCGGCAAGGAGTGGATCCAGTACGACAACCCCTACGACGTCGGCATGACGGGCCTGCTGGGCTACGGAGCGGCGCACGCCGGCATCCACGACGCCGACCTGCTGATCCTGCTCGGCACCGACTTCCCCTACGAGCAGTTCCTTCCCGACGACGGGAAGGTGGTCGTCGCGCAGGTCGACACCGACGCCTCGAAGCTCGGCCGGCGCGTGAGCGTCGCGCATCCCGTGCACGGAGACGTCGCCGCCACCCTCACCGCGCTCACCCCGCTGGTGAAGCGGAAGGACCACCGCTTCCTCGACAAGACGCTGAAGAAGCACGAGAAGCTCGTCACCGGAGTCGTCGGGAAGTACACCGAGGTCGAGAAGCGCCGCCCGATCCACCCCGAGCTGGTCGCCTCCACCCTCGACGGGCTGCTCTCGGACGACGCGATCGTCACCGCCGACACCGGCATGGGCAACGTCTGGCAGGCCCGCTACATCACGCCGAACGGCCGTCGCCGCCTGATCGGCTCGTACCTGCACGGCTCGATGGCCAACGCGCTGCCCCAGGCGGTCGGCGCGCAGCTCTCGCACCCGGGTCGGCAGGTCGTCTCGCTGAGCGGAGACGGCGGGCTCTCGATGCTGATGGGCGAGCTGGTGACGGTGGCGGCTTACAAGCTCCCGGTCACGATCGTGGTCTTCAACAACTCGACGCTCGGGCTCGTCAAGGTCGAGATGCTGGTCGACGGCTTCCCCGACTTCGCGGTCGACGTGCCGATGGTCGACTACGCGAAGGTGGCGGAGGCGGTCGGCATCCGCGGGATCCGCGTCGAGGACCCGCGGGAGGTCGAGGGTGCGCTGCGGGAGGCGCTCGCCGAGAACGGGCCGGTCCTCGTCGACGTGGTGACGGATCCGCTCGCCCTCTCGCTGCCGCCGACCATCACCGGTGCCCAGGTGAAGGGCTTCGCGCTGGCCATGTCGAAGATCGTGATGAACGGCGGCGCCGGCGAGGCCGTCGCGCTCGCCCGCACCAACATCAAGCACGCCCTGCAGTGATCGACCGGGCCGCCCTCGCGACGGGCACCTGGTTCGTGCGCGGCTCGAGCCTGCCGCTGTGGCGCGCGCGGGCCGGAGTCGCGATCACGTACGCGCCGCTGCCGACCGGCGAGGTCGGCGACGTCGTGAGCTGGCGGGGGCGGCGCGGGCCGCGGTACGTCGTGGGTATCGACAGCCCCGACCCCGCGGATCCGCTCGGCTTCCGCTGGCGCGGGGTCGAGCCGTTGACGCTGCTGGCGCGGAGCCGGTGGTCGTTCGTCGCGGCCGATCTCGACGCGGGATGGGCGCTGACGCGCTTCGCCCGCACGCCGTTCACTCCGGCGGGAGTGGACGTGTGCGTGCGGGATCAGCGGCCCGCGCCCGGCGTGCTCGCGGCGGCGCTGGCGGCGTGCGCGGCGGATCCGCTGACCGCCGCGCTCCGCCCGCGGATGCTCGAGGTCGCGGCCTGAGCCGCGCGCACCGTCAGCTGAGAGCGGCTCTCGCGCGCCATCGTGCGTGACGAGCACTCTCAGCTGACGTTCGGCGCCTCCGCCAGCTCGATCGAGTCGGCGCCCATCGGCTCGCCGCAGACCGCGCAGTGCAGTCGAGGCTCGAGGAGGGCTCCGCAGTCGTGCGCGTAGGGCTGCCGCGCCTCCGGGTCGCGCGCCCAGCGCTCGCCCCAGGCGGCGAGCGCGATGAGGATCGGCGCGGCCTCGCGGCCGGCCTCGGTCAGGTGGTACTCGGAGCGGGGCGGGCGCTCCGAGTAGCGGACGCGCTCGATGACGCCGTGCTCCTCGAGGCTGCGCAGCCGCGCCGTGAGCACGTCGCGCGGGGCGCCGGTGAACGCCTGGATCCGGTCGAAGCGGTGCTCGCCGAACGCGAGCTCGCGGAGCACGAGCAGGCTCCAGCGCTCCCCGAGCACCTCGAGCCCCGCGGCGATAGGGCAGGCGCGGGGGGTGATGCCGACGGTCGTCATGAGAGCCTCTCCGAGTGAGTTGGGAATACCAACCTACTCGTCCCGGGTTGTCAGGAGCACTGGTCGCGGAGGTCGCGACCCGATCCCAGGGAGAACCCACCATGCCAGCACTCACCGGAGCAGTCGTCCTCGTCACCGGGGCGAACGGAGGACTCGGATCCGAGTTCGTCGCCCAGGCGCTCGCGCGCGGCGCGTCGAAGGTCTACGCCGCCGCCCGCCGGCCGAAGGAGTGGGGCGACGAGCGGATCGTCCCGCTCGTCCTCGATGTGAACGACGCCGCGTCGATCGCGGCGGCTGTCGAGGCGGCGCCCGACGTGACGGTCCTCGTGAACAACGCGGGCGTCTCCGGGGCGAGCTACAGCCTCCTCGCGCTGTCGGCGGAGGAGCTGCGCGCGGTGATGGAGACCAACTTCTTCGGGCCGGTCCTGCTCGCGAAGGCGTTCGCCTCCCGACTCGCCACGGCCGACGGAGCGGCGATCGTCGACGTGCACTCGGCCCTCAGCTGGTTCGCGGTGGCGGGCGGGTACAGCGCCTCGAAGGCGGCGCTCTGGTCGGCCACGAACTCGCTGCGCCTCGAGCTCGCGCCGCAGGGCGTGCACGTGCTCGGGCTGCACGTCGGCTACGTCGACACTCCGATGGCGGCCGGGGCCGACGGCCCGAAGGCGAGCCCGGCCGACGTCGTGGGCCAGACCTACGACGGCCTCGAGGCGGGCGCCTTCGAGGTCCTCGCCGACGACACCAGCCGCCAGGTCAAGTCCGGCCTCTCGGCCCCCCTCGAGGCCGTCTACCCCCAGCTGGCGGTCTGACGCCCACGCAACATCAGCTGGGAGTGGTGGGCCTCGCTCAGTGGAGGAGGCCCGCCGCTCTCAGCTGATGCTGTGCGCAGCGAGCGCTCGACACTCCCCGGTGGGTGTGGCTGCACCCTGCTGATCGAGTAGCCCGCGAAGCGGGCGTATCGAGATCCGCGATCGTCAGAAGGCCAGGTCCAAGGCCTGATCTGCTGATGGTGGCGGGGTCTCGATACGCCCCTGCGGAGCTACTCGACCAGCAGGCCGGCGGCCTACAGCGATTCGCCTACGGCGATCGCCTGGGCCTCGACGGTCGAGGGCTCCTCGCCGTGGGCGTCCGCCCGGGCGAGGGTCTTCCGGCCCAGCAGCACGATCAGCGACGCGACCAGCACGGCGCCCGCGGCGGCGTACATCGGGAACGCCGGCGAGATCGCGGCGGCCAGGGCGGAGGCGGCGGGCGGCGCGATCGCTCCGCCGAGGAACCGGACGCCCGAGTAGGCGGAGGAGGCGACGGAGCGGGGCAGGTCGGTCGCCTCCATCACGCACTCGGTGAGCACGGTGTTGACGATGCCGAGCAGCAGCCCGCCGACGATGATGCAGACGATGAGGCCGACCCGCGACGAGATCGCCAGCCCGCCGGCGACGAGGTCGAGGGCGAGCAGCACGAGCACCGAGCGGAGGACCACGGTGCGGGGCAGGCGCCGCGTGAGCAGCGGGGCGACGAACACCGAGGTGATCGCGACTCCGAGACCCCAGCCGAAGAAGGTGAAGCCGAGGCCCATCTCGTCGAGCCCCAGCGGGTACGGCGTATAGGCGAGCAGCACGAAGAAGCCGATGTTGTAGAAGAGCGCGGCGCCCGCGAGGGTGCGGATCGCCGGGACCTTCAGCGCGGCGAAGGGGGCGGACAGCGGGGTCGGAGTGGGCCGCGGGCCGTCCTCGCGGAGCAGCGTCGCGATCGCGATGAAGCCGATCGCCATCAGCACGGCGGTGCCGAAGAACGGTCCGCGCCACGAGACGCTGCCGAGGAGCCCTCCGAGCAGCGGGCCGATCGCGATGCCGATGCCCAGCGCGGCCTCGTAGAGCACGATCGCGGCCGACGAGCCTCCGCTCGCCGCCCCGACGATGGTCGAGAGCGCCGTCGCGATGAAGAGCGCGTTGCCGAAGCCCCAGCCGGCGCGGAAGCCGATGACGCCCTCGACGCTGCCGGCGGTTCCGGCGAGAGCCGCGAAGACGACGATCAGCACGAGCCCGATCATCAGCGTCTTCTTCGCGCCGATGCGCGTCGAGATCCAGCTGGTGAAGAACATCACGACGCCGGTGATCACGAGATAGCTCGTGAACAGCAGCGAGGTCTCGGTCGGAGTCGCCTCGAGGCTCTCGGCGATCGCCGGGAGGATCGGGTCGACCAGGCCGATGCCCATGAAGGCGATGACGGCGGCGAAGGCGACGGCCCAGACGGCGAGCGGCTGCTTCAGGATCGAGCCGCCGGCGGCGGGGGAGTGCGGGGATGTCACGGCGTGGGGCCTTTCTCGGGGGAGGAGGAGCGGGTGCGGGCGACGCGGGTCTCGACGATCGAGGCGGCGCGCTCGAGGGCGCGGCGGTCGTCGTCGTCGAGGTCGTCGAAGAGCGGAGCGAGGGCGCTCTCGAGGCGGAGGCGGTGCTCGCCGAGAGCGGCGAACCCCTCCGCGGTGCCCTCGATCAGCCAGGCGCGGCCGTCGTCCTCGTCGTGCACGCGGCGGATCCAGCCGGCCTCGTCGAGGCGGGCGATGATGCCCGTCATCGTCGGCTGGGTGACGCGGACGCGCTCGGCGAGCTCGCCGAGGCGGACGGGCGGCGAGGTGCGCAGCTCGGCGAGCGTCGACCAGACCGCGCCGGACTGGGCGCCGAGCCCCGTGGCGCCGCTCGACCGGCCGGCGAACCGCGCGAGGGCGGTGGCGGCGGAGGCGAGGCGCACGGGGGCGCTGGAATCGGGCACGTCCATAAACATAGCACGCCTATGTAGTTCTGGGAGTGAGGCGTCGAGAGCAGAGCACTGCCCATCTCGACACTCTCTGTGACAAAATGACTCGCAATCCCTCGTTCAACGCGGCGATCACCGATGGAAAGAGTTGTCATGTCCCGAATCGAGACGCACCGGACAGAGCACGAGTACGACGTCGTCGTGATCGGAGCGGGCGCCACCGGCCTCACCGCAGCCCTGCGCCTGCACGAGCAGGGCCGCAGCGTCCTCGTCCTCGAGGCCCGCGACCGCGTCGGCGGCCGTCTCGAGACCCGGGTCGTCGACGGGCAGATGCTCGAGCTCGGCGGGCAGTGGGTCTCGCCCGACCAGACCGCGCTGCTCGAGACGCTCGACGAGCTGGGCCTCGCGACCTACTCCCGGTACCGCGAGGGCGAGAGCGTCTACATCGGCTCCGACGGGCGCGCCCGCCGCTTCACCGGCGACATCTTCCCCGGCACCGAGACGACCGAGTCCGAGATCTCGCGCCTGATCGAGCTGCTCGACCGCCTCGTGGCCGAGACCGATCCGGCCGCGCCGTGGGCGCATCCGCTCGCCCACGACTACGACCGCATCAGCTTCAGCGCGTGGCTCGAGCAGCAGACCGACGACGCGGAGGCGCGCGCCAACATCGCGCTCTTCGTCGCCGACGCCATGCTCACCAAGCCTGCGCACTCGTTCTCACTGCTGCAGGCGCTCCTGATGGCGGCCAGCGCCGGAGGCTTCAGCCACCTCGTCGACGCCGACTTCATCCTCGACAAGCGCGTGCTCGGCGGCCTGCAGCGGGTGCCGGAGCTCCTGGCTCAGCGGCTCGGCGTCGAGCGCGTCGTGCTCGGCGCGCCCGTCCGCTCCGTGCACTACGCGGAGGACGGGGTCGAGGTGCGCACCGAAGACCGCACCGTGCGCGCCCGCCGCGCGATCGTCGCCGTGCCGCCCAACCTCGTCAACCGCATCGCGTTCGAGCCGCCGCTGCCGCGCCTCCGACAGCAGTCGCTGCAGCACCAGTCGCTCGGCCTCGTGATCAAGGTGCACGCCAGCTACGCGACGCCGTTCTGGCGCGCCGACGGCCTCTCGGGCACCGCCTTCAGCCCGCACGCGATCGTGCACGAGGCCTACGACAACTCCAATGCGGGGGAGGAGCGCGGCACCCTCGTCGGCTTCGTCTCGGACGAGAAGGCCGACCGGCTGCTCGCTCTGCCCGAGGCCGAGCGCAAGGCCGCGATCCTCGACTCGCTCGCCGCCTACTTCGGGCCGGCCGCACTCGATCCGGTCGTCTACTACGAGAGCGACTGGGCCGCCGAGGAGTGGACCCAGGGCGCCTACGCCGCCAGCTTCGACCTGGGCGGGCTCACCCGCTACGGCGCGCTGCAGCTCGAGCCGGTCGGCCCCCTCCGCTTCGGCTCGAGCGACCTCGCGGCCGAGGGCTACCAGCACGTCGACGGCGCGATCCGCGTCGGCCGGCGGCTGGCGCAGGAGATCATCGACGAGGACGGCGCGAGAATCGCTCCGGCCCACCACCGCGAAGGAGCACTGCCCGCATGAGCACCCACTACGCCGTGATCGACCCGGCCTCCGGCGCGACCCTCAGCGAGTACCCGACCGTCACCGACGGCGAGCTCACCGACGCGATCGGAGCCGCCCACGACGCGTACTCGACGTGGTCGCGCACCGTGCCCGTGGCGACCCGCGCCGCCCTGATCGCGCGGGTCGCCGACCTGCACGTCGAGCGCGCCGACGCCCTCGCCGAGATCATCGTGCGCGAGATGGGCAAGCCGCTCGAGCAGGCCGCCGGCGAGGTCGGCTTCGCCGCCGACATCTACCGCTACTACGCCGACAACGGCGAGACGTTCCTCGCCGACGAGCCCATCGAGCTGTCGGACGGCACCGGCTCCGCGTTCGTCCGTCGCGCCGGCCTCGGCGTGCTGCTGGGCATCATGCCGTGGAACTTCCCCTACTACCAGGTCGCCCGCTTCGCCGGCCCGAACATCGTCGCGGGCAACACGATCCTGCTCAAGCACGCGCCGCAGTGCCCGGAGTCGGCGGCCGCGATCGCCGACATCTTCCGCACCGCGGCCGAGGAGCTGGGCGCTCCCTCCGGCGTCTACGTGAACCTCTACGCGACCAACGACCAGGCCGCGACCGTCATCGCCGACCCGCGGGTGCAGGGTGTCTCGGTCACCGGCTCAGAGCGCGCCGGCGCGGCCGTCGCCGAGATCGCCGGGCGGCACCTCAAGAAGGTCGTGCTCGAGCTCGGCGGCTCCGACCCGTTCATCCTGCTGTCGACCGACGACCTCGACAAGGCGGTCGAGGACGCGGTCGCCGCCCGCCTCGACAACAACGGCCAGTCGTGCAACGCCGCCAAGCGCTTCATCGTCATCGACGACCTGTACGAGGCCTTCGCCGCCAAGTTCACGGAGGCGTTCACCGCGGCCCAGCCGGCCGACCCGTTCGCCGAGGGCACGCTGCTCGGCCCGCTCTCCTCCTCCGCCGCCACCTCGCGCCTCGAGCAGCAGCTGACGATCGCGCGCGAGCAGGGCGCGACCGTGCGCGCGAGCGGCGAGGTGACGGGCAACTTCTTCCCGCCCGCCGTCCTCGAGGACGTCACTCCCGAGATGAACGCGTACCGCGAGGAGTTCTTCGGCCCCGTCGCCGCGCTCTACCGGGTGCGCGACGAGGACGAGGCGATCGCCCTCGCGAACGACACCCCGTTCGGTCTCGGCTCGTACCTCTACACGACCGACTCCGAGCAGGCGCTGCGTCTCGCCGACCGGATCGACGCGGGCATGGTCTGGATCAACCTCGTCCTCGGCGACGCCGTCGAGCTGCCCTTCGGCGGCGTGAAGCGCTCGGGCACCGGCCGCGAGATGGGCCGCAGCGCCCTCGAGGAGTTCGTCAACAAGAAGCTGATCCGCATCGCGTGAGGGTGAAGCGGAGGCGTCGACTCGGCGCGTCTCGCCTCGTCGTCCATGCTGGTCGAGCAGCCCCGCAGGGGCGTATCGAGACCCACCAGCGTCAGCAGATCAGGCGTCAGCCCTGACCTCCTGACGGACGTGGATCTCGACACGCCCGCTCTGCGGGCTGCTCGATCAGCGAGGGGTGAGGCAGCACGAGCCGCCCGGGGCAACCCCGCGCGCACCCGCCGAGGGCTGACTAGTGTCGAGGGGCGGCGCCCGCCGCCGCCTCGTCACCCCGGAAGGCCCCCTCCGCATGCGCGTGTTCGGCTGCCCCCACTGCGAGGCCCGCGTCGAGTTCGAGGACGCGGTGTGCCTCCGCTGCCGCACCGCGCTCGCCTACGACCTCGACCGCGACGAGCTCGCCGAGGCCTCGGGCCGGCAGCTGTGCCGCTACCGCGACACCATCGGCTGCACCTGGCTGGCGGAGGAGGGGACCGGCGGCGCCTGCGCCTCCTGCGCCCTCACCGGCGTGCGCCCCGCGGTCTACGACGCGGCGACCCTGAGCCAGCTGACGGTCGCCGAGTTCGCCAAGCGCCGCCTCGTGCGCCAGCTGCACCACCTCGACCTGCCCGTCGAGCGCCGCCGCGGCTCCACGGGGCTCACCTTCGAGCTGCTGTCGTCGGCGCAGGGACAGCATGTGACGACGGGTCACGCCGACGGAGTCGTCACCGTCGACCTCTCGGAGGGCAACGACGCGCACCGCGAGGCCCTCAAGGCGCGCCTCGGCGAGCCGTACCGGACGATGCTCGGCCACTTCCGCCACGAGATCGGCCACTACTACTGGCAGCTGCTGGTCGAGGGCACCGATCTGATCCCGGCGTTCCGGTCGCTGTTCGGCGACGAGCGCGCCGACTATGCGGCCGCGCTCGACACGCACTACTCCGGAGCGTCGGGGAGCGAGGACTGGGCGCGCGAGCACATCTCGCAGTACGCGACGACCCACCCGTGGGAGGACTTCGCGGAGACCTTCGCGCACTACCTGCACATCGCCGACGCGCTCGAGACGACCGCCTCGGTCGGCATGACCATCGCCGGTCCGTGGGGGCGCCTCCCCGATTCGCTGGTCGGCAGCGTGCACGCCGTCGGTGCCGACCGGGTCTCGACGCTCGAGATGCCCGAGATCCTTGGTCGCTGGCACGGCTTCTCGCTCGCGCTCAACAGCGTGAACCGCTCGATGGGCAAGGACGACCTCTACCCGTTCGTCATCACTCCGGTGATCGCCGAGAAGCTGGCCTGGGTGCACGAGCTGGTGCGCCGCTCGGCCTGACGCCCCTCAGCCGACCTCCGGCTCGCAGAATCGCGTCCGGCTCGCGGGATCGGGCGGTTCTCGCGAGCCGAACCGGTTTCTGCGAGCCGAACGTTCTCCGGAGTCGACCTCCGGCTCGCAGAATCCTGTTCGGCTCGCGGAATCGGGCGATTTCGACGAGCCGAAGCGGATTCGACGAGCCGGAGGTCGCACGGAAGGCGCGCGTCAGAGCGCGGCGGGCTCCGGACGGGCCGCGACGGCGCTGCTCCGCCTCGCGTCGAGCCGGCCGAGCCGACCCGCCTCGGCCAGCCACGCCTGCCGCCGCTCGGGAGTCGAGTCCTTCACCGGCCCGAGTCGCGTCGCCCGCACCGGCCGGATCCCGCAGAAGCGCAGCGTCGTGCGCCTGACGTGCCGCACCGTCGTGTCGCCGACGAGTGGCAGGTACCAGCGCGGAGAGTCGGAGGTGACGATCACGCGTCCCGTCCGCCCGGTGAGTAGTCCCTCCGGTAGGCCGTTCGGCCGCGTGCGGTAGGCCCGGCGCGGCAGCAGCACCCGGTCGAAGAACCCCTTGAGCACGGCGGGCACCGAGCCCCACCAGACCGGTGTCACGACGACCACGTGCCGCGCCTCGAGCAGCAGCAGCCAGGCGCGCTCCAGATCGGGCTCGAGCTCCTGCCGGCGGGTGTAGCCGAAGCGCATGTCGGGGTCGAACGCGAGGTCGCGGACGGCGAGGACCTCGGCGTCGCCGTGCTCGTCGGCGTACCGCCGAGCGAGGGCGGCGCAGAGGGAGTCCGGATTCGGGTGTCCGTCGATGATCAGGGTGTGCACGGTGCCTCCAGTGATTGATGCCGATCTGGACGTCGCCCATAATATGGACATCGCCCAGAATGTGGACAGTGCCCACATCGACGACTCCGACGCTAGAGCTACGATGTTGCTCGTGTCAAGATCACCCAGCGCCTACCACCACGGGAATCTCGCGCCCGCGCTCGAGGCCGCGGCGTTCGACCTCCTCCGCACTCAGGGGCACGCCACACTCAGTCTCCGCGAGGTCGCGCGGGCCGCGGGCGTCAGCCACAACGCGCCCTACCACCACTTCGGCGACCGCACCGCGCTCCTCAAGCGGCTGAGCGAGGTCAGCATGGCCGAGCTGCTCGCGGCGCTGACCGGGGCGCAGGAGCAGGCGGCCGGGCGCTCGGCGGAGTCGAGCGCGGTGCTCATCGGAGGCGCCTACGTCGGCTACGCGGCCCGGCACCCCGAGCGCTTCCGCGTCATCTACGACCCCGAGGTCTGCGTCCCGGGGTCGCCGAGCGGCGCGATGGCTCCGCTGATCGACGGGGTCGAGGCGGTGCTCGCCACCGCGACCGCATCCCTCCTGCCGGCCGACGCCTCCTCCGCCGCGGCCGCCGCCCTGACCACCGCCGTCTGGGGTGCGGTGCACGGTCTGGCCGAGCTCGTCGTCGCGGGCCACATCACCGAGGCGGAGGTGGAGCCGGCGCTGCTCGCGCTCCTCGACCGCCGCTGACGTCGATCCGCCCGCGGATCATCAGCTGAGCGGCAGGGGTCTCCGCTGTGGGGCGAGGGACCGAGCTCCTGGCTGATGCTCTGCCGCCGTCACTGCCCGACGCGGCCGTCGACGCACTCGCGGAGCAGGTCGGCGTGCCCGCAGTGCCGCGCGTACTCCTCGATGCGGTGCACCAGCAGCTCGCGGATCGCGATGCCGTCGCGCCCGACCCGCTCGCCGAGATCGGGGTGCTGGGCGATCGCGGCGTCGGTGTCCCGCTGCTCCCGCTGCAGCGACGCGAGCGCCTCGTCCACGACCGCCTGCTCGCCGATCGCGCCGTCGAAGTCGTCGTCCCGGCCTCCGTAGAGCTTCGAGGGAGGCGCGTCCGTGCTCAGCCAGCCGCGCCAGTCCCGCTCGACCTCGGCCAGATGGCGGAGGAGTCCGAGCAGCGACATCGTCGACGGCGGGACCGAGCGCCGGGCCAGCTGCTCCGGAGTGAGTCCGTCGCACTTCATGATCAGCGTGTGGCGGTAGGCCGAGAGGTAGTCCTCGAGGGTCGCCGGCTCGCCGTCGGGGCTCGTCCCCTCGCGAGGGTCGTCCTCCGGGTCGGTCCACATGTCGGGCTGCGTCGTCGCGCGGGTCCACCGCTCGGGCTGGTCGCTCATGCGTCCATCCTGCGCCTCCGGACGGGAGCTGAGACGGCCCAGCGCCCGGTGGGCGCCCACTCGCGGCACGGTCCGACGCGACTGGACGCCCACCGGGCGCGGCGGGCCGTCGGAGACCCGTCCGGCGTCCACTCGGGCACCGAGCCAGCCGGGCCGACCGCAGGGCTCAGCCCACCGTCGACAGCACACCGCTGATGATCACGGCGATGATCGTCGTCCACGCGACGATCGCGATGCCCTGCCAGACCAGGATCCGCCCGCGGCCGACGCCCGCCGCCGCGAGCATCGAGGCGGTGAACTGCGTCGGCAGCAGCAGCGGCCCGAGCAGGCTCACCCCGGGGACCCCGTAGCGCTCGAACGCCCGCTGGAACTTGGCCTTGCGCGGCGAGACCGCCGGCCGCTCCGGTGCCCCGCCCGCCATGGCCGGCACCCGCGTGCGGTTGACGACCGCCTGCCGTGCTCCCGAGCTCAGCAGCACCACGAGGGCGACGCAGGCGAAGTTGCCGACGATCGCCGCGAGGACCGCGATGACCGGGTTCACCCCGCCGATGATGCCGATGGTCGCGGCGCCCTCGCCCTCGACGAACGGGACGGCTCCGGCCGCCGCGACGATGAGGGGCTGCACGATGTCGGGCACCTCGGCGACGAGGTCCTGGAAGGTGGTGATGACGCTCATGACGTTCTCCTGCTGGTCGGGGACCGGGTGGTCCGTCTCGTGAGTGACTCCAGTCCACCGGGGTCGCGGATCCGCGGGAAGTGCCCGTCCGTCACCGCCTCCCGGGTGCTTCGCACCTCGGACCCGTGACTTCTCTCACGCCCGTAGGGTGGCCTCGTGATCACCCGGACCGAGCCCGTGAGCGATGCCGAGCGGACGGCGCGCGGCACCCTGCAGCTGACCCGCAGCATCACCGCGACCTGGTGGTACACCGCCGGCGGCATCCTCTTCTTCGGCGTGATCCTGGTGCTCGTCTGGGTGCCGGCGCTCATCCTCTCGAGCCGGGGGACCGCCGCCGTGCTCGTGGTGGGCGTCGGAGGCGTCGTCTGGACCCTCGCGCAGGTCCCGCTGCTGCTCGACTACCGCAACCGGCGCGGAGAGCCGCTCTCGGTGCGCCGGCGCACTGCGTGGGCGCCGCTCGCCGTCGCCGTCGTCTACGGCGTCCTCGGCGGGGTCGCCTCGGGGATGTGGACCATCGCGGTCCTCCCGGTCGTGCAGATGCTCGTGCTGCTGCCCTGGGCCCCCGGCCTCCGCCGCCGGATCGTGCTCGCCGGGACGCTGCTGCTCGCCGCCCTCTGGTTCATCGATCTGCACGTCGCGCCGCTGACCGACGAGGGCGTGAGCAGCGCGCTCGTCGGCTTCTACTCGATCGCGCTGCCGTGGATGTCGGTGCTCTCGCTGTGGTGGTGGGACGTGCTGGTCTCGCTCGATCAGGCCCGTGCCTCCGAAGCGCGGCTCGGCGCCACGCAGGAGCGGCTGAGGGTCGCGACCGATGTGCACGACCTGCAGGGGCACCACCTGCAGGTGATCGCCCTGCAGCTCGAGCTCGCCGAGCGCCTGATGGCGCACGATCAGGAGGCGGCGCTCGCCCAGCTGCGCGCCGCCCGCACCAGCGTCGACGAGGCGCGGCAGGGTACGCGCGACCTGGCCACCCGGTTCCGCTCCGTCCCGCTCGGCGACGAGCTGGCCAACGCGGTCGATCTGCTGCGCGCGGCCGGAGTCGCGGCGGAGGCGGCCGTCGACCCCTCCGCCGATCTCGCCCCGGCCGACGTCCTCGGGCCGGTGGTGCGCGAGACGACCACGAACGTCCTCCGCCACGGCGGCGGCAAGTGGGCGCGGCTGTCGCTGCGACCGGAGGCGGGGGCCTGGCGGTTCACGATCGAGAACGACGCCGAGGCGGCGCCCGTCGAGGCCGACAACGGCGGCGGGGCGGGGCTCGAGGGCATCGGCCGCCGGGTCGCCGAAGCCGACGGCTCGCTGGAGGTGCAGCACGGGGCCCGGTCGTTCACCGTCGTCGTGACGGTGCCGGTGGCGGGGGCCGCACGATGATCCGCGTGCTGATCGCCGACGACGAGGCGATGATCCGCTCGGCTCTGGCGTCCCTCCTGGGGCTCGAGGACGACATCGAGGTCGTCGCGCAGTGCGCCGACGGCGAGGAGGCGCTCGTCGAGGCCGCCCGCCTCACCCCCGACATCTGCCTGCTCGACCTCGAGATGCCGGGGCTCGACGGCGTCGACGTCGCCGAGCGCCTGGTGCGCACGGTCGCGACGCGCTGCATCGTGGTCACCCGCCACGCTCGGCCGGGAGTGCTGCGGCGGGCGCTGGCCTCGGGGGTCTCTGGGTTCCTCCCCAAGTCGCGGGATGCGCACGAGGTCGCCGAGGTGATCCGCCGGGTCGCGGCGGGCGGCCGCTACGTCGACCCGGAGGTCGCGGCCGACGCGCTCAGCGACCAGCGCTGCCCGCTCACCGATCGCGAGCTCGACGTGCTCCGCGCGGGCCGCCGCGGCGAGACCACCGGCCAGATCGCGCGCGCCCTGTCGCTCGCCCCCGGCACTGTGCGCAACCACGTCTCGGCCGTGCTGGCGAAGCTCGCCGTCCGCACCCGCCAGCAGGCCGTCCTGCTCGCGGAGGAGCGCGGCTGGCTCTGACCGCGGCCTCCCGTCCGCTCGCACGACGCGAGGGAACCCGATCCGTCGAGGTGGCCACGGAGTACTGGCCCCCTCGACGGTCTGGGGATCCCGCGGTGGAGCCGCCGCCCTACTTCTTCTTCAGCGACGACTCCTTGTGCGCGGCCTTCGCGTCGGTCTTGTCGCTCTGGACGATCCAGTACGGCTCGTCGTCCGAGGCCTTGAACGTCTGGCCCTCGAACTGGAACTCCTTCGTCCTCTTCTCGACGAGCTTCCCGTGGGTCTCGCCCTGCGAGGTGTTCCAGCTGATCTTGTCGCCCTTCTTCATGAGGAGCGTCCCTTCTCTCAGTGCCGCGGAAACGCGGTCGTGGCATCGCGCGGGAGCGCGATCGTGGTGGTGACGTCGACGATCGCCGGGGCGGCCGGCGCCGAAGAGAAGCCGAAGCGCACGGGAGGCGACAGCGGCCGGAGCGACCCGAGGGCGACCCCGTCGAGCGACGCGTCGACCCCGAGCACGCGGCGGATCGTCCGCACTCCGTAGTACTCGCGGCGGCCGTTCCCGGCCGATCCGGCCGTGCTCACTCCGCGCACGAGCAGCGAGGCGGCCGGCGAGATCGCGGTCAGCCACGCGGGGTGCTCGGCGATCGCGCCCGGCACGATCCGCAGCAGGCGCCCGAGCGGAGTGAGCCCCCCGAGCCGCAGCGCCGCATGCAGCGGGCCGGCCGAGACCGACAGTCCGCCGTCGACCCGCCGCCACGAGACCGGTGCCACCCGCACGTCGTCGAAGGAGTAGGTCGAGGCGATGAACTCGGCGACGTCGTCCGAGGGGGCGATCAGCATCCGGTGCCCGTCGCCCCGCTCGATCATCGCGTCCGCGAAGGCGCCGTACGGAGTCGACTCCCAGAGCCCGAGCACCACGCGGGTGCCCGAGGCCGTGCCGAACCCCGCGATGCGCCCGCTGAAGCGCAGCCGCCGCGAGGCTCGGCCGGGCATCAGGCGGCCGAGCGCAGCAGCGTGAACGAGCCGTCGCGCACGATGAGCGTCGTGACCTCGCCCTCGACGACCTGGCCGGGATCGCTCGAGGACGCGAGCACCCACTCCTTGCCCGGCGCCTCCGGGACGGTGAACTCGACCCCGTTCTCGGCCGCGTTCATCAGCAGGGCGAAGGAGTCGCTGCCCTCGTGGGTGAACACGAAGGTGATGGAGCGCGCGTCGGGGTTGTCCCAGTCCTCGTCGGCGAAGCCGTTGGCATCCGAGCGGAGGATGTCGACCGCGTCGGGGCCACCCTCGCCCGGAGCGCGCCGGAACCACTTCGGGCGCAGGGCGGGCTCGGCCTTGCGCAGCGCGATCAGCTCGCGGGTGAAGGCCAGCAGCTCGCGGTCGGCGTTCTCCCAGTCGAACCACGAGATCTCGTCGTCCTGGCAGTAGGCGTTGTTGTTGCCGCCCTGGGTGCGGGCGATCTCGTCGCCGCCGAGGATCATCGGCACGCCCGCCGAGAGCAGGAGCGTCGCGAGGAAGTTCCGGCGCATCCGATCGCGGCGCTCGTTGACCGCCTCGTTCTCGGTCGGTCCCTCCGCACCGTTGTTGGAGGAGCGGTTGTCGCTCTCGCCGTCGTTGTTGTCCTCGCCGTTGGCCGCGTTGTGCTTGCGCGAGTAGGCGGTGAGGTCGGCGAGGGTGAAGCCGTCGTGCGCGGTGACGAAGTTGACGCTCGAGACGGGGGAGCGCTTGTCGGCCTCGTACACGTCGGGCGAGCCGAGGATCCGCTGCGCCGTCGTGCCGAGCACCGAGTCGGCGCCGTGCCAGAAGTCGCGCACGTCGTCGCGGAACTTCCCGTTCCACTCCGACCAGTCGGCCGGGAACCCGCCGACCTGGTAGCCGGCGGTGTCCCACGGCTCGGCGATCATCTTGACCGGTGCGAGCACCGGGTCCTGCGCGATCAGGTCGAGGAACGCGCTGTGCACCTCCGCCTCGCCGGTCTGACGGGTCAGCGTCGTGGCGAGGTCGAAGCGGAAGCCGTCGATGTGCATCTCGGTGACCCAGTAGCGCAGCGAGTCCATGATCAGACCGAGCGCAGCGGGGTGCGCGACGTTGAGGCTGTTGCCGGTGCCCGTGGTGTCGAAGTAGTTCGCGCGGTCCTCCTCGACGAGGCGGTAGTAGGAGCCGTTGTCGATGCCCTTGAATGAGAGGGTCGGCCCCTTGTCGTTGCCCTCGGCGGTGTGGTTGTAGACCACGTCGAGGATGACCTCGAGGCCCGCGTCGTGGAACGCCTTGACCATGGCCTTGAACTCGTCGACCTGCGAGCCGTCGTCGCCGGCGTGCGAGTACTCGTTGTGCGGCGCGAAGAAGCCGAGGGAGTTGTAGCCCCAGTAGTTGCGCAGCCCCTTCTCCTCGAGGTGCGAGTCCTGCACGAACTGGTGCACGGGCAGCAGCTCGACCGAGGTCACGCCGAGGTCGGTGAAGTGCTTGATCGCGGCGGGGTGGCCGAGCGCGCGGTAGGTGCCGCGGATGTCCTCGGGGATGTCGGGGTGCAGCTTCGTGAAGCCCTTCACGTGCACCTCGTAGATCACGGTCTCCTCGAGCGGGATGCGCGGCGCGACGTCGCCGCTCCAGTCGAAGGAGGTCGGGTCGGTGACGACGCAGCGCGGCACCGCCGCGGCGTCGTCGGCGTCGTTGCGCTTCTCGGCGTCCTCGTAGAACTGCCCGAAGACGTCCTCGGACCAGGTGTAGGAGCCCTCGATCGCGGTCGCGTGCGGGTCGAGCAGCAGCTTCGCGGCGTTGTGGCGGAGGCCGTTGGCGGGGTCCCAGGGGCCGTCGACGCGCAGGCCGTAGCGGGTGCCGACCGTCATGCCCTGGACGATGCCGTGGAAGACGTGGCCGGTGCGCTCGGTGAGCGTGACGCGGGTCTCGGCTCCGGAGTCGTCGAAGAGGCAGACCTCGACGCTGTCCGCGGTCTCGGAGTAGAGGGCGACGTTGGCGGACTCGCCGTCGCCGCGGAGGGAGACGCCGAGCGGATAGGGGAAGGAGCGGGGAGTAGCGGGCATGCGACCATCCTGACGGGGCGCCTCCGGGCGCTTCGCATCCTTGCCCGCACGGCTCGCGCCCGGTAACCTTCCGGACCCCTTCCGTGGAGGGATCTGTCCGGTGTCCGGGACTCTGCGGAGCGAGGGGGTCCGACGGGATCCGCTGCTTCGCCTCTGCGGTGGGGGCGAGAAGTGCCGGATGCCGGCGCTGGCCTCGCATCGGTTCGACGGAATCCGCCGCTTCGCAGCCGTGATGGGGGCGAGGAGCGTCCAGCGGAGGCGACCTCGCGGCCACAGCGGGTTCGCGGATGCCCTCCACTGGCGTCCACGCGCCCCGAGGGCATATAGTCAGCCGGCTGACTAAATCGAGGAGAGGCTCCGGCATGCGCAATCGCAGGTGGATCGGACTGGTCGTCATCAGTCTCGGCGTAGCGACGATCATCGTCGACTCGACCATCGTGAACGTCGCGATCCCGTCGATCGTCGCCGATCTCGGCATCACCTCGACGCAGGTGCAATGGGTGCAGGAGTCGTACACCCTCGTGTTCGCGGCCCTCCTGCTCGCCTTCGGCACCCTGGCCGACCGGTGGGGCCGACGCCGGATGCTGATCATCGGCATCTCGCTGTTCGCCCTGTCCTCGATCGCCGCGGCGTTCGCTCCCACCGGCGACCTGCTGATCCTCTCGCGGGTGGTGCAGGGCATCGGCGGCGCGATGGTGCTGCCGACCACGCTGTCGCTGATCAACGCGACCTTCCGCGGACGCGAGCGCGCCGTGGCCTTCGCCGTCTGGGGCTCGACCATCGGAGGCATGACCGCCGTCGGTCCGCTGCTCGGCGGCTGGCTCACGACCGACTTCTCGTGGCGCTGGGCTTTCGGCATCAACATCCCGCTCGGCATCGTCATCGTCGTCGGCGCGCTGCTCTTCGTCGACGAGTCGCGTCAGGCCGACGGCCGCCGGGTCGACCTCGTGGGCGCCCTGCTGTCGGTCGTCGCCTCCGCCGCGCTCGTCTTCGCGCTGATCGAGGGCCGCACGCTCGGCTGGTGGGGCGTCGACGAGCGCCTCTCGGCCGGCGACTGGAGCTGGCCGCTCGATCTCTCGCCGGTGCCGATCGCCTTCGCCGTCGCCGTGCTCGCCGGAGTCGCCTTCGTGCTCTGGGCCCGGGCGCGCGAGCGGGCGGGCCGCTCGGCGATGCTCTCGCTCGAGCTCTTCCGCCTCCCGTCGTTCCGCAACGGCAACGTGGCCGCGATGATCGTCTCGCTGGGCGAGTTCGGCATCATCCTCGCCCTGCCGATCTGGCTGCAGAACGTGCTCGGCTACTCGGCGGTGCAGACGGGGCTGGTGCTGATCGCCCTCGCGCTCGGCTCGTTCGTCGCCTCCGGGTTCGCGGGCGCCTACGGCAACCGGGTCTCGCCCGTGCTGATCGTGCGGGTGGGCCTCGCGGCCGAGATCGTCGGAGTCGCGGGCATCGGTGCCGTGATCTCCGACTCGACGCCGTGGTGGGCGCTCGTGCCGTTCCTCGCCGTCTACGGCTTCGGCGTCGGCCTGGCGACCGCACAGCTGACCGGAGTCGTGCTGCGCGACGTGCCGGTCGAGCGGAGCGGCCAGGGCTCGGGCACGCAGTCGACGGCGCGCCAGATCGGCTCGGCGCTCGGCATCGCAGTGCTCGGGACGGTCCTCTACGCCTCGACCGCCGCGACGCTCACGGCGTCGCTCGAGGAGCAGGGTCTGCCGGCCGCGCAGGTCTCGAGCACCGTCGACGCGGTCGTCGACTCCTCGGGCGCCGCCATCGCCGGGCTGGCCGCCTCCGACGCGACGGCCGACGTCGCCCGGGCGGCCGAGGAGGCGTTCTCGGACGGCACCCGATACGCCGCATTCGCCGCGGCGGGCTTCCTCGCGATCGGCTTCGCCGCGACCCTCTCCCTCGGGAGCGGTCGACCCGAGGAGGTCTAGGCCGTGTCGAACAAGATCCCGCGTGCTCCGCTCGTCCTCATCGCACGATCTGCGGCGTCGGGAATCTCGACCACTGCACCGCAGTGGCCTTCGATTCCCTCCTTGCAGCTCGCACGACCAGGCCGTGCTCGCGACGGCGGTCTCGTGCTCAACACGACCTGTCAGCTCAGCTGCGCCGAGTCGTCGGCCGTGAACACGATCTTCCCGTGGGTGCGGTCGGTGCCGGCGGCCCGGCGCTTCAGCACCTCGACGACGTCCTCGAGCGGATGCACGGCACCGGTCTCGGGCCGCAGGTCGCCGGAGGCGGCGAGCGAGACCGCGCGTCCGATCCGCTCGGCCGTCGCCGTGACGATCAGGTTCTGCACGCGCGGGCGGTCGCGGAGCACGACGCCCGCCGCCTGGGCGCCGAGTGCGGCGCCGCTGGGCACGAGGGTCGCGTAGCGGCCGCCGTCGGCCAGGAGCAGCGCCGCGTCGGACGCCGGCAGATGCCCGGAGACGTCGACCACGACGTCGAAGCGGCCCGCGAGCACGCCGAGGTCGAGCGCCCGGTAGTCGTGCGGCTCGGCGCCGAGGCCCCGCAGCAGGTCGGCGGAGGAGGCGGAGCCGGTCGCGGCGACCGTGCACCCCGCGCGCACCAGCAGCTGCACCGTCGGGTCGCCTATCGCGCCGGAGCCGCCGCCGACGAGCACCCGCTCGCCCGCGTGGACCCGGAGCGCATCGACGAGGCCGATGGCCGTGCCTCCCGACATCGCGAGCGTCACGCCCTGGACGAAGTCGAGGGAGTCGGGCAGCCGGACGAGCGCGGTGCTCTTCGCGATCGAGGCGTCGGCGAAGGCGTCGCCGTCGCGGGTCATCCCGACGACACGGTCGCCGATCGAGACGCCGTGGGCACCCGGGCCGAGCGCCTCCACGGTGCCGGCGATGTCGAGTCCGAAGCCGAACGGGCGCCGCCGGCCGACCTTCATGATGCGCGCGCTGCCCGAGAGGATCTTCTCGTCGGTCGCGTTGATGCTCGCCGCGCGGGTGCGGACGAGGACCTCGCCGCGGCCCGGCATCGGCAGCGCCGCGGTCCGCCACGAGAGGACGTCGGGCCCGCCGAAACGTTCGTAACCGAGTCGTCGCATGGTGCTCCCGTTCGCCTGGGCCGCCGTCGCGGCTCCGCGCTGCTCGTCCGGCCTGCGCCGCTGTCACGGCTCCGGACAAGCCTAGGCGGTGGCGTGGGAGAGGCGCTTGAGCTCCGTGTCGACCCCTCGGGGCGGAGGGATCGCCGGTGCTACCGTGCCCCCATGAGCGCAGACACGAGTCCCGAGTTCTCCGGCTGGAACGGCGAGGGCCTGAGCGGTGCCGACCCGAGCGGCGCGGGCGGCGCCAGGGCCCCCGACGACGTGCAGCCCGCCGACGCCGAGGTCGAGGAGAGCACGACTCCCGACGAGAGCCGCGACCCCGATCACGGCTACGACCCGATGGCCGAGAGCGGCTCCGAGAACGCGGCAGAGGACGAGGTGACCGACTCCGAGGACGAGGAGGGACTGCTCGCCCCCGGCAGCACCGCGGAGGGCAGCGGCACCTCCCTGGGCGCCGTCCCCTCGGAGCACGCCGAGCCGCTCCGAGCCGAGGGCTCCGCCGGCCAGCTCGCCGACGAGCGCTGGCGCGACAACGGCGTCGACCCGCTCGGCTGACCCGGATCCCCCTGTCGAGGGGCTGCCCGATGTCCAGGAACTACCCCGGTGGCTCGGAGGAGTCCCTCCGGCGCGCCCCGTAGCGTGCCGGGAGCGCGGCCGGACCGGTCGCGCGGACAGGGAGTGCCATGTCGTTGTTCCTGAACCGCACCCGGGAGGTCCGCTGGACCCCGGATGAACGTCGGGCCCTCGCCGAGGCCGTCGCCGAGGACCGCGCGGAGCTGTGGCGCGGGATCGGCGAGCTCGACCGCACCGTCGTCGTCTCGACCGAGGATCCCGGAGTCCGCGGCGGCGCCCGATGGCCCACCGATCACCGGGCGTTCCTCCGCGTCGATCGCGGCGCCTCCGTCGTCCTCGCCACCGACGGCCTGAGCGACCCGTTCGACCGGCTCGCCCGCCCCGGCACCGGTCTGGGTCTCGAGCTGTGCCTCGAGACGTCCGCCCTGCGCGGAGTGCCGACGGCCGAGCTCTCGAATCACTGGCAGTTCCATCTGCTCTACGAGTCGGCCCGGCTCGCGGCGCTGCAGGGCATCTGCTGCCGCGCCGGGATCGGCACCAGCCGGCTGACCGGCGTGGCCGCCCCCGGCTCCTGGACCGACGAGACCGGCGGTGTCGGGGTGCTCCTCGGTCTGCGCAGTGCGTGCCTCCCCGAGCGGATGGAGCTCGCGACGGGCCAGGCCGAGCTCGTGACCCTCACTCCGCTGTGGCCGGAGGAGTACGCGGTGGCGAGCGTCGACGCGGCGGCGTCCGCCGAGATCGCGGCGAGGCTCGGTGCGCTGCCGTGCGACGAGCTCGTGCACACCGCGCGACCCCGCGTGGTCTGAGCCGGGCCAGGGCTCAGTCGCCCTCGGGCTCCGGCCCGACGATCATCTCTCCCGTGTTGTTCGCGCTCGCGACGAACTGCTCGATCCAGACACGGTTGAGGCCGGGGCGCTTGCCCACCTGGAAGCGGAAGTGCAGCGGAGTCGTCGGGTGGATCCACACCGAGCTCCGGCCGAAGCCGGTCGCCTCGGGCTCCGACCACGAGAGGCTGAACGACTCGTTGCGGCGCATCTTGGTGAACATCGCGACCTTGAGATGCGCCAGAAGGCGGTCGTCGAAGTCGATCTCGAGTGATTGCGGCCCGTAGATCAGTCGTCCCATGCTGCCGAGCCTACCGATTCGGTTCGGCGCCGAGGGACACGGGCCCGGTGAACGCGGTCCGGTGAGTCGGGCCGTCACCGAGGAGAGACGACGAACGCCCCGCCGGCCGGATCCTGGGATCACGGCCGACGGGGCGTTCGCTGAGCTGGAGGGCTCGAAGTCGGAGAATTACTCGCCGACGCCGCGGATGTTCGCGGCCTGCGGGCCCTTGCGGCCCTGCTCGACGTCGTACTCGACGTGCTGGTTCTCGACGAGCTCGCGGTAGCCCTGCTTCGCGATGGCGGAGAAGTGCGCGAACACGTCGGCGCCTCCGTCGTCGGGAGCGATGAAGCCGAAGCCCTTTTCGGAGTTGAACCACTTAACGGTGCCAGTAGGCATGTCTTTTCCTTACGTGATGGTGACGCGGCCGGGGCCGACGTCGTCTAGATTCCGCACGAGTGTGCGGCACCCGACCGGCTCCGCCTCTGCGCGGATGAATCACGCGTCGGGAGGGAGTCGTTCGGGTAGTCATGGGGGCGGAGTGCGCTGCTCCCGAGGGAGGCAGGGACTCTGCGGGGGAGAACGTCCCGCGAGCCGACGGAGTCGGTGGGGCGGGGGTCGAACGAGGAACGGCGCGGCTTCCGCGGCGTCCTGTGAAGGGCGGTACCCGCGTGCGAGGCGGGCGTTCGAACCGTGCGATCAAGGCCTGAGCAGCAAGGCTCTGCGCCGTCGATCGCGGCGGTCTCTATCAGGGGCTGAGTCTCTTCGTCTTGCGACTTCTCAGCCGTGGAATTCGGGCGAATGCCCAGGAGATGTCTCCAGCCTACGCGATGGGAGCGGCCGAGCGCGACCGGGGGCCGCAACTCGGCGTCACGCGCCGCTCCGATGGTCCGGCTGGAGAAGGAGGAGTCAGCCCTACCGGAGAAGAGGAGTCGGCCCTGCCGGCGAAGAGGACTCGGCCCTCCCGGCGCGGAGGACTCGAGCCGTCCGTGCCGTCGTCCTCGGCGATGTGCCACGATGATCCCCCGTCCACCGTCTCCGTGCCGCTGCACCGCAGGGAGCCTTCCTCGCCGAGGTCTCCGTTGCCCGCTCCGAGAACCCGCGGCCGATCGTCCGGCACCGCGCTCCGCCGCGAGCAGGCCGACGTCGGGATCGTCTGCGCCCGGCTGGCGGGCGGGATCTTCACCGCCGCCTCCGCCCTGCACCTGCCCACGCTCGCCCCGCCCGGTCTGGCCGCCGCCGCGCCGATGCTGATCCTGCTCGCGCTCGCGACCGCCGTCCTCCTCGTCGGGCGCCGCCCGGGCCGCGCCGGCGCCCGCGCTCTGGTCGCCGGCACCGTCCTCGGCTTCGCGGGTCTCGTGGCCGCGCTCGCTCCGGGGATCGACGGCACCGTGCCCGCCGTGATCGGGAGCGTCACGATGATCGCGTCGATGGCGGTGCCGTCGGCGCTCTTCGCGATCGGATCGGCACGGCGCCTCCCGCTGATCGCCCTCGCGGGCATCGCGCCCGTCCTCGTCCTGGCCCTCGCCGCCACCTGGGAGTCGGGCCGCGGGTTCTTCGTCGCCCTCTCGGTCGTCGTCTGCTGGGCGGTGCTCGCGGCCGCGTCGCGCTGGCTCGCCGCGAGCGTCGAGCGCGCGCACACCGGCACGGAGCAGCTGCGCACGGCGCACGCCGCCGAGCGCCGCTCCAGCGAGAGCGAGGCCCGGCGCCGGTACGACGCGCGACTGCTGCACGACACGATCCTCAGCACCCTCACCCTCGTCGCGCACCGCGGCGAGGGGGTCGCTCCCGACACCATGAGGTCTCAGGCCGCCGCCGATCTCGAGCTGCTCCGGCGCCTGGACCGGCCGGGAGCGCACGAGGCCGCCCCGGCCGGCTCGGAGCCCGTCCCGCTGCCCGGGGCGTTCTCCGCGCTCGGGCGGCGCTACGAGGCGGTCGGACTCGAGATCACCTGGCACTCGGTGAGCGGGGCGGGCGCCTCGGAACCCGCGTCGCTCGCCGGTCCGGCGCTCTCGGGCCCCGCGCTCGACGCGCTCGTGCGCGCCACGGGGGAGTGCCTCGAGAACGTGCGGCGGCACGCCGGAGTGCTCGCCGTCGACGTCACCGTCGCGGAGGACCCGCGGAGCGTCCGGGTCGCCGTCTCGGATGCGGGGAGCGGCTTCTCGCCCGGCGAGGTCGCCTCCGACAGGCTCGGGCTCGCCGAGTCGGTCGCCGCCCGCATCGAGGCCGTCGGCGGCAGCGTCCGGGTGTTCTCGGCTCCGGGGGCGGGCACGACCGTGCTGCTGAGCGTGCCGCGATGAGCCGGCGCGAGCATCCGGCCGAGGAGGGCACGCTCCTCGAGCTCGTCCGTGCGGCCGAGACCGGGTCGCGGACGCTCGAGTCGGTCCGCGACCGGATCAGGCGGACGCACCGGCTCACCGCGAGCTACTTCGGACTCGGCTTCGTCGGGATGGCGGTGCTCATCGTGATCCGGGGGCTGGCCTCGTTCCTCTGGGCCCTCAGCTCGTTCGCGGTCACGTGGCTGAGCGGTCTCGCCTGGCTGATGGTGATCGCGGGGCTCGTGATCGGAGTGACGATCGCGCTCCTCCGGCGGGGCGAGCTGCCGAAGGGGGTGCTCGCCCTCGTCCTCGCGCTCGACACGGCCGCGCTGCTCCTCGAGTTCTCCGACTTCGGTCTGGGGGACCCGTCGCGGACGTACTACCCCACGGTCTGCGTGGGCATCGGAGCGACGGTGATGGCGCTGATCTCGTTCCAGCCGCTCTCGCGCACCTGGGTGGCGACGGGCCTCCTGGTGGGTCTGAGCGGGATCGGGATGCTCCTGCAGGCGCTGGTCGACCACCGCGGTCCCGGTCTGGCCGTCACCACCGTCCTGCTCGCGCTCGCCCCCGTCGTCGTGTGCGTCTCGCTGATCGCGACCCTCGATCGCCGCGTGGACCGCGCTCTCGACCGCTCCATCGCCGACAGCGTGGTGGACGGGCCGGGCACCGGGCCCGGCAGCATCGCCTCCTCCGAGATCTCGAGGGTCGACGCGCGGATCGGCGACCTGCTCGGGCAGGTGCGGACCCGGCCGATCGACGACGACCTCGGCGAGCGGGCCCGGCGACTCGGCGACGAGCTGCGCACCGCGCTGGCCCGCAGCCACGACCAGACCTGGCTGGGCATCGCGATCGAGGAGTCGGCGCACCTGTCCGAGACGGTGTCGCTCGAGGATCCCGGGAAGCTCGCCGCGGCGCTCGGCCCTCCCGCTCGCGGGCGGCTGCTGTCGGTGCTCTGGCTGCTCTCGGCGCCGTCGGCCTCGTCGAGGCGCCCCGCGATCGGGCTCACCGTCTCGGGGGCCGAGGGCGCGTCGGCCGTGACCCTCGTTCTGGAGGCACGCGGCGTGCGGTCGCGCGACCTGGACGCGGCGATCTGGGGCATCCTGAGCGAGCTGGGCGACTATCGGGTCGCCGCGGTCGGCGAACGCACCACACTCCGCCTCGACCACGCCGTCGGACGGAGGACCTCGCCATGAGCGACGCCGAGGCGACGGGCGCGGCAGACGTCGCGGATCCGGCCGAGATCGCCGTCGCGATCCTCGACGACCACCCGATCCTCCTGACCGCCCTGACCGACTGGATCCACCGCTCGGAGTCGCGCATCAGCGTCGTCGCGACGGCGAGCCGCTGGATCGACCTGCTCGCGCATCCCGCTTTCCCCACCGACGTCGTCCTGCTCGACATCGACCTGGGCGACGACCTCGACCTCGCGATGAAGATCCGCACCCTGACCACCGCGGGCGCCGCGACGATCATCATCAGCACGCACTCGCACCCCGAGGTGATCGCCCGCGCTCTCGACGCCGGGGCCTGCGGCTACCTCGTCAAGAGCGAGCCGACCGAGGTCATCATCGACGCCATCCGCAGGGCCGCGGCGGGAGAGCGGGTGCCGACCTCCGGGGCGCAGGCGGCGGTGACCGGAGGCGGCGCGGGTCTCCTCAGCGCGCGCGAGCGGCGGATCGTCGGCCTCTTCGTCGACGGGATGTCGCTGAAGCAGGTCGCGAGCGCCCTCGGGATCACGCAGGACGCCGCGCGGAGCTCGCTCCGCAGTGCGCGCGCCAAGTACCGGATCGACGGCAGGAGCGTCAGCACGAAGATCGCGCTGCGCGCTCAGGCGCTGCGCGACGGCATCATCCGCAAGCACTGACGGCGCAGGGGCTTCGGTGGCCGCGCACGGGATGCGCGGTGGACAGGGCAGGTCTCCGGCCGGAGGGCCTGTGCGGCGTATCGGGTCCGTCGCACGAGTGATGCTGCCACGCCTCCGTCCCCATTTCGAGGGTCCGGCATTAACGGGGGGCAGATGCCACCCTTGCGGGTGTCAGACGGTCTCGCGCCGCTTCTGCCGGGCGGGCTCGGCCGGCTGATCGGGCCCGTTCCAGATCGAGACGATGCCCCAGGCCACCGCCGCGATCGGCACGGCGAGCACGGCTCCGACGATGCCGGCCAGGACGGTGCCGATGGTCAGCGCGATCAGCACGATCAGCGGGTGCAGCTTGAGCGAGCGGGCCATCACGACGGGCTGGAGGAAGTTGCCCTCGAGCTGGTTGACCACGATGACGACGATGATCACGATCAGCGCGGGGCCTGGTCCGCCGTCGACGAGTGCGACGAGTGCGGCGAGGATCCCGGCGGCCGTGGCTCCGACGATCGGGATGAAGGCCGTGATGAAGACGATGACGGCGAGCGGGATCGCCAGCGGCACCTGGAGGATCGCGAGGGCGACTCCGATCCCGATCGCGTCGACGGCGGCGATGGTCGCCGTGCCGCGGACGTAGCCGCCCAGGACGTCGACCGCCTTGCCGCCGACGCGCTGGGCGCGGTCGTAGCTCGAGCCTGTGAAGGGGCGGAGGAGGAACTCCCAGATCTTGGGGCCGTCCTTCATGAAGAAGAAGAGGACGACGATCATCAGCACGAGGCCGGTGACGAAGTTCGCCGCAGCTGCTGCGCCCGCCAGAGCACCGGAGCCGAAGCTGCTCGAGGTGAGGAAGTCCACGACGCTCTGGCGCGCGTCCTCGATCTGCTGCTCGTCGATCTGGAACGGCAGGTGCTGCACGTAGTCCTGCAGCGACGAGATGCCGTCGGAGGCGCTGCTGACCAGCTCGTCCCACTGGTTGCGCACGGCGACGGTGATCAGCCAGCCGACGGCGCCGAGGATCGCGAGGAGGCCGAGGAGCGCGATCCAGGTGGCGAGGATCGACGGGACGCCCTTCCGGCGCATCCAGGCCAGCAACGGGTGGATCGCCGAGGCGAGGATGATCGCGATCATCACCGGGATGAGCACGATCGTGAGCTGCGTCATCGCGAAGACCAGCACGGTCGCGAGGGCCAGGACGATGATCACCTGGAGGCAGCGGAGCGCGAAGCGGCCCGCTCCGTCCCTCCACACCGTCGGTGCCGGTACCGGTGCCGGCGCCGGAGTCGGCTCGGGACGCGGCTCACGGTCGGGGGTCGCGGGTCGGACGGTGCGGTCGAAGAAGCCCATGGGGTGAAACGTAGTGGAGCGGGGGATCGGCCGCCGCGGGTTGACGGGGCGGACCGGGGCTGCGGGGCCGCATCCCGCCCAGCCGTCCGACGAGTCAGGACCTGTGCTGGATCCGTCGTCTCGACGACGTATCGCCGATGAATAACACCCCAGAGCGGGGCGATCGCACCGATCCGGTGCCGGATCAGTTGCTCTCGCGACGGAATGCGCACTATGGTCGCGATGTCCATGCAAGCGTATGGGGTGCGGCACCCGAAGCCGCACCGCAGCACTGCGCCTGCTCGCGATCGCCTCGACGGCCGGGGACCCGAAACTCCCGTCCGCACCGAGAACACCGCCCGCGTCGAGAACCCGAAGCTCTCGCGCAGCACGACAGGGAACCCGAAACTCCCGGTCGCGTCACGGCGGATCCCACCCCGGAACACCCGCACACCCTGGAGCTCTACCCCTATGTCCACCACCCCTCCGCGGGGTGACTCCGGCACGCCTGCGCGCCTGCCTGAGTCCTCCGCCGTGCCCGCAGGCACCCCGTCCACCGATCGCCGATCCCTCGTCCGCGCCGCGCTCTGGAGCACCCCTGTGGTCGCGATCGCGCTCGCCGCACCCGCTGCCGCCACCTCCGCCGCTCCCGAGCCGCCCGTGAGCCGCACGACGTCGACCCTCGTCTTCGACACCTGGCAGAACAACGCGCACTGGGACGGCTCCGGTCACCGCACCGGCATCGACACCCGCATCCAGGTGCAGAACCGGTACTGGTCGGGCTCCGACCACCCGATGGTGGGGGCGCCGGTGCCGACGCTGTCGGTCCGCGTGCGCTACCCGGCGTCGGCGCGGGTCGGCGCTCGCCCGGTCGCCCTCGCGGGCGAGGGCTGGAGCTGGACCACCGCGACGGCCGATGCCAGAGGCGCCGTCGAGTACGTCTTCACCTGGTCGGGGGCGGCGCTCGCAGCGTCGCGCTCGACTCCCGAGCTGACGTACACGCTCAGCGCCGACGTCCCCGGTCAGGTGCGGCTCTCGGCCACGGCCTCCGCGCCGAACGCCGAGACGGTCGCCGCCCCCTCCTGGGGCGACACCGCCTACTGATCCGTCGAGAGGCCGGTCCGGTACGCCGCGCGCGGCGTGTCGCGTACCGGAGCGGCCTCTCGCGGAGGGCAGCCCGGAGTCAGGCCGGAACGCGCACCGTGAGCCCGCCGGGCTCGATCCAGGTGCGGAACGCCGAGGTCGAGCCGAAGGGATCGCCGTCGAGCTCGATCTCCTGCTCGCGCTCGAGGCGCACGACGAGCTCGCGGCCCTTCACGTAGCGGAGGGCCGCGACCTCCTTCGTCAGACCCATCAGCTTCTGGCCGACCACGCCGGTGCGGCGCAGGACGCCGTTCTCCCAGACCACCTTGAAGATGATCTGGACCCAGCCGAAGAACCCCTCGGGCCGCAGCAGCACGATGTCGAACTCTCCGTCGTCGACCGCCGCGTCGGGCAGCAGCAGGATGTTCGCCGGCAGCGAGCCGCAGTTGCCCACGATGATCGTGTGCGCGCGCACCTTGCGGGTCTTCGAGCCGTCGAGGCGGTAGCGGAACTCGAGCTGGTTCTTGTCCAGCAGCGCCTTCCGCAGTGCGTCGACGTAGGCGAGCCAGCCGGCGCGCTTCTTGAGGTCGTCGTCGGTGTTCGCGAGCATCTTCGCGTCGATGCCGAGTCCGGCCATGACGACGAAGGCGCGCCGCTCGCGGCCGCCCCCGCTCACCTCGATGTCGATCATCCCGACGTCGATCGGGCGGTCCTTGCCGGTGAAGGCCACGGTCAGCGCGTTGTCGACGTCGTCGAGCGTGAGATCGAGGTTGCGCGCCAGCAGGTTGCCGGTGCCCGAGGGCAGCAGCGCGAGCGAGGTGTCGGAGCCGCGCAGCGCCTCGGCGACCACGCGGACCGTGCCGTCGCCTCCGGCCGCGATCACCATGTCGACGCCGGCCTCGAGGGCCTCGCGGGTCTGGCCCGCGCCCGGGTCCTCGACCGAGGTCTCGAACCAGAGCGTCTCGTCCCACTCCGCGAGCTGCTCGGCGCGGGCGACCGCGGCCTCGACGGCCTCGAGGTCGACCTTCACCGGGTTGTAGATCATCGCGGCACGGCGGCGCTCAGTCATCCGATCCGTCCTCGTCCTCGATGCGGCCCGGCCGCACGGCGGCGTCGTCGCGGATCTCGATGTGCGTGTCGCCCGCATCGGTCGTCGAGACGTCGATGCGGGGAGCGGCATCGGCCTCGGTCGCCTTCGGCGCACTGGTCAATTGGTCTCGGCGATCATCCGCCATCTGGTCGCTCATCCCTGGACGGTAGCAGTGCGCTCGCCGTGCCCGCGTGGGGTTGCGCGGGGCCCTCAGCGCTCGGAGCCGCGGGCCGCCTCGAGCCCCCAGAGCACGAGCGGGATCTGCAGCGGGAGGCGCAGGAGCGTGATCGCGCGGGTGCGCGGGCGCCGGGCGTCCCGGGCCATCTGCACGTTGCCGGGGAACACGGCGGCCATCAGCGCGGCGGAGGCGAGACCGCCCGCCGCCCGCGTCGGCGGCCACATCATCGCGGCGGCGCAGGCGATCTCGGCGACTCCGGAGACGAGCACCCAGCCCCGCGCGGAGCCGGGCATCCCTCGCGGCACGACCGCGTCGATGGTGCTCGGGTGCGCCAGGTGCACGACTCCCGATACGGCCATGGCCGAGGCGAGCACCAGGGGGCCGGTGCCGAGCGGCTCGCGGGTCACCGGTCCTCCGCGCCGCGCTCGAGAGGAGCGACGTGG
Organism: Rathayibacter sp. VKM Ac-2754; assembly: GCF_009807095.1. Lineage (GTDB taxonomy): Bacteria > Actinomycetota > Actinomycetes > Actinomycetales > Microbacteriaceae > Rathayibacter. Next base: position 480,505 of record NZ_WUCC01000001.1, on the reverse strand, counting down.
TCGAGGATCCGCCGCCACTCGCGCACCACGGCGAGTCGGCCCGTGCCGTCGACGCTCGCCGTGCGGGCATCGGCGAGGCGGCCGCGGTACCAGCGGCCGTCCTCGGCACTCGCGACCGGGTCGGCGTCGCCGTGCACGATCAGGGCGGAGGCGGTCACCCGGTCGAGCTCGTCGGCCCACGATCCGTCGCGCAGCGCGGCGAGGTCGGTCGCCGCTCCGCTCGGACCCTGCCGCCAGCCCTCGCCGAGCATCCGCTGCAGGCGGTTGCGCAGCCCGCCGTGGCTCGCGAGGACGGGGTCGTCGGAGTCCACCCCCAGTGCGTCGAGGCCGGGCTCGCCGTCGGGGAGGCCGGCGGCGATCATCGTCGAGTCCTCGCCTTCGAGGATCTCGCGCCGCTCCCAGGCGTCGGTCGGGCGCACCAGCACGCCGGCCTGCGGAGGCGCGGGGGTGCCGATGATCGCGAGCCGGTCGACGAGATCGGGGTGCCGGGCCGCCAGCGAGAGGGCGAACGCGCCTCCCGAGCCCCAGCCGACCACGCCGACGCTGCCGAACCGGGCGCCGTCGACCATGCGCGCGGTGCGCTCCGACCGCCGCAGGTACTCCGCGAGGTCGTCGGCGCGGTCCTGCACGGTCGCCTGCGCGGCGCTGACCGGGTCGGAGGCGCCGTAGCCGGGCCGGTCGAGGATCAGCAGGTGCAGGCCCCACGGCCCGGTGACCAGCGGATCGGGGTCGAAGCCGCCGGCACCCGGGGTGGGGTGGCAGAAGACGACCAGCCGGTCGGCGATCGGATCACCCGCCGCCGAGACGCCGATCCCGCGGCCGGACCGCAGCTCGAAACGGTGGTTCGCCATGTCGCCTCCGTACGCGCCGCCGTCGATCGGCGGAGCAGCCCCCAGTCAAGCGGACTGCGGCGCCCCACGAGAGGGCCTTGTGCGAGGGGTGGACGGTGCGCGGGGTGGGCGGTACCTCCTCCGACGCCCCCGGCGTATCGTGACGGCATGGCTGATCAACGACCGATCGGATACTGGCTGACCCTCGTCGACCGCTTGATCGAGGAGCGCTTCGCGCTGACGCTCGAGGAGCACGGCGTGACCCGGATGCAGTGGCAGCTGCTCGAACTGCTGCGCCGCGCCCCCGCCGCGGTGGACGAGCTCGACAGGGCGCTCGCGCCCTTCCTGCGGTCGGCGCCGGCGGAGGAGCCCGCGAGCGTCGTCGAGCACCTCGCCGAGCTCGTCGAGAGCGGCTGGGTGACCGCCGAGGGCGAGCGCTTCGCGCTGACCGAGCGCGGCGGAGTCGCGACCGCCCGCCTCGAGGAGGTGGTCGGCGCGGCGCGGACCGCGGTGACCGAGGGCGTGAGCGAGGAGGACTACGAGCGCACCGTGGCGACCCTCCGCCGCATCGCCGAGAACCTGGGCGACGCCTCCTGACACCCGGCGCGCTCCTCCGCTACCCCCTTGCCCGGGCCGGTGGGGTCGGGAGGAGAGTGGGGGAGCCGGCAGGTCGCCGGCCGGAAGGAGAAGGCGCCATGGATCAGAACGACCGCACCACCGGTGAGGACATCGAGAAGACCGAGGAGCTGCCCGACGGCACGGGGACCGACACCTCGCCCGGTGGCGGCGACACGGACACGGTCTCGGGCGGCGACGCGGACGAGTAGCGCCCGCGCACGAAGAAGGGCGGGGCGGCGAACGCCCCGCCCTTTCTCGGTCCTCAGACCAGCGGTCCGTCGCTCTCGCTCGTGCGGCGGGTGACCTGCTCGCCGCTGGCCGGGTCGACGGCCGAGCGCGTGGTCGCCACGGACTGGCGGCGCCGGGTCATCAGCACGAGGCCGAGCACCAGGCCGATGGCGCCCGCCGCCATCAGGATGTAGCCGATCAGCTTCAGGTCGACACCCGACAGCTGCACGTCCACGGCGAACGCGAGGACCGCGCCGACGACGAGGAGGAAGATTCCTGCTCCGATGCTCATACGTGCTCCTTCTGCGAACGCCGGCGTGCGCGCGAGGGCGTGCATCCGCACCGGCGCCCCCACGGTAGACCCGGGCAGCGACGCCGCGGAGGCCCTATCGGAGGCCACCCGCCGCGGTGTAGGGCTCAGCGGTCGGAGAGACGCAGCATCACGCGCGTGCGGTCGCCGCGGGTCACGATCCCCTCGATGAAGAGGAAGACGCGGTACTCGAGCCGGTACTTGCGCGCGAAGACGCGGCCGAGCCGCTCGACGGTCTCCTCGTCCGAGACGATGCGGGCCGACGCCTCGACCACCGGCGCGCCCTCCTTCACGCGTCCCCGGCGGTCGCAGGGGACGAGCGTCACCCGCGGATCGTTCCGCAGCCGCTTCACCTTGCCGCTCTTCCGGGGCGTGGTGATGATCAGCTCTGCGCCGTCGCGGGCGATCCAGACCGGCGTCGAGACGCCGGCACCCGTCTTGCGGAAGGTGGTCAGCGAGACGAACGACTCGTCGGCGAGCGCGGCGAGGGCGGGGGAGAGGGTCATGTCTCGAAGCGTGAGCGACGCGGGAGGGCCACCGCAAGCCTCCTCGCCGCGAGTCTGCTCCCGCTTAGGGTGGGAGCATGACCGTTCCGACGCCTCTGATCGGCCGGACCGAGGCGCCCGAGCTGCACGCGATGACCTACAACATCCGTCGGCGCATGCCCCGGCTCACCGCCCGCGCGGTCGACCAGTGGGAGCACCGCCGCCCGCTGATCCGCCGGCTGCTCGAGGCCGAGCAGCCCTCGATCCTCGCGATCCAGGAGGCGCTGCCTGATCAGGCCGCGTTCGTGCAGGACGTGCTCGGCTCGTCGTTCGAGGGCATGGGCTTCGGCCGCGACCCCGATCGGGGCGGCGAGCGCGTGATGCTCTTCGTCGACCGCAGCCGGTTCGCCGTGCGCGACTGGTCGCAGATCGCGCTTTCCGCGACTCCCGACGTCGCCGGCTCGCGGAGCTGGGGCAACCGGATCCCGCGCACGGCCGTGATCGCCGAGCTGACCGATCACGCCACCCACCGCGACCTGACCGTCGTCTCGACCCACTTCGACCACCTCTCGCAGCGGTCGCGCCTGTGCTCGGCCGAGCTGCTCGCCCGGCGGGTGCTCGCTCTCGGGCAGCCCGCGATCGTGATGGGGGACGCGAACACCGACGCCGGGACGGCTCCGTACCGGGCGCTGCTCGACGAGGCCGGCCTGGCCGACTCGTGGGTGGTCGCCGGTCGCCACCTCAGCCACTCCTGGAGCACCTTCTCGAACTACCGACCGCCGAAGCCGGGCCGCCGCATCGACTGGCTGGTCGCGACAGCGAACGCCTTCGAGGTCGTCGCCGCCGGGATCAACGCGGTGCGCTACGACGGCGCGGCCGCCTCCGACCACGAGCCGGTGCAGGCGCTGCTCCGCTTCACGTCGCCGTGAGAGGCGTCGTCCTCGTCGAGACCTTCCTGGTGCCGCCGCGCACCAGGGGCGAGTGGTTCGCCGATGTGGTCCGCCTGGCCGGTGTGGCGAGCATGGTGGCGGCGGGGATCGGCTGGGGCTTCGTCGACGTGATGGTCTTCGCGCTGTCCGCGATCGGGCTCGTGATCCCGCGCTTCCTCGGCATCCGTCCCGCGCTCGACGCGGCGTTCGGCGTCGCGCTGCTGGTCGCCTCCTGGAGCAGCGTGCTCGACCTGTACCAGGCGTGGGCGTCGTGGGACGTGGTCGTGCACTTCGTGCTGAACGGCCTTGTCGCGGCGGTCGCGTACATCGTCGCGGCGCGGGCCGGAGTCGTGCCTGCCGTCGCCGGCGACCGCGGTCCGCTCGCCCCGGCGATCGTGCTCTGCGCCTGCTTCGGGACGACGGCGGGCGTGCTGTGGGAGTGGGGCGAGTGGGCGGGCCACCGCTTCGTCGACTCGTCGATCTTCGTCGGCTACGAGGACACGCTCGGCGACCTGGCCGCGGGCGCGGTGGGATCGCTGCTGGCGGGCGCGCTGATGCGCTTCTGGTCGGCGAAGTCGCGCGCGGCGGCACCGGTCGACGCCGGCGCCGGCGCGACTCGACGGGGTGCGTGACTGCACACCGCTACCGCACCGACACCGCAGGGTCCTCGGAGCGGCCTGTGCTGCAGATCGATAGCCGTGCGATGTTCATCGAGATCGCCTCTGCCGTCCACCCGGAAGGGGTGAGCGCGGGGTGTGCTTGAGGTGGGCCCGTCCGGGCCTCCGATCTCCAAGGAGAACACGACGTGTCACGACTTCTCAGCCCCGCTCGTCGCGGGCGCACCGCGGTGACCCTCGCGGCCATCGCACTGATCTCGGGAGCGGCCCTCGCCGCTCCGAGCATCGCCACCGCAGTCGGCTCCGCCGACCTCAGCGCCACCGGAGGCGCCGCGCGCATCTCCCCGGTCGACGCCGACCTCTCCGACGAGCTGCGCGCCGAGGTGAAGGAGCAGGACGCGAAGAACGTCATCCTCCTCATCGGCGACGGCATGGGCGACTCCGAGATCACCGTCGCCCGCAACTACACGTACGGCGCGGCCGGCCGCTTCCCCGGCATCGACGCCCTCCCCATCACGGGCCAGTACACGACGTACTCGCTGTACCGCGCCGACGATCCCGCCACCGGCGCCGTCAAGGGCGCTCCGGACTACGTCCCCGACTCCGCCGCCACCGGCAGCGCCTGGGCGACCGGCACCAAGACGTACGACAACGCGGTGTCGGTCGACATCGACCAGAACCGCGAGGACACGCTGCTGGAGATCGCGAAGGCGAACGGCCTGAAGACCGGCAACGTCACGACCTCCGAGATCCAGGACGCGACGCCCGCCGTGCAGGCGGCCCACGTCGACGCCCGCAGCTGCTACGGACCCGACAGCCCCACCTGCGGCAACGACGCGCTCGAGAACGGCGGACTCGGCTCGATCAGCGAGCAGATCCTCGGCACCCGCGCCGACCTCACCCTCGGTGGCGGCTCCGCCACCTTCGCGCAGACCGCGAAGGCCGGCGACTGGAGCGGCCGGACCCTGTTCCAGCAGGCCGACGACCGCGGCTACCAGGTGCTCGGCGACGCGACCACCGCCGGCACCGCCGCGGAGCTCGAGGCCCTGACCGTGGCCGACCAGGACGCCCCCGTCCTCGGCCTCTTCGGCTCGGGCAACCTGCCCGTCCGCTACGCACCGACCCCCGCGACGGTCGGAGGCGGCGACGCCGCTCCCCAGACCTGTGTCGCCAACCCGGCCCGTCCCGCTGACCAGCCCACCCTCCGCGCCATGACCGAGAAGGCGATCGACCTCCTCGACACCGGCGACAAGGGCTTCTTCCTCCAGGTCGAGGGCGCCAGCATCGACAAGCAGGACCACGCCGCGAACGCCTGCGGTCAGATCGGTGAGACCGTCGACCTCGACGAGGCCGTCCAGGCCGCTCTCGCCTTCGCGAAGGCCGACGGCAACACGCTCGTCATCGTCACCGCCGACCACGCCCACACCAGCCAGATCGTGGACAGCACGCCCCCCACGTCGCTCAGCACCGCGCTGAAGACCGCCGACGGCAGCACGATGAAGGTCTCGTACGGCACGGCCGCCGAGGGCGGCTCGCAGCAGCACACCGGAACTCAGCTCCGCGTCGCGGGCTACGGACCGGGCGCGGCGAACGTCGCCGGCCTCACCGACCAGACCGACACGTTCTTCACCATCTCGAACGCGCTCGGCCTCGACCGCGACATCCGCTCGCTGAGCTTCTCCGCGACCGCCGAGCTCTCGGGCACGTCGTTCGCGCCCGGCGAGAAGATCACCCTGACCGCCGACGGCTTCGACGGCGACACCCAGCTGATCGGCTCCGCTCCGATGTTCACCGAGCGCACCGCGACGCAGGATCTCGTCGACGGAGGCCTCACCGTCTCCGCGAAGGCGCCCACCACGCCCGGCGACTACACCGTCACCGTGACCGGTGCCCAGACCGGCAAGGCCATCAGCCTGGCGTTCACAGTCACCGAGTAGCACTGCAGCCTCTCCGTCGGGAGGGGTGAACGGAGGAGGGTCGTCCCGCGGGGCGGCCCTTCTCCGCGTCTCGGCGTGTCCGGGCGGCACGAGGTGGTCGCGTGCCGGGGTGAGGACTGCTGCGGCGGAGGCCCGGTCGAGGATGACGTCGGTCGTCGTCAGACCGTCGCGGGCAGCAGCTCGGCGAGCAGTGCCTCGACGCGCGCCTTGATGTCGTCGCGGATCGGGCGGACCTCGTCGAGCGACCTGCCCTTCGGGTCGGTGAGCTCCCAGTCCTCGTAGCGCTTGCCGGGGAAGATCGGGCAGACGTCGCCGCAGCCCATCGTGATCACGGCGTCCGACTCGCGGACCTGCTCGGTGGTCATCAGCGCCGGGACGGCCTGCGAGATGTCGATGCCCTCCTCCGCCATGGCCGCGATCGCCATCGGGTTGATCTGGTCGCCGGGCTCGGAGCCGCCGGAGAGCACCTCGACGGCGCCCCCGGAGAGCTGGCGCATGTAGCCCGCGGCCATCTGCGAGCGGCCCGCGTTGTGGATGCAGACGAACAGGACGGTGGGCTTCTCGGTCATGGGTGTTCCTTCCTCGAACACCCGAAGCATAGACCGCTGTCTATGTATTGCGCCAGGGGCTCAGGCTGCGGTCGCCTCGAGCGAGGCCAGCAGTTCGCGGACCCGCCCCTCGATGTCGTCGCGGATCGCGCGCACCTGCGCGAGCGGCAGGCCGACCGGGTCCTCGAGATCCCAGTCGAGGTAGCTGCGACCGGGGTAGATCGGGCACGCGTCACCGCAGCCCATCGTGATCACCACACCGGAGGCGCGGACCACCTCGTCGGTCAGCGGCTTGGGGTACTCGCCCCCGATCGGCACGCCGATCTCGTCGAGAGCGGTCACGATCACCGAGCGCACGGCGTCGGCGGGCGCCGAACCGGCCGTGCGCACCCGCACCCGGTCGCCCGCGAGGTGGCGGAGGATCGCGGCGGCCAGCTGCGATCGGCCGGCGTTCTGCACGCAGACGAACAGCACCTCCGGGACGCCCGAGCGTCCCGCGGCAGAGGCGTCGAGGGCGGTGAGGCGGTCGGTTGCGAACCGGGAGGTCAGCGAGGTGAGGTGCCGGGTCACGTGGCCGCGGTCGATGAGCAGATCGTGGCTCTCGCGGACGTAGCGCTCGACGGTCTCGGGCGAGAAGGTGCCGGCGAAGCGGGTGGCGAGGTCGGCGATGATCCGCTCGAGGACGTCGCCCTCGACGCGCGTCGGCGCCGGGGCATCACGGAGATACTCGGACACACGATCCAGCTGCTCCGGCACGATCGAGTACCAGACGTTCCGACCCTGGGGATCGCGCACCAGGAGTCCCTCATCGACCAGGACTCGGACGTGATGACTCACCGTGGGCTGCCGCAGTGCGAGCTCGGCGGCCATCCTCCCGACGAGCTGACGCCCGTCCGTGCTGTCGAGGATCATCGCCGCGATCCGGGCGCGCGTCGGATCGGCGAGCAGTCGCAGCGCGCTGGTCGACATCGCGGCATCCATAGATCGAAGTCTATGCGAGGCTGGGCGCGTGACCCCAGCCCCCGCAGCCCTCCTCCGCCGCGTCGCCGCCGAGTTCGGCGGCTCCGCCGCGCTGACCGCGATCGTCGTCGGCTCCGGCATCGCCGCGACCGGCCTCTCCGACGACGTCGGCGTGCAGCTGCTGATCAACGCCATCGCCACCGCGTTCGGCCTGTTCGTACTGCTAACGGTCCTCGGCCCGATCAGCGGCGCCCACTTCAACCCGGTCGTCTCGATGGTCGACCTCGCTCTCGGCCACCGCGGCGCCCGCGACATCGCACCGTACGTCGCCGCGCAGATCCTCGGCTGCGTCGCGGGCAGCGTGCTCGCGAACGTCATGTTCGACCTCCCGCCCGTCGCGTTCAGCGGCACAGATCGGATCACGCCGGGGCACCTCGTCGCCGAGGTCGTCGCGACCGCGGGGCTCGTCATCGTGATCTTCGTCCTCGCCGCCACCGGCCGGTCGGTCTTCGCGGCGGGGGCGGTGGCGGCCTACATCGGCTCCGCCTACTTCTTCACCAGCTCGACGAGCTTCGCGAACCCCGCGATCACCGTCGGCCGGATGTTCAGCGACACCTTCGCCGGCATCGCCCCCGGCTCCGCGCCACTCTTCGTCGCCGCGCAGCTCCTCGGCGCGCTGCTGGGCTGCGGAGTCGTCCGCGCCCTCGTCCCCCGAACGTCCCCCGCCGGGGTCCGATAGGCGCTGATCGGGCCCGCCCGCCGCCCGCCCTGCATGCTGGTCGAGTAGCCCCGCAGGGGCGTATCGAGACCCACCGGCTTCAGCGGATCAGCCCTCAGCCCTGGCCTGCTGACGGATGTGGATCTCGACACGCCCGCTGCGCGGGCTGCGGGCTCGATGAGCGAGGAGGGGGCGACGTGTACGGGGGCGATCCTCCAGAGACCCCCACCGTCGCCGCCTCACGCGCCGCACAACGAAGGCCAGCAGCCGCGAAGTCCCGGGAATCCAGGGTTTCGGCCCTTCCAGCCTCAGTTCTGCGGCAATGGCGCGCCGACCACCGGCCGCAGGGCGTCGAGCACCAGCGCCAGCGCCGGGTTCGCACCGCTCGAGCGGCGCCAGGCCGCGCTGACGATGCGCCTCGAGACCGGGTCGACCGCGGGAACGGCGACCACCGCCTCCGGGAGCGGCTCGCGGCCCAGCCGCGGCACCAGGGCGACGGCCGCCCCCGCCTCGACCAGCGAGATGTGCGTGCTGAAGTCCTCGTCGTAGAAGGCGATGTCGGGTCGGCGCCCGGTGCCGGCGAAGGTGCGCAGCAGCCATGCGTGGCAGATCGCGCCCGCGGGGATGCTCACCCAGGTCTCGTCGGCGAGGCGGCTCGACGCGATCTCGGCGAGGCCGGCGAGCGGATGATCGCGGTGCAGCAGCACGTCGGCCCGGTCCTCGAGCAGGGTCTCGGTCTCGATCGACGGCGGCAGGTCGAGCGAGAGTCCCGGCCAGTCGTGCAGGATCGCGAGATCCGCGGCACCCCGCTCGAGCCGCCCCGACGCCTCCCACGGGTCGAGCTCGTCGAGGGTCAGGCGCAGGCGCGGCGCCCGCCGCCGGATCTCGCCGAGCGCGGGAACGAGCAGCCCCCGCATCGCCGTCGAGAACGCGACGACGCGCAGCGTGCCGGTCACCTCCTCCGCCGGCGCCGCACCGAGGTGCTCGAGCGCCTCGAGCTCGGCCAGCAGTCGCTCGCCCCGCCCCGCCAGCGAGCGGCCGTGCTCCGTGAGGAACACGGTGCGCCCCGAGCGCTCGGCGACCGGCGCCCCCGACTGCCGCTCGAGCCGCTTGAGCTGCTGCGACACGGCGGAGGGAGTGAAGCCCAGCGCCTCCGCGGCCGCCGCGATCGTGCCGCAGTCGCGCACCGCGATCAGGGCGCGGAGGGCCGATGGCTCGATCATGCAGCAACGCTACCGAATCGCCGGTAGGAGCCTGCGCTAGTGCTGCCGGGTCGCCTGCGCGAGGCTCGACGCATGACCCGTCGGCACAGCCTCCTCGCCCTCCTCGTCGTCGTCCTCTGGGGGCTGAACTTCGTCGTCATCGACTCAGGGCTCGCGGATGTGCCGCCGCTGCTCTTCCTCGCGCTGCGGTTCGCGGTGGTCGCCGTCCCCGCGGTCTTCTTCGTGAAGCGGCCGGAGGCGCCGTGGCGCACCATCGCGATGATCGGCGCGTTCATGAGCTTCGGCCAGTTCGCGCTGCTCTACCTCGCCCTGGCGCTCGGGATGCCCGCCGGTCTCGCCTCGCTGGTCGTGCAGGCGCAGATCGTGTTCACGGTGCTGATCGCCGCCGTCGTGCTGCGCGAGCGGCCGTCGCCGAGGCAGCTCGTGGGCGTGGGAGTAGGGGTGGCGGGCCTCGTCGTCGTCGCCGTCTCGCACGGGGCGGTCGCGCCGTGGCTGCCGTTCGTCGTCTGCCTCGGCGGTGCGCTGTCGTGGGCGATCGGCAACGTGCTGACCCGCCGCGCGAAGGGCGCCTCCGGACTCTCGCTCGTGGTCTGGTCGGCGCTCGTGGTGCCCGTGCCGGCGCTGCTGCTGTCGCTGGTCGTCGACGGCGGACCGGCGGTCGCGAGCGCGCTGCAGGGTCTGTCGCTCGTGGCGGTGCTGAGCACGCTGTACACGGCGGTGTTCGCCTCGCTGATCGGCTACGGCATCTGGAACTCGCTGCTCGCCCGCTACCCCGCCGCGGCGGTCGTGCCGTTCACCCTGCTCGTGCCGGTGATCGGCGTGCTCTCGGCGTGGCTCCTCCTCGGCGAGACGCCGTCGGTGGGCGAGCTCATCGGAGGCGCGGTGATGGTCGCCGGTCTCGCCGTCGCCACCGTGCGCCGCCGCGGGGCTGTCCCGGAGGTCGCTCCGGCGTAGGGTGTGCGGCATGTGCGGACGCTTCGCGATGGACTCCGAGACCGACGAGCTGATCCGCGAGTTCGTCGCGGCGGGCGGCCGGGCGGCCGACTGGGCGCCCGACTTCAGCGTCGCGCCCACCGACTCCGCACCGATCGTCCGCGAGCGCATTCGTGACGACGCCGTCGAGCGCGAGATCGAGCTGGCCTCGTGGGGCTTCACGCCCTCGTGGTCGAAGGGCAAGGGGCCGTCGCCGATCAACGCCCGGCTCGAGTCGGTCGCGTCGAACGGCCTGTTCCGCAGCGCCTTCGCGAAGCAGCGGGCGATCGTGCCGATGCGCGGCTACTACGAGTGGGAGGCGCGCGAGGACGGCAAGCAGCCGTTCTTCCTCCACGGCGACGAGCCGATCCTCGCGGCGGCGGGCCTCTACACGGCGCGCAAGGTGGCGGAGGAGTGGCAGGTCTCGTTCACGATCATCACCCGCGAGGCGAGGGACGCCTCCGGCGACGTGCACGACCGGATGCCGGTCTTCCTGACACCGGATGTCCGCGACGAGTGGCTGGACCCGACACCCCTCGCGTCGACGGAGGAGATGCTCGCGACCCTCGACCGCGCCTCGGTCGCCGTCGCCGCCACGATCACCGCGTACCCCGTCGACCGCCGGGTCAACAACTCCCGAACGGTCGACCGGCACGATCCGGGGCTGCTGACGCCGCTCGCGTCCTAGCGCGAGGGAACCCGGAGCTTCGGCGAGCTACTTCGTTCCCGCGTGGCCCCTCCGGCGAAGCCGGTAGAAGGACACTCCCGGGTCATGCCGGATCATTTCGTTCCGGCATGACCCGGGAAGGGCTTGCCGTTGAGGGACACCTCGCTCGGGTCCACCTCGACCGTGCCGACGTCGTCCGGGCCGCCCGTGCCGGGCACGGTCGTCACGTCGGCCGAGCCCGACGTCTCCGTCCGGCTCGTCGTCGGGTCCTGGTCCTGCTTCGCCTCGGTCTCGCGCTCGCTGCCGGGCGACTCCGCGCGGTCCTTCTGCACCTGCTCGCTGCTCGTCGAGATGGCCGGGGCCGCCCCGTCGGGAGCGCCGATCGTCGAACCCTGCTCTGCGTCGTCCATGGTGGTCACCCTTCGTCGGAGCTCTCCACGCTACGTGCGGGCCCGGAGGCCGGCACCGGCTTGACAGCACCGAGCCCCGACTCCGCCAGCCCCACTCTCACACTGCGCCCCGAATGGAGGACGTACTACCCTGGGGCGGAGGTCGCACCCGGGGGCGCGCCGAACGCCCGCACCCGCGCGAGGAGGAACAGTGGCATCGCATCGAACGGGCGAGACCCGCGTGGTCGGCACGACCGTCGGCGATCGCTACACGATCGAGGAGCTGATCGGCAAGGGCGGCATGGCGACCGTCTACCGGGCTCGCGACGAGATCCTCGGCCGCTCCGTCGCCCTGAAGATGTTCGCGCCGGGCATCGACGACGCGCAGGACCTCCAGCGCAAGTCCTCCGAGATCCGGCTGCTCGCCGCCCTCAACCACCCCGCCCTCGTGACGCTCTACGACGCGGACGACGGCGGCGACGACACCGGCGGCCAGGCCTACATGGTCATGGAGCTCGCCGAGGGCCCGAGCCTGGCCGAGCGCCTCGCCTCCGGACCGGTCGCGCCGAACGACGTCGCCTCGATGGCCGCCGATCTCGGCGAGGCCCTGCACACCGTCCACGCGGCCGGAGTCGTGCACCGCGACGTGAAGCCGTCGAACGTCCTCCTCGTGCCCAGTCCGCTCACGAGCCGCGAGTTCCGGCCCAAGCTCGCCGACTTCGGCATCGCGTACCTGATCGACGCCACCCGCATCACCTCGCCGGGCACGCTGATCGGCACCGCCGCCTACCTCAGCCCCGAGCAGGCGCACGGCGATCCGCTCACCTCCGCGAGCGACATCTACTCGCTCGGTCTGGTGCTGCTCGAGTCGCTGACCGGGCGCCGCCCCTTCACCGGATCGGCGATCGAGGTGACGATGGCGCGGCTGCTCCGAGACCCCGAGGTCTCCGAGTCGCTCGGCGGCGGCTGGACGTCTCTCCTGAACTCGATGACCCACCGCGAGCCGGAGGAGCGCCCGACCGCGATCGAGGTCGCCGAGTCGGCGCGCAGGCTCATCGATCCCCGGAGGGACGGGCCGCCGACGGCGATCATCGTCCCCGATGTGGTCAGGGCCGCCGAGCCCGCGACCGAGCGGATGCCGATGACCGGGGCCGCGACCGAGCTGCTCCAGGAGCCGACGCGGGCCGCGGAGGCGATCTCCGCGACCCAGCTGCTCCCCGCGGCGACGGCGGTGCACCCGACGACCGGGACCCGCCCGATGCCCGCGGAGCCCGCTCCGACCCGGTCGGCCGCGGCCGCCGCGCCCCGTCGCCGCGGACCGAATCCCTGGCTCCTCGTCCTGATGCTCGCGCTGGTCGCGATCGCCGTCGGGCTGGCGGTCGTCCTGCTCGGGGGCGATCAGCAGACCCCGCTGCCCGCCGTCGACGGCGAGCTCGGGGAGAACCTGCAGCGCCTGCGCGAGAGCATCCGCTCGTGAACCGCCTCCGCGCCGGGATCGTCCTGGCCGCCGCCCTCGTGCTCTCCGGATGCTCCGCCGCCGATCCGGCGATCGACGACTCCACCGCGCAGACCCTCGACGACGGGGTCGTCGCGGTCGCCGAGCGCGCCTCCGCCGACGACTACGCCGGTGCGATGACCGAGCTCGACGCCCTGCAGGCGGCGCTCACCGAGGCCCTGAACGGCGGAGGAGTCACCGCCGAGCGCGCCGCCGCGATCCAGATCGAGGTCGACACGGTGCGCGCGGATCTCGCCGCCCTGGTCGCCGAGCCCGCCCCCGTCGAGACGCCGACCGAGGACCCCGTCCCCGAGGAGGAGACCCCGGTCGAGGAGGCCCCGGTGGAGGAGACGCCCGTCGAGGAGACGCCCGTCGAGGAGGCTCCCGTCGAGGAGGATCCCGCGCCCGTCGAGACCCCCGAGGAGGAGCCCGCGCCGAGCCCGGAGGAGACCGAGCCGGTCGAGGAGGAGCCGGCGCCTGTCGAGTCGGAGCCGGCCGAGGAGGAGCCCGGGACCGGCAACAACGGCAACGGCAACGGCAACGGCAACAACGGGAACGGGAACGGCAACGGCAACGGCAACGGGAACAACGGGAACGGGAACGGGAACGGGAACAACGGGAACGGCAACGGCAACGGCTGAACCGTCGCCGTGCCCGCGCGTCAGTCCCGAGTGGCGGTGACCGCGAAGGAGGCGTCGAGGTCGACGTCCACGTCGGTCCCGTCGGCGCGGGTCACCTCGACGTCGTAGGCGTGGTCGGCGTCATCGCTGCGCTCCGCCTCAGTCACGGTGCCGCCGCCGACCGCCGCGAGCGCGGCCTCGCTCGCGCGGGCGAGCTCGTCGCCGACGAGGTCGTCGGGGTCGACCGCCGGAGCGTCCGTGGGCGCGGAGGCTGCCGCCGTGCTGTCGCGGTCGTCGTCCGCGTCGACGACGATCACGCCGAAGGAGTCGTCGAGCCTCACGTCGTACTCGATGCCGTCGTCGCCGCGCAGCTCCAGCTCGTACCCGGTGGCACCGTCGTCGTCGCGCTCGGCCGAGGTCACGATCCCGCCGCCGATCTCGGCGATCGCGGCCTCACTGGCGCGATCGAGGTCGGAGCCGGTCAGCCGGTCCGAGCCCTCGAAGCCGTCCGTCGCCGCGTACGCGATCCCCGTGCCCGCACCGACCAGCACGATCACTCCGGCGATCCCCGTGATGATCTTCGTCTTCTTCTGCATGATCCGCTCCGTCTCCGGCGCCGCTCGTCGACGCCGCGCCCACTCTCGCCCGCCCCCGCTGAAGCCCCCCTGAAGCGCCGTCCCGCCCGACTACCTCCGGCTCGCAGAATCGCGTTCGGCTCGCCGAATCCGCTCGTTCTCGCGAGCCGAGTGTGTTTTCACGAGCCGAACTCGCCGTCCGCCCATCTCCGGCTCGCAGAATCGCGTTCGGCTCGCGGAAGCCGCTCGTTCTCGCGAGCCGAACCTGTTCTCACGAGCCGAACCTGCGCCCGCCACGAGCCCGCTCAGCGCTCGCGCGGCACCCGCAGCGTCACCCGTGCACCCCCGAGCGGCGACGCCTCGACCTCGACCGAGCCGCCGTGCGCCGCCGCGATCTCGGCCACGATCGCGAGACCCAGCCCCGACCCTCCGGCGTCGCGCGCACGCCCCTCGTCGAGCCGCACGAAGCGCTCCAGCACCCGCGCTCGCTCCCCGACCGGGATCCCCGGCCCGTCGTCGTCGACCGCGAGCACCGCCCACGCCCCCTCGGCGCGCGTCGCCACCGCCAGTCGCGAGTGCCGGTGACGCACGGCGTTGTCGACCAGGTTCCGCAGCGCCCGCCCGAGCAGTGCTCCGTCGGCCACGGCCTGCACCGGCGAGACCCCGCCCGCCTCGACGGCGACTCCGGAGTCGCGCAGCCGCCGCACCTCGCCGAGCGCCAGATCGTCGAGGTCGACCGGCGCGGCGACCACCGCCAGCCGTGCCTCGTCGGCGCGCGCGAGCAGCAGCAGACCCTCGATCAGCCCGCCCATCCGCACCGACTCCTCGGCCACCGTCGTGGCGAGCCGAGCGGAGTCGAGCCTGTCCGGGTGCGCGAGCGCCACCTCCGCCGTCTGCCGCAGCGCCGCGACCGGCGACCGCAGCTCGTGCGACGCGTCGGACACGAACCTCCGCTGCCGCGACTGCGCGCTCTCGAGTCGCTCCAGCATCCGGTTGAGGGTCTGCGCCAGGCGGTCGATCTCGTCGCCCGACCCCGGCTCGGCGACCCGCCGGTCCAGCGCGGAGGCGGTGACCGCGTCGGCCTCCGCGCGCATCCGGTCCACGGGGCGCAGCGCGCGCCCGACCACCACCGCGCAGACGACGGCGACGAAGAGCACGAGCAGCGGCACCGCCACCGCGAGCAGCGCGATCGTCGTCGCGACCGCCTCCGCCCGGCCCTCGTCGGGGACGCCGACGACCACGAGCGAGCCGTCGTCGAGCTGCTGCGTCGCCACGACGACGGGATCCTCGTCCTCGGGTGTCGCGGTGAACGGCTCGTCCACCTCGTCGGTCGCGAGAGGGGGGAGGTCCTCGGCGTCCTCGCCGGCCGCCACGACGCGCCCGTCGACCACCAGTTGCACCACGCCCTCCGAGGCCCGCACCGCACCGGCACCGCCGCTCTCGACCAGCGCGCCGATCCGCTCCGCCTCCGCCTCGGCCGAGGTCGCCGCGCTCGCCGCGAGAACGGACGAGAGCACGAGCACGAACGCGATCCCGCCGAGCACCGCCGCGAGGGCGACCACGGCCGTGGCCGCGAGCACGATGCGGGTGCGCAGCGACCGCCTCCTCACGGCGCCACCAGCGAGTAGCCCGCACCGCGCTGCGTGCGGATGGTGTCGACGCCGAACGGCCGGTCGATCTTGTTGCGGAGGGTGCGGATGTAGACCTCCACGATGTTGGGGTCGCCGTCGAAGTCGAAGTCCCAGACGGCGCCGAGCACGTCGCGCTTCGAGACGACGTCGCCGGCGCGCGAGACCAGGTACTCGAGCACGCTGAACTCGCGCGCGGTGAGCGCGATCGGCATCCCGCCGCGCTCGACGCGCCGCGCGGCCGGGTCGAGCACGAGGTCGCCCACCACCTGCACGGTCGGGCGCTCGGCGGCGCCGCGGCGGATCAGCGCGCGCAGCCGCGCCACGAGCACCGGGAACGAGAACGGCTTGGTGAGGTAGTCGTCGGCTCCGGTGTCGAGCGCCTCGACCTGGTCGAGGTCGCCGTCCTTCGCGGTCAGCATCAGGATGGGCGTCCAGTCCTCCGCGGCGCGGAGCCGCTCGCAGACCCGGAAGCCGCTGACATCGGGGAGCATCAGGTCGAGCACGATCGCGGCGTAGTCGGCCTAGCTCGCGAGCCAGAGCGCGTCGGTGCCGGTCGTGGCGGTGTCGACGGCGAAGCCCTCGGCCTCGAGCCCGGTCTCGAGCGCGCGCAGCAGGTTGATCTCGTCGTCGACGACCAGGATGCGGATGGCGGCCTCCCGAGGCTCGGCTCGCGCGCCCCGCGCGGCTCGGCCCAGGCTAGCGGCGACCCTGCTGAAGCCCGCCTGAAGCTCTGGGCACCCGATGTTTCCCCGCGTGCGGTACACACGGGGGATGACCGATCTGCAGCGCCGCCTCGGCACCGGCGACGCCGTGTTCATCGGGCTCGGCTCGATGCTCGGCGCCGGGCTCTTCTCGGCGTTCGCCCCGGCCGCCGCCGCGGCGGGCCCCTGGCTGCTCGCCGGCCTCGCGCTCGCCGCGCTCGTCGCCTGGGCCAACGCCTCCTCCTCGGCGCAGCTCGCCGCACAGCACCCCCGCTCGGGCGGCACCTACGTCTACGGCCGCGAGCACCTCGGCGAGTGGCCCGGGTTCCTCGCCGGCTGGGGCTTCGTCGTCGGCAAGACGGCCAGCTGCGCGGCGATGGCGCTGACCTTCGCGGCCTACGCGGCGCCTCCGGGGTGGGAGCGACCGATCGCGGCGCTCGCCGTGGCCGCCCTGGTCGCCGTGAACACGCTCGGGGTCACCCGGACCGCGCTCGCGACGCGCATCATCGTGTCGATCGTGCTGGTGGTGCTCGCGCTGGCGGTCGCCGCGTCGGTCGCGGGCGGCCCCGCGCCGGTCGGGGCGTTCACCGGCGCGTTCGACGCCTACGGGGTGCTGCAGTCGGCCGGACTGCTGTTCTTCGCCTTCGCCGGCTATGCGCGCCTGGCGACGATGGGGGAGGAGGTGCGGGATCCGTCCCGCACGATCCCGCGGGCGGTCCTCGGCGCCCTCGCGCTCGCCGTGCTCGTCTACGCCGTGATCGGGTCGTCGCTGCTCGCCGCCCTCGGCCCCGAGGGGCTGGCGGAGTCGACCGAGCCGCTCGTCGAGGCGACCGCGGCCTGGCCGTGGGTCGCCCCGGTCGTCCGCGTCGGCGCGGCGGCGGCGAGCCTCGGCGCACTGCTCGCCCTGATCGCGGGCATCGGCCGCACGACGCTGGCGATGGCACGCGAGGGCGACCTGCCGCGGACGCTGGCCCACGTCGATCCGGTGCGCAGCGTCCCGCGCCGCGCCGAGGTCGCCCTCGGCGCCGTCGTGATCCTCCTGGTGCTGACGCTCGACCTGCGCTCGGCGATCGGCTTCTCGTCGTTCGGGGTGCTGCTCTACTACCTGGTCGCGAACCTGTCGGCGCTGCGGCAGGAGCCGCCGTTCCGCCGCTACCCGCGCGCCGTCGCCGTCGGCGGGGCGATCGGCTGCGTGGTCCTCGTCGTCACGCTTCCGATCGGCTCGATCCTCGGAGGCGTCGCCGTCTTCGCGATCGGGGCGGTCTACCGCTTCGCGAGGCTGCGGCGCGCCCGCTCGCAGTGAGCGGGCGCGCCGAGGGTCACTCGTCGCGGTCGGTGTACTCGCCCTCGACGTCCGAGTCGGCGCCAGCCGTCTCGGTGTCGACGTAGCTGCCCTTCTCGTCGCTCTCCTCCTCGTGCGCGGAGGTGTCGACGTAGCTGCCCTGCTCGTCGCTCGCGGTGTGCGAGACGCCCTCGGTCGAGGTGTACTCGCCATCGGGAGTCGCGGTCGTGTCGGTCGCGGTCGTCTCGGTGTGCGCGGTCTCGTCCGCCAGGTGGCGGCCGCGGCGGGCGGCGCTGTCGGTCTCGGGAGTCTCGTCGTCGTGTGCCATGTCGGGTCCTCGCTTCATCGCGTCCGGAGCGGCGCGCCACCTGATCGGGGGCGCCGGGTTCTGCTCGTCCGACGATTCTGCATCCGGGCGGGCGGTGCAAGGTGTTGCGGCTGCACATCCGTGCCGGTCGCCCCCTGCGCAACTCCTGGTGGGGATCCGCCCTGCGGCCTAGCGTGAGCCGGGTGAGCGCACCGACCCGAACCCGCTGGAGTGTCATCGGACAGCTCGGCCCCCTCTTCGACGACGGCGGTCCGATGCTGCTCGTCGAAGCCCGCTCGGCCTTCGGTCGGCGGCCGATGCACCGGGCGAAGGCGCAGCTGCTCCTCTCGGCGCTGCGGCACCGCGGGCGCGAGCTCGGCGACCGGGTCGAGTACGTCCGCGCCGAGACGTTCGCCGAGGGCCTGGCGGGTCGCGACGACCTCGAGGTCATCGACCCGCCGACGCGCGGCGGACGCCGTCTCGCGCGCCGGATGGGCATGAGCGTCCTCCCCAGCCGCGGCTTCGTGACCGAGGAGGAGGACTTCCGCGAGTGGGCGCTCTCGCGGGCGGGGTCCCGCCTCCTGCTCGAGGACTTCTACCGCTGGAGCCGCGAGCGCACGGGGATCCTGATGCGCGGCGCCCAGCCCGAGGGCGGCAAGTGGAACTACGACCACGACAACCGCAATCCGCCGCCGAAGGGCGCGTCGCGGCTCGGCCTCCCCGACCCGTGGTGGCCCGAGGAGGACGACATCGACGAGGAGGTGCGCGCCGACCTCGCGAAGTGGGAGCGCGAGGGGGCTGTGCGCCTGGTCGGCGAGGACGGCCCGCGCCGCTTCGCCGCGACTCCGGCCGAGGCGGAGGCGGCACTCGCCGACTTCGTGTCGTCGCGCCTGGGCGACTTCGGCACCTACGAGGACGCGATGCTCTCGGGCGACTGGACGATGGCGCACTCGCTGCTGAGCGCGCCGCTGAATCTCGGACTGCTCGACCCCCGCACCGTCGTCGAGGCGGCCGAGGCCGAGTACGCGTCGGGAGGTGCTCCGCTCTCGGGCGTCGAGGGCTTCGTCCGTCAGGTGATGGGCTGGCGCGACTACGTCTGGCACCTCTACTGGCACCTCGGGCCCGACTACCGCGAGCGCAGCAACGCGCTGGGGGCGAGGACGCCGCTCCCGGAGGCGCTGCTCACCCTGGACCCGGCGGGCATCGAGGCGAACTGCCTGCACGAGACCCTCGACGACGTCAGCCGCCACGGCTGGGCGCACCACATCCAGCGGCTGATGGTGCTCGGCAACTGGGGGCTGCAGCGCGGCTGGGACCCGGGGGAGTTCAACGACTGGTTCGTCGACGTCTTCGTCGACGGCACGGAGTGGGTGATGCCGGCGAACGTGATCGGCATGTCGCAGCACGCCGACGGCGGCATCGTCGCGACCAAGCCGTACGCGTCGGGCGGCGCCTACATCAACAAGATGTCGGACTACTGCGGCGGCTGCCGCTTCAACCCGAAGGTGCGCCTCGGCGAGGACGCCTGCCCGGTGACCGCCGGCTACTGGTCGTTCCTCGACCGCGTCGAGCCCGCCCTCCGCGGCAACCACCGGATGGCGCAGCCCCTCGCGGGCCTGCGCCGCCTGTCCGACCGCGAGGCCGTCGTCGCCCAGGAGCGCCACCGCGAGAGCTACTGACGCCCCCCGCGCCTGCTCGCTGGTCGAGCCCGCAGCCCCGCAGGGGCGTATCGAGACCCACCAGCGTCAGAGATCGGCCTTCCGAGCCGGCCTTCCGACGCTGGTGGATCTCGATACGCCCGCTCCGCGGGCTACTCGATCAGCATGGGCCGGGCGGCCGGCGTGAGGTCCCTCTTCTCGGGCAGGAGGCGGCGCGCGCCGCCCTGCATGCTGGTCGAGTAGCCCCGCAGGGGCGTATCGAGACCCACCAGCGTCAGCAGTCCCGGCCGTTCCGCGAGGACGCCGACCCCCCCCGTCTACCGCGTGAACACCGACACCGTCACCGCGACCGTCACCGCGGTCTCCGCGCCGTGCCCCGCCAGCGCCCCCTCGAGCGCCGCCGCATCGACGTGGTGCGCGCTCGGCCCCATCAGCACCTCCGCCCGCAGCTCGTCCCGCGTCATCAGCACCCCGTAGTCGAGCTCGCGCCGCGCGGCGAGCGAGAACTCCGCCAGCTGCTCGTCGAGCCGCTCCGCCTTGCCCGCGTCGATCCCGAGCATCCCGAGCTCCGTCCGGATCTCGTGCAGGTGCCGCTCGCGCGGCGTGACCACGACCGCGACCCCGCCCGGCCGCAGCACGCGCAGCATCTCGGGCGCGTTCCGCGGCGCGAAGACCGTGAGCAGCGCGTCGGCGCTGGCGTCGGCGAGGGGGAGCGGCTGCCAGAGGTCGGCCGTCGCGATCGCCGCCCGCGGGTGCGCTCGCGCGGCACGGCGCGCCGCCGCCGCCGAGAGGTCGAGCCCGAGTCCCGACGCCCCGGGTCGCGCGTCGAGCACGGCCGCGAGGTAGGCCCCCGTGCCGCAGCCCAGATCGACGACGAGCCGCGCATCGCCCGGCACCGCCTCCGCCACCGCCGCCTGGATCGCCCCGAAGTGCCCGGTGGCGAGAAGCTCGGACCTCGCCTGCACCATCGCCGCGGTGTCGCCCGAGGTCGCGTGCCGGCCGCGCAGGAGCGAGACGTAGCCCTGCCGCGCGACATCGGCGCTGTGCCCGAGCGGGCAGCGGAGCACGGTCGGTCGCGGCAGCGCGTCCGGCGCGAGGGAGTCTCCGCAGACGGGGCACGCCAGAGCCGGCAGCACCACCGAGCCCGGCGCGACCTCGGGATCGAACGCGCTCACGGGGCCCGCATCGCGGTGACGGCCGCGTTCAGCGTCGCGATCACCGGCACCGCGAACAGCGCGCCCGCGAGGCCGCCCACCTCGAGCCCCGTCGCCACTCCGAGCACCACGGCGAGCGGATGCACCTTCACCGCCGTCCCGAGGATGAGCGGCTGCAGCACGTGCCCCTCGAGCAGGTGCACCACGATGACGACGCCGATCATCACCAGTGCGGCGACCGGCCCGCTGAACAGCAGCGCCACCAGCGCGGCGAGCGCCCCGGTGACGATCGCCCCGAGGATCGGCACGAACGACCCGAGGAACACCACGATCGCGATCGGCACGACGAGCGGCAGCTGCAGGGCGAGGGCGCCGATCCCGATCCCCACGGCGTTGATCGCCGCGACTCCGAGCTGGGCCCGCACGAACTGGCTCAGGGTGCGCCACCCGGCGGCGCCGCCGCGCTCGAGCGGCGGCCGGGCGCGCGGCGGCAGCAGGCGGAGGATCCACTCCCAGATGCGCCGCCCGTCGAGCAGCAGGAAGATCAGCGAGAACAGGGTGAGCAGGGCGCCGGCGAAGAGCTCGACGACCTGCGAGCCGACCGCGAGCGCCCCGGAGGCGATCGTCGCGGCCTGCATGTCGGCCCACGACACCGCCTCCTGCGCCCAGTCGCCGAGCTGCACGTCGGTGAACGAGAGCGGCGGGCCCTGCAGCCACGCCTCCACGTCGTCGACCGAGTCGAGCAGGCGCTGCCCGATGCCGCTGAAACCCGAGCGCGACTGGGCGACGACGAGGCCGATCAGGCCGAGGAGCGCCAGCAGCATCGCGAGGATCGAGACCAGCACCGAGAGCCAGCGCGGCCAGCGCAGCCGCTCGAGGCGATCGCGCAGCGGAGTGAGCAGCGCCGTCAGCAGCAGCGCGATCAGCACGGGGATGACGACGACGGGGACCAGGGCGACCAGGCGCACGACGAGGTAGAGCATCGCGGCGACGGCGAGGAACCGCCAGCTCCAGGCGGCGGCGAGGCGCATGCCGGGGGTGACGTCGGTGGAGTCCGCGGAGTCGACGGCGGCGGGCGCCGCGCCCGCGACGGCCCGGTCCTGCACTCGACGTCGCCGCATGGCCCCTCCGATCCCCTCCGCAGTGTAGAGCGGAGGGGCGACACGGGTCTGGGGCGTCGCCCGGCGCCCGTCCGTCGATCGACCGATTCGACGGATCCGGTTGCCTGCAGCGCCGATCGATGACCTAATAGAGGCACTATGCCCACCAGGACAACGGTTTTCGAACGTCAGGGGCCCGCGCCCTCCCTCGTCGACGACGCTCTCGCCGGCTCGCGGCGCGGCGTCTTCTGGCTCGAGGGCGCCCCCGCGCCCCGCCCTCCGCTGGCGGCCTCCGCGACCGCCGATCTCGTGATCATCGGCGGCGGCTACTCCGGATTGTGGAGCGCCCTGCGCGCCAAGGAGCGCGATCCCGAGCGGCGAGTGATCCTGCTCGAGGCGCGCTCGATCGGCTGGGCCGCCTCCGGCCGCAACGGCGGCTTCGTCGAGTCGAGCCTCACCCACGGCCGCGAGAACGGGCTGGCCCGCTGGCCCGCCGAGTCCGAGACGCTCGAGCGGCTCGGCGTCGAGAACCTCGACGGCATCCAGCGGACGATCGCGCGGTACGGCATGGACTGCGACTTCGAGCGGACGGGATCGCTCGCGGTCGCGGTCGAGGAGCACCAGGTCGAGTGGCTCGCCGAGGGTGACGAAGTGGCGGGCGGCCGATTCCTCGACGCCGAGCAGGTCCGCGGAGTCGTCGACTCACCCACCTTCCTCGCAGGCCTGACTGCGCCCGCCGAGCAGTGCGCCCTGGTGCACCCCGGCCGGCTCGCCCGCGAGCTCGCGCGGGTCGCCGAGGAGCTCGGGGTCGAGATCCACGAGGACAGCCGCGTCCTCGGCCTCGAGAGCGTCGGCGACCGCGTGCGGGTGCGCACCGAGGGGGGCAGCGTCACGGCGGCCCAGGCGATCCTCGGCACCAGCGCGTTCCCGTCGCTGCTCGCTCGGACCCGGCTGATGACGGTCCCCGTCTACGACTACGTCCTGATGACCGAGCCGCTCGACGCGGCGCAGCAGCGCGCGATCGGCTGGGAGGGGCGCGAGGGCCTGAGTGACGTCGCGAACCAGTTCCACTACTACCGGCGCACCGCCGACGACCGCATCCTGTGGGGCGGCTACGACGCCGTCTACCACCCGGGCGGACGCATCCGCTCGCGCTACGAGGAGCGGCCCGACACCTACCGCGCCCTCGCCTCGCACTTCCTGACGACCTTCCCGCAGCTCGAGGGGCTGGGCTTCAGCCACCGCTGGGCGGGAGTGATCGACACCAGCACGCAGTTCGCCGCCTTCTACGGCACCGCCCTCGGCGGCCGGGTCGCCTACGCCGCGGGCTACACCGGGCTCGGAGTCGGCACCACGGCCTTCGCCGCCGATGTGATGCTCGACCTCCTCGCGGGCGAGCGCACCGAGCGGACGGAGCTCGAGATGGTCCGGAGCCCGCCCCTGCCCTTCCCGCCCGAGCCGCTCGCGTCGATCGGCATCCAGGCGACCCGCTGGTCCCTGGACCGCGCCGATCACGACGGCGGGCGGCGGAACCTCCTCCTGAAGTCCCTCGACGCCCTCGGGCTCGGCTTCGACTCCTGACCCTCGACCCGGAAAGAGCCGCCGTGCCGCTCCTCGCCCAGCACACCGCCGTCCGCATCGCCGACGTCGCCCTCGAGCCCCTGGACGCGGGGGAGGGCGCCCCCGCCACGGGTGTGCGGGCGCTCGCCACCCTCGGCGGCCTCGAGATCGGAGTGTGGGAGATGGCGGTCGGCGAGGCCGTCGACACCGAGGCGGAGGAGGTGTTCGTCGTGGTCGCGGGTCGCGGGCGCGTCGAGATCGCCGGAGACGTCATCGAGCTCGAGCCCGGGGTGATCGTGCGACTCGCCGAGGGCGCTCGGAGCCGCTGGACCGTCACCGAGACGCTGCGGAAGGTCTACCTCACGGCCGGCTGAGCGCCTGCCGGCCGTCGATTGCCGCCGACGCGTCGGAGGCCGTCGGCGGCTGGGATACCGTGCTCACCGGACGGTGACCCCACGACCGGCGGCCCCGCAACAGCGAGTTCGGAACGGAGACGACCCATGCTCGACGCCCTTCTCGCGCTCGCCGGCTGGTTCGCGGGCGCGGTGCTCGTGGCGAGCGGCGCGCTGAAGCTCGGGCGGGCCGACGCGTTCCGCGACAGCCTCGGCGCGCTCGGTCTGCCGGCGCTCCTCGCGCGCGGTCCGCTGTTCGCGCGGCTCTTCCCCGTCGGCGAGATCCTCCTGGGCCTCGCGATCGTGCTGGCGCCCGCTCCGGCGCACCGGCTCGCGCTGGTGGTCGCCGCCCTCGTCTACGCCGTGTTCCTGGTCGTCGCGGTGCGCGCCTCCCGGGCGCCGGAGCCCGTCGACTGCGAGTGCTTCGGCGGTCTCGGGGAGTCGCGGATGACCGGCCGGACGGTCGCGCGCAACGCCCTGCTCCTGGCGCTCGCCCTCGCGGGACTCGCGGGCCCGGCACCCGCTGCGCTGCTCGGCCCCGTCGTCGCGTCGACGATCGCCTCGGGGCTCGCCGCCGCGCTCGTCGCCGTCGTCCTGGTGCTGGTCCGCGACCGCCGAGCGGCGCCGTCCCCCTCCGTCCCGGGCGCCGTCACCGACGGTCTCGAGCTGCGCACCTTCGCGGGGGAGCGGATCCCGCTGGCGGACTTCGCGCAGCCGCCGACCCACCTGGTGTTCTTCTCGCCGAACTGCATCTCGTGCCACGAGCTGGTCGCGCGGTTCCGCTGGTGGCCGAACGGGCTGCGCGAGGGCGAGGAGCTCGTGCCGGTGTTCCTCGGTGCGCCGGAGGCCTTCGCCGCGCACGAGGTCTTCGCGCCGCTGGTCGAGCACGCCCTCTACGACCCCGACCGCGCCGCGGCCGCCGCGCTCGGGCGCACCTCCACGCCCGGTCACGTCCTGCTCGATCCGCAGAACCCGCTCGGCGACGGCTGGACCTCGGGCTGGTTCGAGATCGAGCGCCGCGTCCTGCGCCCCGACTTCTTCGCCGACGTGCACGCCGGACGGATCGGTCCCGCCGCCGCCGAGCACGCCTCCTGACCCCGCCCCGGGTGCGCGACGATGGGATCCGCACCCGGACGAACGGAGACCGCATGACCCTCGGCTCGCTCAGCACCGCCCCCGCCGCAGACCGCCCCGACCTGCTCGCCGAGGCGGTCCGCGCCGGAGCCCAGCGCGACGGCCTGCTCGACCGGCTGGAGGTCGTCGAGATCGACGCCGCCGATTCCGACACTGCCGTCACGAAGGAGCGCTACGGGCTCGAGGACCGCGACCTCGCGAACTGCGTGGTCGTCGCCGGATCGCGGGCCGGCGACGAGCGGATAGCGGCGTGCGTCGTTCTCGCCGACTCCCGCGCCGACGTGAACGGCGCCGTCCGCCGGCTGCTCGACGTCCGCAAGGCGTCGTTCCTCGGGCTGGAGAGGGCGGTCGCCGAGTCGGGCATGGAGTACGGCGGCATCACCCCGATCGGCCTGCCCGGCGGCTGGCGCCTCCTGATCGACGAGCGCGTGCTCGAGCGCCCCGCCGTCGTGATCGGCAGCGGCGTCCGCCGGTCGAAGATCGTCCTCCCGGGAGCGGTGCTCGCCCGCCTCACCGGCGCCGAGGTCGTCGCGGGGCTCGGCCTCCGCCAACCCGCATGAGGCGCA
The DNA here is from genome assembly GCF_009807095.1 of Rathayibacter sp. VKM Ac-2754. GTDB lineage: Bacteria > Actinomycetota > Actinomycetes > Actinomycetales > Microbacteriaceae > Rathayibacter. Next base: position 454,899 of record NZ_WUCC01000001.1, on the reverse strand, counting down.
CCTCCTCCAGCCGTCGGGCGGTCAGGGTCACTGGTCTCGCTGCCTGCGTGCTCGCACTGGCAGGGACAGCGGGATGCGCGGCGGACGTGCCCGGTCCATCGCCGACGTCTCCGCTGGTGAGCAGGGAGCGCGTCGAGGCGTCGGCGCCGTTCGATGACGCGCTCGCGCTCTCGGGCACCGAAGGGATCGACGAGATCGCGCGGGCCAGGGCGGACTGGTGCTTCTCGGAAGGCGGCCCGACCGGTCTGACGCTGGGTCCCTCCGGGGCCGTGTACAGCACCGTCTGCCTGCTCGAGGGCGCGGTCGTGTACGCGGTGCAGGGTGCCGATCAGGCGGACGCCGCCCGGGCTGTCGACGCTTTCCTCGAGCGCAACGGGATCCACAGCGGTCAGGGAACGGTCGTCGACGGGCTGTCCGACCGCGACCTCCTGACCGGGCCCGCGCTCGAGGGAGGTGGCGGACGAGACCTCCCCGGCGGAGGGGCAGGCGGAGCCGTCTCGCTCTCGTGGGAGTTCGGCGACGCCGACCGGCTCGCGGTCGACGGTCTGCCCCTCGCCGACGGCTTCAACCGGGTGTCCTACGACGGCACCATCACCGAGGGGACTCCGGAGGACGTCCGTCAGTCGGGCGCTCGATACTCGCTCACCGTCCGGTTGATGTGGCGCTACTTCAGCGGGGCGGGCGACGGGGAGCTTCCGCGGTGACCTCGGTGCCTGCTGAGTCCGCGCGCACACTCGAGTCGCGGACACCCCGTAGCTGCCCGAAACAAAGGCGTCGTACGGTGGGCGCATGCGCGCAGAACTCACACTCGGCGCGGAGGAAGAGCTCCACCTGATCGACCTCGAGACGAGGCAGCTCTCCGCGCACGCACCCCAGGTGCTCGCGCGGTTGCCGCGAGAGAACTTCTCGGCAGAGCTGCAGCGGACGACGGTCGAGACGAACACACCGGTCGTCGACTCGCTCGACGGGCTCCGGGAGCAGCTCATCACCCTCCGCCAGGCGGTCATCGACGCGGCGGCCCCCGACGGCATCGGCATCGCCGCCGTCGGCACCGCACCGCGATCGGAGCACAAGGACTTCGAGCTCACCAGCACCGGCCGCTACGGCCGGATGCAGGAGCAGTACCGGATGCTCGTGGACGAGCAGCTGATCTGCGGCACCCAGATCCACGTCGGGGTCTCCGATCGCGAGCTCGCGATCCAGATCGCGCAGCGGATCGCCCGGGATCTGCCGGTGCTGCTCTCGGCGAGCGCCAGCAGTCCGTACTGGAACGGCCAGGACACCGGCTACGCGAGCATCCGCACGATCATCTGGCAGCGCTGGCCGAGCGCCGGGGCGACCGGACCGCTGGCCTCCGCGGCGGAGTACGACCGCCTCCTCGCCGACCTCATCGCGACCGGCGTCATCGCCGACTCCAAGATGGCGTACTTCGACGTGCGACCCTCCTCGCACGCGCCGACCCTGGAGCTCCGGGTCTGCGACGCGATGCCGATCGTCGACGACGCGGTCCTGGTCGCCGGGCTCTTCCGCGGCCTCGTGCGCGCGGCCGAGCTCGACATCGAGGCGGGACGCCCGTTCCGGCACACCCCGCCGCCGATCCAGCGCGCCGCCACCTGGCAGGCCGCGCGCGGCGGTCTCGCCGGGCAGCTCCTCGACCACACCGAGCACCCCCGTCCGGTCCCCGCGGCGGAGGCGCTGCGCAGCATGATCGCGCGCCTCCAGCCCGCGCTCGACGAGCTCGGCGACCTCGAGCAGGTGCGCGAGCTGACCGAGGCGCTGATCGCGCGCGGCAACTCCGCCGACCGTCAGCGCGCCGTCTACGCCGAGCGCGGCACCCTCGACGCCGTCGTCGACTCCGTGGTCGCCGAGACCCACGGACCCGCGAGCGGACCGATCCTGCCGGCGCCGAGCCTCCGCACCTACCGCGTGCGCGCCGGAGACGAGGCCGTCGCCACCGGCGGCCGCCCCCGCAGCGCCTACCAGCCGATCCTCGAGCACTTCCGCGATCTCGGCGCCGAGCGGCTCGGCGAGCTGCACGAGTCGCGCGACCGCCTGGTCGAGGCGGCCGGCATCACCTTCCGCGTCGAGGACGAGGACCGGCCCTTCCCGGTCGACCTCGTGCCGCGGGTCCTGCAGGCGCACGAGTGGTCGGAGCTGGCCGCGGGTCTCGAGCAGCGGGCGCGCGCGCTCGAGTGCTTCCTCCAGGACGCGTACGGCGAGAAGCGGGCCGAGCGCGACGGCATCGTCCGCACGCTCCGCGGATCCGCCGGCTGGCGCGAGGAGGGCACCCGTCTGCCTCCGGGCACCGTGCGGGGTGCCGTGATGGGCTTCGACCTCGTCCGCAACGAGTTCGGCGGATGGCGCGTGCTCGAGGACAATCTGCGGAACCCCAGCGGCCTGGCCTACGCGATGGGCATCCGCTCGCTCGTCGACGATCTGCTGCCCGAGCTGCCCCGGCCGGAGGGGCTGCTCGATCCGTCGAGCGCGTTCGCCGGGCTGCGGCGCACGCTCCTGCAGGGCGTCGCCCCCGAGGTCACCGAGCCCGTCCTGGCCCTGCTCTCGAGCGGAGCGTCGAGCTCGGCCTGGTTCGAGCACCGCGCCCTGGCCGACGGTGCGGGGCTCCTGCTGCTCGAGGCCGAGGACCTCGTCGTCGAGGGCGGGCGGGTCCGGGCGCAGGGCCGGACCGTCGACGCCCTCTACCTCCGCCTCGACGTCGAGCTGGCCGACCTGGTCGCCGACGACCGCGCGATCGGTCAACGGGTGCTCGAGGTCGCCGCGGCCGGCCACGTCTTCCTCGCCAACGCCCCCGGCAACGGCATCGCCGACGACAAGGCGCTCTACTGCGCCGTGCCCGAGCTCATCGGCTACTACCTCGACGAGCGGCCGCTGCTCGAGTCGGTGCCGACCTACCGCCCGGAGGACGAGGCGGAGCGCCGCATCGTGCTCGAGCGCGTCGGCGAGCTGGTCACCAAGCCGGTCGACGGCTGGGGCGGTCGCGGCGTGATGATCGGACCCTCCGCCGCTGCCGCGCGAGTCGCCGAGCGACGGGCCGCCATCGCGGCCGAACCGGAGGCGTGGGTCGCCCAGGAGGTCGTCCGCCTGTCGTCCCTGCCCTCCTTCTCGGGCACCGAGCTGCAGCCGCGGCACGTCGACCTCCGCGCCTTCGTCTTCGTCACGGGGACGGGGCCCGACGACGTCCGCCTCGCCGACCTCGCGCTGACCCGCGTGGCGGCCGAGGGCAGCATGATCGTCAACTCCTCCCGCGGCGGCGGCGCGAAGGACACCTGGATCGTGGGGCGCTGAGATGTGCGGACTGGGCGGTGAGATCAGGCTCGACGGCGCCCGCGCCGATGCGGCGGCGGTCGAGCGGATGACGGGCTGCATGGTGCACCGCGGACCGGACGGCGACGGCCTGTGGGCGCGCGGACCGGTCGCGCTCGGTCATCGGCGGCTCTCGATCATCGACCTCTCGCCCGCCGGATCGCAGCCGATGATCGATCCGGCCCTCGGGCTCTCGATCGTGTTCAACGGCTGCATCTACAACTACGAGCAGCTGCGCACCGAGCTCGAGGGCAAGGGGCACCGCTTCTTCTCGCACTCCGACACCGAGGTGATCGGCAAGGCCTACGCCGAGTGGGGTGCGGACTGCGTCGACCGGTTCCTCGGCATGTTCGCCTTCGTGATCGTCGAGCACGTCTCGGGGCGCGTCGTGATGGCGCGCGACCGCCTCGGCATCAAGCCCCTCTACCTCGACGAGACGCGGGAGCGGATCCGCTTCGCCTCGACCGTGCAGGCGCTGCTCGCGGGCGGAGTCGCCGACACGACGATCGACCGCACCGCGCTGATGTTCTACCTGAGCTTCCACTCGGTCGTGCCGGCGCCGCGCACGATCCTGTCCGGAGTCACGAAGCTGCCGCCCGCGACCGTGCGCGTGATCGAGCCCGACGGCACGAGTCGCGAGCACGTCTACTGGGAGCCCGTCTTCGCCCGCGATCCCTCCCGCACCGACTGGAGCGAGCAGGACTGGCAGGAGGCGCTCATCGCGTCGTTCCGCACCGCCGTCGAGCGCCGCATGGTCGCCGACGTGCCGGTCGGCGTGCTGCTCTCGGGAGGCATCGACTCGAGCCTCGTCGTCGCGCTGCTCGCCGAGGCCGGCCAGACCGGGCTGCAGACCTTCTCGATCGGCTTCGACTCGGCGGGCGGGGAGTCGGGGAACGAGTTCGAGTTCTCCGGCCTCGTCGCCGAGCGCTTCGGCACCGATCACCACCGCATCGCGATCGACTCCGCGCGCCTGCTGCCCGGGATCGACGGGGCGATCGCCGCGATGAGCGAGCCGATGGTCTCGCACGACGCCGTCGCCTTCTACCTGCTGAGCGAGGACGTCTCGCAGCACGTCAAGGTCGTGCAGTCGGGCCAGGGCGCCGACGAGGTGCTCGGCGGCTACGACTGGTACCCGCCGCTCGCCGGGGTCCCGCGCGAGAGCGCCGCGGAGGCGTACGCGTCGGTCTTCTTCGACCGTCGCTTCCCCGAGCTGCAGGCGCTGCTCACCCCGGACTGGCGCGGCGCGGATGCGGCGACCGCCTTCATCGCCGAGCGCTTCGGCCGCCCCGGCGCCGAGACGTCGGTCGATGCGGCGCTGCGGAACGACACGACCGTGATGCTCGTCGACGATCCCGTGAAGCGCGTCGACAACATGACGATGGCGTGGGGCCTCGAGGCGCGCGTGCCGTTCCTCGACCACGAGTTCGTCGAGCTCGTCGGCCGGATCCCACCGGAGCTCAAGCTCTCCGACGGCGGCAAGGGCGTGCTGAAGCGCGCCGTGCGCGGCATCGTGCCCGACGAGGTGATCGACCGCACCAAGGGCTACTTCCCGGTGCCCGCGATCCGCCAGCTCGAGGGCCCGTACCTCGAGCGCGTCCGCGCGGCGCTGACCGACCCGTCGGCCCGCGAACGCGCGATCTTCGACCCGGCGACGGTCGACGCGCTCCTCGCCGACCCGAACGCGACCCGCACCCGCCTCGGCTCGAACGAGCTCTGGCAGCTCGCCCTCCTCGAGATGTGGCTCCAGGAGCACGGCGTCGGCTGACCGCGCCCCTCGCTGATCACCTCCGGCTCGCGAGACGTGCTTCGGCTCGCGGAATCCGCCCGTTCTGACGAGCCGACCGCGATCCTGCGAGCCGGAGGTGAGCCCGGAGTCGCGTCGGCTCTCGATCGTTCGCGCCGCGTTCGCCCGGCGCGGAACACGCGCACCGACCGGTGCAGAAGGATGGAGGCATGACCCTCCTCGCACCCGACCGGCTCGCCGCTGCCGAGCGGCTCGGTCTCGCACTCGCGCACGCCTGGGGCAGCTGGGGTCCCACGATGACTCCCGACGCCGCGCGCACCGCCTTCATCAGCGACCGCGGAGGCTCGCCCGAGGTCTGGGTGCAGGACGTCGCCGCCGCGGGAGAGCCGCCCGCCGCGCACTGCATCCGCTTCACCGACGACCCCGTCCTCTCCGTCTCGTGGTCCGCCGACTCCGCCTGGCTCGCCTGCCTGGTCGCGACCGACGGAGGCGTCCGCACGCAGGTCTGGGTGGTCCGGCCCGACGGCTCCGACGCCCGCCGCATCGCAGGCTCCCGCGACGCCCACGCCGAGCTCGGCCCGTGGACGCGGAGCGGGCACCACGTCGTCGTCACCGTGCCCTCCGCCGAGCCCGAGCAGCCGACGCGCTCCTTCCTCGTCGATCCCGCGTCGGGTGAGCGCCGGCCGCTCGTGGACGGCGACCTCATCTCGGTGCTCGACCTCTCCGTCGAGGAGCGGCTCGTGGTCGTCCGCGACGGCCAGCGCGGACACCAGTACTGCGTCGTCGTCGACCGCCTCACCAACGAGAACCACGCGCTGCTGCCCGACTCGGGCACCGGGTCGACCGACGTGGCGCTGCTGCGCCCCTCCGCGCCGAACGACAACGAGAGCCCGATCGTGGCCTACCTCGCGACCGACGTCGACCTCCCGCGTCGCCAGCTCGTCGCGATGCCGCTCGGGCCCGACGGCTGGCGCGGCCGGATCCGCCGGCTCGCCGCCCGCGACGACGCCGAGCTCGAGGGCCTCGACGCCGACGACGCGGGGCGCCTCCTCCTGCTTGTCTGGAACGTCGCCGGCTCGAGCGAGATCGAGCTCTTCGACACCACGACCGGTGCGCGCGTCCCCGTCTCGGGGCTGCCGGGGCTGGTGGCGACCACGCCGGTCCTCTCACGGGACGGCGGGAGCGTCGTGCTCGGCGTCGAGGGGCCGGAGCGTCCGCGGGAGCTCTGGCGGATGGACACGGCGACCCACGAGTGGTCGCGGCTCACGCAGGTGCCCGCGCTGCCGGCCGAGCCCCTCGTGGTCCCGACGCTCGAGCGCTTCGCCGGCCGCGACGGGCTGGCGCTCTCGGGCTGGCTCTACCGCGCCCGGGGAGTGCCGACCGGCGGTCCGGCGATGCTGAGCCTGCACGGCGGGCCGGAGTCGCAGGAGCGGCCGACCTTCGCCGCGCAGCACCAGGCGGTCGCGGCGTCGGGGATCACGGTCTTCGCGCCGAACGTCCGCGGCTCCTCGGGCTTCGGACGCGACTTCGTGCACGCCGACGACGTCGAGAAGCGGACGGACGCGTTCGCCGACGTGCTCGCGGCGGCCGACTTCCTGGTCGACTCCGGCATCGCCGATCGGGCCCGCATCGCGGTGACCGGCCGCTCCTACGGCGGCTACCTGACCCTGGCCTCGCTCGCGTTCTCGCCCGGCGTGTTCGCCGCCGGTGTGGACATCTGCGGCATGTCCGATCTGCGGACCTTCTACCGCGACACCGAGCCGTGGATCGCCTCGGCCGCCGTCACCAAGTACGGGCACCCCGAGCACGACGTCGACCTGCTCGAGCGGCTCTCGCCGCTGGGGAGCGTGTCGGCGATCGACGTGCCGCTCCTGGTGGTCCACGGCGAGCTCGACACGAACGTGCCGATCGGCGAGGCCGAGCAGATCGTCGCGGCGCTGGAGGAGCGGGGCCGGCCGGTCGAGTACCTGCGCCTCGAGGGCGAGGGCCACGAGTACCGGCGCTCGGAGTCGAAGGAGCTGCTGCTCCTCGGCCTGCTGCGGTTCCTCGGCGACGCTCTCACGGGCGAGGAACGGGCCGCGGACGACCGCTCCGCGTGAGGGCGCGGGTCAGCGCGCCTCGAACTCCTCCGCCAGCGATCCGTGGATCGGATTCGCCGGGTCGTCGCCGACCGCCTGCGCGGGATCGTCGATCTCGGCGGCACGCAGATCGCCGAGCCCCTCGGCCGACTCGGGACCGCCGCCCGGGGCGCCGCCGCCCTCGTCCTCGGCGAAGTCCGCTCCGAAGTCGTCCGTGCCGCTCAGGATGTCGTCGGCGACGCGGCTCGAGAGGCCGCTGCGCTCACCCGGTCCGGGGTCGCCCGTCGGATCCGCGGGAGAGGCGGACGCCTCGCCGATCCCGGTCGCCCGGTCCTGCTGCCTCGCCGACATGTCCACTCCTGACTCGCTCCCGGCCGCGGTCCGCCGGAGCGGTCGGTCGCGACGGGTCGCCTGCCCCGAGCGTAGGGCGTGTTGAACACGATCCCGCGTGCTCCGCTCGGCCTGATCGCTCGATCTGCGGCGTCGCGGATCTCGTCCCATGCCCGCATGGGCCTTCGATCCGCTCCTTGCAGCTCGCACGATCAGGCCGTGCTCGCGACGGCGGTCTCGTGTCCAACACGCCCTGGCGACCGTCCCGTCAGTCGGGCAGGACCCACGCGTGCGGCCCCACGGTCACGCCGCCGACCGTCACCGTCTCGTCACCGAGATTGAGGGCCAGGCGAGCCGTCTCGCCATCGGGACCGTCCGCGATCAGCAGGACGGCGGTGTTCGAGAGGTCGACCGTCCTGGTGCGCGACCGGGCGAGCCACGGGTGCCGCCGCCGGAAGGCGATGACCTCCTGGTGGGTCCGGTAGGCGTCGCCGCGCGGCCACTCGCCCGGGTCGGCCGGGAACTCGGGGCGGATCGCGTCGTCGCCGCCCGCGCGCTCCTCCTTCACTCCCTCGAGCCCGCGCTCGTCGCCCGAGTACACGCTCGGGACTCCGCCGACGAAGCCGAGGATCGCGGTCGCGTGCCCGTGGTGCCTGCTGTCCGAGATCGCGCTCGCCAGTCGGGTCACGTCGTGGTTGCCGATGAAGGTGAGGGGGAGGAACTCGTCGAGGAACCCGCCGTGCCGCTGCAGCGTCCAGTCGAGCTCGAAGAGGTTGCCCTGCTCGATCGACGAGCGCACCGACTTCCACAGCTCGTACTGGGTGACGGAGTCGAGCCCCGACTCGCGGACGTACTCCGAGTAGTCGCCGTGGATGACCTCGCCGACGAACCACGCCCCGGGGAAGCGCTCGCGCAGCGGATCGATCGCGGCGCGCCAGCTGCTCGGGTCGACCGCGTAGGCCGCGTCGAGCCGCCACCCGTCGATGCCGCGCTCGAGCCAGTGCGCCATCACCGAGGACACGTACTCGGCGACCTCCGGATTCGCGGTGTCGAGCTCGACGAGCGCCTCGTGCCCCTCGAACACGTCCACCGGCAACCCGTCGACCTCGCGCGCCGACGGCCCGCGCGAGAACCGCGCCGCGGCGGCGGAGCCGGCACCGGCGGCGACGGCCTCGCGCCACCACGGGTGGTCGCGGCCGACGTGGTTGAAGACGCCGTCGAAGAGCACGCGGATCCCGCGCTCGCGGCACGCGGCGATCAGCTCGTCGAGGTCGCGCTCGTCGCCGAGGCGCGGGTCGACCGTGAAGTGGTCGATCGTGTCGTACCCGTGGGTCATCGACGAGAAGACCGGGCCGAGCAGGAGGCCGTTGCAGCCCACCGCCAGCAGGTCGTCGAGCCAGGGGAGGATCGAGCGGAGGCGGTGCCGCGGCTCGTCGCCTGGACCAGGGCCCTCGGCGGCCGTGGCCTCCGCGCCGGTGAATCCGAGGGGGTACACCTGCCACCAGATGGCTGTCGTGATCCAGTCGTTCGTCGTCTGCGTCATCGTCGCGATCCCTTCGGCGAGCTCGGGCGCGCGCCGGAGGGAGTGTAGCGACGCCGACTGACCCGTCCCCGGGCATCGTCACGCCGCTCCGGGCCGCTGGGCCGCGAGCCAGACCAGCACCTCGGCCGCCCCTCCGATCGACGCCGGCACCGTGACGGAGGCGACTGCGAGCCCGAGCAGCGCGCAGACGAGCCCGACGGCGCCCGACCGGCGCTCGCCGCGGTGCAGCAGCGCCACGGCCCCGACGACCACGCCGGCGACCCCGGTGCCGACGGACGGGAGGGCCCAGAGCGGATGCACCGCCGAGGTCACGGCGAGGAGCCCGAGGGCGAGCGCCGCGAGCCCGGGCTCCCGCGGCGACCGTCTCCTGAGGCGGGCGACGGGCGGGCGATCGAGGGCGGGTGGCGGCGGGAGAACGGCGGCGGGGGCGAGGAGGAGGATCGACATGCCACGATCCTCACGAGCCGCCGAGCTCGGTGGGCCGGGGGAGCGCGGTTCGGTGGAGGGGTCGGCCGAGCGCCCCCTGTGGAGGACGATCGGCGCGATCGGACCCTTCCTCGAGCGCGGATCGGCGTCGTTCCGGGCTTCGCGGGGCGTGATTCGCGAGGAATCGGGGATCGGGCTGGTAGGTTACGGACGGTCCGACCGGTCGAGGGCGTCCGTCCCCGACCGAGGACGATCCACATTCACCAGCTGTTCTCAACAGCGCGAACGTCCTGGGAGGACACTCCAATGGCTGACAAGTCGCTCAACCGCACCGAGCTCGTCGCGAAGATCGCCGCGGACTCCGGCCAGAGCCAGGCCGCCGTCAACGGCGTCCTCGACTCGCTCTTCACCACCCTCGCCGACTCCGTCTCGAACGACGTGAAGGTGACCATCCCGGGCTGGATCGCCGTCGAGCGCACCTCCCGCGCCGCGCGCACCGGCCGCAACCCGCAGACCGGTGAGACCATCCAGATCGCCGCCGGCCACTCGGTCAAGGTCTCCGCGGGCACCAAGCTCAAGGCCGCCGCGAAGTAGTCGCTGCGACCCGGCCGTCTCCGACGGCCCTCCGACGACGGCCCCGGTACGCGCCGGGGCCGTCGTCGTCCGCAGTCGCGGCTCCCGATCAGCCGCGAGAACGTAGGCTTGACGGGTGAATCGAACCGTCCGGATCGTCGGCCCGGCGCTGCTCCTGGTGGCCGCCGCCCTCGTCGCGCTCCTGGCAGCGCTGGCGTTCGGCCGCGGTGCCGACGCGCAGGCCATCAGCGATCCCGGCCCCGTCGTCCGCTACGGCCTCCCGCTCGCGAAGCTCGCCGTCAACCTCGGCGCCGCCGGGATGATCGGCTCCCTCGTGCTGACGCTCTTCGCGCTCAGCCCCCGCGCCGTCGCGCGCGCGGCGGCCGATCGCAGGGTCCTGGTCGGAGCGGGCGCCCCCGTCCGCGAGGCCCGTCCCGAGCCCGCCGCCGCCCCGGAGCCGCGCACCGAGTTCACCGTCGCCCTCGACGTCGCCGCCGCGAGCGCCGCGTTCTTCGCCGCCGCCTCCGCCGTCACGGGCTTCTTCACCTTCCTCAACGTCACGCAGACGCCGCTGAGCCTCGACCGAGACTTCGGCACCAAGCTCAGCTACTTCATCGGCAGCATCCCCGTCGGCCAGTCCTGGCTCATCACGACCCTGCTGGCGGCGGTCGTCACGGTGCTCTGCTTCGCCGTGCGCAACCAGACCGCGCTCGTCTTCGTGACGGGCATCGCGCTCCTCACCCTCCTGCCGATGGCGCAGCAGGGCCACGCCGCGGGCGCCAGCGGGCACGACGCCGCCGTCACCGCGCTCGGCCTGCACCTCGTCTTCGCCGCGATCTGGCTCGGCGGGCTGATCACGATCATCGTGCTGCGCCCCCTCCTCGCCGGTGCGCGCCTGCTCCCCGTGATCGAGCGCTACTCGAGCCTCGCTCTCGTGAGCTTCGTGGTCGTGGCCGCCTCCGGCTACGTCAGCGCCGAGCTCCGCCTCGCCACGCTCGACAACCTGCTGACGGGCTACGGCGTCCTCGTCCTCGTCAAGGTCGCCGTCCTCATCGCGCTCGGACTCTTCGGCGTGCTTCAGCGCCGCGTCCTGATCGCGCGCATGCGGGCCGCGGGCGGCTCGGGCGGGCGCAGCTTCTGGTGGCTGGTCGCCGCCGAGCTCACCTTCATGGGCATCGCCTCGGGAGTCGCGGCGGCCCTCGCCCGCACCGCGACGCCCGTCGACCAGGTCGCGGCGTCGCAGCTCACCAACCCGACCCCCGCCGAGCTGCTGACCGGCGAGCCGCTGCCGCCGGCTCCGAGCGCCCTGAACTTCGTCACCCTCTGGAACGTCGACCTGGTCTGGCTGCTGTTCTGCGCCTTCGGCATCGCCTTCTACGTCGCGGGCGTCGTCCGCCTGCACCGCCGCGGCGACAGCTGGCCCGTCCACCGCACGGTCCTCTGGATCGCCGGGATGCTCCTGCTCGCCTACATCACGAACGGCGGAGTGAACGCCTACGAGAAGTACCTGTTCAGCGCGCACATGCTCTCGCACATGGTGCTGACGATGGCCGTCCCGCTCCTGCTGGTCCCCGCCGCGCCGGTGACCCTCATCGCTCGTGCCGCGACGCGCCGGACCGACGGCTCCCGCGGACCCCGCGAGTGGGTCCTCCTCGCCGTGCACTCGCGCTTCGCGACGGCCGTCTCGCACCCGATCGTCGCCGCGCTGCTGTTCGTCGGCTCGCTCTGGGGCTTCTACTACTCGCCGCTGTTCCGCTGGGCGACCACCGACCACATCGGGCACGAGTGGATGATCGTGCACTTCCTGATCACGGGCTACCTCTTCGTGAGCGTGCTGATCGGAGTCGACCCCAGCGTCCACCGCGTCCCCTACCCGATGCGCCTCCTGCTGCTGCTGGGCACGATGGCCTTCCACGCGTTCTTCGGCCTCGCCCTGATGACCGGCACGGGCCTCCTCCTCGCCGACTGGTACGGCGCGATGGGCTGGGGAACCGATGCGCTGGCCGACCAGCAGGCGGCCGGCGGCATCGCGTGGAGCATCGGCGAGATCCCGACGCTCGCCCTCGCGATCGTCGTGGCCATGATGTGGAGCCGCTCCGACGACCGCGAGACCAAGCGCCGCGATCGCCAGGCCGACCGCACGGGCGAGGCCGAGCTCTCGGCCTACAACGACCGCCTGGCGACCCTCCAGAAGCGCGGCTGAGTGGGGGTTGTCCCCCCTTTTCCCCTGAGCGCACCCCCGCATCGCACGATCGCGGGCCGGGAGCCCCAGAGCCCTTCCTAGGCTGGCCCCGCCGCTCGACCCGGCCCGTGCCGACGCGGGTCCGAGGTGCGAGGCGGCGTCCGACCAGAAGGGGGATCCATGATCGAGGCACGAGGACTGACGAAGAGGTTCGGGGCGAAGACGGCTGTCGACGCGATCGACTTCACCGTGGCGCCGGGGAAGGTGACGGGGTTCCTCGGACCCAACGGGGCCGGCAAGTCGACGACGATGCGGATGATCGTGGGGCTCGACCGGCCGACCGCCGGCTCCGTGCGGGTGAACGGCCGCCCCTACGCCGAGCACGCCGCGCCGCTGCGCGAGGTGGGCGCCCTGCTCGACGCGAAGGCGGCGCACCGCGGGCGCTCGCTCCGCGACCACCTGCGCGTCATCGCCGCGACCCACCGCATCCCGCGTGCGAGGGTCGAGGAGGTCATCGAGTTCGTGGGCCTCGAGAGCGTCGCCCGCAAGCGCGTCGGAGGCTTCTCGCTCGGCATGGGCCAGCGGGTCGGCATCGCGACGGCTCTGCTGGGCGACCCGCAGACACTGCTGCTCGACGAGCCGGTCAACGGCCTCGATCCGGAGGGGGTGCGCTGGGTCCGCGACTTCGTGCGCTCGCAGGCGGCGGACGGCCGCTGCGTGCTGCTCTCCTCGCACCTGATGAGCGAGATGGCGCAGACCGCCGACCACATCATCGTCCTCGGGCGCGGCCGGGTCCTCGCGGATGCCCCGCTGGCCGACTTCCTCGCCGAGTCCCGGCCGCGCGTGCGCGTCGAGAGCCCGGAGGCGCCGCGTCTCGCGGAGCTGCTCGCGCTCCGCGGCGCGCACGTCGAGTCGGTCTCCGGCGGGCTCGACGTCGACGGGATGGACGCGCCGACGATCGGCGACCTCGCGCTCGGCAGCGGGATCGCCCTGCACGGCCTCACCCCGCTCACCCGCTCGCTCGAGGAGGCGTACACCGCCATGACCGCGGACGCGCTCGAGTACTCCACCCCCGCTTCGCAGCCCCTGGAAGGAGCGGCCCGATGACCGCGCAGGCCCCCGCCGTCCGACGTCCCGACCTCGACGGCGTGCGCCTGCGCGCCGGAGGCGTCATCGCCTCCGAGGTGCTCAAGCTCGCCACCGTCCGCTCGACCTGGTGGTCGTTCGGCATCTGCATCGTGCTCGCCCTCGGGCTCGCGCTGCTCCTGGGCGCCAGCTTCACACCCGACACCGCGTCGGTGCTCGGCGCCCCTACACTCGTCGTCAGCGGAGCGACCGCCCATCTGCAGTTCGTCGGCCTGGTGGTCGCGGTGCTCGGGGCGCTCTCGATCGGCGGCGAGTACTCGACGGGCATGATCCGCTCGACCTACACCGCGGTCCCGAAGCGCCTGCCGTCGCTCCTCGCCCGAGGGGGAGTGGTCGCGATCGCGTCGTTCCTGGTCGGCGTCGTCACCACGGTCGGCTCGTTCCTGATCATCGCGGCGATGCTCGCACCCGAGGGCGTCGACGTGTCCCTGTTCGACGACGGGGTGCTCGCGGGGCTCCTCGGAGGCGCCTTCTACCTCGCGGTGATCGGCGCGTTCTCGGTCGGCCTCGCCGCGCTCGTGCGCAGCACCGCCGCGGCGATCGGCCTGTCGGTCGGTGCGCTGTTCGTGCTTCCGATCGTCGCCTCGCTCGCGGGGGCGCTGCTCGAGGCGCGCTGGATCGACGACGCGAGCCCGTACCTGCTGTCGAACCTCGGCCTGACGCTGTCGAGCCTGCCCGGCCAGGGGCTGATCGAGGCTCCCGCGGCCGCGCTCGCCAGCGTCGCGTGGGTCCTCGCCGTCTGGATGCCCGCCCTGCTGGTCACCCGCCTGCGCGACGTGTGACCCGAGCGCTCCTCCCCAGGCCCGCTCCGCGCGGAGCGCCTGGGGAGGAGCGCGGCGCGCCCGGGAGGGCTGGGTACAGTGGACCGGTGACGAACCCGACCCTCTCCGACGAGCAGCAGCGGGTGTTCGACCTCATCGAGAACACCCGCGAGCACCTCTTCGTCACCGGCCGTGCGGGCACCGGCAAGTCCACCCTCCTCAACCACCTCAGCTGGAACACCGAGAAGCAGATCGTGATCTGCGCCCCGACCGGAGTCGCCGCCCTCAACGTGGGCGGCCAGACCATCCACTCCCTGTTCCGCCTGCCGATCGGCGTCATCGCCGATTCCGACCTCGATCAGCCGCCCGAGCTGCGCAAGCTCCTCAACACCATCGACACCCTCGTGATCGACGAGATCTCGATGGTCAACGCCGATCTGCTCGACGGCATCGACCGCAGCCTCCGCCAGGCGCGGCAGCGGCGGTCCGAGCCGTTCGGAGGCGTCCAGGTCGTCCTCTTCGGAGACCCGTTCCAGCTCGCGCCCGTTCCCGGTGATCCGGAGGAGCGCGCCTACTTCGCCGACCGCTACCGCTCGCTGTGGTTCTTCGACGCGCTGGTCTGGCAGGAGGCTCCGCTGCGGATCGTCGAGCTCGGCCGGATCCACCGCCAGAGCGACGAGCGCTTCAAGTGGATGCTCAACGCCGTGCGCTTCGGGATGGTCACGAAGGAGATCGCCGACGTCCTCAACGAGGCGGGTGCGCGCACGCCTCCGGACAACGACGCGATCACCCTCGCGACGCGCAACGACACCGTCAACCGGATCAACCAGACCGCGCTCGCCCGACTGAAGGGCCCGCTCAAGACGGCCACCGCCGAGATCAGCGGCGACTTCGGCGGGCGCACCTACCCGGCCGATCAGAACCTCGAGCTCAAGATCGGCGCGCACGTCATGTTCCTCCGCAACGACGCGGAGCAGCGCTGGGTCAACGGCACGATCGGCCGCGTGACCAAGGTCGCCGGCACGGTGTGGGTCGAGGTCGACGGCGAGGTGCACGAGGTCGAGCCCGCGACGTGGGAGCGCTACCGCTACTCCTACTCGGCGGCCACCAAGAAGCTGACGCGCGAGATCGTGGCCGAGTTCGCGCAGTTCCCGCTGCGGCTCGCCTGGGCCGTGACCATCCACAAGTCGCAGGGCAAGACCTACGACGCCGCCGTCGTCGACCTCGGTCAGCGCGCGTTCGCGCCGGGGCAGACCTACGTGGCGCTCAGCCGGATCACGAGCCTCGAGGGTCTGTACCTCACCCGGCCGCTGCGGCCGAGCGACATCATCGTCGACAAGGACGTGCTGCGCTTCATGTCCGAGCGCCGCGCGGAGCCCGCCGCGATCGCCGACACCGCGCCGACCGAGGCGAGCTGAGTCTCAGGCCGCCATCCGCGAGCGCGCGAGCTCGCGGAACAGCTCGCTGGTGAGCCGGTACGCCTCCGCCACCTCGGCGATGACGCGATCGCGCTCGGCGTCGTCCCACCCCGCCGCGTCGAGCTGCTCGCGGTAGACCGCGCGGAAGGCGGAGGGCGCGGCGATCTCGGCGTACAGGAAGAAGCCGACGCCGTTCGTCTCGAAGCCGAAGCGGCGCTGGAGGAGCGTCCGCACGATGGCGCAGCCCGACAGATCGCCGAGGTAGCGCGTGTAGTGGTGGGCGATGAAGCCGCCGCTCCAGCCGTCCGCCACCGTGCGGATCCGCTCGACGTACTCGGCGGTCGAGGGCAGCGGAGCGATCCGCTCGCGCCAGTCCTCGCCGACCAGGAAGCGCAGGTCCTCCGCGATCGCCGGCAGGCGGGTCAGCTGGGGGGAGAGGAAGACGGCGGCGACCGGATCGTCGGCCATCGAGTCGGCGACGGCCTCGAGCGCCTCGTAGACGAAGTAGTGCTGGGAGATCATCGCGATGTAGTCGTCGCGGCTGCCGGAGCCGGTCATCAGGGCGGTCATGAAGGCGGCGCCCTCGTCGTCGGCTCCCGACTGGCCGATCCGCTCGCGCAGCGCCTCCGAGAACGGGATCACGTTCGACACGGTGGCCTCCGTCCGGTTTCTTAGGATGGCCTTACCGTAGCCGAGCCGACCGGCCGCTGCCAGGGGCGGAGGCGATTCAGTGCCCGTGCCCGCCGTCGACGCTGCTCATCATCCCGCCCATGTCGCCCGTCCCCTCCGACGAGGCCGCGAGGGCCGGAGTCGCCAGCGCCGAGACGGTCAGCGCACCGGCGAGCAGGCCGATCACGGCGCGCGAGGCCGGCACCGAGCGCTCGGGCGCGCGCGGCGCCCTCAGCGTCCGGGCGACGACGGCCGCGGCGGCGAGCAGCAGGGCTCCCGCGGCGATCAGGGGGAGCGGGTCGCGGAGGAGGCCCGCCGCGATCACGAGGACCAGGCCCGCCGTGGCGATGGCGGCCACCGAGAGAGCCGTCCGGGGCAGCGGGAAGCGGCCGAGCGCGAGGACGGCGACGGCCCAGGCCAGCTCGACGACGCCCAGCGCGGCCAGGGGCACGGCGGCCGCGTCGCCCCGGCCCGCGGCCGACGAGACGTGCACGAGCCCCGCGCCGAGAGCGGCGAAGGCGGCGTTGCAGCGGGCGACGGTGGACATCTCTCGGCTCCAGGGGCGGCGGCTCCCGGGGGAGCGCGGAAGGAGGCCCCGGATCGACACACCGCATCGTGTCGTCCGGGGCCGTTCGGTCCGTCCGCCGCGGAAAACGGCGGGCCCGCGGCGGACGGAGTCTGTGGGGGCGGCGAACCGCCCGGGTCATGCGGTCGCGGTGCGTGCTCCCGAGCGCTTCTCGAGGCCGAGGCCCGCTCCGAGGAGCACCAGGGCGCTGGCGAGGTGCAGGAAGTGGTCCGCGGTGTTGAGCGCGAGCACGTTGAGCGACGTGTTGACGAGGAAGAAGCCGACGACCCCGAGGAGCAGGTACAGGCCCCCGACCGTCGCGTTGACGGTCTTCGCGGCCGGCGCCGTCGAGAGCCCGGCGATCAGCAGCGCGCCGCCGATCAGCAGGTGCGCGACGTTGTGGAGAGGATTGACCTCGAAGATGCCGAGCAGGAGCCCGCCGTCGGTGGCGAGGAACTGCACTCCGCCGGTGACGACGAAGCCGAGCAGCCCGACGACGACGTAGACGGCGCCGAAGACCGAGGCGATCAGACGATTGGGTGAACCGGTCATGGTCTCGCAGCCTCCTCGAACCGGCGGCCTCTCGCCGCACATCCTCTCTTCGGAGCACCGGCCCGAGCGGTTTGGAGCGATCCGCGTCACGGTCCGGACACGAATGGCCCGTGCCGCGCCGGGGGCCGCCCGGTCGTCGAGGCGGCGCCCGTACAGTGGAGGGCATTCCACAAGGCGTCCGGGGGGATTCGAGGGCATGGCTCTGCAACTGAAGGCCGTGCCGTCGACGGCCGTGCTGCCGAAGGGCCTGCGGGCGAGGTCCTCGCGCCTCCTCGCTTCTGCACTGGTCCTGGCGCTCGCCGGGTGCACCGGCGGCACCGCCTCCTCGGTGCCCGCCGCGCCGGACGGGCCGGTCCCGGACGAGCTCGCGACCGCGCTCTCGGGGTTCCTCGGCGAGGCGCAGGCCGCCTCCGGTGCCACCGGAGCCGTCGCCGGCGTCTGGTCGCCGTGGGCCGGCGGCTGGGAGACCGCGATCGGGGTCGTCGGCGACGCCGACCCGACTCCGCTGACCACCGACGCGCACGTGCGCCTGGGCACAGGCGGCACCGAGGCGATGACCTGCGACGTCGTGGTCGCTCTCGCCGAGGAGGGGCGCGTCGACCTCGACGCCGACGTGGGGGAGTCGCTGACCTCGCTCCCCGGCATCGAGGGGCTCACCCTGCGCCAGCTCTGCGCGCACACCTCGGGTCTCGCCGACTTCCGCTCGGCGCTCTGGCCGACCGTGATCCAGAACCCGATCCGCGAGTGGCCGACGATGGAGCTGATCTCGGCCGCCCAGGTCCGCTCGCCCACCGCCGCCCCCGGTGCGGCGTGGTCCGACTCCTCCACAGGCCCGCTGCTCGCCGGGCTCGTGATCTCGGAGGTGACGGGGCGCAGCGTCGCCACCCTCTACGACGACTACGTGGTCCCGCGGTACGGCCTCCGGAGCACCCGGCTGCCCTCGGCGCGCGACGTCGACCTGCCCGCGCCCGCGCCGCGCGGCTACTCGGCCGCCCTCGCCCCCGACGGAGGCGTGCGCTGCGACGTCCGCCGCGACGTGGGCACCGCCTCCCCGTCGGCTCTCGGCGCCGCGGGAGGCGCGGTCACCGACCTCGAGGACCTCCGCCGCCTGGCGTTCGGGCTCGCGGCCGACCCCGCGGGCGACGCCGTCTGGGCCGACGCCGTCCCGCAGGGCCAGGGGCGCCCCGACTGGCTGCTCGCCGGTCTCGGCGGTCACCAGGCCGGTCCGCTGCGCGGGTTCTCGGGAGTCGCACCCGGCTTCGTCACGGCCGCCTACTCGGATCCCGAGTCGGGCCTCACCGTCGCGGTCTCCCTGAACAGCTCCACGCCCGGCCCCGACTTCGCGGCGAACGTCGCGCGCGGACTCGCGGCGATCGCCGTGGCGCAGGCCGGCGAGGGCACCGCGCCCGGTCTGCCGTGGACGGTCGACAGCGAGCGCACCGCGATCCTGACCGGCTACCCGCGCTGCTGACGCGTGGCAGGCGAGCGGTGCCGGCTGTCCGTCCGGTGCCGCCGCCCTCCGGCGGTGCGCCCTACCCTGGAGCCATGCCGATCGTTCCCGACACCAAGGACTGGACGTGGGCGGCCGAGCGCCCCTGCCTCGAGTGCGGCTTCGACGCCTCGCTGGTGGAGCCTGCCGCCGTCCCCCATCTCATCCGCGAGAACGCGGCCGGCTGGCCGTACGTCCTCGAGCGCGACGACGCCGCCGGTCGGCCCGACGACGAGACCTGGTCGCCGCTCGAGTACGCGGCGCACGTGCGCGACGTCCACCGCATCTACCGCCTGCGCCTCGGGCTGATGCTCGAGGGCGACGACCCGCTCTTCCCCAACTGGGACCAGGACGTCACCGCCGTGGAGGACCGCTACTCCGAGCAGGACCCCGCGGTCGTCGGGCGGGAGCTGGTCGACGAGGCCGAGCTGATCGCGGCCGCCTTCGAGGGGGTATCGGGCGACCAGTGGTCTCGCCCGGGCCGCCGCAGCGACGGAGCGGCCTTCACGGTCGCGACGATGGCGCGCTACTACCTGCACGACGTGGTGCACCACCTGCACGACGTCGACGGCTGAGCCGGCTCGTCAGTAGTCGATGAGCTGCGGATTCAGGAACGACAGGGTCCGCGCGTAGGCGAGGGCCGCCGAGGCGGGGCTGACCGCGTCGACGAGGTTCCCGTTGGCGAAGTGCCGCCCCGCGCCGGGGTAGGTGTGCGCCGTGACGGGGGTGCCCGCGTCCTTGAGCCGGCCGACGAACGACTCCGGATCGTCCCCCTCCGTCCACTCGTCGTGCTGCGCGTAGTGCAGGAGGGTCGGGCACGGGACGAGGGCGTGCTCCTCGCGTCCGAGGGTCGCGTAGTAGGCGACGACCGCGTCGACCAGACCCGTGGCGGCCGCGAGCAGCCCGAGGCGCCCGCCGAACCCGAACCCGATGATGGCGCTGCGCTCGGCACCCGCTGCCGCCCCCGAGCGCACCGCCTCGGTGACGGAGGCGAGCGCGCGGTCCTCGGCGGCCATCGCGGCCAGGTCCTCCGCGTCCTCGGGAGCGAGGGTCGCCCAGCCGTCGTAGAGGTCGGGGACGAGCACGTGGTAGCCGTGCTTCGCGACGGCCTCGGCGAACGGCTCCATCCAGGGGAGCCGGCCGTGGACGTCGTGCAGCACGACCACGACCGGACGACCGGGGCGCCCGAACTCGAGGGCGATGCCCGGCGACGGGATCTGGACCAGCTCTGTCACGGTCCCAGCCTGCACCGTGGAGGCCCCGGATCCGCGTGCCTGCGCCGATCCGCCCGGCGTGTCGGGCTCGGAGGACGCTCCGGCACCACCTGGCGACGTCACCCGCGGATGCACGAGATTGTCGACAATTCAGGTTAGCCTGCCCTTATGAACTCGACCTCCTCGGCCCGCCCGCTCCTCCGCTCAGCCTCGACGGTCGCCGCCGCGGTCGTCGTCCTCGCCCTCAGCGCCGGCTGCAGCGGTGCGACGGCGGCGAGCCCGGAA
This sequence comes from Rathayibacter sp. VKM Ac-2754, assembly GCF_009807095.1. GTDB lineage: Bacteria > Actinomycetota > Actinomycetes > Actinomycetales > Microbacteriaceae > Rathayibacter. Next base: position 434,603 of record NZ_WUCC01000001.1, on the reverse strand, counting down.
GCCGGAGGAGTCACGGTCGAGACCGTGCTCGGCGAGGTCACCGTGCCGGACCGCATCGAGTCGGTCGTCGTGATCGAGGGGCGCCGCGATCTGGACATCGCCCTGTCGCTCGGGCTCCCCGTGGTCGGCTTCCCGCGGGAGGAGGAGGGGGCCCTCGAGCTCGAGTCGCCGCTCGCCGGTGCCCTCGACGCCGCGGTCGCGAGCGGCGCGGAGCCGCTGTTCCTCGCCGACGAGATCAATGTGGAGGCGATCGCCGCCGCAGCGCCGTCGCTCATCATCAGCCGATCCGACGACGTCGAGCCGATCCTCGAGGAGCTCCAGGTCATCGCTCCGGTGCTGGCGATCGGCGAGCAGGACGTCTCGACCTGGCAGGACGATCTCAGGCTGGTCGGCCGGGCGACCGGCACGCTCGATCGCGCCGACGAGCTGATCGCCGAGTACGAGGCCGCGGTCGCCGAGGTCTCGAGCACCTACGCCGACGTCATCGCCGCGCACGCTGTCGCGCCGATCGGCATCGACTCCGACGGATCGCAGGTGCGGCCGAACCGCCTGCTGTCCACGGTGCTGCGCGATGTCGGTGCGATGCCGACCGCGGCCTTCGCCGAGGCCGTCGAGTCGGGCGAGGGTGTCGAGTACGGCCCCGAGCAGCTGTACGACGCGCACAGGGATGCGGACGGCATCGTGGCACTCGTCAACGTCGCCGACGAGTGGGCCGCCGTGCAGGAGAACCCCCTCTGGTCGCAGCTGCCGGCGGTGCAGGCCGGCCACGTGGTGCGGTCGGACAAGTCGACGCACGAGGGCGGGCCGATGACGGCGATGCACGCCATCGAGGTCGTCGAATCGCTCTACGCCTCCTTCTGAGCGCAGTGCCGGTGGGCAGGGTCGCGCCTGGTGCGTCAGTGCGCCACGGAGTCCTCGTCGCGGCCGCCGTCGTCGGCGCGGTGCTCGTCGCCGCCGTCGCGAGTCTGCTGACGGGCACTCGCGGGCTGGATCCGGCGACGGTCCTCGCGGCGCTCTCGGGGCACGCAGGAGCGGAGGCGGAGGCGATCGTGCTCGGCCAGCGGGTGCCGCGCACGGCGATCGGCATCGCGGGAGGCGCCGCGCTCGCCCTGGGCGGGGCGCTCGTCCAGGCCCACACTCGGAACCCGCTGGCCGACCCGGGGCTGCTCGGAGTGACGGCCGGATCGGCGCTCGCCGTCGTGACCGCCGTCTCGGTGCTCGGCGTCAGCACCCCGGCCGGACACCTCTGGTTCGCCTTCGCCGGTGCCGCGATCGGCACCGTCCTCGTCGCCGCCTTCGGCGCGACCGCGCGATCGCGCCGAGACAGCGGCCCCGCCTCCCTGGTCCTCGCCGGAGCCGCGGTGTCGGCGCTGCTCAGCGCCGCCACCGGCGTGATCCTCCTCCTCGACACCGCCGCACTCGACGAGTACCGCTTCTGGACGGTCGGATCGCTCGCCGGAGGCCGCGGCGAGGAGGTACTCGGCGCGGTCCTCCCGTTCCTCCTCCTCGGAGCGGTGCTCGCCGTCTCGCAGGGCTCGACTCTGAACGCCCTCGCGCTCGGTGACGACGTCGCGGCGTCCCTCGGCCGGTCCGTCGTCGCGAGTCGGGTGGTGGGGCTGCTGGCGGTCGTCCTGCTCGTGGGAGGGGCCGTGGCCTGCGTCGGCTCCCTCGGCTTCGTGGGCCTGGTCGCCCCGCACCTCGTGCGTCGGTTCGCCGGAGGCGACCAGCGTCGGATCCTGCCCCTGTCGGCCGGAGCGGGAGCGCTGATCGTCCTGGCGGCCGACATCGTCGGGCGGGTCCTCGTCGCTCCCGCCGAGCTCCCGGTCGGTGTGACGCTGGCCGTGCTCGGCGGCCCGGCGTTCCTCGTCATCGTCCTCCGGTCGGCTCGTCGTCGTCGGCCTGACGCGGTGATCCGATGACGGGAGCGCGACGCCCGCGTCTCGTCGCGGCCACCGCCTCGATCCTGGCGGTCGGGATCGCCGTGCTCTCGCTCGGCGTCGGCGACGTCCCGCTGCCTCCGGACCGAGTGGTCGGGATCCTCCTCGGCGGCGGGAGCCCGCAGGAGGAGCTCATCGTGCTGCAGCTCCGGCTCCCGCGCGCCGTCCTGGGCCTGCTGATCGGGCTCGCACTCGGAGTCTCCGGGGCGATCGTGCAGACCACGGCGCGCAACGCTCTCGCCAGCCCCGATCTGCTCGGGGTGACCGCGGGGGCCAGTGCCGGGGCGGTCGCGGTCATCGTGCTCGGCGGCTCCAGCGGGCGGGTCGCCGGGGTCCTGAGATCAGCGGGGATCCCCGTCGCCGCCGTCGTCGGCGGCCTGCTCGCGGCCGCCCTGGTCGCCGCCGTCCTGCGCATCGTCGACTCCGGTGGTGTCCAGCCGCTTCTCGTCGGTGTCGGTGTCTCCGCCTTCTTCAGCGGGCTCGTGAGCTGGATGCTGATCGCCGCGGACATCGACGACGCGGCGCGGGCCAACGTCTGGCTCACGGGGTCGCTGAACAACCGCGGCTGGACGGAGTCGCTCGCGGTGGCAGTGGTCGTCGCCCTCGTGATGCTCGCCCTCGCCCCCCTCGCGACGAGGATCCCGGCGCTGACCCTGGGTCTCGAGGTCGCCCGGACGCTCGGCGTGCGGACGCTCCCGACCGTCGTCGCGCTCCTGGTGCTCTCGGTGCTGCTCGTGTCGGCGGCGACGGCCGCGGCCGGACCGATAGCGTTCGTCGCTCTCGTCGCGCCGCACCTCTCCCGGATGCTCGCGCGGGCCTCCCGGGCGCCGCTCCCGGCCGCCGGCGCGATCGGCGCCGTCCTGGTCGTCGCGAGCGATCTGCTCGCCCGGATCGCACTCGCCCCTCTGATCCTGCCGGTCGGTGCGGTGACCGCCGCCATCGGCGCCCCGTTCCTCCTCTGGCTCCTCGTACGCAGAAGGACAGCACTCCGATGACCCCTCCCGCCTCCGGATTCGAGATCCGCGACCTCACGGTGTCGTACGGCCGTCACCGCGCCGTCGACAGCGTGAGCGCCCGCATCCCCGCCGGCGCGATCACCGCGGTCATCGGTCCGAACGGCTGCGGCAAGTCGACCCTGCTGCGCTCCCTCGCGGGTCTCGTCCGCGGTCCTCGGGGTCACCTCCTGCTCGACGGCCGCGACCTCGCGGACCTCCCACCGCGGCTCTACGCCCGAGAGGTCGCGATGCTGCCCCAGGCGCCCCTCGCTCCCGACGGGATGACCGTCGCCGAGCTCGTCTCGCGGGGGCGGGACCCGCATCGGAGGCTGTTCCGGCCGTGGTCCGCGGAGGACGAGAGCGTCGTGCAGGAGACGCTCGCCGCCACCGGGCTGACCGACCTCGCGCAGCGGCCGCTCGACTCGCTGTCCGGCGGTCAGCGTCAGCGCGCCTGGATCGCGATGACGGTGGCGCAGCGGACGCGGGTGATGCTGCTGGACGAGCCGACGACCTACCTCGACGTCGCGCACCAGCTCGAGGTCCTGGCTCTGATCGAGGAGCTGCACAGCCGCTCCGGTGCGACCGTCGTCATGGTGCTGCACGAGCTCAGTCTCGCCGCGCGGCACGCCGACCACCTCATCGCGATGAAGGACGGCCGCATCGTCGCGGCAGGCCCTCCCGCCGACGTCGTGACCGAGCGCGTGCTGGCCGACGTCTTCGGGATCGAGGCCGAGATCCTCGCCGACTCCCGGACCGGCCGGCCGGTCGTGGTCCCGCTCGGGCCGGCGGGAGAATGGCGGTCGTGACCTCCTCGCCCCCTGATCCGGCCCGCTCGGACGCCTCCACCGCCCGGCCGAGCGACGCGGTGCGGCGGATGATCACCTCGGGCGCGCTCGCGCCGGGGACCCGGGTCACCGAGGCGATGCTCGCGGGAGTGCTCGGCACGTCGAGGTCGCCGGTGCGCGAGGCGCTGCGCGTCCTCGAGCAGGAGGGTCTGCTCGTCTCCCTCCCGAATCGCGGAGTCACCGTCGTGCAGCTCACGCCGCAGGACGTCTACGAGATCTCGACGCTGAGACGGACCCTCGAGGAGATGGCGGTCCGGATCGGCGTTCCGGTCACCGCGCCCGAGCGCCTGCGCCGGGTCGAGAGCGCCTTCGAGCTGATGCAGGAGCACGCCGTCGCCGGGCGGGAGGAGACGGCGGCCGAGGACAGCTACCGCTTCCATCTCGCCGTCGTCGGGCTGGCGGGCCACGGCAGGCTCGAGCGGGCGTACAGCTCCCTCGCCCTGCAGCTCGCGATGGATCTGAATCGTCGCGCCCGCTCCAGCAGGGAGACGCTGATCGAGCGGGCGGAGCGGCACCGGCCGGTCCTGCAGGCGATCCGGCGGGGAGACCCGGCCGCGGTCGTGGAGGCGCTCGGAGAGGAGGCGGCTCTGCTGCCCGTTGCGCGGGCGGGTCGGCCTGCGGCGCTGACTCCCGAGGCCGCGGCCTGGTTCGACCGAGCGCGGGAACTGGGCGAGGGCCGTCTCTGGAGCGAATGACGGGAATTCTGGAGCGAGTGACGGGAATCGAACCCGCGCCATCTGCTTGGGAAGCAGAAGTTCTACCATTGAACTACACTCGCGCGGCGCCGTTTCGGGCGCGTCTCCCATCGTAGCAAGGCGTGCGGGAGGGCCGGAACGCGGCCGCGGCTAGGATCGGCTCGTGCTGCTCTCCGACCGCGACATCAAGTCCGAACTCACCTCCGGCCGCGTCGGTCTGGCGCCGCACGATGCATCGATGATCCAGCCGTCGTCCGTCGATGTGCGCCTCGATCGGTTCTTCCGGCTGTTCGACAACCACCGCTACCCGTACATCGATCCGGCGGAGGACCAGCCCGAGCTGACCCGGCTGGTCGAGACCCCCGCGGGGGAGGCGTTCATCCTCCACCCCGGTGAGTTCGTGCTCGGCTCGACCTACGAGGAGGTCTCGCTGCCGGACGACATCGCCGCGCGACTCGAGGGCAAGAGCTCGCTCGGGAGGCTCGGGCTCCTCACCCACTCGACCGCGGGGTTCATCGATCCGGGCTTCACCGGGCACGTGACACTCGAGCTGAGCAATGTCGCGACGCTGCCGATCATGCTCTGGCCGGGCATGAAGATCGGTCAGATGTGCTTCTTCCGCCTCAGCTCACCGGCCGAGAAGCCGTACGGCTCCGCCGAGTACAGCTCGCGCTACCAGGGCCAGCGCGGCCCGACCGCGTCGCGGTCGTCGCTGAACTTCCACCGCACCGACGTCTACTCCGACTGACCCCGGGCCCCGTCGGTCGGCTCAGCCGAGCAGGCGGGGGAGCTGCAGGACCAGCCAGGGGGAGAACGCCCACGGGGCCGCGCGGACCGCGGCGAGCGTCGCCTCCGGGTCGACCCACTCGTAGTCCATGACCTCGTCGGGCTGCGGGTTCAGCGCCTCGCGGCTCGAGAGCGTCGCGGTGTAGACGGGGCAGATCTCGTTCTCGACGACTCCGGAGGCGTCGACCGCGCGGTAGCGGAAGTCGGGCAGGGCGACCTCGAGCGACTCGAGGCGCGCGCCGAGCTCGCGCTCGGCCCGGCGCACCACCGCGTCCTCGATCCGCTCGCCGGGAGCGGGGTGGCCGCAGAACGAGTTGGTCCAGACGCCCGGCCAGGTGCGCTTCTCGAGCGCCCGCCGCGTGACGAGCAGCGCGCCGTCCGGAGCGAAGACGTGGCACGAGAAGGCGAGGTGCAGGGGAGTGGCGGTGTCGTGGACCGTCGCCTTGTCGGCGACGCCGATCGCGCCGCCCGTCTCGTCGAGCAGCACCACCTGCTCGATCTCGTCGGTCAGCACCGCGATTCCTCCCGAAGTCATGACGGTAAGTCAAGCACGCTCCGGTAACTCAGCCGGCTTATTGCTAGAGAAGCGAGTTTGTTAGCCTCAGCACGTGGATACGCGAGACTCCGTAGTTCTCTCCCGGCGACGGCAGGAGCACGTCGACGCCGTGCTCGATCGCTTCTTCTCGCTGGCGCGCGCCAGAGCGGGCCGCCTCGGCCCCCGCTACCTCACGCTCTGGCAGACCCTCGAGGCCAACACCCGCGGCGGCAAGCGCTTCCGCCCCCTGATGGTCATCTCGGCCTACGAGGCCCTCGGCGGCACCGACCCTGAGGCGGCGGCCCACCTCGGCGCCGCGTTCGAGCTCCTCCACACGGCCCTGATCGTGCACGACGACGTGATCGATCGCGACTTCGTCCGCCGCGGCGGCCCGAACGTCTCGGGGAGCTACCGCGACGAGGCCACCACCGCCGGGCTCTCCATCCCGATCGCCGAGCACCGCGGCACCTCGGTCGCCGTCATCGCGGGCGACCTGGCGCTCACCGGCGCCCACCGTCTCGTCGAGGGCGTCGGAGCCGACGACGCCGTGCGCGCCCGGCTCCTCACCCTGCTCGACGAGGCCGTCTTCGCCTCAGCCGCGGGGGAGCTCGCCGACGTCGACTTCTCGCTGATGCCCGGCATGCCCACCGTCGACGAGGTGCTCGAGATGGAGCGCCTGAAGACCGCGGTGTACTCGTTCGAGGCGCCGCTGCAGGCCGGCGCGATCCTCGCGGGGGCCGACGACGAGGTCGTCGCGGCGCTGGGCGAGTTCGGCCGCTGCATCGGCATCGCCTACCAGATCGTCGACGACCTGCTCGGGGTGTTCGGCGAGGAGGTGCAGACGGGCAAGACCACGCTCGGCGACCTCCGCGAGGGCAAGCGCACCGTCCTGATCGCCCACGCCGCGGGGACCGACTGCTGGCCCGACATCGAGGACCTGATCGGCGACGAGCATCTGAGCGGCGAGACGGCCGAGCGCGTGCGCCGGATCCTCGTGGAGTGCGGGGCCCGCAGCTACGCCGAGAACCTCGCCGACGACTTCGCGACCCGGGCCTGGCAGGCGCTCACGGTGCCCGCTGTCCCGGAGGCGTTCCGCACCGAGGTCCGCCCACTGGTCGCGAGCGTCGTGGGACGCACCCGATGAGCGCCCGCAGCACGGCCCGCGGACTCCGCCACGCGCGGACCGTCGCCACGATGCCGCACGCCGCGCCCCGCCGACGTACGGTGGCACGATGAGCCGGCAGAGCGAACTGTACGACCGCGTCGCCCACGAGGCGTCGGCGCAGGTGATCCGCCGCTACTCGACGTCGTTCGGGCTGGCCACGCGTCTGCTCGGCCCGGGTGTCCGCGAGCGGGTCGAGGACGTCTACGCGCTGGTCCGCGTCGCCGACGAGATCGTCGACGGCGTCGCCGAGGAGGCGCGGCTCGACCGCGCCGCCGTCGAGGAGGCGCTCGACGCCTTCGAGGCCGAGACCGAGCGGGCTCTCGAGACCGGCTACAGCGCCAACCTCGTCATCCACGCCTTCGCGAGGACCGCGCGGGCGACCGGTTTCGGCACCGAGCTCACGGCGCCGTTCTTCGCCTCGATGCGCGCCGACCTCCGCGAGACCGAGCACACTCCCGAGTCGTTCGAGGCCTACGTCTACGGCTCGGCCGAGGTCGTCGGGCTGATGTGCCTGCACGTGTTCCTCGCGGCTCCGGATGCGGGTCTCGTCTCCCCCGCGCAGCGCGAGCGTCTCGTCGCCGGCGCGCGCCGCCTGGGCTCGGCGTTCCAGAAGGTCAACTTCCTCCGCGATCTGGCGGCGGATGTCGACGGGCTCGGACGCAGCTACTTCCCGGGCGTCGACCCGCGCGACTTCTCCGAGCAGGACAAGGCGATCCTCCTCGCCGACCTCGACGCCGACCTCGAGGCGGCCGCCGCGATCGTGCCCGAGCTGCCCCGCTCGTCGCGCCGGGCCGTGCGTCTCGCGCACTCGCTGTTCGAGGCGCTGGCGGACCGCATCCGCGAGACGCCCGCCGAGGAGCTCCTGCGCGCCCGCGTCAGCGTGCCGACCGCGACCAAGGCCGCGCTCGCCGCCCGCGCGGCGGTCTCGACTCTCGGACCGCGACTCGGTCAGGGACCCGCCCGTGCCGCTCGCTCGCAGTCCGGATCGCACCGCGCGGTCGTGATCGGCGGCGGGATCGGCGGTCTCGCCTCCGCGGCTCTGCTCGCCCGCGACGGCTTCGACGTCACCCTGCTCGAGGCGAAGGACGTCGTCGGCGGTCGCGCCGGCTCATGGGAGAATGACGGCTTCCGCTTCGACACCGGACCCTCGTGGTACCTGATGCCCGAGGTGTTCGACCACTTCTTCCAGCTGATGGGCTCGAGCGCCGCGGAGCGCCTCGACCTCGTCACGCTCGACCCGGGCTACCGGGTCTACAGCGAGGGGATCGAGGAGCCGATCGACGTGCTCGCCGACCTCGAGTCGAACCTCGCCCTGTTCGAGCGCATCGAGCCCGGCGCGGGCGAGCGCCTGCGCTCCTACCTCGACTCGGCCCGGGACACCTACGAGGTCGCGAAGCGCCGCTTCCTCTACACGAGCTTCTCGTCGTTCCTGCCGCTGCTGCGCCGCGACGTGCTGAGTCGCACGAGCACGCTCGGGCGCCTGCTCCTCACTCCGCTCGACACCCTCGCCGGCAAGACGGTCACCGACAACCGGCTCCGCCAGATCCTCGGCTACCCGGCCGTGTTCCTCGGCTCCTCGCCGTTCAGTGCGCCGAGCATGTACCACCTGATGAGCCACCTCGACCTGGCCGACGGCGTGCTCTACCCGATGGGCGGCATCACGACGCTGATCGACGCCGTGCGGGACGTCGCCGAGGAGGCGGGGGTGCGCATCCGCACCTCGTCGCCGGCCACGCGGATCCTCACCGCCCGCGCCCCGCGCGGCAGCCGCTGGGACGCCGAGGTCGTCGGCGTCGAGTTCGAGGGGCCGGAGGGGACCGGGCAGATCGCCGCCGACCTCGTCGTGAACGCCTCCGACCTCTTCACCACCGAGCAGTCGCTGCTGCCCGACGAGCTGCGCACCTACCCGCCGTCGTACTGGGAGAACCGCGAGCCCGGCCCGAGCGCCGTCCTCGTGCTGCTCGGTGTGCGCGGGGAGCTGCCCCAGCTCGAGCACCACACCCTGCTCTTCACGCAGGACTGGCGCGACAACTTCGGCCGCATCTTCGGCGAGAACCCCTCGGTGCCGGACCCGGCCTCGATCTACGTCTGCCGCCCGAGCGCGACCGACCCCTCGGTCGCTCCGGAGGGGCACGAGAACCTGTTCGTGCTCGTGCCGATCCCGGCCGACACCTCGATCGGGCACGGCGGAGTCGACGGCGCGGGCGATGCGCGCGTCGAGGCCATCGCCGACGCCGTGATCGAGCAGATCGCGACCTGGACCGGAGCGACCGACCTCGCCGAGCGCATCGTCGTCCGCCGGACCATCGGCCCGGCGGATTTCGAGAGCGACCTCGGCGCGTGGCGCGGCTCGATGCTCGGCCCGTCGCACGTGCTCTCGCAGAGCGCCTTCTTCCGCGCCGGCAACATCAGCAAGCACGTCGACGGCCTGCTCTTCGCGGGAAGCTCGACGATCCCGGGCATCGGCCTGCCGATGTGCCTGATCAGCGCCGAGGTGATGCTCAAGCGGGTGCGCGGCGACGTCTCGACCGAGCCGCTGCCGGTGCGCGACGCCCCGGCGGCGCCCGTCGCGCCCGACGTGACGGAGGCGTCCCGCGTCCCGGTCGCGGTCGCGGGGGAGTAGCCGGTGGGGTTCCTCTACCTGCTGGCGCTCGCCGTCTCGATCACCGGGATGGTCGTGCTCGACAGGCGCCTGCGCCTGTTCTTCTGGGCCGACGCGCGGCGCGCGGCGATCGTGCTGCCGGTCGGCGTCGTCTTCTTCCTGATCTGGGATCTCGTCGGCATCGGTCTCGGCGTGTTCTTCCGCGGCGAGACGCCCTACATGACCGGCATCCAGCTCGCGCCGGAGCTGCCCATCGAGGAGGTCCTCTTCCTCACCCTGCTCTGCTACCTGAGCATGGACGTGCACGGGTTCCTCTCGAACCGCGCCGCCCGGCGACCGGAGGTGCGCGCATGACCTACCTCCTCCTCAACGCCGTCTTCCTCGCGGTCGTGCTGGTGGTCGTCGCGATCGCGTGGCGGCGCCTCCGCCCCGCCGCCGTGCTCGGCACGCTCGCCGTGCTGCTGGTGATGACCGCCGTGTTCGACAACGTGATGATCGGGGTGGGACTCCTGGTCGCCTACGACGACGAGCTGATCTCGGGCATCCGGATCGGAGTGGCCCCCATCGAGGACTTCGCCTACGCGATCGCCGCCGCGCTCCTGCTGCCCGCGCTCTGGACCCTCCTCCCCGCGCGTCGACGGAGCGCCTCGTGAAGCGGCTGCGCGCGCTGTTCGTCTCGAGCCGCCCGCTGAGCTGGGTCAACACGGCGTACCCGTTCGCGGCCGCCTACCTGCTGACCACGCGCGAGATCGACCTCGCCTTCGTGCTCGGCACGCTCTACTTCCTCATCCCGTACAATCTCGCGATGTACGGCATCAACGACGTCTTCGACTACGAGTCCGACCTCCGCAATCCTCGCAAGGGCGGAGTGGAGGGAGCGGTCCTCGACCGCGGCGAGCACCGCGCGACGCTGATCGCCGCGGTCGTGACGAACGTGCCGTTCCTCGTGGCCCTGGTCCTGCTCGGCTCGCCGGTGTCGTGGCTGGTGCTCGCGATCAGCGTCTTCGCGGTGATCGCCTACAGTGCTCCAGGGCTGCGGTTCAAGGAGCGCCCGTTCGTCGACTCGCTGACCTCGGCCACGCACTTCGTCAGCCCCGCCGTGTACGGCATCGCGCTGGCGGGCACGGTCGTGAACCCGCCGCTCGTGGCGCTGCTCGTCGCGTTCTTCCTCTGGGGGATCGCGAGCCACGCCTTCGGCGCGGTGCAGGACATCCTCGCGGACCGGGCGGGCGGTATCGCCTCCATCGCCACCGTCATCGGGGCGAGGGCGACCAGCCGCTTCGCGATCGCCGCGTACGTCGCGAGCGGGCTGCTCCTGCTCCTGCTGCCGTGGCCGGGCACCCTCGCCGCGATCCTCGCGGTGCCGTACGCAGTGAGCGTCTGGCCCTACCGCTCGCTCACCGACGCGGAGGCCGAGCGAGCGAACGCCGGCTGGAAGCGCTTCCTCGCGCTCAACTTCCTGACCGGCTTCCTGGTCACCCTGCTGCTGATCGTCTTCTGGCTCGCCACCTGACCCGGCAGGCGGGGGTGGGCTCCGGCGCCGACTTCCCCCATGCTGGTCGAGTAGCCCCGCAGGGGCGTATCGAGACCCACCAGCTTCAGGAGATGAGGCGCCTGACCGGGTCTTCTGATGGACGTGGATCTCGACACGCCCGCCTCCCCTCAGAAGAGGTGGTGCGGCGCGACGATCAGGACGATGACGACGGCGAGGCCCGCGAGCAGGGCGAGGACGAGGGCGGCGTAGCCGACGCGCTTCGCCAGGCGCCGGGCACGCGCGGCTCCCGAGGACTTGCGCTTCTTCTTGACGCGGATCGACGCGGGGCGGTCGGGGACGCTCGTGGGCCCCGCGGCGGGCGCGGTCGGCCACTCGGACGAGGGGCTCGTCGACGGCGCGTCGACGGCGGGCTCGGAGGTCCGGGTGTGCCGCTCCGGGCCCCGGGGTGCCCCGTCGCGCTCGTGCGTGTCCTGTCGCGCCATCGCGTGCTCCTCCATCCGGCCGGGGCCGATCGTGCTGTCGCCGCGGCGAGCGGCTCGGTCACTCTAGGGGAGGGCCGAGGCGTCGCGCTCGGTCGGCGCGGGAGTCGCGGAGGCGGTCGGCGGGCGCTTGACCGGGAGCAGCAGCACGAGCCCGACGGCGAGCACCAGGACCAGGCCGAGGATGCCCCAGTACTGCACGTTCGCCTCGTCGCCACCGGAGGCGACGGCGGCGATCGACACGAACGCCGCGAAGGCCGCGGGGGCCAGGAACGACGCGGCGCGTCCGGTGGTCGCGTAGAGGCCGAAGATCTCGCCCTCCCGCCCCTCGGGGATCAGGCGGGCCAGATAGCTGCGGCTCGCCGACTGGGCGGGGCCGACGAACAGGCAGAGCAGGAGTCCGAAGATCCAGAACACCGTCTGGCCGCCGTCGTGCAGCACGAACACCGCGGTCCCGCAGATCACCAGGCCCACCAGGGAGGCGACGATCACGGCCTTGGGCCCCACGCGGTCGTCGAGCGCACCGACCGAGATGGTCGCCACTCCGGCCACCAGGTTCGCCGCGATCGCGAAGAGGATCACCTCGCCCGGGCTGAAGCCGAAGGTGCCCTGGGCGAGGACTCCGCCGAAGGTGAACACTCCGGTCAGTCCGTCGCGGAACACCGCGCTGGCGATGAGGAAGGCGACCGTGCTGGGGCTCTCGTGCCAGAGCGCCCGGATCTGCCGGAAGAGCGCGCGATAGGAGGCGATGATGCCGACCCTGCTGGCTCCGGAGGCGGTGGCCGGCGTCTCGGGAACCGCCAGGAGCACCGGCAGGGCGAAGACGGCGAACCACACGCCCGCGAGCAGGATCGAGACCCGCACGTCGAGGCCGTCGTCGCCGGTGACGCCGAAGAGCCCCACCTCGGGCGAGATGAAGCCGAAGTAGACGATGAGGAGCAGGACGATGCCGCCCACGTACCCCATGCCCCAGCCGAAGCCCGAGACGCGGCCGATGCTCGCGCGCGTCGAGACCTGCGTCAGCATGGCGTTGTAGTTGACGCTCGCGAACTCGAAGAAGACGGTGCCGACGGCGAGCAGCAGCAGGCCGAGCCAGAGGAACGCGGGGTCGGGGCGCACGAAGAACATCAGCAGGATGCAGACGACGACCACGGCCGAGTGGATGCCGAGCCACAGCCTCCGCCGCCCGCCGAGATCGGCCCGTCGCCCGGTGATCGGCGCGATCAGCGCGACGACCAGTCCGGCTCCCGCGAGCGACCAGCCGAGTGCCGCGGAGACGCCGGTCGAGGTGCCGAAGAGCCCGTCGCTGGTCAGGTAGACCGTGAAGACGAAGGTGGTGACGACCGCGTTGAAGGCCGAGCCGCCCCAGTCCCAGAGAGCCCAGGCGACGACGGGCCAGCGACGGGTGCGGTCTGTCATGCGATCACCGTAGGGCGCCCGGGTGAACTGCGGGTACCGGGCGGCACCGCTCCCTGAGAGTTGAGCCGACTCCGCTCAAGTTCTGCGCCGTCGACTTGACTCGACGGAACAGCTGCGTAAACTTGAGCGTGCGGGGCTCAACTCCCACCGGGTCGATTCCGGCGGGGCCCGAGCCCGCAACAGTCTTCCCGCAGTCCCGCAGTCAACTGAACGGCCCGACGGCCGCTCGCGAAGGAGAAACACGCATATGTCCCGTGCCGTAGGCATCGACCTGGGAACCACCAACTCGGTCGTGGCCGTCCTCGAGGGTGGCGAGCCCACCGTCATCGCGAACGCCGAGGGCTTCCGCACCACCCCGTCCGTCGTCGCGTTCACCAAGGACGGCGAGGTGCTCGTCGGCGAGACCGCGAAGCGCCAGGCCGTCACCAACGTCGACCGCACCCTCGCGTCCGTCAAGCGCCACATGGGCACCGACTGGACCTTCGCGGTCGAGGACAAGAAGTACACCCCGCAGGAGATCTCGGCCCGCATCCTCGGCAAGCTCAAGCGCGACGCCGAGCAGTACCTGGGCGAGAAGGTGACCGACGCGGTCATCACCGTCCCGGCCTACTTCAACGACGCCGAGCGCCAGGCCACGAAGGACGCCGGCGAGATCGCCGGTCTGAACGTCCTCCGCATCATCAACGAGCCGACCGCCGCGGCGCTCGCCTACGGCCTCGACAAGGGCAAGGAGGACGAGCTCATCCTCGTCTTCGACCTCGGTGGCGGAACCTTCGACGTCTCCCTCCTCGAGGTGGGCAAGGACGACGACTTCTCGACCATCCAGGTCCGCTCGACCTCGGGCGACAACCGCCTCGGCGGCGACGACTGGGACCAGCGCGTCGTCGACTACCTGGTCAAGCGCTTCAAGGACTCGACTGGCGTCGACGTCTCGAAGGACAAGATCGCCCGTCAGCGCCTCAAGGAGGCCGCCGAGCAGGCCAAGAAGGAGCTCTCCTCGAGCACCTCGACGAGCATCCAGCTGCCCTACCTCTCGCTCACCGAGAACGGCCCCGCGAACCTCGACGAGACGCTCACCCGCGCCAAGTTCGAGGAGCTCACGAGCGACCTGATCGAGCGCACCCGCAAGCCGTTCACCGACGTCATCGCCGAGGCCGGAGTCAAGGTCGACGACATCGCGCACGTCGTGCTCGTCGGCGGCTCGACCCGCATGCCGGCCGTGGCCGAGCTCGTCAAGAAGCTCACCGGCGGCAAGGAGCCCAACAAGGGCGTCAACCCGGACGAGGTCGTCGCCGTCGGCGCCGCGCTCCAGGCCGGTGTCCTCAAGGGCGAGCGCAAGGACGTCCTGCTCATCGACGTCACGCCGCTCTCGCTCGGCATCGAGACCAAGGGAGGGATCATGACCAAGCTCATCGAGCGCAACACCGCGATCCCGACCAAGCGCTCCGAGACCTTCACCACGGCCGACGACAACCAGCCGTCCGTCGCGATCCAGGTGTTCCAGGGCGAGCGCGAGTTCACCCGCGACAACAAGAACCTCGGAACCTTCGAGCTGACCGGCATCGCGCCCGCCCCCCGCGGGATCCCGCAGGTCGAGGTCACCTTCGACATCGACGCCAACGGCATCGTGCACGTGTCCGCGAAGGACAAGGGCACCGGCAAGGAGCAGTCGATGACGATCACCGGCGGCTCGTCGCTGCCGAAGGACGACATCGAGCGCATGGTCCGCGAGGCCGAGGAGCACGCGGCCGAGGACAAGGCCCGCCGCGAGGCGGCCGAGATCCGCAACAACGCCGAGACCCTCGCCTACTCGATCGACAAGCTGATCAAGGAGAACGAGGACAAGCTGCCGGAGGACGTGAAGACCGAGGTGCAGGGCGACGTCGACGCGCTGAAGACCGCGCTCGCCGGCGACGACGACGCGGCCGTCAAGACCGCGTTCGACGCGCTGAACGCCTCGCAGACCAAGATCGGCCAGGCCATCTACTCGCAGCAGTCGGCCGACCAGGCCGCCCCTCAGGACGCCCCGGCCGAGGACGAGAAGAAGGACGACGAGGACATCGTCGACGCCGAGGTCATCGACGACGACGAGCCGAAGGACACGAAGTAACGATGGGCAAGCACAACCTGCCGCACGACGAGGGCACACCCGAGGAGCCCACCGAGGGCACCGGACCCGCCGACGGGACCGAGGCGGCCGCCGCCGCCCAGGACTCCGAGGGACTGATCGAGGCCGAGGGGCCCGACGTCGAGACCAGCCTCTCCGACGCCGACCTCTCGTTCCTCTCGGGACAGTCCGACGCCGAGACGCTCGCAGCGGAGCACCTCGCCGACCTCCAGCGGGTGACCGCGGAGTACGCGAACTACCGCAAGCGCACGGAGTCGAACCGCCAGGTCGAGAAGGAGCGGGCCATCGGCGACGCGGTGAAGGTCATACTGCCCGTGCTCGACGACCTCGATCGCGCCGAGAAGCACGGCGACCTGGCCGAGGGCGGGCCGTTCACCGCCATCGCGCAGAAGCTGCGCGGCGGGATGGAGAAGCTCGGGCTCGTGAAGACCGGCGCCGTGGGGGATCTGTTCGACCCGAACATCCACGAGGCGATCTTCCAGCAGCCCACTCCCGGCGCCGAGACCTCCACGGTCGCCGACGTCGTCGAGTCGGGCTACTACCTCGGAGGCTCGCTGCTGCGGGCCGCCCGGGTGGTCGTGGCCGTCCCCGCCGACTGACCCACCTCCGCACCACCGCGAGGGACCCCGCCCGCCAGGCACTGCAGGGCGGCCGGGGTCCCTCGCACCACACGACACAGGAAGAGGCGCATGGCCAGCCAGGATTGGTTCGACAAGGACTTCTACAAGGTCCTCGGCGTGCCCAAGGACGTGTCCGAGGCGGATCTGAAGAAGACCTACCGCAAGCTCGCCCGGCAGTTCCACCCCGACTCCAACCCCGGGGACGCCAAGGCGGAGGCGCGGTTCAAGGAGATCAGCGAGGCGTACACCGTCCTCTCCGACACCGAGCAGCGCAAGGAGTACGACCAGATCCGCGCGATGGGCGGCGGCGCCCGCTTCACCGCGGCCGGCGGCCAGCCCGGCGGCTTCGACGATGTCTTCGGCAACGTGTTCAACCAGGCCGGCGGTCGGTCCACCTACAGCACCCAGCAGGGCCCGCCCGCGGGCTTCGAGGACATCCTCGGCGGCATGTTCGGCAACGCCGGCGGCGGCCGCTTCGGCCAGCCGAGCGGCGGGTTCCGCGGCTTCGGCGGCCCGCAGAAGGGCGCCGACGTCACGGCCAGCACCACCATCGACTTCCGCACCGCCACGCGCGGCGACACCGTGCAGCTCCAGACCGGGGAGGGCCGCGCGCTCTCGGTGCGCATCCCCGCCGGAGTGGCCGACCAGCAGAAGATCCGCGTGCGCGGCAAGGGCCGCCCGAGCCCCGACGGTGGCGAGCCCGGCGATCTCGTGCTGACCGTCGCCGTGCGCAAGCACCCGGTCTTCGAGCGCGACGGACTGAACCTCCGCGTGAACGTGCCCGTCACCTTCGTCGAGGCCGTCTTCGGTGCGACGATCGAGGTGCCCACCCTCGGCGGCGACCCCGTGAAGCTCCGGGTGGCCCCCGGCACGCCGAGCGGCCGAGTGCTGCGCGTGAAGGGCCGCGGAGTCGCGACGGGCAAGGGCACCGGTGATCTGCTCGCGGTGATCCAGGTCGCCGTCCCCGACCACCTCTCCGCCGCCGCCAGGGACGCCCTCGAGGCGTTCGCGGCCGCCGAGCCGGGGGAGAACCCGCGCGAGGACATCCTGGAGAAGGCCCGCTACTAGGGTCCGACCCGCCAGCAGGGTCCGATCCGCCGACGAGAGGCTGGGACGTGGACGAGAACACCCCGGTCTTCGCGATCGCGGTCGCCGCCGACCTCGCGGGGATGCATCCGCAGACCCTCCGGCAGTACGACCGGCTGGGCCTCGTGCGCCCGACGCGGACGGCCGGCAAGTCGCGCCGCTACTCGATGCGCGACGTCGTGCAGCTGAGGGAGGTCGCGCGACTGTCGTCCGAGGGCGTGTCCCTCGAGGGCATCGCGCGCATCCTGCAGCTCGAGAACCAGGTGCAGGCGCTCTCGCAGCGGGTGCGCGAGCTCGAGGGCGCGCTCGCCGACGAGCTCCTCAACCGGCCCGGCCGCCGCGTGTTCGCCGCGGGCCTCGAGGGCGACGTGGTCACCCTGCGCCACGGGACCCGCGCGCAGCGCCGCACCGAGGTCGTCGTCTGGCGGCCCCTCCCTCGATCGCACGACAGCGACACCGACTCCCCATGAGGGGGGTACGCTGACCTGACGTCCGGCAGAGCAGCCGCGGCGTCCGCTCCGTCCGCCACGGTGCGGCGAGACGGAGGAGGCCCCGTGAACGACGAGCGCAGTGCGAACGAGCACGACGACGACCGGGCCGCCGACGACGAGAGGGCACCGGAGAAGCGCGCGCCCGTCGTCCCCGACAACGGCTACACCCGCGAGGAATACGCCATCCACGCCACGCGCAGCGAGCTCCCGCTCTTCTCCGACGCTCTCTCCGGCCGTCGCGACGACGCCGAGTGGCTGTCGTCGCTCAAGGGAGTCCTCGGCGGAGGCAAGCCGGACGCCGCCGCCTCCGCCGCGGAGTCCGCGATCGAGCGGCGTCGGCGCCCGGCGGACGATGCCGGAGCCGCCGACGACGCCTGAATCCCGCGCGGTCAGTCGCGCGCGTGCGACTCGACCAGCACGCCGCCGACGCGCCCGCCGGACACCCGGCTGAGGAACTCCGTGCCGAACGGCACCGCGCCGAGCAGGGTCCGCGCACGCACGCGCTCCTCGTCGGAGTAGCCGAGCACGATGTACAGGCCCACGACCGCGATCGCGGCGATCGTCGCGACGCGCGCCGGGATCTGGTCGACGACTCCGCCGCCCCCGTCGGCCGGCTCGGCCAGGGTGACGCACATCAGGAAGATGGTCGCGTAGACCGCGAGGTGCCGGTGGGCGCTCTGCCAGGGGCGCGAGAGCGCGGCGATCGGCAGGATCCACAGCGCGTACCAGGGGTGGATCGCGGTCGACGCCGTGACGAACGCCAGCAGTGCTCCGGTCAGCCGGGCCAGCGGATCGATCGCGCGCTTCGAGAGCAGGAGCGCGGCCGCGACACCGGCCGCGACGGCGAGGGCGAGCACCTTCACCAGGGTGATGGCCGCTCCGGGATCGTGTCCGGTCAGCTCGACGGCGCTCGACACGACGACCGTGACGAACGACATCGGCGCGTACCAGTGCAGGATCGATCCGGGCACGACCATCGCCACGACCCAGCCGACGCCGACGCCCGCCGCCAGGCCGATCGCGACGACCAGCGCGAGCGCGCCGGCGCCGGTCCACGCCCAGAGCCGCACCCGCTCGCGCAGCGTCGCGTCGTGACGGAGCCAGAGCAGCGCGAGCACGGGCAGGGCGATGACGGCGACGGGCTTGACCGCGATCGCGGCGCCCATCAGCAGCACGGCCGCCACGCGG
The DNA here is from genome assembly GCF_009807095.1 of Rathayibacter sp. VKM Ac-2754. Lineage (GTDB taxonomy): Bacteria > Actinomycetota > Actinomycetes > Actinomycetales > Microbacteriaceae > Rathayibacter. Next base: position 416,137 of record NZ_WUCC01000001.1, on the reverse strand, counting down.
CGATCGGTGTGGCCGTAGTAGAGCGACGCGAGGATCAGGGCGAGCATCACGGAGTCGTTGTGGCCGGCGACGACGAAGAGCACCAGGGTCAGCGGGTTCGCCACGATCGTCCACGCGGTCAGCGAGGTCGAGAGGCCGCGGAGCCGCGCGAGGCGGATCGCGTAGACGGCCAGCACCGCGACTCCGGCGACCGAGAGCGCCCGCAGCATGGCGATGGACAGCTCCGGCGAGGTCCAGCCGGCCAGCTGCACGGCCGTCTTCTCGGCCAGCAGGTACAGCGGGCCGTACGGGGTCGGCGTGTCGGCCCAGAGCGGATCGACGCCGAGCGCGAACCAGCCGGGGAGGGTCGCGACTCCGTGCGTGTAGGGGTCGACGCCCTGGGTCATCAGGCGGCCCTGCGCCACGTACGAGAACATGTCGCGGCTGAACAGCGGAACGGCGACGAGCAGCGGTGCCGCCCAGGCGAGGGCGGCGACGAGGATCGCGCGGAGCGAGCCGGGGCGCCCGTCGAGCGCGACCGAGCGCAGCCGGAGCCACGCGACGAGCAGGAGCACTCCGCCGCCGACCACCGCGATCGCGCTGAGCTCGGTGAGCCAGCCCGTCGCGCGCATGGTCGAGATCAAGGGCCAGTCGCGGAGCGATGAGTCGCGCGGGAGGAAGCCGACCCCGAGCGATCCGACCAGGATCGCGGTCGAGGCGAGCGTCCCCATCGCGAGCGGAGCGACGTGGCCGGCTCGGAGGAGCGACCAGCGCGAGCGCCGCGAGGCAGCTGCTCCCGAGGGGCCGACCCCGTGGAGTCGTTCCGTCGTCCCCCGAGATGCCGCCATTGTCCACACGCTAGGCGAGCGCTCTCCGAATCCGGTGGACGGGCGGTGAACGCCCGACCACGAGGCTCTCAGGAAGTGGTCGGCTGCGGTGCGGGCTCGGCGAAGCGGAGCTGATTGCCGAAGGGATCGATCAGGTCGAGCGCGTAGCCGAACGCCGATCTCGTGATGCGGGGATTCAGGTACGGGTACGCCTTCGCGTCGAGCTCGGCGTGCAGCTCGCGGACTCCGCGGAGGGCCAGGTGCACCGCGGCTCCGGGGCTGCCGTCGCGGTGGTGCTCGCTGAGGTGCAGCCGGAGCCCCGAGCGCGACACCTGCAGGTAGAGCGGCGAGTCGCGGCTCGCGCGGTGCTCCCAGTCGACCGCGAAGCCGAGGTAGTCGACGTAGAACTCGCCCGCCTTGGCGACCGAGAAGATGCGCAGGATCGGCACCGCCGCCTCCATCCGCACCGGCTCGAGCCCCCGGGCGTCGTCGCTCCCCGTCCTGTCCCTGGCGCGTCGTCTGGTCTCCACGGCACGAGGGTATCCGGCCTCGGAGGTCGCCGCCGCCGACGGCGTCAGTCGACGAGGTCGAGGGCGCGGAGCCTCTCCAGCGTCGCGACGCCGGCGGGCGGGCAGCGGTGGGCGTCGGCCGTGCCGATCCAGTGCAGGGAGTCGATCTCGCCGGTCGGGCGCGGTTCGTCGGCCAGCTCGGCGGCGAACACCGTCATGTGGACCTCGCGTCCCTCCGGCTCACCGTGCGCCTGCTCCCGAACCGTGAAGAGCTCGTGGAGGCGGGTCGGTGACGAGCCCAGCTCCTCCTCGGCCTCGCGCGCGGCCGCCTCGACGCCGCTCTCGCCCGGGTCGACCTTGCCGCCCGGAAGGTAGACCACCTCGCGCCCGCGTGCGACGACCATGAGGACCCTCCGGTCGCGGATCACGGCGACGGCGGAGACGAGGAGGGGCGGGAGGCTGCTCATCCCGCCATCATGCCCGCGGCTACCATGGTCGGACACCAGAAGGACGCGCGCAGCCGGCGTGCGCCAGGGCCCCGTGCGCCCGAACAGCTGAGGAGCTCCCCGTGGCAGAACCCACCACCACCCTCGACAAGGTCATCACCCTCGCGCAGCACCGGGGGTTCGTCTTCCCCTCGGGAGAGATCTACGGCGGCACCCGCTCCGCCTGGGACTACGGGCCGCTCGGCGTCGAGCTCAAGGAGAACATCAAGCGCCAGTGGTGGAAGGCGTTCGTGCAGGGCCGCGGCGACGTGGTCGGCCTCGACTCCGCCGTGATCCTCCCGACCGCGATCTGGAGCGCCTCCGGCCACGTCGGCGTCTTCTCGGACCCGCTGACCGAGTCGCTGATCACGCACAAGCGCTACCGCGCCGACCACCTCTTCGAGAAGTACGAGGAGGACAACGGGCACCCGCCCGTGAACGGCCTCGCCGACATCCCCGACCCGGAGCACCCCGACAAGGTCGGCCAGTGGACCGAGATCAAGCAGTTCTCGGGGCTGATGAAGACCTACCTCGGCGTCGTCGACGACGAGTCGGGACTGCACTACCTGCGGCCCGAGACCGCGCAGGGCATCTTCACCAACTTCGCGAACGTGCTGCAGAGCGCCCGGAAGAAGCCGCCGTTCGGCATCGGCCAGATCGGCAAGGCGTTCCGCAACGAGATCACGCCCGGCAACTTCATCTTCCGCACCCGCGAGTTCGAGCAGATGGAGCTCGAGTTCTTCGTCGAGCCCGGCACGGACGAGGAGTGGCAGGAGACCTGGATGAAGCTCGCCTGGGACTGGTTCATCGACCTCGGGATCAAGGCGGACAACATCCGCCAGTTCGAGCACCCGAAGGACAAGCTCTCCCACTACTCCAAGCGCACCGTCGACATCGAGTACCGCTTCAGCTTCGCCTCGGGCGAGTGGGGCGAGCTGATGGGAGTCGCGAACCGCACCGACTTCGACCTCAAGACGCACATCGAGCACTCGGGCAAGGACCTGTCGTTCTTCGACCAGAACAAGAACGAGCGCTACGTGCCGTTCGTGATCGAGCCGTCCTTCGGCCTGACGCGCGCGCTGATGGCGTTCCTCGTCGACGCCTACGAGGAGCAGGAGCTGCCGCCGAACGCCAAGGGCAAGGTCGAGACGCGCACGGTGCTGCACCTCGACCCGCGGCTCGCGCCGGTGAAGGTCGCCGTGCTGCCGCTCTCGCGCAACGAGGCGCTGTCGCCGCTCGCCCGCGAGGTGGCCGACCGGCTCAGGAAGCTCTGGAACGTCGACTTCGACGACTCCGGCGCGATCGGCCGCCGCTACCGCCGCCAGGACGAGATCGGCACGCCTTTCTGCGTGACCGTCGACTTCGACTCCCTCGAGGACGACGCCGTCACGGTCCGCGACCGCGACACCATGAAGCAGGAGCGCATCCCGCTCGCCGACCTCGAGTCGCACCTCTTCACGGGCCTGCGCGGCGCGTAGCGCGCGGGCGCCTGTCGGCCGACTGCCGGCAGGGCCCACCCGGGCTGGTCGAGCAGCTCCGGAGGGGCCCACCGTGCTGGTCGAGCAGCTCCGGAGGGGCCCCACCATGCTGGTCGAGTAGCTCCGGAGGGGCCCCACCATGCTGGTCGAGTAGCCCCGCAGGGGCGTATCGAGACCCATCAGCGTCAGCAGGTCAGGCCGATGATCCGGTCTTCTGACGCTGGTGGATCTCGATACGCCCGCTGCGCGGGCTACTCGATCAGCGAGGACCGGGCCACGGGATCTGCGAAGACCGGGCTGCGGGCTCGATCAGCGAGGAGGGTGCGCTCTGCGACTGCGCGAGGCAGCACGGCCTCCGGTCGGCACCAGCGCGTCACACCGCGCCGCGCTCGCGCTCCAGCAGGGCGTAGACGAGGGTCGAGGTCCACTCGCCCTTGCAGTGCTCGTCGTCGACGTGGTGCGCCTCGAGGCGCATACCGAGTCGCTCGCAGAGGCGGGCCGAGGCGGTGTTGCGCGCATCGAGCTGCGCCACGACGCGGTGCGCGTCGAGCCGGTCGAACGCCAGCGCGAGGAGCGCTCGGGCGCCCTCGGTCGCGTAGCCGATGCCCTGCGCCTCCGGGAGCAGCACCCAGCCGATCTCGACGGTCGCCTGCGGGGCGGAGGCGGCGATCAGCGTGAGGTCGCCGACGACGTGCCCCGCGAGCGGCCCGTCGGTAGGCACCATCGCCAGAACGACGACGTCGCCGTCGGCCGCGAGGCGGTCGGAGGGGAGTCGCACTCGCAGGTGCTCTCGCGACTCCTCCGGCGTCCTCACCGGCCAGCGGAGGTGGCGCACCGCCTCCGGATCGCCCTGGTAGCGCGCGTGGTCGTCGGCGTCGTCGAGACGGAGCGGACGCAGCAGCAGCCGTTCGGTGCGGATCGGCTCGGCCTCGTACGGGAGCCGGAGCGCCGGGCTCACGCGGTGGCGGCCGTGCCGTCGACGGGCCGCGCCGCGACGGGCTCGGCCGGCACCGCGATGCCGAAGAGCGCCTCGAGCCCGGTGAGGTACGCCTCCTGCTCGCCGTTGCGGGCGTAGTCGCGCGCCCGCACGCTCGGGGTGTGCAGCAGCACGCCGGCGAGGTGGCGGAGGGCCTGCTCGGTGCGTCCGTCGTCGTCGCCGCGGGAGCGGGCGCGCTCGATCTCGGCGTCGAGGGCGTCGAAGACGTGGGCTCGGAGGGCGACGACCGCGGGGGTCAGGCTCTTCTCGTCGGCGACGTCGGAGAACTTGCGGACGGCCTTGTCGACCAGCGCGCGCGCCTGGGTGGAGGCGTCGAGCACCTCGAGCGGCGCGTGCAGGCTGATCGTCTCGAGATCGAGCAGTTCGACCCCCGAGAGGCCGGTGACGTCGCCGGCGACGTTGCGGGGGAGCCCGAGGTCGATCACGAGCTGACGCTCGCGGAAGGCGGTGAGCCGGCGCCCCTCGGCGAGGAGCGCGGCGTCGAGCACCGGCTCCTGCGTGGTGGTGCAGGTGATCAAGACGTCGGCGGCGACGGCCTCGGCGGCGAACGACGCCCCGTCGATCGCGCGGAGCGCACGGCGGGCGGCGAAGCCCTCGGCGCGGCCGGAGGGGGAGTGGACGGCGATCTCGACGACTCCGCGATCGCGCAGCGCGGCGACGGTCGCGCGGGCGTAGCTGCCGGTGCCCACCAGCAGCACGCGGGCGGCGCGCCAGTCGGTGATGCGGCTGGAGGCGAGGTCGAGGGCGAGGCGGACGATCGAGCGTCCGGCGCTGCCGAGCCCGGTGCGGTTCTTGATCCCGCGCGAGGTCTGCGACGCCCGCTGGAACAGGCGCTCGAGCTCGGACGACGTGGTGCCGAGGCGGCGCGCCTCCTCGAGCGAGCGGCGCACCTGGCCGGCGATCTCGCCCTCGCCGACGACGACCGACTCGAGCCCGCTCGACACGGCGAAGAGGTGCTCGGCGACCCGGTCGCCCGAGACGACGTCGACGCTCGTGCGGAGGTGCTCCTGGTCGACACCGGTCGCCGCGCTCACCGCTGCGGTGGCGGCCTCGACGGCCACGGCCTGCGCAGCGGTCAGCGGCTCGTCGATGTCGAGATAGGCCTCGAAGCGGTTGCAGGTCGCGACGACGACGGCCCCCGAGACGAAGTCGATGCCGTCCGCCAGAGCGGACGCCACGACGGAGGAGTCGACGGAGAGCTTCTCGAGGAGATCGAAGCTGGCGTTCTTGTGCGACGCCGTCAGACACAGAAGCACCCGAGCAGTCTACGCGCGCTCTCCGAGGCCCCGCCCCGGAACGGGGGAACAATGCACGGATGCGCCTGGAATAATGCCGCGGTGACCTCCCCCACCACCGGCCTGCTCGATCCGTCGCACCCGCTCGCCTCCGGGCGCACCGCGGACTCCTCCCTCGTCAGGGCCTACCGCTCCGACCGGCCGGAGTCGACCCCCGTCTGGTTCATGCGCCAGGCCGGCCGGAGCCTGCCCGAGTACCGGGCGCTGCGCACGGACACGCAGATGCTCGACGCCTGCCTCGATCCCGCGCTCGCCAGCGAGATCACGCTGCAGCCGGTCCGCCGGCACGAGGTCGACGCCGCCATCTTCTTCAGCGACATCGTCATCCCGCTGCGACTCGCGGGCGTCGGTGTCGACATCGTGCCCGGCCGGGGCCCCGTGCTCGAGAAGCCGGTGCGCACCTCCGCCGACGTCGACGAGCTGTGCGCGATCGACCCCGCCGTGCTCGACGAGACCCTCGAGCCGATCCGGGAGGGTGTGCGCCGGACGGTCGCCGGACTCGGCGACACTCCGCTGATCGGCTTCGCCGGCGCCCCGTTCACCCTCGCGGCGTACCTCGTCGAGGGCGGACCGTCGAAGGACCACATCCGCGCCCGCACCCTGATGCACGCCGACCCCGAGGCGTGGTCGCGCCTGATGGAGTGGACCGCCGAGGTCACCGGCCGCTTCCTCCGCTCGCAGGTGCTCGCCGGCGCCAGCGCCGCCCAGCTCTTCGACTCGTGGGCGGGTGCGCTGTCGCTCGCCGACTACACGGCCCACGTGGCCCCCGCCTCCGCCCGGGCGCTGACGCACGTGCGCGACCTCGCCTTCGATCACGGCGGGGCGGGCGAGGAGGCGACGCGCCGCAATGTGCCGATCGTGCACTTCGGGGTCGGGACGGGCGAGCTCCTCGGCGCGATGCACGGCATCGGCGTCGACGTGGTGGGCGTCGACTACCGGATCCCGCTCGACGAGGCGAACCACCGGCTCGGCGGCTTCGTCCCGGTGCAGGGGAACGTCGATCCGGCCCTGCTCTCGGCCCCGTGGAAGGTGCTCGCGGCGCACGTCGACGACGTGCTCCGCCGCGGGCTCACCGCACCGGCCCACGTCCTCAACCTCGGCCACGGCGTGCCGCCCGAGACCGACCCCGACGTGCTGACGCGCCTCGTCGCGCACGTGCACGCCTGGCGGCCGTGACCGAGGAGCGGACGGGCGAGCCCACCGCCGCCTACGACGTCGCCGTCGTCGGCGGGGGAGTGGCGGGCCTCGCCGCCGCCGCGCACTGCCTCCGCATCGGCCTGCGCGTGGTCGTGCTGGAGGCGGGCGAGCGGGTCGGCGGCTCCCTCGCCCCGCTCGAGCTCTCGGGAGTCGTGCTCGACGCCGGCGCCGAGAGCTTCGCCACCCGGGGTGGCCACGTCGAGGCCGCACTCGCCTCGCTCGAGGTCGACGGCCGCCCGCTGTCGGAGTCGGTCGTCGAGCCGAGCACGGGCGGCTCCTGGCTGCACCTCTCGGGCGGCCGCACCGTCCCATCGCCGCGCGCCGGCCTGCTCGGGATCCCCGGAACGCCGCTCGCCTCGGACGTGGTCCGCGCGATCGGACGCCGCGGCGCTGCCCGGGCCTGGCTCGACACGCTGATGCCGGTGCTGCGCATCGGGCGCGCGCACTCCCTCGCCGAGCTCGTCCGCACCCGGATGGGCGTGCGCGTGCTCGAGGACCTGGTGGCCCCGGTCGTGTCGGGCGTCTACTCCTCCCGTCCCGAGGACATCGACGTCGACCTCGCCGCGCCCGGTCTGAACGGGGCGATCACGCGACGCGGGTCGCTGGCCGGCGCCGTCGCCTCCCTCCGCGCGAACCTCCCGGCCGGTGTCGCGGTCCGCGGGATCGACGGGGGGATGCACCGCCTCGTCGACGCGCTCGTCGAGCGGATCGACTACCTCTCGGGCGAGATCAGCACCGGAGTCGCCGTGTCGGCGCTCGAACGCGACGGCGACGCCTTCCGCCTGTCGCTCGGCGACGGGACCCTGTCGGCCCGTGCCGTGATCGTCTCGACGCCCGAGCGCGACGCCCGCGCCCTGCTCGCCGGGCTGGTGCCCGCTGTCGCCGATGCCGACGAGCGCACCGACGGCGACTCCGTCGAACTCGTGACCCTCGTCGTCGACGACGCGCGTCTGGACGCGGCCCCGCGCGGCTCCGGAGTGCTCGTCGCGCCGACCGCCGGCGACGTGACCGCCAAGGCCCTCACGCACGCGACCGCGAAGTGGGAGTGGCTCGCCCGCTCGCTGCCCGCCGGTCGGCACGTGCTCCGCCTCTCCTACGGCAGGCCGGGCGAGCGCCCGCCGCTCGAGGGGGCGAGCGATGCGGAGGCGGCGGCCGTCGCGCTCCGGGACGCGTCCGTCCTCCTCGGGATCGCGCTCGACCCGGCCTCGCTCGTCGACTCCGCGCGGGTGCGCTGGGCGAACGTCCGCCCGGCCGCCGCCCTGGGGCGCCGTGAGCACCTGGAGGCGTTCCGCGAGGCCCTCGCCCCGGTCGAGGGAGTCGTGGTCACCGGCACCTGGCTCGCCGGGACCGGGCTCGCCTCGGTGCTTCCGCACGCGACCGAGGCGGCCGCTCTTATCCGCCGCCGGTTGGCGCGTCAAGGCGTCGGCATTCCGCGCGAAGGATATGACGGCGACGACTACTCTGGGTCGCAGGCATCCGCGTGAGTGCGGTGTGCCCCGACACGAGTGGTCATCGACCGCGTAGGCGAGCCGCACGAGCGGCTCAGGACGAGGAGTAGGCGTGAAGGGCAAGATTCTTTTCGTGGCAGGAGCCGCAGCCGGGTACGTGCTGGGAGCACGGGCCGGTCGCAAGCGGTACGAGCAGATCGCCGCGGCGGCGAACCGGTTCTGGCAGACGCAGCCGGTCCAGGACGTGGCCGGCGCGGTCGGCGGAGCGGCGAAGACGCAGCTCAGCACCGTCTCGGACAAGGCCTACGAGGTCGTCCGCTCGGTGGTCGTCAAGGCCGTCTCCGGCGGCAAGAAGAGCCAGGGCGCGAGCGACGCCGAGGCGACCGCCGCCGCCCGCAAGGCCGCGGCCAAGGTCGACGAGGCCGCTGCCGCTGCAGGCACCTCGCCGTCGCCCTCCTCCAGCAAGGCCTAGTCCGCATCCCTTCGGCCCTGCTCGGCTCCGCGCCGGCACGTCCCACCCTCGAGGAGCTCCCGTGGTGAACGAACGCAATCCGAAGAACGCCCGGTCACTGGGCGAGCTGGTCGGCGACCTCCCCGGTCTCGTGATCGAGCTCGTCAAGGCCGAGGTTGCCTCGCTGAAGAACGAGCTGACGGGCAAGGCGAAGAGCGCCGGCGTCGCCGTCGCCCTCTTCGCCGTGGCGGCGTTCTTCCTGATCACCGCGTGGGCGACGCTCGTCGCGTTCGCGATCATCGGCATCGCCTCCTGGCTGCCCGCCTGGCTGTCGGCGCTGATCGTCACCGTGTTCTTCCTGCTGGTGGCCGTGGTCCTCCTCCTGATCGGCGTCAAGTCGATCAAGAAGGCCGTGCCGCCGGTGCCGCAGGAGTCGATCGAGAGCATCAAGAAGGACGTGCAGGCGTTCAAGGGAGTCGGGAACTATGACAACTGACCGCGCAGTCTCGACCACCACCCCCCGCTTCGTCGACCCCGCAGAGCTCAAGCCCGGCCAGCTGAAGGCCGACATCGAGCGCGCCCGCGCCGAGCTCGCTGCGACGCTCGACGCCATCGAGTACAAGGTCAACGTGCCGCGCAAGTTCCGCAACGCCCAGCGGACCATCGAGCGCAAGGTCCAGGTCGTGCGCCGGCAGAACCCCTCGGCGCTGATCGCCGGTGCCGTGGGCGCCGCGGCCGCCGTCGGCCTCGTCGCCTGGGGCGTCGTCCGCGCGATCACCGAGGACTGAGCGGTTCCTATCGCTAGCGCCCCGGGGCCCGTGGCGCCAGAGCCTCCGCCGCTTTTGTGCATCGGCACGGGCGGAGGGATGATGGAGCAATGACCGATCAGACCGCCGACTCGGCGGGTCCCGTTCAGTCCGCCCCCGACACGAGCGCCGCCGCTCCGGCGACGCAGCCCCCCGCCGATCAGGCTCCCGCCGATCAGGCCCTGGGATACACGCTCTGGGCGGTTCTCCGCAGGGATCCCGCACGTCCGTTCACCCTCTCCGACGAGGCCGTCGCGCCCGCCGTGGAGCAGTACGAGCACACCGTCGCCCGGCTCGCCGGTGAGGGCGTCACCGTCCGGGGCACGTACGACGTCTCCGCCCTGCGCGCCGACGCCGACCTCATGCTCTGGCTCACCGGATCCGAGCCCGAAGAGCTGCAGCGCGCCTACCGCGAGCTGCGCCGCACCGAGCTGCTCGTCGGCCTGCTGCCGACCTGGAACGCGATGGGCGTGCATCGCGACGCCGAGTTCAGCTCGAACCACCTGCCCGCCTACATGCGCGGCAAGGCGCCCGCCCGCTGGCTCACGGTCTACCCGTTCGTCCGCTCCTACGAGTGGTACATCCTCCCCGAGGAGGAGCGCCGCGCGATGCTCGCCCAGCACGGCCGTCAGGGCTCGCGCTTCCGCTCCGTGCTCACCAACACCGTCGCCTCGTTCTCGCTGGGCGACTACGAGTGGATCCTCGCTCTCGAGGACGAGGAGCTCGTCAACCTCGTCGACCTCATGCGCGACCTGCGTGCGACGGACGCGCGCATGCACGTGCGCGAAGAGGTCCCGTTCTACACGGGTCGGCGCATCGACGCCGACCAGATCGCAGAGGTGCTCCGATGAGCGACACGACCCCCGACTCCCCGCAGATCCTCGTCCGCGGGGCGACCCCCGGCGCCGCCTCGGGACCCGAGCACGTGACGGAGCCCTTCGCCTACGACGCGATCCTCCTGGCCGGCTTCGGCGGACCGGAGGGGCAGGACGACGTCATCCCCTTCCTCCGCAACGTCACCCGCGGCCGCGGGATCCCCGAGGAGCGCCTCGAGGAGGTCGCGCACCACTACCGCCACTTCGGCGGTGTGAGCCCGATCAACGCGCAGAACCGCGCGCTGAAGGCGGCCCTCGAGGCCGAACTCGCGAACCGCGGGATCGACCTGCCCGTGATCTGGGGCAACCGCAACTGGGAGCCCTACATGAAGGACGCGGTCGCCGAGGCGAAGGAGCGCGGCTTCTCGAACCTCATCGCGATCGCGACCAGCGCCTACTCCTCCTTCTCGTCCTGCCGCCAGTACCGCGAGGACTACGCCGCGGCGCTGGACGCCACCGGCCTGGAGGGCGAGCTGCGGATCGACAAGGTGCGCCAGTTCTTCGACCACCCGGGCTTCGTCATGCCGTTCGTGAAGGCGCTGCACGACGGTCTCGAGGAGCTGCAGGGGCGCCTCCCGGGTCTCGACCTCGCCACCGAGGTGGAGGTGCTGTTCTCGACGCACTCGATCCCGATGGCCGACGCCGAGCGCAGCGGACCGCACGAGCGTCACGAGGACGGGACCGTCGTCGACGTGCACGGCTTCGGCGCCGGCGGAGCCTACGAGGCCCAGCACCTCGCGGTCGCCGAGGTCGTCATGGCCGCGGCCACGACCGCCGACATCCCGTGGCAGCTGGTCTACCAGTCGCGCTCGGGGCCGCCCACGCAGCCCTGGCTCGAGCCCGACATCAACGACGCGATCGCCGAGCTGCCCGCTCGGGGCCGCAAGGCCGTCGTCATCGTGCCGCTCGGCTTCGTCTCGGACCACATGGAGGTCATGTGGGACCTCGACAACGAGGCCCTCGAGACGTCGGAGGAGAACGGGCTGGTCGCGATCCGCGTCGCGACTCCGGGAACCGACCCGGCCTACGTGGCCGGGCTCGTCGACCTCGTGATGGAGCGCGTCAACGGCACTCCGGTCGAGGACCGTCCGTCGTTGACCGCCCTCGGCCCCTGGTACGACGTCTGCCGACCGGGCTGCTGCGAGAACGTCCGGGCCGGGTTCAAGCCCGCCCTGGCCGGAGTCGCCCCGTGACCCGCGGCACCGCTTCGTGAGCATCCGCGTCGGCACCCGCGCGAGCGCTCTCGCAGTGGCGCAGACCCGGATGACGGCCGACCTGATGGCCGCCGCGGCGGGCGTCCCCGTCGAGCTGGTGCGCATCGAGTCGGACGGCGACCGCATGCGCGGCTCCCTCGCCTCCCTGGGCGGGACGGGCGTGTTCGTCAGCGCCCTGCGCGATGCGCTGCTCGCCGGCCGCTGCGACGCCATCGTGCACTCGCTGAAGGATCTGCCGACCGCTCCGGTCGAGGGGCTCCTGCTCGGCGCCGTTCCCGAGCGCGAGGATCCGCGCGACGCCCTGTGCGCGCGCGACGGCCGCACCCTCTTGACGCTGCCGGCCGGCGCCCGCGTGGGCACCGGCTCGCCCCGTCGCCGCGCCGCCCTGCTCGCCGCCCGACCCGACCTCGAGGTCGTCGACATCCGCGGCAACATCGACACGCGCCTGCGCCGGGTGACCTACGAGAGCGACGCTCCGCTGGACGCGATCGTCCTGGCGGTCTCGGGCCTTCGCCGACTCGGGCGCACCGAGGCGATCACCGAGCTGCTCGACTTCGACGTCTCGCCGCACGCACCCGGGCAGGGTGCGCTGGCGATCGAGGTGCGCGACGAGGAGCCGACGGACGAGCTGCGGGCCGCCCTCTCGGCGGTCGAGCACGTCGGGACGCGGGCGGCCATCACGGCCGAGCGCGCCCTGCTGTCCGTGCTCGAAGCGGGCTGCGCTGCGCCGATCGGAGCGAGCGCGACCGTCCGCGACGACGAGGTGGCGCTGACGGCCGTCGTCTTCGCGACCGACGGATCCGCGTCCCTCGCACGGGAGGTCGCGGAGCCGATCGATAACGGTTCGGTCGGCAGAGGTCGACATCGTGCGGATTCGCAGTATGGTGGTCGCGAACTGCCCGTCGTCGAAGCCGCGTTCCGCTGCGGCTCCGTGCTCGCTGACGCGCTTCTCGGTGCCGGTGCCGCCGACCTCGCACCCCTGGGAGCCCCTTCGTGATCGTCCCCGCCGCCTACTCCCAGTGGGAGAAGCCGCTGCAGGGGTGGCGCGTCCTCGTCCCCCGTGGAGGCCCCTGGGGTGATGGAGTCGCCGCCGCGCTCCGCGCCAAGGGTGCGTCTCCGGTGGTCGCGCCGATGATCAACTTCGCGCCGACCGACGACTATCCGGCGCTCGAGCGAGCGCTGGCCGACCTCCAGGCGGGTGCCTTCGACTGGATGACCGTCACGAGCGCCACCACGGTCGACGTGCTCTCCCTCCTGCGCACGACCGTGCCTGCGACCACGAACGTCGCCGCGGTCGGCGAGACGACCGCCGCCGCGCTCGTCGCCGCCGGCTACGCGGTCGACCTGGTCCCCTCCGAGGACAACTCCGCCCGCGGCCTGCTCGCCGAGTGGGCGGAGGCGACCGGCGGCCGCCACCCGCTGCGGATCCTCACGCTGCGCTCCGAGATCGCGAAGCCGCTCCTGACGGAGGGTCTCAAGCGCATCGGCCACGACGTGCGCTCGGTGGTCGCGTACCGCACCGTCGGCGTCCCGGTCGAGGACCGCGTCGTGGCCGACGTCGCGAGCGGTGCCGTGCACGCCATCCTCGTCACCTCGGGGAGCGTCGCCGAGCAGGTGCAGCGTCAGCTCGGCCCCGTCCCCGAGACGACGCTCGTCGCCGCCATCGGTCCGCAGACCGCGAAGGACGCGCGGGCCTCGGGCCTCCGCGTCGACGTCGTCGCCGACGAGCGCTCGGCGTCGTCGCTGATCGACGCGGTCGCCCGCGTCGCCTCGGAGCGCGCGAACCGCTGAGCCCGTCGGCTCGCTGAATCCGCTTCGGCTCGTGGAATCCGGTCCGGCTCGCTGGATCCGACGATTCCGGCGCGCCGAAAACCGATTCTGCGAGCCGAAGATGCTGCCGAGGGGCCGTCCAGACGGCCCGGCCTAGGCTTGAGGGCATGACCGCCATTCGTCCTCGGCGACTCCGCACGACCCCGGCCCTGCGCCGGCTCGTGCAGGAGACGCGCATCCACCCGGCCCAGCTCGTCCTCCCGCTCTTCGTCGCCGAGGGGATCACCGAGCCCCGCGCGATCGGCTCGATGCCGGGGGTGCTGCACCACTCGCTCGACAGCGTGCGCGGCGCCGTGACGGAGGCGGCGGAGGCCGGCATCGGCGGTGTCATGCTCTTCGGCGTGCCGATGACCCGCGACGCGGTCGGCTCCGGTGCCACGGATCCCGACGGCGTGCTGAACGCGGCCACGCGCGCCGTGGTGGCCGAGGTCGGCGACGACCTGGTCGTGCAGACCGACCTGTGCCTCGACGAGTTCACCGATCACGGGCACTGCGGCGTGCTGGATGCGCGCGGGCGAGTCGACAACGACGCGACGCTCCTCCGCTACGAGGAGATGGCGCTGGCGCAGGCCGATGCGGGATCCCAGCTGCTCGGCCTCTCGGGGATGATGGACGGGCAGGTCGGCGCGATCCGCACCGCGCTCGACGCCGCCGGGCGCCTCGACACCGCGATCCTCGCCTACTCGGCGAAGTACGCCTCGAGCTTCTACGGGCCGTTCCGCGAGGCGGTCCAGTCGACGCTCGAGGGCGACCGGCGCACCTACCAGCAGGATCCGGCCAACCGCCGCGAGGGCCTGCGCGAGGCGACCCTCGACCTGGCCGAGGGTGCGGACATCGTGATGGTGAAGCCCGCGATGAGCTACCTCGACGTGCTGTCGGACGTCGCCGCCGTCTCGGACGTGCCGGTGTGGGCGTACCAGGTGTCGGGGGAGTACGCGATGATCGAGGCCGCCGCCGCGAACGGCTGGATCTCGCGCGAGCCCGCGATCCTCGAGTCGGTCACCGGCATCCTTCGTGCGGGCGCCGACGCCGTGCTCACCTACTGGGCGGTCGAGATCGCCAGGGACCTCCTGAAGTAGCCCGCCCGGGATCCGCTGAGGTACGCCCCGTATCGTGGAGTCGTGACTGCCTCCGCGAACGACACCCTGTACGAGCGTGCCCGCCACGCGATCCCCGGAGGCGTGAACTCGCCGGTCAGAGCGTTCCGCTCGGTCGGCGGCACCCCGCGCTTCATGGTGTCGGCGGCGGGACCGTACATCACCGACGCCGATGGTCGCGAGTACGTCGACCTGGTCTGCTCCTGGGGTCCGGCCGTGCTCGGCCACGCCCACCCCGAGGTCGTCGCGGCGGTGCAGGAGGCGGCCGCGCGCGGTCTCTCGTTCGGTGCGTCGACGCCCGCCGAGACCGATCTCGCCGAACTGGTGGAGGCGAGGATCACCGCCGGCGGTGTCTCGCCGATCGAGAAGCTCCGTCTCGTGTCCACGGGCACCGAGGCGACGATGACCGCGATCCGCCTCGCCCGCGGTGTGACCGGGCGCGACCTGCTGGTCAAGTTCTCCGGTCATTACCACGGCCACTCCGACGGCCTGCTGGCCGACGCCGGCTCGGGCCTCGCGACGCTCGCTCTGCCCGCCTCCGCCGGCGTGACCGCGGCCACGGCTGCGCAGACGATCGTCCTGCCCTACAACGACCTCGAGGCAGTGCGGGCGGTGCTGGCAGAGCGCGGCTCCGACATCGCCGCCGTCATCACCGAGTCGGCCGCCGCGAACATGGGCGTCGTCGCTCCGGAGCCCGGTTTCAACGCCGCCCTCGCCGACCTGGTCCACGCGAACGGCTCGCTGCTGATCATGGACGAGGTGCTGACCGGCTTCCGCGTGAGCGCCGGCGGCTGGTGGGGGCTCGAGAACCGCGACGCCGAGGAGCCCTACCGCGCCGACCTCTACACGTTCGGCAAGGTCATCGGAGGCGGCATGCCGGTCGCCGCGCTCGGCGGCCGCGCCGACGTGATGGACCACCTGGCCCCGCTCGGGCCGGTCTACCAGGCGGGCACGCTGTCGGGGAACCCGGTCGCTGTCGCAGCGGGGATCCGCACGCTGCAGCTGGCCGACGACGCGGTGTACGCGGCGCTCGACGCCACGGCGCTGACCCTGCAGCGCGAGGTGTCGGCGGCGCTCTCGAAGGAGGGCGTCGCGCACACGGTGCAGACCGCGGGCAACCTGTTCAGCTTCGTGTTCTCGGACCTCGGGCGTCCGATCCGCGACTACGCGGAGGTGCAGGCGCAGGAGGCGTTCCACTACCCGGCGTTCTTCCACGCGATGCTCGACGCCGGCGTCTCGCTGCCGCCGTCGGTGTTCGAGGCGTGGTTCGTCTCGGCTGCGCACGACGACGCGGCGATCGGCCGGATCGTCGACGCGCTGCCCGCCGCCGCGAGGGCCGCGGCGGCAGCGACGGCGTAGCCCCGGCGCTCAGCCCCGCCGCGCCACCGACTTCGGCAGCACGAACACGAGCGCGAAGGCCGCGACCGCCATCAGCGCGCTGACGAGCATCGCCGGCGCCGCGGCATCGAGGAAGCCGGAGGCGACCGTGTCGGGCCCGGTGATCACGAGCCCGCCGAAGAGCACGCTGCCGATCACGGCGATGCCCACGGCCGAGCCGATCCGCTGGATGGCCGAGATCACTCCGCTCGCCGCTCCCGCGTCCTGGGGGTCGACGGTCGCGACGATGAACTGCACGTTCGGGGCGATGAAGAAGCCGTTGCCGAGCCCGGCGATCAGCAGCGGAGCGAGCAGCTGCCAGTTGGTGATCGAGTCGGGAGTCGCATTCAGGAGCACCAGCCACACCCAGAGCAGGCCGATCGCGACCAGGGCGCTGCCGATCACGAGCACGTTGCGTCCCAGGCGGGCGGTGAGGCGGTTGCTCTGCGACGAGCTGATGATGCTGCCGATCGCGAACGGGATCGAGACGAGCCCCGACTCGAGGGCGGAGTACCCCAGCCCCGACTGCCAGAGCAGCGAGATGGTGAAGAAGATGCTCGTGAACGCCGCGAAGTAGACCAGCGCGAGGATGACGCCCCCGGTGAACGCCGGGTGGCGGAAGAGCGACGGCGGCACGAGCGGAGTGCGCCCGCGGCGCGTGTAGACGAGCTCCCAGGCGCCGAACGCCGCGAGGAGCACGACGCCGCCGATGATCGAGAGGATCGTCCAGAGCGGCCAGCCCTCGTCCTCGCCCTGGATGAGCGGCACGAGCAGCGCGACGAAGCCGGCCGAGAGCAGCACGAGACCCAGCCAGTCGACTCCGCCGCTCTTCGCGCGCTCACCGGTGGCGAGCTCGCGGCGGGCGGGGAGCAGGATCGCCGCGGCGATCAGCGTGACGATCCCGATGGGCAGGTTCACCCAGAACACCAGGCGCCAGCCGTTCTCGTCGCCGAAGGCCTGGATGATGAGGCCGCCGATGATCGGACCGAGCGCCGACGAGACTCCGAGGACCGCGCCCATGACGGCGAAGGCCTTGCCGCGCGCGGGCCCGCGGAACAGGAGCTGGATGTACGCGTTGACCGCGGGCACGAACATGCCGCCGGCGAGGCCCTGCACGACGCGGGCGATCACGAGCTGCACGTCGTCGGCCGCGAGACCGCAGGCGAAGCTCGCGACGGTGAACAGCGCGACTCCGCTGACGAAGACCCACTTGTGGCCGAACCGGTCGCCGAGGCGGCCGGCCGGGATCAGGGCGAGCCCGAACGCGAGCGCGTAGCCCGAGATGATCCACGAGAGCGTCGACTCCGAGGCGTCGAGCGTGGTGCGGATGGTGGGCAGCGCGACGTTGACGATCGTCGTGTCGAGCAGGGCGATGAACATGCCCGCGAGGAGCACCACGAGGGATCGCCAGGCGCGGCGGTCGGGAGCGGGAGGGGCGCCGGCAGCGGCGTGCTCGGTCGACGTCTCGGTCATGCGGAGGGTGCCTTTCGAGCGGAGGGGGAGGTGCAGCGCTCAGCGCCCTCCGTTCGAGGGGCGGCAGCCGCATGTGAACTCTCGCAGGACTAGCCGCGATTCGCGCAGTCGCCACCTGTGCTCGTGCTCAGGCGGGCTCGGACAGGGCCTCCTCGAGGGTCGTCGTCGGGCGGCCGAGCAGCTCGCCGAGCGTCGGATCCACGATGCCCAGCCGGCGCTGCCGGGAGGCGCGGACGATGCCGAGCATCATGGCGGCACCGAACTCGGGGACCCCCGCGGCGACGAGCCCCGCGAGGTAGTCGTCGTCGCTCACCTGCTCGTGGCGGATCGGTCGCCTGAGCACCGCGGAGGCGGTCGCGACGAGCTCGGCGAGGTCGGCCGAGCGGTCGGAGGTGAGCGTGACCACCGGCTCCGCGAGCGACTCGTCGAGCAGGAGGGAGGCGATCCCCGGCGCGAGGTCGCGGTGGAAGGTCCACGACACGGGTGCGTCGACGGGGACGCTCAGCACGCCGGTCTCGGCGGCGGTGCTCAGCAGGCGGAGGGGAGTGTCGGCGTAGAAGCCGTTCCGCACCGCGGTGAACGCGAGCCCGCTGTCGCGCAGCATCGTCTCGGTCGCCGCGTGCGTGACGGCGGGCGGGAAGGGCGAGAGCGCGTCCGAGCCGACGTGGCTCGTGTAGAGCACGCGACCGACACCGGCGGCGCGGGCCGCCTCGATCGCGGTGCGGTGCGCGTCGAGCGCTGCCGTGCCGTGGCGCGGGGCCGAGACGACCAGCACCCGATCGGCGCCCTCGAAGGCCGAGGCGAGGGACGCCGGGTCGTCGTAGTCGCCGCGCCGCACGCGCACACCGCGCTCGGCGAGGGCGGACAGCTCGTCGGGCCGGGTGGTGCTGACCCCTATGGTGCTCGGGTCGGTGCGCTCGAGCAGCGCGTCGACGACGGCGCCGCCGAGACGGCCGCCGGCTCCTGTGACGATGATCATGAGGTCCTCCTGGTAACTGCGCTACCCAGGTGAGTGGTAGCGCTGTGATCACGACGCTACCACTCTGATCGGTAGCATGGGAACCATGACGTCGGACGCGCCCTCCGCCCACGAGCGGATCCTCCGCGCCGCCCTCGAGCTGCTCGACGAGGGCGGAGCGGAGGCGGTCTCGACCCGCGCGGTGACGGCCCGCGCCCAGGTGCAGGCCCCCGCCCTCTACCGGCTCTTCGGTGACAAGGAGGGGCTGCTCGACGCGGCCGTCGAGCGCGTCCACGCCGACTGGGTCGCCGCGAAGAGCACGCGGACCCTGCCCGAGGACCCGGTCGAGGCGATCCGCGTCGGCTTCGACGACGCGGTGCGGTTCGGTCTCGACCACCCCGCGGCGTACCGCCTCGCGCAGGCGCGGGCCGATCCCGGAGCGGCGATCGCCCTCGGCATCGCGATGCTGCAGGAGAAGGTGGCGACGGTCGCGCGAGCCGGGCGCCTCCGCGAGACTCCGGAGCGCGCGAGCGCTCTGCTGCACGCGGTCGGCCGCGGAGTGACGCTCTCGCTGCTCGACACGCCTCGCGAGCAGCGCGACCTGCGGGTGGCCGAGGTCGCCCGGGAGTCGGTGATCGCAGCCGTCACGATCGAGGCGCCCCCCGGCGACCGCGTCACGCTGACCTCGACCGCGGTCGCTCTGCGCGCCCTGCTGCCCGAGGCGGAGGCACTGCTGCCGGCCGAGCGTCAGCTGATGGAGCTCTGGTTGGAGCGCATCGCGAACGTCTGACGCCCCGGATCGCGCAGAACGCGCCGAGGGCGCTGTTTTCGATTATTTCGAATATTCTCGGAGAATGCTCGCCTCAGAGACCTCCCGTCGGACTCCCCGCACCTTCCTCCCGCCCGACGGGTCGCAGCGACGCGACGTCGTCGACTTCGCGCGCCGGCTCTCGATCAGCGGATCCGGGGGTCACGACACTGCCGTCCTCATCTCGCCCGACGGTGAGTCGGTGCGGATCCCCGGAGAGATCTTCGACGCGCTCGTCACGGTGGCCGCGGCGCTCGCCAACGGCGACGGAGTGACCGTGATGCCGTCGCGGGCGCGGCTGACGACGCAGGAGGCCGCTGACTTCCTCGGAGTGTCCCGGCCGACGTTCGTCAAGATCCTCGAGGCCGGCGGTCTCGAGTTCGAGCTCGTCGGCAGGCATCGGCGGGTCATGCTCAGTGCGCTGGTCGAGTACCAGGAGCGGATTCAACGCGACCGGCTGCGTGCTCTGGCCGACCTGACCGCATCGTCGCAGGAGCACGACCTCTACGGGGCCGACCTGCCCCCGTTCGAGCGGGCCTCGCCGAGCGAGGCGTAGTCGCCAGTGCGGTTCCCGGTCTTCTTCGACACGAACGTCCTCTACAGCGCGAGTCTCAACGACTTCCTCCTCCGGCTGGCAGCGCGCGGGGCCTTCCGGCCACTCTGGTCGGCAGACGTGCTGGACGAACTCGGACGGAACCTCCGGCGCAGTCTTCCTCCGCGGGCCGTCGACCGGCGGATCGACGCGATGCGGCAGCACTTCCCGGACGCGATGGTGTCGGGCTACGACTCCCTGATCGGGGTGATGAGGAACCATCCGAAGGACCGGCACGTGCTCGCCGCGGCGGTTCGAGCGGACGCCGCGGTCCTGGTCACGTTCGACCTCGCAGACTTCGGCCCTGCTTCGGTCGTCGGTTTCGACCTCGAAGTGAGGCATCCGGATGCGTTCCTCCTCGATCAGCTCGATCTTCTGCCCGAACTCGTGCTCGAGGCGCTCCACGAGTGGTCCGACGCCTGTTCGGCTCCTCCGCTCACTCCCCTTCAGCTCGTCTCGGCACTGGAGAGAGCGGGCGTCCCACGATTCGCGAGGATGATGCGGCAGGCTCTCGAGGAGTGATCCTGAACTGCTGACGCCGGCTCACCGCCGCCGCGACTCCGCGAGGCGGGCGCAGTCGATGCAGAGCTCGGCGGTCGGGCGGGCCTCGAGGCGGGCGGCGCCGATGGGGCGGCCGCAGTGCGCGCAGACGCCGTAGTCGCCGGCGGCGAGACGCTCGCGGGCCGACGCGAGTTCGCGGCCGGTCAGGGCGAGGGCGTCGCGCACCCCGGCCATCCGCGACCATTCGGCCGAGAGCGGGGTCCCCTCCGGGTCGTGCTCGTCGTCGGCGGTGCCGTCGCCGCGGGCGAGCAGCAGGTCGGTGAGCGCCTCCTCCAGACGCTCGGCCTCGAGCCGGGTCTGCGCCTGCTTCTCGACGAGCATCGCGTCGAGGAGGCGCTGCTCCTCCTGATCCATCGGCATCCGACCATGCTCCCATCGCGGGGCGCGGAGGACGATCGGTCCGGGCAGACTAGGGGCATGCCCGTCGTGACCGTGCTCCCCGACCGCCTCGAACTCCGCCTCACCCCGGCCGAGCGGATCCTGGCCTTCCACCGCGGCGATGTCGTGGTCGACCGCTCGAGCATCCGCTCGGCGACCGTCACGGAGGATCCGTGGATCTGGGTCCGCGGCATCCGCGCCCCAGGGACGGCCGTCCCGCTGACGATCGCGGTGGGGACCTGGAAGTTCCACGGCGGCAAGGACTTCCTGCTGATCAAGCGCAGGCCGTCGGCCGTCGTGATCGATCTGGCCGACGAGGACTACTCGCGCCTGATCATCAGCACCCGCCACGCGCAGGAGCTGATCGCCGCGCTGCAGCTCGGCACGGGGACGGCGGCGATCCCGGTGATCGAGACGGACGACCTGGTGATCGTGCCCGAGGTCGCCGAGCAGGCCGCGGCCCGTGTCGCGGCGGCGAGCGCGAACGCGCAGGAACCGGCGGCGGAGCCGACCCCGGAGCCGACCCCGGAGCCGACCACGGAGCCGACCCCGGAACCGACTCCGGAACCCGCCCCCGCCCCGAAGGCGAAGAAGAAGCCCGCCACCCCGCGCACCCGCACTCCGCGTCCCGACTCCTCCGTCGGTCACGCCTCGGCCGAGCCCAGCGGAGCGACCGAGGCTGCGGAGTAGAGCCCCCAGGGCCTCAGCGCCTCACAGCTTCAGCCGCACCGCTGTCTCGAGCGCCGCCTCGATGCTGAGCCGCCAGCCCTGCGCCAGCCGTTCCTTCGTGCCGGAGTAGAGGCTCGCGCCATCGACGAGGTTGCTCGAGCACGCGCAGACCATGCCGGCCCGGAGCCCGCGGAGCCGTGCCACGACGTAGAGCGCGCTCGACTCCATCTCGACGTTGAGGATCCCGTGCTTCTCGAGCGTCGCGATCCACTCCGGAGTCTCGGCGTAGAACGCGTCGTCGCTCGCGTTGATCCCGGAGTGCACGGGCACTCCCTCGCGCTGCGCGATCTCGCGGGTCGCGGCGAGCAGCGCCGAGGTCAGCTCGAGGTCGGGCACCGCCGGGAAGCCCGGGTGCGCGTAGGCGGCGCTCGTGCCGTCGTTGCGGAGCGTCCCCTCGCTCACGAGGAGCGCCCCCGGCTCGATCCCGGGCTGCGTCGCGGCCGAGCTGCCCACGCGGATGAACGAGGTGACGCCGACGCGCGCGAGCTCCTCGACGGCGATCGCGGTCGACGGGCAGCCCATGCCGGTGCTCGTCGCCGTGATCGGGTGGCCCTTGTAGGTGCCGATCATCGTCAGATGCTCGCGGTTGGGCGCGATCTCGCGGGCGTCGTCGAGGAACTCGGCGATCATGGGCACGCGGAAGGGGTCGCCCGGCAGCAGCGCCACCGTCGACACCTCGCCCGGTGCGATCCCGATGTGGTACCTGTGCTCGTCTTCTATTGGCGCTCGCCGATGCCGGCTGCGGTCTTGTCGACGGTTGTGCTCATCCCGCGACCCTACGCAGGCGCTGTTTCGCGCCCGTTTCGGCGAGACGCCCGTTTCGACCTGTGAATCAGGCGCGGACGTCGACCAGGGTGCGGCCGCGGACCCGCCCGCCGAGGACGTCCTCGGCGATCTGCAGTGCGCCTCCGAGCGACACGGTCGACGTCAGCGCGTCGAGCAGGTCGAGGTCGAGGTCGTGGGCGAGGCGGCGCCAGGCCTCCTCGCGGAGCTTGCGCGGAGCCTCCACCGAGTTGATGCCCGCGAGCGTGACGCCGCGCAGGATGAACGGCATCACCGTCGCGGGCAGGTCGGCGCCCTGCGCGAGACCGCAGGCGGCGACGGTGCCGCCCCAGCGGGTCTGCGCGAGCGCGTTGGCGAGGGTGTGCGAGCCGGCGGAGTCGACGACTCCCGCCCAGCGCTCGGACTGCAGCGGCTTGCCCGCCTCCTGCAGTGCGGCGCGGTCGACGACCTCGGCGGCGCCGAGACGACGGAGGAAGTCGCCGTGCTCGGCGGCGCGGCCGGAGGAGGCGACCACCTCGTGGCCGAGTCGCGCGAGAAGGGCGATCGCGACGGATCCGACCCCGCCGGCGGCTCCCGTGACGAGGACGGGCCCCTCGCCCGCCCGGACGCCGTGGCGCTCGAGTGCGAGGACGGCGAGCATCGCGGTGAACCCCGCCGTGCCGATCGCGCCGGCCCGCGCCGACGAGATCGCCCCGGGGACGCGCAGGAGCGACTCCGACTCGACACGGGCGCGCTCGGCGAACCCTCCGTCGTGGCGCTCGCCGAGACCCGCACCGTTCAGCACCACGCGGTCGCCGGAGTCGAAGCGCTCGGCCGCGGCGCCGTCGGCGTACTCGACGGTGCCGACGACGTCGATCCCGGCGATCAGCGGCGTGCGGCGGACCACTCCTGGGCGGCCGGCGAGCGCGAGCGCGTCCTTGAAGTTGACGCTCGAGTACTCGACGGCGATCGTCACGTCGCCGTGCGCCCGATCGGGTTCGTCGCGATCGACGAGTCGTGCGCGGTTCGGGGTCTCGGAGGAGTCGTGCCGTTCGACGACGATGGCTCGGAACATGAGCCCACGCTACGCCCGAAGGGCCCCGCGGATCAGGGTCAGTTCAGGTCCTCGTCAGTTCAGCGCCCGCGTCCCCTCGGGCAGCGCGCCGCCGGCGTAGAGAGCCTCCGCGGTCTGCTGCAGCGCCGTCAGGGCGACGCGCTGGGTCCACGGGCCGTAGGAGATCCGGGCGAGGCCCAGCTCCTCGAAGCGGGCGGGCGACTGCGAGCCGGGGACGCCGATCACGCTGACGCGCTGGCGGCCGAGCGCGGCGACGAGGGCCTCGAGCTCGGCGTCCTGCAGCAGACCGGGAACGAAGAAGCAGGTGGCTCCGGCGTCGAGGTAGGCGCGGCCGCGCTCGATCGCGTCGGCCAGCACCTCACCGCGGTCGCGGTCGCCCGCCTTCACGAAGGCGTCGGTGCGGGCGTTGAGCGCGAAGGGGACGGCCTCGGCCTCGGCGGCCGCGACGGCCTTCTCGACCGCGCGCAGCGCCTCCGGGAGCGGCTTCAGCTGGTCCTCGAGGTTCGCGCCGACGACGCCCACCTCGATGGCGCGGCGGACGGTCTCGCCGGCGTCGCCGTAGCCCGCCTCGAGGTCGGCCGACACGGGCACCTCGACCGCGGCGACGATGCGCGCGATCATGCTCAGGTGCAGGTCGAGGGGGATCCGCTCGCCGTCCTCGTAGCCGAAGCTCGCGGCGATGGAGTGGCTGGCCGTGGCGAGCGCGCGGGTCTCGGGGAGGGCCGCGACGGTGGTCGCCGAGACGGCGTCCCAGACGTTCACCACGCTCAGCAGCTCGGGGGCGGTGTGGAGGTCGACGAGGGTGCGTCCGCGCGCTTCGATGCTCATGAGGCGAGCGTACGGCTCGCATGCACGGCACAGGCGACGGCGTCGCAGCCTTGACAGACCACGAGCTGGGTTCGGCACGACGGATCGACGCAGTTGCGCATCCGGCTCGTCGGCGCCTCGCAGGCGGTGCAGCGCCCGATCACCTCGGCATCGGGGGAGAAGGTGAGCGAGCCGCGGCCGTCGAAGACGTAGAGCGCACCCCGCCAGTGGCCGGCGTCGCGCCGGGCCTCGGCGTAGCGGACGATGCCGCCGTCGAGCTGGTACACCTCGCCGAAGCCGCGCGCGGTCATCAGGCTCGACAGCACCTCGCAGCGGATCCCTCCCGTGCAGTAGGTGACGACGGGGCGCCCCTTGAGGTGGTCGTAGGCGCCGGAGTCGAGCTGCTCGACGAACTCGCGTGTGCTCGAGACGCCGGGCACGACGGCTCCGTCGAACCGGCCGATCTCGGCCTCGAACGCGTTGCGGCCGTCGAAGAAGACGACGTCCTCGCGCTCGGCGACCAGCGCGTCGACCTCGTCGGGCTGGAGCCTCGTGCCGGTGCCGACCACTCCGTCCGCGTCGACGCGGAGCTCGCCGGGCGCACCGAACGACACGATCTCGTCGCGGACCTTCACCGAGAGCCCCGGGAAGTCGACGCTCCGGCCGTCCTCGTCGAGGCCCGAGCCCTCGCTCCACTTGACCTCGAGCCCGTGGAAGGCGGAGTGCTCGCGGGTGCGGCGGACGTAGCGCTTCAGCGCCGTCATCTCGCCGCCGAGGGTGCCGTTGATGCCGTCCTTCGAGAGCAGGAGGCGACCGCGCAGACCGAGGGACTCGCAGAGCTCGCGCTGCCACAGCCGCATCGTCTCCGGGTCGGCCAGCGGCACGAAGCGGTAGAACAGCAGGATCTTGGGCAGCACCGGCACAGCCTACGAGGGTGCCGACCCCGGGCGAAACGGCGGCGCAACATGCCTGTGCCAGCATCGTCGGATGTCCGACGCCACCAGCACCGTGCCGCACTCGCGCGTCGAGGACGTCTTCGGACTCGTCACCGGCGCCTTCGTCGTCTCGTTCGGCCTCTTCCTGCTGCGGGCGAGCGAGGCGGTGACGGGCGGGACGGCCGGACTCGCGCTCCTCCTCGGCTACCCGCTGCCGATCCCGTTCGGCGTGATCCTCGTCGTGGTCAACCTGCCGTTCCTCGCGCTGTCGCTGTGGAAGAAGGGCTGGCGGTTCACCCTGCGGACGATGTTCTCGATCGTGCTGGTCTCGGTGCTCGCGGGGCTGCACCCGCTCGCGTTCGGGTCGCTCCGCATCGACCCGGTCTACGGGGTGCTGACGGGCGACATCCTCGCCGGGATCGGCCTGCTGATCCTCTTCCGGCACGGCTCGAGCCTCGGCGGCTTCAGCATCGTCGCGCTGATCGCGCAGGAGCGCCTCGGCTGGCGGGCGGGCTACGTGATGATGGCGCTGGACGCCTGCGTGGTGGCGGCTGCCCTGCTGGTGGTGCCGCCGGTGAACGTGCTGATCTCGGCGGCGGGGGTCGTCGTGCTCAACCTCGTGCTCGCCTTCAACCACCGGCCTGGGCGCTACCTGGGGTCGTGATCGCAAGCCCTGGATCGGCGGCCGCCCCTTCGTAGGCTGGTCGAGGCTCGCGGATCGCGCGCCCCCCTCGAACGGAGAACCGGATGTCCGACTGGAACTACGACCCCTACGCCCGACTCGGCGAGGTGCCGACCTTCGCCCTCACCAGCGACGACATGGCCGACGGCGAGCCGCTGGCGGCGCGCCACTACGGCGAGGGCGCGGGCGGCGAGGACGTCTCGCCGCACCTGGCCTGGTCGGGAGCGCCGGAGGGCACGAAGAGCTTCGCCGTCACGGTCTTCGACCCCGACGCGCCGACCGGCTCGGGCTTCTGGCACTGGGCCGTCTACAACCTCCCGGCCGACACCGCCGAGCTGCCGACCGGCGCCGGGTCCGCCGGCTTCGAGCTGCTGCCGGCCGGCGCGCAGACGCTGCCGAACGAGATGCGGCTGCGCCAGTTCATCGGAGCGGCGCCGCCGGACCGCGAGCACCGCTACTTCTTCGCCGTGCACGCCCTCGACGTCGAGGCGCTCGAGCTCGACCCCGAGTCGACGCCCGCGATCCTCGGCTTCAACGTGCACTTCCACACGCTCGCGCGCGCCGTGATCGTGCCGACGGCGACGCCCGGCGGCGCCTCCTAGAGACGCCGATGCCGCGGAGGCGCGCTACCCGAAGAGGGTGCGCGCCTCCTCGTAGCGGTAGTCGGGCACCGTCTTCAGGGTGCCGAGCGCCTCGGCGAAGTCGACGTGGTAGATGTCGGTGCCGCGCAGCGCCACCATCCGGCCCCAGTGCTCGGCGACGACGGAGTCGATGGCGGCCATGCCGAGGCGGGTAGCGAGGACGCGGTCGAACGCGGTGGGGGTTCCTCCGCGCTGGATGTGGCCGAGGGTGGTCGCGCGGGTCTCGATGCCCGTGCGCTCCTCGATCATCGGAGCGAGCATCTCGCCGATGCCGCCCAGGCGCGGGCGGCCGAAGGCGTCGAGGCCGCGCTCGGAGTGCGCGTCGTCCATGCTGTCGAGCGAGAAGCCCTCGGCGACGACGACGAGGGGAGCGCGACCGCGGTCCTGAGCGCTCTTCACCCACTCGACGATCTGCTCGATCGAGGTCTTCTTCTCGGGGATGAGGATCACGTGCGCGCCGGCGGCCATGCCCGAGTGGAGGGCGATCCAGCCGACGTGGCGTCCCATGACCTCGGCGACCATGCAGCGCCCGTGGGAGTCGCCGGTGGTGCGGAGGCGGTCCATCGCGTCGGTCGCGATGCCGACCGCGGTGTCGAACCCGAAGGTGTAGTCGGTCGCCCCGAGGTCGTTGTCGATCGTCTTGGGGACGCCGACGATCTTGAGCCCGGCGTCGGTGAGGCGCTTGGCCGCGGCGAGGGTGCCCTCGCCTCCGATCGCGATGATCGAGTCGATGCCGTTGCGCTCCATCATCCCGGCGATCTTCTCGGGGCCGCCGTTCTCGCCCTCGAAGGGGTTCGTGCGGCTCGTGCCGAGGATGGTGCCGCCCTGCTTGGCGATGCCCTGGATGTCCGCGCGGCCGAGGGGGAGCAGGTCGCCGTCGACCACGCCGCGCCAGCCGTTGCGGAAGCCGACGAACTCCTGGTCGTACACCTTCATGCCCTTGTAGACAGCGCCGCGGATGACGGCGTTCAGCCCGGGGCAGTCGCCCCCGGAGGTCAGGATCCCGATCTTCACCCGCTCAGAGTAGAGGACGCGGGGGCGCGCTCGGGGCAGGAACGACGACGGGCCCCTCCTCGCCGCCTCGAGGAAGGGCCCGTCGTCGTACCGGACTAGTTGGCCTGGCTCGTGTTGACCACGCCGTTGACGCCCTCGGGGAAGAATCCGCCCTTGGTGGTCGCCTTCGGGTTCAGGTACACGACGTTGAGGACCTGGCCGGGGTTGCGGCTGAAGGCGATGCCGTTGGCGTCGGTGGGCTGGATGTTGGCCTCACCGCCGACCTTGACACCCTGGTCGAGATCGGTGGCCCCGTCGAGGCTGTCGCGAGCGTCGGAGAGCTTGCCCGCCTGCACGTCGAGACCGGCGCTGTAGATCGCCGAGCGGATGGCACCGGCGTGGTACGCCTCGACCGCGAGGATGCCGGCGGCCGCCTCCAGGTAGACCTTCGACTCGATGAGGGGAGCAGCGCCCTTGTAGGCGGTGACTCCGACGTCCTCGAAGACGTAGGCGCCGAGCAGGAAGTTCTGCTCGTTCAGGAACGGGTCGAAGGACCCACCGGCGGGGATCAGGCCGGCCGCGGTCGCGGCGGCGTTGAAGCTCTCGGTGAGGTTGATTGACGGGCGTGCGACAGCGGCGCCGCCGAGCTGGGCCCGGAGGAACTTGACGTGCGCCTTCTCGTCGTTGGCGACCTCGCGGGCGAACGACTTCAGCCACGGGGTCTTGAACGGGACGGCGCGGCCGCCCTTGACTCCGCCGAGACGGCCGACGCCGCCGGTGTCGCTGCTGTTGAGGCCCGAGCCGGTGACGGCGCGGAGGTAGAACTCGGCCTCGAGGTACTCGAGGTTGAGCGCGAAGTTGAGGACGGCGGGGTCGCCGGGGCCGGCGGCCGCGACTTCCTCGGCCGAGGCGGAGGGGGCGGCGAGGGCGGCTGCTCCGATGCCGAGGCCGGCGATGCCGGTGGCCTCGAAGAAGCGACGACGATCGAGGGCCGTCTCGGAGCTCCTCACGATCGCGTTGCGGATGAAGGTCGTGTCGAACATGTGCGCATCTCCAGTGATAGGCGGATGCCGGACGACGTGGTTCGTCGCCGCGACAGCGCGAAGCTACGCCCGGGAACCGAGCACTGACCAGCGAATTCCCGACATCGGATCTGCGCATGTGGTCATCGCGGTTGGACCAATCCGATGCGGGCGCGGCTCCGAACACGTCGTGGATGGCGGTTCTGCGGAGAGGCTTCCGGAGCCGATGTCGGAGGGCGCGGTTAGCATCGCTGCGTGTCGATCACCCACCCTGCTCCCGTGCCCGCCAGGGCAACGGTGTACGCGCCGGCCGTGCCGGTGAGCCTCGCGCTCACCGTGCGCACGCTGCTGCGGGGCTCGGGCGACCCGACGATGCTGATCGACGCCTCCGGCTACTGGCGCGCCTTCCGCACGCCGCTCGGGGCGGGCACTCTGCAGCTGCGGCAGGCCTCCGACGGCGCGGTGCACGCGCGGGCGTGGGGCGAGGGCGCCGAGTGGCTGATCGACAGGGTGCCCGAGCTGCTGGGGCACGGGGACGACTGGAGCGGGCTCGACCTCTCGTCGCACCGGCCGCTGGCCGAGGTGCTGCGGCGCTCCAGCGGGCTCCGGCTCACGCGGGCCAACCTCGTCTTCGAGATGCTCGCGCCGTCGATCCTCGAGCAGAAGGTCACGAGCACGGAGGCGTGGCGCGCCTATCGGGTGCTGGTGCGGCGCTACGGCGATCCGGCACCCGGCCCCGTGCCGCTCCACGTCGCGCCGACGGCCGAGCAGTGGCGCCGCATCCCCTCGTGGGAGTGGCACCGGGCCGGCGTCGACCCGCGGCGCTCGCGCACCCTCCTCACGGCGGCCCTCGTCGCCCCCGGTCTCGAGCGCACCCTCGCGCTCGGCCGCGGCGGCCCCGAGGTCGCGGCGCGACTGCAGTCGGTCCCCGGGATCGGCGCGTGGACGGCCGCGGAGGTGATGATGCGCGCGCACGGCGACCCGGATGCGGTGAGCGTCGGCGACTACCACCTGGCCGCCTCCATCGGCTTCGCTCTCACGGGGCGGCACGGGGTCGACGACGACGGCATGCTCGAGCTGCTCGAGCCGTGGCGCGGGCACCGCCAGCGCGTGATCCGCCTGATCGGCACGAGCGGGGCGCGCAAGCCCAGGCGGGGCCCGAGGATGACGATCCAGGACCACCGCCGGCACTAGGCCCCCGTCGCACTACGCCCCGAGCTCCTCCAGGACCGCCATCGCCGCGTTGTGCCCGCCGAGACCCGAGACGCCGCCCCCGCGCCGGGCGCCCGCACCGCAGAGGAGGATCCGCGGGTGAGCGGTCGCGACTCCCCAGCGCTGGGCGGGGGTGTCGAGCGGCTCGTCGTCCTCGGCGAACGGCCACGACAGCGGACCGTGGAAGATGTTCCCGCCGGGGAGCCCGAGGCTCGCCTCGAGGTCGCGCGTGGTCCGCGTCTCGATGCACGGCGCCCCGTCGGCGTCGCGCATCACCAGGTCGCGGATCGGCTCGGCGAGCACCGAGTCGAGGGAGTCGAGGATCTCGGCCTCGAGGCGCGCCCGCGTCTGCTCGTTGTTCTCGGCGGTCAGCCAGCGGTCGGGCGTGTGCAGGGCGAAGACCGTCAGGGTGTGCGCTCCCGAGGCGGCGAGCTCGGGCGAGAGGACCGTCGGGTCGGTCAGCGAGTGGCAGTAGATCTCGCACGGGATCGGGCCGGGAGCGATTCCGCGGGACGCCGCCCGGTAGGACTCCTCGAGGTGCCGGTAGCCCTCGTTGACGTGGAAGGTGCCGCCGAAGGCCGCCTCCGGGGTCACGCTGTCGTCGCGGAGGCGGGGGAGCCTGGTCAGCACCAGGTTCACCTTGACCTGTGCTCCCTCCGGTCGCTCGGCGCCGACTCCCGACCCGCCGCCCATCAGAGAGTCGAGGACGAACGGCGCCGCGTTCGAGAGCACGAAGCGGGCGCGGACCCGCCGCGTGCGGGGACCGCGGCGATAGGTCACCTCGCCGTCGGCGCTCACCGAGGTGGCCTCGGTGGCGGTGAGGATCCGCGCGCCGGCGTCGAGGGCGGCGCGCTCGAGAGCGCCCGACACGGCGCCCATGCCGCCCACGGGGACGTCCCAGTCACCGCTTCCGCCTCCGATCACGTGGTAGAGCAGGCAGCGGTTCTGCGCGAGGTCGGCGTCGAGAGCGCCGGCGAAGGTGCCGATCAGCGCGTCGGTGAGGAGGATGCCGCGGGCCGCATCGTTCGTGATGTTCCGCTCGATGACCTCGCCGATGGGCCGCTCGATCATCGCCCGCCAGACGTCGTCGTCGCCGACGAGACGCCGCGCCTCCCCTCGGCGCAGCAGCGGCTGGGTCAGCGTCGGCCAGAGAGCGCGCGCCATCCGCGCGGTGTGCCGCGAGAAGTCGGCGAACGGGTCTGCGTCGCCGGCGGCGCCGAGCCGGGCGAACGAGGCGGCGGTCGCCTCCGCATCGCCCGTGTCCACGAGGAGGCCGCGGGTCGGATCGACGGGGTCAGGCGTGTAGGAGGAGTAGCGGCGGCGCACGAGCGGGACGTCGACGCGCAGATCGGCGAGGATCGACGGTGGCAGCAGGCTCACGAGGTAGGAGTACCGGCTGAGGCGCGCCTCGACGCCGGGGAAGGGGTTCTCCGAGACCGCGGCACCGCCGGCGCGGGCGCTCCGCTCGAGGACGAGCACGTCGAGTCCGGCCTGCGCGAGGTAGGCGGCGGCGACGAGTCCGTTGTGGCCCGCGCCCACGATGACGACGTCGACGGCGGGGTCGGAGGGGGCGGGGCCGCCCGACCGCCGCGGACCGGGCGCGGTGCCGCTGCGCTCGGTGACGTCCTTCGGGCGGTGCCGGTCGCGACGGGCGGTGCTTCTGGCCATGCGCTCCAGTGTGCTCGGCGTTCGCGCGGGGCGCGAGTCAGCCCTCGTCGCTGCGCAGCGCCTCCGTGACGAACTCGCGGAGCGAGAACAGGATCTCCTCCCGGGAGCGGCCGCTCGACTCGACCAGGCGCCCGGTCAGCCAGGTCAGGCAGATGACGGCGGCGCCGGCGACGTCGGACGCGGTCGGCACGACGATGCCGTCGTCGTCGAGCACCCCCTCCTCGATGGGGCTGAGGGCGCGCTCGAGCGTCAGGCGGTTCATCGGGCCGGTCGCCTCGCCGTCGAACGCCGCCGCGCTGTCGATGAGCGCCTGCGCGGCGATCATGGCGGCGTGCGGGATGGGCAGCTGGTCCATCGGGGACTCCGATCGAGGGAGGCGGGTTCGCTCATCGTGCACCCCGGCGCGGGGCTCGTCCACACCCCGCCCTCGGCGCGGAGTCTCCCCAGAGCCGTGCGACACGCCCCGCTCGCATGCCGACTCGGGCATAGCCTCGACGCATGGAGCAGTCGACGTCCTCAGCAGCGCCCGGGAACGAGCCGGAGCGCGACGACGTGCTGTCCGAGGAGCAGGCCGCCGAGCAGTCGGAGGAGCAGGCCGAGGAGCAGCCGGCCGACGACGCCCGGCACGACCGGGGCGCCCTGAGCGACACCGGGCAGTACCACACCGGGATGCCGCTGCGGCTGCCGCGCTTGAAGCCCGAGTTCGACACCGACCAGCCGATCCTCGACAGGGTCGAGACGCTGGTGCGCCGCTGGCTCGTCCGCAGCCGCGCGTTCCCCGCCGACCCGGCCGCCCAGCGTCTGGCTGGCGTGCTGCAGGACCCGAACGGCCTCGACTTCACCGTCGGCTTCGTCGACGGCGTCGCCCGGCCGGAGGACCTCTCGGTCGCGGCCGAGAACCTGTCCGCGCTGACGGCGAAGACCCCCGCATTCCTCCCCTCCTACCTCCGCGCCGCGGTCGCCACCGGAGGCGCGGTCGGCCCGGTGCTCCCGTGGATCGTCGTGCCCGCCGCCCGCCGCGTGCTCCGCCAGATGGTCGGCCACCTGGTGGTCGACGCCTCCGACTCCCGCCTGGGCGGTGCGATCCGGAACCTCCGCACGGGCGGCGACCGGCTGAACCTCAACCTGCTGGGCGAGGCGGTGCTCGGCGAACGCGAGGCGCGGCGGCGTCTCGAGGGCACCCACCGGCTGCTCGAGCGCGACGACGTCGACTACGTGAGCATCAAGGTGTCGAGCATCGTCAGCCAGCTCTCGATGTGGGCCTTCGACGAGGCCGTCGACCGGGTCGTCGAGCGCCTGACGCCGCTCTACCAGCTCGCCGCGGCGAGCCCGACCCCCAAGTTCATCAACCTCGACATGGAGGAGTACCGCGACCTCGACCTCACGGTCGCCGTGTTCCGCCGGCTGCTCGAGCAGCCGGGCATGGAGGGGCTCGAGGCGGGGATCGTGCTGCAGGCCTACCTGCCCGACGCCCTCGGCGTGCTGCAGGGCCTCACCGCGTGGGCCGTCGAGCGCCGACGCGCCGGTGGGGCCCCGATCAAGGTCCGCGTCGTCAAGGGCGCCAACCTCGCGATGGAGCGGGTGGACGCGGCGATCCACGACTGGCCGATCGCCACGGTCGGCAGCAAGGCCGAGGCCGACACCAACTACAAGCGCCTGCTCGACTGGGCGCTCCGGCCCGAGCGCACCGACGCGGTGCGGATCGGCGTCGCCGGGCACAACCTCTTCGACATCGCGTTCGCCTGGATCCTGGCGAACGAGCGCGGGGTCGCCGAGGCGGTCGACTTCGAGATGCTGCTCGGCATGGCGACGGGTCAGGCCCGCGCGGTCCGGGAGGACGTCGGCCGGCTCCTCCTCTACACGCCCGTCGTGCACCCGCACGAGTTCGACGTCGCGATCTCGTACCTGATCCGTCGGCTCGAGGAGAACTCGAGCCCCGAGAACTTCCTGTCGGCCGTCTTCGAGCTCGAGGACGAGAGCGTCCTCCAGCGCGAGCTCGAGCGCTTCAGGGTCTCGCTGGAGGCGCTCGACGAGACCGTGCCGACTCCGAACCGCAGCCAGGACCGCCTGCGCGAGTGGGCGTCCGGCTCGGGGCTCCGCCTCGTGCAGGAGCACGCCGGGGCGGGCGAGCACGCCCACGATCCCGCGGAGGAGGGGCTCACCCAGGCGGTCCTCGGCCTCAGTCGCGGCTCCGGTGCCGCGGCCGCGACCGCGGGCTTCCGCAACGAGCCCGACACCGACCCGTCCCTGCCGGGCAACCGGCGCTGGGCGCGCCTGATCACCGAGCGCATCGCCACCTCGCGCATCGGCACGTCGACCGCCGACAGGGCGCGCGTCTCGACCGCCGAGGAGCTGCAGGAGGTGCTGCGCGGCGTCGCCCGTCGCGCCGAGCGCTGGGGCGACCGGCTGGGCTACGACCGCGCCGCGATCCTCGACCGCGCGGGCCTCGCCCTCGCTGCCAACCGCGACCGCCTGATCGAGGTGATGGCCTCCGAGACGGGCAAGACCCTGGCCGAGGCCGATCCCGAGGTGTCGGAGGCGATCGACTTCGCCCACTACTACGCCACCCGGGCGCGCGAGCTCGACGCGGTCGGCGGAGCGACCTTCGTCCCCGAGCGGGTGACCGTCGTCGCCCCGCCCTGGAACTTCCCGATCGCCATCCCGGCCGGCTCGGTGCTCGCGGCGCTCGCCGCGGGGTCGGGCGTCGTCCTGAAGCCGGCGCCGCAGGCCCGCCGCTCCGCCGCGGTCCTCGCCGAGGCGCTCTGGGATGCGGGCATCCCGCAGGACCTCCTCGCGCTCGTCGACCTCGACGAGGAGGCGCTCGGACGGGCGCTGATCACCGATCCGCTGGTCGACCGCGTCGTGCTGACCGGCTCGTACGAGACCGCGAAGCTCTTCCGCTCCTGGCGAGTAGACCTGCCGCTCCTGGCCGAGACCAGCGGCAAGAACGCGATCATCGTCACGCCCCACGCCGACTACGACCTCGCCGTGGCCGACATCGTCAGGAGCGCCTTCGGACACGCCGGCCAGAAGTGCTCGGCGGCGTCGCTGGTCATCCTGGTCGGCTCCGTCGCGCGCTCGAAGCGGTTCCGCGCGCAGCTCGTCGACGCCGTCACCTCGCTCCGGGTCGGGCTGCCGAGCGACCCCGCCGCGGTGATGGGTCCGCTGATCGAGGCGCCGACGGGCAAGCTCGCCCACGCCCTGACCACGCTCGGCGCGGGGGAGTCCTGGCTCGTCGAGCCCCGCCGACTCGACGAGGGCGGCCGGCTCTGGTCGCCGGGCGTCCGCGAGGGCGTCGCCGAGGACAGCTACTTCCACCTCACCGAGTTCTTCGGGCCGGTGCTCGGCATCATGCACGCGGCGACGCTCGAGGACGCCATCCGGATGCAGAACGCGACCGACTACGGGCTCACCGCGGGTCTGCACTCACTGCACGCCGACGAGCTGGCGGTCTGGCTCGACTCGGTCGAGGCGGGCAACCTCTACGTCAACCGCGGCATCACCGGCGCGATCGTGCGGCGGCAGCCCTTCGGCGGCTGGAAGCGCTCCTCCGTCGGCGGCGGCGCGAAGGCGGGAGGGCCGAACCACCTCATCGGGCTCGGCTCGTGGAAGCCCTCGCCCGCCCGGCCGTCGAGCACCCTGCACCTGCGCGGACTCGACGACCGCGCCCGGCAGTTCATCGAGGCCGCTCAGTCGTCGCTGCAGTTCGAGCAGTTCGACCTGCTCCGCCGCTCCGCCCTCTCCGACCAGCTCGCCTGGGCGACCGAGTTCGGCGTCGTCACCGACATCTCCAAGATCGGCGTCGAGCGCAACCTGCTCCGCTACCTGCGGGTGCCGGTCGCGATCCGGCTCGCCGACGGCGGTGATCTCGGCGAGCTGCTCCGGGTGATCGCCGCGGGACTGCTCACCCGCTCGCGGATGGACGTCTCGAGCTCGATCCCGCTCCCACCCCGGGTGCAGGAGATGCTCTCGGGCGACGAGCTCCAGGAGATGGCCGGACTCGTGCCGAAGGTCGTCGTCGAGTCGGACGCGCAGTGGCTCGAGCGAGCGGCCGCCGGACGGATCACGGCCTCGCGCGTGCGCATCGTCGGCGACATCGTCTCGGACCGCGTCGACGCCTTCGGCGGCCCGCAGGGCGGCACGGCGCCGTCCCTCGGGCGCGACGCGGCAGGCGCGCCCGCGCCCGCGTCACCCCATGCGACCCGGTCCTTCACGGACGTCCTCAGCGGGATGACCCGCGGCAGCACGGGCAAGCCCGTCCCGCTCGTCCGCGCCGACGGCTCCCGCATCCCGCTCTCGACCGCTCTCGCCGAAGCGCTCGGCGGCTCACCCGACGTCGCGATCTACGCCGACCCGATCACGCCCGCCGGTCGCGTCGAACTGCTGCCGTTCCTCCGCGAGCAGGCGATCTCGATCACCAACCACCGCTTCGGCAACCCGATCGCGCTCAGCGACGAGGTGGTGTGAGCCGCCGTCAGGGCGCCAGGGACTCGAGCAGCTCGGCGGGCGGCGCGAAGAAGAGGGCGCCGGTGGTGGCGCGCGAGACGTCGAGCATCCGGTCGTAGGAGCCGGCCGGCTCGCCGACGAACATGCGGTGCAGCATCTGCTCGATGACGCCCGGGTCGCGGGAGTAGCCGAGGAAGTACGTGCCGAACTCGCCGTGACCCGGCCGGCCGAAGGGCATGTTGTCGCGCACGATGTCGTGCTCCACTCCGGAGTCGTCGACGATCGTCGCCAGGGCTCGGTGCGAGGGGCGCTCGCCGGCCGGCGGCTCGAGCTCGACGTCGTCGATCTTCGAGCGGCCGATGATGTGCTGCTGCACCTCGAGCGGGATGCTCTCCCACGCGACCAGATCGTGCAGGTAGCGCTGCCCGACGAGGTAGCTGCCTCCCGCATCCGGACCGTCGGCGACCACCGTCGACGCCAGCGCGTCGGTGCCCGTCGGGTTCTCGGTGCCGTCGACGAAGCCCAGCAGGTCGCGCGAGTCGAAGGAGCGGAAGCCCACCGTCTCGTCGACCACGTCGACGTGCCCGCCGAGCCGCTCCATCAGCAGCCGCTCGAGCTCGAAGCAGAGGTCGCCTCGATCGGCGCGGAGGTGGAACAGCAGGTCGCCAGGGGTCGCGGGCGCCGTGTGCACCGACCCGTGCACGGGCGCGAGCGGATGCAGCAGTGCGGGGTGGGGGAGCCCGGTCAGCCGGTCCCACACGCCGGAGCCGATGCCCACGACGCACGAGAGCCGCTCGTCGGGCTCGCGGAAGCCGACCGCGCGGACGAGTCCCGGCAGTGCGCCGAGAGCAGACCGCACCGCCTCCTCGGCCTCCCGGCCCTCGCGCACGGTGGCGGTCAGGAAGACCGCGGCTCGGGTCAGCGGCGCGTCGACCGCCTGCGGGGTGCTCATCGGGCCGTGCCCGCGGGTGTCGTCATGATCGGTCCTCCGCTCGATCGGCGCGGTCGGGGCCGAGGCGCGGATCGCCTCTCCCCGGAGACCGCCGCCGGGGCTAGATTCGACAATTGTCGGGCCGGCCGGCGACGACCGGAAGGCGCGGAGACGACGATCCGGCTCCACCTCCCGACACTCCTGCGATCCGACATTCCTCACCGCCCGACACCCCTCACCGCCCGACACTCCTCACGGCCCGGCACTCCTCACGATCGAGAACGGAGGCACGTCCCATGCCCCACTCCACCGTCACCGACGGATCCGAGATCCGCCCCGAGGTGCCGCCGAGCGGCACCGGCTGCGTCGAGTGCGAGCAGGAGCAGCTCTGGTGGGTGCACCTGCGCCGGTGCGCGGCCTGCGGGCACATCGGCTGCTGCGACGACTCGCTCGCGAAGCACGCGACCTCGCACGCCCGCGCGACCGGGCACCCGATCATCCGCAGCTTCGAGCCGGGCGAGGACTGGTTCTGGGACTACCGGACCGAGGACTACACCGACGGCCCCGCGCTCGCCCCGCCCGAGAGCCACCCCGCCGGTCAGACCGTGCCGGGCCCGGCCGACCGCGTGCCGGCCGACTGGCAGGAGCGGCTCGAGCGCGACCGCGAGCGGGGCGACCGGCGGTGAGCGCCGCCTCCGCGCCCGTCGACCGCGTCGAGCTGCACGGCTCGACGCACAGCCGGCGGGCGTGGGAGGTGCGCGACTTCCTCGCGCGCAGCGTCGTCGACTTCCGCTGGCACGACGACCGCGACGCCTCCGAGCCGCTCGTCGTGGTGCTGCCCGACGGAGCTCGGCTCGAGGAGCCGTCGCTCGCCGAGATCGCGGGGCGGCTCGGCTGGGCGACGCGCCCCGCCCTCGCCGAGTACGACCTCTCGATCTACGGGGCGGGGCCCGCCGGACTCTCCGCGGCCGTCTACGCCGCGTCGGAGGGGCTGCGCGTCGTCCTGCTCGAGCGCGAGGCGGTCGGCGGCCAGGCCGGGTCGAGCAGCCTGATCGAGAACTACCTCGGCTTCCCGCACGGCGTCTCGGGAGCGACGCTGGCGGAGCGCGCCCGCCAGCAGGCCGTCGCCTTCGGCGCCGAGCTGGTGATGATGCGCCGCGGGGTGCTGGGCGAGTTCCGCGACGGACGGATCCACGCCAGGCTCGACGACGGCACGACGGTCGTCGCCCGCGCCAACATCTGCGCGACCGGCGTCGACTGGCGACGGCTCGGCCTCGCGGGGGAGGACGAGCTGCTCGGCTGCGGCCTCTACTACGGTGCGGGGACGAGCGAGGCGATGCGCTGCGGAGGCGAGGACGTCTTCGTCGTCGGGGGAGGCAACTCCGCGGGGCAGGCCGTGATGAACCTCTCGGCCCACGCCCGCCACGTGACGATGCTGGTCCGCGGCCCCGATCTCTCGAGCACGCTCTCGGCCTACCTCGAGACCCGCGTCCGCGCGCAGCCGAACGTCGAGATCCGCACCGGCGCCCGGGTCGCCGCGCTGCACGGCGACGGCTACCTCACCGGCATCACGATCGAGGAGTCGGTCGGCGGGGCCCGAGAGGAGCGCGCGACCGAGAACCTGTTCGTCTGCATCGGCGGCGACCCCGACACCGCCTGGTCGGCGGAGACCGCGATCCAGCGCGACCCGCACGGCTACCTGCTCACCGGACCGGACCTCGACGCCGCGGCCCTCGCCTCCGCTTGGCCGCTCGATCGCCCGCCCTTCTACCTCGAGACGAGCGTGCCGGGGTCCTTCGCCGCCGGAGACGTGCGGCACGGCTCGGTCAAGCGAGTCGCCGCCGCGGTCGGCGAGGGCGCCATGGCGGTCACCTTCACGCACCGCCACCTCGCCGAGACGTTCGGCTGAGAGGATCCCCGCGCCTTACTTGTCGCGGCAACCACTCGGTAGACTCCGAGCATGACCTCCGCTCCCCGCTGGCTGACCCCCGATCAGCTCGACG
Organism: Rathayibacter sp. VKM Ac-2754; assembly: GCF_009807095.1. Lineage (GTDB taxonomy): Bacteria > Actinomycetota > Actinomycetes > Actinomycetales > Microbacteriaceae > Rathayibacter. Next base: position 377,596 of record NZ_WUCC01000001.1, on the reverse strand, counting down.
CCTGGATGCGTTTCATCGCGGTGGTCGAGCTGCTGCCCGGCGCACTCGACACGCAGCTGCAGCGCGACGCCGGCCTCACCCACTTCGAGTACATGACGCTGGCGATGCTGTCGGAGGCGCCCGACCACGCCCTGCGGATGACGACCCTCGCCACGCGCACGAACTCCACGCTGCCCCGCCTGTCCCACGTCGTGACCCGCCTCGTCGCTCGCGGCTACCTCGAGCGCCGGCCCTGCCCGACCGACGGGCGGGCGACCAACGCCGTCCTCACCGACGCGGGCCGGCAGAAGATCGTCGAGACGGCTCCCGGCCACGTGTCGACGGTGCTCGCCGACGTGATCGACCCGCTCGCTCCCGAGCAGATCGGTCAGCTCGCCGACATCATGGCGCGGATGCTCACTCGGCTCGACCCGGAGGGGCGGATGACGGTCGACGCCGTCCGCTCGACGCTCGCCGAGAACCCGGGCCCGCGCGCCTGCTGACGCGAGCCCCGCTCACGCCGAGTCGCGCGCGCCGGGTGCCGGCACGCGCAGGCTCAGCACCGTCTGGTCGCGACCGGGTGTCAGCACCACCTCGCCTCCGAGCGTCGCGGTGGACTCCCGGAGACCGCGGAGTCCCCGTGCCGTCGACGCAGCGCCGGCCGTCGCCTCCCCTCCCGGTGAGGTGACCGCGGCGACGACCGAGCCGTCGTCGTCGACCCTGACGGCGACGACGAGCGGTCCGGCGGCGGCGTGCTTGAGCGCGTTGGTCAGGCCCTCTCGGCAGAAGCGCACGAGCGCCGCGGTCGCCGCGGTGTCGAGTGCGCCGGGGTCGCCGTCGATCCGCACATCGAGTTCGCGGCCGGTCGAGGTCACGTCCGAGAACAGCCGGTCGAGATCGGCCGCAGCCTCGGTCGAGCCCGCGACCGGAGCCGCCCGGAGGGTGGCCGTCAGCGAGTCGATCGCCGTGCGGGTCTGCCGGTCGATCGACTCGGTGAGGATCCTGACCTCCTCCGGCGACAGTCCGTCGAGGTCGCGCAGCGCCGCCGAGTGAAGGCTCAGCAGCGTCAGCGAGTGGCCGAGGGAGTCGTGGATCTCCTCGGCGATGCGCTCGCGCTCGGCGTCGAGCGACCGCGCCAACGCCGTCCTCTCCCGGTCGAGCGCGCTGATCAGCCGACGATCGGCCTCGCGCTCGCTGCGCCGCTTCGCGCCGGTCAGTATGCCGAGCACGCCGATCGTCACGGTGACGGCCACCGAGAACAGCCCGACGAGGATCGACGCGCCGAGGATCTCGGGGCGTGCCCACCGGACGATGAAGAGCCCGAGGAGGAACGCATCGGCGAGCGCACCCGCCGCGACGAAGCGCCATGCCGTCCGCGCCGGCAGGCGTCGCCCGATGAGCACGAGCGCGGTCCAGAGGGCGGGCGTCGCGATCGGGGTGAGCGCGGCGCCGAGGCAGGCGGCGACCCCGGCGGTCCGCGGGCGTCGTCGCTGCCAGCCGAGCGGGAGGATCGCGCCGAGCCCGATCGCGAGGGTCAGCAGCAGATTCCACAGCGGCAGTCGAGGGGCGACGAGCGCGAAGATCGCGAGTCCGACCGCGAGGTTCGCGGCCAGGAGGATCGGGCCGGCGGAGCGCCGGTCGAGCCACGGGGTGGTGTGCACGGGGGTGCGGGGACGGGACACGGCGTACTCCGGGGGCGGGCGCCGGGGGTCGGCGCTCCGCCACGATAATGGATCGCCGGCACCCCCTCTCCCGGTCCACCTCACCGCGCCGGGTGCACGCACGGCGGCGCGCGCACCCCTTGGAGGCCGACGGTGTCGATCCCGCCCGCGGAGGACTCCGCGTCGTCGTCCCCGACGCCGGTCAGAGTCCTGCTCGTCGACGACGATCCGCTCGTGCTGATCGCCCTCAGGAACGTGTTGCGGACCGACCCCGCCGTCGCGGTGGTCGACGCGATCGACGACGGCGCGCTGGTCCTGCCCGCGGTCCGGCGCACCCGCCCGGACGTCGTCCTCCTGGACGCGCGGATGCGGTCGGTGTCGGGGCCGGAGGTCATCGGACCCCTGCGGCGCGCGGCTCCCGAGGTGCGCATCATCGTGATGTCCTCGTTCATCGGGCCGGAGTCGGAGGCGGCGGTGCTGGTCGCGGGCGCCGACGCGTTCCTGCCGAAGGTGTCGTCGCCTGAGCGGTTCGCGGCCGAGGTCCGCCGGGTCGCGGGTCTCGCGCCCGCTCCGCGGGACGTCGCTCTGTCGGCCCGCGAGCGCGACGTCGCGCGCGCGCTCGCTCAGGGGATGACGAACACCGCCATCTCGCGCTCGCTCGGGCTGACCGACAGCACGACCCGGACCTACGTCTCGAGGCTGCTGGAGAAGACCGGAGCCGGCTCGCGGGTCGAGCTCGCCAACCTGGTCAATGCGGGCAGGCTCGACGCCTGACCCCCGTCCCGTCAACGGGGGGTCCGGGTCGACGTAGACGCTTGTTGACGGTCGGAGGCGGGCACCGACCGCCCCTCCGTAGCGTGCGGAGCGCTGCTCGGAGTGCGCCGGCACCCGAAGACGGCGCACTCCGAGAGCGCCTGCCTCCGGCCGCCGCCGAGAGGCCCCCTCCCGCAGAAAGAGCTCCATGACCTCGCTCGACCCGTCCCTCTCGCGCCGCTCCGTCGTCTCGGCCGGAGCCTGGACCGCTCCCGCGATCGCCGTCGCGATCGCCGCCCCGCAGGCCGCCGCCTCCGAGCCCGTCGCCGAGGCCGAGCGCTGGGAGAACAACCTCTTCCCGCAGTTCGCCCTCGGCGCGTCCGACCTCGTCTGGGCGCGCACCACGGCGAACGTCCTCGGCCAGGGCCCGAAGCAGGCCCGCCTGTTCAACTACTCCTCCGCCGAGGACGTCCCCGCCGGTGCGGCGACGATCACGATCGAGGTCGCGCAGACCTCGGGCCCGACCCTCCCCGCGAACTCGCTGGTCATCACCTCCCTGACCGGACCGACCGCCGTCACCGGCCTCGGGACGTCCTTCGTGTCGTTCCTGAACCCGGCGCTGATCGCCCGCGACAACGGCTCCGCCGTCTTCCCCATCGCCTTCCGGGTGAAGACCGGCACCGTCGGCGTGAACGCGGCGACCGGCTGGTCGATGACCATCACCTCCTCCGCCGGCGAAGGCACCTACAGCCAGGGCAAGCTCGGTGCCTGGTCGGGTGCGAGCACGCTCTGATGATCCGACCGCCACGGGCTCTCGCTTCGGAGCGGGGCCCGTGGCAGTCTCCTGCCATGCGCTTCACGACGACGCTCTTCCGGATCGGGAACAACACCGGCATCGAGGTGCCGCCCGAGGTGCTCGACGCGCTCGGGGGCGGTCGCCGACCGGCCGTGAGCGTGGTGGTGAACGGGTTCGTCTTCGCCGGCACCGTCGGGGCGATGGCAGGCCGCGCGCTGATCTCGTTCTCGGCCGACAAGCGCGCGGCGACCGGCCTGACGGGCGGCGAGACGATCGAGGTCGACCTCGAGCTCGACACGTCCCCCCGCGAGGTCGCCGTACCGGAGGATCTTGCGGCAGCGCTCGCTTCAGCAGGTCTGAGCGACGCGTTCGCGGCCCTCGCGCCGAGCGCGCGCAAGGCGCACGCGACGGCGGTCGGCGGCGCGAAGACGCCGGAGACCCGCACCCGGCGGATCGCGGCGATCGTGGGCAAGCTCGGCGGCTGAGCCCGCGCGCCTCCTCCCGTGTCATCACGAGCCGTCCCCCTCGAGAGCGACGCGGGGCGGCTCGACTGCTCGATAGGCTGCCGTTCGGTGCGCCAGGGGGCGAGGCCAGCAACGCGTGGCGCGGAGTCGGGGGACAGCATGGGCACGGTTCGACGATGGGTGTTCCCGATCGTGTGGATGATCATCCTCGGCGCGGCGAGCATCGCGCTGGTGAAGATCGCGTTCTTCCCCGACAGCAGCGCCGACGCCGATCCGACCGTCCCGACCGGTGAGCTGACCGAGCCGACCGTCGCCGTCGGGCGGGGCACGATCACGAACGACCTCACGCTGCAGGGCACGGTCGCCGCCGACCCGGCCGTGCCGATGAAGGCCACGGCGGCCGGCACCGTCGACGACGTCTACATCGCGCAGGGTGCCGTGGTGGCGACGGGCGATCTCGTCTACGACATCCGCGTCGAGACTCCGCGCGATCCGGTCGAGACCACGAACCCCGACGGCACGGTCACCGTCACCCAGCCCGAGCCGTCGGTGCGCTTCGAGCGCGTCTACGCGCCCACCTCGGGCACGCTCAGCGCGCTCGGCGTCATCCACGACCAGGCCGTGACGGTCGGAGAGGTCACCGGCCAGGTCGCGCCGCCCACCTTCGCGGTCACGGGCTCCATCGACGCGCAGCAGCTCTACCGGATCCAGGACCGGCCGACCGAGGCGCAGGTCTCGATCACAGGAGGGCCGGCCGGCTTCACCTGCACCGGGCTCACGATCACCACACCGCTCGCCGGCGAGGGCGAGGCTCCGGCCGGGGACGGCGCGACCGGTGCGACGGGGAGCGGCACCAGCTTCCGCTGCCAGGTGCCTCCCGAGGTGACCGTGTTCCCGGGCCTCGCCGCCTCCGTCACCCTCGCGGGCGGCAAAGCCGAGAACGTGCTCGTGGTGCCGACGACAGCGGTCGAGGGCTCGGCGCAGTCGGGCGTGGTCTACCGCCAGGCCGACGACGGGACGACCGAGGAGGTGCCGGTCACGCTCGGGCTGACCGACGGCGTGAACGTCGAGATCACGGGAGGAATCGACGAGGGAGCGCTGCTCCTGCAGTTCGTCCCCGGAGCCGCGGCCGGCGAAGAGGTGCCGCTCGAGGGCGACTGCATCGCGAACCCCGACGGCTCGGTCATCTGCTCGTGACGATCCTCCGGCTCGAGGGCATCCGCAAGGTCGTCCCCCTGCCCGACGCCCCGCCGCTGACGATCCTCGACGGGGTCGATCTCGAGGTGGGCGAGGGCGATCACGTCTCGGTCGTCGGGCGCAGCGGCTCCGGCAAATCGACGCTCCTGAACATCCTCGGTCTCATCGACGAGCCGACCGACGGCCGGATGCTGCTCGAGGGCCGCCCGACCGAGACCCTGTCCTCCCGCGCCAGAGCGCGGATCCGCGGCGGGAGCATCGGCTTCATCTTCCAGCAGTTCAACCTGCTCGAGGGGCGGACGGCGCGCGAGAACGTGATGACCCCGCTGCTCTACGCCACCGGATCCGAGTTCTGGAAGCGCGCCTCGCTCGCGGCCGACATGCTCGAGCGCGTCGGCCTCGGCCACCGGGTCGACTCGATGCCGGGCCGCATGTCCGGAGGCGAGCAGCAGCGCATCGCCATCGCGCGCGCGCTCGTCCGCCGCCCCCGCCTGATCCTCGCCGACGAGCCCACCGGCGCCCTCGACACCGACACGGGAGAGAGCGTGATGAGCCTGCTCGACGAGATCGCCCGCGAATCGGGATCCGCGCTCGTCACCATCACCCACGACCCGGCGATCGCGGCCCGCGCCGAGCGGCACTACCGGCTCGACCGCGGCCGGCTGGGCGCGGCGTCCGGATCGACGTCGGAGCCCCGGGTCCCCGCCCACGCGGCCGTCGAGGAGGCGCTCTGATGGGCGGTCTCGTCGGCATCGCCGGTGCGATCGTCGAGGCGTGGACCGAGCTGCGGATCCACCGGGGCCGGGTCCTGCTCTCGCTCATCGGCGTGGCCGTGGCCGTCGCCGCGCTCACCGGAGTCGTCGCCGCGGGCGGCATCGCGCGCCAGGCGAGCATCGAGCAGGCCGAGCGCTCGAGCGGACGCCCGGCGAGCCTCTACCTGAGCGCCTACTCGACCGGCCCCGACGGGGTCGTCGACAACGCCGCCCTGCAGACCGCGTGGGAGACGGTGCTCGAGCGCTACGGCATCGACTACGCCAGCCGGACCACCTACGGGAGCGCGCGCGTGCAGTTCGCCGACGGAGCCGTCGACGTGCCGGTCACGGCCGTCGACCAGCCCTACGCGGTGATGCACCGGCTCGAGATGGAGCAGGGCAGCTGGTTCGCCGAGGGCGACGAGCGCCGCCTCGCCCCCGCCCTGGTCGTCAGCGAGATCTTCTGGCAGCGTCTCGGCAGCCCGGATCTGCGCACCCACCCGGTCGTCACCCTCCTCGGCGGAGAGCACGACACGACGGCGGTGATCGTCGGCGTCACTCCCGTGTCGCAGTGGGAGACCGAGCCGACGATGATGATGCTCGCCGACGCCTACGCGGAGCTGGAGGTGCCGGTCGACCCGGCCCTCGGCGGATCGCAGACCCCGAACTACGAGATGTGGGTCCCGCTGGACATCGCCGAGCCTCTCGCCGCCGCCCTGACCCGTGACGTCACCGCCGCGCTCGGGCCGGGCATCGAGGCCAGCGTGAATCGTCAGGACTACCTGACCTACGACTCCGACCCCTTCGGCGTGCTCACCTGGGTCATCGGCGGGGTGGCGGGTCTCGTGCTCGCGCTCGGCGCCCTCGGGCTGCTCAACATCGCGCTCGTCACCGTGCGGCAGCGGATCCGCGAGATCGGCATCCGCCGCAGCTTCGGGGCGTCCTCGGGCCGGATCTTCTTCTCGATCATGATGGAGAGCGTCGTGGCGACCGTGGTCGCGGGAGTCGTCGGGGTCACCCTCGCGGTGATCCTGGTCACCAATCCGTGGACGGTCGACTGGATCCGGCAGAACGGGATCGACGACATCCCGCCGTTCCCGGTGGAGGCGGCGCTGCTCGGACTCGGCGCGGCGACGCTGGTCGGCGCTCTCGCGGGACTCGTGCCGGCGATCGTCGCCGTGCGCGTCAAGGTGATCGACGCGATCCGGTACTGAGTGATCCGGTGCTGGGCGATCCCGTACTGGGCGATCCGGTACTGAGTGATCCGGTGCGGGACGATCCAGTACGGGGCGATCCCGTACGGAGTCCTCCGCGTCCCGGGTGCTCAGCCGAGCGCGATGACCAGCTCGTCGCCGTCGATCTCGACGCGGGCGTCGGAGTAGTGCGCGATGCGGGGGAGGTCGGCGGTCGTCGCGCTCTCGTGCGCGCCGACGACGACCACGCGCATCCCGGCGGCGAGACCCGCGCGGATGCCCGCCTCGGCGTCCTCGAAGACGATCGCGTCGGCCGGGGCCGCGCCGAGGCGCTCGGCGGCCAGCAGGTAGCCGTCGGGAGCCGGCTTGCCGTTCGCCACGTCGTCGGCGGTGACGACGGTGTCGGGGGAGGGGACGCCCGCCGCGGCGAGGCGGCCGGCCGCGAGTGCCGGGCTCGCCGAGGTGACGAGGGCGACGGAGGCGCGCGGCAGTGCCGCGAGGAAGGCGACGGCCCCCGGGATCTCGAGGGTGCCCTCGGTGTGCTCGAGCTCGTACGCGTTGAGCTCGGCGACGACGGCCGCGACGTCGGTGCCGGCCGGGGCGAAGCGGCGGACGCTGTCCTCGGCGCGGACGCCGTGCACGGCACCGAGGACCATCGCGCGGTCGAGCTCGAATCGGTCGGCGAAGTCGCGCCAGATCGTCTCGACGACCGCGGTCGAGTCGACGAGCGTCCCGTCCATGTCGAAGAGGACGGCGCGGGCGCGGAGGAGGTGGGGCATGCGTCCATCCTGACGGGTGGAGCGGGGTCGACGGAGCGCCCGGACGAAGCGGGTCGGAGTCCGCGGAGCGGGCGCGGGGCGCAGCGCGCGCTCAGCGGCCGGTGATTCACGGGACCGCTCCGGAGCTCGGCGGATATCCGGCTCTTCCGACTCAGAACGGCGGTGGTGCGTCGGTGAACCTCGGGCCGGGTGGGCTGCCGGGGAGCGCGGGTGGTCGGGTGGTGACGTGGCGTCCGGTCGGGGTGGTCCAGTCGGCGGTGCCGTCGGGATGGAGGACGTAGGTCCAGCGGTCGCCGTGGCGGACGTGGTGGTGGGCAGTGCAGAGCGACGCGAGGTTCTCGAGGGAGGTCTCGCCTCCGTTGCGCCATTCGATCGTGTGGTCGGCTTCGGCGGTGGAGGCGGGGCGGGTGCAGCCGGGGAAGCGGCAGGTCTGGTCGCGCAGCTGGAGGTGCAGCCGCATCTGCGCCGGCGGGACGCGGTGGGTGCGCCCGACGGACGTGACGGTCCGTGTGTGCGGGTCGGTGAGGACCCGGGTGAAGGACGCGCCGCGATCGACCAGGGCGCGGGCGACGTCGGCGGGGATCGGGCCGTACCCGTCGAGGTCGGCGGCGGCGTCGTCGAGGCCGGCGGCCGTCGTCGCGGGCAGCGTGAGTCGAACCTCCGCGCGCACCCCGGGAACGAAGGTCGGCGCGGGGGCCTGCTCGTCGGAGACGGGCGTGGTGCCGAGGATGTCCCCGTCGCAGAGCAGGTCTGCGAGGGCGTCGGCGCGCAGCTGCGCGAGGGTGCGCTCGTCCCCAGGCCCGTCGTCCCCATCGCGGAGACTCCGGGCGATGCGGTCGAGGCGGTGGTAGGCGCCGAGAGCGGCCGGAGCGGGTAGGCAGGCGGTCAGCGTCGCCATCCCGTCGACCTCCGGCGTCAGCCATACCGCGCGGTCCTCGCGTGCGCGGGCGTGCCGCTGGGTGAGCGGCTGCTCGTGCAGCTGCTCCCGCCACCGCGCGAGCGCGCGTCGCAGCTGCGTCGGCGTCATCGTGAGGGCTGCATCGGCGGCACGCTCGTCGAGCGTGGCGCGCGATTCGGGCGGGAGGGTCGAGGCGGTCCGGCAGATCAGCTCGCCGGACTGCCAGAGGATCCGCGCGCCCGCCAGAGCGGCGCGGGTGAGCGGGAGGTCCTCGACGAGCAGCTGCGCGTGCTCGAGTCGGCGCGACACGGCCCACTCCGACGTGCCGAGGGCGACGGCCAGCTCGGCCCGGATCGAGCGCTCGGCGAGGTCGTTCGCCTCGCTCCGCGAGAGGCGCAGCCCCCGCGCGAACGACTCCTGAGCCTCGAGCGCCCTGCGATGCCCCGCGTAGAGGCGCTCGGCCGTCGCGAGCAGCCGCGGCGCCATCGCCCGGTCCTCGCCCGCAACACCGTCACCGCACTCCCGCACCTCCGCGAGTACCGCGTCCGCTCTTCCGATCATCTCCATACGAGAAGCTAATCAGCGACCACTGACATTCGCTCACGTTCGTGCCACGCCCCGCATGGCCCTCGGCGCGCGCACGGCGGGCTCATCGGAGGCTCTTCGCCGACGCTCAGGCGTCGCGCGAGGTCGCGGCGATACGCTTCACGGTGATCACGGGCAGAGCGCTCGGAGGGGAGCAGAGGACGCGATGACCGACGAGAACCAGACCGATCCGACCGGCAGCGGCGGCGCACCCTCGGGCCCGCGAGCGGGCTGGTACCCCGACCCTGCGGGGTCCCCGCGCCAGCGCTGGTGGGACGGCTCCGGGTGGACGGACTCGCTCCGCGACGCCCCTGCCGCGACCACGCCCGTCGCCCCCGTCACCTCCGCTGCGCCGGTCGCCCCCACGCCTCCGGCTGAGGCCCCCACGCCGCCCGCCGCTCCCGCGCGCCCCGCCTACGGCGAGACCTCGAGCGGGCAGGCGACCAGCTACGGCCAGTCCGCGTCGGGCCAGTCGGCTCCGGAGCAGCAGGCCCCGCAGCAGCAGAATCCCTACGCGCCCCAGAACCCGTACGCGCCGCAGCCCCAGCAGAGCGCCTACGGCCAGCAGGCCAACACGCAGCAGCCCAGCGCGCAGAACCCCTACGGCCAGCAGGCCCAGAACCCCTACGGCCAGCAGCCCCAGCAGCCCTACGCCGCCCAGCCCGCGCCCGCCGCCGCCGCGCAGCAGCGCGACCCGAGCATCTCCAGCTCCACCCCGTGGATCTGGGTCGTCGTGCTCCTCCCTCTGCTCTCGGCGCTGTCGCTCTTCCTGCTCTCGCCGAGCGCCATCGTCGACTCCTCGATGGCCTCCACCTACGGACCGCAGGCGTCGATGGGCATGTCGACCGGCTACCTCCTCGGGCTCGGCGCCGTGCAGGTCCTCGGCTTCCTGATCTACGCGGGCGAGGTCGTCTTCGCGTTCCTCGACTACCGCCAGCTCAAGAACGCCGGCGTGCAGAAGCCGTTCCACTGGGCCTGGGCCTTCCTCGCCGCGCCGTACGTCTACGTCATCGGCCGCAGCGTGGTCGTCAAGCGCGTGACCGGAGGCGGCCTGCTGCCGCTCTGGATCTTCATCGGCGTCGTCGTCGTCAGCTTCATCATCGCGATCGCGTGGTTTGCCGCGGTGTTCTCGGAGATGATGCAGGCCTTCCCGACCGCGGGGCTCTGACCCGCAGCACCACCGCACCACCCGCACGACCCCGAGGGGCCCGTGGAGCCGACGCTCCCGGGCCCCTCCGTCGTCGGACCGGACGGCGCAGCGCTGCCGACCCGTGGCACTCACGGACCCTTTGGGAACCGTAACGCGTTGTTTACAACGGTTTCCATTGCTTATCGCCCGATCTGCGCTTGAATGCGAAGCACAGTTCGACGTGCGATCGCGCGCGTCCGACCGATGGGAGCCCTCTCCGGTGTCAGCGACCCCGCTCATCACTCCGCCCACGACCGGCTCGGCGGCGCCCGCCGGCGTGGCCGGCTCGGTCGTCCTCGAGGGCGTCCGCAAGCTCTACGGCACCTCGGTCGCCGTCGACGGCGTCGACCTGCGCGTGGAGCCGGGTGAATTCCTCTCGCTGCTCGGCCCCTCCGGCTGCGGCAAGACCACGACGCTGCGGATGATCGCCGGCTTCGAGCACCCCGATGCGGGCGACATCCGCATCTCGGGGCAGTCGGTGCTGCGCCGGGCCCCGCACCAGCGCGACGTCAACACCGTGTTCCAGGCCTACGCGCTGTTCCCGCACATGACGATCGCCGAGAACGTCGCCTACGGGCTGCGTCAGCGCCGCACTCCGAAGAGCGAGATCCGCGGACGCGTCAGCGACGCCCTCGACATGGTGCGGATGCGCGGCTTCGCCGACCGCAAGCCCACCCAGCTCTCGGGCGGGCAGCAGCAGCGGATCGCCCTCGCGCGCGCCCTGGTGAACCGCCCCTCCGTACTGCTGCTCGACGAGCCGCTCGGCGCCCTCGACCGGCAGCTGCGCGAGGAGATGCAGATGGAGCTGAAGCTGCTGCAGACGCGGCTCGGCATCACCTTCGTCTTCGTCACGCACGACCAGGGCGAGGCCATGTCGATGAGCGACAGGATCGCGGTGATGCGCGACGGTCGCATCGAGCAGCTCGCCGACGCGAACACCGTCTACCACCGTCCCGCCTCGGCCTACGTGGCCGCGTTCGTCGGGCAGCAGAACTTCCTCGCGGGAGTCGTCGGCGACTCCGGTGCCCTGGTCACCCCCGTCGCGACGATCAGCGGGACGGAGGCGGCCGGGCGGCCCGGCGAGAAGCGGCAGGCGGCGATCCGGCCCGAGTCGATCCGGATCCACGCGGCGTCCGAGCGGGAGGCCGGCGGCGTCGACACCGCGAGCGGGCGCGTGCTCTCGATCGCGAACCTCGGCGAGACGGTGCAGTACCTCGTGCACCTCGACCCCGAGCACTCCGTCCTCGTGCGCAGGCCCGCCCCCGACGCCCCGGCGCTCTCCGTCCACTCCGCCGTCACGCTCAGCTGGACCAGCGCGAGCACCCTGTTCTTCCCCCTCGACGAGGCGGCCCGCGCGGCCGGCTACGTCGAGCCGCCGACCGTACCCTCGAGCAGCTCGGAGACATCATGACCGCGAAGCACCCCGTGAACATCCTCGCTCCCGCCCAGGCTGTGCCGATCATCCGGCGGGAGCTCTCGCGCCGTCGCCTCTTCGGCGTGGCCGGCGGCGTGGGCGCCACCGCGTTCCTCGCCGCGTGCTCCTCGCCCGGTGCGGGCTCCGCTCCCGAGGCGACGGGCGGCGCGCTCGAGGGCGACCTCTCGATCTACACCTGGGGCGACTACGACTCGCCCGACGTCATCGCCGCGTTCACGAGCGATCAGGGCCCGCAGATCACCCTCGACTCCTACAGCTCGAACGAGGAGCTGCTCTCGAAGCTCGGCGCCTCGAAGGGCACCAGCGGCTACGACATCGTGGTGCCGACCGGCATCTTCGTCCCCGGGATGATCGAGAACGGCCTGCTGACCAAGTTCTCGAAGGACCTGATCCCGAACCTCTCGAAGGTCGACCCGCAGTTCCTCGGGCAGGCCTGGGACCCCGACAACGAGTACACGGTCTGCAAGAACTGGGGCACCACCGGCTTCGCCTACGACACCACCGTGATCACCCGCGACCTCGTCACCTGGAGCGACTTCCTCGACGCGGTGCAGAACGAGGGCAGCGGCAAGACGTCGTTCCTCGACGACCCGATCGAGATCGTGGCGCCGTACTTCTGGGCGAACGGCATCGACTACACGACCGAGTCCGAGGACGACTACGCGGCGGCCGAGACCTTCATGGTCGAGAAGATCGCTCCGCACATCGCGGCCTTCGAGTCGTACCCGGGCGGTTCGATCATCCCCCAGAACACGCAGGTGCTCGTGCAGTCGTGGAACGGCGACGCGCGCCTGGGCAAGCTCAACAGCGAGGACCCGGAGCGCTGGAAGTGGGTGCTCGGCTCGCCGACCACCGAGCTCTGGATGGACAACTGGGCCATCGCCGCCGGCGCCCCGCACCCGGAGGCGGCGCACGCGTTCATCGACTACGTGCTCGACCCCGCGAACGCGATCCAGGAGCTCGACTACATCGGGTACAACACGGGCACCCTCGACATCGAGACGCTCGCCCGCGACGCCCAGCTCGAGTTCCTCGACGGCTACATCTTCTATCCGGAGGAGACGGTCGCCACGATGCAGACCGGCACCGTCACCAATCAGATGACGCTCGACGTCTACAACAAGGTCAAGGCGGCCGCGGGGGCGTGAGCGCACTCAGCACGGCGACCCGCCCGATCGACTTCCCCGCCCGGCGGCGCGGGCCGCGGTTGCCCTTCGCCCTCGCGGTGCCGGCCTGGCTCTGGCTCGTGGTGTTCTTCGTGGCGCCCGTCCTGCAGGTCGTCTGGTTCAGCTTCGGCTACAAGCCGGGCGTCTTCGGGACGCACGCCAACGATGTGCTCTCGTTCGACCGCTACGTCGAGGCGTTCTCGCCGACCTTCTTCCAGACCTTCGCCAACACCCTCTGGGTGGGCGTCCTCGGCACGGTGCTCTGCCTCGTGATCGGGCTGCCGGTCGCCTACTGGATGGCGGTCAAGGCCGCTCCGAACCGCCGCGGTCTGCTGATCGCGCTGGTCATGGTGCCGTACTGGACGAACTTCCTCGTCCGCACGATCGGCTGGCAGGTGATCCTCGCTCCCGAGGGCGTGCTCTCGCAGGCGCTGCAGGCCATCGGCGTCATCCCCGGCCCGATCGACCTGCTCTACACGCGACCGGCGGTGCTGCTCGGCGTGGTCTACAACTACCTGCCGCTGATGATCCTGCCGCTCTACGTCGCCTTCGACCGGGTGGCGCCGGCGCTGCGCGAGGCGAGCGGGGATCTCGGGGCGTCGAGCTGGCGCACCTTCCGCGACATCACCCTGCCGCTGGCGCGTCCCGGCATCATCGTCGGCACGCTCCTCGTCTACATCCCGCTGATGGGCGACTACATCACGGCCACCGTGCTCGGCGGCGCGAAGGGCAACATGGTCGGCCAGATGGTGGCGAGCCAGTTCCAGGTCGGCCAGAACTGGGCGCTCGGCTCGGCGATGGCGGTGCTGCTGATCGTCGTGATCCTGGTGACGGCGGCCCTCGCGGGCGTGCTGGTGTGGGCCGTGACGCTGCCGCTGCGGCGCAGTGCGCGCCTCCGACTGGGGGACGGCGCATGAGCGACGTGAAGGTGCACCGGAGGCGCCGCTCGCCGATCGACGTCGGCCTCGCGGTCTGGAGCACCGCGGTCTTCGTCTTCCTCTTCCTCCCGATCATCGTGATCGTGATCTCGTCCTTCAACACCGGGCGGCTGCTCGTGGCGTGGGAGGGCTTCGGGTTCGACGCCTTCGCGACGATCCTGAACAAGCCGGCGGTGCAGAGCGCGGTGATCGTGTCGATCCGGACGGGGCTCATCGCGGCCCTGCTGGCCACGCTGCTCGGCACGCTCGCCGGCATCGCCCTCGCCCGACGGCCCGGCCGCTGGGCGGTCTGGTTCATCACCCTGCTGCTGCTGGTCTCGGTCACGCCCGAGATCGTCGACGCGGTGGCGCTGCTGCCGTGGCTGGTGTTCCTCGGGCAGGATCTCGGGCTGTCGGTCTTCAACGACGGCACCGCGCGCCTGGTCGTCGGGCACTCGCTCTTCGCCGTGGCGGTCGTCTCGTACCTCGTTCGCGCCCGCCTGATCGGCCTCGACGAGAAGCTCGAGGAGGCGTCGGCCGACCTCTACGCGACGCCGATGCGCACCTTCTGGCGCGTCACCTTCCCGCTGGCCATGCCCGCGGTGCTCGCGGGCGGCCTGCTCGCCTTCACCTTCAGTCTCGACAACACGGTGATCGCGGCGTTCGTGCAGGTGTCGGGGTCGACCCCGTGGCCGGTCTACGTGCTGAGCGCCGTGCGCAGCGGGCTCAGGCCCGAGATCGCGGCGGTGTCGACCGTGATGCTGCTGCTGACCCTGATCGCCCTCGCCGCCGTCGCGCTCGTGCTGCGCCGCGCCGGCGACTCCGCCTCGCAGATCGCCAAGACGCTCGCGGGCGGCTGAACCCCTCTCTCGACAAGGAACCGCCATGCCCCACGCCGACCTCGTCCTCTCCGGAGGCCCCGTCTTCACCGCCGACGCGGTGCGCAGCCGCGCGAGCGCGGTCGCCGTCGTCGGGGGGAGGATCGCGGCCGTCGGACACGACGCCTCCGACTGGATCGGCCGGCGCACCGAGGTGGTCGACCTCGGCGGGCGGATGCTCGTCCCCGGCTTCCAGGACGCGCACGTGCACCCGGTCTGGGGCGGGTTCGACATGATGCGCTGCTGGGTCGGCGACGGAGCGACATCGGGCGACTACCTCGCGACGATCGCGGACTACTCGGCGCGGAACCCCGACGAGGAGTGGATCCTCGGCGGCGGCTGGAGCATGTCGGCGTTCCCCGGCGGCACCCCGACCGCGGCGGCGCTCGACGCGGTCGTGGCCGACCGCCCCGCCTTCCTGACCAACGCCGACGGGCACGGCGCGTGGGTCAACTCCGCCGCCCTGCGACTCGCCGGTATCGACCGCGACACCCCCGATCCCGCCGACGGGCGCATCGAGCGGCTCCCCGACGGCACTCCGTCCGGCACCCTGCACGAAGGGGCGATGGAGGCGGTGCGGCGCCTCCTGCCCGCCTCGACCGACGAGCAGATGCGCCAGGCGCTGCTGCTCGGGCAGCGCTACCTGCACTCGCACGGAGTGACCGGCTGGCAGGACGCGATCATCGGCTCCTACGGCGACGTCGGCGACCCGGGCCCGGCGTACGTGCGGGCGGCGGAGGCGGGGGAGCTGACCGCGCGGGTCCGCGGCGCGATCTGGTGGGACCGTGCGCGCGGCGTCGAGCAGATCCCGGAGCTGATCGAGAAGCGCGAGCAGTGGACGGCGGGCCGCTTCGCCGCGACGAGCATCAAGATCATGCAGGACGGCGTCGCCGAGAACTTCACCGCGGCGATGCTCGACCCCTACCTGGACGGCCACGGGGCGCACACGCACAACGACGGGCTCTCGATGGTCGACCCGGCGGTGCTGAACGAGGCCGTGCCGCTGCTGGACGCGGCGGGGTTCCAGGTGCACTTCCACGCGATCGGCGACCGGGCGGTGCGCGAGTGCCTCGACGCGGTCGAGCACGCGATCGCCGCGAACGGCCCCAGCGGCAACCGGCACCACCTCGCGCACCTGCAGGTCGTGCACCCCGAGGACGTGCCGCGGTTCCGGCGGCTCGGCGTCGCGGCGAACCTGCAGATGCTGTGGGCGGCGCTCGAGCCGCAGATGGTCGAGCTGACCCTGCCGTTCCTCGGCGAGGAGCGCGCGGCGTGGCAGTACCCGTTCGGCGACCTGCAGCGCTCGGGCGCGGTGCTCGCGGCGGGCAGCGACTGGTCGGTGTCGACCCCGGACCCGCTCGCGGCGATGCACGTCGCCGTGAACCGGCTCTCGGCCCCCTCGGAGCGCGGGGCGGCCGGGAAGTACGACGTGTTCCTCCCGGAGCAGCGGATCGACCTCGCGACGGCCCTCACCGCGTACACCGCCGGCTCGGCCTGGGTGAACGGCGCGGAGGCGGTGAGCGGCTCGATCGAGGTCGGCAAGGACGCGGACTTCGCGGTGCTCGACCGCGACCCCTTCGCGCACGACCCGCTCGAGATCGGCGAGACCCGCGTGCTCGAGACCTTCGTCGGCGGGACCCGTGTCTACAGCACCTCCGAGAGGACGACCTCATGACCTCCCTCCTGATCACCGGCGGGCACGTGCTCACCCCGGCCGGCGTCGTCGAGGAGCCGGTGCTGCTCGTCGACGGCCTGATCGCCGCGATCGGCGGCGAGGCTCCGGAGGGCGTCGAGACGCTCGACGCCGCGGGCGGGCTCGTGCTGCCCGGCTTCCAGGACAGCCACGTGCACCCGCACCACGCGGGCCTCGACATCCTCTCGTGCGACCTCACGCCCTACACGACGCGCGAGGAGTACCGCGGGGCGATCGCCGCGTACTCGGCGGCGAATCCCGACCTCGAGTGGATCGTCGGCGGTGGCTGGTCGATGGACTCGTTCCCCGGCGGACTGGCGACCGCGGCCGAGCTCGACGAGATCGTGCCCGATCGCCCGGCGTACTTCCCCAACCGCGACGGCCACGGCGCCTGGGTGAACTCGCGGGCGCTCGCGATCGGCGGGATCGACGACTCCACTCCCGACCCCTCCGACGGCCGCATCGAGCGCGACGGCGACGGGCACGCGCTCGGCACGCTGCAGGAGGGGGCGATGCAGATCGTCGCGCGGCACATCGAGCTCCCCACCGAGGACGACCTCGACGACGCCATGCTGGTCGCGCAGGAGCGCCTCTTCGCCTGGGGCGTCACCGGCTGGCAGGACGCGATCGTCGGAGCGACCAACGACGTGCCGGACACGCTCGACTCCTACCTGCGGCTCACCGCCTCCGGGGCGCTGAAGGCCCGCGTCGTCGGCGCGCTGTGGTGGGACCGCGGGCGCGGGATCGAGCAGATCGACGAGCTGGTCGCCAAGCGCGAGCGGGCGGCGGCCGCGGGGTTCCGCGCGACGAGCGTCAAGATCATGCAGGACGGCGTCGCCGAGAACTTCACGGCCGGGATGCTCGAGCCCTACCTCGACGAGTGCGGCTGCCCGACCCGCAACGCGGGCAAGAGCTTCGTCGACCCGACGTCGCTGCAGGAGATCTCGATCCGGTTGGACGCGCTCGGCTTCCAGATCCACTACCACGCGCTCGGCGACCGGGCCGTGCGGGAGGCGCTCGACGCGATCGCCGCCGCGCGCGCCGCCAACGGAGACTCCGACCTGCGGCACACGCTCGCGCACATCCAGGTGATCCACCCCGACGACGTGCCGCGCTTCGCCGAGCTCGGCGTCGTGGCCAACATGCAGCCGCTGTGGGCGCGGCACGAGCGCCAGATGGACGAGCTGACGATCCCCTTCCTCGGGGCGCAGCGCGCGCGGCGGCAGTACCCGTTCGGGTCGCTGTCGCGCGCGGGTGCCGCCCTCGCCTCCGGGAGCGACTGGCCGGTCAGCACCGCCGACCCGCTCGAGATCGTGCACACGGCGGTCAACCGCGCCAACGTCTCCGCCGACGGGAGCTTCCGCTGTCCGTTCCTCGGCGAGCAGGCCCTCTCGCTCGCCGATGCGCTGGCCGCGCACACCGCCGGCACGGCGTACCTCAACCACGACGAGGACGCCTCCGGCACCCTCGCTCCCGGGCTCGCGGCCGATGTCGTCGTGCTCGACCGCGACCCGTTCGAGCGGCCGATGAGCGAGATCGGGCTGGCCCGGGTCAGCGCGACGATCGTCGGCGGCGAGATCGTGCACCGAGCCTGATTCCCGCACCTCCCCGCACCGCCTACCGAGAAGAGAAGCGATGTCCTCCTCACGACCCCTGCGCGCGCTCGTCCCCTCCGCCCTCGAGTCCCGTCTCGCGCGGCGCACCTTCCTCGGCGGCTCGGTCGCGGCCGCGACCCTCGGCCTCGCGGCGTGCGCGAGCCCGTCCGGCGGCGGCGGCGATTCCGGAGGCGGCAGCCTCAGCATCTACACCTGGGGCGAGTACGACGATCCGGCGACGCTGACCGACTTCACGGCCGCGCAGGGCCCGTCGGTGATCGTCGACTCGTACAGCTCCAACTCCGAGCTCGCCGCGAAGCTCGGCACCGCCCGCGGCACCAGCGGCTACGACATCTGCGTGCCCACGCACTCGTACGTGGCAGAGATGGGCGCGGCCGGGCTGATCAAGGAGCTCGACCTCTCGCGCATCCCGAACTTCGCCAACCTCAGTTCCGCGGTCGTCGACACCCCCTTCGACCCGGGTAATAAATACAGCGTCTGCAAGGACTGGGGCTCGACCGGCTACGTCTACGACACCAGCGTCATCACCCGCGAGCTGACCTCGTGGGCCGACTTCCTCGACGCCGCGCAGAACGAGGCCTCGGGCAGCTTCTCGCTGATGGAGGACCAGGGCGAGGTCTCGTACACCTACTTCTTCGCGAACGGGATCGATCCGAACACCACCGACCCCGACGACCTCGCCGCGTTCCGCAGCTACTACCTCGACAACATCGCCCAGCACGTGCAGGCCTTCGAGTCGTACTCGAGCCAGTCGGTCAGCGCGTCGGCGCGCACGCTGATGCACGCCTGGAACGGCGATGCGCGCCTGGGCATCCTGAGCAACCCCGACCCCGAGCGCTACCGCTTCGTCTGGCCGTCGGAGGGCGCGAACCTCTGGCAGGACAACTGGGCCATCGTCGAGGGCGCCGAGAACGAGGACGCCTCCTACGCCTTCATCGACTACGTGCTCGAGCCCGACGCGTCGCTGAAGGAGCTGGCCTACATCGGCTACAACACCGGCGTCGAGGGCATCGAGGAGGCGGCGACCGCGGCGGGAGTGGAGCGTCCCGATCTGATCTTCATCGACGACGAGCGGATGTCGAAGCTCGTCTACAGCCAGATGACGAGCGCGACGCAGGACGTCATCGCGATCTTCGACGAGATCAAGGCGAAGGCGGGGCAGTGACGGAGCTCACGAACGGCGACGTCTCGTTCTGGTGGTCCTCCCTCGGGCGACCGGAGCCGCGCCCGTCGCTCCCCGAGTCGATCGACGTCGACGTCTGCGTCGTCGGCGCCGGCTACACCGGCCTCTGGACGGCGTACTACCTGAAGAGGGCGGCGCCCGAGCTGCGCGTCGTGATCCTCGAGGAGCGCTTCGCGGGCTTCGGAGCCTCCGGCCGGAACGGCGGCTGGCTGACCAACGAGATCACCGGAGGCGTCTCCTCCTACGCCCGCAGCCACGGTCCCGAGACGGTCGGCCGCTTCCAGGTCGCGGTGAACGAGACGGTCGACGAGGTGATCGCCGTCGCGCTCGCCGAGGGGATCGATGCCGACATCGTGAAGGGCGGCGAGTTCCAGGTCGCCCGCGGCGACGCGCAGAAGGCCCGCCTCGAGGCGACGGTGGCGGCCGCCCGCGCCCGGGCGCACACCGACGTCGAGCTGCTCGACGCGCGGGAGGCGTCGGCGCGGATCGCGGTGAGCGGCACCTCCGCCGGCATGTGGCACCCGCACTGCGCGCGCATCCACCCGGCGAAGCTCGCAGCAGGGCTCGCCCGCGCGGTCGAGGCGCTCGGGGTCGAGATCTACGAGGACACCCGGGTCGACGAGATCCGGGCCGGGGTGGCGGTCACCGCGCGGGGGAGCGTGCGCGCCCGATTCGTGCTGCGCGCGACGGAGGGGTTCACCGCCCGGCTGGCCGGCCACGAGCGGGAGTGGCTGCCGATGAACTCGTCGCTGGTCGCGACGGAGCCCCTCGGGGCCGAGGTCTGGGACGCCATCGGCTGGGCGGGGCGCGAGACGCTCGGCGACTTCGCGCACGCCTACATGTACGCGCAGCGCACCGCCGACGACCGCATCGCCATCGGCGGGCGCGGAGTGCCCTACCGCTTCGGCTCGGGGATCGACGACGACGGTGCGACCGATCCGCGCACGGTCGGGATGCTGCGCGAGATCCTCGAGCGCTTCTTCCCGGTGCTGCGCGGAGTCGGCATCGAGCACGTCTGGTCGGGGGTGCTCGGCGTGCCGCGCGACTGGCACGCGACGGTCGGACTCGACCGCGCCACCGGCCTCGGCTGGGCGGGCGGGTTCGTCGGCACCGGTGTGACGGCGACCAACCTGGCGGGGCGGACCCTCCGGGACCTGGTTCTGCAGGAGCTCGGCCCGGGGGAGCGGACGCCGCTCACGGAGCTGCCCTGGGTCGACCACCGCGTCCGCCGGTGGGAGCCCGAGCCGCTGCGCTGGCTGGCCGTGAAGACGCTCTACACCGCGTACGGCCTCGCCGACCGGGCGGAGGAGCGGGGCCGGCCGACGACGTCACCGCTCGCGAGCCTCGCCGACGTGGTCGCGGGGCGCTCGCACTAGGGCGTCACGACTCCCCGCGCTGGACGAGCCGCGACAGCACGATCGCCGAGCGGGTGTGGTCGACGTTGGGGGCGATGCGCACCTTCTCGAGCGCGAGCTCGAGGCTCGGGATGTCGCGCGAGCGGATGTGCACGATCGCATCGGCCGAGCCGGTGACCGTTCCGGCGTAGACGACCTCTGGCACGGCCGAGAGGATGCGGCGCAGCTCGTCGGGCGCGACGGTGCCCCGGCAGAACAGCTCGACGTACGCCTCGGTGCTCATGCCGTCGACCGCCGGGTCGACCTTGATCGTGAAGCCGCGGATCACGCCGTCGGCCACGAGGCGGTCGACGCGGCGCTTCACGGCGGAGGCGGACAGACCGACCACCCCGCCGATGTCGCCGTAGCCCGCGCGGGCGTTCAGGCGCAGCAGATCGAGGATCTTCCGATCGATGTTGTCCATGGCTCGAGGATAGGCGGGGAGGGTCGGCGGACGCCTTGCTCGCTGATCGAGTAGGCCGCGGAGCGGCCGTATCGAGATCCACCTCCGTCAGAAGGCGAGGTGTGCAGACCGCTCGTCTGACGCTGGTGGGTCTCGATACGCCCCTGTGGGGCTACTCGACCAGCATGGGGAGGCTGGCGAGGTCTGTGCGGACTCCTCGCCTGACGCTGGTGGGTCGCCCAGGAGAAGCGACCTCCTGAGCGGGGTCCCTCCTCGCTGATCGAGTAGGCCGCGGAGCGGCCGTATCGAGATCCACCTCCGTCAGAAGGCGAGGTGTGCAGACCGCTCGTCTGACGCTGGTGGGTCTCGATACGCCCCTGCGGGGCTACTCGACCAGCGGGCTGACTGGCTGGCGAGGTCTGTGCGGACTGCCCGCCTGACGCTGGTGGGTCGCCCAGGAGAAGCGACCTCCTGAGCGGGGTCCCTCCTCGCTGATCGAGTAGGCCGCGGAGCGGCCGTATCGAGATCCACCTCCGTCAGAAGGCGAGGTCTGCAGACCGCTCGTCTGACGCTGGTGGGTCTCGATACGCCCCTGCGGGGCTACTCGACCAGCATGCTGTGAGCGAGCGGGCGACGCTCGGAGGCAAGGGTAGCCTTGCCTCAGACATCCGACCGAGCCGGAGGGAGGCGCGTGCCCGCGTTCCTGGACGAGCTGGGCTTCGTGGAGCTGCTGGCGGCGCTGTTCGTCATCGTCTTCCTCCGCGCGCAGGCGACGTACTGGGCGGCGCGCGCGATCGTGACCGGCGCCGCCTCCCGCCGCGGGGGCCGCTGGCTGGAGTCGCCGGCGATGCGGCGGGCCTCGGCGCTTCTCGCGCGCTACGGCGCCCCGGCCGTCACGCTCAGCTTCCTCACCGTGGGGTTCCAGACGGTGCTCAACGCCGCGGCGGGGGCCTCGCGGATGCGCTTCCTCGTCTACCTGCTCGCGATGCTGCCCGGCTGCGCGGCCTGGGCGCTGATCTACGCGACCGTCGGCTTCGCCGTGCTCTGGGCCGTCATCGGCGCCGCGGCCGGGTCTCCGCTCGGGATCGCCTCAGTCGTCGTGCTGCTGATCGCCGTCGTCGTGGCGGTCGTGCTGCTCCGCCGCCGCAGCACGACGCACTGACTTCGCGCACCCCTCGCCAAACAGGCGAGCCGGGCTATATAGTTGCTCTCGGTCAATAGTTGACGCAGGTCAACCAGTGCACGCCGGTCATCCAGAGCCGGCCGGTGCAGACCGCATCGTCACGAGGAGCAGAATGTCCCGCCCAGAACGCGCCGCCACAGTGGAGCGCACCCCCGCCGGCCCCGACGGGTCCATGTCGCACCGCCAGGTGCTCGAATCCCTCAGCGGACTGCTGCTCGGCATGTTCGTCTCGATCCTCGCGGGCACGGTCGTGTCGACCTCGCTGCCGCTGATCATCTCGGACCTGAAGGGCGACCAGAACGCCTACACCTGGGTCGTCACCGCGACGCTGCTCGCGACCACGGTCTCGACTCCGCTCTGGGGCAAGTTCGCCGACCTCTTCAACCGCAAGCTGCTCATCCAGCTCGCCCTCGCGATCTTCGTGATCGGATCCGCGGCCGCCGGCTTCTCGCAGGACACGAACATGCTCATCGTGTTCCGCGTCTTCCAGGGCCTCGGCGCCGGCGGACTCGCGGCGCTGAGCCAGATCATCATGGCCGACATCATCAGCCCCCGTGAGCGCGGCAAGTACGCCGGCCTCTTCGGCGGAGTGATGGCGATCGGCACGGTCGGCGGCCCGCTCCTCGGCGGCGTCGTCACCGACGCGTTCGGCTGGCGCTGGAACTTCTTCATCGCGCTCCCCGTCGCGATCGTGGCGATCATCCTGCTGCAGGTGACCCTCCGACTCCCCGCGCACCCCAAGCGCACGGTGAGGATCGACTACCTCGGCGCCGTGCTCATCGCCGGCGGCGTCTCGCTGCTGCTGATCTGGGTGTCGCTCGCCGGCAAGAACTTCGAGTGGGCCTCGTGGGAGACCGCGGTCATGGTCGGCGGATCCGTCGTCCTGCTCGTCGCGGCCGTCATCACCGAGCTCACCGTCGCCGAGCCGATCATCCCGATGGGCATGTTCAAGAACCGCACCTTCAGCCTCGCCGTCGTCGCGAGCATCTCGGTCGGCGTCTCGCTCTTCGGCACCGCCGTGTTCCTCGCGCAGTACATGCAGCTCTCGCGCGGTGCGACGCCCACGCAGTCGGGCCTGCTGACGATCCCGCTGATGGCGGGCCTGCTGATCGCCTCGACGATCTTCGGCGGCATCATCTCGCGCACCGGCAAGTGGAAGGCGATCATGATCACCGGCGCCTCCTTCTCGATCATCGGCACGGCCCTCCTGAGCCAGCTGCGCTACGACACGAGCTTCGTGTACGTCGGCATCTCGATGGCGGTCCTCGGCGCCGGCCTGGGCATGCTCATGCAGAACCTGGTGCTCGTGGTGCAGAACTCGATCGAGGTCGAGAACCTCGGAGTCGCGACCAGCGCGGTCACCTTCTTCCGCAGCCTGGGCGGAACCATCGGCGTCTCGGTCCTCGGCTCGATCCTCGGCACCGTCATCGCCGATCGCACCGCCAGCGGCATCGCGGGACTCGCCCCGGCCGACCAGGCCGCGGCCGCGCAGGCGCTCGGCAGCGGCACCATCCCGCAGGTCTCCACCCTGCCCGACGCCGTGCGCATCGTGGTCGAGGGCGCCTACGGCATCGGCGTCGGCGATGTCTTCCTGTTCAGCATCCCGCTGGCGATCGTCACGCTGATCGCGGTGGCCCTGCTGCCGAACGTCGACCTCGGCACCAAGAACGCCGTGCAGCTGAAGGCGGAGCCCGCGCGCACCGTCGAGGCCGCGGAGGACGCCCTGATCGGCGCCTCCGACGGGCAGGCGGGACTGCGCCCCGTCGGCCAGGCCGTGGCGACCGACGAGGCCGTGCACCCGGAGGCCGTGCGCTCGGAGGGCGTGCGCTCAGAGGGTCGGCACGCCGCTCCCGTCGGGCACGCCCGTCACGCGGCACCCGTCCGACCGACCGGCTCGATCGACGTGGTCGAGCGACGCTGATGCCGTCGACCGCGCCGGCCCCGGCGAGCGCTCTGCTCGAGGTCGAGGAGCAGATCACCGCGCTCGCCGTCCAGGTGCGTGCCGCGGTCCGCGACGCGGCGGCGGCGATCGACCCGTCGCTGCCGCCGTTCGGGCTCCGGCTCCTCCGGATGCTCGAGCGCTGCGGGCCCGTCCACTCCAGCGCCGCGGCCCTCCAGCTCGGCGTCGACCGCAGCGCCATCAGCCGCCAGGCCCGGCAGCTCGGCCGGCTGGGTCTGGTCGAGATGACGGCCGATCCCGCCGACGGGCGTGCCCGCTTCCTCGCCCTGACGGCGGAGGGCCGCGCCCGGATGGCGGACCTCGGCGGCCTGCAGCGCCGCCGGATGCAGGAGGCGCTCAGCTCGTGGCCCGAGGCCGACCTGCGGGCGTTCGCCGGCTACCTCGAGCGGCTGACCTCGGCCTGAACCGTCAGGCCGGCGCCCCCAGCACCGCCGCGACGTGCACCACGAAGGCGCGCCGCCGGTCGCGGGTGCCCTCGCCGCCGCGCTCGGCGAACGGCGTCAGGTGCCAGATCTCGCACAGGCCGAGCAGCGCGATGAACAGGTCGTCGGGCGCCCAGCTCGCGTCCACGACTCCGGAGCGCTGCCACTCGAGAACCCGCGCCTCGGGGGCGGGGATGCCGCCCAGGCGCTCGCCCGCCTCCTCCCAGAAGCCGGAGCCCTCGAGGCGTGCCCAGGTGAGCAGGCGGAGGAACTCCGGGTGCTCCCAGACGTGGTCGAACATCCGCCCGGCGAGGTCGGGCAGATCGGCCGCCTCGGCGAGCAGGGTGTCGTCCAGCGCCTTCAGCGCCTCGACCACTGTCGAGACGAACAGTCCGCGCTTGCCGCCGTAGTAGGCGTAGAGCCGCTCCTTGTTGAGGCCGGCGGAGGCGGCGACCCGGTCGACCCGCGCCCCCGCGAACCCGTGCGCCGCGAACTCGGCGGTCGCGGCGTGCAGGATCCGCTCGCGCGCGGATGTCTTCTCGATGTTCGTCTGATCCACGCTTACACCTCCGGGCGCTCGAACAGTACACTCGTCAACGCCCAACCAACCAGTTGGGGTGGTTCAGTCTCAACGATGCGGCTCGGATCCGGACCCGCCGGTCCCGCTCCCTCCGCTTCGAAAGGCTCTGCAATGCCCGCGCCCTCCTCCTCCCGCCGCTGGTGGGTCCTCGTGATCCTCGCGATGACCCAGCTCGTCGTCGTCCTCGACGGCACCATCGTCACGATCGCCCTGCCCGCCGCGCAGGCCGACCTCGGTCTCACCGACGTCGAGCGCCAGTGGGTCGTCACCGCGTACGCGCTCGCCTTCGGCGCCCTCCTGCTCCTCGGCGGCCGCATCGCCGACTACACCGGGCGCAAGCGCACCTACCTCATCGGCATGATCGGCTTCGGCGCCGCGAGCGCCTGGGGCGGCGTCGCCTCCTCCGGCACCGAGCTCATCGCCGCGCGCGGCCTCCAGGGCGCGTTCGCCGCGCTCCTCGCCCCCGCCGCCCTGGCCCTCCTGACCGTGTCCTTCCCCGGCGGACGCGAGCGCAACACCGCGTTCGCCGTGTTCGGCTCGGTCGCCGGAGCCGGCGCCGCGGTCGGCCTCGTCCTCGGCGGCCTGCTCACCGAGTTCGCCGACTGGCGCTGGTGCCTCCTGGTCAACGTCCCCGTCGTGATCGTCGGCGTCGTCGCCGGTGCGCTGCTCGTGACCGAGAGCCGCGCCGAGGGCCGCAACCGCTTCGACATCGCCGGCACGATCACCGTCGCGCTCGGTCTCGCCAGCGTCGTCTACGGCTTCACCCTCGCCGAGCAGGGCTGGCTGCGCATCGACACCCTCGGCTTCCTCGTCGCCGGCGTCGTGCTGCTCGCGGTCTTCGTCCGCATCCAGGCGCGCTCCGACCACCCCCTGCTGCCGCTGCGCATCGTCGCCGACCGGGTCCGCGGAGGCGCGTTCCTCATCCAGGCGATCGTCGGCAGCGTCATGATCGGCTCGACCCTCTACCTCACGCTGCACCTGCAGCTGGTGCTGGGTCTCGCACCGCTCGAGGCCGGCCTCGCCAACCTCCCGATGACCGTCACGATCATGATCGTCGCCGGGATCGCCACGAAGCTGCTCCCGAGCGTCGGCCCCCGCGTCCTGATGATCGTCGGCCCGCTGATCGCCGCCGCCGGCCTCGTCTACCTCAGCCGCATCACCCCCGACGGCTCCTACCTCGTCCAGGTCCTCCCCGCGCTGATCCTGCTCGGCGTCGGCATGGCCATGATCTTCGTGCCCGTGCAGAACGTGGCACTGACCGGAGTCGCCGCGCACGACGCCGGCGCCGCCGGAGCGACCGCGAACGCCGCGATGCAGATCGGCGGCTCGATCGGCCTCTCGATCTTCACCACGATCTACGCCGGAGTCGCGGGGGAGCAGGGCTCGCCCGTCGAGTTCGTCGACGGCTACTCCGCGGTGTTCGTCGCGGCCGCGGTCGGCCTGGTGCTGGCCTCCGTCATCGCGTTCTCGATGATCCGCATCAAGAAGGAGGAGTTCCTCGCGCAGGCTCCCCAGGAGGCCGTCGCCCACCTGGGCTGAACGCGTACTCTGGAGGAATGAGCATCCAGGAGGTCGTCGGCGGTCGCACCGCCGTCGTCAGGTAGCAGCCGCTCCCGGTCCGTCCTCGGACGACCGGGCAGCGGCGCCTTCGGAACCCGGCCCCCGGGGTCGGTCTCTTCCGTCGCGCCTTCACACTTCCGGATCCGCCCGCGTCGTCGGGCCCCATCGAACGGTGCTCCCATGCTCCCCCTGACCGACCAGACCATTCGCGACTCCTTCGTGAACGCCTCCCGCAAGGAGGTCTCGGACCTCTCGCTGCCCACCGGCTTCGACACTCTCGACTGGGAGGCGATCGACCACCTCGGCTGGCGCGACCGAAAGATCGGCCGCCGTGCCTACGTCGTCGTTCCGCTCGAGGAGCGGCTCGTCGGCGTCGTCCTCCGGCAGGCCGACGCGAACCCGCGCTCGAGGGCGCAGTGCTCGTGGTGCCGCGACATCCGCCTGCCCAACGACGTCGTGTTCTTCGGTGCGAAGAAGGCCGGACCGGCCGGCCGGGCCGGCGACACCCTCGGCACGCTGATCTGCGCGAACTTCGAGTGCTCGGTCAACGTCCGCACCCGCCCGTCGGTCGCCTACGTCGGGTTCGACGTCGAGGCGGCGAAGGCCGAGCGGATCGCGACGCTGCGCGCGAAGACCACCGGCTTCGTCCGCGAGGTGCTCGGCGAGGCCTGAGCAACTGCGGGCGGAGGCGCTCAGCGCGCGGTCGACGCGCGCACGTGCATCCGCTCGCCCTGGCGGCCGAACAGGCTGAGGAACTCGACGGCCCTCTCGTCGGCCCGCCCGAACCAGTGCGGCACCCGGGTGTCGAACTCGGCGGCCTCGCCCGGCGGCAGCACCAGATCGTGCTCGCCCAGCCTCAGACGCAGCCGCCCGCTGATCACGTAGAGCCACTCGAAGCCCTCGTGGGTCCGCTGCTGCTCGGGCGCGGGCACCGGACCCGCGGGGATCGTGGTCTTGAAGGCCTGCAGCGCGCCGGCGTCCCTGCTGAGCGGCTGGATCACCATCCCGTGCCGTGTGAAGGGCCGGCCGTGCACCCGGGGATCCTCGGGAGCCGCCCCGACCAGTTCGTCGAGCGGGGCGCCGAGGGCCCGCGCGATCGGCAGGAGCAGCTCGAGCGTCGCGCGTCGCCCGCCGCTCTCGAGGCGCGAGAGCGTGCTCGCCGAGATCCCCGTCTCGGCGGCGAGCGACGCCAGGGTGCGGTCGCGCCGGGTGCGGAGGCGCCGCAGCCGCGCACCGACGGCCGCCACGATCTCGTCGTCGGAGGGGGAGTGCGCGGGATCCATGCTGCGAGCCTCCCACGCTCGGGGCGTGGTCATGCCATTACGGCACGGATCCTCGCCCTCGGATGCCGTCTCGCGCACTCTCGAGTCATGACCGACACCAGCACCCCCTCCGACGTCCTCACCATCGGCGCCTCGTTCGCCGGCCTCGCCGCCGCCACCGCGCTCGGCCGGAGCCTGCGCGACGTGGTCGTCGTCGACGGCGGCGCGCCCCGCAACGCGCCCTCTCCCGGCGCCCACAACGTGCTGACCCGCGACGGCACCCCGCCCGTCGAGCTGGCCCGCCTCGGCCGCCTCGAGGCCGAGGGCTACGGCGCCCGGGTCGTGACCGGCCGCGTGATCAGCGCCTCCGCCTCCGGCGCCGGCGTCTCCGCCACCCTCGAGGACGGCACCGTGCTGCGCGCCCGCCGCCTCCTGCTCGCGACCGGCGTCCGCGACCACCTGCCCGCGATCCCCGGCCTCGCCGAGCGCTGGGGACGCGACGCGCTGCACTGCCCCTACTGCCACGGCTTCGAGGTCCGCGGGCAGCGGATCGGCGTGCTCGGCAGCTCCTTCTCGGGCCACCAGGCGCAGATGTTCCGGCAGCTGAGCGACCGCACCTCGATCCTGTCGAACGGCGTGTGCGTGCCCTCGGCGGAGGAGGCCGAGGCCCTCGCTGCACGGGGCATCGAGCTCGTCCCCGGCGTCGTCGAGCAGGTCGTCGTCGAGGACGACCGCCTCGTCGGCGTCCTGATCGACGGCCGCCTGCACCCCCTCGACGCGCTCGTCGTCGGCCCGCGCGTCGAGGCCGTCCTGCCCGAGGGTCTCGGCCTCGAGCTCGTCGACCACCCGTCCGGAGCCGCCCGCCACCTCGCCGTCGACCCGATGGGCCGCACCGGAGTGCCCCGCGTCTTCGCCGCCGGCTCCGTCGTCGAGCCGATGGCGCAGGTGATGGCCTCGGCCGCCGACGGCCTGCGCGTCGCCGCCGCGATCAATTACGACCTGATCGAGGAGGAGATCGCCGCGGCGCTCGGCGCAGCCGCGGCCTGAGCTAGCGCCGCCGGTACTCCAGCTCCGGGCGCCCGGGGGAGCCGTAGCGCGGGGCGCGCTCGGCGACTCCGGTGTCGGCGAGGTGCTCGAGGTAGCGCCGGGCCGTCACCCGCGAGATGTCGAGGCGGGTCGCGAGCTCGCCCGCCGAGAGGCCGACGGGCCCGAGCAGTCCGGTGACCGCCTCGAGGGTCTCGGCCGAGAGCCCCTTCGCCAGGCCCGGCGCGTTCGAGGTCCGCAGCGCCGCGAACGCACCGTCGACCTCGAGCTGGCTCGCGACGTCCGCGCCGTGCATGCGTTCCCGATAGGAGCGGTAGCTCGCGAGCTTCGCCGCGAAGACGCTGAAGACGAACGGCTTGATCAGGTACTGCACGATCCCGGCCGAGACGGAGGCGCGCACCACGGCCGCGTCGCGCACGGCCGTGATCGCGATCACGTCGACGTCGAGCCCCGCCGTGCGGACCGCCCGGCAGAGGTCGAGCCCGCCCATGTCGGGCAGGTTCATGTCGAGGAGGATCAGCGCGATCGCCGGGTCCGCCCGCAGCGCGCGGATCGCCTCCGCCCCGCTGCCGGCCACCGCGGCGACCTCGAACCCGTCGACCCGGCGCACGTAGTCGGCGTGCGCGCTCGCGGTCAGCGGCTCGTCCTCCACCACCAGCACGCGGATGCTCATCGCGTCGCTCCCTCGCGCAGCGGCAGCTGCACCGTGAACACCGCACCGACGTGCCGCGACACCTCGATGCTCCCGCCGAGCCGCTCGACCACCTGCTGCACGAGGGCCAGGCCGATCCCGCGGCCGAACGCGTCCGACTCCTTCGTCGAGTAGCCGCGGGCGAACACGTCGGCGGCCTCCTCGACTCCGGGGCCGCTGTCCGAGACCTGCAGCACCAGGTCCCCGCCGTCGCCGAGACCCAGGTAGACCTCGACCCACGGTTCGCGGTCGAGCGCGGAGGAGGCGGCCGCGTCGAGCGCGTTGTCGATCAGATTGCCGAGCACGGTCACCAGGTCGCCCGGCTCGAAGCCCTGGGTGCCGGGCTCGAGGTGCGTCTCGAGGTGCAGCTCGACGCCGCGCTCGCGGGCCTGCGCCGCCTTGCCGAGCAGCAGCGCGGCGATCACCGGCTCCTGCACCGAGCTCAGCACCCGGTCGGCGAGCCGCTGACTCAGGTTGAGCTCGCCGGCCGCGAAGGCGAGCGCCTCCTGGGGGCGGCCGAGCTCGATCAGCGACGCGATCGTGTGCAGGCGGTTCGAGAACTCGTGGGTCTGCGAGCGCAGCGCATCCGAGAGGGTGCGCATCGACTCCAGCTCGCCGCTGACCCGCTGCAGCTCCGTGCGGTCGCGGAGGGTCGTGACCGTGCCGAGCGGCCGGGCGCCCGGCGAGGCGGCCGGCCGCTCGTTGACGACGAGGATGCGCTCGTGCGCGACGACCAGGCGGTCGGCGATCGGCTCGTCGGCCTGCAGCAGCTCGCGCAGCGCCTCGGGGATGTCGAGATCGGCGACCGGGATCGGCGTCTGGACGCCCTCGAGCCCGAGCAGCTCGAGCGCGTGGTCGTTGGCGAGCACGAGCCGCCCGCGATCGTCGACCAGCAGCAGCCCCTCGCGGACCGAGTGCAGCACCGACTCGTAGTACGCGAAGACCTGGCTCATCTGCTCCGGCCCGCGCCCGCCCGTGACCCGGCGGAGGTACCGGGCGAGCAGCCACGAGCCGACGCCGCCGAGCGCGACCGCGCCGAGCACGCCCCAGGCCACGACCTGCACGCGCGAGACGAAGGAGGCGTCGACCGCCGAGAGCGTCACGCCCGCCGAGACCAGCGCCACGACGGTCCCGTCGGCATCGAGGATCGGCGCGACCGCGCGCACCGACGGGCCGAGCGTTCCCGTGTAGGTCTCGGTGAACGTGCGCCCCTCGAGCGCGGGCGCGATCGTGCCGAGGAAGGGGAGGCCGATCTGGTCGCGGTCGCGATGCGTGAGGCGGGTGCGGTCGGGATCCATGATCGTGAGGAAGTCGACGCCGGTGTCGGCCATGATCTCCTCGGCGTACGGCTGGAGCGATGCCGACGGATCCGCCTCCTCGGTCGCCTCGAGCACGAACGGGTTGTCGGCGACGGTGCGGGCCACCACCAGACTCCGCTGGGCCGCCTCCTCGCCCGAGCGGCCGCGGGCGTCGATCGCGAGCACAACTACGGCGGCGGCGCCGACCAGCAGGATGCAGAGGAGCTGGATCACGAACAGCCGCGCGGCGATGCTCCCGCGGGGACCGCGCGCGGCGACCGGCCTGACCATCGCGAACCTCCTCGTCCGTGAACAGTATGAACGCAACCTCCGACCCCGACCGCGGCGGGTCCAGCATCGTCCTGTGCCGGAGCCCCCGCTCCGCCGACTCGACGAAGAGACAGGACACGCTCATGGCGAAGACGCCCGGCAGCCCCAGGCCCCGCACCGATCGGCTCAGTCCCGCGGTCACCCCCGCGAAGACCCGCAGGCGGATCGACCGCAATCACTGGCTCTACATCGCGGTCATCATCGCCGTGGTCGCGGGCGTCGTCGTCGGGCTCGTCGCCCCCGCCTTCGCCGCGACGCTCGAGCCCGTCGGCAAGGCCTTCGTCGGCCTGATCAAGATGATGATCGCGCCGATCATCTTCTGCACGATCGTGATCGGCATCGGATCGATCGCGAAGGCCGCCACGGTCGGCAAGGTCGGCGGGCTCGCGCTCGGCTACTTCATCGTGATGTCGACCTTCGCGCTCGCGATCGGCCTCGTCGTCGGCAACCTGCTGCACCCGGGCGAGGGCCTCGACATCTCCAACGCCCAGTACGACACGAGCGACCTGAAGGCCGAGACGACGTCCGAGTTCATCCTCGGCATCATCCCCGTCTCGCTCTTCTCCTCGCTGGTCGACGGCAGCATCCTGCAGACCCTCTTCGTCGCCCTCCTGGTCGGCTTCGCCCTGCAGAAGATGGGCCCCAAGGGCCAGCCGATCCTCGGAGCGATCAAGCAGCTGCAGGTGCTCGTCTTCCGCATCCTCTCGATGGTGCTCTGGGTCGCCCCGATCGGCGCCTTCGGTGCGATCGCGGCGGTCGTCGGCAAGACCGGCTGGGGCGCGGTCGTCGCCCTCGCCACGCTGATGATCGGCTTCTACCTCACCTGCGCGATCTTCGTGGTCGTCATCCTCGGCCTGCTGCTGCGCCTGGTCACCGGCGTCAGCATCTTCTCGCTGATGAAGTACCTGGCCCGCGAGTACCTCCTGATCGTCGGCACCTCCTCCTCCGAGGCGGCTCTGCCCCGCCTGATCGCCAAGATGGAGCACCTCGGCGTCTCCAAGCCCGTCGTCGGCATCACCGTCCCGACCGGCTACTCGTTCAACCTCGACGGCACCGCGATCTACCTGACGATGGCCTCGCTCTTCATCGCCTCCGCCACCGGTGCGCCGATGTCGATCCCGGAGCAGATCGGCCTCCTCCTCTTCATGATGATCGCGTCCAAGGGCGCCGCCGGCGTCACCGGAGCCGGCCTCGCCACCCTCGCGGGCGGCCTGCAGTCCTTCCGCCCCGACCTCGTCAACGGAGTCGGCGTCATCGTCGGCATCGACCGGTTCATGTCGGAGGCGCGCGCCGTCACCAACTTCACCGGCAACGCGGTCGCCACCCTGCTGGTCGGCACCTGGACCAAGCAGATCGACATGGTGCAGGTCCGCGAGGTGCTCGGCGGCCGCCTGCCGTTCGACGAGGCCACCCTCGGCGCCGACGACCACGGCTCCGACGGGCACGGTGCGCCCGCCTCCGGCACCTCGATCACCGAGGGCATCGCCTCGATCCAGGACTCGGACGAGGCCGGCCGCACCCGCGCCGAGCTGGCGGCCAAGCGCTAGCCGACACGCACGACGAAGGCCCCGCCGGAACTCCCCGGCGGGGCCTTCGTGCGTGTGGGCGTCAGCGGGAGGAGCCGGCTGCGCCCGCGTCCCCCCCCCCATGCTGGTCGAGTAGCCGCCGCAGGCGGCGTATCGAGACCCACCAGCGTCAGCAGATCAGGCCTGAGCCCTGCGCTTCTGACGGACGTGGATCTCGATACGCCCGCTGCGCGGGCTACTCGATCAGCAGCGGGGGGACGCGGGCTTGCAGGCTCGGTCGATCGGCGGTCTGGCCGGGGCGTCCGCGGTCACTCAGTGCCGCCGCACCCCGAACAGCGGCAGGGTGACCGAGCAGAGCGGGCCGATCAGGGCCGCGAAGAGCAGCGTGCCGAGGCCGACGTCGCCGCCGAGTGCCCAGCCGGTGAGCAGCACGGTGACCTCGACGCCCGAGCGCGCGATCCAGATCGGCAGCCCGGTGCGCGCGTGCAGCCCGGTCATCAGACCGTCGCGCGGGCCGGGCCCGAGGCGCGCGCCGATGTAGATGCCGCTGGCGATCGCGAGCAGCAGCAGTCCGCCGGCGAACATCAGCGCGCGGCCCCACCACAGCTCCGGCGCGGGGAGCACGGCGATCCCGACGTCGATCATCGTCCCGACGACCAGCACGTTGAGCACCGTGCCGAGCCCCGGCCGCTGCCGGAGAGGGATCCACAGCAGCAGCACGAGCAGGCCGATCACGTTGGTGAGCAGTCCGATCCCCAGTCCGGTCTGGCGTGAGAGGCCCTGCGAGAAGACGGTCCACGGGTCCACTCCGATTCCGGCGCGGATCATCATCGCGTCGGCGAACCCGTAGAGCATCAGCCCGATCAGCAGCCGCGGGACGGGTCGCCAGCGCCACTGGCTCAGGGGAGGGGCGGCGACGAGCGTCGGGGCGGTGCTGGCGGTCATGGCCCCATCCCACCCCACGATTGGCCTTCCCCGCGCGGTCCAATCCGGCTACCTTGGACGCATGGCTGATGTCCACTTCGGCGTGCGCGCCCTGCAGACCCTCCTCGGCGACTGGCGCGAGCAGCGCGGCACGCGACCCGCGTACCTCGCGCTCGCCGACCGCATCCGCCTCCTGAGCATCGACGGGCGGATCCCGACCGACAGCCGGCTGCCCGCCGAGCGCGAGCTGTCGACCCGGCTCGGCGTCAGCCGCACCACGGTGGCGGCCGCCTACCGGGAGCTCCGCGAGAGCGGCTACCTGGTCAGCGTCCGCGGCTCCGGCAGTGTGACCCGCCTCCCGGGGGCGGCCGTCCACGCGGTGCCCTCGCTCGCGCCCGACTTCCTCGACTTCACCAAGGCGGCGCTCCCCGCCGTTCCCGAGCTCGCCGAGGCCTACGGCCGCGCGGCCGATCGGATGGCGGAGCACTTCGACGCCGGCTCCTACGACACCGTCGGCCTGCCGATCCTCCGTCGCGCGATCGCCGACCGCTACACGCAGC
This sequence comes from Rathayibacter sp. VKM Ac-2754, assembly GCF_009807095.1. GTDB lineage: Bacteria > Actinomycetota > Actinomycetes > Actinomycetales > Microbacteriaceae > Rathayibacter. The sequence continues at coordinate 343,325 of NZ_WUCC01000001.1, read as the reverse complement.
GGGGGCTCCGCACCGAGCCCGGCCAGATCATGGTGACGATCGGCGCCCAGCACGCCATCGCCCTCGTCGCCCGGACCCTGCTCGCCCGCGGCGACCGCGCCCTGATCGAGGCGCCAACCTACCCGCACGCCTACGAGGCGCTGCGTCTCGCGGGTGCCCGGCTCGTGCCGGTCAACGTCGACGGCGCCGACGGCTGGGACGGCGAGGGCCTGATCGCCGCGCTCCGCGGCACCAGCCCCTCGCTCGCCTACCTGATGCCCGACTTCCACAACCCGACGGGCCGCTCGATGGCTCCGGAGCTGCGCGAGCGCGCGATCGCCGCGGCGGCGCGCCAGGGCACGCTGATCATCGCCGACGAGACGACGGCCGAGCTCGACATCGACCGGCGGATGACTCCGCTGCCCTTCGCGGCCTACGGGCCGGAGGGCACGGTCCTCTCGATCGGCTCGGTGGGCAAGACCCTCTGGGGCGGCATCCGCATCGGCTGGATCCGCGCCGAGCGCAGCGTCATCCGCAAGCTCGTCGCTGCGCGCAGTGCGGGGGATCTCGGCAGCCCCGTCCTCGAGCAGCTGCTGGTCGCCGACATGCTCGGGCGGATGGACGGCGTGCTCGAGCTGCGCCGCGCCCAGCTCCGCGCCGGCCGCGACCACCTCGAGGAGGCGCTCTCGCGCGCGATCCCGGAGTGGAGCGTCCCGCGGGTCTCTGGCGGCCTCTCGACCTGGGTCGGCCTCGGCCGCCCCGCCAGCTCGCAGCTGGCGCTCGCCGCCCGCACCTCTGGCCTGCTGATCACGGCGGGTCCGCGGTTCGGGATCGACGGAGCCTTCGAGCGCTTCCTCCGCATCCCGATCGGCTACTCGCCCGAGACGACCGACCGCGCGGTCGAGGCGCTCGCCGCCGCGTGGGCGCAGGTCGCCCGGCACCCGGCGGCCGAAGTGGGGTACCTGGCGGACGTCGTCTAGTCGGCGATCATCCCCCGGGTCGACGAATACTCAGCTGGCTGATGGAAGACTCTTAGCGTGCATCTCCTCGCCGTCCTGAGCATGAAGAACCGGGCGCTCATCGCCCTCGTCACCGTCGTCATCGCCGTGTTCGGCGGTGTCGCCCTCACCGGTCTGAAGCAGGAGCTCGCTCCGTCGATCTCGTTCCCGCAGCTCGCGGTGATCTCGAGCTACCCGGGTGCCGCGCCGGAGGTGGTCAACGACGACGTCTCGACTCCGATCGAGACCGCGATCCAGGGTGTGCCGGGGCTCGAGACGACCAGCGCGACCTCGTCGACGAACTCGTCGCTGATCTCGGCGTCCTTCGTCTACGGCACCGATCTCGCGACCGCCGAGCAGAAGATCCTGCAGGCGATCAACCGCATCAAGAGCACGCTGCCCGAGGGAGTCGACCCGCAGGTCGTCACCGGCTCGTTCGACGACCTGCCCGTGCTGCAGCTCGCGGTCTCGAGCGACGGAGACGCGAAGGAGCTCGCGAGCACTCTGCGCACCTCCGTCATCCCCGATCTCGAGAAGGTCGACGGAGTGCGCGAGGTCGCGCTGGTCGGTGAGAGCGCCCAGCGCGTCACCATCACTCCCGACGATGCGCAGCTGGCCGCGGCCGGACTCACGGTGAACGACATCCGCACCGCCCTGCAGCAGAACGGCGTGCTCGTCGCCGGTGGCGAGATCACCCAGGACGGCTCGACCTTCTCGGTGCAGTCGGGCGTCAAGCTCGGCTCGACGGACGACATCGCCTCCCTCCCGCTGCTGCCCTCGCTCACCGGGGCCTCCGGGCTGCAGGCCGTGCCCACCGTCACGACCGTCGGCGCCGTCGCCGCGGTCGCCCTGACGGACGCCCCGATCACCTCGATCTCGCGGGTCAACGGCCAGCCCGCGCTCACGCTCTCGATCACGAAGCTGCCCGCCGCGAACACCGTCGACGTGTCGACCGGCGTCACCGCGCTGCTGCCCGACCTCGAGGCCTCCCTCGGCGACGGAGCGACATTCACCTCGGTCTTCGACCAGGCCCCCTACATCCAGGACTCGATCGAGTCGCTCGCGCAGGAGGGGGCGCTCGGCCTCGTCTTCGCCGTGCTGGTGATCCTCGTGTTCCTGCTGTCGGTGCGCTCGACGCTCGTCACCGCGATCTCGATCCCGACCTCGGTGCTGATCACCTTCATCGGCTTGCAGACCGCGGGCTACACGCTCAACATCCTCACGCTCGGCGCCCTGACGATCGCGATCGGACGCGTGGTCGACGACTCCATCGTGGTCATCGAGAACATCAAGCGGCACCTCGACGCGGGGGAGGAGCGCGCGGCCACGATCGCCGTCGCCGTGCGCGAGGTCGCCGGAGCGATCACCGCCTCCACCATCACGACCGTCGCCGTGTTCCTGCCGATCTCGTTCGTCGGCGGCACCACGGGCGAGCTGTTCCGGCCCTTCGCCCTGACCGTCACGATCGCGCTGCTCGCCTCCCTGGTCGTCGCGCTGACGATCGTGCCGGTGCTGGCCTACTGGTTCCTCCGCCCCTCCAAGCGCGCCGGAGTGCGCGAGGCGGCCCAGGCGGCGCTCGCCGAGGAGCGCAGCGCGGCGGGCGAGCAGACCGCGCACGAGGAGGCACCGCCGCGCCACGGTGCCCACGCCGCCCCCCGCCGCGGCTCCGCGCTGCAGCGCGTCTACGGACCGGTCATCGGCTGGACGCTGCGCCACTCCGTCACGACGGTGCTGCTCGCCCTGCTCGTGCTCGTGGGCACCGGCGCGCTCTACCCGCTGATGAAGACGAACTTCCTCGGCTCCAGCGGCCAGAACACCTTCACCGTCACCCAGACCGTCCCGGTCGGGCAGAGCCTCGACGCGCAGGATGTGACCGCCCAGCAGGCGAGCGCCGCGATCCTCGACGTCGGCGGGGTCGAGACCGTGCAGCTCTCGATCGGCTCGTCCGGCGGCGGCCTGCAGAGCGCCTTCGGCGGCGGCGGAGGCGGCTCCTCCATCCGCTACTCGGTCACCACCGACGAGTCGGCTGATCAGGAGGTCGTGCAGTCCGACGTCCGCGACGCGCTCGGCGCGATCGCCTCGCCCGACGACATCAGCGTCGCCGCCTCGTCCGGCTTCGGCGCCTCCTCGGACATCGAGGTCGACCTCTCGAGCGCGTCGCAGAGCGATCTGCAGGGCGCGAACGACACCCTGCTCGAGGCGCTGCGCGGCACCGACGGCATCAGCCAGGCCGAGAGCAACCTCTCCTCCTCGCTGCCCTACATCGCGGTCCGCGTCGACCGGGCGGCGGCGGCGGAGGCGGGACTCAGCGAGGTCGCGGTCGGCACGCTCGTCAGTCAGGCCCTGCAGCCCACCCAGGTCGGCAGTGTCGTGATCGACGACCGGACGCTCTCGGTCTACCTGGCCGACGCGCAGCCTCCGGCGACCCTCGACGCACTGTCGGCCCTGCCGATCCCGACCCGCGCCGGCGAGGTGGCGCTCTCGACGCTCGCCACGGTCGAGCAGACGAACGGCCCCGCGAGCATCACCACCGAGCGCGGGCAGCGCACGGCGACGATCACCGTGACCCCCGAGGGCGACGACCTCGCCTCCGCGAACGTCGCCGTGCAGTCGGCGATCGACGACACCGACCTGCCGGCCGGCGTCTCGGCCTCGCTCGGCGGCGTCACCGCCGACCAGAGCGACGCGTTCTCGCAGCTCGGGATCGCGCTGCTGGTGGCGATCCTGATCGTCTACGTGGTGATGGTCGCGACCTTCCGCTCGCTGCTGCAGCCGCTGCTCCTGCTGGTGTCGGTGCCGTTCGCGGCGACCGGGGCTATCGCCCTGCAGGTCATCACGGGCGTGCCGCTCGGCGTGCCGTCGCTGATCGGCGTGCTGATGCTGATCGGCATCGTGGTGACCAACGCGATCGTGCTCGTCGACCTGGTGAACCAGTACCGCGAGCGCGGGATGCCGGTGCGGGAGGCGCTGCTGCACGGCACCGAGCGGCGGCTCCGCCCCATCCTGATGACCGCCCTCGCGACGATCTTCGCCCTGCTGCCGATGGCGCTCGGGATCACCGGTCACGGCGGCTTCATCTCGCAACCGCTGGCGATCGTCGTGATCGGCGGACTCGTGTCCTCGACCGTGCTGACCCTCGTCGTGCTGCCCGTCGTCTACAACCTGGTCGAGGGGTATCGTGAGCGGCGGCGTGCCGCTCGCGCCGAGGGGGCATCGGCATGAGTCGCATGAGCACGGCCGACACGACCACGATCGGCTCCCGCTGGAAGAGCGGTCCCGAGCGGGCCGCTGCGGTCCTGGCCGAGGTGGGCCCCGAGCGCTTCGTCGATCCCGACTTCCGCCCCGGCACCCTCCGGCACATCGTGCTCTTCCGCTTCCGGCCGACGGCGCTCGTCTCCGAGGTCGACGCGGTGACGGAGCGCTTCGTGGCGCTCGCCGATGAGTGCGTCCGCGACGGGAAGCCGTACATCGTCTCGCTCGAGACCGGTCCGCAGCTCAGCTCCGAGGGCGCGGGCGAGGGCTTCGACCGCGCGTTCCTGCTGACCTTCGCGTCGGAGGGCGACCTCAACTACTACCTCGGCCGCCCGGCGGTCGACGGCCCCGGCCTGTTCGATCCGGCGCACGACGCCTTCAAGGCGTTCGTCGGGCCGTTCCTCGACACGGCGGGCGTCGTGGCGTTCGACTTCCGGCCCGAGTCGCGCCTGGACTGACTCGGATGGCGACCCCCGAGTTCATCCTGCGGCTGCGCGAGCGGATCGGCACCGAGCTGCTCTGGCTGACGGGCGTCACCGCGGTGATCCTCCGCGAGGATCACGTGCTGCTCGTCCGCCGCTCCGACACCGGCGCGTGGACCCCGGTGACCGGCGTCATCGACCCGGGTGAGACCGTCGCCGCGACCGCCGTGCGCGAGGCGCTGGAGGAGACGGGCGTCGTCATCGAGGTCGAGCGCCTCGTCTGGGTGCACACCCTCGCGCCGATGCAGTACCCCAACGGCGACCGCGCGCAGTACCTCGACCACACCGTCCGCGCCCGCTACGTCTCGGGCGAGGCGCACGTCGCCGACGAGGAGTCGAGCGAGGTCGGCTGGTTCGCGCTCGACGCGCTGCCGCCGATGTCGGCGGACCACCGCGAGCGGATCGCGCGGGCGCTGTCGGACTCGGGGGAGTGCGCGCTCGACTGAGGCGCGAGGCGGCTCGAGCCGACAGGGCTCGAGCCTTCGTCGTGCGGCTCGACCGCGTCAGACGTGCTCCGACACGAGCACCGCGGTCGTGCCCGGCTCGAGGGCGTCGAACACGTGCTGCTCGTCGCCCGGGTACGAGAGGTAGTCGCCCGGCCCGAGCTCGACCGGCTCGTCGGCCGGGCCGACGCGGGCGCGGCCGGTCGAGAGCACGACGTGCTCGACGGTGCCGCGGGCGTGCGGGGCGGAGTCGCGCGCGGTGCCGGGCCCGCCCGCGACGAGGTAGACGTCGCGGCGCGCTCCGGGCGGGCAGGCGCTGAGCAGGGTCGCGACGTAGTCGGCCGTCGCGGAGGCGATGCGCGGCCCGTCGCCCGCGCGGATCAGCTGGACGGTGCGCCGCGGCGGCTCGACGAGGTGCGAGAACGGGACTCCGAGGGCGCCGCCGAGCGCCCAGAGCGTCTCGAGGTTCGGGTTTCCCTCGCCCGCCTCCAGCTGCGAGAGGGTCGACTTCGCGATGCCGGCGCGGCGCGCGATCTCGGAGATGCTCAGGCCGAGGCGGCCGCGCTCGCGGCGGAGGGCGGCGGCCACCAGGTCGCGGGGGGATTCGGTCACTTCGTTCGGCTTCCTGATCGAGCGTTCGACTTGACGAACGCAAGGGGCGACGGCACGATGGCCGCATGTCCACCATATGCGCCGCGCGTTCGCTCCTCCGAACACTCACAGTCGCCGATCGGCGCGCCATCGCCCTCGTCGGTGCCTCCGTCGCGGTGGTCGGCGTCTCGTACGGGCTCGGCGCGGCCGGCGCGGGCTTCCCGCTCTGGCAGATCCTGCTGCTCGCCGTGGCGGTCTTCGGCGCATCCGCCGAGATCCTGTTCGTCGGAGTGATCGCCGCCGGAGGCGCACCGCTCGCCGCCGCGCTCGCCGCGCTGCTCGTCAACGCGCGCGCCCTGCCCTACGGGATGACAGTGGGCGCCTTCCTGCCGAGCGGTCCCCTCCGCCTCGTCGGCGCGCACCTGGCGAACGACGAGACCGTCGCGCTGGCGATGTCGGGCGGGACGCGCGAGCGCCGCCGCGCGCTGTTCTGGACGTCGGGCGCGGTCGTCGCGCTCGCCTGGCCGCTCGGCGCTCTCGTCGGAGCCCTGCTCGGCGCCGTGGTCGCCGACCCGGCGGTGCTCGGGCTCGACGCCGTGTTCCCCGCCGTCCTGCTCGCCCTCGCGCTTCCGTCCCTGCGGCGGGCGCGGACCGCTGCCGCAGCGACGGCCGGGGGAGTGGTCGCGCTCGCGGTCCTGCCGATCGCTCCGCTCGGCCTCGCGCCCGTGCTGGCCCTCACCGGCCTCGTCGTCGCGGGGAGGCGCGCGTGAGCACCGCGGCGGTCACCCTCGGCATCGCGGTCCTCGCCGTCGGAAGCTTCGCACTCCGCGCGGGCGGCGCCGCGCTCGGCGACCGGGTCGACCTCGGTGAGGCGACCGGGCGCCTCCTCGACCGCGGCACGGTGGTGCTGCTCGTCGCCGTCGCCCTCGTCTCGACCCTTGCCGACGGCACCGAGCCGGCCCCCGCCTCCCGGGCGGTCGGCGTCGCGGCAGGAGTGGCGGCCGCGCTGCTGCGCGCGCCGCTCGTCGTCGTCGTGCTGACGGCGGCACTGGTGACCGCGCTGCTGCGGTGGTGATTGCGCGTCACCCCGGTGCTGCCGGTCAGATCGCCTTCGCGAAGCAGACGCCCGAGACATCGCCGACGTGGGCCCCGAATCCGTCGATCTCGATGAAGCCCAGTGCGGAGGCGGTGGCGATCGCCTCGGTCGCCCCGACGGGGACGCGGAACCGCATCGTGCGGATCCGCTGGACCCTCGCCCAGGCCTCGGCCGCGGTGACCAGTCGCCGGGCGACTCCCGCGCGTCGCGCCGCGGGCAGCACCGTCGCCGCGAGCAGCTCGGCGAAGTCGTCGGGCCCCGGCGCGAGCGCGAGCGCACCGAGCAGCTGCCCGCCGGAGTCGCGCGCCGCGAAGGCGCGGGCGTGCCGCGGGGGAGGCGGCGTCAGCAGCGCCGCGAGATCGGCCGCGTCCCCGCGCTCGAGTCGGACGACGATGCCGGCCGTCACGACTCGGGGTCCGTCGCTCCGGCGTCGAGTGACAGGGTCTGCTCGGCCGGGGCGTCGAGCTGCGCGTGCAGGAACTCGACGATCGTGCCGCGCAGGGACTCGTCGAGCATGGCGATCGAGTGCGCCGCTCCGGGGACGACCACGAAGTCGACGCTCGCGCCCGCCGCGTCGAGAGCGTCGGCGAACGCGCTCGACTGCGAGAGCGCGATCCGCTCCTCGGCCGAGTGCGCGATCAGGAAGGCGGGCTCCGTGCCGTCGACATGGGCGAGCGGCGACGCCTCCGCCGCCGCGGGGCACGCGGCGAGGTCGGCGCAGTCGAGATACGTGCGCACAGCACCGGCGACCCCCACGACCGGGTCGTCGTCGGCGAGGCCGGCCGCGGTCAGATCGGAGGGGCCGCTGAGGTCGACCACCGCGGCCAGGCGGGACGAGGTCGACTCCCGAGTGCCGAGGAGCGAGACGAGATTGCCGCCGGCCGAGCCGCCGAACGCCGCCACCCGATCGGGGTCGATGCCGAAGCGCTCGGTCTGCGCAGGATCGAGGATCCAGTCGAGAGCGGCCGACACGTCGTCGATCTGCGCGGGGAACACGGCGTCGGGAGCGAGGCGGTAGTTCACCGAGACCGCGACGAAGCCCTCCGAGGCGAGCCACTGGCAGAGCGGCCGCCAGTTGACGTCGGCCTTGTCGCCGCGCGCCCAGCTCCCGCCGTGCACCACGAGCACCGCGGGGAGGGGCGAGGCGCCGGCGTCGACCGGCGAGCAGACGTCGAGCGCCTGGCCCGTCGCCTCGTCGTAGACCAGGTCGGCCTCGACCGGGACATCCGGGTACGCGGCGACCGGAGCCGCCCCGGGGGCCTGCGCGATCGGCTCCGACACGGGAGTGCTCGAGCATCCGGCGAGCAGCCCCGCGGTGAGCGCCAGGATCGCCGCAGACAGGGCGAAGGATCGCGTGGGTCGGAGAGGCTCGCGCATGGGTGAGACGAGCGTATGCGCCGTGAACCCCCTGCGCCTAGAGCAACCCCGTGATCAGGGGGTGTACAGCGGCTCGACCGGCTCGCGCTCCTCTATCGGAGCCGCACTCGGCGCCTCCGACTGCAGCCGCACCAGCACCACGCCGACGAGGATCAGCGCCCCGCCCGCGAACTGGATCGGCGCGGGGAGCTCCCCCAGCAGCGCCCAGGCCGCGACGATCGAGAACAGCACCTCGGTGAGCCCGACGAACGAGGCGATCCGCGTGCCGAGCCGCGATCCGCCGGCGATGCCGAGCAGGTACGCGGTGACCGTCGACATGCCCAGGATCACGGCGGCGGGCAGCAGCCACGACACCTCCGAGCCCACGAACAGCACGTCGCCGAAGCTCGCCCGCAGCGGCACGATCCCGATGGCTCCGAGGGCCAGGAGGAGCACCGCGCCCACCGCCATCGCGCCGGCCGTCAGGGCGATCGGCGGAAGCTCCGGATCGATCCGCCCGGCGATCACGTAGTAGACGCAGAGGCCGAGCGAGGCGGTGAGCGCCCACGCGACGCCGACGAGTTCGGGAGTGGCCTGGCCCGACAGGTCGAGCACGAGCACCAGCCCCAGCAGGGCGAGCGCGGAGCCCGCTAGGGTGAACCGTCCTGGGTGCCGGCGCGTCCGCGCCCAGGCGAAGAGCACGAGGAACACCGGAGCGAGGTACTCGATCAGCAGGGCGACGCCGACCGACATGTGCTCGATCGCGCTGTAGAAGCAGAGCTGCGCGGCGATGACGGCGAACACTCCGTAGAGCCCGATCGTGCCGACGTTGCGGCGCAGCACGTGCCAGCGGCCCCGGAGGGAGAGGACCGCGGGGACCGCGAGGATCAGCGCCGCGCCTCCCGCTCGCCAGAGCACGGCGGCCGCCGGGGTCCAGCCCGCCTCGAGCAGCGGCTTCACGAAGGGGCCGCCGAGCCCGAAAGCGGCGGCGGCCGCCAGTGCGAGCACGAGGCCCGAACCGAGGCGGCGTGGCTGCGCTGTGGTGGTCATGGCTGGCCCTTCATGAGTCAAAGCCGGTTTGCCGGTGACAAGCGGTATGCTCGTGACACTAACCGCCCGCGCTGTCAGGAGTCAACATGGTCTTCGCTCATGACGTCGAAGCGGCCCTCACCGCGACCGCCGTCCTCGTCAACACCCTCCCCGAGCTCTCGCCGTCGGGCGAGGACGAACTGGTCACCCTCGAGCAGCTCGAGGACTTCGTGCTCGACAACCGCTACACAGGCAGTCGCGAGCACTCGCCCGACGAACTCGAGGCGGTCCGCGGAGTCCGTGCGCCGCTCCGGGCGCTCTGGCTGAGCCGGGCCGAGGAGGACCTCGTCGCCCTCGTCAACGCGATGCTCGAGGACGCGCCGGCCCTTCCGCAGCTCGTCCGCCACGGCATCTACGGCTGGCACCTGCACGCCACCCGCGACGAGAGCCCCCTCGCCACGCGCATCGTCGTCGAGGCGGCCATGGCGTTCGTCGACGTCGTCCGCGGCGACGAGCGCGACCGCATCCGCCTCTGCGCCGCCGACGACTGCGAGGCCGTGCTCGTCGACCTCTCCCGCAACCGCTCCAAGCGCTACTGCGACACCGGCAACTGCGGCAACCGCGCGAACGTCGCGGCGTACCGGGCGCGGCGAGCCTCGGAGTAGCGGGACCTAGCCAGCGGCAGCGTGCGCCTGTATACTCCTGCGGTCGGCTCTTGACTCCGTGCGCTGACGCGCGGATGGGTTTGTCAGTCAAGCGGGCCGGATCCACGACAGTCGTCGTCGGATAAATCACATGTGTGAATCGGCCCCGATCAGCGATCGCCCGCTCGGCACTCTCGTCCACGAGAGCAGGAGCGGCCTGTCGCCCGGGTTCTCGCAGGCCTGCGCTCGAACGCCCCCACGAGGGTGCTGATCGCCGCAGTCTGCTCGCGCACGACCTGAACCCAGGAAGCAGCAGTCATGCCCAAGAACAAGAAGCCCGCCGGCGGGCGCCCCGCCAAGAACTTCGAGCCCAACCGCTTCGGCGCGTCCAGCGGCAAGTCGCAGCTCGGAGGCCGCTCTCGCTTCCCCGCCGCGAAGCCCGGTGCGCGCAGCGAGGGCCACCGCGGCTACCGCCCCGTCGACGAGAACGCGCCCAAGAAGGCGCGCTGGAACGCCGACGAGCGCGCCGAGCGCGCGTCCGAGCGGAGCGAGCGCCCCGAGGAGCGCCGCAGCTACGACCGCAGCGAGCGCCCGGCGCGCTCGTTCGACCGCGACGCCCGGCCCGCGCGCTCGTTCGACCGCAGCGAGCGTCCTGGGCGCTCGTTCGACCGCGACGAGCGCCCCGCGCGAAGCTCCGACCGCACCGAGCGTCCGGCGCGCGGCTACGACCGTGACGCCCGTCCGGCGCGTTCGAACTACCGTGATGAGCGCCCGGCCCGCTCGTACGATCGCGATGCCCGCCCGGCGCGCTCCAACGACCGTGATGAGCGGCCCGCCCGCTCGTTCGACCGCGACACCCGTCCCGCCCGCTCGCACGATCGCGGCGACCGCCCGACGCGGAGCTTCGACCGTCACGACAAGCCCTCGCGCCGCGACTCCGGTTCGGACTTCTACCCGAGCCGCACCTCGCGCCCGGGCCACCAGGCCGACGACGTCGTGCTCGAGCGCCTCGAGGCGACCTCGACCCTCGCGGTCGACGTCGAGGGCGTCACCTTCGGCGACCTCGGCCTGGGTGCCAACATCGTTCGTCAGCTGACCGAGATGGGGGCGGCCGCGCCGTTCCCGATCCAGGCCGCGACCATCCCCGAGGTGCTCGCCGGCAAGGACGTCCTCGGCCGCGGAAAGACCGGCTCGGGCAAGACGATCGCGTTCGGCGCCCCCGTCGTCGAGCGCCTCATGGAGAACAACGGAGCCAAGGGTCGCAAGCCCGGCCGCGCACCCCGCGCGCTGATCCTCGCGCCCACCCGTGAACTGGCCATGCAGATCGACCGCACGATCCAGCCGATCGCGCGCTCCGTCGGCCTCTTCACGGCGACCATCTACGGCGGCGTCCCTCAGTACAAGCAGGTCGGCGCCCTCCAGCGCGGGGTCGACATCATCATCGCGACGCCGGGTCGCCTCGAGGACCTCATCGAGCAGGGTCGCCTCGACCTCTCGAGCATCACGATCACGGTGCTCGACGAGGCCGACCACATGTGCGACCTCGGCTTCCTCGAGCCGGTGCAGCGCATCCTCCGCGGCACGGCGACCGGCGGCCAGCGCCTGCTGTTCTCGGCGACCCTCGACAAGGGCGTCGCGACGCTCGTCGAGGAGTTCCTCGTGACGCCGAGCGTGCACGAGGTCGCGGGCGAGGACCAGGCGTCCTCGACCATCGACCACCGCGTCCTGCTGATCGAGCACCGAGACAAGGGCCGGATCATCGAGGAGCTCGCCGCTCGCGCAGGCAAGACGCTGATCTTCGCCCGCACGCGCGCGTTCGCGGAGCAGCTCGCTGAGCAGCTCGAGCACGCCGACATCCCCGCGACGAGCCTGCACGGCGACCTCAACCAGTCGCGTCGCACGCGCAACCTCGCATTGCTCACGAGCGGTCGCGTCGACGTCCTCGTGGCGACCGACGTCGCGGCTCGCGGCATCCACGTCGACGACATCGACTTGGTCATCCAGGCCGACGCGCCGGACGAGTACAAGACCTACCTGCACCGCTCCGGCCGCACCGGCCGCGCGGGCAAGAAGGGCACGGTCGTGACGCTCATCACGCGCAACCGCCGCCACCGCATGGAGGAGTTGCTCGAGCGCGCCGAGATCGAGGCCGACATGGTCTCCGCGTTCCCGGGCGATCGCGTGCTGGCCGAGATCAGCGCGCCCGCCGAGTAAGGGCGACAGGCACGGTGAACGGCGCGGATCCTGCGGGATTCGCGCCGTTCGTCGTCTCGCCGACGCTGGGGCCCGGTCTCAGACCGCCGGCGGTGTCTCGTCGAAGCTCGGTCGCGGCGGTGGCCCCGGCGCCTTCCCGAGAAGCACGGTCGGCCGGGTCGTCACGCGTCTCCCGGTCGGTGTCGTCCAGTCCGCGACGCCGTCGGGATGGAGGACGTACGTCCAGCGATCGCCGTGGCGGACGTGGTGATGTCCGGTGCAGAGCGAGGCCACGTTCTGCAGGGCGGTCTCGCCTCCGTTGCGCCATTCGATCGTGTGATCGGCCTCCGCGGTGGAGGCGGGTCGGGTGCAGCCGGGGAAGCGGCAGGTCTGATCGCGGAGCTGCAGGTGCAGTCGCATGCGCGGCGGAGGGACCCGGTGGGTCCGGCCGACGGAGGTGACGGTCCCGGTGTCCGGGTCGGTCAGGATGCGGGTGAAGGAGGCACCGACTCCGACGAGGTCGCGGGCGACGTCGGCGGGGATCAGTCCGTAGCCGTCGAGGTCGGCCGGCGCGTCGTCGGCAGTGGTGGCGGTGCTCGCGGCGAGCGTCAGCCGCACCTCGGCGCGCACTCCGGACACGAACGTTGCAGCGGCGGTCTCGGGCCCGCTCACGGGGGTCGTGCCGGCGATGTCGCCGTCGGTCAGCAGATCGGCGAGCGCGTCGGCGCGCAGGTGTGCAAGTGTCCGCTCTTCGCTGTCGGTGTGGTCGCGGAGGGTTCTGGCGATGCGGTCGATGCGGTCGATGCGGTCGAAGGCGCCCATCGTGACCGTGGCCGGCAGCACGGCGCAGAATGTCGCCATCCCGTCGATCCTCGGGCTCACCCACACGCTCCGATCGGCGCGGGCGCGCACGTGCCGGGCGGCGAGCGGTTCGTCGTGCAGCTCGTCCCGCATCCGCATGACAGCCCTCTGCAGCTGCGAGGGAGTCGCGGTCAGCGCCACCTCGGCCGCGCGCTCGTCGAACTCGATCAGCGACGCCTGCGGGAGGGTGAGTGCGGTGTCGCAGATCACCTCGCTCGCCTCCCACAGGATCGCGCCGGCCGCGAGAGCGGCGCGGGTGCGCGGGAGCTCCTCGGTCAGCAGCTGCGCATGAGCGAGAGTGCGCGTGATGAGCCGTTCGGTGGTCCGCATCGCGACCGCCAGATCCGCCCTGATCGACCTCTCGAACAGATCATCGGATCCCCTGCGGGGCAGGCGGGTACCGAGCGCGAACGCCTCCGGGATCAACCGCGCCGCCCGGTACGCCGCGTACAGCCCTGTGGCGCGGGTGAGGGATGCGAGAGACGACATGACGCCCGCGGCGACGGCGACGTCGGTGAGCGCTCTGACCGTGTCGGGCGTCACCTCCGCCGCTGCTTCCTTGCCTGTTCTCTCCATGTGGACATCGAATCAGAGAGGTCCGCCACCGGACCGGCCGCCGGCTCCGAACGGGACGACTCGCCCTCGCATCGTGCCTGTGGAGGAGTCCGGGCGCCCTAGCCGCGCTCGACCTGCGACAGCTCTCCCGAGACGTCCTCGCCCGGCACCCGCGCCGTCCGCCAGGTGTCGATCGCGATGACCGATCCGAGCATCACGAGCGACAGCGAGAACGACGCGAGGGTGTCGGTCAGCCAGTGGTAGCCCAGGTAGAGGCGGCTGACGATCTGGCAGACGATCATCCCGAGGGCGAGCGCGTACCCTCCGATCGCCCAGAGGGGCGACGAGCGTCGCGAGGCGAGCAGGAACGTCGTGATCAGGAAGAAGTCGCAGACGCCCATCACGTGTCCCGACGGGTACGAGAAGGTCAGGTCGGGCCCGAGCAGCATGGTCGCGATCGGCGGGCGGGAGCGCTCGACGAGGAACGCGGCGAGCTGCACGCTGATCACGCCGACGAGCATGAAGACGGCGAGGAGCACCGGTCGCCAGAGGTGGCGCGCGAGGGCGATCCACAGCACGAGCACGACGGCGATGATCCCCGGCAGGTAGACCGGCCCGAAGACCGTGGCGAGCACGTCCATCACGACGGTGCCCTCGGCGAACCGCCGCTCGCGGAACCACTCGGCGATCGGGACATCGAGGGCGGCCAGCCCGGAGCGGGTCATCACCTGGGCGGTGAGGGCCGCGAAGGCGAGCAGCCCGACGGCGATCAGCGATCCGGCGGACCTGTTCAGCCGCCTCCGCGCCGGGGCGGGCATGTACCGCTCCTCGACGATGAAGCGCTGGTGGAACCGGGTGCGGCGCGAGAGGGCGGAGTCGGGGGACTGCATCCGCACACCGTAGGGCGGTGCGGCCCCGGGCACACGGAAGGGGCGGACGCTTGCGCGCCCGCCCCTGTCGGTGTTACTGCCGTGGTGACTAGCTGGCCGGGGGGGTCAGCACCGTGTCGATGAGGTACACGGTCGCGTTGGCGGTCTGGACGCCTCCGCAGATGACCGAGGCGTCGTTGACCTTGATGTCGTCGCCGGAACCGGTGACGGTGACGTCGCCGCCCTGGACGGTGGTGTGCGTGCCGTCGATGTCGTCAGGGGCGATCTGGCCGGGGACGACGTGGTAGGTGAGGATCGACGAGAGCGTCGCAGCGCCCTCGGGGGTCTTCAGCGTCTCGAGGGTCGCGGCGTCGAGCTTGGCGAACGCGTCGTCGACGGGGGCGAAGACGGTGAACTCGCTGCCGTTCAGCGTGTCGACGAGGTTGACGTCGGGGTTGAGCGCACCCGAGACCGCAGCGGTCAGCGTGGTGAGCAGCGGGTTGTTCGACGCGGCGGTGGCCACCGGGTCGAGGGCCATGCCGGCGACCGAGCCGGAGCCGTCCGGGACCTGCTCGGCATAGGCGGCGCAGCCGGAGCCGACGAGGTTGGCGGCCGGGTCCATCGTGGCCGACGAGGTCGCCATGGGGGTCGACATCTCGGTAGCGGCGTCGGAGGACTCGGTGGTGCTTCCGCTGCCGCTCGAGCAGGCGGTGAGGCCGAGGGTGGCGGTGCCCAGCAGGGCGAATGCGGCGAGCATGGTGCGCTTGGTGGATCGCATGGGGTTTCTCCTTCGTGAGACGGTCTCCACGGGGGAGCGGAGGACCTGAACTGTGTGGACCGTTTCGCGGCCGTTGTCATGTCTTCGGAGCCCTCCGTGAGGGGGTTTGGAATTCGCTCGTTCATCTAGGTAACGGCTTCGTAACGCGGCCGGATCCCCGGAAAGACGCGGGTCCGGGTCTGCCCCGGCGTCGATTACCCTGGGAGAAGGCCTGCGCACGGTGCGCTCATCGGCCGTCGGACGCAGGAGGCGGGCAGGTGCAGACGCGAGGAGCACGAGTGGCACGCGGCTCCGTCGCGGCCCTCACGGCGACCGCTACGGCCGCCGCCTCCCACACGCTCGCCGGGGCCGAGGCTCCCTCTCTCGCGATCCTCGCCCTCGCGATCGCCTTCTCGGCCGTCGTCTGCGTGCTCCTCTCGGGTCGGCGCCTCTCGCTGACCCGCCTGGCCGTCTCGGTGCTGCTCAGCCAGCTCGCCTATCACGGCCTCTTCCTGATGACGGGCGGCAGCGGAGACGTCAGCGTCGCGGGCTCCACGTCGACGGGCGCGCACTTCCACGACGGCGGCACCGTCGAGCTGATCGCGGCGGGCGGCGGCCACGCGGCGCACTCGCCCGGCATGCTGGGCGCGCACCTGATCGCGGCCGTGCTCACCATCGCCGCCCTCCGGCGCGGCGAGCGCCTCTTCTGGACGCTCGGCGCGGGCCTCCTCCGCGCCGTGGTGCGGATCGTCGCGCGCGCCTCGGCCCTCCTCGCTCCTGCCTCCCCGTCGATCGCCCTCGTCGGCACGCCAGAGCCGCGCGCTCCCCGCGCCCTCGACGCGGTCCTGTCTCTGCTGCGGCACCGCGGCCCGCCCGCGCGCGCACTGCTCGCCGCCTGACGTCGCTCCCGCGCGGGACGACTCCGGTCGGCGTTCCCGCGCGCACCGCGATCCCGCGCTGCGTCCTCCTCTCCGGCGACCCGCCGGTCTCTCTTCAAGGACTCCGCACTCATGACCACGTCTTCCTCCTCCCTCTCCCGTCTGCGCCTCGTCGGTGGCGGCTCGCTCGCCGCAGCCGGTGCACTCGCCGTCGCGCTCTCGGCCCCCGCCGCCGCGAACGCCCACGTCACCGCCGCGGCGAGCAGCACGGCCGCGGGGTCGTACACCGTCGTCACCTTCTCGCTCGCGCACGGCTGCGACGGCTCGCCCACCACCGGGCTGACGATCACGATGCCCGACGGCGTCGACTCGGTCAGCCCGACCGTCAACCCCAACTGGGACGTCGTCAAGAACGAGGTCGCGATCGCCGACCCGGTGACCGACTCGCACGGCAACACCGCGACCGAGCGCGTCTCGGACGTCGTCTACACGGCCAGGACCCCGCTCGCCGACGGCTACCGCGACACGGTCTCGCTGCAGCTGCAGATCCCCGAGGACGCCGCCGGGCAGACCCTCGAGTTCCCCGTGCTGCAGACCTGCGAGACCGGCTCGACCGCTTGGGACCAGCCGACCGTCGAGGGTGAGGACGAGCCCGAGCTGCCCGCGCCGGCCGTCGTCGTGACTGCCGCGGAGGAGGGTGCCGGCCACCACGACGACGACGGCGACGGGGACGACGCGGTGGCGACCGCCGCCTCCGCCACGACCGCCGTGTCCTCCGGTGACGACGTCGTCGCGCGCGTCCTCGGCGTCGGCGGTCTGGTGGTCGGAGCCGTGGGCGTCGCCGTGGCGCTCGCCTCGCGTCGCCGGGGCCCGAAGGCGTCCGCGTGACGCGCAGTCCCCGGACGCGCGGCCGCCTGCTCCTCGCCGCCACCGCGATCGGCCTGCTCGGCTCGGTCGCGGTGGCGACGCCGGCGAGCGCGCACAACTACCTCGTCTCGAGCACCCCGGCGGCGGACTCCACCGTCACGGAGCAGCCCGAGACGCTGTCCCTCACGACGAACGACGACCTGCTCGTGCTCGGCACCGACGGCTCGGCGGCGGCGCTGCGCGTGGTCGGACCCGACGGTCTGTTCTACGGCGACGGCTGCGTCACCGTGCGCGGGCCGGAGGCGTCCATGCCGCTCGAGCTCGGCGCCGCCGGCTCGTACGAGGTGACCTGGCAGGTCGTCTCGACCGACGGCCACCCCGTCTCGGGGGAGTACTCGTTCGACTGGCAGCCCGGTGCCGGCGTCGCACTCGCGGAGGGATCGGAGTCGGTCCCCGACTGCAACGGCACGGTCGACGTGTCGAACCAGTCGGCCGAGGGCTCCGACGACTCCGCGAGCGCCTCGGCGGCGGACCCGGCACTGCTGGGCGACGTGCTCTGGATCGGCGGCGCGCTGGTCGCGGTCGTCGCGGCCGTGGGAGTCACGCTTCTGGTGCTCCGCCGCCGACCGCAGGGCTGAGGCGCCGCGGGCCTCCTGAGCGCGTCAGCTCAGGAGGCTCGCGAGCGGCCCGGAGTCGAGGTCGGCGAGGACCGCTGCGGCGTCCTCGTAGACCGCGACGGCGCCCGCCTCGCGCAACTCGTGCTCCCCGGTCCCGCCGGACATCACGGCCACCGTGGCGAGCCCGGCCCGCTCGGCGGCGATGACGTCCCATGTCGCGTCGCCGACCATGATCGCGTGGTCGGTCGTGACTCCGGCTCGCTCGAGAGCGATGTTGAGGAGGTCGGGGCTCGGCTTGGCCGTCTCGACGTCCTCGCCACTGGTGATCGCGTGCACCGAGTCGCCGAGGTCGAGGACGCGCAGCAGCACGTCGAGCTCCGCTTGCGGCGCCGAGGTCGCGAGCACCACACGGGCGCCGCGGTCGGCGATCGCCGCGATCAGTGCGCGGCCTCCGGGCAGCGGTTCGATGCGCGCCGACAGCTCGGCGTAGTTCTTGGTGTGCAGGGCCTTCAGCTGGGCGCGCGTCGTCTCGTCCACGTCGTCCTCGACGAGCATCCCGAGGAGTTCGCCCGCGTCGGCGCCGATCGCGCGCTGGATCCGCCACGACGCGACCTCGAGGTCGCACTGCCAGAACGCCCGCGCCCACGCCTCGATGTGCAGGAAGTTCGAGTCGGCGAGAGTCCCGTCGATGTCGAAGAGCACGGCGGTGGCCGTCGCGACGCCGGTCGAGTCTGCTGTCATGAGTGTTCCTCTCTTCGTCGGTGCCCGCCGTCACCAGGCCGAAGTGGGAACGCTACGCCGTCGCCCCAATGGCACAGGACCCCCTTGACGGCGTTCGATGGGATGACGCCCGTCGACGGGCGGAGTCGCGTCGCCCGTATCCGGAGGGGTACCTCGCGCGAGCCCGCGGACGAGCGCCGCCACCCGCAGGACGCCGGTGGGATCCGCGGGCAGGATCACCCTCGCGTACTCGAGGTTCACGACGATCTGCTCGGATCCCGCGGCCCAGTGCACGGCCCCGGCTCCGGTCGCCACGGGGAGGAGGCTCGCCTTCCTGCCGCCTTCCACCGGTCGGATGCGCACGGTCGCCGTACTCGGAGTGGAGCGCACCCAGCAGCGCATGCAGACCGGCGACCACCTCCCCGGGCGCCGGCGGGGGCACCTGCCCAATCGCCGGTGTGCGCGGCTCCCGAGGCGGGGGCAGCTCCTCGTCCGCGCCGATCTCGAGGGCGGCGCGCAGGGTCCAGCTGCCGCGCGATCCGTCGAACCCGTCGAACCGCCTCAGGATCCGCTCCGACCGGTCGGACGTCTGCACGCCTTCGCCGATCGCGAGCCGCCTGCCGGTGACCAGCAGCCCTACGAGCGACCTCACGACCCCTGTCACCTCGAGGACGGGAAGCGAGGATCCGTGCCGTTCCTCGAGGTATCGGATCGGGCCGGCCGTGCGCTGCGGGAGGGTCGCCAGTATCCAGGTGACCTCGTCGCCGACCTGGAACGGCTGCCCGCAGCAGTCCAGCGACCAGCCCTCGAGCTCGACCTCGATCAGTCGCGTGGTCTCGATCGTCACCGTCCTCCCCCCTTGGCCGGCTCCGGACTCCGTTCCCCGGACTCCGTTCTCGCTTCGATCCTTCCATCGGCCCTTGCGGAAGCACCGCTGTGCGACTCCCTCTCCGGCAGAACCTTCTCCGGCAGAACCTTCTCCGTCAGAACGGCGGCGGCCCCTCCGCTCCGGGCCGGTCTCGCTCCATTTCCCTTCCTCCTTTCGGTTCTCGTCCTCCTTCCGGTTCTCCTTCTCGCGCGAACGGCTGCTCCGGCTCGACCGGGCGGGTGAGGTGCCTCCGGCCGGTGGGGCTGGTCCACTCCAGGACCCCTCCGGGCCGATGCCGAAGCGTCCAGGTGGTCGTGTGACGGAGGCGGTGGTGGTGCCGGCAGAGGTGGGCGAGGTTCTCGACGTCGGTCCCGCCGCCGTTCTGCCACTCGATGCCGTGGTCGACGTCGCTGTCCGCCGCCGAGCGGACGCAGCCCGGGAAGCGGCAGGTCCCGTCGCGGTGCTGCAGGTGCCGCCGGAGATCCGCGGGGACGCGGTAGGAGTCGCGCCCCACGGAGAGCACCGCCCCGGACTCGGGGTGCGTGAGGATCCGGGTGAACGAGGGAGCGTCCGCTGCGAGCCGGCGTGCGGTCCCGGGGTCGATCGGCCCGTACCCGTCAAGGGTGCCCGGCTCCTCCGAGCGCCCGAGGAGAGTCAGCACGGGAACCGTGACCGACACGCGAGGTCGGATCCCCGCCGGCACGGACGTGATGGTGGTGCGGTGCTCGTCGTCGGACGAGGTCTCGCCGTCCAGCAGGAGCGAAGCCGCGATGTCTGCCCGCAACTGTCCGACCGTCCGCGCCTCCGCCGGCGCCGCTGCGAGCGCACGTGCTGCCCGATCGACGCGGTCGAACGCGCCGTGCGCCTCCGGGGCCGGCAGGTGGAGGTGGAGGGTCGCCATCCCGTCGGCCTCCCCACCGAGCCACACTCCTCGGCGTTCCGCGCACCGCCGGTGCCGCGCCGTCGCCGACTCCGGATGCAGCCGCTCCCGGACCGTGCGGAGCCGGCGCCGCACCTGCCCGGCGGTGAACGCCACCGCCAGCACCGCCGCCTCCTCATCGAGGCGCTCGCGGACCTCCGCGGGGACGTCCCACGCGGCCTTCACGATCACCCGGACGTGCTGCGGGGTGCAGCGCCCCTCCCGCAGCGCGGTCAAGGTGTCGGGCAGCTCGTTCACGAGCAGCGCGCTCTCCTCGATGAGTGCGGCGGCGTCGGCCTCCGTCATCCGCATGCCCGTCGCGATCTCCGCGACCAGCGCACGCTGCGCCGCCTCCATCACCTCGACATGCCTCTGCACGCTCGGATCGACGAGCGCCTCGGGCAGCGCGACCGCCGCCAGCCGCGCGAGCTCGACCAGCTCGTAGCGCTGCGCCTGGGCCTGCGACAGGAACGCGTCCACCGCGCAGGCCGCACCCACCGCCGACACGAGCGCGTCGTCGAAGCGCTCGCGCACCGACACCCCGCCCGGCGGTCTCGCATCCACATCCAGAAGAACCATACGAGGATGACACCACGGACCACTGACACTGGACCGACCGCACAGATCGACCGGTGCATGATTCCGATGAGTCGAGTCTGTGGAGGACGACCGCCCGCTCGCGCTCGTCAGCGCACCGAGAAGTCCCCCGTCGGGCTCGCGCAACTCGCCGAGTCGGGGCAGTGCGAGAAGTCCCACCCGTCGATCCCGCCGAACGCCTCTCCGGCGGGGAAGCCGGGCGGCAGCGGGATGGCGACAGAGAAGCCCTCGTCCAGGTCCGCCGCGACGGTGCTCCGGATCGCGGACTCGAACCGCCCCACCGGTGCGACCATCACCTCCCACCCACCCTCCGGCGCCTCGAGATCGCAGTCATCGTCGACGATCACCGTCACCGTGTCGCCCGGAGAGGCGACCCGCGGCTCGATCCGCACGAGCGGCACGCACGCCGCCGCCCCGGCGTCATCGACCGGTGGCGAGGACGTCGCGCACCCTCCGAGCATCAGCGTGCAGGCGAGCAGGCCCAGCACCCGGACATCCGCGCGACTCCGCATCGTCCCAGGCTACGAGGCCACTCGCCGCGGCACCGTGAAGACCGTCTCGACGCCCGCGGAGTACAGCACCGAGTCGGGCGCGCGCCCAGCGAGCCCGGGGAACCCGGCCGCGTCGAGCAGGCCGTCGTCGAGCGCCAGGAGGGACGCGCGCTGCAGCGGCCACGGGCGGTGCAGGTTGCGGCCGTACCAGGTCGAGCCCAGGTGGGTCTCGTGGTAGGCCCATCGCGAGGTCAGGAACGAGGCGAGCGGATCCTCCGACGCGTCGCTGCCCGGGGTGGGGCGCACCACGATGCGCGAGCGGGCGGCCGGGTCGCCGATGCGCTCGGTGGAGTAGACGACGGCGCCGTGGCGGTGCTCGATGCCCATCCGCGCCCAGCGGTAGGGCAGCCCGAAGACGGCCTGCGCGGTGAGCACGGGCAGCAGGTGCGAGGCGTCGAGCGAGACGAACACCACTCCGCGGCGCCCCTGCTCGTCGACGGAGTAGAGCCGCACGTTGACCTCGGGGAAGGTGCCGAGCCACGGCACCCGGGGGCCGCCGAGGAAGGCCGTGCGTGAGAGCCGGAAGGGGATCAGGCCGACCCAGGACGAGCCGTCGTGCTCGTCGGGTCGCACGCCGCGGGGGAGGTGCGGCGCGACCAGCGACGGGTCCACGCGCCAGTGCAGGAAGGACGCCTCGGTCCAGCGCTGACGGAGGATGCGCGGCCCGCCGAGCGCGGGCGCGGTGCGGGTCAGCGGCTCGACAGGGGTCAGCGGCTCGACAGGGGTCAGCGGCTCGACAGGGGGCACCGGATCGACGGAGGTCACCGGCTCATCGTGCTCCGCGCTGCTGCGAGGACACCTGGGCGGGCGCGGAACGCGGGGCCGCGGGCACGAGACGATAGGGACGTGACCAGCACCACGACCCGCTCCAGCTCCTCCCTGCACGGCGCCACGCTCCTCTGGCTCGCGATCGCGACCACCGTGATCCTCTGGGCGTCGGCGTTCGTCGGCATCCGGATCGCGGGCGAGCACTTCGGCGCCGGCGCCCTCACGCTCGGCCGGATCGCGATCGGCTCGGTGGCGCTCACGATCGTGCACCTCGTGCTCACGGCGCGCAGGTCGGCGGAGGAGCGCCGACCCCTCCCGCGCGGGCGCCTCCTCGCCCTCGTGATCGTCTGGGGAGTCGCCTGGTTCGGGCTCTACAACCTCGCCCTCAACGCCGCGGAGCAGCACGTCGACGCGGGCACCGCCGCGCTGATCGTCAACATCGCCCCGATGATCACCGCGGTCCTGGCCGGCCTCCTCCTCGGCGAGGGCTTCCCCCGGCGACTGCTCGGCGGGATGCTCGTGGCGCTCGTCGGCGTCGCCGTCATCGCGATCTCGACCTCCACCGGGCAGTTCGACGCGATCGGGGTCGTCCTGGCGCTCGCGGCGGCCGTGCTCTACGGCGGCGCCGCGACCCTCCAGAAGCGGCTGCTCGGGCGGATCGACGCGCCGACCATGACCTGGATCGGCTGCCTCGCCGCCACGGTCGCGTGCCTGCCGTTCGCGCCGGAGCTCGTCCAGTCGCTCGCGGACGCCCCGGTCGCCTCGATCCTCGCCGTCGTCTACCTCGGCGTCTTCCCGACCGCGATCGCCTTCACGACCTGGGGCTACGTCCTCACCCGCACCAGCGCGGGACGCACCGCGGCGACGACCTACGCCGTGCCCGCGGTGGTCGTGCTGCTGTCGTGGCTCGTGCTCGCCGAGACTCCACCGCTCGCCGCTCTGATCGGAGGCGTGATCGCGCTCGGAGGCGTCGCCGTCGCGACCCTGCGTCGTCGCTGACCGGGGCCCGCTCGCACCGCCTCGGGATACACTGTCCCGACGTTCATCCGCAGTCGGCGCCGAGCGCCACAGAACGGTGAGGATCCCGATGACCGAGGCCCTGCAGCCGCCCCAGAACGCCCTCTCGCTCACGCCGCCGGCCCCGGTCGACGCCGTGTCGAGGACGTCGGCACCGTCGATCGCGCCGAAGGTGCCCGAGCAGGCTCTGCCCGGCCTCGAGGCCAAGGTCGAGGGCTACCTCGACTCGCTGATGGCGACCGAGGCGCGCAGCCCCGAGTTCGCGGCGAAGGCCAACGACATCCGCACGATGGGCGACGCCGACATCCGCTCGGCCGCCGACTCGTCGAACCGGCTGCTCAAAACTCCGGTGCGCGCTCTGCAGGAGGGCGGCCTGAGCGAGGGCTCGAACATCGGGAAGACGCTGCTGGAGCTCCGCCGCACGGTCGAGGACCTCGACCCCTCCGAGGACAACATCCAGAAGAAGATCCTCGGATTCATCCCCTTCGGCAACAAGATCACCGACTACTTCCGCCGGTACGAGAGCGCGCAGTCGCACCTCAACGCGATCATCCAGGCGCTGTACGACGGGCAGGACGAGCTCCGCAAGGACAACGCGGCGCTGAACCTCGAGAAGCAGAACCTGTGGGACACGATGACGCGTCTCAACGAGTACATCTACGTCGCCGAGCGGCTCGACGTGAAGCTCTCGGCCAAGATCGCCGAGCTCGACGCGACCGACCCCGACCGCGCCCGTGCGCTGCGCGAGGACGTCCTCTTCTACGCCCGCCAGAAGCACCAGGATCTGCTGACGCAGCTCGCGGTGTCGATCCAGGGCTACCTCGCGATCGACGTGGTGATCAAGAACAACGTCGAGCTGATCAAGGGCGTCGACCGCGCCACCACGACCACGGTCTCAGCGCTGCGCACGGCGGTCATCGTCGCGCAGGCGCTCGCCAACCAGCGCCTGGTGCTCGATCAGATCACGGCGCTCAACACGACCACCTCGAACATGATCGAGGCGACCTCGCGGATGCTCGCCGAGCAGTCCGCGAGCATCCAGTCGCAGGCGGCGTCGGCCACGGTCGGACTGCCCCAGCTGCAGGCGGCGTTCGCGAACATCTACCAGACGATGGACTCGATCTCGGACTTCAAGATCAAGGCGCTCGACAGCATGGCCCAGACGGTCGGCGTCCTGCAGACCGAGACGGCGAAGGCCGGCGAGTACGTCGAGCGGGCTCGCCGCAGCAACTCCGACATCGACGCGACCTCCGCGCTCGATCTCGGCCGCTAGCCGATGGGCTGGCTCTCCCGACTGTTCGGCGGCGACGAGCCGGCCGCTCCGGTGGAGACCGCGCCGGCCCTCCCGCGCGTGCCGTCGAGCGACGACATCCTCGCCGCCCTCGACCGGGTCGCGGCGACGACGGCCGGCCGCGTGCCGCCGCTCGTCTCGGCGCGCATCCGCCGGGTCGACGAGACCGTGCGCGAGATGATCCCGCGCCTGGACCGCCTCGGCGGGATGAGCCAGCAGGGGCACACCGTCGTCGCGACGGCCACCAGCTACCTGCCCGAGGCGGTGGAGGGCTACCTCCGCCTGCCGCGCGACTTCGCCGACCGCCGCGCCGTCTACAAGGGGAAGACCTCGCTGATGATCCTCTGCGACCAGCTCGACCTGCTCGGGGCGACGCTCGACCGCATCTCCGACGCCGTCTCGCGCCAGGACGCCTCGGCGCTGATCGCGCACGGGCAGTTCCTCGCCGAGAAGTTCACGGAGTCGTCGCTCTCGCCGAGCGGGCTGGACGCGTCGGGCACCCCCGGCGCGCCGAGCACCCCCGGCTCCCTCCAGCCGCCGAGCGCCTCGTGACCGCGCTGTCCGCGGCGCTCGACGCGCTCGTGCTCACCGGATCCGCGGCCGGCCTCGACGCCGCCGCCGTGCGCGAGGAGGGCGGCCGGCTCGCAGCCGCGGTCGCCGAGTCGATCACCGGCGCGGGCCAGGACTGGCTGGCGCAGACCGGCACGTCCGGCGGTCTCGAGGCCTTCTTCACGGCGGCCTCCCGCGGGCGACGCTGGCGCAGCTCGCCCACCGATCTGCTCGCCTCGCTCGTCGCGGTGCGCTCGGAGCACGCGGCCGCCTACGCCCGGGCGCTCACCGAGGTCGTCTCGGCCGCGAGCGCGCTGGGCGAACCCGGCATCGGAGGCATCGCCTCCGCCTCCGCGACCGCCGCGGCCCAGCTCGGGGCGCTGCCGTCGACGAGCACGCCGGCTCCGCGGACGCCGGCGCCGACGCCGACCTTCCCGACGCCGTCGCTCCCGACCGATCTGCCCGCGGGGGTGCCGGGCGTCGACGAGATCCTGGCGCGACTGCGCCGCACCGAGCACGACGGACCGCAGGACGAGCCCGACCCGGCCGGTCCCGCGGCCGCGTCTCCCGTCGCGCCCGCCACGGAGGAGGAGCCCGAGCCTCTCCCGCCGCCCGAGGCGATCGAGGACCTCCTCGCCGAGCTCGACGCGCTGATCGGGCTCGACCGGGTGAAGAGCGAGATCAAGCGGCAGACCCAGCTGCTCCGCATCGACACGCTGCGGCAGGCCGCCGGCCTCACGACGCCCACGCTCACCCGCCACCTCGTCTTCACCGGCAACCCGGGCACCGGCAAGACCACGGTCGCGCGGCTCGTCTCGCGGATCTACCGCTCGCTCGGCATCCTCTCGAAGGGCGTGCTCGTCGAGGTCGACCGCTCGGAGCTGGTCGCCGGCTACCTCGGCCAGACCTCGATGAAGACCGCGGAGGTCATCGCGAGGGCGCGCGGCGGCGTCCTCTTCATCGATGAGGCCTACGCCCTGGCGCTCGACCAGTACGGCGCGGAGGCGGTGACCACGCTCGTCAAGGACATGGAGGACCACCGCGGCGATCTCGTCGTCATCGTCGCCGGCTACTCCGGCCCGATGCAGGGCTTCCTCGACACGAACCCTGGTCTCGCGAGCCGCTTCTCGACGACGATCGACTTCGCCGACTACTCCGACGACGAGCTGTCGGCGATCTTCGGGCGCCTCGCCGCCTCCGCCGATTTCGAGCCGACCGAGGAGGCGCTCGCCGCCTTCGCCGAGCTCGCCGCGGCCCAGCAGCGCACCGAGGCGTTCGGCAACGGCCGCTGGGTGCGCAACGTGCTCGACGCCTCCATCGCCCGCCACGCCTGGCGCCTGCGCGACACGGAGGAGCCGACGCTCGACGAGCTGCGCATCCTCGAGCCGGAGGACGTGGTCGAGGCCGAGCCGGAGGAGCCCGAGTCCGAGTCCGCGCCCGGGATCGCCCCCACGGAGGAGACCGCATGAGCACCGCTCCCGTCGCGACGGCGACCGCCGCGCCGCCCGCGCCCGCCGCCGCGCAGCAGTCCGCCGCGCAGCCCCCGGCCCGGGCCGGGAAGCCGACCCTGCTCGCCCGCGCGACGTCGACCACGCCGCGCACCCTCCGCCTCCTGCTCGTGCTGACGGCCGTCGCCGCGGTGCTCTTCGGCCTGTTCGCCCAGCAGGCGGGCGCGCTGCAGGCCCGCGCCGCCGCCGAGGCGCGCGAGCAGTCGGCGCAGATCGTCGGCGTGCAGGAGGTGCGGAACCTCCTGGTCGACGCGAACGCGATCGCGGCCAACACCTTCCTCGTCGGCGGGCTCGAGCCGGCCGATCAGCGGGAGGAGTTCACGAGCTCCGTCCAGGCCGCGGCCGCGCAGCTGGCGACGCTCTCGTCGTCGGAGCCCCGCGACGCCGAGGCCCTCGCCGCCGTCGCGCGCGACCTGACCACCTACAGCGGCCTGATCGAGCAGGCCCGGGCGAACAACCGCCAGGGCTTCCCGGTCGGCTCCGCGTACCTCGACCAGGCGTCGGCCGTGCTCACGGCCGAAGACGGTGTGCTCGCCGACCTCAACGAGCTGGTCGAGACGGGCGCCGACCGCGTGGCGAGCGCCTACGACACCGTGCGCTGGAGCGTGCTGCTGCTCGTCGGCTCCCTGGCGATGCTGCTGCTGATGGTCGGCGCGCAGATCTGGCTGGCCCGGCGCACGCACCGCTACCTCAACCGCTCGCTGGCGACGGCCACCGTCCTGCTGCTCGTGCTCGGCATCGCCGGCGGAGTCGCCTTCGGCACGACCTCCTCGAACGCCGCGGCCGTGCGCGGCGACTCCTACCGCGCGACCCTCGCGGTCTCGCAGGCGCTCACCGCGGCGAGCGAGGCGAAGTCGCTCGAGAGCTTCACCCTGATCAAGCGCGGTTCGGGGGCGGCTCTCGAGGCGCAGTTCCAGGCGTCGGCGACGGAGGCGACGACGAAGCTCCAGGACGGCGTCGATGAGGGCATCGTCGACACCGCGCTGGTCACCGAGCTCGAGGCGTGGCTCGAGCTGCACAGGGCGATCCGGGACGCGGACGACGGGGGGACCTGGGAGAGGGCCGTGCAGCTCGCCGTGTCCACCGAACCCGACTCGGCGAACGTCGCCTTCGCGGCCTTCCAGGAGGACGCGAAGAAGGCCGTCGAGGACGGCGCCACCACCACCCGCGCCACGCTCGGCACGTGGGGGGCGATCTCGTCGATCGCCTCGTGGATCCTGCTGGCCGCCGGCCTCGTGGGCGCCGGCCTCGCCTGGCGCGGGGTCTCGCAGCGACTGGAGGAGTACCGATGAACCGCCCGAGCCTCACGCGACTGCGCACCGCCACCCTGGCCCTCGTGCTCGGCGCGACCCTCGCCGTCTCGGGCTGCACGACCGGCGCCGACGACCTCGGCGCGGTCGCGGTCGGCACCGCGACTCCGACCGCGGCACCCACTGCGACCGCGAGCGCCGCGCCGGCAGCCACCGAGTGCTCGCCGTCGGCGGTCACCTCCTACGCGCCCACCGGCGTCACCGACAGCACGCGGCTCGCCGAGATCCGCGCCAACGGCGCCCTCCGGGTCGGAGTCTCGGCCGACACGCTGCTGATGAGCGCGCGCAATCCGCTCACCGGCACGATCGAGGGCTTCGACATCGACATCGCCCGCGAGATGGCCCGCGCGATCCTCGGGAACCCCGACGCGATCACCTTCGTCGTGATCACCTCGGCCCAGCGCCTGCCCGCGCTGACCGGCGGCGAGGGAGCACCGCAGGTCGACATGGTCGCGCGCACCCTCACGATGACCTGCGACCGCTGGAGCAGCATCGCCTTCTCCTCCGAGTACTACGACGCGGGGCTGAAGGTCCTGGTGTCAGAGGACAGCGACGCCACGAGCATCGACGGGCTCGCCGATCAGAAGGTCTGCGCCCCGCGCAGCACCACGACGCTCAGCCGCCTCGAGAACGACTACCCCGATGTCGAGGCCGTCGCCGCCGACACCCACACCCAGTGCCTCGCGCAGTTCCAGGAGGGATCGGTCGACGCCATCGCCGGCGACGACACGATCCTGGCGGGCTTCGTCGCGCAGGACCCGTACGCGAAGGTCATCGGCGAGCCCCTCAGCTCCGAGCCGTACGGCCTCGGCATGCCGGCCGACGACCCCGACTACGTGCGGTTCGTGAACGCCGCGCTCGAGAGCCTCCGCGCCGACGGGCGCTGGCAGAGCATCTACGACCGCTGGCTGGGCGAGCTCGGGGCGGCGTCCCCTCCCGCGGCGACCTACGGGCGATGAGCGTCACCGGAACCGCCGAGGGGAGCCCGGTCGCGCCGGGGCGTCTCGGTGAGGCGGTCCCGCAGCGCGAGCTGTTCGAGTACCTCGCCGCGCTCGGGCGCTGGCTCGACCGCACCACCCGTGAGCTCTCGCGCCTGGATGCGGCCGCGCTCGCGTCCCCGCAGGCCGACAGCTACACCTCCGACGTCGTGCTCGCGCAGTCGCTGCGCGAGGCCGTGACGCGACGCCTCGCCGAGCTCGAGGTCGTCTGGGACTCGGGGCGGGTCGACGTCGTCGCCCGCGAGCGGATGTCGCAGCTGATCTGGGGCCGGCTCGATTCGTCCGGCTCGGGCGCGAGCGCCGCGGTCTCGCTCGTCGAGGCGGTGCGGCTCTGCGACGCCGTCGTCGGGCAGCTGAAGTCGCGCCTCGAGCTCGATCCCAGCGGCACCGATGTGGCGGGGCGGATCGTCGGGGTGCGCGCCGAGATCGAGCGCTGCCGCGACCTCACCCGCGACAACCGGGGGACCGTCGACCAGGACGCCGCGAAGCGCGTCGCCGTGCTGCGCTCGCGCCTCGACGCCCTGGCCGAGAAGGCCGGCAGGGGAGCGGATGTGTCCGGCCCGCTCGGGCAGCTCGAGAGCGACTCCGCCCGCCTCGAGCGCGACCTGATCATCGCCGCCTCCGAGCGGCGCGGCCTCGACCGCGACCGCCGGCGCGCGATCGAGCTGGCCGAGGCGGCCGAGAGGCGCGAGGCCCCGCTGCGCGAGCTCGTCGCGCGCTGCCGGCGCGAGATCGCCGACCCCCCGCGGCTCGCGGTGCCCGATGTCTCGAGACTCGGCGAGCCGCCCTCGAACCGGCAGGCGCTCGACGCGCACCTCGCTCGGCTCACCGCGGTGGGGCGCGCCTTCGACGCCGTCGAGGCCGCGTACACCTCGCCGCTGCGCGAGCGGGCGGCCCTCGGGTTCCGCCTCCGCGCCCTCCGCGAGCGGGCCGCCGCGAACGGCCGCGCCGCCTCTGCGGTGGGAGTCGCCGCCGACGAGGAGGTGCGCGCCGCCCTCGACGCCGTGCCCTGCTCGGTGCCGCTCGCCCGCCATCTCGTCGAGCAGTACGACGTCGTCACCCGCGATCTGCCGAGCCCCACTCCCACCCGGAAGGCCACCCCATGAACGGCGCACCCTGCACCTCGACCCCGGGCTGCACCGGAGTCATCGAGGACGGCTACTGCAACGTCTGCGGGCTGCCGCCCGAGACGGGCACGGCACCCGCCGCCTCGGCTCCGACCGCCCGCCGCTCCGCTCCGGCTCCCGCGACCGCCTCCGCCGCGTTCGGCACCGGCTTCGTCGAGGGCACGCCCGACGCCTCGGCCGCACCGGACGCCGAGGAGGCGGCGACCGCCCGGAGCGGACGCACCTCCTCCGCCCGCCTCGCGACCGCCGCGCTCGGCTCGGCCCGCACCGCCCAGACCGGCTCGAAGGTGACCCGACGGGTCGGCACGACGTCGACGCGCCTGCGCGGACCGCGCCTGGGCGCCGGACTCACCACCGTCCCCTCGCGCCCCGCCGCCGACCCGATGGCGGCGCTGATGAGCGAGGCGGTGCTCCCCGAGCGCAAGCGCTTCTGCTCGAACTGCGGCACCGCCGTCGGCCGCGGCCGCGACGGCAAGCCGGGGCGCACCGAGGGCTTCTGCCCCAACTGCCGCACGCCGTTCTCGTTCACCCCGCAGCTGAAGCAGGGCGACGTGGTCGGCGGTCAGTACGAGGTCGCCGGCTGCCTCGCCTACGGCGGACTCGGCTGGATCTACCTCGCCCGCGACCAGAACGTCTCGGGCCGCTTCGTCGTGCTCAAGGGCCTGCTCAACTCCGGCGACCCCGACGCGTACGCGGCCGCGATCACCGAGCGGCAGTTCCTCGCCGAGGTGGAGCATCCGCTGATCGTCGAGATCTACAACTTCGTGATGCACGACGGCGCCGGCTACATCGTGATGGAGTACGTCGGCGGCCCGAGCCTCAAGCAGATCCTGAAGGAGCGGCTCGACGCCAACGGGGGAGCGGCCGACCCGCTGCCCGTCGACCAGGCGCTGGCCTTCGTGCTCGAGGTGATGCCCGCGTTCGCCTACCTGCACGACCACGGGATGCTCTACTGCGACTTCAAGCCCGACAACATGATCCAGGTCGGCGACCAGGTGAAGCTGATCGACCTCGGTGGAGTGCGGCGGAGCGACGACGAGGAGTCGGCCATCTACGGCACCATCGGCTACCAGGCGCCGGAGGTGCCGGAGGTCGGGCCGTCGATCGCCTCGGACGTCTACACGATCGGGCGCACCATCGCCTCGCTCGTGCTCGACTTCCGCGGGAACCAGACCACCTACGTCGCCTCGCTGCCGCCCGTGTCCGAGACGCCGCTGTTCCAGCGCTACGACTCCTTCTACCGCCTGGTCGCCAAGGCGTGCGCGCCGGACCCGCAGGACCGCTTCGCCACCGTCGACGAGATGCGCGGGCAGCTGCTCGGCGTGCTGCGCGAGGTCGTCGCGACCGACCGCGGGCCGGGGCACCCCGCACTGCACTCGACCGAGTCGGCGCTCTTCGAGGCGCCGGTGGCCGACGTCGTCGACCGGCCGCTGCCGTGGGACGCGCTGCCGCTGCTCAAGATCGACGAGTCGGACGCGGCGAAGGCGTGGCTGGCCGGCGTGAACGTCGCCGACCCGATCGTCCGCCTCCGTGCGCTCGCGCTGGCACCGACGGTCACCGTCGAGGTGCGCCTCTCGCGCGCCCGCGCGGCGATCGAGGCCGAGCGCTGGGACGACGTCGCGCGGGCGACCGGCGAGATCCTCACCGAGGACCCGTGGGAGTGGCGCGCCGTGTGGATGAGCGGGCTCGCCCAGCTGGCGCGGGGCGACTCCGTCGGTGCCCGGGCCTCGTTCAACACCGTGTACGGCCAAGTGCCCGGCGAGCTCGCGCCCAAGCTCGCGCTCGCCGCGGCGTGCGAGGCGAGCGGCGAGCCCGAGGTCGCGGAGTCGCTCTACGTGATCTGCGCGCGAGCGGATGCGAACTACACGGCTCCGGCCGCCTTCGGCCTCGCCCGCGTGCGGCAGCACCGCGCCGATCTCGACGGGGCGCTCGACGCCCTCGACATCGTGACTCCGACGCGCTCCTCCTACGTCGACGCGCGCCGCCGCCGGGCCGAGCTGCTCGCGGGCTCGGGACGCGGTCTCCCGTCGCTCTCGGCGGCGCTGTCGAGCATCGACTCGGTCGCGATCGACCAGCGCACCCGGCTCGAGCTGACGACGGGCGTGCTCGAGTCGGCCCTCGAGCTCGTCCGCCGCGACGGGCCCGCCGAGGGCGCGTCGATCGGCGGAGTCGAGGCGAACGAGGCCGCGATCCGCGACGGCCTCGAGGCGTCGTACCGCGCCCTCGCGAGCTCGACGCGCGAGAAGGACGAGCGGCTCCGACTCGTCGACCGGGCCAACGACGTCCGCCGCTGGACGCTCACGTGAGCGGCGAGCTCGCGACCGCCTGCCCGGTCTGCGGCGAGCCGGTGACCACCGGCGACGCCTTCTGCGAGGCCTGCGGGAGCGCGCTGATCGTGCGCGCGCCCGAGCCGCCGGCGCCCGCCGCCGCGGCGGCCCCGTGCGTCTACTGCGGGGGAGCGGTGGCCGACGACGGCTACTGCGAGCAGTGCGGGCAGCGGGCGCCGACCGAGCGCGAGCACTGGGCCGAGGCGCCGCACCCGCTGGTCGGCGGAGTCTGCGACCGCGGGATCCGCCACGCGGCGAACGAGGACGCGATGGCACTCGGCGCGGTCGACGCGGAGGGTGCCCTGCGTACCGCTCTGCTGGTCGTCTGCGACGGCGTCTCGTCGACTCCCGACTCCGATCGCGCCTCGCTCGCCGCGGCACGCGCCGCGCTCAGCGCTCTGCAGGCCGAGGTCGCCGAGGAGGCCCGCGGGGCCGAGCGCTGGGGCGCGCTGCTGCAGATGGCGGTCGCCCGCGCGGCCGGAGCGATCGACGCCGCCGTGCCGGAGAAGCGCGAGAACCCTCCGTCGTGCACCTTCACGGCCGCGATCCTCGACGGAGCTCTGCTCGTCACCGGCAATGTCGGCGACAGCCGCAGCTACTGGATCCCCGACGCCGGGGAGCCCCGGCAGCTGACCGTCGACGACTCGTGGGCGCAGGAGCAGATCGCCTCGGGCACGAGCCGGGAGGAGGCGGAGTCGGCTCCCGACGCGCACGCCATCACCAAGTGGCTGGGCGCCGACGCGCACGACGAGTCGCCGACCATCGCCTCCACCGTGCTCGACGAGCCCGGCTGGGTGCTCGCGTGCTCGGACGGGCTCTGGAACTACGCCTCGCCCGCCGACGACCTCGCCCGCGTGCTGCACGAGGCCGAGGCCCGGGTCGGCAGCGATCCGGTGACGCTGGCGGAGGCGCTGGTCGCCTGGGCGAACGAGCGCGGCGGCCACGACAACATCACGGCGGCGCTGGCGCGCTTCGCGCCGGAGGTCCCGGGTGCGAACCTGCCGACCGAGCAGCCCGCGAGCTCGCTGATCGAGTAGCGCGCCGACAAGCCTGCTGATCGAGTAGCGCGCGCAGCGTGCGTATCGAGATCCGTCCCCAGCGCGGATCCGTCCAACGAACCCCCACCGCATTGGACGAATCCGTCACACCGCCCTGCCCCGCCCCGCCTACAGTCGACCCCATGAGCATCGCCGAGCCCCGCACCACTCCGTCCACCGACGGCCTGTCCGTCGTCGGCCACTGGATCGACGGGGCGCCGTCGGCGTC
The DNA here is from genome assembly GCF_009807095.1 of Rathayibacter sp. VKM Ac-2754. Taxonomy (GTDB): domain Bacteria; phylum Actinomycetota; class Actinomycetes; order Actinomycetales; family Microbacteriaceae; genus Rathayibacter. Next base: position 310,042 of record NZ_WUCC01000001.1, on the reverse strand, counting down.
GTCGTCGGGCCGCACCTCCCCGGTCTACGACCCCGCGCTGGGAGTCGTGACCAAGGAGGTCGCACTCGCCGACGCCGCCGAGATCGACGCGGCCGTCGCCTCCGCCAAGGCCGCGTTCCCCGCCTGGCGCGACACGTCGCTGGCGAAGCGCCAGCAGATCGTCTTCAAGTTCCGCGAGCTGCTCGAGGCCAAGAAGCAGGAGCTCGCCGAGATCATCACCTCCGAGCACGGGAAGGTCGTCTCGGACGCGCTGGGCGAGATCACCCGCGGCCAGGAGGTCGTGGAGTTCGCGACGGGCCTCGCGCACCACCTCAAGGGCGAGTACTCCGAGCAGGTGTCCACCGGCGTCGACGTGTACTCGACCCGGCAGCCGCTCGGTGTCGTCGGCATCATCTCGCCGTTCAACTTCCCGGCGATGGTGCCGATGTGGTTCTTCCCCATCGCGATCGCCGCGGGCAACTCCGTCGTCGTGAAGCCGTCCGAGAAGGACCCGTCCTCGGCGATCTGGCTCGGTGCGCTGTGGAAGGAGGCCGGCCTCCCCGACGGTGTCTTCACCGTGCTGAACGGCGACAAGGTCGCGGTCGACGGCCTGCTCGAGCACCCGGACGTGAAGTCGATCTCGTTCGTCGGCTCGACTCCGATCGCGCAGTACGTCTACGAGACGGGCACGAAGCACGGCAAGCGCGTGCAGGCTCTCGGCGGGGCGAAGAACCACATGCTGGTGCTGCCGGACGCCGATCTCGACCTGGTCGCAGACTCGGCGATCAACGCGGGCTTCGGCTCGGCGGGAGAGCGGTGCATGGCGATCTCGGTCGTCGTCGCGGTCGAGCCCGTCGCCGACGAGCTCATTACGAAGATCCAGGAGCGCGCGTCGAGGCTGCGCATCGGCGACGGGCGTCGCGGCTGCGACATGGGTCCGCTGGTGACGCAGGTCCACCGCGACAAGGTCGCCTCCTACATCGCGATCGCGGAGGAGGACGGCGCGAAGGTCGTCATCGACGGGCGCGGCATCGAGGTCGACGGCGATCCGAACGGCTTCTGGCTGGGCCCGACGCTGATCGACGACGTGCCGATCACGTCGAAGGTGTACACCGAGGAGATCTTCGGCCCGGTGCTCTCGATCGTGCGCGTGCAGTCGTACGAGGAGGGTGTGGCGCTGATCAACAACGGCGCGTTCGGCAACGGCACGGCGATCTTCACGAACGACGGAGGCGCGGCACGGCGCTTCCAGAACGAGGTCGAGGTCGGCATGATCGGCATCAACGTCCCGATCCCGGTGCCGGTCGCGACGTTCTCGTTCGGCGGCTGGAAGTCGTCGCTGTTCGGCGACACCAAGGCCCACGGCGCGGAGGGCGTCCGCTTCTTCACCCAGCAGAAGGCGATCACGAGCCGCTGGCTCGATCCCAGCCACGGAGGCATCAACCTGGGCTTCCCGCAGAACTGACCGCTCGCCATCTGACGCTGGTGGATCTCGATACGCCCGCTCCGCGGGCTGCGGGCTCGATCAGCATGCAAGGGCAGCGGGCAACGGGCGCAGCAGCAGCCCGCGGCTCCGCCCGCCAGAATGCTGGTCGAGTAGCCGCCACAGGCGGCGTATCGAGACCCACGTCGTACGGACGCCGGGAGGCAGGGCCCCGCGCCCGCGTCCCGACGACGAGGGAACCCCGGACCGTCGAGGGGGCCCGCCCTTCCAGGCGGCCTCGACGGTCCGGGGCTCCCTCGCCCAGGAGGTACCGCCGTCAGCTGCGGATGAAGGCGAGCAGGTCGGGGTTGATGGTGGCGGCGTGCGTGGTCAGCATGCCGTGCGGGTAGCCCTCGTAGATCTTGAGGGTGGCGTTCTGCAGCAGCTCGGCCTGCTTGAGGGCGGCGTCCTCGTACGGCACGACCTGGTCGTCGTCGCCCTGGGTGACGAGGACCGGGACGGTGATGTCCTCGAGGTCCTGGGTCTGATCGGTCTCCGAGAACGCCTTGATGCCCTCGTAGTGCGCCAGCGCGCTGCCCATCATCCCCTGACGCCACCAGTTGTCGATCACGGGCTGCGACACGGTCGCTCCGTCGCGGTTGAAGCCGTAGAACGGGCCGGCGGCGACGTCGCGGAAGAACTCGGCCCGGTTGGCGGCCAGCGCCTCGCGGAACCCGTCGAACACCGAGATCGGCGTGCCGTCGGGGTTCGCGTCGGTCTGCACCATCAGCGGAGGCACGGCCGAGACGAGGATCGCCTTCGCGACCCGGTCCTGCGGCTGTCCGTACCGGGCGACGTAGCGGGCGACCTGTCCGCCTCCGGTGGAGTGGCCGATGTGGACCGCGTTGCGAAGGTCGAGGTGCTCGACGACGGCGGAGACGTCGCTGGCGTAGTGGTCCATGTCGTGGCCGGTCCCGATCTGGGAGGAGCGGCCGTGCCCGCGGCGGTCGCTGGCGACGACGCGGTAGCCCTCGGCCAGGAAGAACAGCATCTGCGCGTCCCAGTCGTCCGACGACAGCGGCCAGCCGTGGTGGAACACGATGGGCTGCGCGTCGTGGCTTCCCCAGTCCTTGTAGTAGATCTCCGCACCATCGTCCGTGGTCAGAAACGCCATGATCAACCTCCACGCTCGCGTCGCGACGAGCCGTCGCGACGATCTCTGCTCGACTCACGATCCCGTGAGACGTGGCCGCGCGCCACGACGGTGGAGCGCTTTCACGACCTCCACCAGCGTGTCCTCGTCCGCTGCGGCGGCCCGCGGAATGCGCGTGACGTCACGCCTCCGTTCGCGCAGGGTCACGAGGTCGAGCGGTCTCGGACCGCGGCGGAGGAGCCCGCATCGTCCCGCCAGGAGCGCGGCGAGCGGCCCGAGTGCTGGGCGAACGCCCGGCTGAACGCCGACGCCGACCGGAAGCCGCTGCGCTCGGCGACCGCGCGGATGCTGACCGCCTCGGGAGCCGAGCGCTCCAGCAGGGCGCGAGCGCGGGCGAGGCGGGCCGACAGGATCTCGGCGGCGACGGTGGATCCTTCGCGCTCGAACAGCTTCTGCAGCGTCCGCACCGACACCGCCATCTGCTCGGCGACGACGGAGGGCGTCGTGGACGGGCTGGCGGCGTGGCGGACGATGTAGTCCCGCGCCCGCCCGAGCAGCAGCCGGCGCTCGATCGACGGCTCCGTGCGCTGGTCGAGGACGTCGTCGACGAAGGCGCGGGTCAGGTCGATCACCGATTGCGCGAAGGCCGCCTCCGATGCCGGGCCCAGCGGCGTCCGGAGGGACATCACGTACGACGCCATCGACCCCAGCAGCCGGGGCGCGCCCTCCTCGACGAGGAACGTCGTCGTCGACATCGCCTCGACCTCCGTGGGGGACAGCGGCAGGGCCGTGCTGGCGATCCGGATCGACAGGCTCCGGAAGCCCGGGGTGAGCTCGAACCCCGACACCTGCGGCATGTGACTCACCGCGAGCTGTCCCGCCTCGCACGGGATCTCGAGCGACCCGCGGTGGCTGATGATCGCGCCCGAGGTGACGAACGCCCACACGAACGCGTCCTTCGGATCGCTGTACCCCGACCCGGCGTCGTCCCGGCCCTTCGGCGCCGTCACCTGCGCGAGCTGGACGGGCCCCAGGGTCTTCGACGCCTTCATCCGCGCCGCCGCCGGCGAGAAGCCCTGCGACGAGCGCTGGGCCTGCTGGAGGAAGACCACCGCCATCTCCTCTCTCCGGAGCCGCTCGCCCCGACGGACGCGGGTCGCCCGCCGGGCCACCAAGAGAAATGTGCCACGTCCGCCGGGGCGCCTCCACTCCGCGGATCGGGGCCCGCGCCGTCAGAGGAAGCGCATGGCGGTCCAGAGCTCGCTGCGGGCGCCGAAGTCGTCGAAGTCGATGCCGAGGGCCCGCTCCACCGCGGTGATGCGGTTGCGGAGCGTGTGCCGGTGCACGCCGAGCTCGCGGGCGGCCGGGTCCCAGGCGCCGTTGCGCCGGAGCCAGACGCGTGCCGACTCGAGCAGCACGGTGCCCTCGGGCGTCAGCAGCGGCTCGAGCATCCGCCGGGCGAGCGGCTCCGCACCGGAGGCGGCGAGCAGGCCGAGCATGCCCTGCTCGGCCACGTCCTCGAAGCGCAGCAGCGGGCGGTCGGGGGTGGCGCGCTCGGCCGCGCGCCGCGCCTCCGCCAGCCCTCGATCGAGGTCGGCCCAGACGATCGGGGCGGATGCGCCGGCGGTCGCGCCGTGGCGCTCCAGCACTCCCGCGATCAGGTCCAGATCGTCGGCGCCGGTGACGACCACGAGGGCGGAGTCGCGCTCGGCGAAGAAGAGGCGCGCACCGTCGTCCTCGGCGAAGACCTCCAGCTCGTCGAGCAGCGAGTCGCCGAGGACCGGCTCGCTCAGCACGCTGATCCGCACCGGCTCGGCGGGGAGCGTGCCCCAGAGCTGTCGCGCGGTGCGGGCGGCGACGTCGAACGCCCCCGCGGCGAGCAGCTCGAGCAGACCCGAGCGCAGCTGTCGGCGGGAGGTGTCGAGCGCCCGCCGCTGCTCGAGAGCGATGCTCGCGAGTCCGATCACACTCGCGACCAGGTCGTTGCCCGCCGGGTCGAGCGGAGTCCCGGTGCCCACCGCGAGAACGCCGCGCAGGTGGTCGCGCTGCCCCAGGGTCTGCAGGGTGACCCCTCCGCCGTCGTCGAGGCGCAGGCCCGCGCGGCTGCCGCGGGAGAGGGCGTGCCGCACCGCCGCGGCGACCGACGCCTCCGCCGCCTCCGGCACGTCGAGTCGCGTCGGCAGGTGCACGCGCTGCCCGACCGCGTCGTAGAGCGCGACCCAGCAGTCGAGCTGGCGCTCGAGCTCCGAGAGGATCGCCGCGAGCCCGTCGGGGCGCAGCGCCGCCCGCGCGACGCGCCGCTGCGCCTCGAGCGACCACTCGAGCCGTTCGCGCTGCTCGCGCGAGATGACGTCGGCCACGAAGCGGATGATGCCCATGAACGGGGTCCGCTCGGCGACCTCGAGCAGCGGCAGGCCCTGCCGCTCGCACGCCGCCACGAGGCGGGCCGGCACCTCGTCGTGCACGATCTCGGTCGCGAAGCCGAGCGCACGGATGCCGCGGCCGCGCAGGCGGGCGACGTAGCCCTCCGAGAACTCGGCCGGGTGCTCGCCCGTGAAGTGCACGCCGTCGGTGAGCAGCAGCTGTCCCGACTCGAGCCACGGAGTCGGGTCGACGAGGTCGGACGAGTGCGCCCAGACCAGCGGGGCGTCGAGCGCCGCCTCGTCGTGCACGCCGGCGAGGATCCGGAGCCGGAAGGCCGGCTCGGCGAGCAGATCGCGGACGGTCGCGGGCATGGGCGGCTCCAGTCGTGACGGTGTGTCCATCGTAGAGCTGCAGGTTGGACGGATCCGGCAGTCGCTGAGTGGCCCCGAGGCGGCACGATGGAGTCATGACCCTCTCGACGACTCCGAACGACGTCCACGACGGCTCCGTCCGCGACAACGCCTCCGTCAGCGCCGCCGACCGCTCGCGCGTGTTCCACTCGTGGTCGGCCCAGGGCTCGCTGAACCCGCTGCCGATCGCCGGCGGCCTCGGCTGCGAGGTCTGGGACGTCGACGGCACCCACTACCTCGACTTCTCGAGCCAGCTGGTCAACGTCAACATCGGCTACCAGCACCCGAAGGTCGTCGCGGCGATCCAGGAGCAGGCGGCGATCCTCACCACGGTCGGCCCCGCGGCCGCCAACGAGACCCGTGCCGAGGCCGCGCGCCTCATCACCGAGCGGGCCCCCGAGGGCTTCGAGAAGGTCTTCTTCACCAACGGAGGCGCGGACGCCAACGAGAACGCGATCCGCATGGCGCGCCTGTACACCGGCCGCGACAAGGTCGTCTCGCTCTACCGCTCGTACCACGGCAACACCGGAGCGGCCATCGTCTCGACCGGTGACTGGCGCCGCATCCCCAACGAGTACGCCCGCGGACACGTGCACGCCTTCGGCCCGTACCTCTACCGCAGCGAGTTCTGGGCCGAGACCCCCGAGCAGGAGTGCGAGCGCGCGCTGCACCACCTCGAGCGCGTCGTGCAGGCCGAGGGTCCGGAGTCGATCGCCGCGTTCCTGATCGAGACGATCCCCGGCACCGCCGGCATCCTGACCCCGCCGCCCGGCTACCTCCCCGGCGTCCGCGCGATCGCCGATCGCTACGGCATCCAGCTCATCCTCGACGAGGTGATGGCCGGCTTCGGCCGCACCGGCGAGTGGTTCGCCTTCGACGCGTTCGACGTGCGCCCCGACCTCATCACCTTCGCGAAGGGCGTCAACTCGGGCTACGTGCCGATCGGAGGCGTCGTCATCTCGGACCCGATCGCGCACCACTTCGACGAGCGCGTCTTCCCGGGCGGGCTCACCTACTCCGGGCACCCGCTCGCTGCGGCGAGCGTCGTCGCGACGCTCGAGGCGATGGCGGAGGAGGGCATCGTCGACAACGCGAAGACCATCGGATCGGAGCACCTCGCTCCCGGCCTGGCAGCGCTCGAGGCGAAGCACGACGTCATCGGCGAGGTCCGCGGCTCGGGCGTCTTCTGGGCGCTGGAGCTCGTGACCGACCGCGCGACCCGCGAGCCGCTGCCCGCCGCCGCCGTCGGCCGCCTGAAGGCCGACCTGCTCTCGCGGGGCCTCCTGCCCTTCACCGCCGACAACCGCATCCACGTGGTGCCCCCGGCCGTCGTGACGCCGGCGGAGGTCGCCCGCGGGCTGGGCATCCTCGACGACGCGCTGACCGCCTTCAGCGGCTGAGACGCGCGCCAGTGGCGCACCTCCGGCTCGCCGAATCTCGTTCGGCTCGTCGATCCGGCCGATTCCAGCGAGCCGAACCGGATCTCACGAGCCGGAGCTCCCTCCCCTGCCAGCAGTGCGCTTCCCGGCTCAGCTCCTCGACGAGCGGGCAAGCCGTCCAGACTGCGGGGGAGCGCACACCATCAGCTGAGAGGGGGCGGCCTCCGCTGTGGGGCGACGCGCTCGGCTGATGGCGTGCGCCGCTGCCTGCTGATCGAGTAGCCCGCGGAGCGGGCGTATCGAGATCCCCGTCGTCAGTGGGCGAGGTCTGCATACCCGCTCTGCTGACGGTGACGGGTCTCGATACGCCCTTGCGGGGCTACTCGACCAGCGAGCTACCCGAGGCGCCGTACCCAGCAGACCTCCCTTGCAGACCAGCCCTCACCCACGAGGCGCATCCGGAGATCCGCGTCTCAGCGGATTTCCGTCGCCGCAAGCGGGACGCTCTGCGGGAACCGGCCACCTGCTCCGCCGACCGCGGAACGCCGTTTCGCGGCGTTCAGATCGAATGCAGCGTGAACGCGGTGACGAATCCGAGCACGGAGTACAGCCCGGTCAAGACGTCGTTGCGGTCGAACGCCTCGGGGATCATCGTGTTCGAGATCATCGCGAGGATCGCGCCGGCGGCGACCGTCGTCACGAACGCGACCACCGCTCCCGGCGCCGTCGCGAAGACGAGGAAGCCGACGAGCGCGGCGATCGCGGACAGCCCCGCGATGCCTCCCCAGACCGTGAAGACGTAGCGGGCCGAGCGCCCGTCGGTCTTCATGCCGACGGTGGAGGAGAGGCCCTCGGGCAGGTTCGAGATGGCGACGGCGGCGACGATCGGCACGCTGATCGCGGCTCCTGCACCGCCCTGCGCGACCGAGAGGCCGAGCACGATCGACTCGGGGATCCCATCGATCAGCGCGCCCGCCGCGATCGCCGCGCCGCCGCCTCCGCCCGAGCCCTTCGAGCTCTTGCGGTCGCCGGCTCCCGCGCGGGTGAGCAGGGCGTCGGCTCCGACGAAGACGAGGGCGCCGACGAGGGTGCCGAGCACGGTCGGCAGCAGCCCACCGTCGTCGGCCGCCTCTTCGACGAGTTCGTAGGCGAGCGCCGAGATCAGCACGCCGGCTCCGAACGCCGAGATCGCGGCGGTGAGCTTCGGAGGCACGCGGACGAACCATGCGAGCGCGGCGCCGATGAGGAGGGTGGCGCCGCCGATGGCGCCGCTGAGCAGGGCGAGGGACCAGGGAGGCACGGCCGACAGCCTGTCAGGCCGCGGCGGCCCGCGGTCCGGGCTTGACGGAGGAGTCATCTCACGTCGGCGTGTACAAGGAACAGGCGTATCCGGGAATCCGCGTTCGAGCGGATTCACGTCGCCGGACGCAGGACGCTCTACGGAACGCGGCCATCCCGGGAAGCCGACTGCGGGGCGCCGCTCTGCGGCGACCGAATCGGCACAGCGAAGGCGACCAGCGCGAAGGCGACGAGCAGCGGCATTCGGTGCGTCCCGCGGTGCACGCGGTAGACCATCGTCGTCCGGAACCACAGCAGGGCCACGAAGACGAGGATCAGCCAGCGCGCGTCGGGCAGGAAGTGGTGGCTGAAGAAGTTGACGTAGATCAGCACGGCGGCCGTCGCCGTCAGCCAGCCGGAGGGCCAGCGGTCGAAGCGCAAGTCGAAGAGACGGTGGATCCGCACCATGTACGAGCCCACGGAGGCGTAGAGGAACCCGCTGAACAAGGGGACCGCGCCGATCCGCAGCACCCCGTCGGCCGCGTAGCTCCACGAGCCGACGTCGGTCTTGAAGAGCTCCATCCCCGTGCCGACGAGGTGGAAGATCACGATCACCCACAGCTCGCGTCCGGTCTCGAGGCGGGTCGCGATCATCACGATCTGCAGTGCGACCGCAGCCAGAGTCAGCGCGTCGTTGCGGGCGAGGGCCGCGTCATCCGGGTACCAGAGCCGCGCGGCGACGATCACGACCAGCAGCGCCGCACCGAACACGCAGGCCCAGGCCTGCTTCGCGCCGAACACCAGGAACTCGATCACTCCTGCGCGCAGCCCGGAGGCGGGCCCGCGGGCGAGCAGGCGCCGCGCGACGTCGTCGATCCGCTGCTCGAGTGGCGTGTACTGCCGCATGCGACCCCCTGTCGGAGCCGCCGATGCTACCGGTCGCGGTCCGCCGGGCCCTGGTCAGGCGACGACGCCCGGGATCGAGCTCGCCAGCGCGCGCACCTCGTCGGCCGTCAGGTCGTCGGCGTAGTAGCGGTAGATGGTGCGGCGCGAGATGTCGGCCGCCTCGCGCGGTGAGCGCCTCCGCAGTGCGTCGACGAGGGTCTCGCCGTCGGCGGCGCTCTGCCGCATCCGGGCGAGCCGGTCGGTCTCGGTGACGAGCCGCCCGTCGGCGAGGTGCGCCATCACTCCGCCGACGACGTTGCCGCAGACCTCGATCAGCTGGTTGCCGGAGGCGTGCCGGATCGCCGCGTGGAAGCGGTTCACCCGCTCGCCGAAGCCGTCGGCCTCGCCGCGGGCGACCTCGTGCAGGGCGGCCAGGTGCTCCTCGATGAGCGCGAGATCCTCCGCGGTGCGGTTCTCGGCCGCGAGCAGGCACGACTGCCCCTCGAGCAGGAGGCGGAACTGGAGCAGCTCGACCCGGCTGATGCTCTCGAGGTGGGCGAGGCGCGCCATCGACTTCTCGAGCATGCGGGGGGAGTAGGCGGTGATCATCGGACCGCGGGGGTCGCCGGGTCGGGACTCGAGGATCCCGGTCGCCTGGAGGACGCGGAGCGCCTCGCGGACGGTGGCGCGGCTGACCGAGAAGTCGGCCATCAGCTGGCGCTCGCCGGGCAGGCGATCACCCGGCTTCAGGTCGCCGGCTTCGACCGCCCGCTCGATCTGCTCGACGATCGACTCGTAGGCGCTGACCTTCTGCACGGCGATGAACGTCATGGGTCTCCCTCTCATCGACGGGGTCGGGCACGTTACATCTTTGTTTCCTCGCTTGACCCGCGTCGCAGCGCCATCCTACCGTTCCTTCTACTGGTCAGACCAGTACCGCGCCACCCTGACGACCCCCTCACCTCCCTGCACCGCCCGACCCCTCGGAGCCGCTCCCGTGACCACGACACCCCGCCGCCTCGCGCTCGCCGCGACCGCCCTCCTCTCGGCCCTGGCGCTCTCCGCCTGCAGTGCCGGCGCCGGCAACTCCTCCTCCTCCGGAGCCGGCACCGAGGCGCACGACCCGACCGCGATCGTCGGCCTCACCGGCGAGCCGGCGAACTTCGACTTCACCACCACGGCGGGCGCCGCCATCCCGCAGGCGCTGATGAACAACGTCTACGAGGGTCTCGTCGCCGTCGACCAGGACGGCGAGCTGCAGCCGAAGCTCGCGACGTCGTGGACGGTCAGCGACGACGGGCTCGAGTACGACTTCGTGCTCGAGGAGGGAGTCACCTTCTCGAACGGCGCCGAGTTCACCGCCGACGACGTCAAGTTCTCGCTCGAGCGCGTGAAGACCGACTGGAAGATCAACCAGGCCAAGATGGCGGTCCTCGACCGCGTCGACGTCGTCTCGCCCACCGAGGCGAAGGTCGTGCTCACCCGGCCCAGCAACTCCTGGCTCTTCGACATGGGCGGCAGCGTCGGCCTGATGTTCGACGAGAGCGGAGTCGCCGACCTCGCCAACACGCCCGTCGGCAGCGGCCCGTACACCGTCACCGAGCGCGTGACCGGCGACCACATCTCGCTGGCCGCCCGCGACGGCTACTGGGGCGAGGCCCCCGCGGTGACCGACGTCACCCTCCGCTACTTCGCCGACGCGGTCGCCTCGACCAACGCGCTGCGCGCCGGCGACGTCGACATGCTCTACAACATGCAGGCGCCCGACCTCGTCGCGCAGTTCGAGACGAACGACGAGTACCAGGTCATCCAGGGCACCTCGAACGGCGAGATCATGCTCTCGATGAACAACGCCGAGGCGCCGTTCGACGACCTGCGGATCCGCCAGGCCATCGCCTACGCCCTCGACCGCCAGGCGATCATCGACACCGCGTGGGCCGGCTACGGCGAGCTCATCGGCGCGATGGTCCCCCCGACCGACCCGTACTACGAGGACCTGACCGACGAGTACGCCTACGACCCCGAGAAGGCCCGCGAGCTGCTCGCCGAGGCCGGCGCCGAGGACCTCTCGATCACCTTCGACGTGCCGACCCGCCCCTACGCCACCGCCGTCTCCGAGGTCGTCGTCTCGCAGCTGGCCGAGGTCGGCATCGACGCGACGATCGCGTCGGACGAGTTCCCCGCCGTCTGGCTCGACAAGGTGTTCACCCGCCACGACTACGAGATGTCGGTCATCCTCGCCGTCGAGCCGCGCGACTTCCTCGCCAACTTCGGCGACCCGGAGTACTACCTCGGCTACGACGACCCCGACGTGGTGACGAAGGCCACCGCGGCCGACGCCGCCTCGCAGGAGGAGTGGGTCGCCGGCATGAAGGACGTGGTCGCCGAGGTCGCCACCGACGTGCCGGCCGTGCCGCTGTTCCTCTTCCCCAACATCGTGATCGCCGACTCCGGCCTCACCGGCATCGCCGGCAACTCGGTCACGGAGTCGCTCGACCTCACCGGTCTCGCCTGGTCCTGACCACCCGGCGGCGGTGCCGAGAGGCGCCGCCGCCCCACCCGTCCCGACCCCACTGAAAGGAGGCGACCATGGCGCTGCGGATGCTCGCACTCGTCGGCAACTTCCTCGCGACCGTGCTCATCTCGACGATCGTCGTGTTCCTCCTCCTGCGCGTGATGCCGGGCGACGCCGCGACGGTGGCCCTCGGGATCGAGGCCACTCCGGAGCAGCTCGACGCCTGGCGGGCCGCGAACGGCACGGACGCCCCGCTGGTCGTGCAGTACCTCGACTGGCTGGCGGGGCTCCTCCGCGGTGACCTCGGCACCTCCGCCGTCACGGGCCAGGCGATCTCGCCGATCGTGTCCGACCGCTTCCAGGTGACGCTGATCCTGGTGGTCGTCGCGATGCTGATCGCGCTGGTCGTCGCGATCCCGCTCGGCACTCTCGCGGCCATGCGGCAGCGGCACGCGTCGGGAGTCGTCATCTCTGGTGTCTCGCAGATCGGCGTCGCCGTCCCCAACTTCCTCGTCGGGGTGCTGCTGATCGCGTTCTTCGCGATCGGGCTCGGCTGGTTCCCCTCCGGCGGGTGGGTGCCGCCGTCCGACCCGGCGTTCCTCTCGCACATCGCCCTGCCCGCGATCGCGCTCGGCTCGGTGCAGGCGTCGATCCTGACGCGGTACGTCCGCTCGGCCGTCCTCGAGATCATGCGCGAGGACTTCCTCCGCACCGCCCGCTCGAAGGGGCTCACCGCCGGTGGCGCGCTCGTCCGTCACGGGCTGCGCAACGCCGGGATCCCGGTGCTGACGATCGTCGGCGTGCAGCTCGCCGGCCTCTTCATCGGCGCCGTCGTGATCGAGCGCGTCTTCAGCATCCCCGGGCTCGGCAGCTACCTCGTCGACTCGGTCGGCAACCGCGATCTGCTCGCCGTGCAGGCGGTCGTCGCCGTGCTCGTGGTCGCGATCGTCGCGATCAACTTCCTGGTCGACCTCGCCTTCACGCTCCTCGATCCCCGACTCCGGAGGGCCTCATGACCGCCACGCTCCCGCCGGGCACCGAGCCCGGCCGTCCGGTGCCCCCGCGCACCCGGCTGATCACGCAGGTCCCCGGCCGGTTCCGCCGGTTCCGGCCCGGAGCCGACGCCCAGCTCTGGATCGGCGCCGCGCTGATCCTCCTGGTGCTCGTCACCGCCCTGGTCTCGCTCGTCTGGACGCCGTACGACCCCGAGCGCTCGGTCGCCGCCGACCGCCTGCTGTTCCCGAGCGCCGCGCATCCGTTCGGCACCGACCGCTACGGGCGCGACGTGCTCTCGCAGATCATGGTCGGCGCGCAGATCACTCTGCTGGTGGGCACCGTGGCGGTCGCCATCGCCGCGGTCATCGGAGTCCCGCTCGGGATCCTCGCGGGCATGCGCCCCAAGAAGACCGGCGCCCTGATCATGGGCGGCAGCGACGTCGTGATGGCGTTCCCCGGCCTCCTGCTCGCGATCGTCTTCGGCGCGGTCTTCGGCGCCGACACCACCACCGCGATGGTCGCGCTCGGCATCGGAGCGGCTCCGGCCTTCGCCCGGGTCGCCCGCGCCGGCACCCTGCAGGTGATGAGCACCGACTACGTGTTCGCCGCCAGGGCCGCCAACCGCTCCGGCTCCGCGATCGCGATCCGGCACGTGCTGCCCAACATCGCCGGCATCCTCGTCGTGCAGTGCTCGGTCAACTTCGGCATCGCGGTGCTGGCGGAGGCGGGGCTGTCGTTCCTGGGGCTGGGCACCAAGCCGCCCACCCCCTCGTGGGGTCGCATGCTGCAGGACTCGCAGCAGTTCCTCGGCGCCTACGACTACCTGGCCGTCGTGCCCGGCCTGGCGATCGCGCTGGCGGTCCTCGGCTTCAACCTGCTCGGCGACGGTCTGCGCGACCGCTTCGACCCGAAGATGAGGAACCGCTGATGCCCGCTGTGCCCACCGATCCCCGTCCCTTCGCCCTCGACGTCGCCGGCCTCTCGGTGCACGCCGGTGAGCGCCTCCTCGTCGACGACCTGACCTTCCGCATCGGTGCAGGCGAGCGCGTCGGCCTGATCGGCGAGTCGGGCTCGGGCAAGTCGCTCACCTCGCTCGCCGTGATGGGGCTGCTCCCCGACACGGTCACCGCGACCGGCCGCGTGCGCGTCGGCGGGGCCGACACCGACATCGTGAGCCTGGGCGAGCGGGCCGCCGCACGCCTGCGCGGCTCGTCGATGGCGATGGTGTTCCAGGAGCCGATGACCGCGCTCAACCCGCTGATGCGGGTCGGCCGCCAGATCGCCGAGGTGATGGAGATCCACCGCACCCAGCCCGATCGCCGCGCGGCCCGCCGCCGGGCGGTCGAGCTGCTCGCCGATGTCGGGCTCCCGTCTCCCGAGGAGGCGGCGCGCGCCTACCCGCACCAGCTCTCGGGCGGTCAGCGGCAGCGCGTCGTGCTCGCCATCGCCCTGGCGAACGACCCCGCGCTGCTCGTCGCCGACGAGCCGACGACCGCGCTCGACGTCACCGTGCAGAAGCAGGTCCTCGATCTGGTGCTGCGCACGGTGTCCGAGCGCGGCACCGGGCTCCTCTTCATCACCCACGATCTCGCCGTCGTCGGCGAGACCTGCGACCGCGTGCTCGTGATGAACGCCGGCGTCGTCGTCGAGGAGGGCCCGATCGACCGGGTCTTCACCCGGCCGGAGCACCCCTACACGCGCGGTCTGCTGGCCGCCTCCGACCTCGACGCCACCGACTCCGCCGGCCGCCTCTTCACCGTCGCGACCTCGGAGGGGTACACCCCCGGGATCTCGGTCGACCGGATGGACGCGGGCCGGGCCGAGCGCGAGGCCGCCCCCGCGGCACCCGCCGTGGTGCGCGCCTCCGGACTCACCAAGACCTACGACCGCGGCCGCTCCTCCCTGTTCGCCGCGTCGCAGAAGGTGCACGCCCTCCGCGGCCTCGACTTCGAGATCCGCGCCGGCGACCGTTTCGGGATCGTGGGGGAGTCGGGATCGGGCAAGTCGACCCTCCTCCGCCTGCTCTCGGGGCTCGACACCCCGACCGCCGGAGCGCTCGAGGTGGTCGGCCGCGACCTGAGCACCCACAAGAAGGCCGACCTCGCCGAGGTGCGCCGCAGCCTCCAGATCGTGTTCCAGGACCCGATGGCCTCGCTCGACCCGCGGATGCGCGTCGGCGACATCATCGCCGAGCCGCTGCTGAACGCCGTGAACACGGGGGAGGCGGTCGGCAGGGCCGAGCGCGCCTCCCGCGTCGCCGAGATGATCGCCGCGGTCGGGCTGCCCGCCGACTCGGTCGACCGCTACCCCCACCAGTTCTCGGGCGGGCAGCGCCAGCGGATCTCGATCGCACGCGCCCTGGTCTGCCGCCCGAAGATCCTCGTCGCCGACGAGCCCGTCAGTGCGCTCGACGTCTCGGTGCGCGCGCAGGTGCTCAACCTGCTCGCCGACCTCGTCGAGGAGTACCGGCTCACCCTGATCTTCGTCTCGCACGACCTCGGCGTCGTCCGCTACCTCTGCGACCGCGTCGCCGTCATGCGCCAGGGCGAGATCGTCGAGCAGGGCGCCACCCGCGCCATCTACGAGAACCCGGCCGACGACTACACCCGCGCCCTGATCGCCGCGACCCCCTCGATCCGCCACCGCCAGGAGATCCGATGACCCCCGCCACCCGCACTGCTCCGTCCCGTTTCGACGGCGCCCGTCTCGCTGCCGGCTACGAGTCCGGCGAGCTCTCGCCGGTCGAGGTGACGGAGGAGATCCTCGCCGACATCGCGGTGCGGAACCCCGCGATCAACGCGTTCAGCGACCTCGACCCCGCGCTCGCGCTCGCCGCGGCCCGGGCGAGCGAGCAGCGCTGGCGCTCCGGCGAGCAGCGCGGACCGGTCGACGGCGTGCCCGTGACCGTCAAGGAGAACCTCTACCGCGCCGGCCTCCCCGCGCGCGCCGGGACCGCCGCCGCCGCGGCGACCGTGCCGACCCACGACTCTCCCGCCGTCGCCCGCCTGAACGAGGCCGGGGCCGTCATCCTCGGCTCGACCACGATGCCCGACTGGGGGATGCTCTCCTCCGGTGTCTCGAGCGCGCACGGCATCACCCGCAGCCCGATCGACCCCGCCCTCACCGTCGGCGGCTCGTCGTCGGGAGCGGGCGCCGCCGCGGCCGCCGGTTTCGGCACCTTCCACGTCGGCACCGACATCGGCGGCTCCGTCCGCCTGCCCGCCGCCTGGCTCGGCCTCGCCACGCTCAAGCCGAGCGACGGGCGCATCCCGCTCGACAACCCCTACCAGGGCCGCGCCGCCGGACCCCTCGCGCAGTCGGTCGCGGATGTCGCCCTCGGCATGTCGGTGCTCTCGCGCCCCGATGCCCGCGACTACACCTCGCTGCCGCCCGAGACCATCGACTGGAACGACCTCGACCTCGACGTGCGCGGCCGCCGTGTCGCCGTGCACGTGGACCCCGGAGCCGGCATGCCGGTCGACCCCGAGATCCGCGCCGCCGTCCTCGCCGCGGCCGACGCCTGGTCGGACGCGGGCGCCGAGGTCGTCGAGCTGCCCGCCTTCATCGACGACGGCGTGCTCGAGCAGGTCGACCTCTTCTGGCGCGTGCGCTTCTGGCGCACCTACTACGAGCTGCCGACCGAGGCGAAGGCGCGCGCCCTGCCCTTCATCACCACCTGGGTGCACGGCGGAGCCGACGTCTCGGGACGCCGCGTGCTCGAGGCCACGGAGGCGATCAGCGAGCTGCGCCGCCGCACCGTCGAGGCGACCCTGCCCTTCGACGCCGTGCTCTCGCCTGTCGCCCCGGTCGCGGCGTTCCCCGCTGAGTGGCCGATGCCGTGGGGTCACGAGGACCGCGGCATGGCGCACATCGCCTTCACCCTGCCCTACAATATGTCGGGCCAGCCGGCCGCGAGCATCAACGCGGGCACCACCTCCGACGGCCGCGCCATCGCGCTGCAGATCTCGGGCCGCCGCTTCGCCGACCTCGAGGTCCTGCGCCAGGCGGCGTGGTGGGAGGCGGCGCGCCCGGCGTCGGCGGTGCAGGCCTTCCCGGCGGGCTGAGCGGTCAGCAGCCCTCCGAGGCGAAGCCGGGGTCGCCGGGGGTGAGCAGGTCGCGGTCGCGCTGCAGCACGCCGATCCGGTCGCCGCGGAGCGAGCAGGCGCGGTC
This sequence comes from Rathayibacter sp. VKM Ac-2754, assembly GCF_009807095.1. Lineage (GTDB taxonomy): Bacteria > Actinomycetota > Actinomycetes > Actinomycetales > Microbacteriaceae > Rathayibacter. The sequence goes on along the minus strand of NZ_WUCC01000001.1, from coordinate 293,490 downwards.
GAACACCGCCTCCGCGCCGGGCTCGTCGGTGTACTCGACCTCGTAGACGCGCTCGCCGTAGACGTCGGTGTACGCGTCGCACTCCTCGAACACCTCGCACTCCTCGGTGATCGCGAAGTCGAAGCCGAGCCCGCGCATCTCCTCCACCCGCTCCGAGGCGTTCTTCTGGCCGATCGCGAGACCGGCGTCGTGCGCCGCCTCGACGAGCGCCTCGGCGAAGGCGCCGGTCTGCTCGTCGCTCAGCAGGCCGTCGGAGCGGGTCGCGGAGTCGAGGTTGTCGGCCTCGACCGCGTCGAAGCCGCTCGCGGCGCAGCCCTCGATCCAGCCGCCCACGATCGCGAGCAGGGCGTCGCGCTTCGCCGCGGTCGACACGTCGAGGAGGGTCTCGTCGGGCCAGTCCGGATCGACGACCGGCGCGCCCGCCCCGTCGCGCAGCAGCAGCTCGGCCCGCTCGCCCGTCCACTGCGCCTCCTCGCCGGGCTGCGTCTGGAACGCGTTCACGTAGCAGACCGAGTACGCGCCCGGTGCGGGCTCGTCGGAGCGATCGCGCACCACGAGATCGACGCCCTCGGTCGGCGGGTAGCCGCCGCCCAGCTGGTAGTCGAAGCGAGCGCCCGCGGGAGGCGGTGCCGGGCTTGCTGCGCATCCGGCGAGGAGGGCCACGACGGTCAGCCCGCACAATAGGCTGAGCGAATGGCGGAGTTCAGCGCGAGTGTCTTTCAGAACGAGTTCCTCTCGGACGGCGCCACGGATGTGCACGCGATCGTGACGGTGACCGCGTCGGGCACCGGCGTGGCCGGCAGCGACGGTGCGGCGGCCGAGATCATCATCGTCGACTGCTCCGGGTCGATGACCGGCGAGAACATGACCGCCGCGAAGCGCGCGGCCGCCGTCGCGGTCGATCAGATCCTCGACGGCACGTTCTTCGCGGTCGTCGCGGGCTCCGAACGCGCCGACCGCGCGTTCCCGTACCCCAACGCCTCCGTGCCGATGGTGCGGATGGAGCCGGGCGCGCGCGCCGCGGCGAAGGAGGCGATCGGCTACCTCCAGGCCGATGGCGGCACCGCGATGGGCACGTGGCTCACGCTCGCCCGCCAGCTCTTCTCGAGCGTCCCGGAGGCGTCGCAGCGCCACGCGATCCTGCTCACCGACGGCAAGAACGAGCACGAGTCGCGGATGCAGCTCGACGCCGCGATCCGCGCGGCGGGCGGTGTCTTCCAGTGCGACGTCCGCGGAGTCGGCTCGCGCTGGGTCGTCGAGGAGGCGCGCACCATCGCGAGCGCGCTGCTGGGCACCGTCGGTCTCATCGCGAACCCCGCCGACATGGCCGCCGACTTCGAGCAGCTGATGCAGGCGTCGATGGGCCGCGGAGTCGCGAACGGCGAGCTGCGCGTCTGGACGCCGCAGGGCGCCCAGCTCCTCTTCGTCCGCCAGGTCGCGCCCACCCTCGAGGACCTGAGCTCCCGCCGCACGTCCGTCAATCCGCTGACCGGCTCGTACCCCACCGGCGCCTGGGGAGACGAGTCGCGGGAGTACCACGTGGCCGTCCGCGTCGCCTCGAAGCCCGTCGGCGCCGAGCAGCTCGCCGCGCGCGTGCAGCTCAGCGTGCGCGACGAGGTCGTCGCCTCCGCCCTGGTCAAGGCCCGCTGGACCGACGACTCCGCGCTCACCGCCCGCATCGACCCTGCCGTCGCGCACTACACCGGCCAGACCGAGCTCGCCTCGGCGATCCAGGACGGCCTCGCGGCGAAGGCCGCGGGCGACGACGCCACCGCGACCGTCAAGCTGGGTCGCGCCGTGCAGCTCGCCGCCGTCACCGGCAACGACGAGGCGACCGCCAAGCTCCGCAAGGTCGTCGAGATCGACAACCCCAACGAGGGCACCGTGCGTCTCAAGCGCGGCGTCGCCAAGCTCGACGAGATGGCGCTCGACACCGCGTCGACCAAGACCACGCGGGTCCGCAAGTGAGCTTCCGCTGCCCCGAGGGGCACACGTCGAGCTCCGGCGACTACTGCGACGTCTGCGGTGCTCCGATCGCCGCCGCGCAGGCTCCCGCGCCGGCCGCCTCGAGCCCCGCCGCCCCGACCACGGCGATCCCCACCGGGGCCGCGGTCTGCCCGAACTGCTCGTACCCGAACGAGGCGGGCGCGCTGTTCTGCGAGAACTGCGGCTACGACTTCACCACCGGCTCCCTCCCCGAGGCCGACCCGTTCACCTCGTCGGGCGCGGTGCGCTCGCCGGCCGAGGTCGGCGGCTCCGCCTCGCCCGCCGGCGACCCCGGGGCCCACCTCGGCGAGGTCCCCGCGGCGGCGGCTCCGGAGTCGGCGGCTCCTCCGACCGAGCTGGTGCCGGAGGAGGAGGCCGGGTTCGACGTTCCCGTCGCCACCGCGCCGCCCGCTCCGGCGACCGAGGTCCTCGCGGAGGCGGTGCCCGTCGAGGCTGCTGATCCGTCGAGCGCTGATCCCTGGATCGCCGAGCTCTGGATCGACCCCGACTGGTACGCCGAGCAGCGCGCGGAGGATCCGATGCCCTCTCCCGGCCCGCCGACGACCGTCGTGCTGCGCGAGCGCTCCCTGCTCGTGGGCCGCCCCTCCGTCTCGCGCGGCATCTCGCCGCAGATCGACTGCGGCACCGACTCCGGAGTCTCGCGCCGGCAGTGCCAGCTCACGACCGACGGACTGCGCTGGTGGGTCGAGGACCTCCAGTCGGCGAACGGCACCTACCTCGCCGAGGCCGGCACCGGCCTCCCGCAGACGCCGATCCCGGCCGGCCAGCGGCGCGAGGTCGACGAGGGCGACCGCCTCTACGTCGGCGCTTGGACGCGCATCGTCCTCCGCCGCGCCCTCCCCGGCGAGGTCTGAGGGAGAAGTCGGCGCTCGCGCCCTCCAGCATGCTGGTCGAGTAGCCCCGCAGGGGCGTATCGAGACCCACCAGCGTCAGCAGATCCGTCTTCTGTCCTCGCCTTCTGAAGGACGTGGATCTCGATACGCCCGCTGCGCGGGCTACTCGATCAGCGAGGGAGGGGCCACAAGCAGATGCACCCGCCGCGCAAGCTACGTGCTCGATCAGTGAGGCTTGTCACTCCGCAGAGCGCTCAGCGCTCAGCGCCCGGCGAGCACTCCGAGCATCCACGACAGCGCGGCCACGGCGCCGACGCCGACCACGCTCGAGCCGATGATCACCGTGCGGCGCACGCGCGACGACGGCGTCAGCGACACCGGCGCCAGCGCCATCGGCGCCGTCGTCCCCGAGGCCAGACCGCCCCGCAGACGCTGCGCGACCTGCTCGGCCGTCGGGCGCTGCGCGGGGTCGCGCTGCGTCATCGCCGTCAGCAGCTCGCGCCACGCCGTCGGCAGCGAGTCGGGCACGGAGGGGCTGCGGTGCAGCCGCGCGATCGCCGCCTCGAGGACCGTGCCCTCGTACTCCCGGTGGCCGGTGAGCGCCTCCAGCAGCACCAGCCCGAGCGAGAACACGTCGCTCGCGCCGCTGATCGGCTCGCCCGCGACCTGCTCGGGGCTGACGAAGCTGGCCGTCCCGATCACGATGCCGTCGCTGGTCAGTCGCGAGCCGTCCATGAAGTGGGCGACGCCGAAGTCGGTGAGCTTGGCCGTGTGTTCGTAGCCGCTGGATCCGACGTCGCTGACGAGGATGTTCGCGGGCTTCACATCGCGGTGCACGACGCCGCGCGCGTGCAGGTAGGCGAGCGCCTCCGCGAGCTGCGCACCGATCGCACCGACCTCGTCGGCGGCCATCGGACCCGCCTCGAGCCGGCGCTCCATGGTCGGATCGGCGACCAGCTCCATGACGACGTAGCGGCGCACCTCGCCGCCGAAGTTGTGCAGGCCCGCGTCGAAGAGGTTGACGATCCCGGGGTGCGCGAACGACGACAGCATCCGCACCTCGCGCTCCTGGCGCGCGACGTCCTCGGGGCTCGAGGCCTCGGCGCGGAACACCTTCACGGCGACGTCGCGCTGCACGGTCTCATCGCGTGCGCGGTAGACGGAGCCCATCCCACCGGAGCCGATCCGCTCGATGAGGTAGTAGCGGCCCGCGACCTTCTGCTGGGCTGCGTTGGCGGCGATCACACTCACGACGACCTCGCCTCTCGCTGGACAACCCGTCACGGGACGCCCCGACAGGGGCGCCTGTGGTAGACGGTACCGCGCGCACCCTTTCCTGTGGAGTCACAGGTCGGGTCTTGACAAGAGTGGCCAGCCGGGGTGCTCTCAGCGCAGTCCGCTGCGCGCGAACCCCTGCACGAAGTAGCGCTGGAAGACCAGGAAGAGGATGACCATCGGCGCCACGTTCACGAGTGCGAACGCCATCGTCGCCCCGTAGTCGCTGCCGAACTGGCCCTGGAGGAACAGCAGCCCGATCGGGAGGGTGAACAGCACGTTCTCCTTCAGCGCGATCAGCGGCCAGGCGAAGTCGTTCCACGAGCCGAGCAGCGTCATGAAGAACAGCACGGCGATCAGCGGCTTCGAGAGCGGCAGCACGATGCGGGTGAAGACGCGGAAGTGCCCCGCGCCGTCGATCCGTGCCGCCTCGATCAGATCGCGGGGGATCGCGAGGATGAACTGCCGCGCCAGGAACAGCCCGAACGCCGACGCCGCCGTCGGCAGGATCACCGCCCAGTAGCTCCCGTAGAGCCCGAGGTCGGTCACGAGCCGGAACAGCGCGACCATGATCACCTGCACCGGCAGGGTCAGCGTCGACAGCGCGAGCAGGAAGAGCGCCCCGGAGCCGCGGAACCGCAGCTGCGCGAAGGCGTAGCCGCCGAGCAGGTTGATCGCGACGGTGATCAGCGCCGTCACGAGGCTGATCGCGAGGGAGTTGCCGAACCAGGTCGCCACCGGGAACGACGAGAAGACGCGGTCGAAGTTGACGAGCGTCAGCTCCCGCGGCCAGAGGCGCAGGGTCCCGCCGAGCAGCTCGGCCCGCGACGAGAACGCGACGACGACCATCCAGTAGAGCGGGAAGAGGATGACCAGCGACACCACGATCGCGAGGACCAGCCGGAGGAAGCGCGTGCTGCGCGAGGCGGTGCTCATTCGACGAGGTCCCTGCTGCGGTTGGTGCGCCACTGCACGGCGGTGAAGATCATCGTGACCACGAGCAGCACGATGCCGATCGCCGCCGCGTAGCCCTGGTCGCGCGTGACGAATCCGGTGTCGTAGGCGTAGGTCACCAGCACCGAGGTGGCGTTCTGCGGCCCGCCGCCGGTCAGCACGAAGACGATGTCGAACACCTGGAACGAGTAGATGACGTTGAGGATCAGCAGGAAGAACGTCGAGGGGCCGACCATCGGCACCGTGATGTGCCGGAACTGCTGCCAGCCGTTCGCCCCGTCGAGGCGGGCGGCCTCGTACAGCGCCGGGTTCACGCCCTGCAGCCCCGCCAGGTAGATCAGCATGTTGAAGCCCATGCGCCACCACAGGGTGACCAGGACGACCGAGGCGAACGCCGCGGCGCCGCCCGACTGCCACGCGATCCGCGGCAGGCCGACGGTCTGCAGCAGCCCGTCGAGGACTCCGCTGTTCTCGTCGAAGATCAGCACGCCCATCAGCGCCGTCGCGACGCCCGACACCGCCATCGGCAGGATCAGGATCGACCGGAACACCGCTCGCGCCGGCAGCACCGAGTTCAGCAGTACCGCCGCGCCCAGCCCGAGCGCCATCGACAGCGGAGTCACGATCAGCGTGAACAGCGCTGTGTTGAGCGTCGAGCGCCAGAACAGCGGATCCGAGAGCAGCCGTGCGTAGTTGTCGAGCCCGATGAAGACGCCGTCGCCGAATCCGTTCGTGCTCTGGAAGCTGATCAGGAACGCGCCGCCCAGCGGCACGAACACGAACAGCCCCAGCATCAGGAGGTTCGGCGCGAGGAACGCGTAGGCGGCGGCGGTCTCGCGCGCCGCCGGTGCTCCCGAGCGGCGCCGGGGCGGAGCGGAGACCGGCGCCGGTGGGGCGATGCTCACTGGGTGGCGGCCGCGATGCCGGCCGTGAGCTTCGCGATGGTGTCCTCCGTGCTCTGCCCGCCGACGAAGGCGGCCTCGAGCTGCTCCTTGAGCACCGCGATGATCGCCGCCATGTCGGGCGAGGCGACCTGGGCCGAGTCGGAGGCCTGGACGGTGCCCGCCTGACCGAGGAACACCTCTGCCAGCTCGGGGCGCACCTCGAACTCGATGCCCGACTCGGTGAGGTCGCGGCGGGTGGGCAGCAGCGAGGCGCCGGCGCAGAAGTCGCTCATCGCCTCCTCCTCGGTCACGAACGCCAGGAACGCGGCGGCCAGCTCGGGCTGCGCCGTCGCCTTGGTGGCGACGAGGGCGTTGCCGCCGAAGTCGCCGCCGCCGCGCACGTTGCGCGGCGAGTACGTCGCGCCCCACTCGAAGTCGAGGGTCGCGTCGGCGTCGGGGACGAGGAAGGCGCCCGCGAAGGTCATCGCGGTCGTCTGCGAGTACCAGAGGTCGCTCGCGTAGGTCGTCGCCTGGATCGAGCTGCTCGGCGGGACCAGCCCGTCGGTGAAGAAGCTGCGGCTGAAGTCGATGGCCGCGCGTCCCGCCGCGCTGTCGATGGCGGGCCCCGAGAGGTCCTCGGTCAGGAACCGGCCGTCGGCCTGGAACAGCAGGCTCAGCCAGCGGGTGACCCCGTTGCCCTGCCAGTTGTAGGCGAACGGATAGCGCTCGGCGGGCAGCGAGGCGCGGAGCTTCGCGCCGACCTCGGAGAACTCCTCCCAGGTCCACGCCTCCTCCGGCGAGGACGGGAAGTCGGTGATGCCCGCGGTGGCCAGCGCCTCGGTGTTGTAGAGGATGAGCGACGTGTCGGTGTGGTGCGGCACCCCGAACGGGCTGCCGTTGCTCTGCACCGCGGCCCAGGCCGCGTCGGTGAAGCGGTCGGCGACGTCGGCTTCGAGGTGCGGGGTGAGATCGAGCAGCTGGTCGCGCCCGGCGTAGCTGCCGAAGGTGTAGTACGGCACGCGGAAGACGTCGGGCGGGTTGCCGGCCTGCAGCTGCGCGTCGATGTTCGTGAACATCTGCTCGTAGGGCACGGCGTTCAGCGTGACCGTGGCGCCGGAGTTGGCCTCCTGGAAGCGGTCGATCGCGCGCTGGAACCCGGCGAGCTCGGCGTCCGTGCCCCAGGTGGTGAAGGTGAGGGTGCCGCTGTCGGCGCTGGCCTGCGGGCCGGCCGGCGCGAAGCCGCAGGAGGCGAGCACGGGCACGGAGGCGGCGACGCCCAGGGCGCCGAGGAACCGGCGCCGATCGAGAACGGCCCGCTCGAAGACGGATCTGTCGGCACCGGTGCTGTTGCGGACCACGAAGGCCTCCCCTCCGGGGGCCACGGCGGGCTCCCCGGGAGGGAGGCTAGCCCGGGCGAGCGCCCGGGCACCGGTACTGGACGAATGCCGGTTCCTGTGAGAGAAGCGGCCGGTCAGCCGCGCTTGCCCAGCAGCCCCTCGAAGTCGCCGTCGAGCGCCCAAGGGTCGCGCACCGCGCCCGAGCGGGTCGAGCGGGCGGCCTCGTCGGCCAGCTCGCGGCCGGCGCGCTCGATGCGGGAGGGGAGCGCCCTGCCGTCCTCGGTCGCGCCGCCCCAGTCGTCGGTGGCCGCGAAGACGGAGGTCGACAGGGGAGCGGCGTGCAGGTAGCTGAACAGCGGTCGCATCGCGTAGTCGATCGCGAGCGAGTGACGGGGCGACCCGCCGGTCGCCGCGAGGAGCACGGGGAGCGAGCGGAGCGCCTCCGTGTCGAGCACGTCGACGAACGACTTGAAGAGGCCGCTGTAGCTGGTGGTGAAGATCGGCGTCACGGCGATGAGGCCGTCGGCGCCGGCGACCGCGTCGAGCGCGGTCTGCAGGGCGGGGCTCGCGAAGCCGGTCAGGAGGTTGTTCGTGACGTCGTGCGCGAGGTCGCGCAGCTCGATCACGCTCCGCTCGACGGCGAAGCCCTGCTCGGCGAGCGCGGCCTCGGTCGCGTCGCCGAGGCGGTCGGCGAGCAGGCGGGTGGAGGACGGCTGGCTGAGGCCGGCCGAGAGGACGGTGAGGCGGCGGGTGTCCATGGGGCGTCTCCTAGGCGTTGACGGCGACGGGCTTCTGGTCGCGGGCGGCGACGAGCGAGGTGTGGGTGGGGGCGTCCGGCACGTGCGCAGGGCGTCCCTCGGCGAAGCCCGCGCGCAGCGCCGGCAGGATCTCGCCGAGCATGTCCATCTGCTCGAGCACCGTCTTCAGCGGCAGGCCCGCGTGGTCGATGAGGAACAGCTGGCGCTGGTAGTCGCCGACGTACTCGCGGAAGCCGAGGGTGCGGTCGATGATCTGCTGCGGCGAGCCGACGGTCAGCGGGGTCTGCTCGGTGAAGTCCTCGAGCGAGGGTCCGTGGCCGTAGACCGGGGCGTTGTCGAAGTACGGGCGGAACTGCTTCACGGCATCCTGCGAGTTCTTCGCCATGAAGATCTGCCCGCCGAGGCCGACGATCGCCTGGTCGGCGCTGCCGTGGCCGTAGTGCTCGAAGCGCTCGCGGTAGAGCTGCACCATCTTCTGGGTGTGCGAGGCGGGCCAGAAGATGTGGTTCGCGAAGAAGCCGTCACCGTAGTACGCGGCCTGCTCGGCGATCTGGGGCGAGCGGATCGAGCCGTGCCAGACGAACGGGGCGATGCCGTCGAGCGGGCGCGGGGTCGACTGGAAGCCCTGCAGCGGAGTGCGGAACTGGCCCTCCCAGTCGACGAACTCCTCGGTCCAGAGGCGGTGCAGCAGGTCGTAGTTCTCGATCGTCAGCTCGATCCCGCGGCGGATGTCCTTGCCGAACCACGGGTAGACGGGGCCGGTGTTGCCGCGGCCGAGCATGAGGTCGACGCGACCGCCCGAGAGGTGCTGGAGCATCGCGTAGTCCTCGGCGAGCTTCACCGGGTCGTTGGTGGTGATGAGGGCCATCGCGGTGGTGAGGAGGAGGCGCTCCGTGCGCGCGGCGATGTAGGCGAGGGTGGTCGTCGGTGAGGACGACCAGAACGGCGGGTTGTGGTGCTCGCCGAGGGCGAAGACGTCGAGGCCGATCTCCTCGGCCTTGTCGGCGATCGCGAGGGTGGCCGCGATCTTCTCCGACTCGGTCGGGGTCTGCCCGTTCGTGGGGTCGGTGGTGATGTCGCTGACCGTGAAGATGCCGAACTGCATCAGGCGCTCCTTCTCTCCTGGCCCCGTCCTGGCGAGACCTTTTCCATGCGTTTGCATGTACATCACCATCCAACCATCCCGCGTCCGATCTATTCCCACGGGCGCACCGGTCTGGTGGTCCTGCTCCCGACCCCCGAAACATCCCCGCAATACGGCCCGCACTAGAGTCGTGCCATGGGTGACCTCTTCGACGGATACGGGTCCCAGAAGGTCGAGCGGCGCCGCGCAGGCGCGCCACCCTGGGACGAGATGTTCGCCGATGTCGCGGCGGCCGGCGGCCCCGACGGCGTCCGCGACGCCTACCGCGACATCTACTCCTCACTGGCCCGCATGACCCAGGAGGAGCTGCGCGGACGCACCGACGCACTCGCCTCCTCCTATCTCGCGCAGGGCGTGACCTTCGACTTCGCGGGGGAGGAGCGGCCCTTCCCGCTCGACGCCGTGCCGCGCGTCATCGAGAGCGCCGAGTGGAACGAGGTGCAGAGCGGAATCAAGCAGCGCGTCCGCGCGCTCGAGGCGTTCCTCGCCGACGTCTACGGCCCGCAGAACGCGGTGAAGGACGGAGTGATCCCCGCCGGCCTCATCTCGAGCTCGAGCCACTTCCACCGCCAGGCCGCGGGCATCGTCTCGGCCAACGGCGTGCGGATCCAGGTGTCGGGCATCGACCTCATCCGCGACGAGGTCGGCGGCTGGCGCGTGCTCGAGGACAACGTACGGGTCCCCTCCGGCGTCTCGTACGTGATCTCGAACCGCCGGGTGATGGCGCAGACGCTCCCCGAGCTGTTCGTCTCGATGCGGGTGCGCCCGGTCGGCGACTACCCCAACCGGCTCCTCCAGGCCCTGCGCGCCTCCGCGCCCGAGGGCGTCGACGACCCGACAGTGGTCGTGCTCACTCCCGGCGTCTACAACTCGGCCTACTTCGAGCACACTCTGCTCGCCCGCCTGATGGGCGTCGAGCTCGTCGAGGGCCGCGACCTGTTCTGCACCGGCGGCAAGGTGTTCATGCGGACGACCTCCGGCCCGACCCGCGTCGACGTGATCTACCGCCGGGTCGACGACGAGTTCCTCGACCCGCTGCAGTTCCGCGCCGACTCGATGCTCGGCTCGCCGGGGCTCATGCTCGCCTCGCGGCTGGGCAACGTCACGATCGCCAACGCGGTCGGCAACGGCGTCGCCGACGACAAGCTCGTCTACACCTACATGCCCGATCTCATCCGCTACTACCTCTCCGAGGATCCGGTGATCAAGAACGTCGACACCTGGCGCCTGGAGGATCCGGGAGCGCTCGAGGAGGTGCTCGACCGCCTCGACGAGCTGGTCGTGAAGCCGGTCGACGGCTCGGGCGGCAAGGGCCTCGTCGTCGGCCCCGATGCGTCGGCGAAGGAGCTCGCCGAGCTGCGCTCGCGCCTCCAGGCCGATCCGCGCGGCTGGATCGCGCAGCCGGTCGTGCAGCTCTCGACCATCCCCACCCTCGTCGACGACGGGATGCGCCCGCGGCACGCCGACCTGCGGCCCTTCGCCGTCAACGACGGCACCGACATCTGGGTGCTGCCGGGCGGGCTGACCCGGGTCGCGCTGCCGGAGGGGCAGCTCGTCGTCAACTCGTCGCAGGGCGGCGGATCGAAGGACACCTGGGTCGTCGGCCTCGAGTCGCAGACCCCCGACCGCGACGCCCACGACATCCAGGGCCTCGTCGCCGAGCAGGCCGCGGTGACGAGCTCGATCCCGATCGTCTACCCGCTCAACCACACCCCCGACCACTCGCCGCAGGACGCCGGCAACAGCGACCAGGAGCAGCAGCAGCAGCAGGGTCGCTCGGCGGAGGAGGACGCCTGATGCTCTCCCGGATCGCCGAGTCGCTGTTCTGGATCGGCCGCTACATCGAGCGCTCGGACGGCACCGCGCGCATCCTCGACGTCCATCTCCAGCTCCTGCTCGAGGACCCGTGGATCGACGAGGACACCGCCTGCCGCTCGCTCCTGTCGGTGATGGGGTCGACCCCTCCCGACGACATGAGCGAGATCACCCGCGCCGATGTGCTCACGATCCTCGCGATCGACCGCACGAACCCCGCCTCCATCGCCTACTCGCTCGGCGCCGCCCGCGAGAACGCCCGCCGCGCTCGCGAGATCGTGTCGACCGAGCTGTGGGAGTGCCTGAACACGACCCGCACCCGGATGCCGCGCCGCGTCACGGGCGACCGGGTGTCGGAGTTCTTCAGCTGGGTGCGCGAGCGCTCGGCGCTCGCCGTCGGCATCATCGAGTCGGCGACCTCGCGCGACGAGGCGTGGCAGTTCTTCACTCTCGGGCGCTCGATCGAGCGCGCCGACATGACGGCCAGGCTCCTCGCGACCCGGTCGCTGACCGAGGCGAGCGGACCGTCGTGGACGACGATCCTCCGCTCGTGCGGCGCCTACGAGGCCTACCTGCGCACCTACCGCGGCGTGCCGAGCGCGCGCAACGCCGCGGAGTTCCTCCTCCTCGACCGCCTCTTCCCGCGGTCGATCCTCTTCTCGGTCTCGCGGGCCGAGATGTGCATGCGCGACATCGAGCCGCGCACCGGGCGCGTCGGCCACACCGGCGACGCCCAGCGGGTGCTCGGCCAGATCCGGAGCGAGCTCGAGTACCGGCCGATCGCCGACATCCTCGATGACCTCCCGCGGCACATGGACAGCGTGCAGGAGGCGACCTCGGCCGCGTCCGAGGCCATCCGCCAGCGCTACTTCCCCACCAACGTCATGCCGAGCTGGATCGGGGAGGCGCTGTGAGCAGGCTGCGCATCACGCACACCACGGGATTCACCTACCGGGGCGACGTCGTCGCGTCCTACAACGAGGCGCGGATGCTGCCCGCCTCCTCCGACGGGCAGCTCGTGCTGTCGTCGCACCTCGACATCCGCCCGCTCACCTCGGTGCACACCTACACCGACTACTGGGGCACCAGGGTCGCCTCGTTCGACGTGCTGAACGCGCACCAGGAGCTCTCGCTCACCGCGACCTCGCTCGTCGAGGTGCGGCCGAAGGCGCACCCGGACCACCCCTCCGGCTGGGAGCAGCTCGCCGAGCAGGTCGAGACCCTCACCGAGTACGTCGAGCAGTCGAAGCAGACCACCCGCACCGCGCCTCCGGAGGATCTCGTCGAGCTGGCGCACGCGCTGGCCGATGAGGCGGCGGGCCCCTGCGAGGCGGCGCTGAGCATCGCCGAGCGGATCGGCCGCGAGATGACGTACCGCCAGGGCGTCACGGGCGTGCACTCGACGGCGACGGAGTCGTGGACCGCGCGCGAGGGCGTCTGCCAGGACATCACCCACATCGTCCTCGGGGCGCTGCGCTCGGTCGGCATCCCGGCGCGCTACGTGTCGGGCTACCTGCACCCCAAGCCGAACGCGCCGATCGGCGAGACGGTGACGGGGGAGTCGCACGCCTGGGTCGAGTGGTTCTGCGGAGGGACGTGGCGCGGCTACGACCCGACCAACCTGATCGACATCGGCGACCGCCACGTGATCGTCGGGCGCGGGCGCGACTACAACGACATCGCGCCGCTGCGCGGGGTGTACGCGGGGCCGACCTCGTCGAAGCTGTTCGTGAAGGTCGAGATCACGCGCGAGGCGTGAGCACCTGCTGATCGAGCTCCGGCTCGTCGGCTCCGGTTCGGCTCGCCGGATCCGCCAATTCCGACGAGCCGAACCCTATTCCGCGAGCCGGACGTGCCCCGGCGGCGCTGCGGCGCGTGCGCAGATACCAGCCGAGGCCGATCGCGGCGGCGACGGCTCCGGAGGAGGCGCCGACCAGCATCGCCCAGCGCGGCCCCGCGGCGTTGGCGACCCAGCCGATGAGCGGCGCGCCGATCGGGGTGCCGCCCATGAAGATCGCCATGTAGAGCGCCATCACCCGGCCGCGCATCTCGGGCGCCGTCGAGAGCTGCACGTACCCGTTGGCCGAGGTCATCAGCGTCTGCGCGGCGATGCCGACGAACGGCAGGAGGATCGCGAAGGCCCAGACGGTCGGCATCACGCCGGCGAGCGCGAGGGCGACGCCGAACGCGGCCGCGGCTCCGACGATCAGGCGCAGGCGCGGGCGGTCGCGGCGGGCCGAGAGCAGCGCGCCCACCACCGAGCCGACGGCGATCGCGGAGGACAGCAGGCCGAACTCGCTCGCCCCCATGTCGAACTCGACGGTCGCCATCGTCGAGGCGAAGATCGGGAAGTTGAGCCCGAAGGTGCCGATCAGGAAGACGATCGACAGGACGACGAGGATGTCGGGCCGCTTCGAGACGTAGCGGAAGCCCTCGAGGAGCGCGCCGGGCCCCCGGGTCGCCCGCGGTGCCGAGCGCAGCTGGTCGCGGTGCAGGAAGCGCAGCGAGAGCAGCACCGCCAGGAAGCTGACGGCGTTGAGCAGGAAGACCCAGCCCGAGCCGATCGCGGCGATGAGCACACCCGCGAGGGCCGGCCCGATCATCCGCGCGGAGTTGAACGAGGCGGAGTTCAGCGACACCGCGTTCGAGAGGTGGCTCTCGTCGACCAGCGCCGAGACGAAGGTCTGGCGGACGGGCGCGTCGATCGCCGCGGCGAAGCCGAGCAGCAGGGCGAAGACGTAGACCATCCAGAGCTGGACGACGCCGGTGACGACGATGAGGCCGAGCGCGAGGCCGAGGACGCCCATCGCCGCCTGCGTCGCCATCAGGAGCTTCCGGCGGTCGAAGCGGTCGGCGATGAAGCCCGAGAAGGGGACCATCAGCAGCTGCGGTCCGAACTGCAGTGCCATGGTCACGCCGAGCGCGGTGGCGTCGTGGTCGGTCAGGTCGTTGATGACGATCCAGTCCTGGGCGGTGCGCTGCATCCAGGTGCCGATGTTCGAGACCATCGCCCCCGCGAACCAGATGCGGTAGTTGGGCACCGCGAGCGAGCGGAACATCGCGCTCAACGATCGGCCACCTCTCGGAGCAGCGCCGCGGCGTCGTGCAGCAGGGCGCGCTGGTCGGGGGAGAGCTCGCGGAGGCGGGCCACCAGCCACGCGTCGCGGCTGCGGCGGACGTCGAGGACGAGCTCGGTGCCTGCAGAGGTCGGGCGGATGCGCGTGACGCGGCCGTCGGCGGGGTCGGCGAGGCGCTCGGCCAGGCCGTCGTCGACGAGGCAGGCGACGGTGCGGGTCATCGACGGCGGGCGGACCCGCTCGGCCTCGGCCAGCTCGCCGAGGGTCTACGGGCCGTCGCGGTGCAGCAGGGCGAGGACGCCGAACTGCGCGTCGCTGAGCTCGTGCTGCGCCTTCTCCTGGCGGAGCCGCCGCGCGAGTCGTCCCACGGCGACGCGCGTCTCACCCGCGAGCGCGGTCAACGCCGTCTCGCCCGCTCTGCCCTCATCCACATAGTTAGCCTAACAAAAGAACCGGCCTGCGGGTGGGGCGGCGGCGTACTGCCTCGCCGCTCGCCGCTCGCTGCTCGCTGATCGAGTAGCCCGCTTGCGGGCGTATCGAGATCCACGTCCGTCAGAAGGCCGGGGCAGAAGCCGCGTCTGCTGACGCGGGCGGGTCTCGATACGCCCCTGCGGGGCTGCGGGCTCGACCAGCATGCTGGCGCCCAGCGCCGACTTCTCCCTCACCACTGAGACGCGGAGCGGCTTCGCCGCGCTCAGGACAAGGGACCTCCTTAATGCGGCCCCCCTCGCACGCTCGCTGATCGAGCAGCCCGCGGAGCGGGCGTATCGAGATCCACGTCCGCCAGAAGGCGAGGTCTGCGGACCGCTCTTCTGACGCTCGTGGGTCTCGATACGCCCCTCCGGGGCTGCTCGACCAGCAGGGGGAGGGGCGGACACGGTGACGCGGCGGCGTCACGGCCGCGCCGTGCGGACGGCGCCGACGCTCGCGGCGACGACCAGGGCGATGCCGATCGCCTCCACGACGCTGAGGCGTTGCCCGAGCACGAGGAAGCCCGAGAGGGCCGCGGCGCCCGGCGACAGCGCCATCAGGATCGAGAACGTCGACGAGCGCAGGCGCCGCAGCGCGAGCAGCTCGAGCGCGTAGGGGATGGCGGAGGAGAGCACGGCGACCGCGAGCCCGAGCAGGAGCACGGGCGGCAGGACGAGGGCCGGGCCCGCGGAGGCCATCCCGAACGGCAGCGAGACGATCGCGCCGGCGGTGAGCGCGAGCGCGAGGCCGTCCAGGCGCGGGAAGCGCCCGCCCGTGCGCCCCGCGAAGACGATGTAGGTCGCCCAGAGCGCCGCGGCGCCGAGCGCGAAGGCGACCCCGACGGGATCGAGCGACGAGAATCCACCCTGCGAGAGCGTGACCACGCCGGCCAGGGCGAGGAGCGCCCAGAGGAGGCTGAGCACGCTCCGCCCGGCGATCACCGAGAGGGCGAGCGGACCGAGCACCTCGAGCGTCACCGCCGCTCCCTGCGGGATGCGGGCGATGGCCTCGTAGTAGCACGCGTTCATCCCGCCGAGCGCGAGGCCGTAGACAGCGACGGTGCCCCAGTCGGCCCGTGTGTAGCCCCGGATCCGCGGTCGGCAGACGATCAGCAGGACGGCGGCCGAGAAGACGAGCCGGAGCGTCACGGTGCCGATCGGCCCGGCCGCCGGGAAGAGCAGCACCGCGAACGACGCCCCGAGCTGCACGCTCGCGACCGAGCCGAGCACCAGGGCGATGGAGCCCGCGCCCTGTGGCGCGCGCCGGCCGGCGTTCAGCTCGAGCGCCGCTGCTTCTGCACGGGCGGGACGTTGTAGCCGAGGAGGCCGATGCCCGTCTCGTCCCAGCGCAGCGTGGTCAGCGAGACGTTGTCGACGACCGGGAAGATGTGCCGGTACGACTCGGGGTTGATGCCGAGGTAGGCGCAGAGCAGCAGCCGGATCAGCGTGCCGTGGGCGACGATGAGCACCCGGCCGTCGGGGTGCTCGCGGTGGATCCGGGCGAGCGAGGTGTTGGCCCGCGCCACCGCGTCCAGACCCGACTCGCCTCCGGGCATGGGCTGGATGGCGGGAGCCGCGACCCAGGCCCGGTACGCATCGGGGAAGCGCTTCTCCATCTCGGCGGTGGTGAGGCCCTCGCCCTGGCCGAAGTCGACCTCGACCAGCGCGGGGTCGGGCTGCACCTCGAGGTGCGCCGCGCGCGCGGCGGGGACGGCGGTCCTGACCGCCCGGACCAGGGTGGAGGAGTACACCGCCTCGAGGTCCGCGTCGACGGCCCAGGCTGCGAGCGTGGCCGCCTGGTCCTGGCCCCGGGGGGTCAGCGCGATGTCGGAGGAGCCCGCGAAGCGGTTCTCGGAGTGCCAGACAGTCTCTCCGTGCCTGGCGAGGATCAGCGTCGTCACCCCCCGAGCCTACCGACCGGCGGCCGAGTGCCGGACGGGGTTGCCGCTCAGGCGGCCGGGATCTCGTAGTGCGCGTCGACGAGCACGGGGAGGTGATCGGAGAGGCCCTGCGGCAGGGTCGAGACGCGCTGGATGCGGACGGAGTCGCTGATGGCGAAGTCGAAGTGCCCGCTGAAGTAGCGGTAGCGGGCGTAGGTGGGGGAGTCGCTCCGCGACACGAGGTAGCCGTTCCGCGTCATCTTTCGGTCGAGTCCGCGGAAGAACCAGGGGTAGTTGTAGTCGCCGACCATGAGCGACGGGGTGTCGGGGGCGTACTCGCGGAGGCGGTTCAGCGCCTCGTCGATCTGCTTCCGTCGCAGTGCGTTGCCGGCCGACAGCGGAGCCGCGTGGAACGACGAGACGGCGATCGAGCCTCCGGTGACGTCGTTGAGGCGGACGGCCAGCAGCCGCTCGTGAGCGGGGGACATCACCCGGTCGTGCATCGACTTGCTGAGCTCGAAGGCGGCGCTGCCGGCGAGCTCGAAGCGCTCGTGGGAGTAGTAGATCGCGAGGCCGAGGCGGTTGCGCGCGGTCACGGTGGCGAGGCGCAGATCGCCCAGCTCCTCGGGGAGCCTGGTGGTGTCGCACTCCTGCAGGCAGAGGACGTCGACGTCGTGACGGGCGGCGAGAGGGGCGATCTCGACGTGCGCACGGTGCTCGCGGAGGTTGTACGAGATCACCCGGAGTGCGCGTTCATTCGGCTGCATTGCGCCAGTGTAGGGCCGCCGCGGCGGCGCTCCGGCGTCGTTCCGGCGAACACGGAGGGACCTCTCCGAGTCGAGTCCGGCGTACTCGCCGAGCGGCTGGAGAGGTCCCTCCGAGGTGCGCGGTCAGGGCGTGGCGGTGCCCGAGGCGTCGGTCTCGGCGTCGGTGCCGTGGACTCCGTCGGTGGGTCCCCAGTCGGGAAGCGGCGGGTTCACCTCGTCGCCGTTCGCGTCCACGCCGGCGGCGCCGTCGGGGGAGGAGCCGCCGACCTCGTCGAGACCCGCGGGGGTCTCGGGGGAGGTCGCCGGGTCGGCCTGGCGGGTGGTCTCGTCGGTCTCGATCAGGGTCGGTTCGATGTCGTTGTCGGAGCTGCTCATGAGGGCCACGCTAGGACGCTCGGATCGCGGACGACACCCCCTTGCGCCGCCCCCTGGCCCACGTGCGGGGGACAAGCGGATCGGCCTTCCCTCCTGCGATCCGGATCGGCAGCATCGGCCCAGCACCACCTTCCGAGCACCGCCGCCGGCACCACCCTCCAGGAGGGTCGTCCTCGCCGGGCGGCACCTCCGGGGAGGCGCGGTGCTTCCGACCGAAAGGCACCTCCGTGTCCCACGACTCCACTCCCGCGCCCCTCGACGCCGAGCGCGTCGTCTCCCGCCGCTCCGTCGCCGCCGCCGCCGCCTGGACCGTGCCGGTCGTCGCCGTGGCGATGACGGCGCCGTCCGCCTCCGCCTCGGGCGACGTCGATCTCGGCGCCTACACGCTCACGGGTGACTGCGGCATCCTCAGCGTCATCGGTCCCGGCTTCCTGCTGAAGGCCGGGCCCACGACTCCGCTGCCCGTCGGCACCACGGTCACCATCGTGGGCAGCGGTGTCGGCAACATCGGCGTGTTCAGCGCGTCACCGCTGATCGCGAGCGTCGCGTTCCTGGGCCCGAGCTCCCGCCAGGTGACGCTGACGCAGGCGCTGGCCGCGGGCGCGACTCTCCAGATTCGCACCACACTCTCGATCTCAGTGGCCTTCACCCTGAACGGTGTCACGACGCTGCCGATCGGCTACACGGCGACCGGCGCGAAGCCTGCGGGAAATGTGAACTCGACGCTGATCCTCTGCAGCGAGAACTGATCACGAGCCTCACGGGAGAAGGCCCTCGTTCCCTCCGGGAGCGGGGGCCTTCTCTGTCCGAAGGGCGAGGCCACATCGGGGGGTGCGGATCGACGGTCGGCCGTCCGCCGCGCTGGAACGATCGGAACGACGGCTCCTCCGCCGGATCGCCCCCTCGATCGAGCGGTCTCCGGAGCCGCGTTCTCTCCAGAAAGGCATCCCCGTGTCGCACCACTCCGCTCCCCCTGCCGCTCCCGCCCGCGTCGTCTCACGCCGCTCGGTCGCTGCCGCTGCCGCCTGGGTGGTGCCGGTGGTCGCGGTCACCGTGGCCACCCCCTCCGCCGCGGCGTCACTCACGGATCTGCGCGCGTTCCAGCTCACCGGGACGTGCGGGACCCTCGGCGTGGTCGGCCCCGGTTTCCGCTTGACCGCCGCGACCGTGCCACTCCCTGTCGGTACGACGGTCATCATCACGGGGTCGGGAGTCCGCAACATCGGTGTCTTCAGCTCGACGGGCGACGCGACGGCGACCGTCATGTACCTCGGCCCGACGAGCCGCCAAGCCGTGCTCACCTCCGAACTTCCCGCTGGCGGCACGATGTTCCTCCGCACCACGCTGTCGATCTCGGTCCCGTCCGTGCTGAACGCGGTCGCGTCACCGCCGGACGACGCTCCGGCAACCGGAGCGAAGACGACCGCCGTCGTCACCTCGACCTTGATCGACTGCACGGGAGCCTGAGCTCTTCACGCTCCTGCATCGCGCCGGTCCGTCTGCGCCCCCTCCACGCGACGAAGGCCCTCCCTCTCCTGTGCGGAGGGGGAGAGCCTTCGAGGTGAAGGGAGCCGGGACTCAGCGGCCGTAGGCCGAGGCCGCGGGGCAGTCGAACGGGTCGCCACCGGCCGAGAGGCCGACGTTGTTGAGGTAGCGGATCACGATCGCGTAAGACTCCCGGAGCGAGGTCTCGGTGTACGGGATGTTGTGGGTCGTGCAGTACTCCTTGGCGATGACCTGCGCGTGGCGCAGCGCCGGGCGGGGCATGTTCGGGAAGAGGTGGTGCTCGACCTGGTAGTTGAGACCGCCCATGTAGAGGTCGGTGACCCAGTTGCTCTTGATGTTGCGCGAGGTGAGGACCTGGCGGCGGAGGAAGTCGACGCGCGCCTCCTTGGGCAGCAGAGGCATGCCCTTGTGGTTCGGCGCGAACGAGGCGCCCATGTAGAGGCCGAAGACGCCCATCTGCACGCCGAGGAAGGCGAAGGCCATCCCGAGCGGCAGGGCCCAGAAGATGACGGCGAGGTAGAGGCCGACGCGGGTGACCAGCATGGCGATCTCGACCCAGCGCTTGTCGACCTTGCCCTTGCCGAAGACGGTGCGGAAGCCGTGCAGGTGCAGGTTGACGCCCTCGAGCAGGAGGAGGGGGAAGAAGGCGTAGCCCTGACGGCGGGTGAGCCAGGCGTAGGCGCCGCGCGAGCGGGCCGCGTCCTCGGGGGTGAAGGAGACGACGTCGCGCTCGATGTCGGGGTCCTTGCCGAGGACGTTCGGGTTGGCGTGGTGGCGGCTGTGCTTGGTCATCCACCACGAGTAGCTGATGCCGACGAACAGGTTCGCTAGCGTGCGGCCGGCGATGTCGTTGGCCTTGCCCGACTCGAACACCTGGCGGTGCGAGGCCTCGTGGGCGAGGAAGGCGAACTGCGTGAGCACGATGCCCAGTGCGGCGGCGAGCAGGAGCTGGAACCAGGAGTCGCCGAGCAGGACGAACCCGGTGACGATGCCGCCGGTGGCGAGCACCAGGGCCGAGAACATCAGGTAGTAGAAGCCTCTGCGGCGGCGCAGCAGGCCCGCGTCGCGCACGGTGCTGAGCAGGCCGGAGTACTCGGTGGTCGGATTCACGCGACCATCGGTACGAGGGCGGGTGCGGACGACGCGGGGCTTCGCAGCGCTCGACGTGTCGGTCAGGGTGGTGGGGGTGCTCATCGGCGCCTCGCTCTTCTGGGTGGCCATCGGAGATCGACGGCCGCTCGGTGAGCGGTCCCCGGCTGGGCCCGGTCCGCTCCTGGTTCGCCGCGTCCATATGCCGGACGAGGCATGAATCGACCGGTGTCAGGGGCCTTCTGGAAGAGTAGGGGGTCGGCGGTCCCCGGCGCATCAAGACGATTGCCAGTCTTCGCGGCGTGCCGTGTTCAGGGGGCATTCCGGCGCCCTGCGACGGCGATCCGGCTCCGTGCGACAGACGAGCGCCTCCGGCGGGGGTTGACTTCGCACCCCGCCGGAGGCGCTCGTAGAAGCGGTCAGGAGCCGATCGAGTCCTGAGCGCGCGGTGACTTCAGCGCGGCGAGGCGCGCCTCGACCTCGGTCATCTCCCCGAGGTCCTCGAGCGACTCGAACTGCGCGTCGAGGCTCGAGGACGCGAGCTCCTCGGCGCCGCGGACCCGGGCCTCCTCGCGGCGGATCTTCTGCTCGAAGCGGCTCACCTCGCTGGTCGGATCCATGATGTCGATGCTCTTGATCGCATCCTGGACCTGGCTCTGCGCCTCGACGGTCTTCGAGCGGGCGATCAGCTCATCGCGCTTGGACGAGAGCTGCTGCAGCTTCTCCCGCATCTGGTTGAGACCGGTCTTGAGCTTGTCGACGACCTCGGTCTGGGAGGCGATCGTCGGCTCGGCGTCCTTCGCCTCGCGCTCCGACTGGATCTGGCGCTGCAGGGCGACCTTCGCGAGGGCGTCGAACTTGTCGGCGTCGGCCGTCGTGCCCGAGGCGCGCAGCTCGTCGGCCTTGCGGCTCGCCGCGAGCGCCTTGCCGCCCCACTCGTCGGCGTTGCGGACGTCCTCGCGGTAGTCGTCCTCGAGCAGCCGCAGGTTGCCGATGGTCTGCGCGATGGCGGCCTCGGCGTCGCGGATGCTGTCGGTGTAGTCGCGCACCATCTGGTCGAGCATCTTCTGCGGGTCCTCGGCCTGGTCGAGGAGCGCGTTGATGTTGGCCTTGGTGAGCTGCGCGATGCGGCCGAAGATCGACTGTTTCTGAGCCATGCTGTCTCTCCTTGCGTGGTGGGTGAGGGGGATTCGAAGATCTCGCGGGTCAGAAGCGTCCGCCGCCGCCGCGACGTCCGCCGCCGCCGCCGCTGCGGCCACCGCCGAAGCCTCCGCCGCCGCCGGACCGGCGGGACGAGCCGCCTCCACCGAAGCCGCCCGAGAAGCCGCCGCCGCCGAAGCCGCCGGAGCGGTAGCCCGAGCGGCGTCCGCCGCCGCCGAGCAGCGAGTCGACGAGGATCCCGCCGAGGAAGGCCCCCGTGGTGTTCCCGCCGAAGGGGCTGCCGACGGCGTTCGGGGCACTGTAGGCGCTCGCCTCCGAGCGCGCCCGGTCGAGGGCCTGCTGAGCGAGGGAGGAGGCGCGCTGCGCGGACGCGAGCGCCTCGCGCGGGTCGGTCGCGGCGATCTGGGCCGCGTACTCGGCGGCGCGGGCGGCCTCCGCGACCCGGGTGCGGGCCTCCGAGCCGACGGCGCCGCGGCGGGAGGCGATGAAGTCCTCGGCGGCCGAGACCCGGCTGCGAGCGGCGGTGAGCTCGGCCGTCAGCGCCGCGCGCTCCCGCTGCTGCTGGGCCTGCGCGTCGCGGTAGCCGCCCACGGCGGTGTCGATGGTCGCATCGGCCGCGGTGAGCCGCTCGAGCAGGCCGAGCGGGTCGCGGGGAGTGGCGGAGGCGTCGCGCTCGATCCCGTCGAGAGCGGCCGTGGTCTCGGCGACCGCGGCTCCGACGTTCTGCGCGAGTGCCGCCGACTCCGGGTCGGTCGACGCCGCGGCGAGCGCGCGGCCCTGGGCGACGTCGGCGCGGATCTCGGCGAGACGGGCGGCGAGCGACCCCTCGGCCTCGCGCAGATCCGTCGCTCGGGTGGCGACCGCGTCGAGCAGGCCGGACGCCTGCTCCGCCGCCTGCTGCCCCGCGCGCAGGAGCACGGCGGCGCGTCCCGTGTCGCCGGACGAGATCGCCTCGAGCGCCGAGCCGGCGCCGTCCCGCGCGAAGCGGAGGCGGTCCTCGGCCTCGTCGGCGTCGTCGCTCACATCGTCGATGGCGGAGGGGGCGTAGCGGGCGGCGAGGTCGGCGAGGATCGAGCGGGTGGGCGAGAGGCGCTCCGAGACGGTCGCGACGCGCGCGGAGAGCTGGGCGGCCACCTCCGGAGCGTTCTTCTCGAGGGCCCGGAGCTGCTCGAACGCCTCGGCCTTCTCGTCCAGCACCCGGTCGATCCCGGCGCAGAGCTCGAGGATCCGCGCGTAGCCGTCGCGGCGCTCCTGGTCGGTCTCGGGCTCGGAGTCGTCGAGGCGCTGCTGCAGGCTGAAGGCCTCGCCGAGCACGCCCTTGGCAGTGACGAGCGCCTCGCGGAACGGGCCGGTGGCGTCGCTGCCGAACTGCGCCTCCGCGAAGCCGACCTCCTGCTCGCTGGTGCGGACGGCGTCGTCGGCGTGGACGAGCGCCGAGCCCGCCTGCGTCGCGAGCTCGTCGAGAGAGGCCTCGACCGCCTCCGCGGCCCTCCTGCGCCGGGAGCGGCCGACCAGCAGCCAGACGACGACGCCCAGCACGACGAGCGCGGCCAGGATCCCGAGGGTGATCAGGAGGCCGGAGCCGAGGGTCTCGCCCGCGGTCGGGGCGTCGAGGCGCGTGCCGATGCCCTCGGCCGCGGCGACCGCGGCTCGGGCCCAGTCGCTCTCGACGAGTCGCGGCTCGATGTCGTCGGTCTGCAGGGAGGAGACCTGGGCGTCGTCGAGCGCGAAGCCCTGGGCGACCGAGACCTGGTACTGCCGCTGCTCGACGGCGACGGCCAGCAGGACGTCGTCGGTGCCGAGCCCGTTGAGGGTCGCCGTCTCGTCGGCCCACGCGGCGCGGTCCGACGGGTCGGAGAAGTCGTCGACGAACGCGACGAAGAGCTGCACGCGGTGCTCGTCGTAGAGCGTGGACGCCGCCTGCTCGACCGAGGCGACGTCGGCGGGGCTGAGCGCACCGGCCGCATCGAGCACAGGGGAGGAGGCGAACGAGACCGGCGACTCGGCGGAGGCCGTCATCGCCGGGGCGATCACGAGGGCGACGGCTGCGGCGAGCGCGAGGAGCGCCTCCGGGAGCCGGCGGCGGTGCTTCGCGGGGTGCCCGCGGAGGGGGGACTCGTCGATCGGTCTCGCCGGCATCGCGCACACTCCTTCGTCGTTCGCCTCCCGAGTGTAGACAGCCCACCCCGCGCCGAGCAGGACGGGACGCCGACGGATGGGAGAACGCCGGGAATCGGAATGCCCGGATGGGTGTCGCCGTTGCCGACCGGGGTGCGAGTCCCGCTCGCCCCGTCCCCGTTCCTCTCTGAAAGGCGATCCGTGGATCCGTTCTCCCCCCTCACCGCAGGTGACCTCGAGCTGCCCAACCGCATCGTGATGGCGCCCATGACGCGCCTGCGCGCCGACGAGATGGGCATCCCCGGTGCCCTCATCGCCGAGCACTACGCGCAGCGCGCCAGCATCGGCCTCATCATCAGCGAGGGAGTGTTCCCGAGCGCGGAGTCGAAGGGCTACGCGGGCCAGCCCGGGATCGCCACCCCCGCACAGGCCGAGGGCTGGCGCGCCGTCGCCGAGTCCGTGCACGCCGCCGGCGGACGCATCGTGATGCAGCTGATGAACGCCGGGCGCGTCTCGCACACCGACATCACCGGGACCGACCGGATCGTCGCGCCGAGCGCGATCGCGATCGCCGACGAGGTCCGCGTGCCCGACGGCGACAAGAAGCCGTTCCCCGTTCCGCACGCGCTGACCACCGAGGAGCTCGCCGACGTCCGCGACGAGTTCGTCGCCGCCGCGCGCCGCGCGATCGACGCGGGCTTCGACGGGGTCGAGGTGCACTCGGCGAACGGCTACCTGCTGCACGAGTTCCTCTCCCCGGCGTCGAACGTCCGCACCGACGCCTACGGCGGAAGCCCCGAGGCGCGGGTCGCGTTCCCGCTCGAGGTCACGCGCGCCATCGCCGACGAGGTCGGAGCCGGCCGTGTCGGCATCCGCATCTCGCCGAGCCACAACATCCAGGACGTCCTCGAGACCGACGCCGACGACGTGCGCGCCACCTACGAGGCGCTCGTCGACGGCCTCGCGCCGCTCGGACTCGCGTACCTCAGCGTCCTGCACGCCGAGCCCGCCGGAGAGTTCGTACAGGATCTCCGCACGCGCTTCGGCGGCGTCCTCGTCGCGAACAGCGGCTTCGGCAGCCCGACCAGCCGCGAGGAGGCGACCGCTCTCATCTCGGACGGTCACGCCGACGCCGTCGCCGTGGGCCGCCCCGTGATGGCCAACCCCGACCTCGTCGAGCGCTGGCAGGGCGGGCACGCCGAGAACGAGCTCGACCAGGCCACGGTGTACGCCAACGGACCCGAGGGCTACATCGACTACGAGAAGCTCTCGGCGTAGTCCGAGCATTCGGAAGGCCCGCTCCCTCGAGGGGGAGCGGGCCTTCCGTGCGTCAGGAGGGTCAGTCCTGACCCTTGAGCTTCTTCTCGATCGCGGCGTCCTCTTCGGGCGTCAGCTTCTGCTCGACGTCCTCGGGGCCGGCCGTCTCGCCGACGCGGCCCTCGCCGAGGTTGAGGATCGAATCGATCTCGTCGCCCAGGGCCGGGTCACCGGAGCCGCTCACGACTCGTCGCCGAACTCGCCGGCCGAGACCGCCTCGGCGTACTTGCGGAGGTCCGGGCCGGGCTCGAAGTCGATGAAGCGGTCCTTGAGGCGCGCGTTCAGCTCGGCGAAGACGTCCTCCCAGGGCTCGCCCTTCTTGGTCTTCGCCAGATCGAGGACGGCTTCGCGGAGCACCGCGTCGGAGTCGTCGAGGATCTTGGCCCGTGCTTCGTCGTTCCAGCGGATGTCCTGTGCGTCCATGCTCCGACCGTAGGCGGGGCGGCCTCGGCCACGCAGGGACTTGCGCCGCCGCGACGCGAGGCGTAGGCGGGGGATGCCACCTCGCGCGTGCTCCGCCCGCCGCCCCGTCGCGCGAGCACGCAGCCCACGGCGCCAGTGAGTCTCCCAGGGGCGGCGACTCGCGGATGTGCGGCATCCCTCGCTGATCGAGTAGCCCGCGCAGCGGGCGTGTCGAGATCCATGTCCGTCAGAAGGGCAGGGCTCGAGCCTGATCTGCTGAAGCGGGTGGGTCTCGACACGCGCCTGCGGGGCTACTCGACCAGCATGGAGGGGCAGCGGCTCCGCTGCGAATGCGACCTGGCCCCGTCCTCGCTGATCGAGTAGCCCGCGCAGCGGGCGTATCGAGATCCACGTCCGTCAGAACGGCAGGGCTGAAGCCTGCTCTGCGGGTGGGTCAGCGGGCGCCCCGTCAGGACAGCTTCGACTGCACCTCGCGCTCGAACAGCTCGATGCCCGAGCGGTCGTAGGCGGCGTCCGGGAAGTAGAAGATCCCGTAGTCCATCCCGCGCGACTCCATGTCGCCGAGGCGGTCGAGGATCTGCGCGGGCGTGCCGACCGCGAGCGCGTCGGGGCTGCGGTACTCGCCGACGAAGGCCGCGGCGCCCTCGGCTCCGAGGTACGGTGCCACGCGCTCCTCGAGGCGCTGGAGCCCCTGCTCGACCTCGGCCTCGGTCTCGCCGATCATCACGTTGTAGTTGGCGCTGCGGGTGATCGCCGAGTAGTCGGTGCCCAGGCGCTCGCAGTGACCGCGCAGCACTGCGCTCTTCTGGTCGAACGCCTCCGGAGCCCCGGCGAAGTTGGTGTACTGCGCGTACTGCGCGGCGATGCGCAGCGTGACCTTCTCGCCTCCGCCGGCCACCCACAGCGGGATGCCGTCGCTCTGGAGGGGGAGCGGCCGGTTCTGCGCGCCGTCGACCTGGTAGTGCTCGCCGTCGAGGGTCGAGCTGCCCGTGGTCCACGCCTGACGCATGATCTGCACGCCCTCGTCGAGGCGGCCGAGGCGCTCGCCGATCGACGGAAAGCCGTAGCCGTAAGCACGCCACTCGTGCTCGTACCAGCCGCCGCCGATGCCCATCTCGACGCGGCCGCCCGAGATGATGTCGACCGTCGTCGCCACCTTCGCGAGGTAGGCCGGGTTGCGGTAGCTCATGCAGGTGCACATCTGGCCGAGGCGGACGCGCGAGGTGGTGGCGCCGAACGCGCTCATCAGCGACCAGGCCTCGTGCGTCGCCTCCTCGGTCACCTTCGGGACGGTGTGGAAGTGGTCGTACACCCAGATCGACTCCCAGGCGCCGGCGTCGGCGTGCTGAGCGAGGTCGTTCATGGTGCGCCACTGCTGGGCGGGGTCGATGCCGACGAGGTCGTGGCGCCAGCCCTGGGGGATGAAGAGTCCGAATCGCATGCCGCCGACCCTAGGGCGGCACCGTCGCCGAGTCGAGGGGGTCGACGCCCTCGCGTACGCTCGCAGAAGTGCTCGACTTCACCTCCGACCCGGGTCTCCCGATCATCGCGCTCATGATCCTCGCCGCGTTCGCCGCGGGCTGGATCGACGCCGTGGTGGGCGGCGGCGGCCTGCTGCAGCTGCCCGCGCTGCTCCTCGTCCCGGGGATCTCGCCGGTCCAGGCGCTCGCGACCAACAAACTCGCGTCGATCTTCGGGACGACGACGAGCGCGATCACCTTCTACCGGCGCGCGAAGCCCGATCTGCGCACGGCGCTGCCGATGGCGGCCGTGGCCCTCGCGGGCAGCTACGGAGGCGCGACGCTCGCGGGGCTGCTCCCCTCCTCCGTCTTCAAGCCGATCATCGTCGTGGCGCTGATCGTCGTGGCCGTGGTCACGATCGCCCGGCCGACGATGGGAGCGGCGACGGCGCTGAAGCACGCGGGCCGCCGGCACCTCGTGACCGCGGCGGTGCTCGGGCTGGTGATCGGCTTCTACGACGGGCTGATCGGGCCCGGCACGGGGACGTTCCTGATCATCGCGCTGATCACGGCCCTCGGGTACGACTTCCTGCTGGCGAGCGCCAAGGCGAAGATCGTCAACGTGGCGACGAACCTCGGCGCGCTGCTCTACTTCATCCCCGGCGGCCACGTGATCTGGGTGCTGGGCCTGTTCATGGGCCTCGCCAACGTGGCGGGCGCCTACCTCGGCTCGCGGATGGCGGTGGCCAAGGGGAGCCGGTTCATCCGGATCGCGTTCCTCGCAGTCGTCGGCGCGCTCATCCTGAAGCTCGGGTTCGACGTGTGGAACGAGAACATCGCGCCGCTGCTGGGCTGACGTCACGAGGTCGAAACGCCCGTGACGCGAGGGCGCAACACGCGTCGGACTCAATGGAGGCTCCGCTCACCGGCTCGGGATCGCGTCGGTCCGCCCTCGTCCGACGGAGACTCCGTGAAGCTGGGCATCCTCAAGCACCCCGCCTCCCAGATCGGCATCGCCGCCGTCGCCGGCGTCGTCTTCGGCCTGATCGCCGGCGAGTGGGCCGGGAACCTCGAGTTCCTCGGCCAGATCTTCATCCGTCTCATCCCGATGGCGATCGTGCCGCTGGTGATGGCGTCGGTCATCGTCGCCACAGGATCCATGGGCGGAGTCGGGACGGGGCGCCTGGCGGCCCGCACCTTCGCGTGGATGATCGGCTTCTCGATCGTCGCCGCGTCGCTGGCCGTCGCGCTCAGCGTGCTCCTGCAGCCGGGAGCGGGTGCCACCTTCGAGGGCGAGCTCGACCCCGCGCTCGAGCAGTCGGCGACGGAGGCGGTGGGCTGGCAGGACACCGTGCTCGGCTTCTTCTCGACGAACATCGTCGCGTCGATGTCGACCGCCACGATGGTCCCCATCATCGTGTTCTCGCTCCTGTTCGGCGTGGCGCTGAACAGCTACGTCGCGTCGACGGGCAGCCGGCTCGTGCTCCAGGGCCTCGAGCAGCTCCAGCAGATCCTGCTCGTGCTGATCCGGCTCGTGATGCGCATCGCTCCGATCGGCGTCTTCGCGCTCCTCGCGTCGCTCACCGGCGAGGTCGGCCTCGCGGTCGTCACCACGGCGCTCGCCTACCTCGGCACGACTGCGCTCGGAGTCCTGATCCTGACCGTGGTCTTCGTCGCGGTGGTGGCTCTGCGCACGCGCCTGGATCCTCGTCGCCTGCCGCGCAAGCTCGCCGAGCAGACGGTCATCGCCGTCACCACCACGAGCTCGGCGGTGACGTACCCGACGGTGCTCAGGAACACGGT
This sequence comes from Rathayibacter sp. VKM Ac-2754, assembly GCF_009807095.1. Classification (GTDB taxonomy): domain Bacteria; phylum Actinomycetota; class Actinomycetes; order Actinomycetales; family Microbacteriaceae; genus Rathayibacter. The sequence continues at coordinate 265,037 of NZ_WUCC01000001.1, read as the reverse complement.
CGAGAGGATCGGGGTGAGCGAGCGCGTCGCGAACTTCACGCTCTCGATCGGGCTGACGATGGGGTCCTACGGCGCGGTGCTCAACTACACGATCGTCGTGTTCTTCCTCGCCCAAGCGGGGAACGTGACGCTGTCGCCCGCGCAGGTCCTGCTCGGGATGGGACTCGCCATCCTCCTGAACATGGGCACGATCACCGTGCCGGGCGGGTTCCCCGTGGTCGCGCTGTTCCTCGCGAGCACGCTCGGACTGCCGGTCCAGGCCGTCGGGCTGCTCATCGCGGTCGACTGGTTCACCGGGATCTTCCGCACCTTCCTCAACGTGAACGGAGACACGTTCGTGGCGATGCTGGTCGCGAACGCGGACGACGAGATCGACCGGGACGCCTACAACGGCACCCGCGCTCCGGTCGAGGCCGCGCACAACGTCGGCTGAGACCGCTCGTCGCGCACGACGGTGCGCGAGAGGCGGTCCCAGCCGACGATGTGCTGAGGCCGGTCAGCCGAAGGGGATCGCGCCGACCACCACGCCGACCGCGAGCATCACCAGCGAGACGACCACCGCGCGCCAGAGCACCTTGCGGTGGTGGTCGCCCAGGTTGACGGCGGCGAGGGACACCAGCAGCAGGATCGCCGGCACGAGCGGGCTCTGCAGGTGCACGGGCTGCCCGGTGATCGAGGCGCGGGCCATCTCGACCGGGTCGATGCCGTAGTTCGCGGCGCTCTCGGAGAGCACCGGGAGGATGCCGTAGTAGAAGGCGTCGTTCGACATGAAGAAGGTCATCGGGATGCTGAGGATGCCGGTGATGACGGCGAGGAACGGTCCGAGCGCCGGCGGGATGACGTCGACGACCCACTCCGCCATCGCGTCGACCATGCCGGTGCCGTTGAGCACGCCGATCAGGACGCCCGCCGCGAGCACCATCGAGACGACGCCGACGATGCTCGGGGCGTGCTTGACGATCTCGGACGCCTGGTCCTTCATCTTCGGGAAGTTGATGAGCAGCGCGACCGCCGCGCCGACCATGAAGACGTAGGCGAGGGGCAGCACATCGGCCACCAGCAGGGTCATCACGGCGAGGGTCAGCACGAGGTTGACCCAGATGAGCTTGGGGCGGAGGGTCTCGCGCTCGGGGTCGAGCATGGTGTCGGCCATCGCGGTGTCGGCGTCGTCGGCCTGCACGCGGGCGGCGACGGCGACCTGGGCGCCGCGGAGCGACTCCGGGCCCCGGAGGAACGAGAAGCGCTCGCGGGCGACGGTGCGGATGCCGCCGGTGAAGGCGGCGATGCCTCCGCGGGCCTTGTTCGAGGCGCCGACGAGCTCGCGCTCGAGCATCGGCTCGGCGAGGGCGAGCGAGCCGAGGCGGCGGCGCTCGCCGAGTCCGAGGAACCAGGCGAAGACGAGGGTGACGACCAGGCCCACCGCGAGGGAGGGGAGCATCGGCACGAAGATCTCGCTCGGCGAGACCTGCAGGGCGGCGGCGGCGCGCACCGTCGGTCCGCCCCAGGGGACGATGTTGAGGGTGCCGTTCGCGAGACCGGCGACGCAGGTGAGCACGACGGGGTTCATCCCGAGGCGGAGGTAGATCGGCAGCATGGCCGCGGTCGTCACGATGAAGGTGGTCGAGCCGTCGCCGTCGAGCGAGACCGCTCCGGCCAGCAGCGCCGTGCCGAGGACGACCTTGGCCGGGTCGTCGCCGAGCGCGCGGACGATGAAGCGGATCAGGGGGTCGAAGAGTCCGACGTCAATCATGATCCCGAAGTACATGATCGCGAACATCAGCAGCGCGGCGGTCGGGGCGAGGCTGCCGATCGCCTCGAGCACCATGTCGCCGATGCCCAGACCGGCGCCGGCGAAGAGGCCGAAGATCGTCGGCACGACGATCAGGGCGACCATGGGCGTCAGCCGCTTGGTCATGATCAGGGCCATGAAGGCCAGGATCATCGTGAATCCGAGTACTACCAACACTGCTGACTCCTTCGTCGTCGTGCGTCCGGCCGCCGGGGGAGCGTCGGCTCTCCGGGTCGTGGACACACTAGGGAGGCGCGGCCGGGCCGCCGGGGTATCGCTCGTTTGCGCGCGATCTGCGCATAGTGTGGGTTCTGCGCATTCTGCGCAGTGACGACCGGCGAGGAGGCCCGATGCGCTTCGCGACCCACGTGCTCGTGCTGCAGCTCGCGACCGTCTCGGCGGCGGTGCTCGTCTGCGCCGGACTCGTCACGGCGCTCAGCGTGCAGCAGCTCCGCGGCGAGGCGGAGGAGACGGCGCTCGCCATCGCCCGCACCGTCGCCGAGGACTCGGACGTGCGCGACGCCGTCACCGCCTACTCCGCCGACCCGGGGACGCCCTCGCGCGAGCAGCTTCAGGACGGCGTGCTCGAGGACGTCGCCGAAGCGGTCGAGCGGCGCACCGGTGCCCTCTTCGTCGTCATCACCGACGACGAGGGCATCCGGCTGGCCCACCCCGACCCGGCGCGCCTCGGCGAGGTCGTCTCCACGAGTCCGGAGGAGGCGCTCGCCGGCCGCGAGACGGTGTCGTGGGGCACGGGGACGCTGGGGGAGTCGGCGCGCGCGAAGGTGCCGGTCTTCGCGCCGGAGGCCCCGGACGGGGTCGTGGTGGGCGAGGTCAGCATCGGCTTCGCGCGCTCGAGCGTCTTCACCGATCTGCCGACCGCGCTGCTCGGGGTGCTGGCCGCGGCGCTCGCCGGGCTGGCGCTCGCCGTCGTCGCCTCCGTCTTCATCCGTCGCCGCCTGCTGCGGCTCACCCTCGGGCTCGCCCCCGAGGAGCTCACCTCGCTCGTGCAGGACCAGGCCGCCGTGCTCGACGGGGTCGACGAGGGCGTGCTCGCGTTCGACCGCGACGGGCGGATCGGCGTCTGCAACGCCCGCGCCGCCGCGATCCTCGGCTCGGAGGACCCGACCGGGCGCGCCCTGCACGGGCGTCCGCTGGCCGAGCTCGGGCTGCCCACCCCGCTCGCCGACGTGATCGAGGCGTCGCTGCGCTCGCCCGAGCCGCCGGCGGCCGCCGAGGGCTTCGTGGTGCGCTCCCGCATCGTCTACGTCGACATCCGGAGGGTCACCCGCGGCGACCGCGATCTCGGCATCGTGGTCGTGCTGCGCGATCGCACCGATCTGGCGGCCCTCAGCCGCCGCCTCGACGCGGTCGGCGCCATGACCAACGCACTGCGCGTGCAGCGGCACGAGTTCGCCAACCGCCTGCACGTGGTCGCGGGGCTGCTGGACGCCGGCCGCACCGAGTCGGCGCGCGACTACCTCGGCGAGGTGCTGACGCGCGGACCGCTGAAGTACCCCGTGCAGCACGCCGACCGGCTCCAGGAGCCGTACCTCCAGGCGCTGGTCGGCGCGAAGGGGATCGAGGCCGCCGAGCGGGGCGTGCTGCTGACGCTCGGCGAGGAGACGCTCGTGCGCGGAGTCGTCGTCGAGCCGGAGGACGTCGCGACGGTGGTCGGCAACCTCGTCGACAACGCGGTGCGGGCGGCCGTCGAGGGGCGCCGCGACGTGCGCTTCGTCGAGGTCGAGCTGCTCGACGACGGCGAGACCCTGTTCGTGACGGTCGCCGACTCCGGCGACGGGGTGGCCGATCCGGAGTCGCTCTTCTCCCGCGGGGCGACGAGCGGCATCGACGACGACAGGGTGCACGGCCGCGGCTTCGGGCTCCCGCTCTGCCGCGAGGTCGCGGCGCGGCGGGGCGGCGAGGTCTGGCTTGCCGACGCGGGCGGCGACTCCGGGGGAGCGGTGCTCTGCGCCCGCCTGCCCGGGGCCGTCCGGCCGCCCATCGAGGAGGACGACGCATGACGACCGAGGAGCGCACGGTGCTGGTGGTCGACGACGACTTCCGCGTCGCGCAGCTGCACGCCGATCTCGTGGACGCCCGGCAGGGCCTCCGCGCGCTGCCGCCCGTGCACACCGCGAGGGCGGCCAGGGCGGCGGTGCACGAGAGCGCCCCGGATCTGCTGCTGCTCGACGTGCACCTGCCGGACCAGAGCGGGATCGCGCTGCTCCGGGAGCTCGACACCGACGCGTTCGTGGTGAGCGCAGCCTCCGACGGAGCGACCGTCCGTCGCGCGCTGCACGCGGGGGCGCTCGGCTACCTGATCAAGCCGTTCGACGCGCGGCTGCTGGGCGAGCGGCTCGACGCCTACGTCCGCTTCCGCAACGTGCTGCGCGAGGACCGCGTGGCCGATCAGGAGGCGGTCGAGCGCGCGCTGCGCATCCTGCACTCGGGCGACGCGACGGCGGCGCAGCCCTCGCGCTCGGCGACCGAGCAGCTCGTGCTCGCCCGGCTCTCCGACTCCGGCGGCGAGCTCTCGGCCCTCGAGGTCGCCGAGCGCGCGGGCATCTCGCGCGCGACGGCGCAGCGCTACCTCTCGGGGCTCGCGGGGCGCGGTCTGGTCGAGATGACCCTCAGCTACGGCTCGACCGGTCGGCCCGAGCACCGGTATCGCGCGAAGTAGCCGCACAACGAAGGCTGGGACGCGCGATCCGGTCGATCTCTCGACGAATCGGCGTCCCAGCCTCAGTTGTGCGGAGGGATCAGTGCTTGGCGTCCGCGTCGGCACCGGCCGCTGCGGCGACGCGCTGGCGCTCCGCGGCCTCCGCCGCCATCTTCCGGCCCTTCGGGCTGAGGAGCGACGCGATCACGGTGACGGCGAGGACGCCGATGATCACCGTCAGCGAGAGGCCGGTGCTGATCTCGAAGACCTCGACGTGCTCGCCGCCGTTGATGAACGGCAGGGTGTTCTCGTGCAGCGCGTGCAGGATCAGCTTCACGCCGATGAAGGCGAGGATCGCCGCGAGTCCGATGCTGAGGTAGACCAGGCGGTCGAGGAGCCCGTCGATCAGGAAGTAGAGCTGGCGGAGTCCGAGCAGCGAGAACGCGGTCGCCGTGAAGACGAGGTAGACGTCGTTGGTCAGACCGAAGATCGCGGGCACGCTGTCGAGCGCGAACAGGATGTCCGTTCCGCCGATGGCCGCCATGACCAGGATCATCGGCGTGAGGACCTTCTTGCCGTCGATGTGCGTGTAGAACTTGTCGCCGTCGTACTTGTCGCTCGTCTTGAAGAGGCGCTTGGCGAGGCGGACCATCACGTTGTCGCCCGCGTGCTCGTCGCCGGGCTTGACCAGGTTGAAGGCGGTGAGGAGCAGGATCAGGCCGAAGAGATAGAAGACCCAGGCGAACGAGTTGATCAGTGCGGCGCCGAGGAAGATGAAGCCGGTGCGGGCGATCAGCGCGAAGACGATGCCGAAGAGCAGCACCTTCTGCTGGTCGGCGCGGGGCACCTTGAAGCTCGCCATGATGATCAGGAAGACGAACAGGTTGTCGACCGAGAGCGCCTTCTCGGTGATGTACCCGGCGAAGTACTCGGAGCCGGGGGTCGCTCCGCCGAACACGAGCACGCCGATGCCGAAGGCGACGGCGATGCCGACGTAGAGGGCCGACCACTTCGCCGACTCCTTGAGAGTCGGCTCGTGGGCCTTGCGGACGTGGAAGAAGAAGTCGAAGAGCAGGAGCAGGACGATGAAGACGATCGTCAGTGTCCAGATCAGGGGCGACACGGTCATGGGGGGCTGGCCTCGCTCGAGATGGGGTCGGGGACGGTCGCAGGGGTCGATACGTCGCTAGAACGCTAACGATCCCGCTGTTCGGGCACGGTGTCACCGGCTCGATCGTGAGTATCTTCTCAGGTCTCGGTCGCTTAGCGGCGCTGAACGGCCGCGCGGGACGTCCGCCGGGGTGCGCCACACTGGTCGCATGCCCGACACCGCGGTCGACAGGACCTACCAGGACGCCCACGGCGTGACGATCCACTACCGGCACTGGCCGCTCCCGCGGCCCCGGGCGATCGTGCAGCTCGCGCACGGAGTCGGCGAGCACTCCGGCCGGTACCTCGAGGTCGCCGAGACGCTGGTCGCCGCCGGCTACGCGGTCGCCGCCGACGACCACCGCGGGCACGGCCGCACCGGCTTCGAGCAGCACGGCGGGGACGCGTCGCAGCTCGGCCGCCTCGGTCCCGGCGGTCTCCGCGCGACCGAGGACGCGATCACGCTCCTCACCCGCCTGCTCGCCGCGGAGTCGCCCGGCGTGCCGATCGTGCTGCTCGGCCACTCCTGGGGCTCGCTGATGGCGCAGCGGATCGTCGACCGCGACGGCTCCGACTACGCGGCGTTCGTTCTCAGCGGCACGGCGTACCGCCTCCCGGGCTACATGAACGGAGGCGACCTGACCCGCCGCCACCGCGTGCCCGGTGGCCTGAGGCTCGAGTGGCTCTCGCGCGACCCCGAGGTGTGGCAGCGCTTCCAGGACGACCCGCTCACCTTCACCGATCCGCTCGCCAAGCGGGTCGGGGTGCGCGAGACGCTGCGACTGGTGGGGCGGCCTTCGCGGCACCTCGAGCCCGACCTGCCGCTGCTCATCATCGGCGGCTCCGAGGACACCCTCGGCGGCGAGCGCTCGATGCGCGCGCTCGCCCAGGCGTACCGGCGCCGCTCCGGGCTCACCGACGTGAGCGTCCGCGTGTACCCGGAGGCGCGGCACGAGCTGTTCCAGGAGACGAACCGCGCCGAGGTGCTCGCCGACGTGGTCGCCTGGCTCGACGAGCGCTTCCCTGAGGCCCCCGTCGGTCCTCCGGCCTAGGCTGGCGTCATGCATGGCGAGTACAAGGTCCCCGGTGGAAAGCTCGTGGTCGTCGACCTCGACGTGGTCGACGGGAGGTTCGCCGGCTTCCGCCTCGCGGGCGACTTCTTCCTCGAGCCCGACACGGCGCTCGACGACATCGACCGCGCGGTCGTCGGCCTGCCCGCGACGTCCGACGCGAAGACGATCGCCGCGGCCATCCGCGAGGCGCTGCCCGCCGACGCGGTGCTGCTCGGCTTCACTCCCGAGGCCGTGGCCGTCGCCATCCGCCGCTCGCTGCAGCAGGCGACGAGCTGGCGCGACTACGACTGGCGGATCGTGCACGCGAAGGCCGTCTCCCCGGCGATGCACCTCGCTCTCGACGAGGTGCTCACCGCCGCGGTCGGCGAGGGGCGCCGCGAGCCGACCCTCCGCATCTGGGAGTGGGACCAGCCCGCCGTCGTGATCGGCAGCTTCCAGTCGCTCCGCAACGAGGTCGACCTCGAGAACGCGGCGAAGCACGGCGTCGAGGTCGTCCGCCGCATCTCGGGCGGCGGCGCGATGTTCATGGAGGCGGGCAGCGTCGTCACGTACTCGCTCTACGTCCCCGGCGATCTCGTGCAGGGGCTGACCTTCGCCGACTCCTACGCGTTCCTCGACGAGTGGACGATCAGCGCGCTCCAGTCGCTCGGCATCGACGCCGTCTACCAGCCGCTCAACGACATCACCTCGCCGTCGGGCAAGATCGGCGGAGCCGCGCAGAAGCGCCTGGGCTCGGGCGCCGTCCTGCACCACGTGACCATGAGCTACGACATCGACGCCGAGAAGATGGTGCAGGTGCTGCGGATCGGCCGCGAGAAGCTGTCGGACAAGGGCATCGCCTCGGCCGTCAAGCGCGTCGACCCGCTGCGCAGCCAGACCGGGCTCAGCCGCTCCGAGATCATCGACCGGATGAAGGCGACGTTCGTGCAGCTGCACGGGGGCACGGCGGGCGATCTGACCGCCGAGGAGTACGCCGAGGCCGAGGAGCTCGTCCGCACCAAGTACTCGACCGAGGAGTGGCTGCGCCGGGTGCCGTGAGGCGGCGGGCTCAGCTCGCCAGCAGCTCCTGGTAGTCGGGGTGCTCGGCGATGAACTCCGCGACGAAGGGGCAGGCGGGGACGACGTGCCCGCCGAAGCGCTCGTGCGCATCGTCGAGGGCGGCCTCGACGAGCCTGTCGCCGAGGCCCTCGTGCCGGTGCTCGGGGGCGATCTCGGTGTGCAGGAAGACGACGTCGGAGCCGCGGACCGCGTAGTCCGCGAGGCCGACGTTCTCGCCGTCGACCCACAGGGTGTAGCGGGACCGGTCTTCGTCGTGCAGCACCTCTGAGATCATCGCGTCACTCTACGCCGGAGGCTCCGCGAGCCCCGTCAGGGCCCTCCCGGGTTCGGCGGCGTGTCGGGCGACTGGCACACTGGCACGATGCCCAGGACGATCCAGATCGCGGACGGCGTCCCGGAGTCGCGGAGCGCGGTGATCCACGCCGACAACCTCGAGGTCCTGCCGCAGCTGGCGGACGGGGCCTTCACGGTCGTCTACCTCGATCCTCCGTTCAACACGGGGCGGGCGCAGGTGCGCACCTCGACCACCTCCGTGCGCTCCGCCACCGGCACGATCGCGGGGTTCAAGGGGCGCAGCTACGAGCGGATCCGCGGCGATCTCCTCCGCTACGACGACCACTTCGACGACTACTGGTCGTTCCTCGAGCCGCGGCTCGCCGAGGCCTGGCGGCTGCTCGCCGACGACGGCACGCTCTACCTGCACCTCGACTACCGCGAGGCGCACTACGCGAAGGTGCTGCTCGACGCGCTGTTCGGGCGCGAGTGCTTCCTCAACGAGATCATCTGGGCCTACGACTACGGGGCGAAGCCCACCCGGCGCTGGCCGACGAAGCACGACACGATCCTCGTGTACGTGAAGGATCCGCGCGGCTACCACTTCGACTCCGTCGCGGTCGACCGCGAGCCGTACATGGCGCCCGGCCTCGTGACGCCCGAGAAGGCCGAGCGCGGCAAGCGGCCGACCGACGTGTGGTGGCACACGATCGTCTCGCCGACCGGCCGTGAGAAGACCGGCTACCCGACGCAGAAGCCCGAGGGGATCCTGCGCCGCATCGTCCAGGCGTCGAGCCGCGAGGGCGACGCGGTGCTCGACTTCTTCGCAGGCTCCGGGACGACGGGCGCGGTCGCGCACGCCCTCGGCCGCCGCTTCGTCCTCGTCGACGAGCACGCCGACGCCATCGCCGTCATGCGCCGCCGCTTCGCGGCCCTCGACCCGGCCCCCCTCTTCCTCTGACCCTGCGCAGCCCGCGCCGGTCTCGCCGCGAATCCGCAACCCGCCCCATTCCTCAGAAGTTGCGGTAGTCGCGCGCCGCTACCGCAACTTTCGGAGGGTCGGTCGGGCGCGCGACGGGCGACGGCTCCTCCACAGGGGCGTGTCGAGTACGGAGACTGGGGAGAACGGTTCCTGGGGGTCGCGGCGCGGCATCCTCTCGGGATGGATGACGCAACGAACCCGCTCGGCGCCTTCACTCGCGGCGCCGCCATCGCCGCCGGCTGGACGGAGGACCGGGTCCGGAGTCGCATCCTCTCCCGCCCGTTCCACGGAATCCGCACCGTCGTGGAACCGCGCACCCATCTCGATCGGGCGCGGGCCTACCTGCCGCGGCTTCGTGCGGGTCAGTACTTCTCGCACCTGACCGCGGCGATCGTCTTCGAGATCCCGCTCGCGGCGCGACGCGCGGAGGAGGACCCGATCCACGTCTCCGTCCTCGATCCCGCTCGGCCCCCGCGCTGTCGTGGTGTGATCGGGCACGTCATCTCGTCGACGTCCCTCCACTTCGGGGAGCGTCTGGGCCTTCCCGTCACCGATGCCGAATCGACCTGGCTCCTGCTGGGGGCCGAACTGCCGCTGAAGGAGCTCGTCGCCGCGACCGACCACCTCCTGTTCACCCCGCGCTTCGGGCGGGGAGACCGACCGTTCGCGACCAGGGAATCCCTCACCGCTGCGCTGGAGGCGTACCGCGGCCGAGGAAGCAGGGCGCTCCGCTCAGCGCTCGCCGACGCCTCGGAGTCGGCGGCCTCCCGTCCTGAGACCGACCTGCGTCTCGTCATGGTGGACGCCGGCCTGCCGGAGCCGGTCGCGAACGCACCCATCTACGCGGATGGCAGGTTGATCGCGATCGGCGATCTCGTGATCGAGAAGTGGAAGGTGCTGGTCGAGTACGACGGAGAGCACCACCGGACCGGCGACGCGCAGTTCGCGAGAGATCGCCGGCGCCTCCTCGAGCTCCAGCTCGCGGGCTGGATCATCGTCCCGGTGCGTAAGGAGGGGCTCGGCAAGGGGCGCGCGCGCACCATCGCCGAGATCCGCGCGGCGCTCCATGCGCACGGATGGCGCGGTTGACCCGCCATTCCTCGAAAGTTGCGGTAGTCGAGCGCGACTACCGCAACTTTCGAGTAATCGACGGGTCGCGCGGGACGGGTCAGGAGCTCGCGCGGACGACCAGCTCGGTGGGCATCAGCGTCCGGTGCTCGACCGGGGTGCCCTCGATGCGCGCCGTCAGCAGTTCGGCCATGCGCGCGCCGAGCTCGACGGGGATCTGGCGGACCGTGCTCAGGGCGGGCACGGCCGTGCGGGCGAACATGTCGTCGTCGAAGCCGACGACCGAGACGTCCTCGGGGATGCGGCGTCCCGCCTCCCGCAGTGCGGCGTACGCGCCGACGGCCATCTGGTCGTTCGCCGCGAACACGCCGTCGATCGAGGGGTCGCGCTCGAGGAGGCGGCGCATCGCCTCGGCTCCGCTGTCGGGCGAGAAGTCGCCCCACTCGACGAGGCCGTCGTCGAGGCCCGCGTCGGTCAGGGCGCTGCGCCAGCCGATGAGCCGGTCGACGCCCGGCGGCATGTCGGCGGGCCCCGCGATCGTCGCGAGGCGACGGCGGCCGCGGCCGATGAGGTGGGCCGTGGCCACCGCGGCCCCGTCGGCGTTGTCGACGTCGACGTAGTACGAGCCGCGCTCCTCCGGAGACAGCGGCCGCCCGCCGAAGACGATCGGGAGGGAGTTCGAGAGCGCCGCGTACGAGTGGTCGCCCGAGTGGTGCGAGACCACGAGGGCCCCGTCGACGTTGCCGCCGAGGAGGTAGCGCCGGGTCTTCTCGCCGTCGGTCTCCGACGCGATCAGCATCGAGAGCGTGTAGTCGGTGTCGGCGAGGCGCATCGCCGCGCCCTGCACGATCGAGGCGAAGAACGGGTCGGCGAAGACGCGGGCCGTCGACTCCGGCACGATCAGGGCGATCGACTGCGTCCGGCGGGAGGCGAGCATCCGCGCGGCGCGGTTGGGCACGTAGTCGAGCTCGCCGATCGCCTTCTGCACCGCGGCGACGATCTCGGCAGCGACCTGCGGGGCGCCGTTGACGACCCTCGAGACGGTCGCCCGCGACACTCCGGCGCGTGCCGCGACCATCTCGAGAGTCGGCGAGCGGCCAGCCCCGCGCAGTGCCTCGCTCATCTTCTAGTCCAGCGCTGCGGCGGCGCTGCCGCCGATCAGGCGCGAGTAGACCAGGCCCGAGTCCTTCGGGATGCGCTCCTGCGAGTCGTAGTCGACGCGCACGATGCCGAAGCGCTTCTCGTAGCCCCACGCCCACTCGTAGTTGTCGAGCAGCGACCAGACGAAGTAGCCGCGGACATCGGCACCCTGGTCGATGGCGTCGGCCACCTTCTCGACGTGGTCGAGCACGTACTGGGTGCGGTCGACGTCGTGGACGCGGCCGTCCTCGACGACGTCGTCGTAGGCGGCGCCGTTCTCGGTGACGAACAGCGGAGGCAGGTTCTCGTACTCGAGGCCGAGGCGCGTGAGCAGGTAGCGCAGCCCGTCGGGGTGCACCTCCCAGTCCATCGCCGTCCGGGGGAGTCCGCGCGAGGGGAAGGTGATGAACTCCGACCCTACCCACGGCGAACCGACCTCGCGGTCGGTGGCCTGCGCGAAGTCCTCCGCCCCCGCGGGGAGGGGACGGGCCGAGACGTTGTCGTCGTGGTAGTGGTTCACGCCGAGGAAGTCGAGCGGCTGCGCGATCACGGCGAGGTCGCCGTCGGCGATCAGCTCGTCGAGCCCGAGGCCGGCGACGTCCTCGAGCAGGTCCTCGGGGTACTCGCCGAGCAGCAGGGGATCGAGGAAGATGCGGTTCTGCAGCGCGTCGAAGCGGCGGGCGGCGTCGAGGTCGGCCTCGTCGTCGGGGTCGTCGGGCACGGCGTTGGAGAGATTGAGCGTGATGCCGAGGTTCTGCGCGCCGAGATCGCGCAGGGCCGAGACCGCGAGGCCGTGCGCGAGGTGGGTGTGGTGCACCGCCGCGAGCGCCGCCTGCTGCGAGATCACTCCGGGAGCGTGCACGCCCGCTCCGTACGAGAGCAGGGTCGAGCAGAAGGGCTCGTTGAACGTCGTCCAGTGCTGCACGCGGTCGCCGAGGCTCGCGTGCACCGCCTCGGCGTAGTCACGGAAGCGCTCGGCGGTGTCGCGGTTCGCCCAGCCGCCCTTCTCCTCCAGCGCCTGCGGCAGATCCCAGTGGTAGAGCGTGAGCCAGGGCAGGATGCCGGCGCCCAGCAGCTCGTCGACGAGGCGGGAGTAGAAGTCGAGGCCCTCGGCGTTCACGGCCCGGTCGCCCGGCTTGACCCGCGCCCAGCTGACCGAGAAGCGGTAGGAGCCCAGGCCGAGCTCCTTCATCAGCTGCACGTCGGCGGGCATCCGGTGGTAGTGGTCGACGGCCACCTCGGGGGTGTCGCCGTTCGCGACGGCTCCCGGAACGCGCGAGAACGCGTCCCAGATGCTGTCCTCCTTGCCGCCCTCGTGACCGGCACCCTCGATCTGCGCGGCGGCGGTCGCGGACCCCCACAGGAACCCGACGGGCCAGTCGCGGACGGCGAGGCCCTCCGCACGGGCGGTCTGCTCCGAGAGGTCGGGAGTGGGGGTGCGGGCATCGCTCATGGGCGGACTCCTTCGGCAGCGGTCACCCCACATCCTAGGGCGTTCGTAGAGCGCTCTCTCGGTGCGGGGGCCGGGGAGGCGCCCGGCGGAGGACCACCGGGCGACCGGGAGTCAGCGCGAGTGCCGGTCGCCCGCGTCGTCACCCGCCGTGCGCACGGAGTCGGTCCGCAGGTCGGGCTCGATGCTGCCGGCCGCGAGGTCGGCGCCGGCGCGTGCCGCGAGCTGCGGATCGGTGCGGCGCAGCTCCTCGGCGGCGTCCTCGGTGGCGAGGTCGTGCGCCTCCTGCATGGCCGACTTCGCGCGCAGCGGCGGGGTCTTGAGGAACCACGAGAGCACGAAGGCGAGCAGGACGACGGCCAGCGCCACCCAGAACACGGTGACGGTGGCGTCGTTGAAGCCGGTGAGGAACGGCGCCGAGAGCGCCTTGTCGGCGGTGTTCAGGAAGGAGGTGTCGCCGTCGAGAGCCGAGCCGATCGCCGAGGAGTCCTGCGACTGCAGCAGCTTCAGGATCCCGGCGTTCGCCGGGTCGGCGGCGACGGTCGGGTCGGAGGCGGCGGCCTGGAGGTTCGCGGCGATCGTCGGGTTCTTGAAGGCGGCGGCGATCGTCTCGGGGATGCGGCTGAACAGCACCGAGAAGATGACCGCGGTGCCCAGCGTCCCGCCGATCTGCCGGAAGAACGTCGAGGCGCTCGTCGCGACGCCCATGTTGGCGACGTCGACCGAGTTCTGCGACGCGAGCGTGAGCGTCTGCATCATCTGGCCGAGACCGAGGCCGAGCATCAGCATGCCGCCCATCATGAAGATCACCGGCTTGTCGATCGTCACGAAGGTGAAGTAGAAGAACGCGGCCGACATCAGGAAGGTGCCGACGATCGGGAAGGCGCGATAGCGGCCGGTGCGCGAGATGATCTGGCCCGAGACGATCGAGGAGATCATCAGGCCGAGGATCATCGGCAGCATCAGGAAGCCGGACTCGGTCGGCGTGGCTCCGTTGACGAGCTGCAGGTAGAGCGGGATCGACATCATGCCGCCGAACATGCCGAAACCGACGAGCACACCCAGGACGGTCGCCATCGAGAAGGTCGGCGAGCGGAACAGCTTGAGCGGGATCAGCGCGTCGTCGCCCATCATGCGCTCGGCGAGGATGAAGCCGAGGATGCCCAGCGCGCCCACGACGTAGCAGACCCACGCGACGGGGGAGCCCCAGCCCCACTCGCGGCCCTGCTCGGCGATCAGCAGGAGCGGACCGGCGGCGATGATGACGAGGGCGGCGCCCCACCAGTCGATCCGCACCGAGCGCTGTCCGGCCGGCTTCGGGAGGTGCAGGAAGCGGACGACGATGAACAGCGCGATCGCGCCGATCGGCAGGTTGATCAGGAACACCCAGCGCCAGCCGGTGATGAAGAGGATCTCGGGGGTGCCGGCGAGGAGGCCGCCGATCAGCGGGCCGACGACGCTCGAGACGCCGAACACGGCGAGGAAGTAGCCCTGGTACTTGGCGCGCTCGCGCGGAGGCAGGATGTCGCCCATCACGGTGAGGGCGAGCGACATGAGTCCTCCGGCGCCGAGGCCCTGCACGGCGCGGAAGCCGGCGAGTCCGAGCATCGAGGTCGAGAAGCCGGCGAGCGTCGAGCCGATCAGGAAGAGGACGATCGCGATCAGGTAGAGCGGTCGCCTCCCGAAGATGTCGGAGAGCTTGCCGTAGATGGGCGTGGCGATCGTCGAGACGATCAGGTACGCCGTGGTGACCCAGGCCTGCTGCGAGAGACCGTCGAGGTCGTCGGCGATCGTGCGCATCGAGGTGCCGACGATCGTCTGGTCGAGGGAGGAGAGGAACATGCCCGCCATCAGGCCGAAGATCACGAAGAGGATCTGCCGGTGGGTCATGATCGCGCGCGAGGGCGTCGGCTCGGCGGCGGCCGAGGCCCCCCGCGAGGTCGAGCGAGGTGCGGTGTCTGCCATTGGTGTCCCCTTGTCTGGCGGGACGCGTTCCAGGCACGGCGAGCCGCCGCAAACGTTGCGTGCTGCGCAAAGTTACACCTCGTGCGACGGCCCGCCCAGGGGCACCGGCGAGCCTGAACGGGATCTCAGGCGCTGCCGAGCGGCGTCAGACCGGGGACGGGACCGCCTCGTCGGCCCAGCCCGCCTCGCGCAGCGCGGCGCGCGCCTCCGCCCGGGCCGAGTAGGGAGTGCGCACCCCCTGGATGTCGCGGTAGTTCTGGTGCCCCGGGCCCGCCCAGAGGATGGAGTCCCCCTCCTCGGCGAGCGACACGGCGACCCGGATCGCGCGCTTGGGGTCGTCCACCTCGTGGATCTCGCCGTCGGGTCGAGCGGCCCGCGCCGCCTCCACGAGGGTGCGCCGGATGGAGGCGGGCTCCTCGAAGCGCGGGTGGTGATCGGTGATCACCAGGATGTCGCTCCCGGAGACCGCCGCCTCGGCCATCGCGGGCCGCTTCAGGGCGTCTCGGTCGCCGTCGGCGCCGAAGACCATGATCACGCGACCCGGCGTGACCTCGCGGACCGCCTCGAGGGTGCGCTGGAAGGCGTCGGCGCTGTGGCCGAAGTCGACGTAGACGGTGGGCCCTCGGTCGCCCGAGACGCGCTCGGTGCGGCCGGGGAGCGACACGTCGATCCCGCCGTCGCGGTGCAGCGCCGCGCGGATCTCGCCGATGGGCCGGCCCGCCTCGATCAGCATGACGACGGCGAGCGCGGCGTTCGCGGCCATGTGCGCGCCGATGATCGGCACGGAGGTGGTGATCGCCCGCGACTCGCGGTTCTGCAGGCGGAAGTGGGTCCGCCCGAACTCCTGCTCGAGGATCGTCACCGTCCAGTCGGCGTCGACGCCCTCCCGAGAGGTGATGGTCACGAGCGGGATCCCCGCGGCCTCGACGAGGCGGGCGCCCGACGGCGAGTCGAGCGAGACGACGGCCCGGCGCGCGCGGTCGGGCTGGAACAGCTGCGCCTTCTCGGCGAAGTAGGTGTCCATGTCGCCGTAGTCGTCGAGGTGGTCGTGGCTGAGGTTCGTGAAGCCGGCGACGTCGAAGACCACTCCGTCGACCCGGTGGCGGGTGAGCGCCTGGGCGCTGACCTCGATGGCGGCGGCCCCGACTCCCTCCTCGTGCATGCGCGCGATCAGGGCGTGCAGCTCGCTCGCCTCGGGAGTGGTGAGTCCGCTCGTGACGGAGGTGTCGCCGATGTGGCGCTCGGCCGTGGAGCTGAGGCCGGGGACCACGCCGAGCTGGCGGAGGATCCCCTCGATCATGTGCACGGTCGAGGTCTTGCCGTTGGTGCCCGTGACCCCGAAGAGCAGGGGAGCGCGCTCGGCGGTGCCGTAGACGGCGGCGGCGACCGCGCCGAGGCGGGCGCGGGGCTCGTCGACGACGAGGACGGGGAGCCCGGTCGCGCGGGCGGCCGCCTCGCCGGCGGCGTCGGTCAGCACGGCGGCGGCCCCGCGCTCGCGGGCCTCGTCGACGAAGTCGGCTCCGTGGCGGTGCACGCCGGCCAGGGCGACGAAGAGGTCGCCCGGCTCGACGTCCGAGGCGGTGAGGGTGACCCCGCTGATCGCCGCGGCGGCGGGGGAGGCGCCGGGGAGGTCGAGGAGGCTCGTCAGGTCGGCGAGGGGGAGCGCCGGCGCGTGTCGAGGTCGGAGCATGGGGTCCTTTCGTTCGGGACCGAGGGTTCGCGGATCCTAAGGGGGGCGGAGCCGCGTGGTCGCCGAGGCTGACACACAAGCTAGGGGAGTCGCTTATGTGAATCCTTAGAGGATATTGGAGAGCCCCGCGAAGGGGCGCGCCCGGACACGGCGTGGGAGGAGAGCGGCGGAGGGCCGCGCGTAGGCTCGGAGGATGACCTCGAGCGAGAACCAGCCGCCCCGCTCCCGCCCCGTCCGTCGCCGGGTGCTCGTCGTCGGAGGCGTCGCCGCGGCCGCCGGCGTCGCCGCGTTCGGCGTGGGCGCGGCGATCGGGGGCGGGCGCGACGCGACGCCGACCGCGACGCCGACGGCCGCCGGGAGCGCGACGCCGACCCCGACGCCCACCGCGACTCCCACACCCACCGCGGCGCCGACGCCCACGGCGACGCCGACCCCCACTCCGGGGATCGACCTCACCGCCTACTCCGTCGACGACCCCGCCAGCCCCTGGGTGGTCGTCAACAAGCTGCGGACCCTCACGCCCGTCGACTACGTGCCGGCCGATCTGGTCTATCCCGACGTGTCCTACGTCAACCGCCAGCCGATGCGCCAGGCGACGGCCGATGCGCTCGTCGCCCTGTTCGCCGCGGCGTCGTCGGAGGCGGGGCTCTCGCTCGCCGTGCAGAGCGCCTACCGCTCCTACGACACCCAGGTCAGCGTCTACGCCGGGTGGGTGTCGACGCGCGGCCAGGCGGGGGCGGATGCGACCAGCGCGCGCCCGGGGCACAGCGAGCACCAGACCGGGTGGGCCGTCGACGTCGTCGGCTCCTCGGGAGCCTGCGCGCTCGAGATCTGCTGGGGCGACACTCCGGAGGGGCAGTGGGTCGGCGCGAACGCCCACCGCTTCGGCTTCCTGGTCAGGTACAAGCCGGACGCGACGCCGATCACCGGCTACGAGTCGGAGCCGTACCACCTCCGACACGTCGGGGTCGAGCTGTCGCAGCACCTGCACGATGCGGGCATCGAGACGCTCGAGCGTCTGTTCGGACTTCCGGATGCGCCCGATTACGCGCCCGGCACCACCGGCTGAGCCCCGAGCGATCAGATCCGGACGCTCTCGGGGGTGACACCCGCCGGTTGTTACCGTACTGTTACTCGGAGTGTTTTCGGAGGGCCGTCGAACGGTCCTCCCACTCCCGCCTGGTGACATGGCCGCTTCCCCCGCTCAACAGCGCGCGATCCCCGCCGCGCGCCCCTCGATCCGTGAGATACCCCTGTGCCCCAAAGCTCCACCCGCTCCACCCCTGATGCACCCTCCGAGCAGACTCCGCTCGATGCGACCACCGCTCCGATGACCCGCCGCGAGGCCCGCGAGCGCGAGGGCCGTCGGCGATCCGCCGATGTCCGAGTCGTTCCGGAGGCCGCGCCCACCGCGCCCGCCGCCTCCCGGCCGCCGCACGCCGTGGGCGAGCAGGTCTTCGCGTCGCGCCGCGACCGGCGCGCCGCCGAGGGCCACCAGGCGAAGGTCGACCCGGCTCCCCGGGGCTCCTCGTTCTTCCGACCGTCGCGCAAGCACCTCGTGCTGGCGATGTCGGGCGGCCTCGTCGTCGTCGCGGTCGCCACCGGGGCGAGCCTCACCGTCGGAGCGACCGGATCGGCGGAGTCCGCGTCGGCCACCGGGACCCCGTCGTCGAGCCCGACCACCGTCGCCGTGCTGCCCGCGACCACCGCCTCCGCCCGCGTCGTGCTCAGCGCCGTCTCGACCACCTCCGGCACCGTCGCCGGAGGCACGAGCGTCACGCTCTCGGGATCCAACCTCGACGCCGTCGCCACGGTCCGCTTCGGCGACGCCGAAGGGGCGGTCGCCGTCGAGAACGCCGACCAGATCACCGTGACCGCGCCCCCCGCCTCGGGCGAGGCCGAGGGAGTCGTGCCGGTCGCCTTCTTCGACGCCGACGGGCAGCCGATCACCTTCGACGCCGTGACGGACGAGGCCGCCGCCGTGACCGTCGACGGCACGCCGGCCGAGACCGCGCAGCCGGCCGTCGACACCGCGACGACGGAGGCACCCGCGACCACCGGCACCGCGCCCACCGAGCCCGCGGCGACCGAGACCGCCGACGCCGACACCGCGGCGACCGGAACCGCCACCGCGGAGCCCGCGAGCGACCTCGAGGCCCCCACCGCCACGGCGTCGCCGAGCCCCACCGCGACCGGCGTCCTCGCCACGACGAAGGTCGTCGCCTCCGCGATCACCTTCGCCTACACGCCCGACCCGGCGATCGAGGCCGCCAAGGCCGCGGCCGCGCTCGACGCCAGCCGCCTCGCCTCGCAGCTCGACTACCTCGAGACCTACTGGTCCGACTACAACTCCGCGCAGTACGGCGTGATCTCGGGCAACGACTGCGTCAACTTCGCCTCGCAGTCGCTCATCGCCCGCGGCTGGGCCATGGACGAGGAGTGGAACTACTCCTCGACGGGCGGCTACAGCTCGGCCTGGGCCTCGTCGACGGCGTTCAACTCGTACCTCGCCGCGCACCCGGAGCGGGCGACCCCGCTCTCGAACACGCAGCGCGACCAGGTGGAGGTCGGCGACGTCGTGCAGTTCGACTGGGACGGCTCGGGCGACTGGGATCACACCGGCATCGTCACGAGCGTCGACGGCGACACGATCCTGTACTCCTCGCACACGGTCGACAACTTCGACCAGAGCATCGACTCGGCGTCGGCCGCTCGCATCATGTTCTGGAGCGTCTGACCACGACGAGAAGAGGCCGCCACCGCTTCGCGATGACGGCCTCCGCCGGTAATGGGTCGGTCAGTTCTTGAAGACGTCCTTGACGTCCTCGCCGACCTTCTTGGCCGATGCCTTGGTCTGGTCGGCCTGGCCCTCGGCCTCGAGGCGCTCGTTGTCGGTCAGCTTGCCGACCGTCTCCTTCGCCTTTCCGACCAGGTTCTCTGCGGCGTTGCGGATCTTGTCGTCTGCACCCATGAGGGGCTCCTTCCGTTCGGTGTGGTGGTCCTCCGGCGGGGACGCCGGGGGAGTCGTGGGCGGGCGCCGTGCGGCGTCCGCGGTCCTACGCGACGCGGTCCTCTTTCGAGAAGC
The DNA here is from genome assembly GCF_009807095.1 of Rathayibacter sp. VKM Ac-2754. Taxonomy (GTDB): domain Bacteria; phylum Actinomycetota; class Actinomycetes; order Actinomycetales; family Microbacteriaceae; genus Rathayibacter. The sequence continues at coordinate 245,652 of NZ_WUCC01000001.1, read as the reverse complement.
CGGCGCGGGCGCTCGAGGCGACCTCGAGCACGACGGGCAGTCGGGCACCCAGCAGGCGGTCGAGCTCGACGACCTCCTGGTGCACGGCGTCCACGACGGTGCGCGGCGAGACGCCGGCCCGGGGGAGCACGCGGACCTTCAGCGCCGAGGCGGAGCCGTGCCGGTAGGCCGACACCGTCACGTCGAGCAGGTCGGTGCGACCGGCGAGCGCGTTCTCGAGGACGTCCTCGGCGAAGCCGGTCGCGATCTCGATCTCGCCGGCCGGGCCGTCGCCCTGCGCGACATCGGTGAGGACGGTGCCGGTACGGCCGCGACCGTGCGCCACCGCGAGGGCGATGCAGATCACGATCGCCAGGAGGCAGACGCCCACGATCGCGTAGAGCGGCCACAGGACGGCCGCGTCGCTCCAGGGCGTGCCGTCCTCGGGGGAGAGGCGCGAGACGAGGGCGGCGCCCTCGTCGGAGCCGAAGCCCGACACGGCGTCCCTGGCGGGCTGGGAGACGGCGACCAGCACGAGGCCTGCGGCGACCGCGGCGAGCACGAGGCCGAGCAGGAACAGGACGAGGCGGTTGACGAAGCGGTTGCTCGTGGTCATCAGATCCTCCCGGACGAGGCGACGCGGACGGACGCCCGAGTGGCGGGCTGGGGGGCGATGCGGGTGATCTCGTCGTCGACGGCCGACTGGACGGCCGCCTGGTCGACGGCGATCCCGGACGCCGGGGTGATCTCGATCACCGCGGTGCGGCGGCCGAGCGAGGCGCTGGTGTCCTCGCGGCGCGAGCGGGCGACGGTGCGGGCCGAGCGGGCGAGCGCCGAGGCGATCACTCCGTCGTCCACGACGACCGCGAGACGGTCGTCCTCGATGGTGTGCCGCGCCCGGTGACCCGGGCCGAGGGCGAGGACGAGGAGGATCAGCGCGAGGACGGCCACTCCGGCCGCGATGCCGAGGAGGGCGACCTGGGCGAGGTCGCCTACTCCGACGATCGCTGCGAGCAGCGCCGAGGGGGCGATCAGGAGGGGAGCCGCGCCGAAGACGGCGAGCACCGCCTCGGCCCCGACGTAGGCGGCGACCAGTGCGACGAGCAGCAGGACGACGATCTGCGCGGCCGAGCGCGAGCTGTGGGTCTCCCGGCGCAGGAAGCGGCGGTAGCGCGCGTCCGGTGCCGCGTCGCGCGGTGACGGTGCGGGGCTCATGCGACTCTCCTCGTGCTGCGGGTGCGGGTGCCGGTGACCCGGATGTCGACCCGGGTGACGGTGCGGCCGGTGAGCGCCTCCATGCGGGCGGCGATGCGGGCCCGGTCGCGGTGGAGGCGGTCCAGCACCGTGCCCGTGGAGGCCCCCGGCGCGTCGGCGAGGGCCGGCTCGAGGACCACCGGAGTGGAGACCGCGAGGGCGAGACCGCCTCCGTCGTCCGACAGGCGGATGCGGATCGCGGAGACCTCGACGTCCAGCTCCTCGTGGACGATCGCCAGCGCGGTCCGCTCGATCGAGCGGACGTTGATGGTGACGGTGCCCGCCACGGGCGATGTCGCCGCGCGGTCGGCGACGGGGCGAGGATCGAGAGCGGTGGTCATGCAGGACTCCTAGCGGGAGGTCGTGCGCCCGCGGAACACGTCCACGAGGCTGCGCACGTCGAGCGAGCCGTCGAGCATGCGGGCGATCACGACGCCGAGGGCCATGAACACGGCGGTGAGGACGAAGCCCCAGAAGCCGAAGAGCAGGGCCGCGAAGGCGAGGATGGCGCCGACCGCGACACCGAGCACGGTGCTGCGGTTCGCCGGCGCGGGGGTCGGGATTCGGGGGTCGGTCATCGGACGCGGCTCTCGGCATCGGTGTCGCTCGAGTCGTCACCGGGGATGTGCACGTCGACGATCGCGACGTTGATCTCGGCCACGCTCATGCCGACGAGGTCGGTGATGGCGTCGGAGACGGACTCGCGGACGGCGTCGGCGACCGACTGCATGGGGACGGGGTACTCGACGACGAGGGTGACGTCGACCGCGACCTGGGTCTCGCCGACCTCGACGCGGACGCCCTGCGACAGGTCGTTGCCGCCGACGGCCGAGCGGATCGCGCCGAAAGCGCGGGCGGCGTTGTTGCCGAGGGCGAAGACTCCGGGGACCTCGCGGGCCGCGATGCCGGCGACCTTCGCGATGACCGCGTCGTCGATGACGGTCTTGCCCTGGGCGACGCCCGAGGCGGTGCTGCTGCCCAGGCTGGTCACGGTCTCGACGGACGACTTGTCGACGCGGGGCGTGGTGGCGGGGGTGCGGGTGGTGTCGCTCATGGTGACTCCTGTACGTCAGTGCCGGCCGCCTGTCGTGCAGCGTGCCGGATGCGGAAGCCCGGCGGATCGACCGGCGGGCTGTGCTTTCATGAGTGAGACGGAACCCGGAGGGTGATCGTCACGGTGCGGATCGGGAATTATCCTGAGCGTTGCCTGATAGTGCTGGATGCTCGAGTGGAGAGGTGCGCCGTGCGCGGTCTGGAGTCGGCGAGCGATGCGCTCCTCGCCGAGCGCTCGGCCGAGGGCGATGTGCGCGCCTTCGAGGTGCTCGTCAAGCGGCACCAGTCGATCCTGCGCGCCTACGCCTGGCGACTGACCGGCTCGCAGGCCGACGCCTCGGACGCGGTGCAGAACGCGCTGATCACGGTCTGGGCTCAGCTCCCGCAGCTCAAGGAGCCCGCGAGCGTGCGGAGCTGGATGATGCGGATCGTCAGCCGGGCGAGCGTCGACCTGCTGCGGCAGCGCCGCCCCACCGACGACGTCGACGCGGTCGAGCATCCGCCCGCCCGCGAGCCGGGCCCGTTCGAGTCGGCGGAGCAGAGCGACGCGATGAAGGCGCTCGCGCACGCGCTCGCAGAACTGCCCGAGTCTCAGCGGCAGTGCTGGCTGCTCCGCGAGGTCGGCGGCGAGTCGTACGGTGAGATCGCCGAGCACCTGGGGATCACGGCGACCGCGGTGCGCGGGAAGCTCGCCCGGGCGAGGGAGTCGCTGGTCGTTGCGATGGAGGACTGGCGATGAAGGAGCAGGCGCGATGAACGCGGACGAGACGCCGGACGTCCCGGGGGCCGACGTGGCCGGCGCCGGTGCGCCCGCCACCGAGGAGCGCGGGATGGCCGAGCTCAGCGACTACCTCGACCGCGGCCGGATCCCCTACGACCCGGTGATCGAGGAGTCGCCCGAGTACCGGCGCACGCTGCGAGCGCTCGAGCGCGTCCGCGCCCTCTCCGGAGCGCTGATCGACGACGACGCCGAGCGCCTGCCCGCACCCGACGAGAGCTGGTTCGGCTCGATCCTGACCCAGGCCCGCCGCGAGGCCAGGGCCGGGCGCGACATCCCGCTCGCCAGCGTCGAGCCCGAGGTCGCCCTGACCATCACCGAGGGCGCCGTCCGCGGCCTCGTGCGCGAGGCGGGCGACAGCGTTCCCGGCGTCCTGGTCGGACGGTGCCGCCTGATCGGCGACATCGACGAGCCGGGGGCCGACGTCGTGGTCGACGTGACGATCTCGGTCTTCTGGGGCGTCCCGATCGCGGACGCGGCCCAGCAGGTGCGCGAGCGCATCCACTCCCGGCTGCTCACCCAGACCGAGCTGCGGGTCGTGACCATCGACGTGCGCGTCGAGGACGTCTACCTGCCCGGGACGGAGGAGTCGTGAGCGAGCTGACCCCGCGCGAGCCCAGCGCCTCCGCGACCGTGGCGGCCCTGCTGCGCTCCGTCGACGGAGTGGTGATGCTGGTCCCCGCGCGACCCGAGGTGCGCGACGTGATCGCGCACGCCGCGACCGCATTCGTTCCGTCATCGGTGCCGCTGGCCTCGGGCCCGCTCGGCGCGGCCACGGGCGGCACTTTCGCCGAGCCGGTCCTGATCCGGATCAGCGGCGACGAGGTGTCGGTGGCGGTCGACGTCTGCGCGAGCGCTGAGGCGTCGGCGCCGGACGTCGCCCGGTCGGTCGGAGCTGTCGTCCGCGAGTGGTGCTCGCTCGAGCACCCGCAGCGTCGCGCCCGCGTCACGGTGCGGATCGCCGCGGTCGACTAGAGCGGACCCGCCGGCCGGTCAGCGCTCGGCGAGGAACGCCTCCGTCTCGACCGCGGTCGGCGCCGACACGGCTGCCCCCGCCCGGGTGACCGAGATCGCTGCGGCGGCGGTCGCCCAGCGCACCAGCGGCACGAGCGCCGACGGGTCGTCGAGGTCGGCGCCGGTGGCGGCGAGGCGGGCCGCGAAGGCGCCGCAGAACGTGTCGCCCGCACCCGTCGTGTCGACGACCTCGACCCGGAACGCCGGCGCGACGACGGGCTCGCGGTCGCGCACGGCGATGACGACGCCGTCGGAGCCGAGCGTGACCAGCACGAGCGGCACCAGTGCGGTGAGCGCCGCCGCGAGAGCCGCGTCGTCGGCGGCGTCGATGGCGCGGTCGGCGGCGAGCTCGCGAGCCTCGTGCTCGTTGACGATCAGCACGTCGAGTGCGGCGAGGAGCCCCTCGGGGAGCGGGCCGATCGGGGCGGCGTTGAGGATCGTGCGGGTCGACGACGCGCGGGCGGCGACGGCCGCCTCCTGCACGGTCGCCACGGGAATCTCGAGCTGGAGGAGCAGGGCGGACGCACCGGAGATCAGCGTCCGCTCGCCCTCGGTGAGTCCGACGAGGGCCGCGTTCGCCCCGGAGTCGACCACGATCGCGTTCTCGCCGCGGTCGTCCACGGTGATCTGCGCGGTCCCGGTGCGCTCGTCGATCCGCCGGCGTGCAGCGCGAGCGGCTCGCCGGCGAGAACGGTCGCCAGCTCGTCGCCCCCGGCGTCGCGGCCGAGGCTCGTCACGAAGGCGGTGCCGGGGGCGGTGCGGGCCGCGGCGACGGCCTGGTTCAGCCCCTTGCCGCCCGGGTACGTGCGGTAGTCGAGGGCGAGCACCGTCTCACCCGGGGCGGGGATGCGTGCGACGCGGTGCACGTGGTCGAGGTTGGCGCTTCCGAGGACGACGAGGCTCATGACCTCGACGTTAGGCCACGCGCAAGGGGGCTCCGCGCTCCGGTGCGCGCACCTACGGTGGAGGCATGGACACTCGAACCCTCGGACGCACTGGTGCGCCCGTCTCCGTCGTCGGCCTCGGAACCTGGCAGCTCGGTGCCGACTGGGGGGACGTCGCCGAGAGCGACGCCCTCGCCATCCTCGACGCCGCGGTGGAGTCGGGGGTCACGCTCTTCGACACCGCCGACGTCTACGGCGACGGCCGCAGTGAGCGCACGATCGGCGCGTACCGTGCCGCGCACCCCGACGCGGAGGTGTTCGTCGCGACCAAGATGGGCCGCCGCGTCGACCAGATCCCCTCGAACTACGTGCTCGAGAACTTCCGCGCCTGGACGGACCGCTCGCGGAAGAACCTCGGCGTCGACACCCTCGACCTCGTGCAGCTGCACTGCCCGCCGACGTCCGTCTACTCCGACGACGCCGTCTTCGACGCGCTCGACACTCTCGTCTCCGACGGAGCGATCGCGAACTACGGCGTCTCGGTCGAGCGCACGGACGAGGCGCTCACCGCGATCGCCCGGCCGAACGTCGCGAGCGTGCAGATCATCCTCAACGCATTCCGCCTGAAGCCGCTCGACGAGGTGCTGCCGGCCGCTCGGGAGGCGGGCGTCGGGATCCTCGCGCGCGTCCCGCTCGCCTCGGGTCTGCTCAGCGGTCGCTACACGACCGAGACGACGTTCGCGGCGGACGACCACCGCAACTACAACCGCGACGGCTCCGCGTTCGACGTGGGCGAGACGTTCTCGGGCGTCGACTTCGCGACCGGAGTCGCGGCCGCGCAGGAGTTCTCGGCTCTCGCCGACAGCCAGGGCCTCGCGCCGGCCGCCGCCGCCCTCGCCTGGATCATCCAGCAGGACGGCGTCACCGCGGTCATCCCCGGCGCCCGCTCCGTCGAGCAGGCCCGCGCCAACGCGGCCGCCGCCTCCGCCGCCCCCCTCGGCCCGCGCTTCATGGAGTCGGTGAACGCCCTCTACGACACCCACTTCCGCCCCACCGTGCACCCCCGCTGGTAGCAGCCCCAGGAGGCGACACGACCTGCGGGTCGGCGGGCTGTCGGAGTCCTTTCTCGGCGGCATGACGCGCGCGGACCCGAGACGGGGAGGGAGAAGTCGGCGCCTGTCGCCGTCCATGCTGGTCGAGTAGCCCCGCAGGGGCGTATCGAGACTCACCAGCTCCAGCCGAACGGTTCTCTGCCCCGGCCTTCTGACGCCGGTGGATCTCGATGCGCCCGCTGCGCGGGCTACTCGATCAGCGAGGACGGGGCTCAGGCGTGAGGTGCTGTCTCCTGAAAGGACTCGCCACTCCAGCGGATCGGGACGTCGCCCCGGCCCTCTGACGTCGGTGGATCTCGATACGCCCGCTGCGCGGGCTACTCGATCCGCGAGGGACGGCCATCCGCAGGAAGGCGCGTCTCGCAGGAGGCGCGCCCTCCCTCCGCTGATCGAGTCTCCTCGCCGGCTCAGGGCCGAGCTACGAGCCCAGGGCGCCGTCGACGATGGTGCGGGCCTCGGCCTGCACCTCGTGCAGGTGGTCGAGGCCGCGGAAGCTCTCGGCGTAGATCTTGTAGACGTCCTCGGTGCCAGAGGGGCGCGCGGCGAACCACGCGTTCTCGGTGACGACCTTGACGCCTCCGACGCCGGCGTCGTTGCCCGGCGCCTTCGAGAGCTTCGCGACGATCTCCTCGCCGGCGAGGGTGGTCGCCGTGATCGCGTCGCCGTCGAGCTTGCCGAGGGCCGCCTTCTGCGCCTTGGTGGCGACGGCGTCGACGCGCTCGTAGACCGGGTCGCCGAACTGCTCGGTGAGCTCGCGGTAGAGCGCCGACGGGCTCTTGCCCGTCACGGCCACGATCTCGGACGCGAGCAGCGCCAGCAGGATGCCGTCCTTGTCGGTGGTCCACACGGTGCCGTCGAAGCGCAGGAACGACGCGCCCGCCGACTCCTCGCCGCCGAAGCCGACCGAGCCGTCGACCAGGCCGGGCACGAACCACTTGAAGCCGACCGGCACCTCCCAGAGGCGGCGCCCGAGCGACTCCGCGACCTTGTCGATGATCGACGACGACACGAGCGTCTTGCCGATCGCGGCGTCCTCGCGCCAGCCGGAGCGGTGGCGGTAGAGGTAGTCGATCGCGACGGCGAGGTAGTGGTTGGGGTTCATCAGTCCGCCGTCGGGCGTGACGATGCCGTGACGGTCGGCGTCGGCGTCGTTGCCGGTCAGGATGTCGTACTCGCCCGCGCGCGCGACGACCGAGGCCATCGCACTCGGCGAGGACGGGTCCATCCGGATCTTGCCGTCCCAGTCGAGGGTCATGAAGCCCCAGGCGGGGTCGACCTCGCCGTTGACGACGGTCAGGTCGAGCTCGTACATCTCGGCGATCAGCTGCCAGTAGTGCACGGAGGCGCCGCCCAGCGGGTCCGCGCCGATGCGCACTCCCGCCTTCTTGATCGCGTCGATGTCGATGATGTTCTTCAGGTCCGCGACGTAGTGGGTGCGGTAGTCGTAGGTCTCGACGGCGCTCGGCTCGGCCGACTTGACGTCGCGGTTGCCGTCGGCGATCAGCTCGTTGGCGCGGTTCGCGATCCAGGTCGTGGCGTCGGAGTCCGCGGGTCCGCCGTGCGGCGGGTTGTACTTGAAGCCGCCGTCGCGGGGCGGGTTGTGCGAGGGCGTGACGACGATGCCGTCGGCGCGGTCGGTGTGCGAGGGGTCGTTGTTGTAGCGGAGGATCGCGTGGCTGAGCGCCGGGGTCGGCACGAAGTCGTCGAACTCGTCGACGAGCACGCGCACCTGGTTGGCGACGAGCACCTCGAGCGCGGTCGTCAGCGCCGGGCGCGAGAGGCCGTGGGTGTCGGCTCCGATGAAGAGCGGGCCGGTGATGCCCTCGTTCGTGCGGTACTCCACGATCGCCTGCGTCACCGCCGCGATGTGGTCCTCGTTGAAGGCCGTGTCGAACGAGGATCCGCGGTGCCCGGAGGTCCCGAAGACCACCTTCTGCAGCGGGTCGGACACGTCCGGCTTGTTGTCGTAGTAGGCCCTCACGAGGGCTTCGACGTCGATGAGATCGGAGGCCTGTGCCGGCTTCCCTGCGCGATCGGTCATGGGGTCCATAGTGTCAGCCCGGCGGCCGCGCGGGTACCGCCCTGGCTAGGCTGTCCGCCATGCCCGACAGCTCTTCGCATCCCCGCACCTACAGCTATCTCGGGCCCTCCGGCACCTTCACGGAGGCGGCGCTCGCGCAGGTCCCCGAGGCGCGCGGCCACGAGTGGCGCAGCGTCTCGAACGTGGGGGAGGCGCTGGGCGACCTGGTCTCGGGCCGCAGCGTCGGAGCGGTCATCGCGATCGAGAACTCGGTCGAGGGAGGCGTGACCGCCGCGCAGGACGCGCTCGCGAAGATCCCGGGGCTGCGCATCGTCGGCGAGTACCTCGTCCCGGTGTCGTTCATCCTCGTCGGGCGCCCCGGCACCCGGCTCGAGGACGTGCGGGTGGTCGCCGCGCACCCGGTCGCCTACGGGCAGTGCCGGCTCTGGCTCGACCGCGAGATCCCGAGCCACGAGTACCTGCCGGCCTCGAGCAACGTGCAGGCCACGATCGACCTGCTCGACGGGGCGCCCGCGCAGGCCGCGATCGCGCCTCCGGGGATCGTCGCCCACCACGACGTCGAGGTGCTCGCCGAGAGCATCGGCGACAACCCGAACGCGGTCACGCGCTTCGTGCACGTCTCGCGCTCGACCGCGCTCCCCGAGCCCACGGGCGCCGACAAGACGAGCCTCATCGTCGAGCTGCCCTCCGACGAGCCGGGCTCGCTGCTCGACATGCTCGAGCAGTTCGCGACCCGCGGAGTGAATCTGAGCATGATCCAGTCCCGCCCCATCGGGGACGCCCTCGGCCGCTACCGCTTCGTGATCGATCTCGACGGACACGCGCACGACGAGCGGGTCGCCGACGCGCTGCTGGGCCTCCGCCGCTTCAGTCCGCGGGTGATCTTCCTCGGCTCGTATCCCCGTGCGGATCGCCGTCAGGTCTCGTACGTGCGACGCTACGACGACGAGGTGTTCATCGAGGCCCGCGACTGGCTGCGCGGGATCCTGAGCAACGAGCCGGAGGTCGATGATGACGGAGCGCGACGGTAGCGATCGGAAGACGGTGGATCCGCGGTACGACGCGGCGTTCCAGCGCGGCTTCGCGGGCGGCGTCGACCGCGTGCGCGGCGACGAGCGGGCGTTCGCCCGGCCGGGGACGGGGCCGACCCGGACGGCTCAGACCGTCGCTGGGCTGCCTCCGATCGGTGCCGCGGCCCGGACTCGTCGGGAGCTCCGGGCGACGCCGCCCGCTCCGAGCCGGGCGCCGCTGAGGCTGCCCCCGGCCGATGAGCAGCCCGCACTCCCGACCACGCCCGAGGCGCCGTGGGAGTCGTCGGCCGAGGACGAGACCCGACCGGGTCCGCCCGAGGCGTCGCGCCGGACCTCGTTCCTCCGCAACCCCTGGCTCCTGGCGCTGCTGCTCGCGGGGCTCGCCGGCAGCGCACTCGGGCTCTTCGTCCTCTACACGGGCTACTCGTCGCCGCCCGCGTCGTACTACGGCGACTCCGACACCCCGTCGCCGGCGTGGATCCAGCGGCAGATCCTCTACTACGCCTCGATCCCGCTGCTCGGCTGCCTGCCGTTCTCGCTGCTGCTCGCGATCGCGGTCGGAGCCGTCCAGTGGAAGGGCAGGGCGGTGCGGACTCCGGATGCTCAGACCCCGGAAGCGCCGAACAGCAGCCCGAGCAGGTAGGTCACGAGCGCCGCCCCGTAGCCGATCCCGAGCTGGCGCAGCGCACGGGCGAGGGGCGGAGCGCCCGAGAGCAGCCCGACGATCGCGCCCGTCGCCAGCAGGGCGAGGCCGACCAGTACCGAGGCGAGGATCACGGCCGCCAGCCCCGACATCCCCAGCAGGTACGGCAGCACGGGGATGATCGCGCCCGACGCGAAGAAGCAGAAGCTCGAGAGCGCGGCGCCCATGCCGGTGCCGATCGACTCGTGCTCGTCGATCGACGGGTCCGCCCTCGGGCCGCCGATCGTGATCGGGGAGGTGGGTGCAGCCCCTCCGCGCAGGCCCGAGAAGACGGTGGAGGCGCGCGCGTCGGCCTCCTCCTGCGTCATCCCGCGGGCGCGGTAGACCAGGGCGAGCTCGTTGGCGTCGACGTCGAGATCGGGGACGACGCGGTTGGTGTCGAGATCGGGGTGGGACGCCGAGAGCAGCTCGCGCTGCGATCGCACCGAGACGAACTCTCCCGCGCCCATCGAGAGCGCGCCCGCGAGCAGGCCGGCGATGCCGGTGAAGAGCACGACGCTCGTGGCCACGCCGCTCGCTCCGACGCCGAGCACGAGGGCGAGATTCGAGACGAGCCCGTCGTTCGCGCCGAAGACCGCGGCGCGGAACGTGCCCGAGAGCCGGCTGCGTCCGCGCTCGGCGAGCCCGCGGACCACCTCGCCGTGGATCCGCTCGTCGGCCGCCATCGCCTCGGTCGCGTCGTCGTCGTCGGCGTAGGGCGAACGGGCCTCTGCGCGCTGGATCAGCGCCAGCACGAACACCGAGCCGAAGCGCCGGGTGAGGAACCCGAGCAGGCGCGTGCGCACGTCCGGCCGGGGCGAGGGCTCCGCCGCCGGGCCGAGCAGCTCGCGCCAGTGCTCCTCGTGCCGTCCCTCGGCCGCGGCGAGGGCGAGTAGGATCTCGCGCTCCTCGCCGGTGCGGCGCTGCGCGAGGTCGCGGTAGGTCGCGGCCTCCGCGAGCTCGTCGGCGAGGTAGCGCCGCCAGCGCCGGATCTGCGTGGGGGTGGGGTCCTGTGCGGTGCTCGCCATGGGATCTCCTGGGATCGGGCCCGCCGACCCGCGCGAGAGGACCGGTCAGGACGTGCGTCGACTGACCGAAGGTCTCGTTCGCCCGGACCGATCAGGATCCGGGTGGCGCGCCGGGCCCGGTTCGTTCCGGGCCAGCATGTCGACACGCACTCGTCGTCCGCACTGCGGACGGTGGGAACTACTCCCCTTCGCGGCCCCTACGGTAGCCGAGTTCGACGACAGACCCTAGGGCGTGTCGAACAAGATCTCGCGTGCTCCGCTCGGCCTGATCGCACGATCTGCGGCGTCGGAGACCTCGGTCGATGCCCGCATCGACCTTCGGCTTCCTCCTTGCAGCTCGCACGATCAGGCCGTGCTCGCGACGGCGATCTCTTGTTCGACACGCCCTAGTGTCGAGGTGCGATGGCGTCCCGTCGCGAGAGGGAGGCCGCTGATGACCACCGGGAGCGCGGAGTCGCGTCGACGCATCGGCGAGCTCGAGGAGCGCGCCAGGGAGGCGCTCCCGTGGTTCGTCGCCGACTACTACGGCGCCGTGGCGGGGGACCACCGCGAGCGCGACGCCGACCTCGCCGCGTGGGACGCCGTCCGCTTCCGCCCCGCCGCGCTCAGGGGCGCCCTCGACGCGTCGACGGCGACCACGGTCCTCGGCACGAGCGTCGCGACTCCGCTGCTCGTCGCGCCGATGGCGCAGCAGGTGGCGGCCGACCCCCGCGGCGAGATCGCGATGGCGGAGGCGGCGGCCCGCGCCGGCACGCTCCTCGGCGTCTCGACGAACACGGCTCTGCCCTTCGACCGGATCGCGGCCGAGGGCGCGCCCTGGTGGTTCCAGGTGTACCTGCTGTCGGACGCCGACGTGACGCACGCGCTCGTCGAGCGCGCCGCTTCCGCCGGTGCCCGCGCCCTGATGCTGACGGTCGAGATGCCGGTGCTGCGCGGCGATCGCCCCGGGATCGAGCCGCTCGGCTGGCCCGACATCCCCGGCCGCGCGCGGCTCGGCAATCTGACCGAGGCGGAGCGGGAGCGTGTGCTCGCGCAGCCCATTCCCAACCCCGGTCTCGACGACATCGGGAGGCTCGCCACCGTCTCGGGCCTGCCCGTGCTGGTCAAGGGCGTGCTGCGCGGCGAGGACGCCCGGCGCGCGGTCGACGCGGGCGCCTCCGGAGTGGTCGTGTCGACGCACGGCGGGCGGCGGATGGACGGCTCGGTGACCGCGGTCGGCGCGCTCGCCGAGGTGGTGGCCGCGGTCGGCAGCGACGCCGAGGTGTACGTCGACAGCGGCGTCCGCTCGGGTCGGCACGTGCTCGCGGCCCTCGCGCTGGGCGCTCGCGCCGCCTTCGTCGGCCGCCCGCTGCTGTGGGCGCTCGCCGCGGGGGGCGCCGACGAGGTCGCCGCGCTGCTGGCGCTGCTCGGCGACGAGTTCCGGGTGATGCTGAAGCAGTCGGGGGTCGCGTCGCTCGACGATCTCGCGGGTCTGGCCGTCGCGCCCTGACCCGGGCCTCAGGCGCTCTCGGCGACCCGCACGAGCAGCGACGCGGGATCGACCCGGATCCGCACCGCGGAGGCGAGGCCGAACTCGTCGCCGTCGAGCTGGATCTCCTGCGGCTCGTCCACGCGGATCCGGATGTCCTCGCCGCGGAGGTAGGTGACCTGGCGCGCGTCCCGGCCCAGGTCGATGAGCTTCCGCCCCGCGGCGGAGCGGCGCAGGACGCCGTTCTCCCAGGTCAGGGTGTTCCAGACCTTCAGCCAGCCGAACGGCCCCCGAGGACGCAGCGCGACGATGTCGAGCACTCCGTCGTCGGGGGCGGCGTCGGGGATGAGCAGGATCCCGCCGGGCAGCACTCCGCAGTTGCCGACCATGACGGAGTGCACCGAGACCGAGCGCGACGCCGATCCGTCGAGCGAGTAGCGCAGCTTCACCGGTCCGAGCTCGGCCAGGGCCCGCATCCCGCCGTCGACGTAGGCGAGCCAGCCGACGGCCTTCTTCAGCTTCGTGCTCGTCTTCGCGATCATCTTCGCGTCGATGCCGAGCCCCGCCATCACGACGAAGGCGTGCTCCTGCCGGGTCCCGTCGGGCCGGTCGACGTCGACGACTCCGGTGTCGATGCGGCGCTCGCCGCCGCCGAAGGCGATGCGCACCGACTCCTCGACGCCCAGCGGCAGCCCGAGGTTGCGCACGAGCAGATTGCCGGTGCCGAACGGGACGACCGCGAGGGCCGTCCCCGACCCTCGGAGCCCCTCGACCACCGCGCGGACCGTGCCGTCTCCGCCGACCGCGAGCACCACGTCGACGCCGGACGCGGCGGCCGCCCTCGCCTGGGTGCTGCCCGGCTCCGACGGCGTGGTCTCGAACCAGACCGTCGGCTCCCAGCCGTGCGCCTGCTCGGCGGCGGTCACGAGCTGGCGGAGCCGGGCCTGGTCGCCCTTCGTGGGATTGGCGACGACGGCCGCTCGTCGTGCTGCGGTCGGGATCATGCCGGTCACGCTAGCGGGCGGCACCTGACGCTAGACCGCGGCGGCGACCCTCCGGGGCCGCGACGCGCGTCGGCGCTGGCGCTCGTGCTCGGCGTCGAGCAGCGCGCGCGTGGCGGGCACGGCCAGCAGCTCGATCAGGGTGTCGGTCTCCTCGGCGGCCCGCTCGGTGCGGTGGGCGGCGTCGGTCCGGAGCAGGCGCTTGGCCGCCGCGGCCACGTGCGCCGGGCGCGCGGCGAGGGCGGTGACCCGCTCGCGCATCCGGTCGGCGAGCTCGGCCCGGGGGACCACCTCGGTGACCAGCTGCCACTCCAGGGCCTCGCTCGCGCGGACGGGACGGCCCGAGAGCACGAAGTCGAGCGCCCGTCGCCGCCCGATCGCGCGGGGCAGGGAGTCGGTCACCCCGCAGTCCGGGACCAGGCCGACGTCGCCGTAGGCGCTGACGAACACGGCGGCCGGAGTCGCGACGACGATGTCGGCCGCGAGAGCGAAGGCGATGCCCGCCCCCGCGGTCATGCCGTCGATGGCGCACACGACGACGGCCCCGGTCGTCTCGAGGAGGTGGAACGCCTCCGCCGCCGTCGTGGCGAGGTCGCGCAGGTAGTGGTCGGGGCGCGCGGCGCTCATGATCGCCGAGACGTCGCCGCCGGTGCAGAACGCGCGCCCGGTCGACTCCACGACGATCACCGAGCACGCCGGGTCGGCGTCGAGCTCGAGCACGGCGCGCAGCAGGAGCCGGGCGGTGCCGAGGTCGATCGCGTTCAGCGCGTCGGGCCGGTCGAGCAGGATCCGGCCCACGGAGCCGTCGCGCTCGACGCGGAGGGGGAGGGCCTGGTCGGCCGAGGTGCTCGGGTCAGTCATGGTTCGGGTGCGCCTTCGTCGGGTGGGGCAGGGGGTCGAGAGGTGTTCGCGGCCGTCGCCGCGAACGGATCGGGCGGCACGGCCGATCATCAGGTGCCGCGGGCCGGGCGATGCGCCCGTCTACACTGCTGGGGTGATTGATCCCGTACTTCTGCGCGAGAACCCGGACGTCCTGAAGCGCTCGCAGGAGGCGCGCGGCGACTCCGTCGAGCTGGTCGACGAGGCGCTCGAGGCCGATCGCGTGCGCCGGTCGGCGATCACCGAGGCGGAGCGGCTGCGCGCCGAGCAGAACGCCTTCGGCAAGACCGTGGCGAAGGCTCCGAAGGACGAGAAGGCCGCGCTCGTCGCCGAGGCCCAGCGGCTCGCCGCGGGCGCGAAGGCGGCGCAGACGGAGGCGGCCGAGGCCGACGAGCGCTTCACCTCGCTCGTCAAGCGCCTCGCGAACCCGATCATCGACGGCGTCCCCGCCGGCGGCGAGGAGTCGTTCGACGTGCTCCGGACCGTCGGCGAGCGCCCCGTCTTCGACTTCGCCCCGCGCGACCACCTCGAGATCGGCGAGCTGCTCGACGGCATCGACATGCAGCGCGGCGCCAAGGTCAGCGGCGCGCGCTTCTACTTCCTCAAGGGCCTCGTCGCCCGTCTCGAGATCGCGCTGATGAACCTGGGCCTCGAGCGCGCGCTCGAGGCGGGCTTCACGCCGATGATCACGCCGACGCTGGTGCGCCCCGAGATCATGGACGGCACCGGGTTCCTCGGCGAGCACGACGACGAGGTGTACCGCCTCCGCGACGACGACCTGTACCTCACCGGCACCAGCGAGGTGGCGCTCGCCGGCTACCACAGCGACGAGATCCTCGACCTCTCCGGCGGCGCCAAGCGCTACGCCGGCTGGAGCACCTGCTACCGCCGCGAGGCGGGCTCGGGCGGTCGGGACACCCGCGGCATCATCCGGGTGCACCAGTTCTCGAAGCTCGAGATGTTCGTCTACGCGCTCCCCGAGGACGCGGAGGCCGAGCACGAGCGCCTCGTCGCGCACCAGGAGGCGATGCTGCAGAGCCTCGGCCTGCACTACCGCGTCATCGACGTGGCCGCCGGCGACCTCGGCCAGAGCGCCGCGCGCAAGTTCGACGTCGAGGCCTGGGTGCCCACGCAGGACGCCTACCGCGAGCTCACCTCGACCTCGAACTGCACCACCTTCCAGGCCCGCCGCCTCGACACCCGCTACCGCACGGAGTCGGGGAAGACGGCGCCCGTCGCCACGCTGAACGGCACGCTCGCGACCACCCGCTGGATCGTCGCCCTGCTCGAGACGCACCAGCGCGCCGACGGCTCGGTGCTGGTGCCCGAGGCTCTCCGCCCGCACCTCGGCGGCCTCGAGGTCCTCGAGCCGGTCCGCCCCGTATGAGCGCCTCCTCCGGCCGCCGCCTGATCGCCCTCGACATCGACGGCACCGTCATGCACGAGGACGGCACCATCACCGACGCCGTGAGCGGTGCCATCGCCGACGCGGTCGCCCGGCACGACGAGGTCATGCTCGCGACCGGTCGCTCGCCCGCGTCGACCCTGCCGGTCGTCGCGCGGCTCGGCATCGCGCCCGAGTACGTCGTCTGCTGCAACGGCGCGGTCACGCTCCGGCGCGACGCGTCGGGCGAGTACCAGCCCGACGTGGTCGAGACCTTCGATCCCACCGGCGTGCTCGAGAACATCCGCCGCTTCCTGCCCGACGCGCACTACGCCGTCGAGGACGCCGAGGGTGCCTTCTTCTACACCGAGGCCTTCCCCGGAGGAGCGGTGATGGGCGTCGAGACGACGCACGTGCCGTTCGAGGAGCTGCTCGGCCGGCTCTGCACCCGCGTGGTCGTCATCTCTCCCGGCACCGACATCGACGAGTTCTCGGATCTGGTCGAGCAGATGGGCCTGCACCAGGTCAGCTACGCGATCGGCTGGACTGCGTGGCTCGACATCGCCCCGCACGGAGTGAACAAGTCGACCGCGCTCGAGCTGGTGCGCCAGGAGCTCGGCATCGACCGCGCCGACGTGGTCGCTCTCGGCGACGGCCGCAACGACATCGAGATGCTGGCCTGGGCCGCAGAGGAGGGGTCGGGCCTCGCGATGGGCCAGGCTCCGGACGAGGTCCGCGCCGTCGCCTCCGCCGTCGTGCCGACCGTGCACGAGGACGGCGTCGCGGCGGCGCTGGGCGCGCTGCGCTGAGGAATCTCTCCTGGAGCTGACCGGGGGACCGGCGTATCCTGTATTACGTCCACCACGTATTACGGAGGCGCGCGTGAAGCTCAACAGCAAGGGGCAGGTCACCATCCCGGCGGATCTGCGCCACGCCTACGGATTCGTCGAGGGCGACGAGGTGGACGTCGTCGCCGACGGGGCGACGCTGCGGATCGTGCACAGCACCGAGGGCGGACGCGGAGCCCGTGTCGTCGAGCGTCTGCGCGGGCGAGCAGGCACTGCGCGATCCACCGATGAGCTGATGGCACTTCTGCGCGGTGAATGACGCGACCCTCGTCGACTCGAACGTGCTCCTCGACGTTCTGACGGACGATCCCACCTGGTCCGACTGGTCGGCCGCCGCTCTCGAGGAGGCTCTCGACCGCGGACCCGTCGTGATCAACCCGATCGTCTACTCCGAGGTGTCGGTCGGCTTCGATCGGATCGAGGAGCTGGAGGAGGCTCTGCCGCCGACGCACTTCCTCCGCGAGGCCCTGCCGTGGGCGGCGGGCTTCGTCGCAGGCAAGGCCTTTCTCTCCTACCGTCGGCGCGGCGGCACGAAGACCGCCCCGCTGCCCGACTTCTTCATCGGCGCACACGCGGCAGTGTCGGGTCACCGACTCCTGACCCGCGACCGCGGACGGTACGGCACATACTTCCCCGGAGTGACGGTGGTGTCGCCAGACGCCCGCTGACCGGCTGTTCTTCGCCAGGGGATCGGCCGTCCGTTACCATCGACTGTCGCTGCCCTCGGGGAGCGGCGAGGAGGGCTGTCCGAGCGGCCGATGGAGCCAGTCTTGAAAACTGGTGGGCAGAGATGTCTCTAGGGTTCGAATCCCTAGCCCTCCGCCAGGTAAACACTGGGATCCGCTGGGGTCTGGTGGCCTGCCGACCAGGACGGCCCGGAGGCGATCCCCTCCAAAACCCCGCGACCCGGACCACTACGCTCGATACATGGGTGAAGTGCAGGACGCGCTAGAGGCGCATCTCAAGCCGTTGCCGGGTCCGTTCTTATTTGTTGGAGCTGGTCTCACGCGGCGATTCGCGGGGCTGCCTAACTGGGAAGGGCTCTTGCGGGAGTTCGCCAAGCACACTCCGAAGTCCTACGAGTACTACTTTGGCCTCGCCGACGGCGACCTGCCAAAGACGGCATCGTTCATCGCGGCCGACTTCTACGAGGTCTGGTGGAAGTCCGCAACCTTCAAGGAGTCGAAGGAGAAGAACGAGTCCTCAATCACTGAAGGCTCCTCGGCGCTGAAGATCGAGATTTCACAGTTCGTGGCGGAGCAGCTTGCTTCCAGCTCGGTGCCCTCAGATTTGCTGGATGAGTGGAATCTGCTGCGTGCAGCAACAATCGACGGAGCTATCACCACTAATTATGATGGCCTGCTATCGCTAGCCTTCCCCGACTTCGAGGTGTTCGTCGGGCAGGATGAACTGCTTTTCTCTGATACTCAAGGAATCGCCGAGATCTACCATATTCACGGTGCCGCGACTGACCCGGGTTCTCTAGTTCTCACTGACGCCGACTACTTGGACTATGCCAAGCACAATCCCTATCTGGCCGCGAAGCTCCTGACGATTTTCGTCGAGCACCCGGTCATATTCTTGGGGTACAGCTTGGGCGACAAAAACATTCAAGCCATACTACAGAGCATTGTCTTCGCGCTGAGAGCAAAGAATGTCAGTAAGCTGCAGGACAGGCTCATCTTCGTTGAGTGGCAAAGTGCGGTTGCGCCGTCGATTTCCGAGAGCGTCATCCTCGTGGAGGGCGTGTCGATTCCTATCACTCGCGTGATAGTGCCCGACTTTCTTGAGGTCTTTGGCGCGCTGGGTGCGCGGCCCAGAGCGATCCCAGGCAAGATGGTGCGCTTGCTCAAGGAGCAAATTTATGAGTTGATTCTCACGAACGACCCGCAAGGTCGCCTTGTCGCTTACTCTGACGTGGACTCCGCCTCGGCGGAGAATATGTCGGTAGTGTTTGGAGTTGGGGCGAAAGCGGCCCTCATGGGCATCGTTGGACTCAACCGTGCCGCAATCTTCGCAGACGTACTAAGCGTCTCCGGAACCGCTTATCCTGCCAAAGAGGTGCTGGACATGCACATCGGTCAGGTGCGAATCACGGACTGGTATCCCGTATTCCGATATCTTGCTGCCGCGGGGCACCTAACGACTTCGGGGCACATTCGGGATGAATCGGTACTGCCGCCCAAGGTAGTGGGTCACGCCAAGCGAACGATTTCGAAGGTCACCATGAAGGTTAGGTATCGCCGGAGGGTTCCCATGGCGAAACTCCTCGATCAGCATGACTGGAAGTGGATCCTCACGAGAATCTTAGAGTTGCCAAGTTATACAAATGACGTCGAAGGGCTGAGAGAGTTCCTGGTCCAGCACGCGGATAAAGAGTCGTCATCGCGGTGGGGCACCGACTACGCGAAAGGTGTCGTCGTCTACGATCTCTTGAAATTTGGACCCAATTCAGCTTAGAACTGAATGTACTCCGCGTTCATCGAGTGGCGACGAACGCCTCGAACTGGTCGATCTGTGCGTTGTAGTCGGCCTGGTAGAGGTGGCCGTAGATGCCGTCGGTTGTGGCGACGGAGCCGTGGCCCATCCAACGGCTCACCTTGTAGGGCTCGAACCCCGCGGCGAGCATCAGCGACGCGTAGGTGTGGCGAAGGTCGTGGAAGCGCATGTGGTCCGCGATGCCGAGGCGGCGGGCCGCGGGAACCAGGTGGTACCGGCGCACCCGGCCCGTGTCGAGCGGCTGTGTCCAATCCAGGCGGCGCGACGCGTGAGTGTTCCCCGGGAAGAAGATCGCGTTGCCGTCGCCGGAGGCGGGGTGGGCAACCAGCAGGCGGCGTAGCTCAGCGGTCAGCGCCCGGCTCAGCAGCGGAACGTTGCGCGTGCTGCGGGCGGACTTGGGCGTGCCCACGGCCCACTCCCCGTTGAGGCGCTTCACGGTCTGACGAACCTCAACGTGCCCCGCTGCAAGGTTCACGTCGCGGATGCGCAGGCCGGAGATCTCGGCGGAGCGGAGCCCCGTCTGCGCGGCGAAGCGCACCACAGTCCCGTACGGGTGCACGGCGTCCAGCTCAGCGGCGACAGCTTCCACCTGCGCAGCGGTCAGGAATACGGGCGCGAAGTCCGCCGCCGAGCCGGCACGGGGTAGCTGCACCGCGTCGCAGGGGTTGTGGCTCACAATCCGGTGGCGCACGGCGTATCGGAACACCTTCGACACCGCGACGTAGTGGTTGCGGATGGTCGAGGTGGCGAGCCCTTCCGCCGTCAGCCCCGCAATCCACTGCTCGACGTGCTCAGAGGTGACCGCGGCGATGCGCTGCCTCCCGAACCGGGGCAGGATGCGCGCCTTGTACAGCAGCAGGTAGCCCTCGTACGTGGTCGGCTTCAGCCGCGGGCGGCTCGCTGCCAACGAGGCGTCGAGAACCTCCTGGAAGGTCTTGCCGCGCCCGGCCAGCGGCTCGGTGCTCGCGCCCGCGGCCTGCTCGCCTTCCACCTTCAAGGCGAACCGTTCCGCCTCGCGCTTCACCGGGAACGTGCGCTGGCGCTCCTTGCCGTGCTCTCGCCAGCGCACCTCGTACGCCCGCCCCGCCTTGCGCTCGACCTGTCGAACGTTCGCCATCAGACGGCCCTTTGGAAGACGTCGTCGGCTTCGAAGTCACCGAGGATCCAGGAGGGGTCGTTCGGGTCCGCCCAGACGTATCGGCAGTACACGGTGTGGACCTCGACAATTCGCGCAGCCGTGCTCGCTCGACCAGGAATCTTGATGGCGTGCGCGTAGCCGACGTGCAGGATGACGACCGGGTGGTCCCGGTGCTGCATCACCACGTCGCCTACCTTCAACTGGTCGAGGCAGGCGGGTTCGGTAGGCGGGTTGGCCTTCCGACGCCGGGTCCCGAGCGCGTCCGAGCGCTTGCGGCGGGCCAGGGCTGTTGGGTCGTGGTGCTCGCTCATGCGACGGCCCTCTCGGCGGGGTGGCGGGACAGGATGCGGGAGACGATGGCGCTCGACCACTGACCTCCACGCTTGGTGAGGTGGCCCTCGGCGGTGAGCGTGGAGGCAATCAGGCGGGTGGGCGCACCTTCCGACCGCAGGGTGCGCATGCGCTCCAGGGCTGCCTGCTCGTGCGGGATGGGGATCAGGTCGCCGTCGATGGCGCGCCATCCGTACGGGGACCGCCCGACCGCATGGCCGCCGCGTGCAGCCTTGGCCTTGCGGCCGTCGCGGAGGCGCTTAGAGATCATGGCGCGCTCCAGCCCGGCGAACACCCCGACCATCTCGCGCATGGCCGTGCGGAGCGGGTCGTCCGGGTCGTCGCGTTGCACCTCGCCACTGCTGACGGTGAACACGCGAGACTCGGGGCGGCGCCACACCTCAGCCAGGAGTGCTTCCTGCGTGGTGACGGAGCGGGCCAGGCGGTCGAGGTCCTTCACGACGATGCCGTCCGCGGCGCCGGTCTGTACCAGGTGCAAGGCGCTGGCCAGGCCGGGGCGCTCGGTGACGGGCTTCACGCCGGAGATACCCGCGTCCACCTCGGTGGCGACGACGTCGTGCCCGTGGCGGGTTGCCCAGGCGGCGATCATCCGCTCCTGCACGTCCAGGCCGTTGCCCTCCTCGACCTGGGTGTCCGTGGACACGCGGAGGTAAGCGACGAGCCGCATCAGAGCACCGCCGCCTGGAGGCCGACGAGACGGTCGACCAGCAGGTCGCGGACGCTCGGGCTGTGGGCCTCGGCCGGGTCGACCACCTCAGCGCGGAGGGCCTGCTCAATCATGTAGTCCACCGCCGCGTGCACGTCGCCCCGGTGCTGGTCGTTGACGACAAGGTCGAGCGAGTGGTGGTCGATGGTTTCCGACAGGATGTCGAGGGCGACGATCTCGTAGTTCTGGCTCATGATTTCTCCTTGGTTTTCGTGGGGCGCCGCTATTTCTTCAGAATTGGCGGCGGAGCTACCTTCGCCTGCCCGCCACCGGTTCAAAAGGCCAGGTCAGGAATCCGATTCTCTGGCCAGAGAATCCCTCCGCTCACCCCGGAGGGCGCCCTGTGGGTCCTCGTGGGCGTATGGGTGGGTTCTGGGCCAGCGGGGCACATGCCCGCGCCGCGGTCGGCGGGCGGGTTCCGCCGCTGGCCCTCTCGTCACGCCTTCCGGCGACGCCCGGTCACCCTCGACCGCTTCCGCGGACCGTCCGATTCCCGGGCGTTGGGGTCGGCCTCGACGGGCGGGTGCGCTGGCGGCGCGACCGTGTCCCGCCTGGACTGCGCTGCCCCTAGCTGCCGAGGCGCGTCCCCGCTCGACTGCATCTTGGGTGGGACGTTGCCCGACCGGCGCGACGGAACCTTCCGCGGAGGGTGGACAGGATCGGACGCGTCGGTCCGAGCAGGGGTGTGGTTGCGCCGGTGGTAGGCCTGCTCCTCCGCCCACTCGTCCTCCGTCGCCGTCCGCGGGGCGGGAACCTTCCGGGCGGGCAGGGCGATCTCTTCGTCAACGACCGAGGCGCGAGCGTAGGCCTCCATCTGCTCGTCGGTCCGTGTCGGCATCCGCATCTGCTTGGGCTCGTCGTCCTCCACCTCGTCGGCGTCCACGATGTCCTCGTAGTCGAAGGTGGGGGCTGGCCCCAGGTTCTCGACGTCCATCACGATGTCGGCCGCGATCTGGTCGAACTTGGAGATCTTCATGTCGACGGAAAGCTCCTGCTTGCCAATGAATCCGTTCCTGTCCAGAAGGTCCTTGGCAGCGGCGATCTTGTCACGATCCGAGGTCTTCGGATTCATCATGATCTGGAGCATCGTGTAAGCAGCCTTGTCGGCGGACTCTGCAATCCGCTGTTCTGCTCTGCGACGGACCTGCGGGGCTCTCCCTCCGTGTGTGGAGCAGACATTCGTGCCTTTCATAGGTGGTCGCTTACAAGGGTCGCCATTCCTTCGATGCGCACTGCACAACACGCTCGGCGTTCTCCCGTCATTCCAAAGTCCAACACTCTGGCCTTCATCGCTCATGGTCTTTACTCCTTCTTTGGACTTCTGTGGAATAGGGCCTAATCACCCAAGGCGGCTCAGACGGCTCAGGCGGCTCGGAATTCTGGGCAACGGTGCCGTAGGGGAGTAGGTAGAGGGGTAGTAGTGTTCTTTTCCTTTAAGGACGGATAGCTAGAAAAAAGAGCCGCCTAGGCCGCCAGACCTCTACTTCCCATCAACCGCAAGGGAAAACTGGCGGCTCAGATGGCGGCTCAATGGCGGCTCAATCACCAAAAGCGGCTCAGATTTCTCGCCCGCCCTGCCTCGCAGCCGCCGCCAGAGTGCAGGAAAGTCGTCTGGCGGCGGCTCGTTTCGGCCTCGGCGGCTCAACCTGACGGGTCGGCGGCTCGTTTTTCGGGCTCCGGGACCAATCTGAGCCGCCGAATTGAGCCGCCTTCTCCGACGCTCAGACCGGTCCAGGTGTGAACCTTCCCCTTGCCGACGCGGGTCTCGCCCAGGCCGAACTCCTCGACGCGCTCGCGCACCTTCCGGCCGAAGGCGATCTTGCTTCCGGCCTGCACGCGCCCGCGCTGGCACCACTCCGCCCAGGTGTCGAAGAGCTGGTCCTTTGCGACGGACTCCTCCGAGCCGAGGACGCACACCTCCTCAACGAACGCCCCGAACAGGTCCGACTCCGCCCGGTACGCCTCCGTGGCGTCGAGGATCGACTGCGGCGGGTTCAGGCCCTGCTCCTGCCAGGCGACCGCCCCCTCGACTGCCCAGCGGAGGACGCCGGGCAGCTCGTTCTCGGTGAGGCGGCGCCCGAGGTCGCGGTCGATGTCCTCGTCGGCGATGCGCACCGGGAAGTTCACGAGGAGGAACCGGCGCCAGATTCCGTCGTCGGTCTCCTTCACCACGGGGCGGTGGTTGCTCGAGATCCAGATGGTGGCCTGGGGGCGGAAGTCGAAGAACTCACCCCGCATGAACCGCGCCTGGAGCATGTCGCCACCGGTGAGCTGCTTGATGAGACGTTCGTTGATGGCGGCGTGATTCTCGAACTCCATCACCGACACGAACCGCGCCCCGTCGAGGCGGGCGATGTCGTTGGGGATGGCGCCGGAGTGCTTCGCAGCGAGGCTGTCCGCGGGCAACGACGAGGCATAACCGGCCATCAAGTCTCGGATGAGCTCGATCAGCGTCGACTTGCCATTCGCCCCGTTGCCGTGGGCCAGGATCAGCTTCTGCTCGTCGGTGCGACCGGTGAGCGAGTAGCCGACCGCCCTCTGGAGGAAGCTGCGCACCTCGGGGTCGGGCTGTACCCGAGCGAGGAAGGCCGCGAACTCAGGCGCCTCCGCGGCCGGGTCGTAGGCGACGCCGAGAACCTTCCGGCAGTAGTGCTCGCGCCGGTGCGGCTGCAGATCGCCCGTGGACAGGTTGAGCGTGCCGTTCTGGCAGTTGAGCAGCATCGGGTCCACGTCGAACTCGCGCGCCAGCATCGTGAGGCCGGGAGTCGACCGAGCCAGCTCCAGCGTCGCCCGGATCACGCGTGCTGACTCGCTCTGCTTTGCCCAGCGCAGCGCCTCCTTCTGCGCCTCGTCGGGCAACGCCGCCGCCGTCGCGCGGATGCCGCGGATCGACTGCTTCGCCCGCTCGACCACGCTCTCGCGGTCGTCGTTCTCCCACACCTTCCCCGTCCACACGGCCCACCGCTTCGTCTCCGAGAGCCACCGCACGTCCTCGCGGTTCTCTGCCACGAATCGCTCGGCGTTGCCCAGCTCGGTCCACGCCTCGTCGGTGCTGCTGCTCGCCGGGCTCTCGCACTCGGCATCCAGCTCCTCCGGGGTCAGCTCGATGAATGCCTGCAAGCCGTTGTTGCCGCAGTGATCCGCCGCATCCTTCCCCTCCGCGGAGCGCACGACACGCGCCGTGATGCCCGCCACGCGCTGCAAGGAGTCACGAACCTTGCGGGCGTGCCGGTAACCGGGCGGATCCTGGTCCGCGACGATGCTCACCTTGCTCGTTGAGCCCATGAAGTGGACCGAGTGGTACTCGTCCTTCCACATGTCGGCCCCGCCGTGGTTGCAGGTGGCAGTCATCGAGTCGCCATAGGCCTGGACCATCGCCAAGACGTCCTTCTCGCCCTCGACAATCCAGACGTCCTCACCTTCGCTGAGCGCCCCGAGCAACTCGATCAGTCGGAAGGGGACGGGAGTTACGCCCTCCATATCTCCGATCCGCCGCTTCGGGTTCGTCGGATCGGGGCGTTGCTGGCTGAACGTCTTGTCCGCACCGTTGCCATAGCGAACGACCTCGTAGAGGAGGTTGTCGTCCTCATCGGCGTATCGGTACACCGCCTCCTGCGACATCTTGGCCGCGAGGCTCTTCCACGTCATCCCGATCTCACGCGCCACGTCTTTCTGGGTGCATCCCGCGTGACAGAAGAAGAGAACTTTTTTCTTCTCGTCGCTCCACGTAATCGAGAGCGACGGAGTGCGGTCGTCGTGAGCTGGGCACAGAGCCTTGTACTTACCGCCGCCAACGTGTTCGACGCCTTCAAGCTTGTTTAGGGCGCGTTGCAATGGCGGTGGCAGCTCCTTGTCGGCGCTCATGCCGACGGGTCGACAGTGCAGGACGCGACGAAAGCCCGGATCTGTTCCGGCGTGTAAAGCGTCTTGTTGCCGAGGCGCACGTGGCCGAGACGTCCCTCGGCCGTCCACCTTTCGACTTGGCGAACGGTTGCACGGAGGGAGGCCGCTGCCTCGGACTTGTCGAAAAAGTCGTACTGGGGTCGGGTGGGTGCCTCGCTCTGGGTGGACATTGTTGGTGCCTTTCGTGTCGTCATGGTGGGTTCCTTCTTGGAAGGGCTGACCAGCCTGACGGCACAAAAAAAGGCCTCCGAAACTAGACAGCCCAAGTGAATGGGCGCTTGATTTCGGGGACCTCCCCCAGTTGGCGATATGTAGTTGTGTCACTCACCCCGGACCGACCGACGTTCTTGCTGACTTGCGAGAGGGACTCTACCCCCAGCGCTTGCCGCGGCGCTACCTGGACCCGCCAGCTACCTCCAGATCTCTCCGTTCGGTGACCTCCGCGAGGCGCTCTGACAGGCGCATCTCGCGGAATCGAGTCCAGGCGGGCTCGGCGGGTTCCGCGTTGAGAACCAGCTCCACCCCGTGCAGGTCGGCCGTGGCGTCGATGGCCGCCAGCATGTCCCACCCGCGCCAGGGCTCCCGGGACTCGGGGACATGCGGGAAGTGGAAGTGCTGTAGCTCCTGCGCCAGCCGGTAGCCGGAGAAGCGCTTGCCCATGACCTCCCAGAGCGCAATGCGCAACGCGGCGTCCGTCACGGGGCCGTGCGTGTCCGGCCGAAGGTCCTCGGCGTTGCGTCGAAGCTGGACCCGGAGGGAGGCGAACTCCACCGGCGACAGCAGCCGCATAGGGGTGCTCACCGGGTCCGGCTTCCACTCCGGCTCGACCGAACCTTCAAGGGCTCGCTCCCAGTGGCCGAACAACACTTGTGTGGGAGAAAAGGGTAAGCTAAGGGTGTTCACGATGAGATTCCTTCCTTTCGTTGCGTGTCCTAGAACGGCCCCAGAGCTTGCTCGCCTCTGGGGCCGTTCTGCGTGCTACTGGACCTGCGTCGGGCCGGGCGTCGCCACCGTCGCACCCTCGACCATCGCGAGGCTGCTCTCGACGGGCGGGCGCTGGCTGCCGTCGGTTGTCGCGAAGCGCACCGGCGCGGTTTCGAAGCGCTTGGTACCCGAGAAGAACTTGGTGAGCAGGTTCGGCAGGTCCGTGTACGGGTCCTCCAGCTTCTCCGCGATCCACGACAGCTCTCGGTACTTCTCGCCGAGCGCCGCAAGCGCGGTCTCGAGCTGCAAGTGCAGCACGTTGTACCGGTCCACGCCCTTCTGCAGATCCGTGTCGGCTCCGGACCAGGGGGCCTTGGTGAACGGGGTGGTGATCTCGCGGGTGAGCTGCTCGACCATCTGTTCGACCGCGCGACGGCGGGCGGCGACGTCCGCCACCAACTTCTGGCCCTGCCGGACGAGGTCGCGCTCGTGAACGCGAACCTCATCGAAGATGGCCTTGTCGACGGCGCGGATGGCCTCGCGCTCGGCCTTCGAGTTGAGGTACGTCTGGTCCCGCACCACGGAGCGCTGCCAGTCGAAGTTGCCGGGGATCATCGCCGCGCTCCCGAGATCGAACCACCGATGGTGGGGCCGCTCTTCTTGGAGGCGAAGGCCTGGAGGCGGTCGCGACGCTCGGTGCGGGCCTCCTGCTGCTCGACCACGGTGAGCAGGGCCTCCTCCGCCTCACCCAGGGCAGCCTTCGCGTCGTCGGCCAGCGTGGCGAGGGCGACGAGGTGGCGGCTGCGAATCTCCCGAGCGAGGGTGGGTCCTGCGGAAGCCGGGAATGGCGGCAGGTCGGTGTGGATCTCCTGGGGCTTGAAAGCCTCCAGGCTTGGGTTGAGATTGACCATTGTTCGAACCTTTCTTATTCGTTGTCGGACTGGGTAGTCGCCGCGAGCGGCATGTGCGGAAGAGAGGGGAGAAGGTTGAGGGCGACCAGCTTCTCGGCCAACGCGATGCGAATCAGCGAGGCCTTTGCCAGGCCGGTTGCAGCGACGAATGCGTCGAGCGCCACGTCGATCTCCTCCGGAACGGAAGATCGCAGAGGGACGTAGTTCTTGGGTGGACGGCCTGTCGGCATTTAAGCGCCTCCTTTTCTGATCGGATAGCGTTACTTTACTGCGCCGCTAATCGTTCCCGCTTGAGCCGAGCGCCTTTTCAATGCCGATTAGGTAAGGGCCAGAATGCAATCTCGCCCCGCTGGAATTGGCAATAGGAGAGAAATAGTCCGACGAGTAGGGTTCCGAGCACACCGACAAGGGGAGAGAACCTTGGGACAGATATTCGACAAGCGGGCTGGCCAGCCGCCCTTCCAGCGGGTGACCTCCGCAAGCCGGGAGGAAGCGTCCGAGCACGGCGGCACTGAGGATGGGTCCAACCCGCTGTCGGAGGCGCGGCGCCCGCTGAGCGCGGCGGAGCAGCGGCGGGCGATGTTTCGGGCGCCCAACGCCTAGCCCACAGGTGGCCACGGGGCCGCTCGGTCAGGCCCGTGGCTGAGGATCCCGGCGCGCTCGCTGAGCGCCCAACGCTGAGCCGCTCCGGCACCACCGCGGAGCGGCCCGGCGTGCACGGATGTCGAAGCCAGGCGATAGGTTGTCGCTATGACCTGGAAGCCTCTGCGTTCGTCCGCCGAAGAGCAGGCAGTGCTAGTGGCGGGAGTGCCGCCATGGTTGGAGATGCCTCTTTGGGTTTGGATTGGGCGACAGCTGACTACGGTTGACTATCGCGGCCAGACGGGGCGTAACTTGCCGTTGGTGTCCGAGTTTGATCTTGTCACACGACGAGTCGAGCCAATAGTTGGTCGGTTCCAGAAATTCGGCATCGCTGGAATCGAAAGCGTATTGGATGAAGATGAAACTATTGAATTCGTCGACTTCCTCGTTTTCAATAGTCAGAGCCGCGAAGCCGGGATGCAACTTGATGGCCTCCTGACAAGCGCTGGGTCGGAGTGGACCGTTGGTGCGCGTGACGGATACGCCGGACTAGAGAAACGAGTTCCCGAAGGAGTGCGGCGCGCCGCGGATGCGGCCATGTCCTCAGCCGGTCACGCTGGGCCTCTTCTGTCCGAATCGTGGAGTTCGGCTTTTGGGGTCAATCCTGACTACGAGAGGGCCTATTCGAAGGCCGTGAAGGCCGTTGAGGCAGCGTCAATCCCGGTGGTAATGCCGACCAATCGCACCGCTACCCTTGGCACCGTAGTAGGGCAGATGCGAGCAGACGGTGACTGGGGTCTCGAATTGTCGCGTGAGCACCCGGCGGACACGAGCACCCGTACGGTTTTGGCGATGGCTCAGACCCTCTGGACGGGGCAGAACGATCGACACGCTGGGCAGCCGGGCTTCACCCGAAGCACGAGGGCTGAGGCTGAAGCCGCGGTGCTGTTAGCCGTTCCGCTGGTGCAGTGGTTCACCTCCGGCGCGATCGCTCGGCGCTAGAAGATCCCCGCGGAAACCCCTCTAACCACGCTCCGCCGAGGTGATCCGAACCTCTCCGAGGCGTGCCGCGAGAACGGTCCGTATGGCTGTCACAACCCCGGAATCTCGCGGAAGAACGGCCTTCGGCGGCCGGTCGCGGAGAGGTTCGGCCTGCCCCGGTAGAGGGCCTTCCGAAGTCTTGAAAACTGGTGGGCAGAGATGTCTCTAGGGTTCGAATCCCTAGCCCTCCGCCAGGCAGTCCGCAGTCCGCCGCGATTACCGCCGTCGGCGGTCAGGTCTCCACTACCTGTTTAGTCGTCCGATGACCTCCTCCAGCGCGACCTGCTTGCGCGATTTCACGTTGGCCGCCTCCAGCCCGCGTCGAAGCGCAGTTACTGCCTCGCGGAGTTTTATCACGCTGAGGGCGAGCATGACTCCTGCGGCAACCACACCAAAGAGAAGTGCCAACTGCCAGGTCGTGTTGAAAATGTTTGTCGCCAGGAGCCCGATAGTGATCCCGAAGGGGATGGCGATCCCGAAGCGGAACTGTGCTTCGGCGGTCCCGCGATCGTAAATGTCCCAGAGTTCGTGATTCTCGGCCTGCAGGACGACCGCTGCGTCTTTGAAGTTCTCAGCGAGAGAATTGGAGATTCGCCGACGGACGGTTTTCTCGGGCGTAGGGTCACCCCGGTCGAGAGGAGCGGATGAGACCTGCTTCAGGAGTTCGGTCAGTGCCGCGTATGCATCTTTGCCTCCCTCGTCTTCCATCACAGGGCGAGTCTGATTGAGAAGATTCGTCGTGGTCTGGTCGGCGTAGGTTCGCAATCCGAGCTTCGGGAGGGTGCCGATCTTGTCGAACAGCCATTGAACGGGAGCCATCCATATCATTCCGGCGGTGTAAGAGCCGAACGTAAGGACTGCAAGCAACGTATAGCTGCCGAGTGTCTCGAAGAGAATGTAGATCGATTCGGGCACCCCTGCTGCGGTTCCACGCGGCGGGACCGACTCGCCCCACGTCAACCACGCAGCCGCTGCCAAGAGGAACCCGGCAGCGAGGGGGGTCCGCAGATCTCTGAAGCCCGGAAGTAGTGATTGGAAGATGATCCGGTCCGTTCGCGAGTCAGCATCGTTAATCAAGATCGTAACTGACTTTTTCACGAAGTCTGGGAGAGAAGCTCCGTTGTTCGAATCCAGGACTCGCGACCCTTCTGCGAACTGCTCTTCCAGTGTGGGTGTGCCAGTCGGCAGCGGACATGAAGGTGACCGTCCGCTGTCACCGTGAGGACGACGGAGCCTGCGATGGCTGCTTGACTCCGCTTGCCTTGGTCTCCTCCGCAGAGGACCTCGCCAACCGAAGGGTCACGTCCCGCGACTCCGTGAGCCGCGCAGCCGCCCGTTGTGAGAACAACAAGTCCTGATCACTCGGCGAGACGGCTGTGAGCGTCGCCGCGCCACGGTTGCGTAGAGAGGCGCGCAGCAGACTGAAGTTGTCCGCTAGCTGGTCTGCCGAAAAGCGACTTGACCGATGAAGCGTAGGACAGCCACATGGACCTGATTTGGCAGTCGATCGTTGCGGTCGGTGCCGTGCTCGCGCTCATCGGTTCGGGAGCGGCGGGCGGAGTATGTTCGGGACGCCGCAGGCAGTGCCCTGAGCGCGTCCTCGACGCCGGTGACGTGCGACGGGTCGGCGTTCGCGGCCCGGAGCGCTGTCTACCTGGGGCTCGTCTGCTACGCGCTATTCCGACGATCATTGCATTTCGCGCTGACATGGGTGTTGATCCTGAGTACTACCAGTTTTTGGCCCAGGTCTCCGCCAGGCTTATCGTTGGTCTTCTCTTCGGGCAGGGCAGGCCAGTCGTGGCGGCACTACTGCGCTTTCTGTGCTACCACTCTCTTCGCCATGATTGACGGACCTATCGATGGGTTCTTCCACTGGTTGCACGCATCGGGGCGCCGTCGTTTTCTTCTGGTTCGTCCGCGCCATCGGCTACCTACAAGAGAAGGAGTCAATTGACGACGCCTGACCTCATCGAGCGCGCTATGAGGTGAGTTACTGTCGCAGCTCTCGTGTCATTCATTTGGCACTAGTGACGGGTACAGCCCGAGATTGGCGTAGACGAAATGAGGCGAGCCCCGGGCCATCGTCCGGGCCCCGCCGTCATTCGGGTCCGACCGGAGCCCGCGAACCTGACTTGAACTGGTGGGCAGAGATGTCTCTAGGGTTCGAATCCCTAGCCCTCCGCCATACACCTCCGAGCGCCTCTCCGGCTGAGGAGAGGCGCTCCGAGTTCCGCTGCGGTCAGGCCCCGCAACCGCCGAGCGTGTACACCGGGGAGGTGCTCAGGGAGATCGCCTGCACGGTGTCGGTGGCCGTCGCGATCCGGAACCAGAGTCGGCGCTCGTCGGGTCCCGCCCACGAGTAGAGCGCGTCTCCGGCGACGTCCGGCTCCTCGACCAGATTGGGGTACGTCGCGATCAGTTCGGCGCGAGTGGACCCCGTGCTGATGCCGGACACCGTCCGCGGGAGGGCGCCGTCGAGCTGGTTCCCCTCGTCGGTGACGTAGTTCGCGACCTCGATGTGATCGACGGCGCCGGCGTCGTCCGGGTCCACTCCGACGAAAGTGCGTCCGTTGTCGGGGAGCTGACGGTAGTCGGAGGGGCACTCCTCGAAGCCGAAGGAGAAGGGTACGAGGTCGGTCGTGTCCAGAGCTGCAGAAGCGTCGGTGATCGGCCCGCCGAAGACGATCGGGCCCACTCCGTCGAAGCTGATGACCCAGGAGCTCGGGTCGGCAGGCGTCGGCGTCGGCGTCGGGGTCGGCTCCGGTGCCGGCGGCGGAGCGGGAGCGGTCGTCGGCGTCGGCGTGATGGTCGGTGTCGGCGTCGCGGTCGGCGTCTCGACCGGAGCAGGCGCCGCGATCGGGATCTGGATGATCCCGGTCAGCGCCATCGCGACTCCGCCCCCCGAGACGAGGAGCGCGGCGACCACGAGGCCGATGAGCAGGGAGGCGCGGGTGCGCAGTGACGGGCGCGCCTTCTCGGCGCGGGCGGTCTCGACGATCATGGCGCGGATGGCGCGATCGCGGTCGGGGTCGAAGACGGGCTTGTCGTTCATCGTGCACCTCCATCGGTGGCTGCGTCGGCGGTGAGGTCGGTGATCAGTGCGGCGAGCTTCACCTTGGCTCGCGAGAGTCGGGACTTGACGGTGCCGACCGGGACGCCGAGCACGCGGGCGGCCTCGCTGACCGGCATCTCGGCGATCACGCAGAGCGACAGGACGTCCTGGTCGCGGGCGGCGAGGCCGGCGAACGCGCTGCGGATCGACTCCCGGCGCGGGGCGGTGTCGATGCGCTCGCCCGCCTCGTCCGAGAAATCCTCCTGGTGCCGCGGCTCGGGCAGCCGGCTGAGCGCCAGCTGATGCCGTCGGCGGGAGCGGTCGACGTTGCGCGCGACGTTGTTGGTCGTCGCGAGCAGCCACGGGAGCGGTGATCCGTCGACGAGACGGATCGAGGTGCGCCTGCGCCACGCTTCGAGGAAGACGAGGGCGGCGATGTCCTCCGCGTCGTGGAGCGCCCGCGTGTGCCGGAGCGCGTGCCAGAAGACGCGGAGCCTGTACGTGTCGTAGAGCCTGCCGAAGCCGTCCGGGTCGCCCGTGAGCACGTTCGCCCACGAGGACTCGGCGGTGTCCCGCGGCGGAGAGGAAGTGGTCATGACGGGATATGTCCGATCGCTCGAATCGGTTCCATCGGGCAGTGGGGCGCGCACTCGGGAACGCTGCCGATCCGCCTCCGGAGCGACTCTGGGTAGTATGGCCCGACGCGGACACGGCATTCCCCTCCGCGAGTCCCTGCTCCACCTCCGGCCGGATGCGCCCACGCTCCGCCGACACCGCCAGCACTCGAGACGAACGGGAGACGGATGCGCAGGACGCCCTTCTCGACGGAGCCCTCCGCCGCGGACGAGTCGACGCGCTCGCCGCGCCCCTTCGTGCGGCACGGTCGTCAGAAGCGGCACAGCCTTGCGCGGACTCTGGTGAAGGCCGCCGCGGCGGTCTCCGGAGTCGGCGTCGTCGCCTCCGTCTCGGTCGTCGCCATCGCCGCCACGCTGCTCGTGCAGTCCGCGCAGCCGTCGGTCGACCTGCATCCGGTCGCGGCCGGCTCGAGCGTCGAGGCGGCGGCCGAGGTGCCCGCGATCGGCGCGCTCGAGGGCGGCTTCAACGTCCTCGTCGTCGGCAGCGACTCGCGGCAGGGTCAGGGCGACGCCTACGGCGACCCCGACGAGGAGACCAGCGTCCTCAACGACGTCAACATGCTGATGCACGTGTCGGCCGACCACAGCAACGCCACCGTGGTGAGCTTCCCGCGCGACATGTACGTCGACATCCCCTCCTGCGTGAACGCGGCGACCGGGGAGACGATCCCCGCCCGCTACGACACGAAGATCAACGAGGCGATGGGCAAGGACGTGAGCCTCGGCTGCGTCGCGGGAGTCGCCGAGGAGCTCCTCGGCGTCACCGTCGACTACGGGGCGGTCGTCCAGTTCAACGGCGTCATCGAGATGTCGACCGCCGTCGGCGGGGTCGACGTCTGCGTCGCCACCGAGATCGCCGACCCCTACACCAACACCTACCTCGAGCCGGGCACGCACTCGCTCGAGGGGATGGCCGCCCTGCAGTTCCTCCGCAGCCGCCACGGCATCGGCGACGGCAGCGACCTCACCCGCATCAGCAACCAGCAGGTCTTCCTCTCGGCGCTGGTCCGCCAGATCAAGAGCACCGAGACCCTGCTCAACCCGGTCGCCCTCTACGGACTCGCCAAGGCGGCGCTGGGCAACATGACCCTGTCGACCGGGCTCGACAACGTCAACACGATGGTCCAGATGGGGCTCGCGCTCAGCGACGTCGATCTGGCGAACGTGGTCTTCGCGCAGTACCCGACGGTCGAGGCCTCGGGCGGAGTGGTCCCCGACCGCACCTCGGGCGACGTCCTCGCCGCGGCGCTGCAGACCGACCAGCCGATCGCCCTCACCGGAGGCACCGGCGGCGGCGCGATAGTCGAGGGCGAGGCCGCCGCTCCGACGACGACGGAGCCTCCGAGCGGGCCCGCGACGACGGACCCGCTCGCCACGGCGGAGGCGACTCCCGGCACTCCGGTCGATCCCGCCGCTCCCGCGGGCGACTCCAAGGTTGCGGTGCCAGAGTCGGTCACCGGCCAGAGCGCCGACCAGCAGACCTGCTCGGTCGGGTTCTTCGGCTGACTCGAGGGCACCGAGCGCGCAGCGCTGGGCGTTCGGCTCGAAGCGTCCTGCTCCGAGCCCCCGGCGGGCCCCGCCGGGTACGCTCCTCCTCGAACGCCGATCCACCGGTGCGGCAGCACGCCGCCCGGCGCCCGAGAGAGAGTACGTCCTGATGAGCGAACCCGCCCCGACCCGGAGGACCGCCGCTCGGCACGGTCGCCTCCGGCCGCAGAGCGGGTTCCGCTTCGCAGCGCGCATCCTCGCCGCGTGCGTCGGAGTCGGCGTCCTCAGCACGGTCTGCATCGTCGCGATCGCCGTCTCGATGATCGCCGGCAGCGCGCGCCCCTCGGTCGACCTCGACATCGGCTCCACCGACGGAGGCACCGCCATCCCCGAGATCGGCGCGATCGAGGGCGGGGTCAACATCCTGCTCGCCGGCAGCGACAGCGCGGAGGGATCCGCGGAGGGCGCCTACGGCGACCGCTCAGAGAATCTCAACGACGTGACGATGCTGATGCACATCTCCGAGGACCACTCCACGGTCGAGGTCATCAGCTTCCCCCGCGACATGTACGTGCCGATCCCCTCCTGCACCGACCCGACGACGGGCGCGGTGTCCGAGCCGCTCCGGTCGGCCAAGATCAACACCTCGCTCGGCTACGGCGGGCTCGCCTGCACGGTCCAGACGGTCGAGCAGCTCACAGGTCTCGAGATCCCGTACGCGGCGCTGATCCAGTTCGACGGCGTGATCGAGATGTCCAACGCGGTGGGCGGAGTCGACGTCTGCGTCGCCAGCCCCATCGAGGACGAGTACACCGGCCTGAACCTGTCCGCCGGCACGCACACGCTGGTGGGAGCCGAGGCCCTCGCGTTCCTCCGCACCCGCCACGGCGTCGGCGACGGCAGCGACCTCACCCGCATCTCGAGCCAGCAGGTCTACCTCTCGTCGCTCGTGCGCAAGGTGAAGAGCGCCTCGACCCTGTCGAACCCCGTCGCGCTCTACGGCCTCGCCAAGGCGTCCGTCTCGAACATGCAGCTCTCGACCTCGCTCGAGAACGTCAACACCCTCGTCTCGATCGGCCTCGCTGTGAAGGACGTCGACCTCGCGAGCGTCGTGTTCGTGCAGTACCCCACCTACATCGACGGCAACGGCGTCTACCCGAGCGAGGAGGCGGCCGGCGCGCTCACCGCGGCACTGCTCGCCGACCAGCCGATCGCGCTGACCGGCACGACCGGCGGCGGCTCGGAGTCGACGGACGCCGCGACTCCGGATCCCGCTGCGACCACGGACCCGGCTGCCACTCCCGACCCGGCGGCGACCGCCGACCCGGCGACCCCGGCTCCCGAGGCGACGGTGGCGCTCCCGAGCGACGTGTCGGGCCAGACCGCCGACCAGGAGACCTGCACCGTCGGCCGCACCCTCGACGAGCAGTAGCCGCGACCCCGCCGAGGGAACCCGTTCCCGTCGAGACGGCCCGTCATCCAGGGCTCCCTCGACGACACCGGGCTCCCTCGAGGGGCCCGCGGCGTCGGCGGAGGCGCATGTCACGCCCGCCTCGCGGGTGCGGTTATGATGGTCGACGTGCGTTCGCCCCGCGGGCGCTCAGGAGACGTCGCATAGTCCGGTCGAGTGCACCACCCTGCTAAGGTGGAGAACCCTTTATTGGGTTCCGTGGGTTCAAATCCCACCGTCTCCGCACTCAACATGCCTGGTCAGGGCCTTCTTGGTAATTTGCTCCGGCCAGCTCAAGCCAGGCAACCGCGGGATTAGTCTTCTGCCAAGCATCACCTCGCACTTTCAGAGGTTCTCAACCTTGGAGGAGTGGAGTCGCTGGCAACTGCATCAACACTTTTGTAACTCAAGGGGGAGATCACCACGACACGGAGACCGGCGGGGTCCGGTACGGCGCCGAGCCGACCCGGGAGTTTCGCGGATTCGGTGGTCAACAGCCGTTCGGGTGATCGATTCCACTACGTGTGGGCGGCCGTCCAGTCCCTGAAGCTTTTGGATCGGCAGTCTGAACTCCGCCAGGTCTGGGTCGAGGGAGCTGCGGGGGAACCGGTGCCGGGGGACGAGATCATCGACCTCGCCGAATACTACGGCACACGCGATGCCGTCGATCGGGTAATCGTTCGACAGCTGAAGTACTCGACAAAGCGGGCCACCAAGGACCTGGGTCTCTCGGAGCTCGGCCCGACTTTCCGCAAGTTCTCGCAGATCGACAACCGCAAGCACGCTGCACTCCGCATCCCCGCTACCGCTCACACGGAGTATGTGATCACCTCGAACCGCCCTATCGGTTCGTCCCTGCGGAACGCCATCGAGCAGGTCGTCGCGGGTAACAAAATCGGAGCGAACTCGATCGCCTCGAAGCTGCTTGGGTGGCTGGAGACCGACCAACGCCGCGGATCGGACTTTCTCCGCCGCCTCATCTTCGACGGAGCCGGCTCGGAACTCGCGGCGCTCCAGGCTCAGCTCGAGGTGCTCACGGCAGCGTTGACCGGAGAGGCCGACAGCACCGTTCCGTCCGTTCTCCTCGATCAGGTCAGTCGTCGTGCATCCGGGCAGGTCAGCGGCCCCATCGATCTGTCGACGGTCGCGATGGCGTTCGGCGTCACGGTCGAGGACCTCGTCCCTGCGCCATCTCTCATCCCAGCGCACAACGGTGCGGTCGCCCGAGCCGCGTACCGGGAGCTGGCGAACCTGGTGCTCCGCAGTGCGGGGCCGACAATCATCTCTGCGGTCGGCGGGGCCGGCAAGACGACGTTTGCAGCATCGCTGCCGACGCTTCTCGAGAAGAAGGCAGTCGTTGTCATCTACGACTGCTTCGGGAACGGTAGTTACCGGGCGCCGGACAAGCCGCGCCACCGCCACCGCGACGGACTGGTTCAGATCGCCTCGGAGCTGGCGGCACAGGCGCTGAGCGCGCCCCTCATTCCCCGAGCAGCGACCGGGTCCGCGGAGTATATGAAGGCGTTCATCCAGCGGTTGCGTGAGGCGCGGCGCCGCCTCGCGGAGAGCGCGCCCGGCACCGAGTTGGTGATCGTGGTGGACGCTGCAGATAACGGTGTGATCGCCGCCGAGGCGCGCGGTGACCAGGCGTTCGTGCATGACTTGTTGCAGGTCGAGCCAATCGACGGGGTCCACCTCGTCGTCACCGCTCGTCCTTACCGGGTAACCCAGCTGCGCGCGCCGTCCGATGTCGCGATTCTCCAGCTGGCGGAGTTCTCGATCGACGAGACAGCGTCGATGCTTCGTGCGGTGCACCCGCACGCAACCGACAACGACATCGCTGAGTTCCATCGCAGGACGTCGGCGAACCCCCGCATTCAGGCTCTGGTGCTGACGGAGACCGCTACCCTGCGCGACTGTCTGAACTCCCTGACCGGGCTGCCTGCCGCCGGGAACGACCCTGTTTCACAGCTGCTGGGGAGGCAGCTGGACACCGTCCTCGAGACGGCGGGCGGTGACCGCGGCTCGCTCGAGTTTGCGGGGCAGCTCCTCGCGACCTTGCGGCCGCGGATTCCGATCGAGGTGATCGCGTCGTTGACCGGTCGCGACGAGAGCCTGATTCGCAGCTTCGTGTCTGACCTCGGCCGCGGGTTAGTCGTCGAGGACGATGCGGTGCAGTTCCTTGACGAACCGACTGAGACATTCTTCCGCAGCCGTTACCCGCTGTCGGACGAAAATGCCGATCGGGTCATTCGGGGGCTGACCAGGCTGTCGTCCTCCCATGGGTATGCAGCGGCGTCGCTGCCCCAGGTTCTGTGGGAGGCCGGTCGGTTTGAGGATCTCGCCGCTTTGGCTCTGTCCGATGCGGGACTGCCGGCCGAGGGCGAGGTCGAGCGGCGTCAGATCGCCCAGCTACGCACGTCGTTCGCGCTTCGCGCAGCTATACGGGTCGGAAACCCGGCAGCGGTGGTCGAACTGGCGATGATCGCGGGTGCGGCTGCTGCGAGTTCGGAGCGTAGGTACACGCTCCTGCGCGATCACGCGGACCTCGCGGGGGAGGTCATTGATGGCACGACTCTCGATGAGATCCGCGCGGCCCACCTGTTCCCGAGCGAGTGGCCGGGTTCGGTCCTAAACGCCGAGGCGGTCATGCTCACAATGAAGGAGGACAGGAGGGGAGACGCCCTCAATCGGCTCCGGGGTGCCCGCGCGGCGATCGACGCGTGGGTGCAGACATCGTCGGGCGACCGGGAGGGCAAGCTCGTGCCACGGCATGGGGCGAACATCGCGCTTGCTACCGCTTGGCTTCAGGACGAGCCGACGGCCGCCCGCTATCTCGAAGGCTGGCAGCCTGATCGCTGGGTATTCGAGCAGTCGCGGTCGGTCGTGTCGATCCTGCTGGCTCGCGGCGAGCAGGATCGGGTGACACGTCTCGGTGTCGCAGCGCGGACATCGTCCCTGAGTCTGGCGATCGCGGCGGAACTTCAGAAGCTGGGGCTGCCGATTTCGCGGGACCATGCCGAACGAGCGTGGCGCACGCTGCGCGGGGCGCGAGTCGGCATCGACCATGAAGATTCGTCGCTGGGCGGGATCTCAGACGCGGTCTATCGCGGCGTCGCATGGATCACCGCCTATAGCGTCCGCTCGGGGATCGCGACAATCCGCCAGGGCCTCAACCTGCTCACAAAGTATCTGCCGAAGACCACGCCTAGGGGACTCGGTGACTACCACGGACGGGACAACGCCGGACTCCTCAGCGCTTACGCGCTGCGCGCCGCCCTCCTCGGACGTAATCTCGCAATCGAGGATCTGGAACCTTCGCGCGATGGTTTCGGCCGCAGTGCTCGGGAGGAAGAGAACGCTCAGTTGACCAGACTGCTGCCGTGGCTGCAGGGATGGGCTGGATGGGCTCTGGGGCGCTCTACCGCGACCGGCATCCGGAGACTGCTGGACAGCTACCCTACGGAACGCTCCTCATACCGTGACCCGGTTCTCCTGCGACGTATCGCTGGCCCCATGACAGCACAGTTCGCCCGATCATCGCGCTCGACCCGTGTCGCGAGCACCTTCGAGAAGATCCTCGCGTCGGCGCAGGCGCATTCGGGACTGTTCGTCGCGACCGACATGATTGCCTCGCTGCAGGGCGATGCGAGGTTCGTCGACCCTGCATATATTTGCGCGGACGCTTCGGCAGTTGGCGCCGAGGCCGAGCAGCAGACCGCCGATCAGATGGCCGACGACCTCGTCCGCATCGCCCGCGCTATATATGTATTCGACGAGGCGGAAGCGCACGCCTACTTCGGGAAAGCGGTGGCGATCGTCTCGCGCGTCGGCGACGACACCTGGCAGCGCTGGGAGTCTATCGTTGCGCTCGCACGAGGCGCGGTCGCCGACGACCCCGACCAGAGGTTCCTCCTGGCAAAGCATCTGGCCGACTCCGCTGAGCGGCTTGAGCCGTACATGTACAGCGGGTTCGACACCACGAAGCTGCTCGCGGCCCTGCAGATAATGACGGGACCGAGAACATTCGCGATCGTGAGCCAGTGGCGTGATCGGCAGTTCGGATCTTTCGGATCCCTGATTGGCACGATTCGGGATCAGGCCGACGGGATCCTCGCGGGTCACCCTGAGCTCAGGATCGCGCTCGCCGCGTTCTCAGACGGTGGCGGTCTCGGAGACGAGTTGGCATCGCTCGCGGCGACGGGCTCGCTGACGGATGAACGCTTCAGCGCCGTGCAGCAGCTGGCATGGGCACGAGGCGGCGAGCTCGCGGCGGAGGACCTCGACCCGAGGTGGGCGGAGCGGTACGGTCTGAGGCAGCGTCCCCTCACCCCTGATCGCGGCTACGTCAACTCGACCTGGGACGACCCGGGCTGGGAAACGAAGCGGCAAAAAGAGCGGGAAGCCGTGCGGAAATCGCTGCACACGTTCGATCTCGGTTCGCCGGCCGGGATGGCGGAAGCGGCGGCGGCGATCCGCGAAGCGCCTTACGGCGCGGATGCGTCGATCCTGATCGATGAGGTCGAACGCCGGCCGAAGAACACGTGGGCGTCGATCCTGGGATCGTTTTCCAACGAGGACTCCTTCAGCGTCTGGCAGCGAGCAGAGTTCATCCGCGGCGCAAGCCAGCTGGAATCCTCGAGTCGGGCATTCCGAACTGCCCTGCGGGAACTGGGAAACGATTACCTCGGCCGTCATTCCGCGGATGTGACGTCAGGTTTCTCCCTTGGGCTGGAAATCGGCGTCCTCGCCGCGGTGCTAGAGACTGACGAGCGATCGGTGCTGTTGCGCGCTCTCGAGCTAACCGATGCGGAGGTAGCGGTCGCCTCGGCTGACTCCTGCTATCGGCTGGCTGGGGGTGTCGCACCGCTGCTGGATGCCGCCGATGCCGTCCGTGCGTTGACGGGCGCGCTCCGCGCGCTGGAAACCGCACTCGAGATTGACCATTGGTCACCGGCCGGCGTAGTAATCCCAGCAACCGCCGACTCCAACTCGGCGGTTGCTGCGACGATCTGGTCCGCGCTGGCGGACCCTCGTGCGTCGACACGGTGGCGCGCGATCCATGCGACACGGTTCCTCATCGCCTTCGGAGCGGGCGATGCGGTTCAGGCGCTGACACAGCTGGTGCTTCAAGAGGCGCCGGCCGGCTTCCTGGATTCTCGGTTCCCGTTTTACCGATGGCACGCGGTCGAGGGATTCCTGGTGGCCGCCGAGCGTGCCGCGGTTGACAATCCCTCGCAGGTGTCGCCGCTGTTGGCCTCAATAGCGGCGCTCAGCACGGCGCACCCAGACCAT
The DNA here is from genome assembly GCF_009807095.1 of Rathayibacter sp. VKM Ac-2754. GTDB lineage: Bacteria > Actinomycetota > Actinomycetes > Actinomycetales > Microbacteriaceae > Rathayibacter. The sequence continues at coordinate 205,241 of NZ_WUCC01000001.1, read as the reverse complement.
GCGCGCATCCAGTACATCTGCGCCCAAATCGCGAATCGATGCGGTGATGCCAGCCTTATCCGATTGGCTACGATCCAGCGGGCGTCGCTCGACGACGTGCGCAGGTTCGAACGGCCGGACGCCCCGAAACCGTTCGGACACCATGCTGTGAAGTCGGAGTTCTCGTTCCAGTTCGACTTCGAGGAGTATGCGATCGCCCCGCTCAGCGAGTCGTTCCGGACCACCCATCACGAGGTGGTGCGGGCGATGAGCGGCTTAATCCTCGACGAGTGGGGCTATCGGGGCTCGCTGGAGCTGGCGGATCCTCGCCGCGAGGCGGGAGCGTATGAAAGTGAAGAGACCTACTTCTACAAACACGACGTCCCGAAGGCGGAGGACCTCGCGTACTACCTCAGTTACCACGCCATGCTGACTGTCGCGGGTCGGTTGCTTCGGACGACGACGCGGTTCCGCGACCCGGACGACGGCACTGACGCGTTTGACGAGTGGTTCACGCAGTTCGACCTCGGGCGGGAGGATCGGCGGTGGATCGCGGACGCCAGACGGCCGGTTCCGCCCGGCCATGAACGTCGCCAGCAAAGCTATGGAGACGAATGGCTGTGGAAGGTTACGGCGACCGACTTCATCCCGGAGTTCTTGAACGCGGACGGTTGGGTCACCGTCCGTTCCGCCGCCCACCAATCCGGATACGGCACTTCAGACAACACCTATGTTACCAGTTCGCTAGTAGCACCGGACACCAGTATGGCGTTGATGCGAGCACTGCAGGCTGCACCCTCTTTCAACAATCACCGTCTCCCGCTCGCCGATGATGACGACTTCACCTTCGATAACGGGTCCTTTCAACTGCGTGGCTGGATCGACAGTCCTTACCGTGAGAGTGGTGTCGACCGCCGCGACGATTTCGCACGCGACGTGCGATTCCCGACTCCTCGGCCGAGCGGGTGGGTCCTCGAAGCCTTGGAACTGTCGTCGAGTGAAGACGGAATGAGCTGGAGCAAATCCGATGGCGTGCTGGCCGGAACAGCGGAGTCCTGGTCTTTGAAGGACTCTGGGCGCGAACCTAGCGGACCCGACGGCACTCGTCTGCGGGTGTCGCCGGCGCTGCTCGCTAACCTGGCCACGCATACGGGCATGGCCGTTATTGTTGAAGTTCGAATCGACCGCAGCGACGAGTCGACCCGAAGCAACTCGAACCACGACTCCCTGGGATACCTCGATGACTACGTCAAGTTCTTCCTCTTCACGCCGGATGCTGGATGGAGAGACGCACGCGGCCATCCTGTTACTGGGTCAGCAGATCGCGGACAACCTTGATGAGCACGACCTGCTTTCACGATGGATGGCGCATCATCTCGCCGATCGTCTCACCGCACTTGAATCCTTAGAAGGCCAGGCGCTACTCGACGCGGAGGATGCGATAGCAGAGCTGATCGTCCAGATCTGGGCGCATCGTCATGAGGTGGGGTTCCGGGAGGATCCTCTCGCCGCGACGGATAGCGTGGAGCGCGCGGTCGCCCGCCTCGACCCTGAGGGTAGAGGCCCGTTCTCCTACTTTCGACCTTTTGATGACGCGCCAGGGCCGTCGGTGGCAGAGATCGAGGTCAATGCAGCCCTAAAGCTAGCGTTGTCTGTGGACGACATAGCGGCGGACCTGATCCGAGCCCTGGTCACCTACGCCGCCATGACCGCTATCGAACGCGATGCTGAATGGGTGCAGGCGATGGACGCCATCGATGCTACGACGCTCCGGCAACTGCGGCGCTTGATGAGCTTCGGGAGCAGGAGCGACACCGACGTCGCGCCGCTAACAGCGGCAACGAGAGAGATCTCGGACCGTGCGCGGTCTCTAGGCGAAGTCGTGCGCCAAGCCTCGAAGCTGCGCGCCGCCGACCGTTAGCGCTCCTTGTGGATTGCCACGGTGCCTCCGCCGAAGCTTCTTGTGCACGCGGTGATTATCGGACGCGCAGAGGTCAAGATGCCAACTTTGTCGGGCGGCGCCATGCTGGATTGGAGCACGTTTGTGTGGGCTTCGCTCAGCGCTTGCAGATCCCACGCGGTGTCGCTCAGCTCGATCTGAGTACTATCCGACGCGCGCCGTCGTCGGCGGCTACCCTGATCGGATGCGCAGCCCGATCCTCGACGCCCTGTCCGCCCCGCCCGCCCGACGCGAGATGCAGTCGATCCGCGGGGCGCTGGCCGAGATCGTCGTCGGCGACACGGCGCGAGTCCTCGTCCGCTCGCCGCGGTACGGCCTGTACGGCATCGAGGGCGTCGTGCGCCGCGCGGTGGGAGGCGAGCTGGTCGTCGCCGACGTCTTCCTCAGCACTGCGACCGAGATCCAGAGCATCGCGCTCGCGGGCGACTCGTCGGACGAGGCCGGCGAGACCGATCGCTCGGCCGACGGGCTGTCGCACGGCGACCCGGTGCGGGTGACCTTCTCGACCCCGACGGTCGGCTCCTTCACCGTCACCGGCCCGCTGACCGCTGGCGGTCGCGACGGCTTCCTCCTGGTCGGCAGCTGGATCGTCACCGACGGCGCCGAGGTCGGGCGCCACGTCGACCGCATCGAGCGGCTCACCGACCTCGACCTGCACGTCAAGCACGTCCCCGGGCACCGCTCGGCGGTCGAGGAGTAGCCCGACCTCAGGTCTGGCAGTGCGGGCACCAGTAGGTGACTCGCAGCTGCAGTTCGTCGTCGCCGAGCTCGCCGCGGAGGATCGGGGTGCGGCAGCGGCGGCACGGCTTGCGGTCGCGGCCGTAGACCCACAGCTGCTGGCCCGGGCGCAGGTTGCCGGTGGTGGTGCGCTCGATGCGCTCGCGGTTGGCCGTGATGAGCTGCCGCGCGAGGGCGATGGTGCGCGCGAGGTCGCCGCTCTCGCCGACCGGGCGGGTGGGCAGCACCCCGCGGAGGAAGCAGAGCTCGGCGCGGTAGACGTTGCCGAGGCCGGCCATGATCCGCTGGTCGAGCAGGGCGAGGCCGATCGGGCGCTCGGGGTCGGCCGAGAGGCGGCGCAGTGCCTCGTCCGCGTCCCAGTCGGGGCCGAGGAGGTCGGGGCCGAGATAGCCGACGACGTCCTCCTCCGCGGCACGCGGCACGATCTCGAGCAGCCCGAGCTCGAAGCCGACGGCCTGCCACTCGGCGGTCTCGAGCACGATGCGCGCCTGGAAGGCGGGACGGTGCCATCTCGGCCGCTCGCCGGCACCGATCGCGTAGAGGTGCCAGCTGCCCTCCATCTTGAGGTGGGAGTGGATGACGGCGTCGCCGACGCGCATCAGGAGGTGCTTGCCGCGCGGCACGACCGAGTCGATCGTCTCGCCGGTGAGGTCGACGGTCGCGAACTTCGGGACGCGCACGTCGCAGCGGGTCAGGACCTGGCCGTCGAGCGCCTCGGCGAGGTTGTGGGCCGACCGGTAGACGGTGTCACCCTCGGGCACGGAGGCTCCCCCCGCGGCTCATGCGCGCATCCTGAGCCCGCGCGGGTTGGCGACGAAACCGGCGGCGGTGAGGGCGTCGCCGAGCGGCGTGCCGAGCGCGAAGACTCCGTCGATCTTCTCGACCGTGAGCTTCTCGACGCCACGCGAGCGGACCAGCTGGCTGAGCGCGCCGGCCGCGTCGGCGAGTGCCGATTCGTCATCGGTGAAGGTGAGGGCGGTCTTGCCGCCGCGCTCGAGGTAGACGGCGAGCGCGCCGTCGACGATGGCGACGAGGGCGCCGGCCTTGCGGCCCGGTCGGTGGCCCTCGCCCTGCGGCCACGGGAGCGCCGCGCCGAAGGGGTTCGCGGGGTCGGTCGCCGCGAGGGCCAGGACGGGACGCGGGCGCTCGCGCACCTCGTCCTGCGGCACGAAGGTGCGCAGCCGGTCGACGCTGCCGGCGGTGCCGAACTGGGCGGCGCCGAGCTTCTCGATGAAGTAGCCGCGACGCGCGCGCCCCTGCTGCTCGAAGCCGCTGAGGACCTTGTAGGCGAGCGCGAAGCCTCCGAGCACCCCCTCGGCCTGCACCGAGCCGCGGGTCACGATGCCGTAGCGCTCGAGGAGCGTCTCGCCGAGGGCGTGCCCGCGGATCGTCGGGTCGGACTCGGCCAGCGGCACGATCGACCAGCGGCCGCCGGCGGTGGGCGGTCCGACTCGGGTGGCCATGGTCGGGCGCGCGGTCATGCGTCCGCGGGGCGCGCGGGCCCTCGCCGGCGCGCGGGGCTGGCGGTGCGCGCCCCCGGTCGAGCCGACCAGGGTGCGCAGCGGAGCGAGGGTGTCGTTGGTCAGCAGGCCCGCCCAGACCAGCTCCCACAGCGCCTCGACGAGGCGCGCGTCGTCGGTCGAGCCGACCGCGTCGGAGAGCTGGCGGAAGAAGTAGCCTCCGCCCGAGCCGAGCACGCCCACGATCTCCTGCTGAAGCTCACCGAGCGGGACCGCCTCGACGGCGGGCACCGGGAGAGTGAGACCGGCGGTGTCGGCGAGGTGCAGGCTGACCCAGCCGTCGTTGCCGGGCAGGGTGCCGGCGCCGGCCCAGAGGACCTCGCCGGTCGCCGTCAGCTCGTCGAGCATGGCGGGGGAGTAGTCGCGCACGCGCGCGGGCAGGATCAGCGACTCCCACGCCGACGCCGGGATCGGCGCCCCGGCGAGCTGGTCGATGACGGAGGCGACGCCGTCGATGCCGCGGAGCGAGCCTCCGACGTGCTGCCACGCGGGCAGGAAGCGGCCGTAGGTGGCGGCGTCGACCGGCTCGACCTCCTTGCGGAGCGCGGCCAGGGAGCGGCTGCGGAGGCGGCGGAGGACCTCGGCGTCGCACCACTCGGTGCCGGTGCCGTCGGGGCGGAACTCGCCCTCGGTGACCCGCCGCTCGCCCGAGAGCCGGCGCAGCGTGTCGGTGACGACGGCGACTCCGAGCCCGAGCCGGGTCGCGACGGCGGGGGCGGCGAACGGGCCGTGCGTGCGGGCGTAGCGCGCCACGAGATCGCCGAGCGGGTCGCGCACGGGATCGATGAAGGCGACCGGCACGCCGATCGGGAGGGGCACGCCCAGCGCGTCGCGGAGCCGGGAGGCGTCCTCCATCGCCGCGTAGCGCTGCTCGCCGCCGATGCCGACGGGGAGGACGCGCTTGGCGCGGACGAGGTCGGCGAGGTGCGACTCGAGCGCCTCGCGAGCGAGCGGCGGCGCGGCGGCGACATCGGCCGAGGCGACCGACTCGTCCACGAGCCGTTCGCCGAGCTCGTCGAGGGTCAGCGGACCCAGCAGGCGGAGGAGGTCGGCGGCACCCTCGAGCCCGCGCAGGCGCCGCTCGGGCTCCACCCGCTGCAGCTCGCGCTCGATCTGCGCGAGCACCGCGGGGTCGAGCAGCTCGCGCAGCTCGGCGCGTCCGAGGAGCTCGCCCAGCAGGGCCGCGTCGACCGAGAGCGCGGCCGCGCGGCGCTCGGCGAGCGGGCTGTCGCCCTCGTACATGAAGGCTGCGACGTAGCCGAACAGCATCGAGCGGGCGAACGGGCTCGCGGTCGGCGTCTCGACCTCGAGGATCCGCAGCTCGCGACCGTCGAGCCGGGCGGCGAGGCGGAGGAGGGCGGGCAGGTCGTAGACGTCCTGGAGGCATTCGCGCACGGTCTCGAGGATGATCGGGAACGTCGGGTAGGTGCGTGCGACATCGAGGAGCTGGGCCGCTCGCTGGCGCTGCTGCCAGAGCGGCGACCGCTTGCCCGGGTTGTAGCGGGGCAGGAGGAGCGCCCGCGCCGCGCACTCGCGGAAGCGCGCCGCGAAGAGCGCGGAGCCGCCGACCTCGCTGGTGACGAGCTGCTCGAGCTCCTCGCGCTCGAAGAGGAAGAGCTCGGCCCCCGGAGGCTCCGACTCGGTGTCGGGGATGCGGACCACGATGCCGTCGTCGCCCGCCATCGCCGCGCCGTCGACTCCGTGCCGCTCGCGCACCCGCGCGCCGATGGCGAGCGCCCACGGCGAGTGGACCTGCATGCCGTAGGGGGAGTGCAGGACGAGCCGCCAGTCGCCGAGCTCGTCGCGGAAGCGCTCGAGCACGAGGGTGCGGTCGTCGGGGATCTGCCCGGTGGCGATCCGCTGCTCGTCGAGGAAGGACAGCAGGTTGTTCGTCGCGAAGGTGTCGAGCCCGGCGGCCGCGCAGCGCTCGCGCGCCGGATCGGGGAGCGCGCCGCCGATCTCGCGGGTGAAGGCTCCGATCGCCTCGCCGAGCTCGGCGGGGCGGCCCTGCGAGTCGCCCTTCCAGAACGGGAGGCGCCCGGGCTCGCCGAACGCCGGAGTGACGATCACACGGTCGTAGGTGATCTCCTGGATCCGCCAGCTCGTCGCTCCGAGCGCGAACACGTCGCCGACGCGGGACTCGTAGACCATCTCCTCGTCGAGCTCGCCCACGCGGTTGCCGGTCGATCCGGGCTCGCCGACCATGAAGACGCCGAAGAGGCCGCGGTCGGGGATGGTGCCGCCGCTCGTCACGGCGAGTCGCTGAGCACCGGGGCGTCCGGTCAGCGTGTTGGCGTCGCGGTCCCACACCAGGCGCGGCCTGAGCTCGGCGAACTGGTCGGAGGGGTAGCGCCCCGAGAGCAGGTCGAGCGTCGCCTCGTAGGCCGAGCGGGGCAGTGAGACGAACGGGGCGCTGCGGCGGACCGTGTCGAACCACTCGTCGACGTCGAGCGCGTCGAGCGCGGTGGCCGCGACGGTCTGCTGGGCGAGGATGTCGAGCGGGTTGGCCGGCACCGAGATCGCCTCGATGAGGCCGGTGCGCATCCGCTCGGTGGTGACGGCGGAGTGCAGCAGATCGGCTCGGTGCTTGGGGTAGAACGAGCCCCGCGAGATCTCGCCGACCTGGTGGCCGGCGCGGCCGACCCGCTGCAGGGCGCTCGCGACGGAGGGTGGAGTCTCGACCTGGACGACCAGGTCGACGGCGCCCATGTCGATGCCGAGCTCGAGGCTCGAGGTGGCGACGACGCAGCGGAGTCTCCCCGACTTGAGGTCGTCCTCGATGATCGCGCGCTGCTCCTTGCTCACCGAGCCGTGGTGCGCACGGGCGAGCAGCGGCTCGTCGTCGGGAGCCGACTGCCCGGAGCCGCTGGTCGCGCCCGACGCGCCCATCGCCTCCGCGGGCGGGCGGCGCGGCCCCGACCCCACCGCCTCCTCGAGGAGCGCGCCGACGGCGACGGGCTCGCCCGCCTCGCGGCGCTGCTCGGCGGCGGTCTCGCGGCGCTCGGCGTAGATCTCGTTGAGCCGCGCGGTGAGCCGCTCGGCGAGGCGCCGCGAGTTGGCGAAGACGATGGAGGAGGTGTGCGCGAGGACGCGATCGACGATCGACTCCTCGATGTGGGGCCAGATCGATCCGCTCTGCGGACCGGTGGCGCCCATCGTCGACCCCTCCTGCTGGGTGGTCGCGCCGAGCTCGGACATGTCCTCGACGGGGACGATCACGCTGAGGTCCCAGCGCTTCTCGGAGGCGGGAGCGACGATCTGCACGGGCGAGCGGCCCGCGAGGAAGCGCGCCACCTCCTCGCGCGGACGCACCGTCGCCGACAGGCCGATGCGCTGCACGGGCTTCGGCAGGAGGGCGTCGAGCCGCTCGAGCGACACGGCGAGGTGGGCGCCGCGCTTGGTCGACGCGACGGCGTGCACCTCGTCGACGATCACGGTCTCGACCCCGCGCAGCGACTCGCGCGCGGCGGAGGTCAGCATCAGGTAGAGCGACTCGGGAGTGGTGATCAGGATGTCCGGCGGGGTCTTCTGCAGCACGCGCCGCTCGGCCGCCGGGGTGTCGCCGGAGCGGACGCCCACGGTGACCGTGGAGGGCGCTGAGCCGATCCCCTCTGCGCTCAGGCGGAGCGCGGTCTGCGTGACGCCGACGAGCGGCGACCGGAGGTTCCGCTCGACATCGACGCCGAGGGCCTTGAGCGGCGACACGTAGAGCACGCGCGTGCGGTGCTGCGGATCCTCCGGAGGAGGACCCTGGACGAGCCTGTCGATCGCCCAGAGGAACGCCGACAGCGTCTTGCCCGACCCGGTCGGAGCGACCACGAGAGCGTGCGAGCCGCTCGAGATCGCCGTCCAGGCGCCCTCCTGGGCGGCGGTGGGGGCCGGGAACGCGCCCTCGAACCACGCGCGCGTGGCGGGGGAGAAGCGATCGAGGACGTCCGGCATGCGTTCATCCTCCCTGCCACCACCGACACTGCCGCGGGCGTCCGCCGAGGGCAAACCCTTGACGCCGCGCCCGAGGCCCCGGGATCAGGCGAATCGCGTGCGGATGAACGCCGCCACATCGGTCAGCTCGTCCTGCCCGACTCCGTGCGCCACCCCCTCGTAGACCCGCGCGTCGAGCGACGTGTGCTCGGGGAACCACGCCGCGGCGTCCGACACGAGCTCCTGCGGGATGACCGTGTCGAGCGTCCCGCGACCCCAGAACACGTCCGGGCGCTCGCGCGCCAGCCGGGCGTCGCCCTCGTCCCCCGGCCCGACCGGCACGACGAAGCCCGACAGCGCGACGGCGAACGCGAACCTCTCGGGCGCGCGGCGCAGCAGCTGCACGGCGAGCGCGGCGCCCTGCGAGAACCCGAGCAGACCGACGGGACCCGCGTGGTCGACGGAGTCGAGCCATTCCAGGACCCCCTGCGTCGCCGCGTCGACGGCCGCGGGATCCGCGCGCGGCTCGCCGGGGACGAGCGGCACCCGGAGCGGCCACCACGCGTTCGCGCCGCCGCCGAGTGCGAGCGGCGCACGGAGCGACGCCAGCACCGGCTGCAGCGGCAGGTAGACCCCGAGCGAGAACAGGTCGCCCTCGTGCGAGCCGTAGCCGTGCAGCAGCACGAGGAGCGGACGCCCGGCCCGGTCCTTCTCGGAGGAGGACCACAGCACCGCGTTCGGATCGATTCCCATCTGACCATCATCGTCCAGGGCACCGCCGAGTCCGCCCGCGAAACCGGACGGACATCAACGTCGGGTAAGAATGAGCGTATGAGCGTGCGCACCCCTGACCCGAACTCCGGGTGGCTGTCCGATGACGAACTCGCCGACATCCGCCGTCGACTGCCGCTCCTGTACGTCGAGGCGGTGCCCGTGCGGGTCGACGGCCTCGGCCAGGTGACCGAGGTGGGAGTGCTCCTCCGAGCGACGCCCTCCGGTCAGATCACCCGCACCATCGTGTCGGGCCGCGTGATGTACGGGGAGACGCTGCGCGACGCGCTGTTCCGCCACCTCGAGAAGGACCTCGGGCCGATGGCGTTCCCCCTCCTGCCCGCGAGCCCGCTGCCCTTCCACGTCGCCGAGTACTTCCCCATGCCCGGCATGGGCCCCTTCACCGACGAGCGCCAGCACGCCGTCTCGCTCGCCTACGTGGTCCCCGTCACCGGCACCTGCGACCCGCGCCAGGACGCCCTCGAGCTGACCTGGATGACCCCCGACGAGGCCTCCTCCGACGCCGTCTCCGCCGAGATGGAGGGGGGCCGCGGCATGCTCGTGCGCGCCGCTCTCGCCTCGGTGGGGCGCCTCCGCTGAAGGGGCGCGCGCACTCGCGTGCCAATTGGTGAGCCGCGAGGCGGCTCACCGCGGTCGGCTTCGCGGAGTGGTCGGGTTCCGCAGAGCGTCCCGCGTTCCGCCTAGCGCGATTCGCTCGCACGCGAATCACGCGTTCGCGGTGCCTTCTTGTGAGCCGCGCGGCGGCTCACCGCGGTCGGCTTCGCGAGGTGGTGGGTTCCGCAGAGCGTCCTGCGTTCCGCCTAGCGCGATTCGCTGACACGCGAATCACGCGTTGGGCTTCGCCGTGCGTGCAGGGTGCTCGCCGGGTCGAGGTGGTGGCTTCCGCGGCTCATTTGGTGTGCGCAACCGAGGGTGAGACGCAGCGTCGGCCCGTGGGCGGGCCGCCTGGCGCGCTGAACCTCGGTTGTGCACGCGAGACGGTCCCTACGGGACGCAGAAAAGGCCGGGCGGACCCGAACGACTGGTGTCGTCCGAGTCCGCCCGGCCTTCCTGAGTTCTCTGCGCCGCGCTTCGATCCCGCAGTGTCATCTGCAGACCAGCCGAGCACCCGCGAGGCGAACCGGCGATTCGCGTGCGAGCGAATCGGCGTAGCCGGTCGCAACCCGCTCTGCGGGTCGCGACCACGCGGTCTGCCGACCGCGGCGCGCCGCTGCGCGGCGCGCGAACAGGATTCAGCCCTGCGCGCGGCGGCCGCGCGGCGCTCCGCCGCCGCGCGGCAGAGGCTGCGGAGGAGGCGCCGCCGGTGGCGTGCTGTAGAGCGCGAACCGCCGCCGGTGGAGGCGGGGGTGCGGCCGCGTCCGCCGCGGGCGCCGCCCTCGGAGGAGGTGCGGTCGCGACGGGGGCGGTCGGAGGCGGGAGCCGCCGAGCGGTCGCCGCGTCCACCGCGGGGAGCTGCGCCGCCCTCGGTGCGTGCGACGCGCTTGCGCTGGGCGTTCGCGCCCTGCGAGCGGCCGCCCTGCGACTGGCCGCGGACCGGCTCGACGACGGCGGTCGGCGTCACGTAGGCCGCGACGTCGCCGACGAGCTTCGAGACGACGGCCGAGTCGGCCGAGACGTGCTGGGGCGTGACCTGGATGGCGGCCTTGCGCAGCAGCGTCTTCACGTCGCCGCGCTGCGTGGGCAGCACGACCGTGACGACGTCGCCCTCGCTGCCGGCGCGGGCGGTGCGGCCCGAGCGGTGCAGGTACGCCTTGTGCTCCATGGGCGGGTCGACGTGGATGACGAGCTCGACGTCGTCCACGTGCACGCCGCGGGCGGCGACGTCGGTGGCGACGAGCACCTTCACGGTGCCGGCGCCGAACGCGGCGAGGTTGCGGTCGCGGGCGACCTGCGAGAGGTTGCCGTGCAGGTCGACCGCGGGGATCCCCTGCGCGGTGAGCTGCTTGGCGAGCTTCTTCGCAGTGTGCTTGGTGCGCATGAAGAGGATGCGGCGTCCGGCGCCCGAGGCGAGGGTCTTCACGAGCGCGTTCTTGGAGTCGAGACCGTCGACCTCGAAGACGTGGTGGGTCATCAGCGCGACGGGGGAGTTGGCCTCGTCGACCGAGTGCAGCACCTCGTTCTGGAGGTACTTCTTGACCAGCTTGTCCACGCCGTTGTCGAGCGTGGCCGAGAACAGCAGGCGCTGTCCGCCGCGGGGGGTCTTGTCGAGGATGCGCGTGACGACGGGCAGGAAGCCGAGGTCGGCCATGTGGTCGGCCTCGTCGAGCACGGTGATCTCGACGGCGTCGAGGTTCACGAAGCCCTGCTTCATGAGGTCCTCGAGGCGGCCGGGGCAGGCCACGACGATGTCGACGCCCTGCTTGAGGGCCGCGACCTGACGCTGCTGCGAGACGCCGCCGAAGATCGTGGTGGTGACGATGCCGTAGGCATCGGCCAGCGGCTGCATGGCAGCGGTGATCTGCGTGGCGAGCTCGCGGGTCGGGGCGAGGATCAGTCCGAGCGGGCGACCCGGGCGGCGGCGGCCGCCGGCGAGCGAGCCGCCGAGGCGGGCGATCATCGGGATGGCGAAGGCGAGAGTCTTGCCCGAGCCGGTCTTGCCGCGTCCGAGGACGTCGCGGCCGTTCAGGGTGTCGGGGAGCGTGTCCACCTGGATGGGGAACGGCTCCGTGATGCCGTTCGCGGTGAGCGCGGCGACGAGGGGGGCGGGAACGCCGAGGGCGCTGAAGGAGGGGATGGTCGACATGCGGTGGTGCCTTTCGGGCATCAATGTCGATCGCGGCTCGCGTCGGCGGGTGGCCGGGCGCGGGTGATCGACGTTCGGGCGAAGGTGACGGTGGTCACATCCGTTCGCCGTACGAAGGGGTGCGCGCGGCCAGGGGCCTCATGCACGTGCGCCAGGTGATCGGGACGGGAGTCCTCGATTCGTCAGAGTCCTCGGATCTCGATGATCGTCAGGGGACAAGGGGCGTTCTACGACGCGGGGGAGCGCAGTCTTCGCGCTCGCACCCCTCCACCCTAGTGGGTGCCGATCCATCCGCGCATGGCGGACTGCACGCGGGACCCGTCGACGTCGGCCAGCTTCATCCCCGCGAACTCCCTCGCCCAGTCCGAGGTCTGCACACGGAACGGCGCCTCGGCCGCCCTCAGGACCTGCAGGACGACGACGGCGACATCGGCGGGATCCTGGGCGTGCGTCGACGAGAACGCGGAGGCGGTGCGGTCGAGGTACGAGCCCAGCGAGGAGGCGTAGGGGCCGGCCTGCGCGACCATCGCGTGCACGTCGATCCCGACGTTCTCGACGAAGCTGCTGCGCACGGCTCCCGGCTCGATCAGCGAGACCTGCACACCGACGGCTCCGGCGACGGGTGCGAGCGCCTCGAAGAAGCCCTCGACCGCGAACTTGGCCGCGCAGTAGTCCTCGTTGAACGGCTGGCCCACGACGCCTCCGACGCTCGAGATCGTGACGACCCGGCCGCGGGAGGAGCGCAGCATCGGCATCGCGGCGCGGGTGACGGCGACCGTGCCGAAGAAGTTGACCTCCATCACCCGGCGGAGCTCCGCCGGTTCCTCGAGCTCGAGCGTGCCGATGTGCCCGGCGCCGGCGTTGTTCACGAGGGCGTCGAGCCCGCCGTGAGCACTCTCGACGTGCGCGAGGCAGGCGTCCACCGACGCGGAGTCGGTGACGTCCAGCGCGACGACGTCGAGGTCGACGCGGGCCTCCTCCGCGGCGGCGCGGAGGTCGGTGGCGCGCTCGGGGTCGCGGACGGTCGCGACGACCGTCCAGCCGGAGCGCGCGGCCTCGATCGCCGTCGCCCGGCCGATCCCGGTCGAGGTCCCGGTGACGAGGAGGACGGGTCGGGGCATGGTGTTCCTGCTCTCCGGCGCGGACGGCGCGCCGCTCGGAGGCTATCCATCCAGCCTCCGAGCGCGCCCAGGCGCAGCTGCTCAGCCCTTGTAGCGCTCCCCGACCGGCACCTCGACCGCGAGCGTGTTGCCCTGCTGCGCGAGCGGGCAGGCCCAGGCCGGGTCGTAGGCGCACGACGGGTTGTAGGCGAAGTTGAAGTCCAGCACGAGCGTCGACGGCGTCGATCCCGGACCGAGGTCGGCTCCCTTGACCGTGTCGAGGAGGTAGCGACCGCCCCCGTAGGTGCCGCCCGGCGTCCCCGCCAGCGCGTCCTTCACCGGCAGGAACAGCCCGCCGCCGTACGAGGCGAGCCGCCACACGTCCAGCGTGCCCGCCTGCGGCACGTCCACGGTGCCGACGAGCTCGAACGGGACGGTGCCGTCGGTGCCGGTGTCGACGTCCATCCGCACCGCCTCCTCGACGGGCGCGACCTCGAGCTCGAAGCGCCAGCCCGCGTCGTACGGTGCGACCGGCAGCGAGCGGAAGTGCGCGCGATCGCCCGGGAGCAGGGGAGTGGAGGGGTGGCGGGCGAACAGCGCATTGCGGCCGCGGATCCAGGAGGCGTGCGCGGCGAGCAGATCGATGTTCGAGAGTCGCCGCACCTCGGCGTAGATCGCCTGCACGTGGCGGCGCCAGTCGGAGACCTCGACGGCGGAGGCGAGGCGCCGGCGCGGCGACACGACGTCGTCCTCCGCCTCCTCCTCGCCCGAGGGCCAGCGGAAGCGCAGCAGCTCGCTGCGCGAGAGCTCGATCGCCTCTTCGGCGGTGCCGTCGGGGCTCATTCCGCCGCCTCCCCGCGCGGCCGGGCGTCCGCCCCGAGGTCGAGACGCCAGCTCGGTGCGAGGGCACGGATGCGGATGCCGCGCCACTGCCAGAACGCCCACATCGACGGCCAGACCGCGAGCGAGGCGATCCCCGCGTCGAACTCGAGCCGGTCGCGGAAGAGCGTGCGACCGTCGGGCAGCGGCGCGACGGCCATCCGGTGGTCCCAGGCCGTGATCAGCCGGAGCGCCCCCGAGAGCGGCGCCCCGTTGTCGCGGAGGATCCGCACGTCGGGCATCGACGGCACGCGGCGGTAGGAGAGGTCGATCTCCTGCGCGCCCATCGGCACGATGCCGAGCGCGTCCATCGCCACGTCGTGCGGGCCGAGCCCCCACGTGGGGCGGAACCCGCCCTCGTCGAGCGAGGCCGCGGTCAGGAGGGGGGACATCACCTCGCGGAAGACCGCGGGACTCTGCAGCGCCCGCCAGGCGGAGTCGGGATCGGTGTCGAGCACGTGCTTCAGCATCACCTTCACAACCCCATCCTCCTCCGCCGATCGCCGGGCGGGAACCGGGTGCGCCGGACGGCGGTGACGTGTAGGAGCCCGCCCGATCGGTAGCGTGGCGGGGTGACCGACGCGCCCTCCGCCTTCGACCAGGCGACCTACCAGATCCGCTTCGACTGGGGAGCCCGCGCCCTGCGCACCCTCGCGCCCGCGCCCGTCACGGTGCTGGTCGACGCCCTGCCCGGAGCAGAGCTCGACCTCGATGCGGTCGAGGGGCACGTGGTCCGCGCAGGACTCGTCGACCGCTCGGCCGTCGCCCGCTGGGTGCTGGAGCGCCAGCACGAGAACGGCGGCCGCACGAGCGTGAACGTCGTCGCCGTCGGCGAGCTCGGCGAGGCGGGGGAGCCGCGCTTCGCGATGGAGGACCAGCTGGCCGCCGGCGCGCTGATCGACGCCCTGATCGCTCTGGGGATCGACCATGTCTCGCCGGAGGCGGCCGTCGCCTCCGCGTCCTTCGAGGGACTGCGCCGCGCGTGCGGTCACCTGCTCTCGGCGTCCGCCTCGGGCCGCGTGCTCATCGCCGCCGGGAAGGCCGACATCGTGCGGGAGGCGGCTCGCGTCGACTCGGCCGACCGCGTCACCGTCCTGCGGTCTCCGCGCTGACGGCCCCGGTTCGCACATCCTCCGGCAGATCGCACGCCCTCCTGCAGATCGCACGCCGGCGGCCCACCGGGCGTAGCGTCTCCCAGGGGCAGAGCCTCCGCCCGATCCGACCACGCGACCGAAAGCAGATCCGCATGAAAGCCGTTCTCAACGACGTCGTCCTCGCCGACGCGCCCGACTCCGACCTGATCTCGATCGAGGGCAACTGGTACTTCCCGCCCTCGAGCGTCGTGACCGACCTGCTCGAGCCGAGCGACACCCCGTACACCTGCCCCTGGAAGGGCGAGTGCCAGTACTTCTCGGTGCAGTCCGACGGCGGCCTGCTGAAGGACCGCGCCTGGTCGTACCCGCACCCCTACCCCACCGCGTTCGACCGCGTCGGCAAGGACTTCTCGGGCTACGTCGCGTTCTGGAAAGAGGTCAAGGTCGTCGACTGACGGCCTGGGCATCGGCGGCGCGCCTGCGGTGCGCCCGCACCTTCGCCCGGTTCCCGCAGCGCTGCATCGAGCACCAGCGGCGGGAACCGGCGCGGGAGGTGTCGAGGTAGAGCATCCGGCAGTCCTCGGCGTCGCAGCGGCGCAGCCGGCCGGCAGACGCGCCGCCCAGCAGCGCGACCGCTTCGCGGGCGATGCTCGAGAGCGCCTGGCGCCCGTTCGCGCTCGAGCGCCCGGCCTGCCGCGAGCCTCCCGGCAGTGACGGCGGGATGTCCGGCATCGCCGCGAACAGGTTCACGACGTCCACGTCCGCCGGCTCAGCGGGCTCGGACGCCTCGGCGGCGGCGGCCAGCCGCGCCACGGCCTCTCGCAGCATCAGCGCGTCGGCGAGCCCGGCGCCGTCCCCCACTCCCTCGAACCGCTCCCGGAGCCACGCGGCCAGCGCGTCGCCGGAGCCCAGGCGCTCACCGGGTGCGCCGCGCATCGCGCCGGTGTAGGCGAAGTCGAGGGCTGTGCTCCCGGAGTCGAACCACCAGCGACGACCGTCGGCCTCCTCCAGCCACTGCCCGGCCGGGAGGGTCATCCGCGTTCCGCCGCGGGGACGACCCGCCGCCGCCACTGGATCTCGTTCGCCGCGTCGAAGCGGCGCGCGCACCTGCCGCAGGCGAGCGGCCGACTCGGGCGGCGATGGCGGTAGAAGAGGTGCCCGCTCGGGCAGCTGCCGACCCACGGCGCCAGCTCGTCGGCCGTCGGACTGCTGTGCGTGCGTGTCCCGGTGTAGCCGAGCCGGGAGGCGGTGCGGCGCCACTCCGCACCGTGTCCGGCCTTCGGGCCCGCGAGCGCGTGCGCGATCTCGTGCAGCAGGGTCTGCCGCACCTCCTCGTCGCTCCAGCGGGCGGCGAGGTGCCGCGACACCGTGATGCGACGGTCGCCCCAGTGGCAGGCGCCGGCGCGGGTGCGCGCGCGGTCGAAGGCGAAGCTCCACGACCCGTCGAGGTGCGCCGCGAGGAGCTCGTCGGCCCACACGGCGACCTGCTCGAGCTCAGCCACGCGTCGCGTCCGAGCTCAGGACTCGTCGCCGTCGGCGCGCCGACGTCCGCGCAGGACGCCGTCGGCGCGGGGGGCCCTGGCCGACCCGTCCTGGAACTCGGTCGCGGCCGCGAAGCCGAGGCGCGCCACCTCGAGCTCCTCCTCGGGCACGCCGACCCGCTCGCCGAGCGCCGTCGCGGCGTCGAAGTCGCGTGCGGCGCGGCCGTACTCTCCGAGCTCGAAGAGGGTCAGCCCCCGGTGCTTCAGGGCGAGCGAGTGCTCGAGGTGCCACTCGTGGGTGCGCGCCTCCTCGACGCAGAGCGCGAGCTCGGAGAGCGCCTCGTCGGTGCGGCCGCGCAGCTGCATCAGACGCGCACGACGCACGCGCGCCGAGAGCAGCTCCGCGCGGTCGCCCGAGAACCGGGTGCGCCGGACCGCTTCGGTCGCGACCTCCCAGGCCTCGTCGACGCGGTCGAGCAGGCGCAGCAGCTCGGCCTTCTCGGTCAGCGCGGCGAGGCTGCGCAGCGCGCCGATCTCCTCGAGGCGCTGCTGGGCGGCGTCGACGTCGACCTCCTCGCGGAGCGTCGCAGGGTCATGGCGGATGATGATGCTCAGAGCAGTGCTTCCTCGAGGGGTGCGGATCCGGTCGCGAGCGACGGGGACGGGAGGGGCGCTGACCCCCTGGCCAGTTTACGGGCACGCTCGACGGCGAGCGCCTGCCGGGCCGGTTCAGCCCCGGCGCACCTGGAAGATGCTGCGCGCGGGCAGCGGCGACGGCGTGGCGGTGTCGTCGGTGACGGGGACCGCGCCGGCCGTGAAGTTGTCGAGCTCGCGTCCTTGCACGAGCTTCGAGGGCGCGGGGTCGGAGGCGAGGCGCCGCGGCAGTGCGTCCACCGGCAGCGCAGAGGGGGAGGCGAGCATCACGACGTTGCCGAAGCGCTTCGCCTTCAGCATCTGCGTGTCGGTCATGATCGCGACGTGCGCGAAGACCGACGACAGGGTCGCCGCCTGCGCGCGGGCGAAGGCGAGCGCACCGCCGTCCGCGACGTTCACCGCGACCACGCCGCCGGGGGCGAGCAGCGGAGCGATCTCGCGGTAGAACTCCGCGCTCGTCACGTGCGCGGGCGTGCGCGCGCCCGAGAAGATGTCGACCACCACCACGTCGACGCTGCCGCGGAGCCCGGGTGGGAGCTTGCCCAGCACCTCGCGGGCATCGCCCTGGCGGATGCGGATCTGCGCGCCGCGGGGCAGCGGCACCGCCTCCCGGACCAGGTCGACCAGAGCGCCCTCGATCTCGACGACCTGCTGCCGCGAGCCCGGCCGGGTCGCGGCGACGTACCGGGGGAGGGTGAGCGCCCCTGCGCCGAGGTGGAGCGCGGTGAGGGGCTCGCCCGCGGGGGCGAGCAGGTCGATGGCGTGGCCGATGCGCCGCACGTACTCGAAGGAGAGGTGCGTCGGATCGGCGAGGTCGACGTGCGACTGCGGGGTGCCGTCGACCACGAGGGTCACGGCGTCGGTCGAGTGCCGGTCGGGCTCGATCTGCGCGAGGAAGCCGCTGTCGAGGACGGCGCGCGGGTGCTCGGAGTCGTCGCCTCGTCGTCGTCCGCTGCGCTCCTGCATCCGGACAGTCTGCCTGCTGCTCGGGCTCCCGGGGCTCACTCCCCCCGGGCCGGTGCGGGGCCGTATACCCGACCGGCGCGCACCGCGCAAGGATCAGCACTTGCGTTGCGCCACCGCTTGCACCTATATTTGTACTTTGCGCTCCCGAGTACCCATGCCGTCATATTGCGGTCGGCAGGTCACCGGAACCCGACATCAGATGGTGGATGTCGTTGCCACACTCTAGCCCCCTCCCCGAGACCGCGTGAAAGCGGTCGCTGCGGCGCTGGGAGGAGTGTCGGCCCGCCCGGCGGGAGCCCACTCCACACATCCCACAGATTGAGACCCGCGAGGGTCTACGGAGGTTCCTTCCTTGGCTGCTGCGCCCCACGCAACCACCACCTCACCCAAGAACGGACGCGGAGCCTCGCGTCTCTCGTTCGCCAAGATCAGCGACACCCTGACGGTTCCGGATCTGCTCGCACTGCAGACCGAGAGCTTCGACTGGCTCGTCGGCTCGGAGGCGTGGAAGACCCGCGTCACCGAGGCGAAGGCCGCCGGCCGGGAGGACCTCCCCGCCAACTCCGGTCTGGACGAGATCTTCGAGGAGATCTCGCCGATCGAGGACCTCAGCGAGACGATGCAGCTGAGCTTCACGAACCCGTACCTCGAGCCCGAGAAGTACACGATCGAGGAGTGCAAGGAGCGCGGCAAGACCTACGCGGCTCCCCTCTACGTCGAGGCCGAGTTCATGAACCACCTCACGGGTGAGATCAAGACCCAGACGGTCTTCATGGGCGACTTCCCGCTGATGACCGAGAAGGGCACGTTCATCATCAACGGCACCGAGCGTGTCGTCGTGTCCCAGCTCGTCCGCAGCCCGGGCGTCTACTTCGAGCGCCAGCAGGAGAAGACGTCCGACAAGGACATCTACTCGGCTCGCGTCATCCCGAGCCGCGGTGCCTGGCTCGAGTTCGAGATCGACAAGCGCGACCAGGTGGGTGTGCGCATCGACCGCAAGCGCAAGCAGTCGGTCACCGTCTTCCTCAAGGCCCTCGGCCTCACCAGCGAGGAGATCCTCGAGCAGTTCGCCGGCTACGAGTCGATCGAGCTCACGCTCGAGAAGGACAACATCCTCACCAAGGAGGACGCTCTCCGCGACATCTACCGCAAGCTCCGTCCGGGCGAGCAGGTCGCCGCCGAGGCCGCCCGCGCGCTGCTGGACAACTTCTACTTCAACTCCAAGCGCTACGACCTCGCGAAGGTCGGCCGCTACAAGATCAACCGCAAGCTCGGCATCGACAAGGCGCTCTCCGACTCCGTGCTGACGGTCGAGGACATCATCGCGACCATCAAGTACCTGGTCGCGCTGCACGACGGCCGCACCACCCTGCCGGGTGTGCGCGACTCCGCGCCGGTCGAGCTCCGCCTCGACGTCGACGACATCGACCACTTCGGCAACCGCC
Organism: Rathayibacter sp. VKM Ac-2754; assembly: GCF_009807095.1. Classification (GTDB taxonomy): domain Bacteria; phylum Actinomycetota; class Actinomycetes; order Actinomycetales; family Microbacteriaceae; genus Rathayibacter. The sequence goes on along the minus strand of NZ_WUCC01000001.1, from coordinate 185,969 downwards.
GCATCCGCGCGGTCGGCGAGCTGATCCAGAACCAGGTCCGCACCGGACTGTCCCGCATGGAGCGCGTCGTCCGCGAGCGCATGACCACGCAGGACATCGAGGCGATCACGCCGCAGACCCTGATCAACGTCCGCCCCGTCGTGGCCGCGATCAAGGAGTTCTTCGGGACGTCGCAGCTGTCGCAGTTCATGGACCAGAACAACCCGCTCGCGGGTCTGACCCACAAGCGCCGCCTCTCGGCGCTAGGCCCCGGTGGTCTCTCCCGTGAGCGCGCCGGCGTCGAGGTCCGCGACGTCCACCCGTCGCACTACGGCCGCATGTGCCCGATCGAGACCCCCGAGGGCCCGAACATCGGCCTGATCGGCTCGCTCGCGTCCTTCGCGCGCATCAACTCGTTCGGCTTCATCGAGACCCCGTACCGCAAGGTCGTCGACGGTCTCGTCACGTCGCAGATCGACTACCTCACCGCCTCGGAGGAGGACGAGTACCTGGTCGCGCAGGCGAACGCCCCGCTGACCAAGGACTTCCACTTCGCCGAGCCCAAGGTGCTCGTCCGCCCCAAGGGCGGAGAGGTCGAGCTCGTCGACGCCGGCCGCGTCGACTACATGGACGTCTCCCCGCGCCAGATGGTGTCGGTCGCGACGTCGCTGATCCCGTTCCTCGAGCACGACGACGCGAACCGCGCCCTCATGGGAGCGAACATGCAGCGTCAGGCCGTCCCGCTGCTGCGCAGCGAGTCGCCCGTGGTCGGCACCGGCATGGAGGGCTTCGCAGCCATCGACGCCGGCGACGTCATCACCGCCGACAAGGCCGGCGTGGTCCAGGAGGTCTCCGCCGACACCGTCACCGTCCAGCTGGACGAGGGCGGCACGCAGGTCTACTACCTGCGCAAGTTCGACCGCTCCAACCAGGGCACCTCGTACAACAACCGCGTGGTCGTCTCGGCCGGCGAGCGTCTCGAGGTCGGCGAGATCGTCGCCGACGGCCCCGCGACCGAGAACGGCGAGCTCGCGCTCGGCAAGAACCTGCTCGTCGCGTTCATGCCGTGGGAGGGTCACAACTTCGAGGACGCGATCATCCTCAGCCAGAACCTGGTGAAGGACGACGTCCTCTCCTCGATCCACATCGAGGAGTACGAGGTCGACGCCCGCGACACCAAGCTCGGCAAGGAGGAGATCACCCGCGATCTCCCCAACGTCAGCCCGGAGCTCCTGGCCGACCTCGACGAGCGCGGCATCATCCGCATCGGCGCCGAGGTCCGCCCCGGCGACATCCTCGTCGGCAAGGTCACGCCCAAGGGCGAGACCGAGCTCTCGGCCGAGGAGCGCCTGCTCCGCGCGATCTTCAACGAGAAGAGCCGCGAGGTCCGCGACACGTCGCTCAAGGTGCCCCACGGCGAGCGCGGCACGATCATCGGCGTCAAGGTGTTCGACGCGCAGGACGGCGACGACGAGCTCGGCTCGGGCGTCAACCAGCGCGTGGTCGTCTACATCGCCCAGAAGCGCAAGATCACCGAGGGCGACAAGCTCGCCGGCCGCCACGGCAACAAGGGCGTCATCTCGAAGATCCTGCCGGTCGAGGACATGCCCTTCCTGGTCGACGGCACCCCGGTCGACATCGTGCTCAACCCGCTCGGCGTCCCCGGTCGCATGAACTTCGGCCAGGTCCTCGAGATCCACCTCGGCTGGATCGCGAAGCAGGGCTGGAAGGTCGAGGGTCAGCCCGAGTGGGCCGCGCGTCTCCCCGAGCACGCCCGTGAGGCGGCGCCCGGTACCAAGGTCGCGACCCCCGTGTTCGACGGTGCGGCGGAGGAGGAGCTCGCAGGGCTCCTCGACTCCACCACCCCGACCCGCGACGGTGAGCGCCTGATCGGCTCGTCCGGCAAGACGCAGCTGTTCGACGGCCGCTCGGGAGAGCCCTTCCCGGACCCGGTCTCGGTCGGCTACATGTACATCCTGAAGCTGCACCACCTCGTCGACGACAAGATCCACGCGCGCTCGACGGGCCCGTACTCGATGATCACCCAGCAGCCGCTCGGTGGTAAGGCGCAGTTCGGTGGGCAGCGCTTCGGCGAGATGGAGGTGTGGGCCCTCGAGGCCTACGGCGCCGCCTACGCCCTGCAGGAGCTCCTCACCATCAAGTCCGACGACATCCTCGGCCGCGTGAAGGTGTACGAGGCCATCGTCAAGGGTGAGAACATCCAGGAGCCGGGCATCCCGGAGTCCTTCAAGGTGCTCATCAAGGAGATGCAGTCCCTGTGCCTGAACGTCGAGGTCCTCTCGGCGGACGGCACCGCGGTCAGCCTGCGCGACACCGATGACGAGGTCTACCGCGCTGCGGAAGAGCTCGGCATCAACATCTCCTCCCGGTTCGAGTCGTCCTCGGTCGACGACATCTGATCCGCGCCAGCATCTGACGACCTCCCGTCTCTGACGAGACACCCTGTTTTCCGACAAGGAGAAAACATTGCTCGACGTAACAACTTTTGACGAGCTGCGCATCGGCCTCGCGACGGCCGATGACATCCGTCGCTGGTCGCACGGTGAAGTGAAGAAGCCCGAGACCATCAACTACCGCACCCTGAAGCCCGAGAAGGACGGTCTGTTCGGCGAGCAGATCTTCGGACCCTCGCGCGACTGGGAGTGCTCCTGCGGCAAGTACAAGCGAGTCCGCTTCAAGGGCATCGTCTGCGAGCGCTGCGGCGTCGAGGTCACCAAGTCCTCGGTCCGCCGCGAGCGGATGGGCCACATCGAGCTCGCCGCCCCCGTCACCCACATCTGGTACTTCAAGGGCGTCCCCTCGCGCCTCGGATACCTGCTGGACATGGCGCCGAAGGACCTCGAGAAGGTCATCTACTTCGCGGCGTACATGATCATCGACGTGGACGACGACGGCCGTCACGCCGACATGCCCGGCCTCGAGAACGAGCTCCGGCTCGAGATCAAGACCCTCTCGGACCAGCGCGACTCCCGCATCGCGGACCGTCTGGCACGCCTCGAGACCGACCTCGCCGCCCTCGAGGCGGAAGGCGCGAAGAGCGACCAGAAGCGCCGCACCAAGGACGGCGCCGAGAAGGAGATGGGCCAGATCCGCAAGTCCTTCGACGAGGACATCGCGCGGCTCGAGAGCGTGTGGGAGCAGTTCCGCACCCTCAAGGTCGGCGACCTCAAGCCCGAGGACGCGGTCTTCAACGAGCTCGTCGACCGGTACGGCGTCTACTTCGAGGCCTACATGGGCGCCGAGGCGATCAAGAAGCGCCTCGAGCAGTTCGACCTCCAGGCCGAGGCCGAGACGCTGCACCTGCAGATCGCCGAGGGCAAGGGTCAGAAGAAGATCCGCGCCATCAAGCGCCTGCGCGTCGTCAACTCGTTCCTCGCGACCGGCAACTCGCCGGCGGCGATGGTCCTCGACGTGGTCCCGGTCATCCCGCCGGAGCTGCGCCCGATGGTCCAGCTCGACGGTGGCCGCTTCGCCACCTCCGACCTGAACGACCTCTACCGTCGCGTGATCAACCGCAACAACCGCCTCCGCCGCCTGCTCGACCTCGGTGCTCCCGAGATCATCGTGAACAACGAGAAGCGCATGCTCCAGGAGGCGGTGGACGCCCTCTTCGACAACGGCCGTCGCGGTCGTCCCGTCACCGGTACCGGCAACCGCGCCCTGAAGTCCCTGAGCGACATGCTCAAGGGAAAGCAGGGTCGCTTCCGCCAGAACCTGCTCGGCAAGCGCGTCGACTACTCGGGCCGCTCGGTCATCATCGTCGGCCCGCAGCTCAAGCTGCACCAGTGCGGTCTGCCCAAGCAGATGGCTCTGGAGCTGTTCAAGCCGTTCGTCATCAAGCGCCTGATCGATCTGTCGCACGCGCAGAACATCAAGGCCGCCAAGCGCATGGTGGAGCGCTCGCGCCCGCAGGTCTGGGACGTGCTCGAGGAGATCATCCGCGAGCGCCCCGTCCTGCTCAACCGCGCGCCCACGCTGCACCGACTCGGCATCCAGGCCTTCGAGCCCCAGCTGGTCGAGGGCAAGGCGATCCAGCTGCACCCGCTCGTCTGCGCCGCGTTCAACGCGGACTTCGACGGCGACCAGATGGCCGTCCACCTGCCGCTGTCCGTCGAGGCCCAGGCCGAGGCGCGCATCCTGATGCTCGCGTCGAACAACATCCTCAAGCCCTCCGACGGCCGCCCGGTCACCCTGCCCACGCAGGACATGATCATCGGCCTCCACCACCTGACGACCATCCGCGAGGGTGGCGCCGGTGAGGGACGTGCGTTCTCCTCGGTCTCCGAGGCGATCCTCGCGAAGGACCAGGGCTCGCTGCACCTGAACTCGAAGGTGAAGATCCGCATGTCGGAGGTCTTCTTCGCCCAGGGTCAGGCCCCCGAGGGCGTCGAGATCGACGAGACCGGCAAGGTCACCGCGCCGGTCCTGCTCGACACGACGCTCGGCCGCGCCCTCTTCAACGAGGCGCTGCCGGTCGACTACCCCTACTTCGAGCAGGTCGCCGACAAGACGACCATCTCCGGGATCGTCAACGACCTCGCGGAGCGCTACCCGAAGGTGGAGGTCGCCGCCTCGCTCGACCGGATCAAGGACGCCGGCTTCTACTGGGCCACGCGCTCCGGAGTCACCGTCGCGCTGTCCGACATCCTGACCCCGCCGTCGAAGCCGCAGATCATCGCGGGCTACGAGAAGCGCGCGGCCAAGGTCGAGTCGGAGTTCGAGAAGGGTCTCATCACCCAGCCCGAGCGTCGCCAGGAGCTCGTGAAGGTCTGGACCGAGGCGACCGACGAGGTCGCCAAGGCCATGCGCGCGAACTTCCCCGTCGACAACACCATCAACCGCATGGTCACCTCCGGTGCCCGTGGTAACTGGCTGCAGGTGCGCAACATCGCCGGTATGCGCGGCCTGGTGAACAACCCGAAGGGCGAGATCATCGCCCGACCGATCATCTCCTCGTACCGCGAGGGCCTGTCGGTCGCCGAGTACTTCATCGCCACGCACGGTGCCCGCAAGGGTCTGGCCGACACCGCGCTCCGCACGGCCGACTCCGGCTACCTGACGCGTCGACTCGTCGACGTCTCGCAGGACGTCATCATCCGCGAGGACGACTGCGGCACCACGAAGGGCCTCGAACTGCCGATCATGCTCCAGGACGCCACCGGCGCCTGGTCGCAGGACTCGAACGTCGAGAACTCGGTCTACGCCCGTTCGCTCGCCACCCCGGCGACGAACGAGGCCGGCGAGGTCATCGCCGAGGCCGGCGAGGACGTGGGCGACGTGCTCATCGAGAAGCTGGTCGGAGCCGGGGTGCGCCACATCAAGGTGCGCTCGGTCCTGACCTGCGAGTCCGCCGTCGGCGTCTGCGCGGCCTGCTACGGCCGCTCGCTCGCCACCGGCAAGCTCGTCGACATCGGAGAGGCCGTCGGCATCATCGCGGCCCAGTCGATCGGCGAGCCCGGCACTCAGCTCACGATGCGCACCTTCCACACCGGTGGATCGGCCTCGGCCGACGACATCACGCAGGGTCTTCCCCGCGTGCAGGAGCTCTTCGAGGCCCGCACCCCCAAGGGCGCGTCGCCGATCGCGGAGGCCGCCGGTCGCATCACGATCGAGGACACCGACCGTGCCCGCCGCGTCATCCTCCAGCCCGACAACGGCGACGAGGCGGTCATCTACCCGGTGCTCAAGCGCTCGCAGCTGCTCGTCGAGGACGGCCAGTCGGTCACCCTCGGACAGCAGCTGCACGTCGGAACGGTCGACCCCAAGGAGGTCCTGCGCGTGCTGGGCGTCCGCGAGGTCCAGAAGCACCTGGTCGGAGGCGTCCAGGGCGTCTACCGCTCGCAGGGTGTGCCGATCCACGACAAGCACATCGAGGTCATCGTCCGTCAGATGCTCCGCAAGGTCACCGTCGTCGACCACGGCGACACCGACCTGCTCCCGGGCGAGCTCGTCGACCGCTCGCGCTACAGCGACGTCAACCGCGCCGCTCTGACCGAGGGCAAGCGCACCGCCTCGGCACGTCAGGAGGTCATGGGCATCACCAAGGCGTCGCTGGCCACCGAGTCGTGGCTGTCGGCCGCGTCCTTCCAGGAGACCACCCGCGTCCTGACGCAGGCGGCCATGGAGGGCAAGCGCGACCCGCTGCTGGGCCTGAAGGAGAACGTGATCATCGGAAAGCTGATCCCGGCCGGTACCGGTCTCCCGAAGTACCGCAACGTGTCGGTCGAGGCGACGGAGGAGGCGAAGGCCGAGCGGTACCCCAACCGCATCTTCGCCGACGATGCGGCGTTCAGCGACGCCGACCTGTCGTTCGTCGACTTCGACTCGTTCTCGAGCGACGGCTACGAGCCCGGCAACTACAGCTGAGCTCGCTGACCTGAGACGAAGGCCCCGCCGGGAGACCGGCGGGGCCTTCGTCGTCCCCGGGCGCTCGGCCGTCGGCCGTTCGGATTGAGGTCGCCCTTACTGGGGGTGATCGAATCGTGATGTACTCTCCTGCGGTCGTCCCCGGGGTGCTTGACTCTTCTGGCGCTCGCCGGGCCGGTACCCGTCCGTCCTGCCGGAGACGCAGCGGTGAGGAAACGCGCGGATGAGATTCGTGGTCGTCGTGCTGGCCGCCCTTCTCGCGGTGGTCGGTGCCGTCGTGGTGCCCGGAAGCCCCGCAGCCGCCGCGATCACGGAGCCGCCCGCGTCCTGCGGAGTGGCCCAGCTGGCGCCCGTGCTCGCCGGCGACGACGTCGACTCCGCTGCCCGGGCCTCCGTCGTGCCGATCCTCCTCCTGCACGGCTGGCTGGGCACCGCGACCCACGACGAGGGCCGCACCGGCGCCTTCTCGCACCTGGTCGACCTGATCGCGCCGAACGGAGTCGACGAGCCCGTCACCACCTCGCAGCGCTCGATGGTCGGGATGCTGCAGGAGATCGACGGCTCGGCCGTCTACACCTTCGACTACCGCGACCTCGCGGCCCGCTGGGTCACCGACCCCGGGATCGCCGACGCCCTCGCCTCCTCGCTCGACTGCCTCACGCGGGCGACCGGCAACCGGGCGATCGTCGTCGCCCACTCGATGGGCGGGCTCGCGGCCCGGCAGGCGCTGAGCCAGAGCGTCGACGGCGTGCCGGTCGAGTCGATGGTGTCCGACGTCATCACCTTCGGCACGCCGAACACGGGATCGGACCTCGCCAAGCGGCTCGGCGAGATCATCGACTCGACCGGCACGGTCAGTCCGGCCGTCGTCGCGGGGCTCGAGCCGCAGAGCCGTCTCGGGATCTCCGCCCTCCTCGCCTCGTGCGGCGAGGCCGCCTCCGAGGACGCCTCGCGGGCGGGGGAGTGCACCGGCATGCCGATGATCGACGCGCTCTCGTCGCAGGCCGGGATCGCGATGCGCACGGGCTCGATCGAGCTCGGCGAGCTCCCGCCGTGGCCCCCCGGCATCCACGTCGTCGCTCTCGCGGGCGACATCAAGGTGACGGTGGCGGCGATGCTCGGCACGCGCGTCGGCGTCGTCGATCTGGGCGACATCATCGTCGGCAACCCGTCGGCCGAGGCGGGAGTCGACGAGTACTTCGTCTCGACCTGCCGGTACACGCTGCTGTCGATGCCCGACGTGCCGGCCGTGATCGCCGAGCTGAACCCGCTCGCGCGGCTCGGAGACGCGCTGCGCTTCTCGGCGATGGTCGTCGCGATCGACGCGAGCCCCTGCCACCACGCGAAGCTGATGCGCAACGTCGAGCTCGCAGGTCATGCGGGGGCGGAGGCGACCTCGGCGGTCGCGGCCACTCTCGCCCTCCCGCGCCCCGGCGCGGCCGAGACTCCGTCGCTCCGCCGCGCTCCGCTGTCGGACGACGTGCGCCGTCGGCCGGTGCGCTGACCGGGCGCGACGCGACATGATGTCTCCAACTTTGACCTGCTGAGAGAAGGCGCCTACGTTCGAAGAGGCCGATGGGGCGGCCGCCTGGGGGACAGGCAGCGCGGCCCGCGCGGCTCTCGAGCCGATCGCGGGCCGCGCCCGTCACGCTGCCGACGCCGGCGAGCCTCCGCTCCCGCTACGCTCCAGGGAGCGAGGCCGCGACGATCCGGCCTCCGCGCACCCTTCCGCCGGAGACCGCATGAGCCGCAGCACCGACCCGACCGATCCTCCGCGCCGCACGTCGCGTCTCAGCCGGGAGCAGGTCAGGGCCCGGCTCCTGGACACGGCGCTCGGCGTGGTCCGCACCGAGGGGCTGCGCGTGGGGGTGTCCCACCTCGCGCTCGAGGACGTCATCAAGGCTGCGGACGTCCCGCGCAGCACGGTCTACCGGATCTGGCCGACGCGCCAGGCCTTCTACGACGAGCTCGTCGCGGTGATCCCCGAGCGGATCCTCTCGACCCGCCTCGACCAGCCCGCGCTCACGGTCGGCGACTCCTACCTCCACCGGCACGTCGGCGAGTCGGTCTCGCCCGAGCGGCAGCGCGAGATCCTGGTCGAGTCGGTCGCCGTGGCGATCGGCGTCAACTACGAGAACACCTTCTCGTCGCAGCACTGGCGCAACTTCGTGGCTCTCGCCGGATCGGTCGACGCCTACGACGAGCCGGCCCGCACGGCCATCACGGAGGCGCTGCGCAAGCGCCAGGTCCACTTCATCGACAACATGGCCAAGTACTACGAGCACACCTTCTCGGAGCTCGGGCTGCGGGTGCGCCCCGGGCTGGGCGGCTACGCCGTGCTCGCCTCCGCGATCTGCTCGTACATCGAGGGGCTCTGCGTCGCGCGGATCGCGGCGCCCGAGCTCGTCACCGGACCCCTCGACGGAGACGGATCGCCCTCGCTGGTCGTCACCGGCGTCCTGATGCTGATCGACGGGTTCACCGAGCCGATCCCGGCGGGAGCCGATGCGCCCTAGTCGGCGACCGGCTCGAGCATCCCCTCGACGATCGAGCGGATCGTGTAGGCGGCGAGGTGCCACGGCACCGGCTCCCCGTCGAGGCCGGGGGCGAGCACGACCGAGTCGAGGTCGTCGCCGATCAGCCGGCCGCGGTGGGCGAGTCCGTCGACGACGATCGAGGTCAGGTGGGCGAGCTGGAGCGTCGAGAAGCCGGGCCGGAGGGTGCCGCTGAACATCTCGAGCATCTCCTGGTAGAAGCCCTCCATCCGGTGGGTCAGCATGGACTCGATCCGGCGGGCGGTGGCCTGCACGGCCTCGCGGGCCGGGCCCTCCTCCATCGAGAAGGTGCAGGCGAGCAGAGCATTGTACGAGGCCCAGTCGACGGAGCTGCGCAGGGTCTCGATGTTCGAGTTGGCGCCGATCCGGATCATCTCCCAGGCGACCGCGCGCCGGCCCGCCGCCGTGGCGAGGTGGTGGGAGGAGTTCTCGTACACCTCGCGCATCACCGCCATCGCGTCCGGGTCCGCCCCGTCGGCGAAGCGGTCGCGCACGAACACCTCGCCGATGAGATCGGCGACGAACTCCTCGCGCGTGCTCCAGATCCGGTAGACGGAGCTGCGCGGCACGCCGGCGAGGCGGATGTACTCCTCCATCGGCAGGTGCGCGAACCCGACGGTCAGCCCTCTGACCGCGATGACCTCGCGAGCAGCGCCGATCATGCGGGTGCGCACCTGGTCCGCGGGGATCCGCTTGGCGCGCGGGAGTCGGGCGTCGTCGTCGTCCATCGTGAGAAGGAGACTAACTCCCTCTCAGCGGCCGCGCACGGTCCTGCGAGGGCGATCGCGCTCCCGGAACATCGGCCGCGTCGAGACTCGATGTCCTCTCCTGTACCACGGAGCCGCACGCTTCGGTACGGTCCAATCGGATGCGGACCCGAACCCCGTCCACGAGGGGTGTTCCGTGCCTGATCGCGAGCAGTTCGCTCTGACCGTCGTCGACGGTCTCCCCATCGAGCGCGCGGCGCTGCTCGCTCTGCTCTCCCACTCCCTCCCGCAGTTCCCGGCGGTCGACGAGCGCGTCGGAGCGCCGCCTCCGCCCGCCGACACCGTCGTGATCCTCGACCTCGATCGTGTCGCTCCCGGCGAGCTGACCGCGACGCTCGCCGAGCTCGCGAACCGCTACCGGGGCGTCGTCGCGCTCTCGGCCTCCAACGCCCTCGACGAGATCCGCGCGGTGCTGCGGTCCGAGCGCGCGGCCTTCGTCTGGAAGGGCGACGACCCGGGCGAGCTGGTCGCGGCGATCGTCTCGGTGGGCTCCGGCCGGTCCTGGATCTCGGAGGGGGCGCGCCGCCGCTTCCTGTCCGCGGGGGCGGACCGCAGGCCCGTCCTCAGCCCGCAGGAGAGCCGGGTCATGCGGGCCTACGGCGGAGGTGCGGCCGTCAAGACCGTCGCGCTCGAGATGCGGATCGCGGAGCACACCGTCCGCACCTACATCAAGCGGATCAAGACGAAGTACCTCGAGGCCGGGGTCGCGCTGGAGTCACGGGTCGACTTCTACCGCAACCTCGACGGCCACGACGTCGCGCGCAGGAACGGCGGCGACCGGGTGCGGCCCCGCCTCCAGGAGACGGTCGCTCACGCGAGCGGCGAGCGGACCGCGTGAGGCGAGCAGGATCGCGTTCCCCGCGCTCCGGTGCTCGGCGAACGACAGCGAGCCGATCGCGGTGACGCAGGCCAGCAGCTCCGCCAGCACGGCGCGGAGCCGCTCGAGCCGCCGGTGGTCCCAGTCGTCGGCCACGTTGACGGCGAGCAGGCCCTCCTCGTCGACGCGCTCGGCGAGGCGAGCGAGGACGTCCGGTCGGTAGAACGCCTCCGGGATCTCGTCGCCGTCGTAGACGTCGAGCACGACGAGGTCGGCGAGCAGCGGAGGAGGCGCCGCGGCGTCGCCGGTGACGACGCGGAGCCGAGCCCCGGCGGGGAGGGGCGCGTGGGCGAGGACGAAGTCGACGAGCCCCACGGCGTTCTCGACGACCGTCTGCTCGGAGCCGGGCCGCGACCACTCCGTGTACCGCGCGAGGGAGAGCGCCCCCGCACCGAGGTGCAGGACGCGCAGGGCGTCGCCGGGCGGGGCCATCGCGTCGACGACGGCGCCGAGCCGGGCCATGTACTCGAGGTCGAGTGCGGCCGGCGAGCGCGGATCGATCAGCGACTGCTCGGAGCCGTCGATCTCGAGCACCAGCGAGCCGAGCCTGATCGGGTCTGACTCGAGCGAGACGACCCGTCCGTCGGGCAGGCGGGCGGAGGGGGGCATCCCACCACGCTAGATCCTGACGACCGCGATCCCGCCCGCTCTCGAGGCAGCAGGGGCCCCGGCTCGCGCCGCCCCGGGGCCGCGGCTACGGTTGCAGGCATGGCCGCCCTCATCCTCCTCGACGTCGACGGAGTCCTGAATCCGACCGTCACGAGCGACCGCTCCGTCGGCGGTCACCGCCTCGGGCTCGAGCCCGAGCGCGAGGCCCTCGTCCTGCGGCTCGCCGCCGCCGGGACCATCGTGTGGGCGACGACCTGGCCGCCCAAGCTCACCTCCGTCCTCGCGCGCGATCTCGGTCTGCCGGCGCACACGGAGGCGATCGTGTTCGGCGGGGGACTGCCGCGCGACCCGCGGTTCCCCGGCCAGACGGGCAAGCTGCAGCCGGTCGCGGCCTGGCTCGAGGCGGCGCGCGCGCGGACGGCGATCGACGCGGTCGTCTGGATCGACGACAACCTGCGCGAGGACGCGTACCTCTGGGCGCGGGAGCAGGACACCCCGTTCCACCTCATCCGGCCCGACGCCGCCGCGGGGCTGACGTCCGACGAGGTGGGCACGGCCGAGGAGTTCCTCCTGGCCGTCTCGGCGTCACGCGGCGACATCCGGGAATAGCCGCGCCCCCCGTCCTGGTTATGGTCACTCCGGGCAACTACCGCGGCACCGCCGCTCGAGCCCGGACGACCTGCGGCGCCGGCACCCGGCGCACGCCCCCCTGGCACCGTGATGCACCGAAGGAAACACCGTGACGATCCTCCCCGCCCGCTCCTCCCTGCGCCTCCTGCTGGGCACGACCGCGGCCGCTGCCGCGCTCGTGCTGGCCGGCTGCGCGCCCGCCTCCACCGATGACGTCGTCTCGGGCTCGAGCGACGCGGGGACGACCTCCGCGAACTCGGGCCTCACGCTCGCCGAGGTGAAGGAGGCGGGGACCCTCACGATCGGCACCGAGGGCACCTACCAGCCGTTCTCGTACCACGCCGACGGCGGGACGGGTGAGCTGACCGGCTACGACGTCGACGTGATCACCGCGGTCGCCGAGAAGCTCGGCGTCGAGCCGGAGTTCGAGGAGACGCAGTGGGACGCGATGTTCGCGGGCCTGGACGGCGACCGCTTCGACGTGATCGCCAACCAGGTCTCGATCAACGACGAGCGCAGCGCCAAGTACGACTTCTCCGAGCCCTACTCGGTGAGCCCCGGGGTCGTGGTGGTCCCCGCCGACGACACCTCGATCACCTCGCTCGACTCGCTCTCGGGCAAGACCACCGCGCAGTCGCTGTCGAGCAACTGGTACACGCTCGCGCAGGACAGCGGCGCCCAGGTCGAGGGAGTCGAGGGCTGGGCCCAGGCCGTCGCGCTCGTCGAGCAGGGTCGGGTCGACGCGACCATCAACGACCGCCTCACCTGGCTGGACTGGTCGACCAACTACCCCGACCAGGCGGCCGCCCTCAAGGTCGCGGTGACGACGGACGACACCTCCGAGAGCGCCTTCACCTTCCCGAAGGGCTCCGACGACCTCGTGGCCGCGGTCGACGACGCCCTCGACGAGCTCCGCGCCGACGGCACCCTCGCCTCCATCTCCGAGCGCTACTTCGGCGCCGACGTCTCCCAGTAGCCCTCCCGAGGAGACCACTCACCGCCGAGACGCCGCCCTCTGAGCGACACCTCGCGGAGAACTGGTCTCCTCGGGACACGTCCGATAGTCCGGAACAGGTCCACCGCAAGGTCCGAGCGATTCCCCGAAATGCGTGCCAGCATTTCGGGGGAAGCGGACGCAAGACGCTCTGCTCGACGTGACCACCTACCCAAGCCGACCGCGGTCTTCTCCCGCCCCGGCGGGAGAAGACATGGATTTACTGCTCCGGTCCTTCTGGCCGATCCTCTCCGGGGGGATCGTCGGCACGATCCCGCTCGCGCTCTCGAGCTTCGTCCTCGGTCTCGCGCTGGCGCTCGCGGTCGCCCTGATGCGCCTGTCGCGCGTCCGCGTCCTCGCCTGGATCGCCCGGGCCTACATCTCGGTGATCCGCGGCACGCCGCTGCTCGTGCAGCTCTTCGTGATCTTCTACGGCCTGCCGAGCCTCGGGATCAAGATCGATCCGTGGCCGAGCGCGATCATCGCCTTCGCCCTCAACGTCGGCGGCTACGCGGCCGAGGTGATCCGCGCGGCGATCCTGAGCGTGCCGAAGGGGCAGTGGGAGGCGGCGCACACGATCGGCATGAGCCGCTCGCTCGCCCTGCGCCGCATCATCCTGCCGCAGGCCGCCCGTGTCTCGGTCCCTCCGCTGTCGAACACCTTCATCTCGCTGGTCAAGGACACCTCGCTCGCGTCGCTGATCCTGGTGACCGAGCTGTTCCGGCAGGCGCAGCAGATCGCGACGGCCTCGAGCGAGTTCATGCTGCTCTACCTCGAGGCGGCTCTGATCTACTGGCTGATCTGCCTGGTCCTCTCCAGCGGGCAGGGCCTCCTCGAGAAGCGATTGGACCGCTATGTCGCCCACTGACTCCGCCGTCGAGCGTCCCGTCCTCTCGGCGACAGGGCTGCGCAAGTCCTTCTCGGGAATCGAGGTGCTCCGCGGCATCGACCTCGAGATCCGTCGCGGCGAGGTCATCGCGCTGGTCGGTCCGTCCGGCTCGGGCAAGACCACCGTCCTGCGCTCGCTCAACAGCCTCGAGATCCCCGACGGCGGAGTCGTCGCGCTCGCCGACGGGACGACGCTCGACTTCTCGGCCGGCGTCGGCAAGCGCGCCCTGACCACGCTGCGCGACCGCTCCGCGATGGTGTTCCAGCACTTCAACCTCTTCCCGCACCTCACCGTTCTCGAGAACGTCACCGAGGGGCCGCTGCGCGTGCAGCACCGCAAGGCCGCCGAGGTGGTCCCCGAGGCGGAGGCGCTGCTCGCGCGGGTCGGTCTCGGCGGCCGCGGGTCCGCCTACCCGTTCGAGCTGTCGGGCGGTCAGCAGCAGCGCGTCGGCATCGTCCGCGCCCTGGCCCTCCGGCCCGATCTGCTGCTCTTCGACGAGCCCACGTCGGCCCTCGACCCGGAGCTCGTCGGCGACGTGCTGTCGCTGATGCGGGAGCTGGCGGGGGAGGGCTGGACGATGCTCGTCGTCACGCACGAGCTCGAGTTCGCGCGGCAGGTCGCCTCCGAGGTGGTCTTCATGGCCGAGGGCGTGGTCGTCGAGCGCGGCGCTCCGGCGCAGATCCTGCGCGAGCCGCGCGAGGCGCGCACGCAGCAGTTCCTCCGACGCCTGCTGCACCCGCTGGAGTGACGTCCGCCGGGTCGCCTGAGCTGACCCCCTTCTGCGGGAGCCGCGCGGCGCACGCCGGCTGCTGCCGAGGCGTGCCTATGCTGACCGCGTGACCTGGAACAGCGAAGCCGAGACCACGCGGATGCCCGCCGCCACCGAGCCGACCGGCGGCACGGGCCCGCAGCCGACCCGCGAGTACGTGTGGCCCGAGCCGCAGCCCGGCAGCACCGGGCCCGTCTCGAGGAGCGAGGCCGCGCCCGCGGCGACTCCCGCGACGATCGGCTCGATCGAGCCGGAGCCCGCGCCCGTCCGCCGCAAGGGCAACCGCCTCGCAGGACTCGCGATCGCGCTCCTCGCCACCGCCGTCTTCGCCGCGCTGCTGCTGGTCGCGCTGACCGCCGTCCGCATCCTCGTCGACCAGGTCGCAGGCGATCCCCTGGCGATCGCTCTCGACGAGGCGCCCACCGCGCTGTTCCTCGCGCCGGTCGCCGTCTTCTTCGTCGGCCTCGCCCTCATCGTGCTCGCGGTCAACCGCGCGGGCTGGTGGGCCTACGTGCTCGGCGGCTTCTTCGTCGCCCTCCTCGCCGGCGCCGCCGCGCTCGTGGGGGCCTGGATCCCCGTCGGAGGCGCGGCGGTGCCGTCCGACCGCGTCCAGCTCGTCGAGTTCCTGCGCGACCCGGCCGTCCTCCTCGCGGTCCTCGCCGCCGCCGTGCTCGCCCGAGAGGTGAGCGTCTGGGGCGGAGCCCTGATCGCGGGGCGCGCTCGCGGCGTCAAGCGCCGCAACGCCGAGCGCGAGGCGGCCGCGCAGTCGTGACCGTCGCGGGCGGCCCGGGGGAGCAGGGACGCTCCTCGGGTCTCGGCTACGGGATCGCCCTCGCGGCGTTCGCCGCGTTCCTCTACCTCGCCCTGGTGGTCTGCGCCTTCGGGGTCCTGAGCCTGCTGCTCGATCAGGACGTGGTCCCGGAACGCGATGCCGGCCCGCTGCTCGGGCCCGTCTCGGTCGCCGTCTGCGTGCTGGCGGTCCTCCTCGCGATGATCACGCTCGCCGCCCGGCCGGGGGTCACGCGGGTGCTCGGCCCCTCGCTGGCCGGCGGAGCCGTCGTCTACCTCCTCTTCCTGCTCACCGGCGGGGCTCTCTACGGGCTCGGTGCCGGCGACCCCGCCGCGATCCTCGGCTACGTGCTCGATCACGCGGGTACGGTGTTCGCCCTCGCGGCGGGCGTGCTGGCCGCCGCGGTCGTGGCCGTGTTCCTCGTCCTCCTCGCCCGGCGCGATGCCGGGGGGACCCAGCCGCACTGGGGCTGGGAGGGCGACGAGCGGGAGTGACGGCGGGAGCGGCACTCGCTGTGAGCGGAGTCGTCTCGGTTGACCGACCTCGTCACTCCCCGTAATATTCTTCGGGTGTGCGCTTTGCCGTGCGCTTGTGTCGTGCCTCCGGGTGGATGCGAACGCCGCACTGTGCTCTACCGGATCCGCGAGGATCCGCGGGTTCGTCCGTTCGGGCGGCCCCCACGGCATACCCGTCCTCCTCCCCAGCTCACCGCTCGTCGGTGTGCGGGGTGCGTCGGGTCCAGATGAACTCGGCCGCGTCCGGCGACGGACAGGCCGAATGTCGACCATCGATCCGCTGTCACCGTGCAGCATTCAAGGAGCAGATCAGTGCCAACGATTCAGCAGTTGGTCCGAAAGGGACGCAGCCCCAAGGTCACCAAGACCAAGGCGCCCGCCCTGAAGGCCAACCCCCAGCAGCGCGGCGTGTGCACCCGCGTGTACACGACCACGCCCAAGAAGCCCAACTCGGCCCTCCGCAAGGTGGCCCGCGTGAAGCTCTCCAACGGCACCGAGGTCACCGCCTACATCCCCGGCGAGGGCCACAACCTGCAGGAGCACTCGATGGTGCTCGTGCGCGGCGGTCGCGTGAAGGACCTCCCCGGTGTCCGCTACAAGATCGTTCGCGGCGCCCTGGACACCCAGGCCGTCAAGAACCGCAAGCAGGCTCGCAGCCGGTACGGCGCGAAGATGGAGAAGAAGTAATGCCTCGTAAGGGCCCAGCTCCCAAGCGCCCCGTCGTCGCAGACCCCGTCTACGGCGCCCCGGTCGTCAGCCAGCTCGTCAACAAGATCCTCCTGGACGGCAAGAAGGGTCTCGCCGAGCGCATCGTCTACGGTGCCCTCGAAGGCGTGTCCACGAAGAACGGCCAGGACGCGGTCGTCACCCTCAAGAAGGCGCTCGACAACGTGCGCCCGACCCTCGAGGTCCGCAGCCGCCGCGTCGGCGGCTCGACCTACCAGGTCCCGGTCGAGGTCAAGCCCCACCGCGCCAACACCCTCGCGCTCCGCTGGCTCACCAGCTACGCGAAGGCCCGTCGCGAGAAGACGATGACCGAGCGTCTCATGAACGAGATCCTCGACGCGTCGAACGGACTCGGCGCCGCTGTGAAGCGTCGCGAGGACACCCACAAGATGGCCGAGTCGAACAAGGCCTTCGCGCACTACCGCTGGTAGCGCACCCCGCGGCCGCTCCCGAGCGACCGCGAACCCCCGGCCCGCGGCCTTCGTCGCCGCGGGCCGGGGCCCGGCGGCGGATCGCCCGATCCACGCGGTCGGGCGACCGCCACCACCAGACCCAGCCGATCGGCCATGAACCCGTTGCGCTGGCTCCATCACCTATCGGAGGAACTCCGTGGCACAAGATGTGCTCACCGACCTGAACAAGGTCCGCAACATCGGCATCATGGCCCACATCGATGCCGGCAAGACCACCACCACCGAGCGCATCCTGTTCTACACGGGTATCACGCACAAGATCGGTGAGGTCCACGACGGCGCTGCCACGATGGACTGGATGGCGCAGGAGCAGGAGCGCGGCATCACGATCACGTCGGCCGCGACGACCTGCTTCTGGAACAAGAACCAGATCAACATCATCGACACCCCGGGTCACGTCGACTTCACGGTCGAGGTCGAGCGCTCGCTGCGCGTCCTCGACGGCGCGGTCGCGGTCTTCGACGGCAAGGAGGGCGTGGAGCCCCAGTCCGAGACCGTCTGGCGTCAGGCCGACAAGTACGACGTCCCGCGCATCTGCTTCGTCAACAAGATGGACAAGCTCGGCGCCGACTTCTACTACACCGTCGACACGATCATCAAGCGCCTCGGCGCGAAGCCGCTGGTCATCCAGCTGCCGATCGGTGCCGAGTCGAGCTTCGAGGGCGTCGTCGACCTGGTCGAGATGCGCGCGCTCACGTGGCGCGGCGACTCCAAGGGTGACGTCGCGCTGGGCGCGAAGTACGAGATCGAGGAGATCCCCGCCGACCTCGCGGAGAAGGCGGCCGAGTACCGTCACAAGCTCCTCGAGACCGTCGCCGAGACGTCCGACGAGCTGCTCGAGAAGTACTTCGGGGGCGAGGAGCTGACCGTCGCCGAGATCAAGGCCGCGATCCGCAAGCTCACCGTCAACTCCGACATCTACCCCGTGCTCTGCGGCTCCGCGTTCAAGAACCGCGGCGTCCAGCCGATGCTCGACGCGGTCGTCGACTACCTCCCGTCCCCGCTCGACGTCCCGGCCATCGAGGCCCACGACGTCCGCGACGAGGAGAAGGTCATCATGCGTCACGCCGACTCGACCGAGCCCTTCTCGGCGCTCGCGTTCAAGGTCGCGGTGCACCCCTTCTTCGGTCGCCTGACCTACGTCCGCGTCTACTCGGGCAAGCTCGACTCCGGCGCCCAGGTCATCAACTCGACCAAGGGCAAGAAGGAGCGCATCGGCAAGATCTTCCAGATGCACTCCAACAAGGAGAACCCGGTCGACTCGGTCACCGCCGGTCACATCTACGCGGTCATCGGCCTCAAGGACACCACCACCGGTGACACCCTGAGCGACCCCAACGCCCAGGTGGTGCTCGAGTCCATGACGTTCCCCGAGCCCGTCATCGAGGTCGCCATCGAGCCGAAGACCAAGGCCGACCAGGAGAAGCTCGGCACCGCGATCCAGAAGCTCGCGGAGGAGGACCCCACCTTCCGCACCGAGCAGAACCAGGAGACCGGTCAGACGGTCATCAAGGGCATGGGCGAGCTGCACCTCGACATCCTGGTGGACCGCATGAAGCGCGAGTTCAACGTCGAGGCCAACGTCGGCAAGCCGCAGGTCGCGTACCGCGAGACGATCCGCCGCGCGGTCGAGAAGTACGACTACACCCACAAGAAGCAGACGGGTGGCTCCGGTCAGTTCGCGAAGGTCCAGATCACCATCGAGCCGATGGAGGTCGAGGCCGACAAGACCTACGAGTTCGTCAACGGCGTCTCGGGTGGACGCGTCCCCCGCGAGTACATCCCCTCGGTCGACGCGGGCATCCGCGACGCCATGCAGGTGGGCACGCTCGCCGGCTACCCGATGGTGGGCGTCAAGGCGACCCTGACCGACGGTGCCGCGCACGACGTCGACTCCTCCGAGATGGCGTTCAAGATCGCCGGCTCGATCGCGTTCAAGGAGGCGTCGCGCAAGGCGCAGCCCGTCCTCCTCGAGCCGCTCATGGCCGTCGAGGTCCGCACTCCCGAGGAGTACATGGGCGACGTCATCGGCGACATCAACTCGCGTCGCGGGATGATCCAGTCGATGGAGGACGCCACCGGCATCAAGGTCATCCGCGCCAACGTGCCGCTGTCCGAGATGTTCGGCTACATCGGCGACCTGCGCTCGAAGACCTCGGGCCGTGCCGTCTACTCGATGACCTTCGAGAGCTACTCCGAGGTCCCCAAGGCCGTGGCCGAGGAGATCATCCAGAAGAACAAGGGCGAGTAACCGAGCCCTCCCACCCCCGCCGTCCGCGTGGACGGCGGGGGACTGGTAGTGTCGTGCGGGTTTGCTGCGGTACTCGCGTCGAAACCCTCACGACCACTGCCGGTAACATAAGTACACAAAACCCCCGCAAGCCCTCTGTCCTCGTGCCGCCCCGTGCGGCGTCGGATGCGGATGCTTGCACCTAAGTCCTGAGGAGGACCCACAGTGGCTAAGGCCAAGTTCGAGCGGACCAAGCCGCACGTCAACATCGGAACCATCGGTCACGTCGACCACGGAAAGACCACGCTGACCGCGGCGATCTCCAAGGTTCTCGCTGACAAGTTCCCGTCCGCGACCAACGTTCAGCGCGACTTCGCGTCGATCGACTCCGCTCCCGAGGAGCGCCAGCGCGGCATCACGATCAACATCTCGCACGTCGAGTACGAGACGCCGAAGCGCCACTACGCGCACGTCGACGCCCCGGGTCACGCCGACTACATCAAGAACATGATCACCGGCGCGGCCCAGATGGACGGCGCGATCCTCGTGGTCGCCGCCACCGACGGCCCGATGGCTCAGACCCGTGAGCACGTCCTCCTCGCCAAGCAGGTCGGCGTCCCCTACCTGCTCGTCGCCCTGAACAAGGCCGACATGGTCGACGACGAGGAGATCCTGGAGCTCGTCGAGCTCGAGGTCCGCGAGCTCCTCGCTTCGCAGGGCTTCGACGGCGACAACGCTCCCGTCGTGCGCGTCTCGGGCCTCAAGGCCCTCGAGGGCGACGAGGCGTGGACCCAGTCCATCCTCGACCTCATGGACGCCGTCGACGAGTCCATCCCGGACCCGATCCGCGACAAGGACAAGCCGTTCCTCATGCCGATCGAGGACGTCTTCACGATCACCGGTCGTGGAACCGTCGTCACCGGCCGTGCGGAGCGCGGAACCCTCGCTCTGAACTCCGAGGTCGAGATCGTCGGCATCCGCCCGACGCAGAAGACCACGGTCACCGGAATCGAGATGTTCCACAAGCAGCTCGACGAGGCCTGGGCCGGCGAGAACTGCGGTCTGCTCCTCCGCGGCACCAAGCGCGAGGACGTCGAGCGCGGCCAGGTCGTCGTCAAGCCGGGTTCGGTCACGCCGCACACCGACTTCGAGGGCACCGCGTACATCCTGTCCAAGGATGAGGGTGGGCGTCACAACCCGTTCTACGCGAACTACCGCCCGCAGTTCTACTTCCGCACCACGGACGTCACCGGCGTCATCACGCTGCCCGAGGGCACCGAGATGGTCATGCCCGGCGACACCACCGACATGACGGTCGCGCTGATCCAGCCGATCGCCATGGAGGAGGGCCTCGGCTTCGCCATCCGTGAGGGTGGCCGCACCGTCGGCGCCGGAACGGTCACCAAGATCGTCAAGTAGGTCCGCCTGCTGATCTCTCGAGAGGGGTCGTCCGCTTCGTGCGGACGGCCCCTCTCGTCGTTCTGCGCCGGGGTGTTCTGCGCCGGACCGTTCTGCGCCGCGACCGTTCTGCGCCGTACCGTTCTGCGTATGAGCTTCACGAAGAGCGATCCCTCGGCGCAGCCCCGCTTCTTCGAGTGGGAGGCGGCCGGCCTCGAGTGGCTGCGCGACGCCGGGGGAGTCCGGGTCGTCGAGGTCGTCGAGGTCGAGGCGGGCCGGATCGTGCTCGAGGAGGTGCCGTCGGCGTGCCCCTCGGTCGAGGCCGCTCGTGACTTCGGCCGGGCGCTCGCCCGCACCCACTCGGCCGGCGCGCCCGCCTTCGGCTCCCCGCCCGACGGCTGGGACGGCCCCGCCTACATCGGCCGGCGCCCGATGCCGTGCCGGCTCGACGACTCCTGGGGCCGTTTCTACGCCGAGCAGCGCGTGCGGCCGTTCCTCCGCACGGCGATCAACGCGGGCAACCTGCGTTCCGACGACGCCCGTCTCGTCGAGCGCGCTCTGGAGCCGATCGCCGCGGGCGCGCTCGATGACGGAGAGCCGCCCGCGCGCCTCCACGGCGATCTCTGGACGGGCAACGTGCTCTGGTCGCCCGACGGCGCCGTGCTGATCGATCCCGCCGCGCACGGCGGGCACCGTGAGACCGACCTGGCGATGCTGGCGCTCTTCGGGGCTCCCCGTCTCGACGAGATCCTCCGCGGCTACGGCGAGGTGCGTCCCCTCCGCGACGGAGCGGAGGAGCGCGTGGCGCTGCACCAGCTCCATCCGCTCGCGGTGCACGCGGCCGGGCACGGTCCGTCCTACGGTCGCGCGCTGGCCGAGGCGGCGGAGCGGGTCCTCGAGCTGGTCGCCTGAGCCCGCGCACCGTTCACCCAGCCGGGGCCGCCACACTGGGGCGCGCTCGGTGCGAGCGCGAGGATCGAGGAGGAGTCATGGTGGATCTCGGGAAGCTGGGTCGTCAGGCCGGCGAGCTGCTCAACAGCCAGAAGGCGAAGGACGTGCTTCGCAGCGAGAAGGCCGAGGGCGTCTCGGACCAGGTGCTCGAGAAGTCGGGTGACATCGCCAGCCGCCTGACCGGCGGCAAGTACGACGAGCGGATCGAGGAGCTCAAGCGCCAGGCCGACAAGCGCCTCGGCAACGAGTAGCGACCGACGCGGGGCGGTTCGTCAAGCCCGTGCCGGGCGCGTCGGCCCCGCCCTAGCGTCGGAACGATGGCTGATGCACGCGAACGACGACTCCGCAGGACCGATTCGAGCGGCCGAGGCTACACGCGGGTCCGTGCCGGCTCCGGCTTCAGCTACCGCGATACGCGGGGAGCGACGGTCACCGACCAGGAGCTGCGGGCCCGGTTCGACGCGCTGGGCATCCCGCCCGCGTGGAAGGACGTCTGGATCGCCCCGTACCCCAACGGGCACATCCAGGCGATGGGCGTGGACGCCGCCGGTCGACGGCAGTACATCTACCACCCGACCTGGCGCGAGCAGAAGGACCGGATCAAGTTCGACCGGGCGCTGCGCCTCGCGGAGTCGCTGCCCGCGGCCCGCCGCGGCGTGACGATGGACCTCCGCGGCGAGGGCCACACCCGCGAGCGCGCGCTCGCGACCGCGTTCCGGATGCTCGACACCGGGTCGCTCCGGGTCGGCAGCGAGCGCTACGCGAAGGAGCACGGCAGCATCGGGCTCTCCACGCTGCTCTGCGCCCACGCGACCACGCATGGCGACCGGGTCGCGCTGGCCTTCCCCGGCAAGAGCCACCAGGCGTGGACGAGCGAGATCCTCGACAAGGACCTCGCGCGGGTGATCCGCCTGCTGAAGCGCCGGGGCCCGAACGCGCGCCTGCTCGCGTGGAAGGACGGCCGCCAGTGGCGGCCGGTCTCGGCCCCCGAGATCAACGACTACGTGCGCGAGCGAGCCGGAGACGACTTCACCGCGAAGGACTTCCGCACCCTGCACGGCACCGTCGCCGCGGCTCTCAGCCTCGCGAAGGCGGGCCCGCAGCCCACGCAGCGCGCCCGCACCGCGGCCATCGCGCAGGCGATGCGCGACGCCTCCGACGTGCTCGGCAACACGCCGACCGTCGCGCGTGCCAGCTACGTCGACCCGCGCGTGCTCGATCACTTCCGTGCCGGCGAGACCATCGATCCGAGCCGACCGAACTCCGCCGAGACCACCCTCCGCGCCCTGCTCTTCGAGTAGGAGCGAGGTCCCGGATCCCCCGGAATGCCGGGGCGGGGGAGGAGCCCCGAGCGCGACACGCCCGGGTTGCACGGGGCCACTATCTGTGGGAGACTCTCCTAGTTCAAAATTTCCGTCCCGGCAGCGTGCTGCAGGGGCCGGAACACTGCCAGGCAGTGCCGAGACGGCGCCGCAGCGGCTCGACCCGAGAGGGCGGCCCTACGGGGGCGACGTCGAGGCGGCGGGTAGCAGAACGAAACAACCGACAACTCAACGGGCTCTCCGTGCGTCGTGCGTTCTGCACGTCGCTGGAGTGCCTCGAGCGCGGTGCTTTTGACAGAAGAACACTGGTGCACTTCCCCGGTTCGCCGGAGTTCCTTCGCGAGCGCGTCCAATGCGAGGCGAGGCCGACAGGCCCGTCGCGTACGACGCAATAACAAGAGAGTGAGAGATCACACATGGCGGGACAGAAGATCCGCATCCGACTGAAGTCGTACGACCACGAGGTCATCGACACGTCGGCGCGCAAGATCGTCGACACGGTCACCCGTGCCGGAGCAACGGTCGTCGGCCCCGTGCCGCTTCCGACCGAGAAGAACGTGGTCTGCGTGATCCGTTCGCCTCACAAGTACAAGGACAGCCGGGAGCACTTCGAGATGCGCACCCACAAGCGCCTCATCGACATCATCGACCCGACGCCCAAGGCCGTCGACTCGCTCATGCGACTCGACCTGCCGGCCGACGTCAACATCGAGATCAAGCTCTAAGGAGGAGTGCCACCATGTCTGTCACTGTTTCCCCCACGCTGAAGACCAGCAAGGGCCTCCTGGGCACCAAGCTCGGCATGACCCAGGTCTGGGACGAGAACAACAAGCTCGTCCCCGTCACGGTCATCGAGATCAGCCCCAACGTCGTGACCCAGGTCCGCACGGAGGAGAAGGACGGCTACACCGCCGTCCAGATCGCCGCCGGCGCCATCGACCCGCGCAAGGTGAACAAGCCCTCCGCCGGACACTTCGACGCCGCGGGTGTCACCCCCCGCCGCCACCTCACCGAGGTCCGCACCTCCGACGCCGCCGACTACTCGGCCGGCCAGGAGCTCACCGTGGACGCCGTCTTCGAGGCCGGCACCAAGGTCGACGTCGTCGGCACCAGCAAGGGCAAGGGCTTCGCCGGTGTGATGAAGCGTCACAACTTCAAGGGCGTCTCGTCCTCGCACGGTTCCCACCGCAACCACCGCAAGCCCGGTTCGATCGGTGCCTCCTCGACCCCCAGCCGTGTCTTCAAGGGCATGCGCATGGCGGGCCGCATGGGTGGCGAGCGCGTCACCGTGCTCAACCTCAAGGTGCACTCCGTCGACGCCGAGAAGGGTCTGCTGCTCGTCAAGGGCGCCGTCCCCGGAGCTCGCGGTCGCCTCGTGTTCGTTCGCAACGCCGTGAAGGGAGCGTAGTTCCATGGCTACCTCTATCGACATCATCGACGTCAAGGGCCAGAAGTCGGGCTCGTTCGAGCTCCCCGCCGAGCTCTTCGACGTCGAGACCAACGTCCCCCTGATCCACCAGGTCGTCGTCGCGCAGCTCGCCGCCGCGCGTCAGGGCACCCACTCCACGAAGAACCGTGGCGAGGTCTCCGGAGCCGGTCGCAAGCCGTTCAAGCAGAAGGGAACCGGCCGCGCTCGTCAGGGCTCGATCCGCGCCCCGCACATGACCGGTGGTGGAATCGTCCACGGACCGAACCCGCGCAACTACGCGCAGCGCACCCCCAAGAAGATGATCGCCGCGGCTCTGCTCGGCGCTCTCTCGGACCGCGCTCGCGGCGCCCGCCTCCACGCGGTCGAGTCCCTCGCCCTCGGCGACACCCCGAAGACCAAGGACGTCCTCGTCCTGCTCGACGCCCTCTCGGTGTCGCGCAACGTCCTCGTGGTCCTCGAGCGCGACGACTTCATCGCCGAGCTGTCGCTGCGCAACGTGCCGTTCGTGCACATCCTGCCGGTCGACCAGCTCAACGCCTACGACGTGCTCGTCTCGGACGACATCGTCTTCTCGAAGGCCGCGCTCGAGGCGTTCGTCGCCGCCAAGTCCAAGAAGGAAGAGGTGAACGCATGAGCCAGTCCGCCGCGTTCAACAAGGACCCCCGCGACGTCATCATCTCGCCCGTGGTCTCGGAGAAGTCCTACGGCCTGATCGACGAGGGCAAGTACACCTTCGTCGTCGACCCGCGCTCGAACAAGACCGAGATCAAGCTCGCCATCGAGAAGATCTTCGGAGTCGAGGTCGCGTCGATCAACACGCTGAACCGTCAGGGCAAGACCCGCCGCACGAAGTTCGGCACCGGCAAGCGCAAGGACACCAAGCGCGCGATCGTCACGCTGAAGTCCGGCTCCATCGACATCTTCACGAACGTCGGCTGAGCCGAAGAAGCGTAGAGGAAAACAGACAATGGCTATTCGCAAGTACAAGCCCACGACCCCTGGTCGCCGCGGCTCCAGCGTCGCCGACTTCGCCGAGATCACCCGATCGACGCCCGAGAAGTCGCTCCTTCGCCCGCTGTCCAAGACCGGTGGCCGCAACAACTCCGGCCGCATCACGACGCGTCACATCGGTGGTGGCCACAAGCGCCAGTACCGCCTGATCGACTTCCGTCGCAACGACAAGGACGGCGTCAACGCCAAGGTCGCTCACATCGAGTACGACCCCAACCGCACGGCGCGCATCGCGCTGCTCCACTTCGTGGACGGCACCAAGCGCTACATCCTGGC
Source organism: Rathayibacter sp. VKM Ac-2754 (assembly GCF_009807095.1). GTDB lineage: Bacteria > Actinomycetota > Actinomycetes > Actinomycetales > Microbacteriaceae > Rathayibacter. The sequence continues at coordinate 160,392 of NZ_WUCC01000001.1, read as the reverse complement.
TCCGAACAAGCTCTCGCAGGGCGACATCGTGGAGTCCGGCGCCGGCGCCGACATCAAGCCCGGCAACAACCTGCCGCTGCGCAACATCCCGACCGGTACGGTCATCCACGCCATCGAGATCAAGCCCGGCGGCGGCGCGAAGCTCGCCCGCTCGGCCGGCACCTCGGTCCGCCTCGTCGCCAAGGACGGCCCCTACGCGCAGCTCCGTCTGCCGTCGGGCGAGATCCGCAACGTCGACGCGCGCTGCCGCGCCACGATCGGCGAGGTCGGCAACGCCGAGCAGTCGAACATCAACTGGGGCAAGGCCGGCCGCATGCGCTGGAAGGGCGTCCGCCCGACCGTCCGCGGTGTCGCGATGAACCCGGTCGACCACCCCCACGGTGGTGGAGAGGGCAAGACCTCCGGTGGTCGCCACCCGGTCAGCCCCTGGGGCCAGTCCGAGGGACGCACCCGTCGCCCCAACAAGGAGAGCGACAAGCTCATCGTTCGCCGCCGCACCGCCGGTAAGAAGCGCAAGTAGGAGTTGTAGAAGATGCCTCGCAGTCTCAAGAAGGGCCCCTTCGTCGATGACCACCTGCTCCGCAAGGTGTTCACCGCTAACGAAGCCGGCAACAAGAACGTCATCAAGACCTGGTCGCGCCGCTCGATGATCATCCCGGCGATGCTGGGTCACACCATCGCGGTCCACGACGGACGCAAGCACATCCCCGTGTTCGTGACCGAGACCATGGTCGGCCACAAGCTCGGCGAGTTCGCCCCCACTCGGACCTTCCGCGGTCACGAGAAGGACGACAAGAAGGGCCGTCGCCGCTGACGCGGCGACGAGAAGGAGGAGAGAAATGGTGGAGTCGATCGCACGCGTGCGACACATCCGCGTCACCCCCCAGAAGGCTCGCCGCGTCGTGAACCTGATCCGCGGCAAGCAGGCTCAGGAGGCCCTGGCCATCCTGAAGTTCGCTGAGCAGGGAGCTTCCGAGCCCGTCTACAAGCTCGTCGCCTCGGCGATGGCCAACGCTCGCGTCAAGGCCGATGCCTCGAACGAGTACCTCGACGACCAGGACCTGTTCGTGTCCCGCGCCTTCGTCGATGAGGGAACCACCCTCAAGCGATTCCAGCCCCGTGCCCAGGGTCGTGCCTTCCGCATCAACAAGCGCACCAGCCACATCACCGTCGTGCTGGCCACTCCTGAGGAGGGGACCAAGTAATGGGACAGAAAGTAAACCCCTACGGTTTCCGTCTGGGAATCACCACCGACCACGTGTCGCGCTGGTTCTCCGACAGCACCAAGAAGGGCCAGCGGTACAGCGACTTCCTCGCAGAGGACGTCAAGATCCGCCGTCTCCTCGCCACGCAGCTCGACCGTGCGGGCGTCGCCCGCATCGAGATCGAGCGCACCCGTGACCGCGTCCGCGTCGACATCCACACCGCCCGTCCGGGCATCGTGATCGGTCGTCGCGGCGCCGAGGCCGAGCGCATCCGCGCCGACCTCGAGAAGCTCACGGCCAAGCAGATCCAGCTGAACATCCTCGAGGTCAAGAACCCCGAGGCCGAGGCTCAGCTGGTCGCCCAGGGCATCGCCGAGCAGCTCTCCGCCCGCGTGGCCTTCCGCCGCGCGATGCGCAAGGGTCTGCAGGGTGCTCAGCGCGCCGGCGCCAAGGGCGTCCGCATCCAGGTCTCCGGCCGCCTCGGCGGCGCCGAGATGAGCCGCTCGGAGTTCTACCGCGAGGGACGCGTGCCGCTGCACACCCTCCGCGCGAACATCGACTACGGGTTCTACGAGGCCAAGACCACCTTCGGCCGCATCGGCGTGAAGGTCTGGATCTACAAGGGCGACATCACCAACAAGGAGCTCGCTCGCGAGCAGGCGAACAGCAAGTCGTCGCGCCCCGAGCGCAGCGACCGACCGCGTCGCGCCCCTCGCCAGCAGAGCGAGGCGCCCGTCGCCGCAGGAGTTGAGGCATAACCATGTTGATTCCCCGTCGAGTCAAGCACCGCAAGCAGCACCACCCGGGCCGCTCCGGCCAGGCCACCGGTGGCACCAAGGTGTCGTTCGGTGAGTACGGCATCCAGGCTCTCACCCCCGCCTACGTGACCAACCGTCAGATCGAGTCCGCTCGTATCGCCATGACGCGTCACATCAAGCGCGGTGGAAAGGTGTGGATCAACATCTACCCCGACCGCCCGCTGACCAAGAAGCCCGCCGAGACCCGCATGGGTTCCGGCAAGGGCTCGCCCGAGTGGTGGGTCGCGAACGTCAAGCCGGGCCGCGTCCTCTTCGAGGTCGCCGGCGTCGAGGAGAAGCTCGCTCGCGAAGCCATGACTCGTGCCATTCACAAGCTGCCCCTGAAGGCACGCATCATCAAGCGCGAGGAGGGAGACGCGTAATGGCGATCGGATCCAAGGAGCTCGTCCCCACCGAGCTCGACACCTTCGAGGACGAGCGTCTCGTCACGGAGCTGAAGAAGGCCAAGGAGGAGCTGTTCAACCTCCGCTTCCAGTCGGCCACCGGCCAGCTGGACACCAACGGCCGCCTGCGTGCCGTCAAGCGCGACATCGCCCGCATCTACACGGTCATCCGTGAGCGCGAGCTGGGCATCCGTGCCACCCCCGCACCCGTCGAGGCCCCGGCCAAGGCGGAGAAGAAGCCCAAGACCAAGAAGGCCGCCAAGGCCGAGGTCGAGGCGCCCGAGTCGAACGAGGAGGCCAAGTAATGGCAACCGTCAATGACACCGCCGGCCACGAGTCGGCCGCCCACGACGTCAAGCAGGAGGGCGCTCGCGGCTACCGCAAGACCCGCCGCGGCTACGTGACCAGCGACAAGATGGACAAGACCATCGTCGTCGAGGTCGAGGACCGCGTGAAGCACCCCCTGTACGGCAAGGTCATCCGCCGCACGTCCAAGGTCAAGGCTCACGACGAGTCGAACACCGCGGGCATCGGCGACCTCGTCGTCATCAGCGAGACCCGTCCCCTCAGCGCCACGAAGCGCTGGCGCCTGGTCGAGATCCTCGAGAAGGCCAAGTAGGCCGCGGCCTACTTGAGTTAGCAGGAGAGACACATGCTTCAGCAAGAATCCCGAGTGAAGGTCGCCGACAACACCGGCGCCAAGGAACTCCTCACCATCCGCGTCCTCGGAGGCTCCGGCCGCCGCTACGCGGGCCTCGGTGACATCATCGTCGCCACCGTCAAGGACGCGATCCCCGGTGGCAACGTCAAGAAGGGCGACGTCGTCAAGGCGGTCATCGTCCGGACCATCAAGCAGACCCGTCGTCCCGACGGCTCGTACATCAAGTTCGACGAGAACGCCGCCGTGATCCTGAAGAACGACGGGGACCCCCGCGGCACCCGCATCTTCGGACCGGTCGGTCGCGAGCTCCGTGACAAGAAGTTCATGAAGATCGTCTCGCTGGCACCGGAGGTTATCTAGTCATGGCCAAGATCAAGAAGGGTGACCTCGTCCAGGTCATCTCGGGCGCTACCCAGGCCCGCGGCGGAGACCGCGGCAAGCAGGGCAAGGTCCTCGAGGTCCTGGTCGAGCGCAACCGCGTCGTCGTCGAGGGAGTGAACTTCGTCAAGAAGCACACCCGCGTCGGCCAGTCGCAGCGCGGATCGAAGGAGGGCGGCATCGAGACCGTCGAGGCTCCGATCCACATCTCCAACGTCGCGGTCGTCGACCCGAAGACCAAGAAGCCGACCCGTGTCGGCCACCGCAACGTGGCCGTCACGAAGGACGGCGTGACCAAGACCGTTCGCGTGCGCTACGCGAAGGGGTCGGGTGAGGAACTGTAATGACTGACACCACCGCAGTGGCTGCGAAGGTTCAGCCGCGGCTGAAGGCCAAGTACCAGGCCGAGATCATCAGCACGCTCAAGGAGCAGTTCGGCTTTACGAACGTCCACCAGGTCCCCGGCCTGGTCAAGGTCGTCGTGAACACCGGCGTCGGTGAGGCTGCCCGCGACGGCAAGATCATCGACGGCGCCATCAAGGACCTCACCGCGATCACCGGCCAGAAGCCGCAGGTCACCAAGGCCCGCAAGTCCATCGCTCAGTTCAAGCTGCGCGAGGGCCAGGCCATCGGCGCGCACGTCACCCTCCGCGGTGACCGCGCGTGGGAGTTCCTGGACCGCCTGCTCTCGGTGGCGCTGCCCCGCATCCGCGACTTCCGCGGACTGTCGGACCGCCAGTTCGACGGCAACGGCAACTACACCTTCGGCATCACGGAGCAGTCGATCTTCCACGAGATCGACCAGGACCGCATCGACCGCGTCCGCGGCTTCGATGTGACCGTCGTGACCACCGCGAAGACCGACGACGAGGGTCGCGCGCTGCTCAAGCAGCTCGGCTTCCCGTTCAAGTCGGCGGACAACGCGTAGCAAGGAACCCGGGCCGGGGGGTGGTGCGAACCGCTCCCCGGCTCTGTCGTACCCCTCTCGTGTCGTCCGCGACGGAGGAGGGCTGCTCTCTCCGGAATATCGGCCTCGACCGTCGGCCTTCAGCCATGTACCATGGTTCGTTGGCCTGCGCACGCGCGGCCGCCTGGGCGTCGACGTCGTCGGCGCCGTCCCACACCACAGGTCGTCACTCTTGTAAAGGGTGCCGAAACCAGGCGAGAAAGGCACCATCAGCCATGACCATGACTGATCCGGTCGCAGATCTGCTGACCAGAATCCGTAACGCGAACTCCGCGCACCACGACTCCATCGCCCTCCCCGGCTCGAAGCTCAAGGCGCACATCGCCGAGATCCTCAAGCGCGAGGGCTACATCGCCGACTGGAAGGTCGAGGAGGCGCGCGTCGGCACGACGCTCTCCATCTCCCTCAAGTACGGCCCGAACCGCGAGCGCTCGATCGCCGGCATCAAGCGGGTCTCGAAGCCGGGTCTCCGCGTCTACGCGAAGTCCACCGAGATCCCCACCGTGCTCGGCGGCCTCGGCGTCGCGATCCTGTCCACGTCGAGCGGTCTGCTGACCGACCGCCAGGCCGAGAAGAAGGGCGTGGGTGGGGAAGTCCTCGCCTACGTGTGGTAATCCCTCATGTCGCGTATTGGAAGACTCCCCATCGAGATCCCGGCGGGCGTCGACGTCTCCGTCGCCGGATCCGTCGTGACCGTCAAGGGCCCCAAGGGTGAGCTGACCGTCCCGGTCGCCAGCCCCATCCAGGTCTCCGTCGAGGGCACCCAGGTGCTCGTCTCGCGTCCCGACGACGAGCGCGAGTCGCGCTCGCTCCACGGCCTCACCCGCACGCTCATCGCGAACGACATCATCGGCGTCACGCAGGGCTACTCCAAGGGCCTCGAGGTCGTCGGCACCGGCTACCGCGTGCTGGCCAAGGGCTCGGACATCGAGTTCGCGCTCGGCTTCTCGCACCCGGTCGTCGTCACCCCGCCCGCGGGCATCTCGTTCACGGTCGAGGGCAACAACAAGCTCACCGTGCACGGCATCTCGAAGCAGGCCGTCGGTGAAGTGGCCGCCAACATTCGTAAGATCCGCAAGCCCGAGCCCTACAAGGGCAAGGGCGTGCGCTACGCCGGCGAGGTCGTTCGCCGCAAGGCCGGAAAGAGCGGTAAGTGATCATGGGACTCGGAACCAGAGGAAAGAGCAAGTCCGCCGCGCGCGGTCGTCGTCACGACCGTCTGCGCAAGAAGGTCGTCGGATCGGCGGAGCGTCCCCGCCTCGTCGTCAACCGCTCGGCCCGCCACGTCTTCGTGCAGGTCGTCGACGACGCCCAGGGTCGTACCCTCGCGTCCGCGTCGACCCTCGAGGCCGACCTCCGCGTGTTCGACGGTGACAAGACCGCCAAGGCCCGCAAGGTCGGCGAGCTCGTCGCCGAGCGCGCCAAGAACGCCGGTGTCGAGGCGGTCGTCTTCGACCGCGGAGGCAACAAGTACGCCGGTCGCGTCGCCGCGATCGCCGATGGAGCACGAGAGGCAGGGCTCAACCTGTGAGCGCGGCAGAGAACAAGGAACCCGAGGTCGCCGCTGTGTCGGAGGCCCCCGTCGAGACCGCTGCGTCCACGCAGCCGCAGCAGGAGGCTCGCGAGCCTCGCCGCGGCGGCCGTGACCGCAACCAGGGCGGCCGTGACCGTGGAGGGCGTGACTCCGACAAGAGCCAGTTCCTCGAGCGCGTCGTGACCATCAACCGCGTGTCGAAGGTCGTCAAGGGCGGTCGTCGCTTCAGCTTCACCGCTCTCGTCGTCGTCGGCGACGGCAACGGACTGGTGGGCGTCGGCTACGGCAAGGCCCGCGAGGTCCCGACCGCCATCTCCAAGGGCGTCGAGGAGGCGAAGAAGAACTTCTTCCGCGTCCCGCGCGTCGGCTCGACCATCCCGCACCCCGTGCAGGGTGAGGCCGCTGCCGGTGTCGTGCTCCTGCGTCCCGCGTCCTCGGGTACCGGTGTCATCGCCGGCGGTCCCGTCCGCGCCGTGCTCGAGTGCGCCGGCATCCACGACGTCCTGAGCAAGTCGCTCGGCTCGTCGAACACCATCAACATCGTCCACGCGACCGTGACTGCTCTGCAGCAGCTCGAGGAGCCGCGCGCCGTCGCCGCTCGTCGTGGTCTCGACTTCGACCAGGTCGCCCCGCCGCGCCTGGTCCGTGCCGAGGCCGATGCACTCGCCGCCGCGTCCAGCGCGAAGGCAGGTTCCTGATGGCCCAGCTGAAGGTGACCCAGATCAAGTCGAAGGTCAGCGAGAAGCAGTACCAGCGCGACACGCTGCGCTCGCTCGGCCTCAGGAAGATCGGTCAGAGCGTCGTCCGCGAGGACAACTCTCAGAACCGCGGATACGTGAAGACCGTCGCCCACCTGGTGAAGGTCGAGGAGATTGACTAATGGCTGAGAAGAACCAGGCCGTCGCGGAGTCCACGACTCCGACGCAGGCCGCCACCAAGAAGGGCGCCGCCGAGGCGCCCGCCACCCGCGAGCAGGTGCTCAAGGTCCACCACCTCCGTCCCGCCATCGGCGCGAAGAAGGCGAAGACCCGCGTCGGCCGCGGTGAGGGCTCCAAGGGCAAGACCGCCGGTCGCGGCACCAAGGGCACCAAGGCCCGCTACCAGGTGCGCGTCGGCTTCGAGGGTGGGCAGATGCCGCTGCACATGCGCACCCCGAAGCTGCGCGGGTTCAAGAACCCGTTCCGCGTCGAGTACCAGGTCGTGAACCTCTCCGCTCTCGCCGAGCTGTACCCCCAGGGCGGTGACGTCACCATCGGCGACCTCGTCGCCAAGGGTGCCGTTCGCAAGAACGAAAAGGTGAAGGTCCTCGGCGACGGCGACATTGCGGTTAAGCTGAACGTCGCGGTCGACAAGGTCTCCAGCTCCGCGGAGCAGAAGATCGTCGCTGCGGGCGGATCCATCAAGTAGCACCAGCAGCTTGTCGGTCGAGCTTGTCACGCCGACTCCCCACGGGTCACGGACCCGTGGAGAGCGGGTGGCAAGCTCGACCTGTATCCCGCACCAAGAACTGAGCAGGAGACCTTAGGTAGTGTTTGGCGCCGTTGCGCGGATCTTCCGCACCCCCGACCTCCGCCGTAAGATCGGCTTCACTCTCGCGATCGTGGCGATCTTCCGGCTGGGATCCTTCATCCCTGCTCCGTTCGTCGACTTCAGCGCCGTGCAGGCCTGTCTCGCCGGCAACCAGGGCACCTCGGGTCTCTACGAGCTCGTGAACCTCTTCAGCGGTGGAGCCCTGCTCCAGCTGTCGATCTTCGCGCTCGGGATCATGCCGTACATCACGGCGTCGATCATCGTGCAGCTGCTGCGCGTGGTCATCCCGCACTTCGAGACCCTCTACAAGGAGGGGCAGTCCGGTCAGGCGAAGCTGACGCAGTACACCCGCTATCTCACGATCGCGCTCGGCGTCCTGCAGTCGACCACCCTCATCACGGTCGCCCGCTCCGGTGCCCTCTTCGGCAACTCGGGCGTCCCCGAGTGCTCGGCGCTCATCATCACCGACGAGTGGTACTCGATCCTCCTCATGGTCATCACCATGACGGCGGGCACCGGCATCATCATGTGGATGGGCGAGCTCATCACCGAGCGCGGCATCGGCAACGGCATGTCGCTGCTGATCTTCACCTCGATCGCGGCCCAGTTCCCCACCTCGCTCTGGTCGATCGCGCAGTCGCGCGGCTTCGAGACCTTCCTGCTGGTCCTCGGCATCGGCCTCGTGCTGGTGGTGGCGGTCGTCTTCGTCGAGCAGTCGCAGCGGCGCATCCCGGTCCAGTACGCCAAGCGGATGGTCGGACGCCGCACGTACGGCGGCAACAACACCTACATCCCGATCAAGGTGAACATGGCCGGCGTCGTGCCCGTCATCTTCGCGTCCTCGCTGCTCTACCTCCCCGCGCTGATCGCCCAGTTCAACCAGCCGGCGGCCGGCCAGGAGGCACCCGGCTGGGTGACCTGGATCACCAACTACCTGACGCAGGGCGACCACCCGCTCTACATGGCGCTCTACTTCCTCCTGATCGTCGGGTTCACCTACTTCTACGTCGCGATCACGTTCAACCCCGACGAGGTCGCCGACAACATGAAGCGCTACGGCGGCTTCATCCCCGGCATCCGCGCCGGTCGGCCGACCGCGGAGTACCTGAACTACGTGCTGACCCGGGTGACGCTGCCCGGCTCGGTCTACCTCGGCCTGATCGCCCTGGTGCCGCTCATCGCCCTGGCGCTCGTCGGTGCGAACCAGAACTTCCCCTTCGGCGGCACGTCGATCCTGATCATCGTCGGAGTCGGACTCGAGACGGTGAAGCAGATCGACTCGCAGCTGCAGCAGCGCCACTACGAAGGGCTCCTCCGATGATCTCGACCCCGGTCGGCTTCCGTCTCCTGCTGATCGGCCCTCCCGGCGCCGGCAAGGGCACTCAGGCCGCTCGACTCTGCGAGGTCCTCGACGTCCCGGCCATCTCGACCGGCGACATCTTCCGGATGAACGTCGCGAACGAGACCGAGCTCGGCCTGCAGGCGAAGGCCTACCTCGATGCGGGCAAGTACGTGCCCGACGAGCTGACGAACGCGATCGTGCACGACCGGCTCCAGGAGGCGGACGCGTCGACCGGGTTCCTGCTCGACGGGTACCCGCGGACGACCGAGCAGGTCGACGAGCTCGACCGCATCCTGGCCGCCGACGGCAACCGGCTCGACGCCGTCGTGCAGCTGACGGCCGACCCCGACGAGGTCGTCGGACGGCTGCTCAAGCGCTCGACCGAGCAGGGTCGCAGCGACGACACGGAGGACGTCATCCGTCGTCGCCTGGCCCTCTACGAGGAGCAGACCGCGCCGCTCATCGACGTGTACGCCGCCCGCGGGCTGGTCGTGGTCGTCGACGGTCTCGGACCTGTCGACGAGGTCACCGACCGGATCGTGACGGCCCTCGAGGGCCACCGGGTCGGCGGACTGGTCGACGACCCGTCGGCCGCCTGAGCCGTGGCGCTGCGCTCCTCGCTCTACAAGACCCCCGACCAGCTGCGGTCGATGCTCGCGCCGGGGCTGGCGACGGCCGCGTCGCTGCACGCGGTGCGGGCCGTCATCCGCCCGGGTGTGACGACCCTCGAGCTCGATGCCGTCGCGGAAGCGGCCATCGTCGAGCTCGGCGGGCACTCGAACTTCAAGCTGGTCCCCGGATACCGCCACACGATCTGCGCGTCGGTCGACGACGAGGTCGTGCACGGGATCCCCGGCGCGCGGGTGCTGCGCCCCGGCGATATCGTCTCGATCGACAGCGGCGCCGAGATCGACGGCTGGAACGGCGACTCGGCGATGACGATCGTGCTGCCCGATCCCGAGCGGTCCGACGAGGTCGCCGCGCGCACCGAGCTCTCGCGGGTGACCGAGGGGGCGCTCTGGCGCGGCATCGCGGCTCTCGCCTCCGCCCGCCACCTCAACGAGGTCGGCGCGGCGATCGAGGAGTACGTGGAGGACGAGGCCGAGAAGCGCGGCCGGGCCTTCGGCATCCTCACGGACTACATCGGCCACGGCATCGGCCGCTCGATGCACGAGGCGCCGCCGGTCTTCAACTACCGGGTGCGCCAGCGCGGACCCGAGGTGAAGCCCGGGCTGGTCGTCGCGATCGAGCCGATGGTCACGGCGGGCAGCGCCGAGACCCTCGTGCACGACGACGACTGGACGGTGGCGACCGTCGACGGCAGCATGGCGGCGCACTGGGAGCACTCGGTCGCGGTGCACCGCGACGGCATCTGGGTCACCACCCTCGCCGACGGGGGAGCGGCGGGGCTCGCGGAGTACGGGATCACTCCCACACCCTTCGCCTAGGAGGCGCGGACCTGGCGTCCGGCCACCTCGCGCTGCAGCGGTGCCGGACGGCGACCGGATCGGGCGGGGTGCCTCGTCGCGGCTCCCTCCCGAGCGCCTGCGGCGCTCCCGCCAGACCCGAGCCAGGAGCCGCGACGAGGCACCCCACCCGCTCCTCGGGTTCAGGAAGGGTGGGGCTCCTCTGAACCGACGCGGAGGGAGGGTGCTGTCGTCCTCTCGCGCCCGGCTCGGGTCTGGCGGGCGCCCGTAGGGCGCGGGATGGCGCGAGAGGACGACAGTGCCCTCCCGATCCCCGCCAGAGATTATCGATGGAGCGACCCAGTGAGGGTCGCCGCTGCGCACCACGAGCTTCCGTGGTGAGGTCGGTCTACTGGACCGCCTCACCTGCCGCCTGGGAAGAGCTGGTTCGCGCGTTCGACAGCTAGCTGTCGAACACCCTGACCAGCTCTTCGATGAAGGAGCCGAAGTCGGTGGAGCGGCGGATCAGGCGCTGCACCTCGGCGCGCTCGGCGAAGACCTCGACGAACTGGTCGAAGACCGACTGGAACGTGCTGCGGCCGGCGGAGGCGAACGCGATCATGGCGATCACGTTCACCCGCTGCTCGCCCCACTCCATCGGCACGTCGTTGACGACGATCGCGATGGAGGTGCGCCGGGCGCTCATCGCCATCGCGTGCGGGACGGCGAGGTTGTCGGTGAACGCCGTGGAGCTCATCCGCTCGCGCTCGATGGCGCCGTCGACGTAGTCCTCGTCGATGATGCCCTCGGCGATCATCCGCTCACCGAGGAGGCGGATCATCGCGGACTCGTCGCGCGCGTGCAGGTTGCGGAAGAACAGCGCCCCGTCGAAGAACTGCAGCAGCTCGTCCTTGATCTGCGCACGCCGGCGATGACGGCGGACGCGCGCGATGGCGCGGCGCACCGCCTCCACGTCGTGGTCGGTGAGGAAGGGCTGCACGACGACGACCTCGTCGGAGTACGGCCGCTCGTCGATCGTCGTGATGACGATGTCGGCGGTGAGGCGGTCCCAGTCGACGTCGCTCCTGGTGATCAGGGAGCGCACCTCGACCTCGGTGCCGAGCGAGCGCTCGACCCGCAGCCGCAGCATGTGCGCGAGGTCGTAGTAGTTCGGGCACACGATCACGCACGAGAGCCGCTCCTCGCGTCGCGAGACCCGCTCGAGGAACGAGCCGACGTGCAGGGCGATGTACGCGATCTCGTCCTCGTTGACGACGATCCCGCGGCGGCGCTGCAGTCCGCTCGCGAGGAACACCGCGATCTCGTACGTCATCGGGAAGCTGGTCTTGATCGAGCGCGTCAGCGGGTTGCGGGAGTAGCCGCCCTCGGAGGCGCGCGCGATCAGATTGCGCACGTGCAGGGCGAGGCGGACGATGAAGCCCTCGTCGTCGAGGTCGACCAGGTACTCCCGGTTCACCTCCGCCACGAGCTCGCGCACCACCGCGAGGTCGTCCGGGTCGACGTAGTTCTCGACGACGACGGACACGGGCTCGTTCTGGCCGGGCGTCGCGACGCGGGTGGTCATCAGGATCGCGAGCTGCGCGAGCTCGGCGTCGGTGAGCCGGGTGGTGAAGTGGCGCTCGACCAGCTCGGCGAGCACCGCGGCGAGCTCGCCGTGCAGCGCGGGGGAGGGGCGGGCCCCCGCCGGGTCGCCGATGCCCCGCGAGACGCGGTCGACGGCGATGGCGATGTGCAGGAGGACGCTGTTCACGCCGTAGTCGTTGATGTAGTAGCCGCGCGACTCGAGCTCCGCGAGCAGCTCGGTCTTGAAGGCGCCGAGTCCGGGGGAGGCGAACTCGCGCTGCACGTCGTCGAGGGTGAAGACGCCCTGGGCGCTCTCATCGCGGAACATCCGCGAGATCAGCCGCCGTCGCGCCTCCTCGCTGCCCTCGAGCCGCACAGAGGAGGCGCGACGGGCGAGGGCGAGCCCGGCCTCGTCGGCCAGGGTCTTCACCCGGCGCAGATCCGCCTCGACCGTCGACTCGCTGACCGCGAGCGCCTCGGCGAGGGACACCACGTCGAGCCCGTCGTCGGAGTCGACGAGGCGCCGGACGAGGCTGTAGAGCCGGTCGCGGGGAGTGTCGGGCTCGACGTCGCGCAGGCGCTGGGCCTCGACGAAGGCCGCATAGGCGTCACGCGCGAGCCGGTAGCCGTTGGCCGAGGACTCGACCGGCTCGAGGGGAGCGGCCTGCGCCTTCACGGCCGTGACGTAGCTGCGGACGCTGCGGGTGGTGACCCCGAGCCGATCGGCCAGCTCGTGCGCCGTCACCCAGCCGTCCGCCCGGGAGAGGTACTCCAGCAGGCGTTCGCGGTTGTCAGGCATCCAGGGCTCCAGGCGTGCGGACCGGTTCGTCGCGAGGAGCGCCACCGCGGGGCGGCGGATCCGCTCGTCGCGGGGTCCGCGAGTCGTCGTCCCCGCAGTCAATCATCTCGGCGCCGCGCCCGGGACCCCCGCGCCGACGGCCGGGAATCCGCGCTTCCTGCCCCGCGGAAGATTCTCTGCCGGGCGGGTGATCGCCTCCTTCGTGATGCTTCAATGAAGACGTTGTGCAGTGAGGCAGGCCCGGGCGCGAGGAGGCGGACGTGGTGCAGAAGATCCTGATCGTCTGCGGTGCAGGCGCGTCGAGCACGTTCCTGGCCCACCGGCTGCGAGCGGGCGCGAAGGAGCGGGGCATCACCGCCTCGTTCCGGTCGGAGAGCCTCCAGGGGCTCGAGGACTCCCTCCCCGAGTCGGATGTCCTCCTCGTGGGGCCGCATCTCGAGTCGCAGTTCGACGGGCTCCGCCGGCAGGCGGCGCGTGTCGGAGTCGCGGCGGCCCTCCTCCCGCACGACGTCTTCGGAGGGCACGGTGCCGATGCCGTGCTCGACACCCTCCCGATCCTCCTCGCCGCTCGCGCGGTGGTGGCGGACCCGGGTGGGGACACCTCCGTCCAGACGGCACTCCCGAGTGCCGAGCCCGACTCCGGGCACCACTGACGCAGTCGCGGCGACTGCAGATTCAAGGAGACACGTTCATGGTCGAGCGCACGGTTCAGGTCGCATCCTCGAAGGGCCTCCACGCCCGCCCCGCCTCGCTGTTCAGCCAGGCCGCTGCGAAGTCGGGCCAGAAGGTCCTCGTCAAGAAGGGCGAGTCGACCGCGGTCAACGCCGCGTCGATCCTCGGCATCATCTCGCTCGGCATCGAGCACGGTGACGAGCTCACCCTCTCCGTCGAGGGCGACAACGAGCAGGCCGTGCTCGACGAGCTGGCCGAATTCCTCACGACTGACCACGACGCTTGAGTCCGGGCGCTGAGTCTCTCAGCGCCACCCCCAGGTCGCCTGCGACCACCTTCACTCGACACCCCCGCTCCCCGTCTCACCGACGAGACCGAACGACAGGAACGAGCACTCATGACGCTGTCCACTCCTCAGACCGCCTACGCCTCCGCGAAGCTCCAGGGCACCGGAGTGGGCCGCGGCCTCGCCCTCGGGCCGATCCTGCGCATGCCGGATCCGCTGCCCGAACCCGAGGACACCGCCAGCACGCGGACCGTCGCGCAGGAGGAGGAGCGGGCCGTCGTCTCGCTCTCGGCCACGGCCGCGACCATCCGCCACCGCGGTGAGCGCGCCGGCGGATCGGCCAAGGACGTGCTCGACGCCCAGGCCCTGATGGCCGAGGACCCCTCGCTCGCGGATGACGTCAAGGCGCGGATCTCGGGCGGCAAGACCGCCGAGCGCGCGGTGCACGAGGCGTTCGCGGGCTTCCGCGACCTGCTGGTGGCGATGGGCGGCTACATGGCCGAGCGCGCGACCGATCTCGACGACGTCTCGCAGCGGGTCGTCGCGCACCTCCGCGGCGTCGCCGCTCCCGGGGTCCCGGAGTCGGACGAGCCGTTCGTGCTGGTCGCCCGCGACCTCGCCCCGGCCGACACCGCCCTGCTCGACCTCGACAAGGTCCTCGGACTCGTCACGAGCGACGGCGGACCGACGTCCCACACCGCGATCCTGGCCCGCGAGAAGTCGATCACCGCGATCGTCGGCACCGCCGGCGCGCTCGACCTGCGCGACGGCCAGCTCGTGATCCTCGACGCCTCCTCCGGCGTCGTGACGGTGAACCCCTCCGACTCCGAGATCGGCGAGGCCAAGACCGCGATCGCCCAGCGGGCCGAGATGCTCGCCGCGCCGGTCGTCCCGGGAGCCCTCGCCGACGGGCACGCCGTGCCGCTGCTCGCGAACCTCGGCTCGGCCGACGGCGCCGAGCAGGCCGTCGAGCTGGGAGCTGAGGGCGTCGGACTCTTCCGCACCGAGTTCCTCTTCCTCGACGCGAAGGAGGCGCCCACGGTCGCCGAGCAGGCGGAGCAGTACACGCGCCTGCTGGCCGCGTTCCCCGGCCGGAAGGTCGTCGTCCGCGCGCTCGACGCCGGCGCCGACAAGCCGCTCGCGTTCCTCAACGACAACCACGAGGAGAACCCGGCTCTCGGTCTGCGCGGACTCCGCGCGCTCCGGGCCAGCGAGCAGATCCTCCGCGACCAGCTGACCGCGCTCGCGCAGGCCGACGCTGCGACCGACGCCGACCTCTGGGTGATGGCGCCGATGGTCGCGACGGTCGACGAGACCCGCTACTTCACCGCGATGGCGAAGGAGCTCGGCATCCGCACGGCCGGCGTCATGGTCGAGGTCCCCTCCTCGGCCCTGCTCGCCGACCGGATCCTCGGCGTCGCCGACTTCGCGTCGATCGGCACGAACGACCTGACCCAGTACACCCTCGCCGCCGACCGGATGCTCGGCACCGTGTCGGCCTACCAGGACCCGTGGCACCCCGCCGTCCTCCGCCTCGTCGGCGAGGTCGGCCGCGCCGGTGCCGCGCTGGGCAAGCCCGTCGGCATCTGCGGCGAGGCCGCCGCGGACCCGCTGCTCGCCGTCGTCCTCGTGGGCCTCGGCGCGACGAGCCTCTCGATGTCGCCGTCGGCCCTCGCCGACGTCCGCGCCGAGCTGGCCGAGCACACCCTCGACGAGGCCAGGCGGTTCGCCGAGCTCGCCCTCGCGGCCGACAGCGCCGCCGACGCGCGATCGGCCGTCACCGAGGCGATCGCCTCCTCCTGATCCCCGGTCCCCCAGGACCGTCCCCCGAAGACAGCACCACCCCGTACAGCACAGCACCACCCCCCACAGCACCACCCCCACCCGTCACGTCCCGCAGGACCCGGCAGCCTCAGGAGCAGCCGGAGCTCCCACCCCTAGAAATCGGAGAACACACCACATGACAACGACGTCAGCGACGGCGACGCGCGGTGGAGCGCGCGTCCACGTCCAGCGCTTCGGCACCTTCCTCTCGGGGATGGTCATGCCGAACATCGCGGCCTTCATCGCGTGGGGCCTCATCACCTCGCTCTTCATCGCGGCCGGCTGGCTGCCCAACGGCATCCTCGGCGGCTTCGGCGACGCGGCCCAGATCGGCTGGGAGGGTGCCCGCACCACCCTCGCCGAGGGTGAGGACGGCGCCACCTTCCAGCAGTACATCGGCCTCGTCGGCCCGATGATCACCTACCTGCTGCCCCTGCTCATCGCGAACACCGGTGGCCGCATGGTCTACGGCGCGCGCGGTGGAGTGGTCGCCTCGATCGCCACCATGGGCGTCATCGTCGGCGCCACGATCCCGATGTTCCTCGGCGCCATGATCGTCGGCCCGCTGGCCGCCTGGCTCATGAAGAAGGTCGACTCGATCTGGGACGGCAAGATCAAGCCCGGCTTCGAGATGCTGGTCAACAACTTCTCGGCCGGAATCCTGGGCATGCTGCTCTCGCTCGGAGCGTTCTTCGGCATCGCGCCGATCATCTCGTTCCTGACCGCGGTCCTCGGCAACGGCGTCGACTTCCTCGTCAACGCGGGTCTCCTGCCGCTGACCTCGATCTTCATCGAGCCGGCCAAGATCCTGTTCCTCAACAACGCCATCAACCAGGGTGTCCTCACCCCGCTCGGCACCGTCATGGCGCAGGAGCAGGGCAAGTCGTACCTCTTCCTCCTCGAGGCGAACCCCGGCCCCGGCATGGGCGTCCTGCTGGCCTTCGCGATCTTCGGAGTCGGCATCGCCCGCGGTTCCGCTCCCGGCGCCGCGCTGATCCACTTCGTCGGCGGCATCCACGAGATCTACTTCCCCTACGTGCTGATGAAGCCCGCGCTGGTCGCGGCCGTCATCCTCGGCGGCATGACCGGAGTCGCGACCAACGTCGCGTTCGACTCGGGTCTCGTCGCTCCCGCCTCGCCCGGCTCGATCATCGCGGTGCTCCTGCAGACGTCGCGCGACAGCTACCTCGGAGTCATCCTCTCGGTGCTGCTCTCGATGGCTGTGTCGTTCGCGGTCGCCTCGTTCATCATCCGGGGCAGCCGCAAGCGCGACCTCGAGGCGATGGAGGCCGGCGACGACAAGCTCGCCGCCGCCGTGGCCGCGAACTCGTCCAACAAGGGCAAGGACAGCGCCGTCGCGGGCCTGCTCGGCCAGAGCGGCGCCCCGGCGCAGGACGGCGCTTCGGCGACGACCACCGCGACTCAGGTGCGCAACATCGTGTTCGCCTGCGACGCCGGCATGGGCTCCTCCGCGATGGGTGCCTCGGTGCTCCGCAACAAGATGAAGAAGGCGGGCTTCGAGGACGTCTCGGTCACCAACAAGGCGATCGCGGCCCTCGAGGACGACGTCGACCTGGTCATCACCCAGGCCGAGCTCACCGAGCGCGCCCGCCAGCGCACTCCGGGCGCGATCCACGTCTCCGTCGACAACTTCATGAACTCGCCGAAGTACGACGAGGTCGTCTCGCTGGTCGCGGAGCAGCACGGCAAGTAGGACAGCAGTCCTTGCGAGGGAACCCGTAGGGTGCGACTGGGCTTCCAGCTCGGGCCTGCGGGTTCCCTCGCCGTTTTCCACCCCTCGGAAGGACAGAAGACATGAGCGACGTGCTCACCATCGGACAGATCAACGCCTCCGGCACCGCGACCAGCAAGGAGGCGGCCATCAAGGAGGCGGCCGACATGCTCGTCGGCGTCGGAGCGGTCACTCCCGCCTACCACGAGGCGATGCTCGCCCGTGAGGCGACCGTCTCGACCTACATGGGCAACCTGCTCGCCATCCCGCACGGCACGAACGACGCGAAAGACGAGATCCGCTCGTCTGCGCTGTCCTTCGTCCGCTACGCGCAGCCGATCGACTGGGACGGCAACGAGGTGCGCTTCGTCGTCGGTATCGCCGGCGTCAACAACGAGCACCTCGAGATCCTCTCGAAGATCGCGATCATCTTCTCGGAGGAGGACGAGGTGCAGAAGCTCCTCGACGCCCCCGACTCGCAGGCGCTCTACAGCCTGCTGGGCGAGGTCAACTCCTGATGCCCACCGCCGTCCACTTCGGTGCGGGCAACATCGGGCGCGGCTTCGTCGGTCTGATCCTGCACGGCGCCGGCTACGAGCTCGTCTTCGCCGACGTGAACGCGGGGCTCATCGACCAGCTCGCGGCGGCCGACAGCTACGAGGTCCACGAGGTGGGGGAGGAGGCGACGACCCACGTGGTCGACCGCTTCCGTGCCGTCAACTCGGCCACCGACGAAGAGGCGCTCGTGCGCGAGATCGCGGAGGCCGACATCGTGACCACCGCGGTCGGGCCGAACATCCTCCGCTTCGTGGCACCCGTCATCGCGAAGGGCCTCGCCGCCCGCGCCGAGTCGGCGCCGCGCCTCGCGGTGATGGCGTGCGAGAACGCGATCAACGCGACCCGGCTGCTGCAGACCGAGGTCGCGGCGAACCTGGGCGCCGACGAGTGGGAGCGCCTGCGGTCGCGAGCCGTCTTCGCCGACACCGCCGTCGACCGCATCGTCCCCAACCAGGAGGCGGGTCAGGGCCTCGACGTCACGGTCGAGAGCTTCTTCGAGTGGGTCATCGACCGCACGCCCTTCGAGGGCGGCGAGCCGACCCTGCCCGGAGCGACCTGGGTCGACGACCTCGAGCCGTTCATCGAGCGCAAGCTCTTCACGGTGAACACGGGGCACGCGACGGCGGCCTACGTCGGGTTCGCGGCGGGCGCGCACAAGCTGTCCGACGCCCTGGCACTCCCGGAGGTGCACGACGCCGTCGCGGCGGCCCTCGAGGACACCAAGGCGCTGATCGTCGAGAAGCACGGCTTCAGCGACGCGGAGCAGCAGGCCTACCTCGAGAAGACCCTGAAGCGCTTCGCCAACCCGTACCTGACCGACACGGTCGACCGGGTCGGCCGCCAGCCGCTGCGCAAGCTCTCGCGGCACGAGCGCTTCATCGGCCCCGCCGCCGAGCTGGCGGAGCGCGGGCACACGCCCACGGGCCTCCTCGCCGCGATCGGAGCCGCGCTGCGCTTCGACGTTCCGGAGGACCCGCAGAGCGTCGAGCTCACGGAGAAGCTGGCGACCCTCTCACCCGAGGAGTTCGTCACCGAGGTGACCGGCCTCGCCGCCGACCACCCGCTGTACCCGCAGGTCGTGGCGGTCGTCCGCGGCTGACTCCTCGCACCCGGACGACGACGGACGGGATCGACCACCTCGGTGGCGATCCCGTCCGTCGACTCGGTTGCAGGAGGCGCCCGTCAGAACAGGCGCCAGCGGGTCAGCGGCCAGGCGACGGCGAACACCCGGCCGACGACACGCTCGACCGGCACCGTCTTGACGCAGGAGTCGATCGGGCCGGGAGCGCCGCGGCAGTTGCCCATCGAGTCGTTCGAGTTCGAGCGGTGGTCGCCCAGCACGAAGAGCGAGTCCTCCGGCACCGTGTACTCCTGGAAGCACCGGGTCGAGGCGGGCGAGGTCGTGCAGTCGAGCGAGCCGGGGACGAAGGGGAAGTCCTCGAAGACGTACGAGCCGTCGACGGGCTGCCCGTCGACGAGGACGCGCCCCTCGGTGTCGCAGCACGACACGGTCTGACCTCCGACGGCGATCACCCGCTTGACGAGGAACTCCTCGTGCGACGGTCCGATGCTGGTGACGTCGCCGAAGTACTTGACCGCCTCGGACAGCGGGTTGCCGGCTGAATCGCCGGCGCCCCACTGCGCGTTCCGCGAGAAGACGACGATCTGCCCCGACTCCGGCTCGCCCTCGAGCGCGGCGGTGCGGTCGACGAGGATCCGGTCGCCGAAGAAGCCCCCGCCCTGGAGGGTGTTCTCCATCGAGCCGGTGGGCACGGTGTACACCTTCACGAAGAAGGTCTGCACGAGGGCGATCACGACGATCGCGACGACCACCGTGACCAGCGGATGCGAGTACCAGCGGCGCTCGCTCGGTGCCGTCTTCTTCGTGCGGGCCATGCGCACTCCCTCCGTGTGACGGGGAAAGCCTAGGCGGCCGGGCGGCGGAGGCCGGCGGCGGCGCGGACCGGCGGTGCGGGCGGCCGCGACACGCCCGAGCTGGCGGAGGAGCGGGGATTCGCGTAGTATCGACCCTTGGTGTTTTGCGCGTGCTCCGGCACGCCCGCGCACCGCATCCTGGGCGCTCGCCCGGGGGAGGATCGTCGCGGAAACATTCGCACGACCAGTACACACACTACTTCCGAACGACAGTGAGGCTATGGCCAAAAAAGACGGTGTCATCGAAATCGAAGGTGCGGTTGTCGAGGCGCTCCCCAACGCGATGTTCCGCGTGGAGCTGACCAACGGACACAAAGTTCTCGCCCATATCTCGGGCAAGATGCGTCAGCACTACATCCGGATCCTCCCCGAGGACCGGGTGATCGTGGAGCTGAGCCCCTACGACCTGACCCGCGGCCGGATCGTCTACCGCTACAAGTAGACGTTCGCTCCGCTGAGGTTCGCGACGTGCGTGTCCTGTAAGGAACGGCCCCGGCATCCGCCGGGAGCACGACGCCAGCGAAATCAAGGACAAGAACAATGAAGGTCAACCCCAGCGTCAAGCGCATCTGCGACCACTGCAAGATCATCCGCCGCCACGGCAACGTGATGGTCATCTGCAGCAGCAACCCCCGCCACAAGCAGCGCCAGGGCTAGTCCTCCGGGACGAACCCGCTGCTCCGACGGGAGTGCAGGGGCGGTCAGCCGCCCCGACGAAGACAGAAGAACACTCCGCAACGTCAGAAATCGCGCAGCATCCCGGTGAACGGGATGAACGGCGAGGACACCTTCGGCTGGAGGCCGAGGCACCGACGTTGCATCACACCTCCACTCACTCACAGGAGAAGCCACAATGGCACGTCTGGCAGGAGTAGACATCCCGCGCGAGAAGCGCGTGGAGGTCGCACTGACCTACATCTACGGTGTCGGCCGCACTCGGGCGCTCAAGGTTCTGAGCGACACCGAGATCGACGGCAACATCCGCGTCAAGGATCTCAGCGACGACCAGCTCGTCGCCCTCCGCGACTACATCGAGGGCAACTACAAGGTGGAGGGAGACCTCCGCCGCGAGGTCGCCGCCGACATCCGCCGCAAGGTCGAGATCGGCTCGTACGAGGGCATCCGCCACCGTCGCGGCCTCCCGGTCCGTGGACAGCGCACCAAGACGAACGCGCGCACCCGCAAGGGACCCAAGCGCACCGTCGCCGGCAAGAAGAAGGCCGGCCGCAAGTAACGCGGGCGACACGGACCTAGAGGAGATAAAGAAGTGGCTACCCCCAAGTCGGCCGCGCGCAAGCCGCGCCGCAAGGAGAAGAAGAACATCGCTGTGGGCCAGGCCCACATCAAGTCGACGTTCAACAACACCATCGTCTCGATCACCGACCCCGCAGGGGCCGTCATCAGCTGGGCCTCGTCCGGTGGAGTCGGCTTCAAGGGCTCGCGCAAGTCGACGCCCTTCGCCGCCCAGCTCGCCGCCGAGTCGGCTGCGCGTCAGGCGCAGGAGCACGGCATGAAGAAGGTCGACGTCTTCGTGAAGGGCCCGGGCTCCGGTCGCGAGACCGCGATCCGCTCGCTCCAGGCCGCTGGCCTCGAGGTCGGCTCGATCAACGACGTCACCCCGCAGGCGCACAACGGCTGCCGCCCGCCCAAGCGTCGTCGCGTCTAGCACCAGCACTCGCAGCCGTCGGTCGGCCGCACGAACCGCCTCCGGGCGGGGAGTGGGGCCGACCGGCGGATCGCGCATTTCTTTCACAACTTCATACCTCGCACACGCACGTGTCATATAGCGGACACGTGACGGAAAGGAATCATCAGTGCTTATCGCACAGCGCCCGACGCTCACCGAGGAGAACATCTCGGAGTTCCGTTCCCGCTTCGTCATCGAGCCCCTCGAGCCCGGCTTCGGCTACACGCTCGGCAACTCGCTGCGTCGCACCCTGCTGTCCTCCATCCCCGGCGCCGCTGTCACCAGCATCCGGATCGACGGAGTGCTGCACGAGTTCACGACGGTCCCGGGTGTCCGCGAGGACGTCACCGAGATCATCCTGAACATCAAGGGTCTCGTCGTCTCGTCCGAGCACGACGAGCCGATCACCGCCTACCTGCGCAAGCAGGGCGCCGGCCAGGTCACCGCCGCCGACATCTCGGCTCCGGCCGGTGTCGAGATCCACAACCCGGAGCTCGTCATCGCCACGCTGAACGACAAGGCGAAGTTCGAGCTCGAGCTCACCATCGAGCGCGGCCGCGGCTACGTCTCGGCGACCCAGAACCGCAGCGAGTTCTCCGAGGCCGGCCAGATCCCGGTCGACTCGATCTACTCGCCCGTGCTCAAGGTCACCTACCGCGTCGAGGCGACTCGTGCCGGTGAGCGCACCGACTTCGACCGCCTGGTCGTCGACGTGGAGTCGAAGCCGGCCATCACGCCGCGCGACGCCATCGCCTCGGCCGGTCGCACGCTGACCGAGCTGTTCGGTCTCGCCCGCGAGCTGAACAACGCGGCCGAGGGCATCGAGATCGGCCCCGCGCCGGTCGACGCCGTCCTCTCGACCGAGCTGTCGATGCCCATCGAGGATCTCGACCTCTCGGTGCGCAGCTACAACTGCCTCAAGCGCGAGGGCATCAACAACGTCAATGAGCTCGTCGCCCTGTCGGAGACGCAGCTCATGAACATCCGCAACTTCGGACAGAAGTCGGTGGATGAGGTCAAGGAGAAGCTGACCGAGCTGGGCCTGTCGCTGAAGGACTCGGTTCCCGGGTTCGACGGCGCCCACTTCTACAGCTACGACGACGAGAGCATCTAGGTCTCCGCCACCGGAGCCTGAGGCTCTTCGCGATCGACCTGCTGACACCCCTTTAGTACTGGAGTAAACCCATGCCCAAGCCCACGAAGGGTCCCCGCCTCGGAGGCGGTCCCGCACACGAGCGTCTGCTGCTCGCGAACCTGGCCGCCGCCCTGTTCACGCACAAGAGCATCAAGACGACCGAGACCAAGGCCAAGCGCCTGCGTCCCCTCGCCGAGCGTCTCGTGACGTTCGCCAAGCGCGGCGACCTGCACGCCCGCCGTCGCGTCCTCGCGACGATCGGCGACAAGTCCGTCGTGCACGAGCTCTTCACCGAGATCGCGCCGCTGGTCGCCGAGCGTGAGGGCGGCTACACCCGCATCACGAAGATCGGCCCGCGCAAGGGAGACAACGCGCCCATGGCCGTCATCGAGCTCGTCCTCGAGCCCGTGACCCCGAAGGCGAAGAAGTCGCGCACCACCACGACGACGGCTCCCGTCGCCGCTCCGGTGGACGAGGCGCCCGTCGAGGACGCCGCGGCCGACGAGACCGTCGCCACCGACGAGACGGCCGTCCAGGACGCGCCCGTCGAGGACGCGCCCGTGCAGGACGCTCCCGTCGAGGAGACCGGAACCGCGACCAAGTAGTCCCGGTCCCACCTCGAGAGCCCTCCGTCCCCACCGGGACGGGGGGCTCTCGTCGTCTGCGCCGTGGCGCGGAACGTCGCATACGATGGCGTGATCCGCCTTCCGACGCGGTGTCAGCGTCACGACCGGCGCGATCGGAGCCGCCGCTCCGTCGATCCTCCGAAGGGGTTCTGTGCGCCTGCGTCTCCCGGTTCTCGTGCTCGCGACCGCGCTGCTGCTGAGCGGATGCGCCTCCGGGACCGTGATCGACGTGCCGGAGTCCGCGGGATCCGCCGCCGCCGCCCCGACCGGCACCGCGGCGCCCTCGGCCGAGCCGGCGCCCTCGGTCGCCGTCGCGCTCGACTGCAGCACGGCCCTCCCCGCGAGTGCACTGGAGGACCGGGTCGGGCTGCCGCGAGGCACCGCGACGGCCTCGGTCGTCGACGGCGACTGCACCTACGCCATCGCGGGCAACCCCTCCGCCGTCGTCGTGTCGGTCGCACCCGGGCGGCTGGTCGAGACGTTCACCGGCGAAGGCGACTCCCGCGGAGCCGTCCCGGTCCCGCTGGGCATGGCGGCCTACTGGGTGCCGGGCGACGCCTCCTCGAGCCCGTCAGAGCTCGCCGTCCTCGCCGGCGGCCGGGAGCTGCACATCGTCTCGTTCGTGGGCGATCAGCCCGCGCTGCTCGACTGGGCGGTCGCGGTGCTGGGCTCGCTCGGAGTGGATCTCGCCGTCGCCTGAGCGGCCCGAGCCGACGACCTAGACTCGACGGATGCCGCACCGCGTCCGCCTCGACCTGGCCTACGACGGCACGCACTTCGCGGGCTGGGCCAAGCAGCCGGGCCTCCGGACCGTGCAGGGAGTCCTGGAGGACGCCCTCGCGGTGCTCCTGCGGTCGGAGGAGCGCCCGGTCGTCACGGTCGCCGGCCGCACCGACGCCGGCGTGCACGCGAGCGCCCAGGTGGCGCACCTCGACCTGACGGACGAGCAGTGGCGCCGGCTGAGCGGGCCCCGGCGCGCCACGGACGAGACGCTCCTGCCGGCCGCGGCCCTCGAGCGGCGTCTGCGCGGGTACCTCGGTCAGTACTCCGACGTATCCGTGCACCGGATCTCGGCGGCGCCCGAGGGCTTCGACGCCCGCTTCTCGGCGCGGTGGCGGCGCTACGAGTACCGCCTGGCCGACGCGTCGTCGATGCGGCATCCGCTCGAGCGCACCTTCACCACCTGGATCACCGAGTCGCTCGACGAGAGCGAGATGGCCCGCGCCGCGCAGTCGCTGCTCGGGCTGCACGACTACGCCTCGTTCTGCCGCGCCCGGGTCGGAGCGACGACCATCCGCAGCCTCCTCGACTTCGAGTGGGAGCGCGACGCCGACGGAGTGCTGCACGCGCACCTGCGTGCCGACGCGTTCTGCCACAGCATGGTGCGCGCCCTCGTCGGCGCGTGCGTGGCGGTCGGGATGGGCAAGCTCGCCGCCGAGGAGGTCACCGGGCTGCGGGACGCCGCCGCCCGGACGAACGCCTTCGGGGTGATGCCCGCCCGGGGGCTGATCCTCCGGGAGATCGACTACCCCGACGACGCCTTCCTCGCAGAGCGCGCCGTGATCACCCGCACCAAGCGGACAGTGGCTACGGTCGACTCCGATGGGAAGGACCCCGCATGATCCGCCTCCTCCGCACCGCCGTCCCGATCGCGGTGCTCGCCGTCGCCCTCGCCGCGTGCTCGTCACCGGCCATCGACATCCCCGAGGGGGCGCAGGTCACCGTCGCGCCCGCGACGACCGCGCCCGCGGTCGAGACCGGTGCGGTCGAGCCGACGCCCGAGCAGGCCGCGACGACTCCCACCGCACCCCCGCTGCAGGCGCTCGACTGCGCCGCGATCCTCCCGGTCGAGACCATCGAGGAGGCGCTCGGGCTCCCGTCGGGGTTCGTCACCGCTTCGGGGGAGACCGACGGCTGCTCCTGGGCGATGGCCGGCAACCCGTCGGCACTGGCGCTGCAGGCGGCGACCGGAGCGACGGAGGACACCGTCGACGAGCAGGAGGCGACGGGGGCGACCGAGTCGAGCGAGCTCGGCGACCGCGCGTTCTTCCGGGCCGGCGACCCCGCCGGAGACGCCGCATCGACCCTCGTCGTGCTCGTCGGCGATCAGCTCGTGACGGTCCGGTCGTTCGTCGGCGACCAGGAGGCGATCGAGACCCTCGCGACGGATGCGCTGGGCGTGCTGGGGCTGGACCCGTCCTGACCGCCGGCGCCGTGCCGCTGCGGTGCCGCGCTTCCGCTGATGAGCTCTTTGCTGTAATGTCGACCCTTGGTGTTTTCGGCCGTGTGCCGAGCGCCCGAAGTTGAGCCCTCCACCGGTCCAGTTCGCCCGCCTCGCGGATCGAACGGCCACGGAGCGGGATTCACGAACACCTCACTCCGACCAGAAAGCAGCACTCACAGTGACTCGCACTTTTTCTCCGAAGCCGGCTGACGTCCAGCACGACTGGATCGTCATCGACGCGTCCGACGTCGTCCTCGGTCGTCTGGCCACCCACGCCGCGGCGCTCCTGCGCGGCAAGCACAAGGCGACCTTCGCGCCGCACATGGACATGGGCGACTTCGTCATCATCGTCAACGCCGAGAAGGTGGCCCTCACCGGTCAGAAGCTCCTCCAGAAGAAGGCGTACCGCCACTCCGGCTACCCGGGCGGCCTCTCGGCCACCACGTACGCCGAGCTCCTCGAGAAGAACCCGATCCGCGCCGTCGAGAAGGCCATCCGCGGCATGCTCCCCAAGAACTCCCTCGGTCGTGCGCAGCTGCGCAAGCTGAAGGTCTACACGGGCTCCGAGCACCCTCACGCGGCGCAGCAGCCCCAGGCGTACGTGTTCAACCAGGTCGCCCAGTAGGCTCCGGCCCTCCCCGACACCTCAGACTTCGAAGACAAAGGATCACCTACACCGTGGCGAAGATCGCAGACCAGCTCGACGTGGCTCCCGAGAGCTACTCCACCGAAAGCGCGGCACCCGAGGCGTCCTCGACGCCCCGCGCCGTCCTCAACGTCTCCGGCGCAGCCGTGGGCCGACGCAAGCAGGCCATCGCCCGCGTGCGCCTGGTCCCGGGCTCCGGCAGCCTGACCGTGAACGCTCGCGAGTTCGCGGAGTACTTCCCGAACAAGCTGCACCAGCAGCTCATCACCGACCCCTTCAAGGTCCTCGACCTCGTCGGCTCGTACGACGTGGTCGCGAAGATCACCGGCGGTGGCCCCTCCGGCCAGGCCGGTGCGCTCCGCCTCGCTATCGCGCGTGCGCTGAACGAGATCGACCGCGAGAACAACCGCGCCATCCTCAAGAAGGCCGGCTTCCTCACCCGCGACGCTCGCGTCATCGAGCGCAAGAAGGCCGGTCTCAAGAAGGCCCGCAAGGCGTCCCAGTTCTCGAAGCGCTAGTCGCCGCGGCCTCCGTGCCGCTCGACCAGTAGCTCGAGAAGTGGACAGCGCTATGCCGCGCCTTTTCGGAACCGACGGCGTCCGTGGCCTCGCTAATCGCGATGTCACGGCCGACCTGGCTCTCGGCCTCGCCCAGGCGGCCGCCCGTGTACTCGGAGCGGCCGCCCGGGCGGAGGGCCGGCGGCCCGTCGCCGTCCTCGCCCGCGACCCCCGCATCTCCGGTCAGTTCATCGGAGCGGCCGTCGCCGCGGGACTCGCCAGCGCGGGAGTCGACGTCCTCGACGCCGGCGTCATCCCGACGCCCGCCACCGCGTACCTGATCGCCGACGAGCGCGCCGACTTCGGCGTGATGATCTCGGCCTCGCACAACCCCGCCGCCGACAACGGCATCAAGTTCTTCGCCGCGGGCGGGCGCAAGCTGCCCGACGAGCTCGAGAACCGCATCGAGGCGGCCCTCGGCGTCCCGCCGCTCACGCCGACCGGCGCCGACGTCGGACGCATCCGCCGGTTCTCCGACGCGGAGGACCGCTACGTGGTCCACCTGCTCGGCTCGCTCGGCAGCACCCGGCTCGACGGCCTGCACGTCGTCATCGACTGCGCCCACGGCGCGGCCGCCGGCATCTCGCCCGACGTCTTCACCGATGCCGGTGCGACCGTCACGGTGATCGGCAACGATCCCGACGGTCTCAACATCAACGACGGAGTGGGCTCGACCCACCTCGACAACGTCGCGGAGGCGGTCCGAGCGGCCGGTGCCGACCTCGGCATCGCCCACGACGGCGACGCCGACCGCTGCCTCGCCGTCGACGCCGACGGCCGCATCGTCGACGGCGACCAGATCATGGCGATCCTCGCGACCTCGATGGCGCGGCGCGGCGTGCTCCGCGACAACGTGCTCGTCGCGACGGTCATGAGCAACCTCGGGCTGAAGCTCGCGATGGCCGACGCGGGCATCCGGGTCATCCAGACCGGGGTCGGCGACCGCTACGTGCTCGAGGCGATGAACGAGGGCGACTACTCCCTCGGCGGCGAGCAGTCGGGCCACGTCATCATGAGCCGCTACGCGACCACCGGCGACGGCGTCCTCACCGGGCTGCAGCTGGCCGCCGAGATGGCGCGCACCGGCAAGACGCTCGCCGAACTCGCCTCGGTGATGCGCGTCTTCCCGCAGACCCTCGTCAACGTCCGCGGTGTCGACCGCGAGGGCGTGCACGACGACGACGTGATCGCCGCCGCCGTCGCCGCCGCCTCGACCGAGCTCGGGACCGACGGCCGGGTGCTCCTGCGCCCCTCCGGAACCGAGCCGATGGTCCGCGTGATGGTCGAGGCGAAGACCCAGGAGACGGCCGACCGGCTCGCGGAGTCGCTGGCGGCTGTCGTGCTCGCGCAGCTGCGCTCCGCCGTTTAGAACGCCGGTCCCTGCCCGGCGTTCCGCGGTCGGGCTGGGTTCTCTGGGGACGCCGGTCCTTGCCCGGAGTCCCGCGGTCGGCTTCTCGGAGTGGTTGGGCGGGTGGAGCGTGGTGCGTTCGGCGCGTCCGAATCGCTTGGCACGCGATTCGGACGACGCCTGTGTTCATGGGGACGCCGGTCCTTGCCCGGAGTTCTGCGGTCGGGTTCGCGGAGTGGTTGGGCGGGTGGAGCGTGGTGCGTTCGGCGCGTCCGAATCGCTTGGCACGCGATTCGGACGATGCCTTGAAGGCGTTCGCCGATCCGGTGCGCTCAACTCGGACGGACTCGCCGGCCGGCTGGCCGGCCCGCCCCCGAGCCGGCGCGCACGCGGCCGTCCATGCTGGTCGAGTAGCCCCGCAGGGGCGTATCGAGACCCACCAGCGTCAGCAGATCGGGCTTCGGCCCCGGCCTTCTGAAGGATGTGGATCTCGATACGCCGCGTTCCGCGGCTACTCGATCAGCGAGCACGGGGGAATCACGCTCGGGGAGTAATTCTCTCTGGAAGCCCACCGGCTGACCGACCGGCGCGCTGCCCAGGTCAGATCTTGCGGAGGAGGACCGAGGAGACCGAGTGGTCGGGCTGCTTGCGCAGGACGAGGCTCGCGCGGGAGCGGGTCGGGCGCACGTTCTGGACGAGGTTCGGCTCGTTGATGGCCGACCAGATGTCGCGGGCGCGCGTGCGCGCCTCGTCGGGGGTCAGCGCGGCGTAGCGGTGGAAGTACGAGTTCGGGTTCGCGAACGCGCCCTGCTGCAGGGCGAGGAAGCGCTCCTCGTACCAGCGGGCGATGTCGCTCGTGCGCGCATCGACGTAGACGGTGAAGTCGAAGAGGTCGCTCACCGCGAGCCCGTGCCCGGGGACCGGCGGCTGGAGCACGTTCAGGCCCTCGACGATCAGCACGTCGGGCCGTCGGACGACGATCTCGGCGTCGGGCACGATGTCGTACGAGAGGTGCGAGTAGAAGGGTGCGCGCACCTCCGCCGCCCCGCCCTTCACCTCCGACACGAAGCGCAGCAGCGCCCGCCGGTCGTACGACTCCGGGAATCCCTTGCGGCTCATCAGCCCACGGCGCTCGAGCTCGCGGTTGGGCAGCAGGAAGCCGTCGGTGGTGACCAGCTCGACCCGCGGAGTGTCGTCCCAGCGGGCGAGCAGCTCGCGCAGCAGCCGCGCGATGGTCGACTTTCCCACCGCGACCGAGCCGGCGACTCCGATCACGAAGGGCGTCGCCTGTGCCCGCTCACCCAGGAACAGGCTCGTCGCCCGATGCAGGTGGCGCGCGCCGCCCGCGTACAGCGTCAGCAGCCGCGAGAGGGGGACGTACACCTCGGCGACCTCGGTGAGACTCAGCCGGTCGCCCAGCCCGCGCAGCTGCACGACCTCGGTCTCGGTCAGCGGCAGCTCCGTCGTGCGGGCCAGCTCGGCCCAGTCGGCTCGGGAGATCTCGACGAAGGGGGAGGGGTGCGCCTCGCGCCCGGGATCACGAGCTGACGACGGCATGACCACCGATCCTACTGGCCGCCTTCTCCTGGCCGTCCCCTACTGGCCGCCTCCTACTGGCCGCCGCATCCCGGCCCGGCGGGATCGAGCCCCTGCCGCCCGAGTGATCGGCCGCCGTTTAGGATCGAGCACATGTGTGGAATCGTGGGATACGTCGGTGAGCGCGACAGCCTGGCTGTGCTGCTCGGAGGCCTGAAGCGTCTGGAGTACCGCGGCTACGACTCCGCGGGCGTCGCCGTGATCGACGCCGACGGGCAGCTCGACAGCCGCAAGCGCTCGGGCAAGCTCAGCGTCCTGGTCGAGGATCTGGAGGCGCGTCCGCTCGCCGAGGGCACGACCGGCATCGGTCACACGCGCTGGGCGACGCACGGCGGGCCGACCGACCGCAACGCCCACCCGCACCTGGCCGACGACGGGAAGCTCGCGGTCATCCACAACGGCATCATCGAGAACTTCCAGCCGCTCAAGGAGGAGCTCGAGGCCGAGGGCGCCGTCTTCGAGAGCGAGACCGACACCGAGGTCGCGGCGCACCTGATCGCCCGCGAGTACCGCCGCACCGGCGACCTGGTCCTCGCCTTCCAGGCGATCGTCGCCCGGCTCGAGGGGGCCTTCACCCTCCTCGCCCTGCACCAGGACCAGCCGGGCGTCGTCGTCGGCGCCCGCCGCAACTCCCCGCTCGTGATCGGCCTCGGCGACGGCGAGAACTTCCTCGGCTCCGACGTCGCCGCGTTCGTCGAGTTCACGCGCCGCGCCGTCGCGATCGGCCAGGACCAGATCGTCACGATCACGCCCGAGCTCGTCACCGTCACCGACTTCTTCGGCAACGCCGTCGAGACCGAGCCGTTCGAGATCGCGTGGGACGCCTCCGCCTCCGAGAAGGGCGGCTGGTCGAGCTTCATGGCGAAGGAGATCACCGAGGGTCCGGAGGCGGTGGCCAACACGCTGCGCGGCCGGATCCACGACGGCGCGATCACGCTGCCCGAGCTCGAGAGCCTCGACGGGGTCCTCGCCGAGATCGACCGGATCACGGTGATCGCCTGCGGGACCGCCGCGTACTCGGGCATGGTCGCGAAGTACGCGATCGAGAAGTGGGCTCGCGTGCCCGTCGAGGTCGAGCTGAGCCACGAGTTCCGCTACCGCGACCCGGTGCTGACGCCGCGCACGCTCGTCGTCTCGATCAGCCAGTCCGGCGAGACGATGGACACGCTCATGGCGGTCAAGTACGCCCGCGAGAAGGGCGCCAAGACGCTGTCGGTCTGCAACACGCAGGGTGCGACCATCCCGCGCGAGTCCGACGCCGTCCTCTACACGCACGCGGGTCCGGAGGTGGCGGTCGCCTCGACGAAGGCGTTCGTCGCCCAGATCGCGGCCCTCTACCTCTTCGGCCTGCACCTGGCGACGGTGCGCGGCGCCGCCTCCGCCGAGCTGGTGGCCTCGCAGGCCGCGCAGCTGGCCGCGATCCCCGAGAAGCTCTCGCGAGTGCTCGACGCCTCCGAGGACATCGCCCAGCTCGCGGGCTGGATGGCGGACACGCGCGCGGTGCTCTTCCTCGGTCGCCACGTCGGCTACCCGGTCGCCCTCGAGGGCGCGCTCAAGCTCAAGGAGCTCGCGTACATCCACGCCGAGGGCTTCGCCGCGGGCGAGCTCAAGCACGGGCCGATCGCGCTGATCGAGCCGGGTCAGGTCGTCTTCGTGATCGTGCCGAGCCCGAGCGAGTCGTACGAGCTGCAGCGCAAGGTGATCTCGAACATCCAGGAGATCAAGGCGCGCGGCGCGCGGGTCATCGCGATCGCGGAGCAGGGCGACACGGCGGCGATCCAGATCGCCGACGAGGTCATCCCGATCCCGCTGGCCGACCCGCTCTTCGAGCCGCTGCTGGCCGTCACTCCGCTGCAGATGTTCGCGATGGAGCTGGCGTCGGCCAAGGGTCTCGACGTCGACCAGCCGCGCAACCTCGCGAAGTCCGTCACGGTCGAGTGACCGCGTCGTGATCGTGGGGATCGGCGTGGACGTGGTCGACCTCGCCCGCTTCGAGCGGGCGATCGCCCGCACTCCGCGGTTGCGCGACCGCCTGTTCGCCGAGAGCGAACGCGCCCTGCCCGTCGCCTCCCTCGCGGGTCGCTTCGCGGCGAAGGAGGCGCTGATCAAGGCGCTCGGCGACTCCGCCGGCGCGCGCTGGCACGACATGGTCGTGGTGCGCGACGAGCACGGCAACCCGTCGTTCGCGCTGCACGGGCCGGCTCGCGCCGCCGCCGAGGCGCGTGGCATCGCCCGGCTGCACCTCTCGATGACGCACGACGCCGGCGTCGCCTGCGCCTTCGTGGTGGCCGAGTCGTGATCGCGCCGCTCTCGTTCCGCGAGGCCCTGATCGACACCGATGCGATCGCGGCGAACGTCGCGCGCCTGCGCGAGCTGACCGGTGCCCGACGACTGATGGCCGTCGTCAAGGCCAACGCCTACGGGCACGGCGCGCTCCTCGCGGCGCAGGCCGCGCTCGCCGGCGGGGCCGATGCGCTCGGCACGGCCGACCTGATCGAGGCCGTCGCGCTGCGCGAGGCCGGCGTGCTGGCGCCGATCCTCTGCTGGCTGCACGATCCGGGGGAGGACTTCGATCGCGCGGTCGAGCACGGCATCGACGTCGCCGTCTCGTCGAGGGCCCAGCTCGACGCGCTCGCCCAGGCGGCCGAGGATCGCGGGGTCCGCGCCGCAGTGCAGCTCAAGGTCGACACGGGCCTCAGCCGCAACGGCGCCCCCGAGGCGGAGTGGGAGTCGATCGCCCAGGCGCTCGGCCGGCACGCGGCGAGGGGGGCGCTGCACCTGACCGGGCTGTTCTCGCACCTCTCGAACACCTCGCGCGAGGACGACCTCGCGCAGCTGGCGCTCCTCGGGCGGGCCGCGGCGCTCCTCGAGCGGAACGGCCTCACGGCACCCCTCGTGCACCTGGCCGCCACGGCGGGCGCCCTGCGGCTGCCCGAGGCGGGGCTCGACCTCGTCCGCACCGGCATCGGCGTCTACGGGCTGTCCCCGTTCGACGACGAGAGCCCCCTCGACCTCGGCCTGACGCCCGCGATGACGCTGCACGGCCGGGTGGCGGGCGTGCGCCGCGTCGAGCCGGGCACCGGGGTCAGCTACGACTACACCTACCGCTCCGGCGCCGACACCACGCTCGCGCTCGTCCCGTTCGGCTACGCCGACGGCATCCCGCGCAGCGCCTCCGGAGTCGCCGAGGTCGCGATCGCCGGGCGCCGCCACCGCATCGCCGGTCGCGTCGCTATGGACCAGTTCGTGGTCGACGTGGGCGACGCCCCCGTCGCGGTGGGCGATCCGGTCGTCCTCTGGGGCGACCCGACGGCGGGAGGCGTCCCGTCGGTCGACGAGTGGGCGCGCTGGTGCGGCACCATCAACTACGAGCTCGTGACCCGGATCGGACCGCGGGTGCAGCGCCGGGCGGTCGGCGGAGCGAGCGGCGCCCGTGCCTGACCGAGCGTGGTTCGCCGACCGCGCCGTCGACGTGGCGGACCCCGAGGCGATGGAGGAGCTCGGCCGCTCACTCGGCCGCGTGCTGCGCGCGGGGGATCTGCTCGTGCTCACGGGCCCGCTCGGAGCCGGCAAGACGACGTTCACCCGCGGTCTCGGCGAGGGTCTGGACGTGCGGGGACCGGTGACGAGCCCGACCTTCGTGATCGCGCGGACGCATCCGCCCCTGCACGACGGCCCCCCGCTCGTGCACGTCGACGCCTACCGCGTGGGCTCGCCGGTCGAGCTCGACGATCTCGATCTCGATCTCGAGCACTCGGTCGTGGTCGTGGAGTGGGGCGCGGGGATGCTCGACGGCGTCGCGGAGTCGTGGCTCGACATCCTTATCGAGCGCCCGACCGGGGGGTCGGACGCCGAGGAGAGCGAGGAGCCGGTCGAGCCGCGCTCCGTCCGCTTCCGCGGCACCGGCTGGGCCTGAGCGCGCCCGGGCACCGGGCATCCGCGGAGCCGCGAGTACCCTGTCAGGGTGCTCCTCGCGATCGACACCTCCTCCGGAACCTCCGTCGCCGTCGTCGACGAGCACGGCGCAGTCAGGTCGGAGCGGACCGAGACCGACACGATGCGCCACGCAGAGGTCGTCGGCCGGCTGATCCTCGAGGCGCTCGAGGCCGCCGGCGTCGCCCCCTCGGGCATCGACGGTGTCGCGACAGGGATGGGCCCCGGCCCCTTCACCGGGCTCCGGGTCGGCATCGCCGCGGCGCGCGCCTTCGCCTTCGGCCGGGGCATCCCGACCGTCCCCGTCGTCTCGCACGACGCGATCGCCCTCGAGGCCTTCCGGCACGGCCGCTCCGGCGGCGTCCTCGTCGTCACCGACGCGCGGCGCCGCGAGCTCTACTGGAGCGCCTACTCCGGGCTCGACGCCGCCGGGATCCCCGAGCGCCTCGCCGGCCCGGGTCTCGACAAGCCGCCCGCGCTGCCCTTCCCCGACCTGCCCCGGCTCGAGGCGGCGACGGTGTCGGCCGCCGAGCTCGGAGTGGTCGCGGTGCGCACCCGCGCCGCCGGCCGCCCGCCCGCCGCCGACGAGCCGCTCTACCTCCGCTCGCCCGATGTCACCCTCTCGGCCGGCCCGAAGCGCGTGACCGGATGACCGGGGCCGTGCTCCGCGACGCCGACGGCTCCGATCTCGACGCGATCATGGCGATCGAGGAGTCGGAGTTCACCAGCGACGCCTGGTCGCGGTCGATGATGGCCGCCGAGATCCGGAGCCGGCACACCCGCTACCTCGTCGCCGAGCTGGGGGAGGCGGTCGTCGGCTACGCCGGGCTGCTCTGCCCCGCCGGGGCGCACGAGGGCGACGTGCAGACGATCGCGGTCGTCCCCTCCGCCCGCGGCACCGGGCTGGGGCGTCGACTGCTGCGCAGCCTCCTCGAGACCGCGACCGAGCGCGGAGCGCGCGAGGTGTTCCTCGAGGTGCGCGCCGACAATCCGGTCGCGCAGGCGCTCTACCGCTCGGAGGGCTTCGAGGAGATCGCCGTCCGCCCCGCCTACTACCAGCCCGACGGAGTGGACGCGCTCGTGATGCGCCTCCCCCTCGCTTCCCAGGAGACGCCATGACCACCGGCCCGCTCGTGCTCGGCATCGAGACCAGCTGCGACGAGACGGGGATCGGCATCGTCCGCGGCACGACCCTCCTCGCGAACACGATCGCCTCCTCGATGGACGAGCATGCGCGCTACGGCGGCGTCGTGCCCGAGGTCGCGGCCCGAGCCCACCTCGAGGCCCTCGAGCCGACGCTGCGCACGGCGCTGGCGGAGGCGGGGGTCGCCCTCGACGAGCTCGACGCGATCGCGGTCACCAGCGGGCCCGGGCTCTCGGGCGCCCTGATGGTCGGCGTCGGAGCGGCGAAGGCGCTCGCCGTCTCGCTCCAGAAGCCCCTCTACGCCGTGAACCACCTCGTCGGGCACGTCGGAGCCGACGTCCTGCGGGCCGACGGCAGCCCGGGGAGCCCTGTCGAGGTGCCGACCATCGCGCTGCTGGTCTCGGGCGGGCACACCTCGCTCCTGCACGTGCGCGACCTCGTCTCGGACGTGGAGCTGCTCGGCGAGACCATCGACGACGCCGCGGGGGAGGCGTTCGACAAGGTCGCGCGCGTGCTCGGGCTGCCCTACCCCGGCGGTCCGCAGATCGATCGCGTCGCGGCGACCGGCGACCCGCGCGCGATCCGCTTCCCGCGCGGGCTGACCCTGCCGAAGGACAGGGAGAGGCACCGCTACGACTTCTCCTTCTCGGGCCTCAAGACCGCCGTGGCCCGCTGGGTCGAGAAGCGTCAGGACGCGGGCGAGGAGGTGCCCGTCGCCGATGTCGCCGCGAGCTTCCGCGAGGCGGTCGCCGACGTGCTGCTGACCAAGGCCGTCGCGGCCTGCATCGACCGCGGGGTGCCGCGCCTGCTTCTGGGCGGCGGAGTGGTGGCGAACGCGCGGGTGCGGGCGCTCGCCGAGGAGCGCTGCGCCGCGGCCGGCATCGCCCTGCGCAT
Organism: Rathayibacter sp. VKM Ac-2754; assembly: GCF_009807095.1. Lineage (GTDB taxonomy): Bacteria > Actinomycetota > Actinomycetes > Actinomycetales > Microbacteriaceae > Rathayibacter. Next base: position 124,988 of record NZ_WUCC01000001.1, on the reverse strand, counting down.
CCCGCCGCTCTCGCTCTGCACCGACAACGGAGCGATGATCGCGGCGCTCGGCGCTCAGCTCATCGAGGCGGGGCACGCGCCCTCGAGCCTCTCGTTCGGCGCCGACTCGACGCTCCCCGTCACCGAGATCCAGGTGCGCTGAGCCGATAGCGCTGCACGAGACCGCGGCACAAGTGGCATCCAGCATTTTGACAGTCGGTCGAGAGCCCTGCCACGCTGGACGCATCCGCTCGTTCCTGATCAAGGGGGATCCCATGACCACTCCGTACACGCCCGCCTCCGACCGCTACAACATCCTGGCGATCATCGGCTTCATCGCCTCGTTCTTCGTCTCGGTCGTCGGCATCGTGCTGGGCTTCATCGCCCTGTCGCAGATCAAGCGCACCGGAGAGAAGGGCCGCGGACTCGCCATCGCCGCCATCGTCATCGGCTTCGCCGCCGTCATCGTCTCGATCATCGCGTTCGTCGGGCTCTTCGCGCTCGCCGCGACCGCTCCCACCACCGGGTACTGACACCCGACGCGCCCCCTCCGATCCCGGAGGGGGCACTCCGTCCGATGAGGGGAGACGCCGTGGACGACGAGCGCAGCAGCGAGCCGGTCGCGACCTACGCCGCCCCCTCCGGAGCGCCGTCGGCGGAGTACCCGCCGCCGTCCGAGCCCGTCGAGCCGCCGGTCGCCCCCGTCCTCCGTCCGCCGCTCAACGGGCTCGCCGTCGCCGCGCTGATCTGCGGTCTGCTCGGACTCGCCCCCGCCGCGATCGTGCTCGGCCACGTCGGCTTCGCGCAGGCCGGGCGCTCCGGCCAGCGCGGTCGCGGGATCGCCGTCGCCGGCTTCGTCCTCGGCTACCTGGTCGTCGTCCTCGCGGTCGCGGGCTGGTTCGCCTACACCGCCTTCGTGGGCGGACTGAGGTCCGACGGGTACCTCTCCGCCTGAGCGTCGCCGGCGCGCAGGCCCTAGGCTCGGCGGCATGAGCGACAGCACTCGGCCCGGCTCCGACGACGACCACCAGGGCTCCGTCCCCGTCCCTCCTGCGCCCCCGGCCCCTCCCATCCCGCCCGCTCCTCCGGCGCCCCCGGCCGCGACTGCGCCGCCCGCCGACCGTGCGGCGCCCCAGGCCCCCTCCGTGCCCCAGGCGCCGCCGTCGGACGGCGAGTACGCGAGACCTACGCAGCCGCCCGCGTACGGTGCGTCGGCGTACGGCGCTCCCGCCTACGGCACCCCCGCCGGCCCGCCCGCTCCCGGGTACGCCTACCCTCCTGCGCCCGCCGCGCCGCCGCGCACGCTCAGTCTGGTCGGCATGATCCTCGGGATCGTGGGCCTCGTGATCACGATCTTCGCCTGGGGCTTCGGCTTCATCCTCTCGGCACCCGCGGTCGTGCTCGGCTTCCTCGGCCGACGCCGAGAGCCCGCCGCGCGCGGTTTCGCGCTCGCCGCGATCATCACCGGGTTCGCCGGGATCACCGTGTCGCTGATCTACCTCGCGATCACCATCGTGCTCTTCGCCATCGCCCTGGGCGCAGCGGGCTCCTCGAGCGGATACTGAGCGCGGTCAGCCCGCCCGCTCGGCCAGCAGGGCACGGTGCCGGCCCTGCACCCGGGTCAGGATGAGGACCGCGCTGCCGGCGCCCTTGAGGCCGAGCTTCTTGCGGAACAGCGCCGGATCGAGGTCGACGCCGCGCTTCTTGATCTCGAGCACCCCGATCCCGCGCCCCTTCAGCTCCCTGGCCAGCGTCCGCTCGTCGAGCGGCAGCTCGGCCAGCACGCGGAAGCTGCGGAGGAACGGCGTCGTCGACGGAGCGTCCCCGGTGAGGTAGGCGATCCCGGGCGAGAGCATGCGCGAGCCGCTCGAGCGCGCGAGCTCGCCGAGCAGTCGAGCCCGGATCGCGGAGCCGTCGGGTTCGTGCACGAAGGCGCCGAGCTCGCCGACCTCCTCGTCCACGCTGTCGGAGGCGGCGGTGAGCTCCGACGCCCCGCCGGAGCCGAGCAGGAGGGCCGACCGGCGGATGCCCGGACGCGCCAGAGCGCCGAACCACAGACCTGTCTCGACCAGCTCGCCGTCGACCGAGACCCACTGCGCCTCGGCCTCGGCCGGGATGCGCCCGCGGTCGAAGCCGGGGCCGAGCTTGATGCCCGTCGGCCGGCGCTCGGCGAGACCGAAGGCGAACTCGAGCGAGGGGGAGTAGTCGTCGGGATCCTCGAGCCGCCGGGTCTCGCGGTGCCCGGCAGTGCGTCGCGCGGGGTCGAGGTAGACCGCATCGAAGCCGTCGAGGTCGAACGACTCGGCGTCGGCGTGCACGGCTCGGGCGGAGGGGAACGGAGCGAGGTTGAAGCTCGCGAGAGTCGCGGTGATCTCGTCGGCGTCCACGGCCGTCACCTCGAGGTCGATCGCCGCGAGCGCGAGGGCGTCGCCACCGATGCCGCTGCCGAGGTCGGCGACGCGCGTGGCTTTCGCCGCCGCGAACCGCCCGGCGTGCAGCGCGGCGACCCGGAGGCGCGTGGCCTGCTCGAGCCCCGCGTCGGTGAAGAGCATCGAGCGCGCGAACTCGCCGAACTTCGACTCGGCCCGCGCCCGGAGGCGCGCCTGGGTGAGGACGGCGGCGACCAGCCCCGGGGAGTGCCCCGCCGCTCGCAGCGTCGCGACCGCGCGCACGAGGTCGTCGGAGCGGTAGCCGTCGAGGCTGTCGAGGAGCCGGAGCCCCTCGGGGGAGAGGAGCTCGACCAGCTCGTCGCGTCGCATCCGGCCATGCTAGGCCACCCGCTGTCCGCCCCGAGCCGACCGTCTTGGCACTCTGATTGCACGAGTGCCAGCCTTGCCTCTACAGTGGATCTAGCACTCTCGGAGCGTGTCTGCCAATGACTGCGCTCCGTCCCAACGTCGTCAAGAAAGAGGTCAACCGTGTCGGTGTCCATCAAGCCGCTCGAAGATCGCATCGTCATCAAGCAGGTCGAAGCGGAGCAGGTGACCGCTTCCGGTCTCGTCATCCCCGACACTGCCAAGGAGAAGCCGCAGGAGGGCGAAGTCGTCGCCGTGGGCCCCGGCCGCATCGACGACAACGGCAACCGCGTCCCCCTCGACGTCGCCGTGGGTGACAAGGTCATCTACTCCAAGTACGGCGGAACCGAGGTCAAGTTCGGTGGCGACGACCTCCTGGTCCTCTCCGCGCGCGACGTCCTCGCGGTCGTCGTCCGCTAGGACGCCCTCCGCTCCGGCGGTTCCGCGAAGGGCCCGGCGACTTCGGTCGCCGGGCCCTTCGTCGTCCCCGGCCGGTCCTCCTCGCGACAGGTGGCCTGATCCGACCGGCGCGTGACCGTCGAGAGCCGTACGGCGCTCGAACGGCTGCGTAGCATCGGGGGAGTGTCCGCCTCCCGTACTCCTTCAGACTCCTTCGGGCCCCCGACCGCCGACATCCCCGTCGGAGAGGGTGTGGAGGGGCCCGCCGCGGCGCGCGACTCCGGTGCGATGTCGTCGACGGGGCTGTGGTTCGGCTTCGGCGCGTACCTGCTCTGGGGCGCGATGCCGCTCTACTTCATCGCGATGGCGCCGGCCTCTCCGTTCGAGATCGTCGCGCTCCGGGTGCTCTTCTCGCTCGTCTTCTGCGCCGTGCTCCTCACGGTCACCCGCAGCTGGCCGGGCTTCCTCGGCCTCTTCCGCGAGCCGCGTCTCCTGGGGGTCATGGCGCTCGCCGGAGTGCTCATCTACGTCAACTGGCAGGTCTACGTCATCGCGACGACGACGGGCCACGTCATCGAGGCGGCCCTGGGCTACTTCATCAACCCGCTGGTCACGGTGCTGCTGGGCGTCATCGTGCTGCGCGAGCGCCTGCGCCGGGCGCAGTGGATCGCGATGGCGATCAGCGCGGTCGCCGTGCTGGTCATCGCGGTCGGGTACGGATCCTTCCCCTGGGTGTCGCTGGCGCTCGCCTTCTCGTTCGGTCTCTACGGCCTGGTCAAGAGCCGGGTCGGCGGGCGGATCGACGCGGTCGGCGGACTCACGCTCGAGACGCTGTGGCTGACTCCGCTCGCCCTCGTCCAGCTCGCCGTCGTCGGCTCGATGGTCGGCCTGACGATCGGCACGGAGGGGCCGGGTCACGCGCTCATCCTCGCCTCGGCGGGCATCGTGACGGCGGTGCCGCTCCTGCTGTTCGCGGGTGCCGCGCGCCGGCTGCCGCTGTCGATCGTCGGGTTCATCCAGTACCTGACGCCGATCCTGCAGTTCCTCGTCGGGGCCTTCGTGCTCCACGAGGCGATGCCGCCGGAGCGCTGGATCGGCTTCGCTCTCGTCTGGGCGGCCCTGGTGATCTTCTCAGTCGACCTGGTCGCCGCCGAGCGTCGGAGGCGCCGAACGGTGGCGTGAAGTGCGGATCGCGTTGCAGAGAGCGGTTGCTGCGGTCGAAAGTAACGATCGGGTCGCGAAACCCGTTCGTAACACGTCCGTATTGTTCACGGCTGCTCCGAAGGTTACGTTTGCCCAGCGGTTGCCTCCGGCACCGCTCTGACGACAACCACATCTCAAGGAGCAACATGGGCGTATACGCGAAGGCCGGTTCGGCCTCACGCGCGCGGACCCTCCGGGCAACCCTCGGCGGCGTCGCCATTCTGGGCGCCAGCGCTCTCGTTCTCGCTGGCTGCGCCAGTGGCGGCGACAGCGGCGACTCGGGCAGCGAAGGCGGAGCCTCCGGCGACCTGTCCCTGAAGATCGGCACGATCCTCCCGCAGACGGGCACCCTGGCCGTCCTCGGCCCGCCCGAGATCGCGGGCGTCGACCTCGCGGTCGCCGACATCAACGAGGCCGCTGCCGGCCTCTCGATCGAGGTCGAGCAGAAGGACTCGGGCGACACCACGACCGACATCGCGACGCAGTCCGCGACCTCCCTCATCGCCGACGGCGTGTCGGCGATCATCGGCGCGGCGTCGTCGGGTGTCTCGAAGACCTTCATCGACCAGGTGACCCAGGCGGGCGTCGTGCAGATCTCGCCGGCGAACACCTCGCCCGACTTCACCACCTACGAGGACGACGGCTACTACTGGCGCACCGCTCCCTCGGACGTGCTGCAGGGCCGCATCCTCGGCAACAAGATCCTGGGCGACGGCAAGACCAACGTCTCGATCCTGTACATGAACGACGCGTACGGCACCGGCCTCGAGTCGAACATCAAGGAGACCCTCGAGGCGGGCGGCGCGACCGTCGCGGCCGAGGAGATCTTCGAGCCGGCCTCGACCGACTTCAACTCGGCGCTCACCACCGTGCTCGCCCCGAACCCCGACGCGCTCGTCGTCATCTCGTTCGACGAGATCACGACCATCGCCGAGCAGCTCGCGGCGAAGGGCTTCGACTTCGCGAACCTCTACGGCACGGACGGCAACTACGGCGTCATCAGCGAGGCCGACACCAACGTCGACATCGCGGGCGCCCAGTTCACCAACCCGGGTGTGCAGGCGTCGGACGACTTCCAGTCCAACCTCCAGGCTCTCGTCGAGGAGCAGGGGAACGACCCGCTGACGGTGTTCAGCTACGCCCCCGAGTCCTACGACGCCACCGTCCTGCTCGCCCTCGCGGCGCTGCAGGGTGGAGCGACGGACGGCGCGACCATCCGCGACAACCTCGAGACCGTCTCGAAGGACGGCACCGAGTGCACGACCTTCGCCGACTGCGCGGCGCTGCTCGCGGACGACGAGGACATCGACTACAACGGTCTCTCCGGCCCGATCTCGTTCGACGAGAACGGCGACCCGAGCGAGGCCTCGGTGTCGATCTACAAGTACTCGGCCGGCAACGTCACCTCGTTCGAGGAGACCGTCGACGGCTCGCTCGAGTAGCGATCGGGTGACACGACTCCGGTCGTGACACTCAGGGGCTCGGTCTTCGGACCGGGCCCCTTCGTCGTGCGCGGGGTGTCGCGTGCGGGGCGGAGGTGCGGTCTGCAGGAGCTCGCCCCGCACCGGAGCGGTTCCTGCGGTGATCCGGCCGTCTCGGCGCGCATCGCCTGCAGATCGCACCGGCTCCTGCAGATCGCACGGGCACCGTCAGACCGCACCAGCACCTGCAGAGCGTGCACCGGGAACGCCGACGGCCCGCCTGACCGGAGGGTCGGGCGGGCCGTCGGGAGGCGCGAGACGTCAGCGCGGGCGGCGCAGCACCCGCACGAGGCCGGCGGGGACGACGAGCGAGCCCGCCGCATCCGCGCCGGTGAGCAGCTCGACACCGGTCGCCGCGACGGTGACGTCGGCTTCGGAGTGGTTGAGGTGGAAGACGAAGTCGGCCTCGTCGCCCGAGCGGACGACCGTCTCGAGGCCGGGCTCGCCGAGCACCGCCTCGATGCCGGCGTCGCGCAGCGCGTCCTCGACCACGGCGCCGAGGTCGTCCCCTGCGAGGCGCGTCGAGACGTACCAGGAGACTCCGGCTCCGTACAGGTTCCGGGTCACCGCGGGCGACCCGGCGGCGGGGCCGTCGGTGTAGTCGGAGACGGAGTCGGCGCCCTCGAGCACGACCTCCTCGGCCCAGCCCGACGCCGAGGCGCCGGAGCCCAGGGTGACGACCTGGTCCTCGTACAGCGGCAGGAACTCCGGCACCGCGACTCCGAGCACCTCGCGCAGGGCGCCCGGTGCGCCGCCCGCGTGCACGGCGTCGTTCTCGTCGACGACCCCGGAGAAGTAGGAGGCGAGGAAGGTGCCGCCCGAGCGCACGTAGTCCTCGAGGTTCGCGCGCGATGCGTCGTCGATGAGGTACAGCGCCGGCGCGAGGACGATGTCGTAGCCGGACAGGTCGGCACCGGGGTGGGCGAAGTCGACCGTGACGCCGCGCCGCCAGAGCTCGGTGTAGTACGCGATGACCCGCTCGCGGTGCTCGAGCTCGACCGAGGGCCGCCACTCGAGGTCCTGAGCCCAGAACGACTCCCAGTCCCACAGGATCGCGGCACGGGCGCTCACTCGCGAGCCGAGCACCTCCGACAGTCCGGCGAGCTCGTCGCCGAGGGCGACGACCTCCTTCCAGACGCGGCTGCCGACACCCGCGTGCGGCAGCATCGCGGAGTGGAACTTCTCGGCTCCGTAGCGCGAGGCGCGGAACTGGAAGTAGAGGATCGCGTCGGCCCCGCGGGCCAGGTGGCTCATGCTGTTGCGCGCGAGCTCGCCGGGGCGCTTGGCGATGTTGCGCGGCTGCCAGTTCACGGCGGAGGTCGAGTGCTCCATCAGGATCCACGGCGCACCGCCGGCGAGGGAGCGGGTGAGATCGGCGTCCATCGCGAGCAGCACGTGGTTGTCGCGCCGCTCGGCGACCAGGTAGTGGTCGTTGGCGACGAGGTCGACCTCCGAGCGCCACTTCCAGAGGTCCACGGAGGGGCAGTTCGTCGCCATGAAGTTGGTGGTGACGGGAGTGCTCGGGGCGAAGCGCTTGATGGCGTCGCGCTCGGCCGTGAAGCACTCGAGCAGGGCGTCAGAGGTGAAGCGCGCGAAGTCGAGGCGCTGGGTCTGGTTGACGACGCTGGCCGAGAGGCGGGGGGCGTCGATCTCCTCCCACTCGCCGTAGACCTGACCCCAGAACAGCGTGCCCCAGGCGGCGTTGAGCGCCTCGAGGGAGCCGTAGCGCCGCAGCAGCCAGCGACGGAAGGCCAGGACGCTGACCTCGGAGTAGTCCTCGCTGATGGGTGCGCCGTACTCGTTGTGCACGTGCCAGAGCACGACAGCCGGATGCGCCGCGTAGCGCTCGGCGAGCCGCTCCGTCAGCGCGACGCACGCCGCGCGGTACTCGGGTGAGCTCGGGCTCACCATGCCGCGGGAGCCCCAGCCGAGGGTGACGCCCTCGCGGGTGACGGGGCGCGCTGCGGGGTGCTTCGCCCAGAACCAGGCCGGGGGAGCGGCGGTCGGGGTCGCCAGGTCGACGTCGATGCCGGCGTCGTGCAGCAGCTCGATCAGCTCGTCGAGGAAGGAGAAGTCGTACTCGCCCTCGCGCGGCTCCAGGAGGGCCCACGAGAAGATCCCGATGCTGACGAGGTTCACGCCGGCGCTGCGCATCAGCGCGATGTCCTCGTGCCACACCTCGCGGGGCCACTGCTCGGGGTTGTAGTCGCCGCCGTAGCGGATCTCGGCGCGACCGCCGAGCAGCGCCCGTCCTGGTCGGCCGAGGGCGGCGGTGCGGGGGCTCTCACGGGCCGCCGACGCGACGGGGGTGCTGAGGTCGCTGGTCATGCGTCGATCTCCTTTGACTGTGTGCGCTCCCAGTTCTAGCACGGATCAGATCCGCACAGAACGGCGCAGTAGCCCTCGAACCCGCGGATCGCCTGAGTTGACAATCCCGGTCAGGGCGTGTGTAACTGTAACCGCTCACAGGCACACCGTCGTCCTCACCCCCGTCGGAGCCCTGTGCACCACATCCACAGCACTTTCGACAAGGAGGACGAATGCGCACATCACTCCGCAGGGCAGCCATCACCACCGCGGCGGTCGCCGCCCTGGCTCTCACCGGCTGCACCGCCTCGGGCGACGGCGGCGGTTCCGGTCCGGTAGAACTGAACTACTGGGCCTGGGCTCCGAACCTCGAGCAGGTCGTCGACATCTGGAACTCCGAGAACCCGGACATCCAGGTCACGGTCAACAAGCAGGACGGCGGCGACCCCGCCATCACCAAGCTGCTCACCGCCATCAAGGCGGGCAGCGGCGCCCCCGACCTGATCCAGGCCGAGTACCAGAAGATCCCGACGCTGGTCGCCTCCGACGCGCTCGCCGACCTCTCGGGCGAGATCCCGGACGACCTCGCGGGCGAGTACTCCGACGGCGTCTGGTCGTCGGTCACCCTGGGCGGAGACGCGGTCTACGCGATCCCGCAGGACTCCGGCCCGATGATGGCCTACTACCGCACCGACATCCTCGACAGCCTCGGCCTCGCGATCCCCACCACCTGGGACGAGTACGCCGAGGTGGCGCGCGCCGTGCACCAGTCCGACCCGTCGAAGTACCTCGGCACGTTCTCGGCCAACGACGCGGGCTGGTTCGCCGGTCTCACGCAGCAGGCGGGCGCCTCCTGGTGGTCCATCGACGACCAGAGCTGGGGCGTCGACATCGACGCCGGCCCCACCGAGAAGGTCGCCGACTACTGGGGCGGCCTGGTCGAGGAGGGTGCCATCGACAACAAGCCGATGTACACCCCCGAGTGGAACGCCGGCCTGAACGACGGCTCGCAGGTCGGCTGGATCAGCTCGGTCTGGGCTCCCGGAGTCCTCGGCGGCAACGCCCCCGACACCGCGGGTCTCTGGACCGCTGCCCCGCTGCCGCAGTGGGACGCCTCCGCACCCTCGAACGGCAACTGGGGCGGCTCGAGCACGGCGATCACGACGCAGTCGGACAAGGTCGACGCCGCGGTCGAGTTCGCCACCTGGCTGAACAGCGACCCCGAAGCGGTCGCCGCTCTCGCCGACATCTCCGGCGTGTACCCGGCCGCGACCGAGGCCGCCTCGGACGCTCTGACGACCTCGCCCGAGTTCTTCAGCACCCAGGCCGACTTCTACGACGTCGCGGCCGAGGCCGCCGACACCGTGTCGTCGTTCACCTACGGGCCCAACGTCAACGTGGCCTTCAGCGCCTACAACGACGAGTTCGCCAAGGCCGCCGACGCCAAGACGAAGCAGGCCTTCGTCGACGCCGTCGCCTCGATGCAGTCCATCACCGAGGACGACCTGGTCTCCAGCGGCTTCTCCGTGAAGTAGCGGTGACGGAGGCGGGGGCCACGCGTCCCCGCCTCCTCACCGCCCCCCTCCCGTGCGGCCGCAGCCGCACTCGAACCACTCAGCAAGCAGGACGAGGACCAGCGATGACCGCTCCCACGATCAGCCGACCCGCCGACGGCACCGCGCCGCCGAGCGGCCGGGGCCGACCCGCCTCCCGAGGCCGCGCCGGCTGGCGCTCCCGCGTCGGCGTGCCGTACGCGATGCTCGCGCCGGGCATCGTGCTCTTCGTCGCCTTCATGGCCGCGCCCATCCTCTACACCCTGTTCCTCAGCTTCCAGAAGAAGCAGGTCAGCGGGCTGGGTCTGGGCTCGGGCGCGCAGAAGCAGGTGTTCGCCGGCATCGAGAACTACGTCTCGGCGCTGTCCGACCCCGAGTTCGCCGCCAGCGTCGGCCGGGTGCTGCTCTACGGCCTCATCCTCATCCCGTGCATGCTCGGCCTCGCGCTGCTCTTCGCGCTCCTCCTCGACTCCAAGCGCACCCGCGCCGTCGGTTTCTCGCGGATCTCGATCTTCCTGCCCTATGCGGTGCCCGCCGTGATCAGCTCGCTGCTCTGGGGCTTCCTCTACCTCCCCGCGGTGAGCCCCTTCTACTACGTCTTCGAACGCCTCGGCTGGGATGCGCCGAGCCTGCTCTCCTCCGGAGCGGTGATCTTCGGCATCGCCAACATCGCGCTGTGGGGCGGAGTCGGCTTCAACATGATCGTCATCTACACCTCGCTGAAGGCGGTCTCGAGCGACATCTACGAGGCCGCCCGGATCGACGGGGCGAGCGAGGTCCAGATCGCCCTGCGGATCAAGATCCCGATCCTCGCGCCGGCCCTGGTGATGACGGCGCTGTTCTCGATGGTCGCGACCCTGCAGGTCTTCGCCGAGCCGACCACGCTGCGCCCGCTCACCAACAGCCTCTCGACCAGCTGGTCGCCGCTCATGCTCGTCTACCGCGACGCGTTCACCCGCGACGACATCTACTCCGCCGCGGCGACCTCCGTCGTGATCGCCCTGGCCACCTTCATCATCTCCTTCCTCTTCCTCCGGGTCGTGCAGAAGCGAGCCTTCGGACAGGAGGACTGATCCATGACCGCCACCACCGCCCCGCGCTCCCGCACTGCAGCACCGTCCCCGCGCGCCTCGCGCTCGCCCCTCGCCCGCAGGGAGCGGCCGAGCGCGATCTCGACCGGCATCCTCCTGGTCGGCGCGATCTACTGCCTCTTCCCCGTGTTCTGGGTGCTGATGGCCTCCACGAAGGACGGCGGCGAGCTCTTCTCGACGTTCACCCTCGCGCCGAGCTCGCACCTGATCGACAACATCGTCGCGCTGACCTCGTACCGCGACGGACTCTTCTGGCGCTGGATGCTGAACACCGCGCTCTACGCCGGCATCGGCGCGATCGCCTCCACCTGGATCTCGGCGCTGTCGGGCTACGTGCTCGCGAAGTTCGAGTTCCCGGGCAAGAAGGTCGTCTTCAACGTCCTGCTGATGGGCGTGCTGGTACCCGGCGTGATCCTCGCCATCCCGCAGTACTTCCTGCTCGCGAACGTCGGGCTGACCAACACCTTCTGGGGAGTGCTGCTGCCGCAGATCATCAGCCCGTACGGCATCTACCTCGCGCGGATCTACGCCGCCGCCGCCGTCCCCACCGACGTCATCGAGGCGGCTCGCACCGAGGGCGCCGGGGAGATGTACATCTTCACCAGGATCGCGACCCCGATGCTCCTGCCCGGACTCGTCACGATCTTCCTCTTCCAGTTCGTCGCGATCTGGAACAACTTCATGCTGCCGTACATCATGCTCGGCAACGACGAGCTGTTCCCGCTCACCGTCGGCCTGAACGGGCTGCTCAACCAGGGTGCGTCCGCTCCGTCGCTGTACACGCTCGTCATCACCGGAGCGCTGCTCTCGGTGATCCCGCTGATCGCGATCTTCCTGGTCCTGCAGCGGTTCTGGAAGGTCGACCTGGCCGCGGGCGCGGTGAAGGCGTGACCTCGGTCGCGGGCGCCGGGCACCCTAAGCTGACCGGGTGACCACCGCCTCCGGCCGACAGCGTCCGACGATCGAGCACGTCGCCCTCGAGGCGGGAGTGTCGCGCGGCACAGTGTCGCGGGTCCTCAACGGAGGCAAGTGGGTCAGCCCGGACGCGAAGCTCGCCGTCGAGGCCGCGATCAAGAAGACCGGCTACCGCGTGAATCCGCACGCGCGGAGCCTCGCGACGAACCGCACCGACTCGGTCGCGTTCCTCCTCACCGAGGAGCACCAGCTGCTGTTCGAGGACCCGAACTTCTCGACCCTGCTGACCGGAGCCGCGGCGGCCCTGGCCGAGCGCGCCGTCTCGCTCGTGCTGATCATGGCGGGCAGCACCGCCGAGCAGAAGCGCGCGCTCGCCTACCTCGGTGCCGGTCACGTCGACGGCGTGCTCCTGGTCTCGGCGCACGGCGGCCAGGGCCTCCTGCGCGAGATCCAGGACCTCGCTGTGCCCGCCATCGCCTGCGGCATCCCGCTGGGCTACGAGAAGCGGATGGGCTACGTCGCCGCCGACGACGAGGAGGGCGCCCGCGAGATGGTGGCGTTCCTGCGCTCGAAGGGCCGCCGTCGGGTCGCGACCATCGCCGGACCGCCGGACCTGCCCGGCGGTCTCACCCGCCTCGCCGGCTACCGGCGCGAGCTGGGCGACGCCTACGACGAGGCCCTCGTCCGCTACGGCGACTACGGCCGGGCCAGCGGCGATCGGGCGATGACCGAGCTGCTCGAGACGCACCCCGATCTCGACGCGGTGTTCGCGGCGAACGACCGCATGGCGGCCGGCGCGATCGACGCGCTGCGCCGTGCGGGCCGGCGCGTTCCGGAGGACGTCTCGGTCGGCGGCTTCGACGACTCGATCGTCGCCCTGTCGACCGACCCGGCGCTCACGACGATGCGGCAGCCGTTCCAGCGGATCAGCTACGAGATGGTGCGGCTGCTGCTGCAGAGCATCGCGGGGGAGAGGCCGGCGGCCATCATCCTCCCGACGGAACTGATCCAGCGCGCGTCCGCCTGACGGGGACGCGCGCTCGATCGTGTCGTGTCTGCGCGGGCTAGGAGGCGCGGAGCAGCTCCGCCTCCTGCGCGAGGCGGTACGTGACGAAGGAGCGGCTGTAGTTGCGGCGCTTGCCTCCGGTGGTCTCGGCGATGACGACCTGCGCGTACACCCCGACGACCGACCAGCGGTCGTAGTCGCCGATCGCACCGGTCCCGAAGGTCGCTCCGAGGGCGACGGGTGCAGGGGTGTAGCTCTTCATGGCGGCTCCTTCGAAGGCGGTCGGCGCAGGACATCCGTCGCGCGCCCGTCTGGCGGATCCGTCGGCCTGCCGCGTGAGGGAATCCGTCTCCGATCAGGGAGGAAGGGTCCGTCTGTCCTGGCGGGAGCGACGTCTCGTGTCCCCAAAATTACGGCACGACCCCCCTTCACCCGTCCCTCCCACGGGGGGCGCTGCATCGGAGAGATCCTCGCGTGCGTCGTCCCTCACCACCGGCAGTAGTCCTCGGCGATGTAGTCGTAGAGCGCCCCGCGGACGGCGTCGCCGACGCCGATGGAGACGACTCCGGAGGCCCCGCCCTCGATCGCGACGGAGACGGGCAGGAACGTCCCGCGCTTGTCCTCCGAGACCGTGTGGGTGTTGCAGTTGCTGGGCACGATCGCGAGATCGAGCACGATCGGCGCCGAACCGGAGTCGAGCCGCGCGCTCGCGGGCCAGGAGTCGGCGCCCGAGGCGGGGCGCAGCAGGATCGTGCGCGCGACGCCCTCGACGGTCACGGCCCCGGTGCCGCCCGTCGGGGTGAGCGTGAGCGTCAGATGCGCGACGGGCTCCCCGCCCTCCTCCGAGACGACGACGGTGTCGCCGGGCACGATCGAGACGACGTCGGCGAGGCGCTCGGCGAGGCAGTCCTCGTCGTGGATCCGGGTGATGCTGTCGAACGGGTCCTCCGGCGCGAGCGTCACCGTCCCCGACACGTCGCCCTGCGTGAAGGCCAGGCGCACGGTCGCCCCCACCTCGCCCGCCGAGCAGTCGGGCGCCGGCAGCGCCAGCCGGAGCGCCGTCGTCGTGCCGGCGCGGATGGTCGTGGGCTCGACGGTCGCGACGGCCTCGGCGAAGGCGGAGGAGTCGAGCCGTGCCTCCCAGACGTCGAGCGGAGCGCCGGTGCCGTTCTCGATCAGCACCTCGATGCGCCGCGGACCGTAGTCGTCGCGGTTCTGCCGGATGCCGACGCTCACTCCCTCGGGCAGCTCCGTCGCGAGGTCCGGCGCGCAGCCCGAGAGCAGCGCCGCCATGGCGGCGAGGACGGCCGCTCCCGCGATGCGTCGCATGCGATCCTTCCGGAGGACGACGAGGGCCCGCCGTCGCCTCTCGGCGGACGACGGGCCCTCGGTGGTGCGGCGGTCTCAGCCGCCGACGGTCGGCGTGCTCGTGGTGACCTCGTTGGTCGTCGCGAGTGTGCCGAGGTAGAGCTCGATCACCTTGGGGTCGTTCATGAGCTCGCGCCCGGCGCCCTCGTAGGCGTCGCGGCCCTGGTCGAGCACGTAGCCGCGATCGCAGATCTGCAGAGCGCGGCGGGCGTTCTGCTCGACGATCATGATCGAGACCCCGGCCCGGTTGATCCGCTGGACGTTCACGAACGTCTCGTCCTGGCGCATCGGGGAGAGGCCGGCGCTCGGCTCGTCCAGCAGCAGCATCGACGGGTCCATCATCAGGGCCCGCGACATCGCCACCATCTGGCGCTCGCCGCCCGAGAGCGAGCCCGAGCGCTGCTTGAGGCGCTTGGCCAGCTCGGGGAAGAGCTCCGTCACGAACTCGAGTCGCTCGCGGTACGTCTTCGGCTTCTGGTACACGCCCATCTCGAGGTTCTCCTCGATGGTGAGCGACGGGAAGACGTTGTTGTTCTGCGGCACGAACCCGACGCCCTTGGAGACCAGCTTGTCGGCCTTCTGCCCGGTGATGTCCTCGCCGTTCAGGATGACGGTGCCCTGGCGGATGTTCACCAGCCCGAACATCGCCTTGAGGAGGGTCGACTTGCCGGCGCCGTTGGGGCCGATGATGCCGACGAGCTCGCCCCGCTTCACGTAGACGTTCGAGCCGTTCAGGATGTTGACCCCCGGCACGTACCCCGCGTGGAGGTCGTGGGTCTCGAGGGTGTTCGGCGTCTCGACGCTCATTTCGAATCCTTCCCGAAGTCGACCGCCGGTGAGGCGGGCGCGGCGGAGGGGGGCACGATGCCGGTCTCCTGCGCCTGCCGTTCGACGTCCTCGCGCACGAGGTCCGACTCCATCTCCTCGGCGATCTCGAGCTGGCCCTCGACGGTGCCCAGATCGGTGTCGTGGTGCGCGCCCAGGTAGGCGTCGATGACGGCCTGGTCGTTCATGACGGTGGAGGGCGGGCCCTCCGCGACGACCTTGCCCTCGGCCATCACGATCACCCAGTCGGCGATCGTGTTGACCATGTGCATGTCGTGCTCGACGAAGAGGACGGTCATGCCCTCGTCCTTCAGGTTCACGATGTGGCCCAGGAGCGACTGCGTCAGTGCCGGGTTCACGCCGGCCATCGGCTCGTCGAGCATGACCAGCTCGGGCTCCGACATCAGCGCGCGCGCCATCTCGAGCAGCTTCTTCTGGCCGCCCGACAGGCTCGACGCGTAGTCGTCCTTCTTGGTGTCGAGCTTGAACTTCTCGAGCAGGCGGATCGCGCGCGCCTCGATCGTGTCCTCCTCCTTCGACCACAGGGGCTTGATCAGCGAGGTGAGGATGTTCTCGCCCTTCTGCCCCTTGGCGCCGAGCAGCATGTTCTCGAGGACCGTCATGCCGCCGAGCGCCTTGGTCAGCTGGAAGGTGCGCACCATCCCCATCCGCGACACCCGGTAGGCGGGCACGTTCGCGAGGTTCTTGCCCTTGAAGTTCCACTTGCCCGTGTTGGGCTTGTCGAACCCGGTGAGCAGGTTGAAGAACGTGGTCTTCCCGGCACCGTTGGGGCCGATGAGGGCGGTGATCGATCCGCGCGGGATCTCGAGGTGGGCGACGTCGACCGCCGTGAGGCCGCCGAATCGGCGGCTCACGTTGTCGGCGACGACGATGGGGTCCTTCTTCTTGACCCCGGGGACGATGACTTCCTCGGTGATGTCCGAGACCGGCGTTTTAGGCAAAGTGGAGATCCTTCTTCTTGCCGAAGATCCCCTGGGGTCTGAAGATCACCAGGAGCATGAGCGCGACCCCCACCACGATGAACCGGATCGGGCCGGTCTGCACGGTGGTGAGGCGGATGAGGTCGTTGTCGAGGACCCCGGTGTCGATCCCGAGTGTGAGGAGACCGTCGGTCAGGCCCAGCACGACCCAGAAGATGATCGAGCCGACGACCGGTCCGAAGACCGTCGCGGCACCGCCCAGCAGCATGATCGTGTAGAGGAAGAACGTGAGCTGCGTGCCGTAGTTGTCGGGCTGCAGCGAGCGGGGCAGGATGAACAGCGCTCCGGCCAGGCCGCCCAGCACGCCGCCGAGGATCAGCGCCTGGATCTTGTACGAGAAGACGTTCTTGCCGAGCGAGCGCACGGCGTCCTCGTCCTCGCGGATCCCCTTGATGACGCGGCCCCAGGGGCTGCGCATCAGGAGGAAGACCAGGAGGCAGGCGAGCAGGACGAGCGTCCAGCCCACGATGCGCACCCACCACTGGTCCTGGCTGTAGGTCAGGATGCCGATGCCCCAGCGCCCCTCGGGGAGCGGGTTGAGGTCGTTGAAGGCGCGCGCGGCGCCGTTGATGCCCTCCGAGCCTCCGGTGACCGCCGAGAACTCGGGCGTCTTGACGGAGAGCCGGATGATCTCGGCGGCCGCGATCGTCACGATCGACAGGTAGTCGGCGCGCAGCCGGAGCGTCGGGATGCCGAGGATGAGCGCGAACACCGTCGCGGCGACGATCGTCGCGAGGAGCGAGCCCCAGACGGGCCACTCGAACTTGACCGAGGTGATGGCGAAGGCGTAGCCGCCGACCGCCATGAATCCGGCCTGTCCGAAGTTGAGGAGACCGGTGAAGCCGAAGTGGATGACCAGGCCGATGGTCGCCAGGGCGTAGGCGGCGACGGTGGGGTCGACGATCTGCCCGATCGCCAGCCAGATGAAGTTGAGGTTCATGGTGTCAGCCGATCCGTTCCTTGCGACCGAGGATTCCCTGCGGCCTGACCAGCAGGATGATGATCATCAGGACGAGCGGAGCCACGTACTTGAGGTTCTCCGGGATCCAGATGGTCGAGATGTTCATCATCAGCCCGATGATGAGCGAGCCGACCAGTGCTCCGTAGGCGGAGCCCAGGCCGCCGAGCGTGATCGCCGCGAAGATCAGCAGCAGGATCGACGCTCCGGTGTCCCAGCGCAGCGACTGGTAGTAGCCGATGTAGACGCCCGCCAGTGCGGCCAGAGCGCCCGACATCACCCAGACGACCCGGATGACCCGCTCGACGTTGATGCCCGAGGCCGAGGCGAGGGCCCGGTTGTCGGACACCGCGCGCATCGCCTTGCCGATCTTCGTACTCGTCAGCACGAAGGCGACGCCGACGATGCAGATGACGCCGATGACGGCTCCGACGAGGTCGGTGAACTTCAGGCTGATCCCGAGCGCCGGCACCGTGAAGAACGGAGCGGTGCTGTTGGGGAGCGAGAGGCGGTCGGCGCCGAAGAAGAACACGAAGGTGTAGCGCAGCGCCAGCGAGAGACCGATGGTGACGATCATCAGCGGGATGAGTTGGATGCCCTTCTTGCGCAGCGGCTTCCAGAGCAGGCCGTCCTGCGCGAAGCCGAAGGCGCCTCCGAGGATCACCGCTATCGGGATCGCGAGCAGCGCGGGCAGCCCGAACACCCCGGAGAAGAGGTAGGCCATCAGGGCGCCGAAGGTGACGAGCTCGCCGTGCGCGAAGTTGTTCAGCCCGGTCACGCCGTAGATCAGCGAGGCGCCGATCGCCGCGAGGGCGATCAGGAGGCCGAAGATCAGACCGGTGATGACCTTGGGCCAGAAGATGATCCAGAAGGTGTCGGCCGAGACGGGCGGAGTGATCGCGTTCGAGGTGCCGTCGGGGTTCGTCGCGCCGTTGCCGGTGGTGCCCTCGGTGGCGGAGGCCGACGGGGTGTCGGACAGGTCCGGGGCCGTGGCTCCCGCGCCCTTGGGGTTCGCGGTCGAGACGATGAAGTTCACGATCTGGTTCTGCGAGGCGACGATCTTCACCTCCTTCGGGTTCTGACCGGCGGCCGGGTAGCCCTTGTCGGCGGGGAGCGTCTCCTCGTCGACGGTCACGGTGTAGGTGCCCGCCGCGTCGAGCGGGAAGGTTGCCCGCCCGTCGTCGCCGGTGGTCACGCTCGCGGTGGCGTCGCCCTCGATCTCGACGGTCACTCCCGCGAGGTTCTCGTTCGTGCCCTGGACGCGGACCCACGAGATGATCGACTGGTCGGCGCTCGTCTCGGCGAGTGCGGCGGGCGCGGCCGCGGCGATCCCGGTGAGGGTCGCGGCGAGCAGGCCGAGCGCGAGGAGCCGGTCGCGGAGCGCGGAGAGTCTCGGAGGCCTCCTATCCACGGGGCACCTCCCGGTCCGTCGGATGCGGGGTCGTCGAGCGCTTGTGGCGCGTCGAACGGCTGGCTGTGAGCAAGACGTCTACCTCTCGTCAGGGTGCACAGACGGATGGGGTCTCCAGGCGCGCCCTGGTGGGCAGGCCGGATCGCCGTCGTCAAACAACGTTGGTTGACCATACGTTCCGCATGTGTCGGCGGTGTTTCCCCGTCGGCACGTGTGCGTGACGACATTATGCGGGGAGGAGAGCGCTCCCGCGCGCCGGAACCGCAGTGCTTGCGCTCCGGACCCTCCGTCCGTGCGGAATAGACGACCCCTCCCGACGCTTAAGATTGAGCTTCCGGGGCACTCGGGCCGGACGCTCCTCCCTCCTCTCCCGTGCACCCAAAGTCGACCTGTTAAGGGGCCTTGATGGACCAGCCGGATCCCTTCGGATTCCTCGGACTCACCTACGACGACGTCATGCTCCTCCCCGGGCACACCGACGTCATCCCGAGCGAGGCCGACACGACCTCCCGGCTGACCAAGCGCATCACCGTCGCGACTCCGCTGCTCTCGGCGGCGATGGACACGGTGACCGAGGCGCGGATGGCGATCGCGATGGCCCGCCAGGGCGGCATCGGCATCCTGCACCGCAACCTCTCGATCGCCGACCAGGCCGACCAGGTCGACCGCGTCAAGCGCAGCGAGTCCGGGATGGTCTCGAACCCCGTCACCACGACTCCCGACGCGACCGTCGCCCAGGTCGACGACCTCTGCGGGCAGTACCGCATCAGCGGACTCCCCGTCGTCGACTCGACCGGCGTCCTCGTCGGCATCATCACCAACCGCGACATGCGCTTCGTCTCGCCGTTCGAGAAGGCGTCGACCCTCGTCCGCGACGTGATGACCAGCTCCGGGCTCATCACCGGCCGCGTCGGGATCCCCGACAGCGAGGTCATCGCGCTGTTCGCGCAGCACAAGATCGAGAAGCTCCCGCTCGTCGACGAGCAGGGCAAGCTCGCCGGGCTCATCACGGTCAAGGACTTCGACAAGTCGGAGCAGTACCCCAACGCCACCAAGGACGCCTCGGGTCGACTCCGCGTCGGCGCGGCCATCGGCTTCTTCGGCGACGCCTGGCAGCGCGCCACGGCGCTCCTCGAGGCCGGAGTCGACGTCATCGTCGTCGACACCGCCAACGGCGACTCCGCGGGCGTCCTCGACATCATCCGGCGCCTCAAGTCAGACCCGGCCTTCGCCGGAGTCGACGTCATCGGCGGGAACGTCGCCACCCGCTCCGGCGCCCAGGCGCTCGTCGATGCGGGCGCCGACGCCATCAAGGTCGGAGTCGGCCCCGGGTCGATCTGCACCACCCGCGTCGTCGCCGGCGTCGGCGTGCCCCAGGTCACCGCCGTCTACGAGGCCTCCCTCGCCGCCCGCGAGTCCGGCGTCCCGGTCATCGCCGACGGCGGGCTCCAGTACTCCGGAGACATCGCGAAGGCCCTCGTCGCCGGTGCCGACACCGTCATGCTCGGCTCGCTCCTCGCGGGCTGCGAGGAGAGCCCCGGCGACCTCGTCTTCCAGAACGGCAAGCAGTACAAGAACTACCGCGGCATGGGATCCCTCGGCGCGCTGCAGACGCGCGGGGAGCGCACGTCGTACTCCAAGGACCGCTACTTCCAGTCGGACGTGCCGAGCGACGACAAGCTGATCGCCGAGGGGATCGAGGGGCAGGTGCCTTATCGCGGGCCGCTGGCCAATGTGGCCTATCAGCTCGCGGGCGGGCTGCGGCAGTCGATGTTCTACGTGGGGGCGCGGACGATCGCGGAGCTGAAGGAGCGCGGGAGGTTCGTGCGGATCACGGCGGCGGGGCTCAAGGAGTCGCATCCGCATGATGTGCAGATGGTGGTGGAGGCGCCGAACTACCGGCGCTGAGTTCTGCTTCTGGGGAGGGGCCGGCGTCGGATCGCGACGGCGGCCCCTCTGCCCGATGGGCCTTCGGCCCATACGCCCACCACACCGGAGGGGCCGCCGTCGCGATCCGCCACCTCTCTAGGCAGCACAGCAGTCTTCTGGTGACCGAGCGACGCAGCGCGAGTGGGCTTCGCCCACCGCGACTGCGCCATTGCGTGCTCGCGGACTCAGGCGCGGGCGGCTTCGAGGCGGGAACTTCGTGAGGTGGGAGCGGTGACCGGCGATCCGCGTCTCAGCGGATCGTCGTGGCGCGGACGGAGGACGCTCTGTGGGACGCGACCGTTCGTGGGGGCCGACTGCGGCCGTGCAACGAGCGTCGCGAGGCGCGCGGCTCATGAGCACCGGTAAACTCCTCCGGTGACTGAGATCGAGATCGGGCGCGCCAAGCGCGCCCGCCGGGCCTATGCCTTCGACGACATCGCCGTCGTTCCGAGCCGCCGCACGCGCGACCCGGAAGTGGTGTCGGTCAAGTGGGCCATTGATGCCTATCAATTCACGACGCCGATCCTGGCGGCGCCGATGGACTCGGTGGTGTCGCCGAAGACGGCGATCACGCTGGGGAGGCTCGGGGCGCTGGGCGTGCTCGACCTCGAGGGGCTGTGGACGCGGTACGAGGATCCGGAGCCGCTGCTGGCCGAGATCCGCGAGCTGCCGGCCGAGCGGGCGACGCAGCGGATGCAGGAGATCTACGCCGAGGCGATCAAGCCGGAGCTGGTGACGGCGCGGCTCAACGAGATCCGGGC
The DNA here is from genome assembly GCF_009807095.1 of Rathayibacter sp. VKM Ac-2754. Taxonomy (GTDB): domain Bacteria; phylum Actinomycetota; class Actinomycetes; order Actinomycetales; family Microbacteriaceae; genus Rathayibacter. The sequence goes on along the minus strand of NZ_WUCC01000001.1, from coordinate 104,006 downwards.
CGCGGGCGTCACGGTCGCCGGGGCGCTGTCGCCGCAGCGCACGGCCGAGCTGTACCAGACGGTCGTCGATGCGGGAGTCGACGTGTTCGTCATCCGCGGCACCACCGTCTCGGCGGAGCACGTGTCGCGCGACACCGAGCCGCTCAACCTCAAGAAGTTCATCTACGAGCTCGACGTGCCCGTCATCGTCGGCGGGGCCGCGACGTACACCGCAGCACTGCACCTCATGCGCACGGGCGCCGCGGGGGTGCTCGTCGGCTTCGGAGGCGGCGCCGCCTCGACCACGCGGGCCACCCTCGGGATCCAGGCGCCGATGGCCACCGCTGTCGCCGATGTCGCCGGCGCTCGCCGCGACTACCTCGACGAGTCGGGCGGACGCTACGTGCACGTCATCGCCGATGGCGGCCTCGGCACCTCGGGCGACATCGTGAAGGCCGTCGCGGTCGGCGCCGACGCGGTCATGCTCGGCACCGCGCTCGCCCGCGCCACCGACGCTCCCGGCGGCGGCTGGCACTGGGGCCAGGAGGCGCACCACCAGCAGCTGCCCCGCGGCCGCCGCGTGCAGGTCGGCACGGTCGGCACCCTCGAGCAGGTCCTCTACGGACCCGCGACGGACTCGAACGGCACCGCCAACCTGATCGGCGCGCTCCGCCGCTCGATGGCGACCACCGGCTACTCCGACCTCAAGGAGTTCCAGCGCGTCGAGGTCGTCGTCGCGCCCTACCAGCCCAGCTGACGATGCCGGCGGGACCCGACCGGACTCCGGCAGGGGTCCGGACGCCGGTGAACGCCCGGATCAGGTCCACTCGCGGGGTGCGACCCGCAGGAGTGGACAGATACCGGGCGCTCCGCTCGGAGAAGTCCCGATTCGCGTCCTCTCGCGTCCTGCCGTCGTGCGGAGGGTGCGCGGCGGCGGCGCTTCGTCAGCCGCTGGCGAACGAGAGACCCGGGCGGCGCGGCGCGCCTAAGCTGGACGGGTCCCCGGAGATACAGGCGCCGTCCGGCGCGGATGGAGCACGCATGGTCGAGGTCCGCAGGGTCAAGCTGCCCGGAGTCGGTGTTCTGCACACGTTCCTGACGGCCGACGGCGGCAAGGTCGGCGTCATCGCGCACCGCTCGGGGCACAGCGACCTCATCACCTTCGCCGAGGGCGACCAGGACGGCGCCAAGGTCTCGCTCCGTCTCAACGACGATGAGGCGCACACGCTTGCAGAGCTGCTCGGCGGCACGCAGATCACCGAGTCGCTCACCGCGCTCGACCAGATCCCCGGCCTCTCGATCGACTGGTTCACCGTCGACTACGACGACCACATCGCGGGGCAGCAGCTCGGCAAGCCCGCCGATCGCGGCATCGTCGGGCTGACGGTCGTCGCCGTCGTCCGCGGCGACGCGGCCAACCCGGCGCCCGCGCCCGACTTCCGCGTGTTCCCCGGCGACACCCTCGTCGTCGCGGGCAGCCCGGAGAAGGTCGCGAAGGCGTTCGCCTTCTTCCGCTCCGGCGTGTTCGCCAAGGCCCCCGAGACGCCGCCCGGAGTCTGAGGATGCACCACGGCGAAGACCTCATCGTCCTGGGCATCCTGTTCGTCGTCGCGTACGTCCTCGGCCGCCTGGGGCGGACGATCGGACTTCCGGCGATCCCGATCTACATGGTCGTCGGCCTGCTCGCGAGCCCGAACTTCGACTGGTTCCCGCTCGACTTCGACTCCACCTACATCGAGCTGACGGCCGTCTTCGGTCTGATCCTGCTGCTCTTCAACCTCGGTCTCGAATTCGACCAGGACGAGTTCTTCGGCAACGCCGGCCGGCTGATCCTGTCGGGCGGCACCTACATCGGCGTCAACATGGCGGCGGGGCTCGGCTTCGGGTTCCTGCTCGGCTGGGGCAGCCAGGAGGCGCTCGTCGTGGCCGGCATCACCGCGACCAGCTCGAGCGCGATCGTCACCAAGCTGCTGATCGAGCTCAAGCGGCTCGCGAACCCCGAGACTCCGATGATCCTGGGCGTGACCGTCGTCGAGGACATCTTCATCGCCGTCTACCTGGCGATCGTCTCGGTCGTCCTCTCGGGCGAGACCGAGCCGTGGCCGGTGATCCTGAAGCTGCTGATCGCGTTCGCGTTCCTGGTCGTGATGTTCTCGGTCGCGCGCTGGGGCGGGCGGGTCGTCTCCCGGCTGTTCCGGACCCGTGACGACGAGCTCTTCACGATCCTCTTCTTCGGCCTCGCCCTCCTCTTCGGCGGCATCGGCGAGGTCCTCGGCGTCACCGATGCGATCGGCGCGTTCCTGATCGGACTCGTGATCGGCGCCACGCGGTTCCGCTCGCGCGTCGAGCACATCGCCATCCCGCTCCGCGACGTCTTCGGCGCGTTCTTCTTCGTGAACTTCGGGCTGAATCTCGACCCGAGCGCCTTCCCGGCCGTCGTCGTGCCGGTGATCGCCGCCTCCGCGATGACGATCGTGCTGAACCTCGGCGCCGGCCAGTTCGTCGCCTGGCTCAACAAGCTCGGCCCCAGGGCGGGCCTGAACGCGGCGTTCATCCTGCACAACCGGGGCGAGTTCGCGCTGATCCTCGCCACGCTGTCGCTCTCGGCCGGACTCGACGAGCGGATCCAGCCGTTCGCCGGCCTGTACGTCCTGGTCATGGCGATCATCGGGCCGATCCTCGCCTCGCGCTCGGAGAGCATCGGCCTGTTCCTGTCGCGGCGCCGCCGGCGGCCGGCCCCCGCGGGACGGCCCGCCATGGCGGACGAGGACTTCGCTCTCGTCGAGGCGGCCATGGCCGCGCCCGCCCTGCAGGAGGACACCGACACCTCCGGCGTCGTGATCGCCCCCGTGCCCGCGCGGCCGATCGAGCGGGACGAGCTCGACGACGAGTTCCCCGATCCGATGCGCCAGGCCCTCATCGACCAGGCCATGCAGCAGTCCGACGGAGCCGACTCCGGGCGTCCGCGCCGCCCCGTCGAGCCCGACTACTGATCCCCGGGAGCTCTCATTCTCACGGGCTAGGCTCGTCGGGTCCGCGCTCGCCGGCGGATCCGGCACGAACGGGGGACGCATGACGCAGAGCACGGTCTGGCAGGTCGCGCGGCGTCCCCGCTGGATCGGCGCGCTGCTCCTCGCCCTCGTCATCGCCGGCCTCTTCGCCGCGCTCGGCCAGTGGCAGATCGGGCGCGCTGTCGACGCGGCCGCTCCCGACAGCGGGATCTCCGAGACGGTGCTGCCGCTCGACGAGGTCGCCGCACCCTCGAAGCCGATCACGGCCACCGCCGACGGCCAGCGCGTGGAGGCGTCGTCGGTCCTCGTGCCCGGCGGAGCCGAGGTGCTCGGCGGACGCCTGAACGGCGGAGACGAGGGCTGGTGGGTGATCGCGCGCACGCGCACCGACTCCGCCGATCTCGTCGTCGCCTACGGCTGGACGCGGGACGAGGGGACCGCGCGCGAGGTCGCCGAGCGGCTGAACGCGGGGAGCGAGGCGCCGCCGACGACCGTCGAGGGCCGGCTCGTCGCGAACGAGGCCGCCGAGGCGCCCGCCGAGGGCGTCGATCCGATGACCCTGACGGCGCTGTCGATCCCGGCGCTGATCAACCGCTGGCCCGATCCTCCGCAGGACGTCTACCAGGGCTACGTCGTCGTCGACGAGCCCGTCGCGGGCCTCGGCGCCATCGACTCTCCGGCGCGGCAGAGCGACGTCTCGCTCAACTGGCTCAACGTCTTCTACGCGATCGAGTGGGTGGTCTTCGCCGGCTTCGCCCTCTACCTCTGGTACCGCCTCGTGCGCGACGCCTGGGAGCGCGAGATCGAGGAGGCCCTCGACGCCGAGGAGCTCGCCCGGGCCGCCGCCCCGTCCGCCGCGTCGTAAACTGGACCCCATGCCCCTCGAGCCCAAGCCCGCGCAGTTCCCTGCGATCCGGAGCGCGCTCCGCTTCTACCGGGTGACCTCGATCATCACCGGCGTGATGCTGCTCCTGCTCTGCGCCGAGATGCTGCTGAAGTACGTGTTCCACCTCGAGCTCTTCGCCTTCGGCCAGCAGGGCGTGCTGCACTTCGCTCCGATGTACGAGGTCCCCGGAGGCGAGTTCCGCTCGAGCGGGACGGGGGCGAACGTCTCGACCGGCATCCTCATCGCGCACGGCTGGTTCTACGTCGTGTACCTCTTCTCCGACTTCCGGCTGTGGAGCCTGATGCGCTGGCCGTTCAGCCGCTTCATCCTGATCGCGCTCGGCGGAGTGATCCCCACGCTCTCCTTCTTCGTCGAGGGCCGCATCGCCCGCGAGGTCGAGCAGTACCTCGCCCGCCGCGGTGCCGTCCCCCGGACCCCCCAGTCCCCTCAGACCCCGACCGACTCCGTGGAGGCCCCCCATCAGTGACCAGCAGCCCGGCCCCGAGGCGGCGCAGCCGCACCTCGCCGCCCAGCCCGTCCTCGTCGTCGACTTCGGCGCCCAGTACGCACAGCTGATCGCGCGTCGCGTCCGCGAGGCGAACGTCTACTCCGAGATCGTGCCCTCGAACACGACCGCCGCCGAGATCGCGGCCAAGTCTCCGGTCGGCATCATCCTCTCCGGAGGCCCGTCCAGCGTGTACGAGGAGGGGGCGCCGCAGCTCGACCCCGCCATCTTCGATCTCGGCATCCCCGTCCTGGGCATCTGCTACGGCTTCCAGGTCATGGCGAAGACGCTCGGCGGAGAGGTCGCGAACACGGGTCTCCGCGAGTACGGCGCCACGGACGCCGCGGTGTCGCTCGACGGCGGCGTGCTGCTCGGCGACCAGCCGGTCGACCAGACCGTGTGGATGAGCCACGGCGACTCGGTCGCGAAGGCTCCCGAGGGCTTCGACGTCCTCGCCTCGACCACGTCGACCCCCGTCGCGGCGTTCGGCAGTGACGAGCGCCGCCTCTACGGAGTGCAGTGGCACCCCGAGGTGAAGCACTCGGCCTACGGCCAGGCCGTCATCGAGAACTTCCTGCACCGCGCCGCGGGCATCCCGGCCGACTGGAACTCGTCGAACGTGATCGAGGACCAGGTCGCGCTGATCCGAGAGCAGGTCGGCTCCGGTCGCGTCATCTGCGGCCTCTCCGGAGGCGTCGACTCGGCCGTCGCCGCTGCCATCGTGCACCGCGCCGTCGGCGACCAGCTGACCTGCGTGTTCGTCGACCACGGCCTGCTCCGCAAGGGCGAGCGCCGGCAGGTCGAGGAGGACTACGTCGCGGCGACCGGCGTCCGCCTGGTCACGGTCGACGCGCGCGAGCAGTTCCTCGATGCGCTCGCCGGCGTCAGCGACCCGGAGCAGAAGCGCAAGATCATCGGCCGCGAGTTCATCCGCAGCTTCGAGGGCGCCGCCGAGGCGCTCGTGCTCGAGGCCCAGGGCGAGGGTGCCTCGATCGACTTCCTCGTGCAGGGCACCCTCTACCCCGACGTCGTCGAGTCGGGCGGCGGCACCGGCACTGCGAACATCAAGTCGCACCACAACGTCGGCGGCCTCCCCGAAGACCTCCAGTTCGCGCTCGTCGAGCCGCTGCGCACCCTCTTCAAGGACGAGGTGCGCGCGATCGGCCGCGAGCTCGGGCTGCCCGAGACGATCGTCGGCCGCCAGCCGTTCCCCGGCCCGGGCCTCGGCATCCGCATCGTCGGCGAGGTGACCCAGGAGCGGCTCGACCTGCTCCAGGAGGCCGACGCGATCGTCCGCGCCGAGCTGACGGCGGCAGGTCTCGACACCGAGATCTGGCAGTGCCCCGTCGTGCTCCTGGCCGACGTGCGCTCCGTCGGCGTCCAGGGCGACGGCCGCACCTACGGCCACCCGATCGTGCTGCGCCCCGTCTCGTCCGAGGACGCGATGACGGCCGACTGGACCCGCCTGCCCTACGACCTGCTCGCCAGGATCTCGAATCGCATCACGAACGAGGTGAGCGGGGTGAACCGGGTCGTGCTCGACGTCACGTCGAAGCCACCCGGCACCATCGAGTGGGAGTAGCAGCGGCGACGCTGCAGTGAAGAACGGGCCTCCTCGGGGGCCCGTTCTGAGTTGTGGCGCGGCCCGGGTGCGATCTGCAGGAGGTCACGGCGGGAAGGCGCTCTCCGCCGTGTGTTCTCGCCTGAAGGAGCGGCTCCTCCTGCAGACCGCACGAACGCCTGCAGACCGCACGGTCGCCTGCAGACGGCACCGGGGCCGAGCCGGGGCGAGCGGCTACGCGGGGGAGTCGAGGACGCCGACGAAGCGGGTGCCGATGCCGTCGTACTCGTCGCGGCGGTGACCCTCGGGGTGGTGCGGCCACTCGCTGGGAGCGTGGTCCTCGCAGACGAGGAAGGTGAAGTCGGGCCACCACTTCTTGGGGCGCGCGGCCTCCGAGCGGCCGCAGATCGCGCAGTCGAGCGTCACCCAGACCGGGCGCGCACCGGTGCGGTTCTGGCGGGACTGCACCAGCCAGGGCGGCGGCTCCTGCTCGAGCGCGGCGAACTCCTCGTCGGAGAGGCGAGTGGGCAGTCCGTGCCGCGTCGCCATCTCGACGGGGATGTCGAGGCGCTGTGCGGCCTCGCGTCGCGTGATCATCGGGCCACTTTAGCCCAGCGATGCTGCGACGACGGGGCGCCGGGGGCGGAGGGACGCGCGCGAGAGCAGCCACTCGAGGGGTCCCTGCCCGACGAACCGGCGCCAGAGCAGGGCGAACCCGATCGAGCAGAGGACGAACGCGGCGAGCAGGCCCCAGCTGCGCCAGGCGTCGAAGTCGAACGGCTCGTAGGGCACCAGGTAGACCGCCAGGGCGACGAGCTGCACCGAGTAGATGGTGAGCGGCATGGCGCCGACGGCGGCGATCGGAGCGGTCACCGTGCGGAGCAGGCGGACGCGATCCGTGAGCGCCGTCAGGGCGCCGATCGCGATCGCGGCGACTCCGCCCGCTCCGAGGATCTCGGCGGTGCTGCTCGAGTGCGCCTCGACGCTCTCGGGGCCGCCGAGCACGAGGCCGCCTCCGTAGCCGATCACGGCGGCCGCGAATCCGCCGAGGACCAGCCAGCGCTGCGTCGTGGGCGATCGCACGTCGCACCGGGCGACGAGCAGCCCCAGCACGATGTAGGCGAGCCAGGAGGGCACCGGGTAGTACTGGGTCAGCCAGGTCGCGGGCATGCTCACCAGCAGCGACTGCTCGGGCGAGAGCGTGGCGCCCCAGGCGCCGATCGACACCGTGAGCTCGTCGACGACGACCGGACCGATCACGGCGAAGAGGACTACCAGGGCGGCGAGAGCGGCCCTGGGGAGGAACAGCAGCAGAGCCGCGACGGCGAACATCACCCCGTAGTGCGGGAGGATCACCGCGATCGGCGTGCCGAGGAAGGTGAGCAGCACCCCGATCACGAGGAGGTAGAGCCCGCGCAGCAGGATCGATCCGGTGTCGCGGAGGCGGTGCGTCGAGCGCCCGGCGCCACCGGTCATCAGGCCGATCGAGACCCCGGCGAGGACGGCGAACAGCACGGAGCTGCGCCCGTCCCAGACCATCTCGCGCTCGGACGGCGCGAGGTGCGCGGCGAACATCCCCAGGACGGCCAGCCCGCGTGCGACGTCGAGGCCGACGATGCGGGAGGAGGCGGAGGCGATCACGCCTCCATCGTGACAGGCGCTCCTGACACCCGGCCCCGGCGGCACGAACGACGACGGGCGCGCGACCCTGAGGTCGAGCGCCCGTCGTCGTTCGCGGCGGAGAGTGCTACTCGCGGACGATCGCGACGAGTCGCAGGATCTCGAGGTACATCCACACGACGGTGACCAGGATGCCGTAGGCGCCGGTCCAGCCGTAGATGCGCGGGGCGCGGTTGCGCACGCCCTGCTGGATGAACTCGAAGTCCATCACGAGCGAGTAGGTGGCGAGCGCGATGGCGATGAGGCCGATCACGATGCCGATGAAGCCGGTGCGCAGACCGAACCCTCCGCCGACGCCGAAGAGGCCGAGGCCCAGGTTCACGAGCGAGAAGACCGCGTAGCTGATCATGCCGATGAAGAAGATCTTGTTCAGCTTCGGCGAGGTGCGGATCTTGCCGTTCATGAACAGCGCCAGGGTGACGCCGATCACGATGACGGTCGCGAGGAGGGCCTGGACGACCGCGCCCTCGTAGACGTTCTCGAAGATGCCCGAGATCGCTCCGACCGCGATGCCCTGGGTCGCGGCGTAGCCGAGGATCAGGGCGGGCGACGGGACCTTCTTGAAGGCGTTGACGATGCCGAGCACGAGCGCGACCAGGACGGCCGGGAGCATGAGAGCCGGGACGAACCAGCCCACCGCGGCACCCGCGAGGAGCACGACGAAGGCGAGTGCCGTCTTCGCGAGGGTGTCCTCGACGGTCATCCGGTCGGTCTCGACCGAGCTGGCGGCCGGACGGTTGTACATCTGGTCGAGAGCGTCGGGCGAGACGTCCGGGACGTCCTGCACGCGGCCGGCGTAGCCGCGGTTGCTGAACTCCGGGCGTCCGAACGCCGGGTTGCTGCTTGCCATGGTTCCTCTTCTCTCAGGTGCGCTTGTGGTGACGGCCTGGTGTGGTGGTGCTGGCCCGACGGAACTCGCGGTTCTGAGTCGCTGTGTGTACGGGATCCGCCGGTGCCCTCTCGGGACCTCCGACGGTGGGTCAACAGTATCTGAGAACCTCTCTCAGAGTCTGGCTATTCCCCAAGAGCGAACCTCGCTTCCGCCCCGAGGACGGAGAGGACTCGCGGGCCGCCCCGCGCCCGTAGGATCGCCGCATGCCCGCGCGCCCCGCTCCGCTCGTCATCGGCCACCGCGGAGCGAGCGGCTACCGGCCCGAGCACACCCGCTCCGCCTACGACCTCGCTCTCGCCCTGGGCGCCGACGCCGTCGAGCCCGACCTGGTCGCGACTCGGGACGGCGTGCTGGTGCTCCGGCACGAGAACGAGGTCTCGGGGACCACCGACATCGAGCGTCGACCGGAGTTCGCGGACCGGCGCACGACGAAGCGCATCGAGGGCAGCGACGTCACCGGCTGGTTCACCGAGGACTTCACCTGGGCCGAGCTGTCGCAGCTGCGTGCCCGGGAGCGGCTCGCAGCGGTGCGACCGGCGAGCGCCACCTTCGACGGGCAGTTCCCGATGCTGCGCTTCAGCGACCTGCTGGCGCTGCTCGACCGGGCCGCCGAGGACGCGGACGACGCCCCTCCGGGTCTTGTCGCCGAGATCAAGCACGCCGACTACTTCGACTCGATCGGCCTCCCGCTCGACGTGCTGGTGCAGGAGGAGCTCGCGGCGGCCGGCTGGGGTGGGCGCGACCCTCGGCTCACGATCGAGAGCTTCGAGAAGACCGTGCTCGAGCGCCTGGCGGTGCGGGAGGTCGGCGCGCGGCGGGTCTTCCTGATCGAGTCGCGGGGGACGCCGCCCGATCTGGTCGCGGCGCACGGCTCCCGGGCGACGCCCTACGCCGACTTCGTGACCCCGTCGGGGCTGCGCGGCCTCGCCGGCACGGTGGACGGCGTCTCCGTCGACAAGAGCATGCTGTTCTCGCGCGACGGCGCCGGTCGCGCGACCGGGACGAACTCGCTGGTCGCGGACGCCCACGCCGTCGGACTCGAGGTCTACTGCTGGACGCTGCGCGCCGAGAACCGCTTCCTCGAGCGGGTGAACCGCCGGGGCAAGGACCCGGCGGCCTTCGGTGCCTGGCAGGAGGAGTTCCGCGCGATCCTCAGGACGGGCATCGACGGCGTCTTCGCCGACCAGCCGGATCTCGCGCTCGAGATCCGCGCGGCCGAGCTCGACACCTGGCACTGATCGGCTACTGCCCGGCGCGTGCGGAGGCAACCGGGAGGCTCCGCTGGCATCATCGGCGCGACTGCGGAGTCGTCGTACCGACAGCACCCGACCGAGCGAGAGGAGCCCGCCCGTGAAGACCCGAGCGCGCATCACCCGCCGGTGGATCACCTTCGCCGTCCTCGCCGCTATTGGCGTGGCCGCCGTCTACTGGCTCGCGGTGCTCACCCCGCAGGGGCAGGCGGCCGAGAACTCGGGCCTGCGCGGCGCCGACCTCGTCTTCGGCCGCGCGACGGGCACCGCCGCGGGCGCGCTGGCCGACGTCACCCCGGTCTCGATGATCGGCGGGGCCGTGCTGGTCGCCGCGATCGCGCTGATCCGGAGGCGCCCGGCGCTCGCCCTCGCCTCCGTCGGCTCGATCGTGCTCACCGCGGGCCTGACACAGCTGCTCAAGAACGTCGTGCTCGAGCGGCCGATCCTGGTCGAGACCGACGCCTGGTACACCGGCGGCAGTTTCCCGAGCGGGCACACCGCCGCGGCCGTCTCGGTCGTGTTCGCGCTGGCCATGGTGCTGCCCGCCCGCGCCAGGGCCGTGGTCCTCGTGCTCGGGGGAGCAGTCGTGGTGCTCGTCGGCAACCTGACGATGGCCGCGTCCTGGCACCGCGCGAGCGATGTGCTGGGCGCCGACCTCGTGGCGCTCGCCTCCGCCTCCCTCGCCTGCGCCTGGCTCTCGGGGCGCGCGCAGGTGGGCCGGGCGCCGAAGCGCTCGACCAGGCGGGGAGTGGACCGCCTGCTCGTCGTCTGCTCCGTCGTCGTCGTGCTCGTGCTCGGCGCGCTCGCCGTGCAGGGGATCCAGTACTACCCCGACGACACCAAGGATCTGACCGCGTTCGCACTGCTCCAGCTGCTCGCGGTGTCGACCTCGACCGTCGCCGTCCTCGGCTTCTCGGTGGCCTGGCGAGGGCTCGACGTGGGCGGCTCGGTGACCGCGCCGATGGCGCGCCCGCGGTCGGCCTGACGCCGCCTCCGGTGTCGGAGGTGCGATCTACACTCGGAGGGACATGAGCCTCCTCTTCGATCCGAGCGATCCCCGCGCCACTCCCGTCGTCGTCGGCACCCCGGCCCGTCGCGAGGGCGACGCTCCGCGCACCGACGCCGCTCACGAGAAGCTCGTCGCCGGGCTGAACCCCCAGCAGCGCGAGGCGGTCGAGTACCGCGGCGACGCGCTGCTCATCGTCGCCGGCGCCGGGTCGGGCAAGACCAGCGTGCTCACGCGCCGCATCGCGAGCCTCCTCGGCAACGCCGAGGCGTGGCCGAGCCAGATCCTCGCCATCACCTTCACCAACAAGGCGGCCGCCGAGATGCGCGAGCGCGTCGAGAAGCTCGTCGGCGCGAGCGCCGAGGGCATGTGGATCTCGACCTTCCACTCCGCGTGCGTGCGCATCCTCCGCCGCGAGGCCGAGAACTTCGGCATGACCTCCTCGTTCACCATCTACGACTCCGGCGATCAGCGCGCGCTGCTCAAGCGGATCGTGAAGGACCTCGAGGCCGACTCTCTCGGGATCACGGTCGCGAGCGCCTCCGCCAAGATCTCGAAGCTCAAGAACGAGCTGGCCGACGTCGACTCGTACGCGCGCACCGCCAACATGAGCGACCCCAACGAGGAGATGTTCCTCCAGGTCTTCCGTGCTTACTCTCGGGCGCTCGAGAGCGCGAACGCGTTCGACTTCGACGATCTGATCGCGCAGACGGTCTACCTGTTCCGCGCGTTCCCGCACGTCGCGGCCAAGTACCAGCGGCGCTTCCGCCACGTCCTGGTCGACGAGTACCAGGACACGAACCACGCGCAGTACTCGCTGATCCACGAGCTCACGCGGCCCGTCCCGCGGGCGACGATGGACGCAGCGCAGTTCGACCGCCCCTACCGGGGTCCGGTCACGGCCGACGGCTCGATCCCCGGCGCCTCGCTCACCGTGGTGGGCGACTCCGACCAGTCGATCTACGCGTTCCGCGGCGCCGACATCCGCAACATCGTCGAGTTCGAGCGCGACTTCCCCGGCTGCCGCGTGATCCTCCTCGAGCAGAACTACCGCTCGACCCAGAACATCCTCTCGGCGGCCAACGCGGTCATCTCGAACAACTTCGATCGTCGGGCCAAGAACCTCTGGTCCTCGAGCGGCGACGGCGAGAAGATCATCGGCTACACGGGCTACTCCGGCCACGACGAGGCCCAGTTCGTCGTCGACGAGATCGCCCGGCTGCACGCGGCCGGCACGGGCTACGACGAGATCGCGGTCTTCTACCGCACCAACGCGCAGACCCGGGCGCTCGAGGAGATCTTCATCCGCTCGGCCCTGCCCTACCGGATCCTCGGCGGCACCAAGTTCTACGAGCGCGCCGAGATCAAGGACGCGCTCGCCTACCTGATCACGGTCGCCAATCCCGCCGATGTGCTGGCGCTCCGCCGCATCATGAACACCCCCAAGCGCGGCATCGGTCCGGCGACCGAGGCGCAGCTGCAGTCGTTCGCCGACACCAACGGAGTCACGCTGCGCGAGGCGATGCGCAACGCCGGCTCCCTCGGCATGGGCCCGAAGGTGACGAAGGCGATCGTCGACCTGGCGACGCTGCTCGACGAGTGCGCGCTGATGCTCGACCCGGCGCGGCCAGAGGGCGAGGCGAAGGTGCACGAGGTGCTCTCGTCGCTGCTCAGCCGCAGCGGCTACATCGACATGCTGCGCGCCAGCCGCGATCCGCAGGACGAGGCCCGCGCCGAGAACGTCGACGAGCTCATCGCCGTCACCAAGGAGTTCGCGCGCAACAACCCCGACGGCGGGCTGGTCGACTTCCTCACCGAGGTCTCGCTCGTCGCGGCGGCCGACGATCTCGACGACGACTCCGGCACGGTCTCGCTCATGACCCTGCACACCGCCAAGGGCCTCGAGTACGACGCCGTGTTCCTCACCGGCATCGAGGAGGACCTGCTGCCGCACCGCATCTCGGCGAACGAGCCGGGCGGCCCGGCCGAGGAGCGGCGGCTGTTCTACGTGGGCATCACCCGCGCGCGCAAGCGGCTCTACCTGTCCCTCGCGATGACCCGAGCCCAGTACGGCGAGACGTCGGTCGCGATGCCGAGCCGCTTCCTCCAGGAGATCCCCGCCGAGCTGATCCAGTGGCGCCAGTCGCCCGGGGCGGCGACCTCCCGGGGCGGCACCCAGCCGCGAGCGCTCAACGCGCAGCGGCCGGGCTTCGGCAAGTCGCGCTCCAATGCCGAGTTCCGCGAGGCGCTCGCCGCCGCGCCCAAGGCGAAGGGCGAGTTCCCGAACCGGATCACGGGGATGGTCCGCGACAACGGCGATCTCGAGCTGATCGCGGGCGACCGCATCCGCCACACCGACTTCGGCGAGGGCCGCGTGAACGCGGTGACCGGCGAGGGCAGCAAGCGGGTCGCGCACGTGCTCTTCGACCAGGTCGGGGCGAAGAAGCTGCTGATCAAGGTCGCGCCGATCGAGAAGCTCTGAGCTTGTCGAGACCCCGCTCGTCGAACTCCCGCCCGACGGACCGGGGCGTGCCGGGCGTCGCGAGCGGCGAGGCTCGCGGGCCGTTCGCGGCGCGACTCGCGACCGAGGCGTTCGCGCCGCCGGTGCTCGCCGTGCTCGTGCCGATGATCGTCGGCGCCCGGGTGGCCGATCCGCCGCTGCTCGGGATCGCGTGGGGGGCGCTCGCCGCGCTGTTCGTGGGCGTGCTGCCCTACCTGGTGATCCGCCTGCTGATGCGCGCGGGCCGGATCCGCGGCGACCATCACGTCCCCGATCGCCGCGAGCGGGCGCTGCCGATCGGGCTCGCGCTGGTCTCGATCGTCGTCGGCCTGGTCCTGCTCGCCGTGCTCGGCGCGCCCGCCGCGGTCACGACGTTCGGTGTCGTGACCGTGGCGGTGCTCGTCGTCATCGGAGTCGTCAACCTCGCCTGGAAGCTCTCGGGCCACGCCGCCGTCGTCGCGACCTGCGCGGTCGTGGTGCTGATCGCCTACGGTCCGTGGTCGCTGCTCGTCACCGTGCCGATCGCCCTCTGGACCGGCTGGTCCCGCGTCCGGCTCGGTGCGCACACCCCTGCGCAGGTCATCGCGGGCGGTCTCGTCGGCGCGGTGCTCGCCTCCGCCGTCTGGTCGCTGCTCGCCTGAAGGCGGGTGCGCGTCAGGAGTCGCAGGCGATGTTGTCGTCGTCGCGGTTCAGGTCGTAGATGTCGGAGCCGATGACGGTGACCGGGCCGCGGACGTACGCCGGGCCGTTGCCGGAGCCGCCTTCGCAGTCGACGTCGGACGCGATGGGGACGCAGGCGCCGGAGTAGTTCGGATCGCAGCCCGCATCGGTCGGAGGCTCAGGCGCGGGTGCGGGTGCCGGGACCCTGGTTCCCACGCGGGTGACGTCGTCGATCGCTGCGGTGGTGACCGCCTCCGACGTCTGCGAGCGGGAGACCTCGGTGCCGTCGTGCTTGACGACCTCGAAGGTGCGGGTGAGCACCCCGTCGACGCCGGCGGCGAAGGTGCTGGTGCCCTGATCGGCGTTCGGATCGTCCTCCGTCCGGGTCGCGCGGGGGATGACGGCCGTCTCGGTGACCGTCTCCGTGGTGACGACCACGGTGGGCGTGGGAGTCGGCGTGGGCGTCGCGGTGCGCGCTGCTGTCGGCTGGGCGGCGAGGGCGGCAGGCGCCTCCGCGGCCTGTGTGCTCGCGGCGACGACCTCCGTCTGCGCGACGGGCGTCGGGGCGGTGGCACCGTAGGCGGCCGATCCGACGACGAGAGCGGCGAGGGCTGCGGCGACGGCGATGCCCGATGCTCCCCGCCTCCTCGGCAGTCCGAGCCACGTCGGTCGACGGAGCAGGACTCCGTAGACGGCGGTGATCAGGACGATCAGCGCGGTCATGACGACGGCCGACCAGATCCCACCCGAGAGCAGGCCGACGAGCGCGAGGAACGCGGTCGCTCCGCCGCCGATCCACTGAAGGGGCGTGAGCCGCAGGCGCGTCAGCCGGTGGGAGCCGAGCCGCAGCGGGGTGCGACGATCCTGGGTCCGGCGGGAGGACGGCAGAGGGGGAGGGGGCTGGCGGGTCACAGGCGGGTTCTTCCTCGAGCGGGCTGAGAGCGTGCTCAGCATGGCTCACGCGCGTCCGATCCCCTGGCACCCTTTCGGGGCTCGAGACATTCCGTCCCAAGCGGCCGCCCTCAGCCGGCACCAGGTTCGCCGTTAGACGCGTACCGCATGGCCTCGCGCGCGGCGGGTCAGGAGTAGCGCGCGACGAGCTCGCGCTTCAGGACCTTCCCGCTGGGGCCGAGCGGGAGCGCGTCGACGAACTCGATCCGGCGGGGGTACTTGAAGGCGGCGAGGTGCTCGTTCGCGTACGCGATGAGCTCCTCGGCGCTCGCGGAGGCGGTGGAGAGCAGTACCACGGCCGCCACGATCTCCTGGCCGTGCGTGTCGTGCGGGGTCCCGAAGACCGCGGCGTTCGCGACGGCCGGGTGCCCGATCAGCACCTCCTCGACCTCGCGCGGGTACACGTTGTAGCCGTTGCGGATGATCATGTCCTTCGTGCGGTCGAGGATGCGGATGTAGTCCTCCTCGTCCTTCGTGCCGAGGTCGCCGGTGCGGAACCAGCCGTCGACGACCGCCTCCGCCGTCGCCGCCGGGTTGCCGAGGTAGCCCTTCATCAGGTTGTGGCCGCGGATCACGATCTCACCGAGCTCGCCGCGGGGGAGCAGCTCGACCCGGTCGGTCACCTCCGTTCGCGCGACCTCGACGTCGACGCCCCAGATCGGGGTGCCGACGGTGCCGGGGCGGGGCGGGACGCCGAGGTGGTTGAACGTGGCGACCGGGGAGGTCTCGGTGAGTCCGTAGCCCTCGTAGATCTCGACGCCGAAGACCTCGCGGAACCGGTCGATGACCGCGAGGGGGAGCGCGGCGCCTCCGGAGACCCCGTAGCGCAGCGGCGGCCGGTCCTCCCGCCTGGTCGCGGCGTCGAGCAGGGCCACGTACATCGTGGGCACGCCCTCGAACACGGTGCAGCCGTGGGCGATCATCGCCTCGAGTGCCGCGTCCCCGTCGAACTTCGGCACCAGGACCATCGTGGCCGCCGTGCGGAACGAGGTGTTCATCGCGCAGACCTGCCCGAAGGTGTGGAAGAGCGGCAGCGCGCCGAGCACCACGTCGCCCCGGTGGAGGTCGAACGTGTTCATGAGCAGGACGTCGGACTGCGAGATGATCGCGAAGTGCGTGCCCTCCGCTCCCTTGGGGCGCCCGGTGGTGCCGCTCGTGTAGAGGATCGTGGCGGTGTCGTAGGGCGAGCGCGGCACGTAGGTGTCGAGGGCGACGGCCTCGGCGGCGAGGTCCTCGAGGCGGGCGAACGGGGTCTCGGCCGAGTCCGGGACCAGGACGGTCAGGACGGAGACGCCGGCCAGTGCCGCTCCCGCCGCGCCCTCGGCCAGCAGGGGTGCCGCGCAGACGAGCGTCGTCGCTCCGGAGTCGCGCAGGACGTACGCGATCTCGTCGCGCTTGAGCAGTGCGTGCACCGGGACGACGACGGCGCCGAGCGCGAGAACGGCGAAGTAGCACCGGGGGAAGTCGGGGACGTTCGGGATGAGCAGCGCGACACGGTCTCCGGGGCCGACGCCCTGCTCCCTCAGCGCGCCCGCGTACGCACGGGTCTCGTTCCACAGCGTCGCGTAGTCGATCGCGAGGGGACCGACGCGCAGCGCGACCGTGGTCGGGGTGCGCCGCGCCGCCTCCGCGAGGATGGCGGCGACCGACGCGGTGCCGGATCCGGCCGGGCCGGGGGCGTCGTGGCCTGCGTCGGCGGCTCGGTTCTCGGTGCTGATCATCGGGGCTCCAGTCGTCATCGACCGCCGCGGCCGACGGCCGGGATTCTCACGCTAGATCCGCCCGCCGCCGGGTTCAAGCGCTCCGCACCGGATCCTCAGCGTGCGAGCGAGCGGTGCCGGAGGATCACGAGGGGCCCGGGGACCGTCAGTGCGAGGCTGTGGCTCACCGAGCCGAGCAGCAGCCGGAGGAACGCGCCGCGCCCGTGGCTCCCCAGGACCAGCAGCCGGCTCGACGCCGCGAGGGCGGTCAGCCGCTCGACCGGGTTGCCGCGCACCAGCATCGGCCGCACCTCGAGATCGGGGCGCGTGTCGCGGAGGCCGACCAGCGACTCGGCGAGCACCAGGTTCTCGTCCTCCTCGATCGCATCGATGACGATCCGCTCGACGGGGACGGAGTCGGCCCACGCGCCGGGCAGCTGCCAGGCGTGCAGCGCGACGAGCGGCTCACCGAGGCGGTCGGCCTCGATCGCCGCGAGCCGGATCGCCTCGAGCGAGACCTCCGAGCCGTCGACCCCGACCGCGATTCCGACCCGCGCTCCCGCCGTCGGCTGCGGGATGAGTGCGACGGCCGAGGGAGCGGCGTCGGCGAGGACGTGCACGGGCTCGCCCTCGAGCAGTCGCGGGCGCACGCGCACCTCGGGGAACTCGGCGGCGGCGAGGGCGCGGGCCTCCTCGAGGACCTCGCCCGCGAGTCTCCGGTGCTCGGCATCGGCCCGGGACAGGCGGGCGCGCACCGGCTCGATCACCGTCACCAGATCGGCGGGCAGTCGATGCCCGCGCGCCACGTCGAGCGCCCAGCGCAGCGCGTCGACACTCCGATCCGAACCGCTGACTCCGACCACGATCGCGTCCATGGTGCGCCTCCTCATCGAGTGCCCTGCACCTCCCATCCTCCTCCTCCCTGCGGCTCTGCGGGAGTCTCGTCGCACAGCCGGAATCTCGTCGTACAGTCGGAGGATGGGCGACGACGGACTGCGCTGGGGCGAGGCGGCGCTCTACACGGACGCGATCGTGACGGCTCCGTTCGCACTCGCGGTGATCGCCGAGGCGACCGGCTCGCGGGTCGTGGGCGGCCGCACCGCCGACGCGCACGTTCCCCTCTACAGCGGACCGACGAGCGCGCGGGTCTCGGTGGCCGGGTTCGGCGACAGCGTGCCGGTCACGGTCGACGTGCGCGACGAGCGCGGGCAGAAGGAGGCGCGCGCGGCGGCGCAGGCGCTCGGACTCGAGCTGGCGGCCTACGCGGGCTGGAGCATCACGCCCGGCTTCTGACCGACTCCCGGTGCGCGAGGCTCTCGGCCCGGACCCGGGCCAGGTAGAAGCGGCTCGGCGCCGTGCGGACGGCAGTCGGCAGCAGCCGGTAGACGGCGAAGGTGCGCGCGAGCGCGCGGTCGAACCGCGCCTGCTGCCGCGGGCTCCAGCGGAAGCCGAAGCCGGCGCGGACGTGCGGCGGCAGAAGCCCCGCGGTCATCAGCCGGAGGTAGGGGCCGAGCGGGCGCAGCCACCAGGCCGCGATGCCGCCGCCGAGCAGATCGTGCGCGACACGGCGAGCCGCGGGAGTGACCTCGAGGCGCGCGAGCTCCGCCTCCCAGTAGGCGTCGAAGTCGGCGCGGGAGGCGGGCCAGAGCTCCTCGGGCATCTGCAGAGCCGTGCCGACCACGCGCGAGCGGTGCACGATCTCGTCGGCCTCCTCGGCGCCGAGTGCGCCGAACGCACCCTCGTGGAGCTGCAGCATCGACTGCGTGATCGTCGCGGCGACCCAGCGCTGCAGCTCGGGGTCGAAGGCGGTGTACCCGGCGCCGCGGACGGGTCCGTGCGCCCGGTTCACCCGGCGCCGGACGGTCCGGACGTCCTCCTCGGATCCGTACTGCAGGGCGTAGAGGTAGGTGAGGGTGCCGTGCAGGCGTCCGAGGGCGCGGTGCACGAAGTCGGAGTGCTCGGCGAAGCCCGCTCCGACCGAGGGATGCGCGACCTGCAGCAGGATCGCGCGCGCCCCCGCGACGAGGAACACGCCCTCGCGGAAGACGTCGCGCTGCGCGGGAGGACGGGCGGTGAACGGCACGGTTCCACGCTACGCCGCGCCGGAAGCGCTCCGAGTGTGCGGAGTAGACTCGGCGCGGCCCGAAGCAGTATCACCTCGTGAACAGTGCCGTCACGTGCGGCGCTGCGGGCCACCTCCGGACTCGAAACGCAAGCGCGCTCGGCGCGGAATGGGAATGCAGCGTGGATCTCTTCGAATACCAGGCCCGTGATCTGTTCGAGAAGTACGGCGTCCCCGTGCTCCCGGGCATCGTCGCCGACACGCCCGAGGAGGTGCGCGCCGCGGCCGAGAAGCTGGGCGGCGTCACCGTCGTCAAGGCGCAGGTGAAGATCGGCGGCCGCGGCAAGGCGGGCGGCGTCAAGGTCGCGAAGACCGCCGACGACGCCTTCGAGGCCGCGAAGTCCATCCTCGGCCTCGACATCAAGGGCCACGTCGTCAAGCGCGTCATGGTCGCGGGAGGCGCGCGGATCGACCGCGAGTTCTACTTCTCGGTCCTGCTCGACCGGGCCAACCGCTCCTACCTCTCGCTCACCTCGTACGAGGGCGGCATGGAGATCGAGCAGCTCGCCGTCGAGCGCCCCGACGCCCTCGCGCGCGTCGAGGTCGTCCCCGGCCAGGGCATCGACCTCGCCAAGGCCGAGGAGATCGCCCGCGCGGCGAAGTTCCCGGAGGAGCTGATCGCCAAGGTCGCCCCGGTGCTCGTGAAGCTCTACGACGTCTACACCGGCGAGGACGCGACGCTCGTCGAGGTCAACCCGCTCGTCCTCACCGAGGAGGGCGACATCGTCGCTCTCGACGGCAAGGTCTCGCTCGACGAGAACGCCGGCTTCCGCCACCCCGAGCACGCTGCTCTCGAGGACAAGGACGCCGCCGATCCGCTCGAGGCGAAGGCCAAGGAGAACGACCTCAACTACGTGAAGCTCGACGGCGAGGTCGGCATCATCGGCAACGGCGCGGGGCTCGTCATGTCGACGCTCGACGTCGTCGCCTACGCGGGCGAGCGTCACGGCGGCGTGAAGCCGGCCAACTTCCTCGACATCGGCGGCGGAGCCTCCGCGCAGGTGATGGCGAACGGCCTCGACGTGATCCTCGGCGACGAGCAGGTCAAGAGCGTCTTCGTCAACGTCTTCGGAGGCATCACCGCCTGCGACGCGGTCGCCAACGGCATCCTCCAGGCCCTCGAGATCCTCGGCGACGCGGCGACCAAGCCGCTCGTCGTGCGCCTCGACGGCAACAAGGTCGAGGAGGGCCGCGCGATCCTCGTGGCCGCTGCGAACCCGCTCATCACCCTGGCCGCGACGATGGACGAGGGCGCCGACAAGGCCGCCGCTCTCGCCGCTGCATAACGACCCTTTCGACTCAAGGAATCAGAGAACAAGCATGTCGATCTTCCTCAACAAGGACTCCAAGGTCATCGTCCAGGGCATCACCGGCGGCGAGGGCACCAAGCACACCGCGCTGATGCTCAAGGCCGGCACGAACGTCGTCGGCGGCGTCAACGCCCGCAAGGCCGGCACGACCGTCACCCACGGCGACGTCGAGCTGCCCGTCTTCGGCACCGTCAAGGAGGCCATCGAGGCCACCGGCGCCGACGTCTCGATCGCGTTCGTCCCGCCCGCCTTCTCGAAGGACGCCGTCATCGAGGCGATCGACGCCGAGATCGGCCTCCTCGTCGTGATCACCGAGGGCATCCCGGTGCAGGACTCGGCCGAGTTCTGGGCCTACGCGCAGGAGAAGGGCAACAAGACCCGCATCATCGGCCCGAACTGCCCCGGCATCATCACGCCGGGGGAGTCGCTCGTCGGCATCACCCCCGCGACCATCACCGGCAAGGGACCGATCGGCCTCGTGTCGAAGTCGGGCACCCTGACCTACCAGATGATGTACGAGCTGCGCGATCTGGGCTTCTCGACCGCCATCGGCATCGGCGGCGACCCGATCATCGGCACGACGCACATCGATGCGCTCGCCGCGTTCGAGGCCGACCCCGAGACCCGTGCGATCGTGATGATCGGCGAGATCGGCGGAGACGCCGAGGAGCGCGCCGCCGACTTCATCAAGGCGAACGTCACCAAGCCGGTCGTCGGCTACGTCGCGGGCTTCACGGCTCCCGAGGGCAAGACGATGGGCCACGCCGGCGCGATCGTCTCCGGCTCGGCCGGAACGGCGCAGGCCAAGAAGGAGGCTCTCGAGGCCGCGGGCGTCAAGGTCGGCAAGACGCCGTCCGAGACGGCCGACCTGCTGCGCGAGGTCTTCGCGACGCTGTAAGCGTCCGTCCGCTCGAATCGGTCGAGGTCTTCTGCTCCGGCAGACGGACCTCGGCCGATTCGCGGTTTCCGGGAGGCGCGATAGCGTCGTCGGGTGACCCTCGGACTCGACTTCCTCACCTTCGTGCCCTACCCGGAGGGTCCCGAGCGGCCCGGAGACGCCGCGCGCAGCCTCGAGGACGGCCTGGCGCTGTTCGAGCTCGCCGAGGAGCTCGGCTACGACACCGGCTGGGTGCGGGTGCGCCACTTCGAGCGCTTCCTGGCCTCGCCGATGACCTTCTTCGCGGCCGCCTCGCAGCGCACGCGCCGCCTCCGCCTGGGCACCGCCGTGATCGGCGCCCGCTACGAGTCGCCGGTGCGGCTCGCCGAGGACGCGGCCACCGTCGACCTGCTCTCGGGCGGCCGGCTCGACCTCGGCGTCAGCGGCGGCTTCGCCCACCTCTCCTCGGTCTTCGACGGCGTGTTCGGCCAGGCCGACCGCGAGTTCCGCGCCGAGGCGCAGGAGCGGATCGAGCGCCTCCGCGAGGCGCTGCGCGGCACGACCCTCGGCATCGCGGAGTCGGCGCTGATGTCGGTCCCCGTCGGCGATCCGCTGATCCAGCAGCCGCACGCCCCCGGGCTCGCCGACCGCCTCTGGTACGGCGCGGGCACCACCGCCTCGGCGGTCCGCGCCGGCGAGCAGGGCATGCACCTCCAGGTGTCGACCCTCAACACGGAGGAGACGGGCCTGCCCTTCGCCGAGCAGCAGGCCGCGCAGATCCGCGCCTACCGCGAGGCCTTCGCCGCGGCGCACCCCGACCGCACCTCGCGGGTGACCGCCGGGCGCATCGTGCTGCCGCTGCTCGACGCCGCCGACGAGGAGGCGCACCGGCCCTTCATCGACGGCTACCTCGCCCGGATGGACGAGGACGGCCGCCCCCGCACCGCCGACCGGTCGATCATCGCGGCGCCGATGCGCTTCAGCCCGCTCCATCTCGGCGGCGTCGACGAGATCGTCGCGTCGCTGAGCGCCGATCCCGCGCTGGCGGAGGCGGACGCGCTGACGATCACGCTGCCCGCCGTCGGCGGCGTCGAGTCGCACCGGAGGATCCTCCGCACCGTCGCGGAGAGCATCGCGCCGCGCCTGCGCTAGCGCTCGCCGCGACGCGCTGTCAGGAGCCAGATCGGACGCTGCAGGAGGAGCAGGAACAGCCACCACAGCCCGACGGCCGGGAGGAGCAGGGCGAGCACGAGCGCCAGCGAGAGCAGACCGAAGGGGACGAGCGCCCGCGTCAGCCGCACCCGGCCGACGCCCTCGCGCAGTAGCCCCGGCCGCCGCAGCAGGTGCCGCTCGATCAGCACCAGCGCACCGCTCATCACCACCATCGTGCCGATGTAGAGCCCGATGGTCGCCCGCGAGTCGGGCAGCTGCGCGAGCGCACTCGTCGCGAACGGGAAGAACGCGATCGAGGCGAGCCAGAGCAGGTCGAGCCACACGAGCCCCGCGTCGTAGTCGCCGGCGAGCTCGAAGATCCGGTGGTGGGGCACCCAGAACACGGCGATCAGCGCGAACGACAGCGCGAAGGCGAGCAGCGAGTCGAGGGGAACGTCGAGGACGGCACCGACGCCTCCGCCCTCGCGCGCGATCTCAGGGGCCAGCTGGACGAGCGGCAGCACCAGGATCGTGATCGCGATGGCGACCGTCGCGTCCGAGAAGTTGACCAGGCGGTCGAGCCCGCGCTCCGTGCGGATCTGGCGGCCGCGCGCCGAGGGCCGGCCGCGGTGCGCGAGCCGATCGATCGGCCCCGAGAGCAGGAGGAGGAAGAGCGCGAACATGTTCACGGCGGGCACCGTCACCGCGAGCACCAGAGTGGCGGCGAGCAGCGCGAGGACGATCGCGGAGTGCGAGGCGGAGCGGAGCGGCTCCACTCCCGGAGCGAGGAGATCGGGATCGCGGCGGAGGATCAGCTGCATCGCGAGGGTCGCGGCGCTCGCGACGATCATCGTCCCGATGTAGAGCGCGAAGACCGACGGATCGGTGTCGAAGACGTTCGAGAGCAGGTTCGCGGCGAAGGGCAGCAGCACGATCGACGCCATCCAGACGAAGTTCGCGGTCACGAGCGCGGAGGAGTAGCGCGCGACGCCCTCGAACACGGCGTGATGCACCAGCCACAGCCGGCCGATCACCGCGAACGTGATGAAGAACGCCGAGAGTGTGCCGTAGTTCTGCGAGAGCAGCGTCCCGAGGTCGGGGGAGCCGCCCTCCTCGACCACGTCGACGAGCGGGAGGACGAGGAACGTGATCGCGATGGCGACCGTCGCGTCGGTGAAGTTCACGAGCCGGTCGAGGCCGCGCTCCGATCGCACGTCGCCCGATGCCCTCGTCACGCAACGACCCTAGGGGACGCGGGCGCGCCCGGAGCCGCTGAGCCCGAGCCCGCCGCTAGGCTCGTCGAGCCCATGAACCGGATCACCGTCGCCCTCCTCGCCGCCTTCGACGCCGCGCTCTCGGCACTGATCGGGATCGCGATCCCGCTCGTCCCGCTGACCGTTCTCTGGGCGGTGCAGTACGACACCGCCATCGACTGGGGCGTCTTCTGGCGGATCGCCGCGGACGCCTGGCTGCTGGGCCACGGGGCCGATCTGCTGGCGAGCCTCGGCTCCGACTCCCCGCTCGCCCTCGGCCTCCCCGGCGGCACGGAGCCGTTCGTGGTCACGATCGCGCCCCTCGCCTTCGCGCTGCTCACGATCCTCCTGGGTGCCCGCACGGGTCGGCGGGCGCAGGAGTCGCCGTTCCGCTTCATCGGCTTCGTCGTCGCGATCGGCATCTACCTCCTCCTCGCCTTCCTCGTGACCGTCGGGTCCGCGACCGGCGTCGCCTCCGTCGACGCCGTGCAGGGTACGGTCCTGCCCGCGCTGGTGTTCGCCCTCGGAGTCGCGATCGGCGCCGTGACCCACTCGTCCCGGAGCGGCGAGCCCGACCG
This sequence comes from Rathayibacter sp. VKM Ac-2754, assembly GCF_009807095.1. Classification (GTDB taxonomy): domain Bacteria; phylum Actinomycetota; class Actinomycetes; order Actinomycetales; family Microbacteriaceae; genus Rathayibacter. The sequence goes on along the minus strand of NZ_WUCC01000001.1, from coordinate 80,133 downwards.
GCTCGGCGAGCTCGCCCGCGAGACGCTCGAGCGCCTGCCCGCTCCCGGCCCCTCGCTGGTGCTGCTGTCGCTGCGGGGCGGCACCCTCGCCGCGTCCGCCGTGATCGGGGTCGCCGGAGTGATCGTGGCGATCCTCCTCGTCGTGAACTACACCTCGATCGTCGCCCTCTACGAGGGGCTGGGCGGCGAGGGCCTCGGCGGTCTCGCCCTGACGCTGGGGCAGCTGGCGTTCCTCCCGAACCTCGTGATCTGGGCGGCGAGCTGGCTCGTCGGTCCCGGCTTCGCGATCGGCGCCGGATCCTCGGTGGGTCCTGCGGGCACGCTCCTCGGCCCCGTGCCCTCGATCCCGGTGCTCGCCGCGGTGCCGCAGGGCGATCTCGCCTTCGGCTTCCTCGGTGTCCTGGTGCCGTTGCTGGCGGGATTCGTCGCCGGCTGGCGGCTGCGCCGCGTCGTGATCGACGGCCTCGAGGGGCGCTCGCTCCTGCGCTGGGGTGCGGCAGCGGCCGGCGGCATCGGAGTGGTCGGCGGGCTGCTGCTCGGCCTGCTCGCCTGGTTCTCGGCGGGCGCGGCCGGCCCGGGCCGCCTGGTGCAGGTCGGACCCGATCCGCTCCTCGTCGGGGCGATCGCAGCGCTCGAGCTGGCCGTGGCCGCGGGGCTCGGACTCGCCTCCGGGCGACCGTCGCGCGACTGACCCCCGGCGCGCGGGCCTCCCCTAGACTTGCGCAGTGCTGAAGCTGGTCGTACTCATCTCCGGCGGCGGCTCCAACCTCCGCGCACTGCTGGAGGCGGCGAGCGACGGCCGCTTCCCCGCCCGCGTCGTCGCCGTCGGCAGCGACACCGAGGCCGAGGGGCTGCGTCACGCCGAGGCGTTCGACATCCCGTCCTTCACCGTCTCGCCGCACGCGTTCCCGAGCCGGGCCGCCTGGGGCGGGGAGCTGCTCGCGTGCATCCGCGAATGGGAGCCCGATCTCGTCGTCTGCGCCGGCTTCATGCGCATCCTGCCGCCCGGGGTGGTCGACGCCCTCAGCCCGCGGATGATCAACACGCACCCCGCGCTGCTGCCGCTCTTCCCGGGAGCGCACGCCGTCCGCGACGCCCTGGCCGCCGGAGCCGTGGAGACCGGAGTGACGGTCCACGTCATCGACACCGGAGTCGACACCGGCCCGATCATCGCGCAGGAGAGCCTCGCCGTGCTCCCCGGCGAGACCGAGCACGCGCTGCACGAGCGCATCAAGACCATCGAGCGTCGCCTGCTGGTGCAGACGGTGCTCGACATCGCCCACGGAACCGTCGATCTCGAGGACCTCTCCCGCGCATGAGCATCACCGCACACGACCCCAGCAGCTACGACGACCGCGACGTCGTCCCCGTCCGCCGCGCCCTGATCTCGGTCAGCGACAAGACCGGGCTCCTCGAGCTGGCGGCGGCGCTCGCCGGCTCCGGCGTCGAGCTGGTCTCGACCGGGTCGACCGCCGCGACCATCCGCGAGGCGGGCTTCGACGTCACCGACGTCGCCGCCGTCACCGGGTTCCCGGAGTCGCTCGACGGCCGCGTCAAGACGCTGCACCCGGCGGTGCACGCGGGGATCCTCGCCGACCTGCGCCTCGCGTCGCACCGCGAGCAGCTCGAGCAGCTCGACATCGCGGCGTTCGAGCTCGTCGTCGTCAACCTGTACCCGTTCCGCGAGACGGTCGCGGGCGGCGCCGACGCGGCCACGGTCGTCGAGAACATCGACATCGGCGGGCCCGCCCTCGTCCGCGCGTCGGCCAAGAACCACGCCAACGTGGCGATCGTCGTCGACCCGGCCGACTACTCCGGTGTCATCGCCGCACTCGGCGAGGGAGGCACCACCCTCGCGGCCCGGCGCACCCTCGCCGCGCGCGCCTTCGCGCACACCGCGTCCTACGACTCCGCCGTCGCCGCATGGTTCGCCGGCCAGGAGGTGGACGCCGGGTTCCCGGGCGCCGTCGAGATCCGCGGCACCCTCCAGCAGGTCCTGCGCTACGGCGAGAACTCGCACCAGAAGGCTGCCCTCTACGTCTCGCCCGACGGGACGGGAATCGCCCAGGCCACGCAGCTGCACGGCAAGGAGATGTCGTACAACAACTACGTCGACGCCGACGCCGCCGTGCGTGCGGCCTACGACTTCGTGCTGCCCGCCGTCGCGATCATCAAGCACGCCAATCCGTGCGGCATCGCGATCGCCAACGCCAAGGCGATCGACCCCATCGCCTCCGCCCACCGTCGCGCGCACGAGTGCGACCCGGTGTCGGCATTCGGAGGCGTCATCGCCGCCAACCGGCCCGTCACGCTCGCGATGGCCGAGACGGTCAAGGAGATCTTCACCGAGGTGCTGGTCGCCCCCTCGTTCGAGCCGGAGGCGCTCGAGGTGCTCAAGACGAAGAAGAACCTGCGCCTGCTGCAGCTGCCCGACTACTACGCGCCGGTCGAGACGGAGTTCAAGCAGATCTCGGGAGGCGTGCTGCTGCAGGAGCCCGACCGCTTCACCGGCGGCCCCGGCGAGGTCAGCTCCGGCTGGACGCTCGTCGCCGGCGAGGCCGCGGACGCCGACACGCTCCTCGACCTCGAGTTCGCCTGGAAGGCGTGCCGCGCCGTGAAGTCGAACGCGATCCTCCTGGCCAAGGGCGGCGCCTCCGTCGGCGTCGGCATGGGACAGGTCAACCGCGTCGACTCCTGCCACCTCGCCGTCACCCGCGCCGGCGACCGCGCCCCCGGATCGGTCGCCGCCTCCGACGCGTTCTTCCCGTTCGCCGACGGCCTCGAGGTGCTCCTCGCCGCAGGCGTGAAGGCCGTCGTCCAGCCCGGCGGCTCGGTGCGCGACGCCGAGGTCATCGAGGCCGCCAAGCGCGCCGGCGTCACGATGTACACGACGGGGGAGCGGCACTTCTTCCACTGAGCGCGCAGCGCTCAGTGGAAGAAGGTGTTCGTCTTCCACGCCGCTCCTCGCGCGGCGTGGCGCGGTCGGCTTGTTGGGGTGGGTGCGTTCCGCAGAGCGTCCTGCGTCGGCCGCCGCGGGAATCGCTTGGCACGCGATCCCCGCTGAGCGGCCTCGGGTGGTGTTCGTCTTCCAGGCCGCTCCCTGCGCGGCGTGGCGCGGTCGGCCTCCAGGGGTGGATGCGTTCCGCAGAGCGTGTCGCGTCGGCCGCCGCGGGAATCGCTGGCACGCGATTCCCGCTGAGCGGCCTCGGGTGGTGTTCGTCTTCCACGCCGCTCCCTGCGCGGCGTGGCGCGGTCGGCCGCCAGAGGTGGTTGCGTCCTGCAGAGCGTCCTGCGTCGGCCGCCGCGGGAATCGCTTGGCACGCGGTTCCCGCTGAGCGGCCTCTCTCTTCGGGAGTCGAGTAGGCGTTGAGGCTGACGTTCGGGCGGATCTTGGCGGGAGATGCGCTCGAGCGGACCAATGCTGGTCGAGTAGCCCCGCAGGGGCGTATCGAGACCCACCAGCGTCAGCACATGAGGCTCCTGCCCTGCCCTTCTGACGCTGGGGGATCTCGAGACGTCGGCTACGCGGGCTACTCGATCAGCGAGGGGCGGGCTGCTCGATCAGCGAGGGCGGGCCGCTCGGACAGGACACCCACCGCCGCGAGGAAGCCGGCGCGTCAGGAGGGGGAGTGCGCTCTGCTTTCTCGCGCCGGCGAGGAGTGGGAGCTTCGAGAGTCCAGGAGTTGTCGTAGTCGAGGATCGAGTTCGACAACTACTGCGCTGTCGGGTGGCGGAGGCCTCGAGACTCCAGACGTTGCAGTAGTCGGGTGCGACTACCGCACCTTCTGCGGAGTGGGAGGGGCGGCTCTCAGGGGGCCGCAAGGTTCCCGAAAGGGGGTGCCCTGGTCGGAGCGCGTAAGGTCGCGGCGTGCCCTCCGACTCGACGCTCGCCTCCGCGCCCGCCCCCAGCCTCGCCCGCCGCCTCCTCGGCGCCCTCGCCGCCGCCGCGGCGACAGCCCTCGCGGCCCACCTCGCCAACCTGCTCGCCTTCTTCATCGGCAACCAGCTGGCCGCCTCCTCGCTGCCTCAGGTCAACGCCTACTTCCTCCTGTCGAGCGCTCTCGCGTTCGTGGTGGTCTTCGCGCTCGCTGTCGCGGGGCTGCTGAACCGCGCGTGGACCGCGGCGATCGCCGGCCTCGTCGCCGGGCTGATCGGCGCAACCTTCGGCACTCTCGTGCAGGCCAGCGCGAGCGGCACCCCGATCACGGGCGAAGTCTGGACGTCCATCGTCGAGACGTTCGGCGGCCTCAATCTCGTCTTCCTCCTCGCGTTCACCCTCACGGCCGCGACCCTCGGCCATCGCATCGCGGTCGCCTCCGCGCCGAAGGCCCCGACGAGCGCGACGAGCTCGACGGCATCGACCCGCGGTCGCCGCATCGCGCTCGTGCGCGCCCCGGCCCTCAACCTCGACGCCGGGGAGCTCACCCACCTCGAGCGCGTCCCGGTCGACCAGGAGAAGGCGCAGAAGCAGTGGGAGGCCTACGTCGACGCGCTCGACGAGGCCGGCTGGGAGACCGTCGAGGTCGCTCCCGCTCCCGCGATGGCCGACTCCGTCTTCCTCGAGGACGCCGTCGTCGTCGTCGGAGACCACGCCGTGCTCACCCGCCCGGGCGCAGAGTCCCGCCGGGGCGAGGTCGCCGCGGCGGAGGAGGCGGCCTCGGCCCTCGATCTCACGCTGCACCGCATTGAGGCGCCGGGCACCCTCGAGGGCGGCGACGTCCTCAAGGTCGGCTCGACCGTCTACGTCGGTCGCGGCGGCCGCACCAACGCCGAGGGGATCGCCCAGCTGCGCGCCCTCCTCGGCCCGCTCGGGTTCAACGTCGTCGCCGTGCCGCTCACCCGTGTCCTGCACCTGAAGAGCGCCGTCACGGCCCTGCCCGACGGCACCGTGATCGGCTGGGAGCCCGTGGTCGACGAGCCGCGCCTCTTCCCGTCCTTCCTGCCGATGCCCGAGGAGCCCGGCGCGCACGTCGTCGTCCTCGACCCGAGCACCCTGCTGATGGCGGCGTCGGCACCGAGGAGCGCCGCGCTGCTGCGCGATCTCGGCTACACCGTCGTGACCGTCGACATCTCGGAGTTCGAGAAGCTCGAGGGCTGCGTCACCTGCCTCTCGGTGCGCGTGCGCTGACGAGCCCTCGGCGAGGAGGGGCGCGACACGCCCCGCGGTGGACGCGACGCATAGCCGGGGTATAGCCTGCAAGGCTGCGCAGCGCCCGGGACGGGCCCGCGGCGACCCCACCCACCCTCCTCGTCGCGAAAGCCCTTCACCGTGTCCGCACCCACCACTCCGATCGACGACCGCCGGGTCGAGTCGAAGCGACCGAGCACCCTGCGCACCCTGCTGCGGCTGCTCCCCTTCGTCGGCGACTCGCTGCCCCGGCTGACCCTCGGGATCGTGGTCGCCCTCGTGGCGAGCCTCGTCTCGCTGGCGATCCCGATCGTGCTGCAGCAGCTCGTCGACGGTCCGCTGGGCGACGGAGCCGGCGCCGCCGGGTCGGGCGACCTCGGCCCGCTGATCGGGCCCGTCGGGGTCGTGCTCGCCCTCGGCGTCCTCGAGGCCGTCGCCATCGCGCTGCGCCGCCGGATGGTCCTCACTCCGAGCACGCGGATCGAGGCGAGGATGCGCAGCGCGCTCTACCGGCAGCTGCAGGACCTCCCGGTGTCCTTCCACGACCGCTGGCAGAGCGGGCAGCTGCTGTCGCGCGCGATGAGCGATCTCAGCCTCATCCGCCGCTGGATCGCTTTCGGATTCGTGCTGCTCGTCGTCAACGCCCTCACGATCGTCGTGGGCTTCGGCGTGCTCGTCTACTGGAACCCGATCCTCGGCGTCCTGTTCATCGTCTGCTCCGTCCCGGTCTGGATCTACGGCTTCGCCTTCGAGAAGCGCTACTCGAGCATCGCCCGCCGGAGCCAGGACCAGGCGGGAGACCTCGCCACGACGGTCGAGCAGTCGGTGCACGGCATCCGCGTGCTCAAGGCGTTCGGCCGGCACAAGCACGCCCTGGCGGGCTTCGCCGACCAGGCCGAGCTGCTGCGCGGCACCGAGATCGCCAAGGCCAAGGCGATCGCCGGGATCTGGCTCGTCCTCCTCCTCGTCCCCGACATCGCCTTCGCGCTCTGCCTCCTGGGCGGCGTCTGGCTCGCCGCCGACGGCCAGCTGAGCGTCGGCGAGCTGTTCGCCTTCTTCGCCACGGCGACCGTCCTGCGCTGGCCCGTCGAGTCGATCGGCTTCCTGCTCTCGATGACCTTCGACACCCGCACGGCGGTCGACCGCTACTTCGAGGTGATGGACAGCGCCAACACGATCACCGATCCCCAGGCGCCCGAGACGATCGAGCGGCCCCTCGGTCGTGTGCGGTTCCGCGACGTGCACTTCCGCTACCAGGACGCGCCCGAGCGCTTCCCCGATCTGCTCGACGGCGTCGACCTCGAGGTCGAGCCCGGCGAGACGATGGCGCTGGTCGGGGTGACCGGCTCGGGCAAGACGACCCTGACCGCGCTGCTGCCGCGGCTCTACGACGTCACCGCGGGGGCGATCGAGATCGACGGTGTCGACGTGCGGCGGATGCGGCGCGACGAGCTGCGCTCTCACGTCGGAATGGCCTTCGAGGACGCCACGCTGTTCTCGACCTCGGTGCGCGAGAACGTCCTGCTCGGTCGCCCCGACGCGAGCGAGGAGCAGCTTCTCGAGGCCCTCGAGATCGCACAGGCCGGCTTCGTGCACGCCCTTCCGAACGGGCTCGACACCACGGTCGGCGAGGAGGGGATGAGCCTCTCGGGCGGACAGCGCCAGCGGCTCGCGCTCGCCCGTGTGATCGCGGCGCGCCCCTCCGTGCTGGTCCTCGACGACCCGCTGTCGGCGCTCGACGTCGACACGGAGGCGCGCGTCGAGGCGGGCCTGCGCCGGGTCCTCGGCGGCACGACCGCGCTGATCGTCGCGCACCGGCCCTCGACCGTCGCCCTGGCCGACCGGGTCGCGCTCCTCGAGGAGGGGCGCGTCACCGCCGTCGGCACCCACAGCGAGCTGCTCGCGTCGAGCCCGCACTACCGCTTCGTCATCTCGAGCCTCGAGGAGGACGAGCTCACCCGCCCGCCGGGGACCGAGCGCGTCGGCTCCCGTCCGAGCGGCGACGCCGACACCATCGACCAGGAGACCCGCTCATGAGCACGCTCGGTTCGACCGAGGAGCGCGACGATCTGTCGCGCGCCGAGTCCGCCCAGATGCGCCGTCGCTCGCTGCGGCTGCTGGGCTCGCTGCTCCGACCCCTCCGCCTGCGCCTCGTGCTCACGGCGATCGTCGTCGTGGTCTCGACCGCGGCGCAGGTGGCCGGGCCCGCCCTGATCGCCGCGGGCATCGACAACGGCCTGCCGGCGGTGCTCGACGGCGACGCGACCCCGCTCGCCCTGGCCGTCGGCGCCTACGTGCTGACCGGCGTGATCGGCGCCGTTCTGGTCGCCTGGTACACCGTGCTCTCGGCCCGGGTGAGCCAGGCGATCCTGATCGACCTGCGCAAGCGCGTCTTCCTGCACACGCAGAAGCTCAGCCTCGAGTTCCACGAGAACTACACCTCGGGCCGCATCATCTCGCGGCAGACGAGCGACCTCGACTCCATCCGCGAGCTGCTCGACTCCGGGATCAACCAGCTCGTGCAGGGCGCGCTCTACATGGGCTTCGTCGCGATCGCTCTGGTGACGCTCGACGGAGTGAGCGGGATCGTGCTCGCGTGCGCGCTCGTGCCGCTCGCCATCCTGACGCGGTGGTTCCAGAAGAGGTCGCAGGCGCTGTTCCGCGGCACCCGCGTCGCCTCCTCGCGGCTGATCGTGCAGTTCGTCGAGACGATGACGGGCATCCGCGCGGTGCAGACCTTCCGCGCCGAGAAGCGCAACGAGGAGGTCTTCAGCGGGGTCGTCGAGAAGTACCGGCTGGCCTACAAGAAGGTCTTCGGCGTCTTCGGCACCTTCGATCCCGGCCTCGTGCTGATCGGCAACGTGACCGTCGCGGTCGTGCTCTTCATCGGAGGCGTCCGCGTGCTCGACGGCGGGCTCGAGATCGGCGCGCTGCTCGCAGTCCTGCTCTACACCCGGCGGTTCTTCGACCCGGTGCAGGAGATGGCGATGTTCTACAACTCCTACCAGTCGGCCGCCGCGGCGCTCGAGAAGATCTCGGGCGTCCTCGCGGAGGAGCCGGGCGTGCCGGATCCCACCCGTCCGATCGACCTGCGGCAGGCCCGCGGCCGTCTCGGCTTCGAGGGCGTGCGCTTCGAGTACACCAGCGACCGCGAGATCCTGCCGCGCTTCGACCTCGACATCCCGGCCGGTCAGACGATCGCCCTCGTCGGGTCGACCGGCGCCGGCAAGACGACCTTCGCCAAGCTCATCTCGCGGTTCTACGACCCGAGCGACGGCGTCGTGACCCTCGACGGCGTCGATCTGCGGCAGCTGCACCCGAAGGACCTGCGGCGCGCGATCGTCATGGTGACCCAGGAGGCGTACCTCTTCTCGGGCTCGGTCGCGGACAACATCGCGATAGGGCGGCCGTCGGCGTCGTACGACGAGATCGTCGCCGCCTCGAAGGCCGTCGGCGCGCACGAGTTCATCCAGGCGCTCCCCGACGGCTACGACACCGATGTCAACAAGCGCGGCGGCCGCGTCTCGGCCGGGCAGCGGCAGCTGATCTCGTTCGCGCGCGCCTTCCTCGCCGACCCGGCGGTGCTGATCCTCGACGAGGCGACGTCGTCCCTCGACATCCCGAGCGAGCGCCTGGTGCAGCAGGGTCTGCAGACCCTGCTCGCCGACCGCACGGCGGTGATCATCGCGCACCGCCTCTCGACGGTGGCGATCGCCGATCGTGTTCTGGTGATGGAGCACGGGCGCATCGTCGAGGACGGCACTCCGGAGGCGCTGATCGCCGGCGCGGGGCGGTTCGCGACGCTGCACGCGGCGTGGCGCGAGTCGCTGGTGTGAGGCCCCGCGGCCTATGAGCGCGGCTCAGGGCCGCCAGCGCGCCGCGCGCACGTCGACGCGGTAGCCGCTCGGAGTCGTCACCAGTGGCGTCCCCTCGCGCTCGTACTCGACGCGCGCCCGCTCCTCGTGCCCGATCGGCGGAGCGCCGCCCGAGCGGACGACGCGCCACCACGCGACGTCCGAGCCGTAGCGGGCCATGACGGTCCCGACCGCTCGAGCGGCGCGCGTGCCGAGGACCGCGGCGATCTCTCCGTAGGCCATCACGCGACCCGGCGGGATGGAGTCGACGACCGCCAGCACGGCGGAGACGAAGTCGGGGGAGTCGGGGGCCGTCCCGTCGGGCGGCGGACCCGGCTGCCCGGCGGCTGCGATCAGAGCTTCAGCGCCCCGATGTTCTCGCCGTACTGCGTCTCGCCGACGACCTCGAAGCCGATCCAGCGGAAGAACTGCTCGGGGCCGTCCTCGCCGGACTCCCAGATGACCGTGAGGGTGTCGAAGCCGCGGGTGCGCGCCTCGTCGGCGGCCGCGCGGACGGCGAAGGTACCGACTCCACGACCCTGCTTCGAGGCGTCGATGTTGATGCGCCAGATGCAGCTGCGGAACTCCTCCGCGGCCTCCGGGTCGAAGTGGGCGTGGATGAAGCCGACGAGCTCGTCGTCGTCGAGGATCGCGCGCTGCCAGGCGGCGCCGGGATCGATCACTGCGGCGGCCGCCGAGTACGACACCGGCGCGATGAACTGCTCCTGCCCGGGTTTGAGGCTCAGCCCGTTCACGGCGGAGATGTTCGAGGCCGACAGCTCTTCCAGGCGGAGTGCACTCATGCGGTCAATCTAGCGGCCCGATCCGGGGCAGTCATCCTCCGCCAGGACGACGGCGCACGGACCGTCATCGGGGGAGCGCCCCGAATCGGCGAACTCTCTCGACATCGAGACACTTCCGCCCTCGGGTAGGCTGGCGGAGGCCATCCGGAGCGGCCGCGCAGCCGCCCGTCCCGCGCAGGAGCGGGGTTGCATCGAGACCATGGGAGAGCAATGTCCAAGATCAAGGTTGAGGGAACCGTCGTCGAGCTCGACGGCGATGAGATGACGCGGATCATCTGGCAGAAGATCAAGGACACGCTCATCCACCCGTACCTCGACGTGAACCTCGAGTACTACGACCTCGGCATGGAGTACCGCGACCAGACCGACGACCAGGTCACGATCGACGCGGCGCACGCCATCCAGAAGCACGGCGTCGGCGTCAAGTGCGCGACCATCACGCCCGACGAGGCGCGCGTCGAGGAGTTCGGCCTGAAGAAGATGTGGAAGTCGCCCAACGGCACGATCCGCAACATCCTCGGCGGCGTCATCTTCCGCGAGCCGATCATCATCTCGAACATCCCGCGCCTGGTGCCCGGCTGGAACAAGCCGATCATCATCGGCCGCCACGCCTTCGGCGACCAGTACCGCGCCACCGACTTCGTCTTCAAGGGCAAGGGCACGCTGACCGTCGAGTTCACGCCCGAGGACGGCTCCGAGCCGATGAAGTTCGAGGTCTACAAGGCTCCCGACGACGGCATCGCGCAGGTCCAGTACAACCAGGACGCCTCGATCCGCGACTTCGCCCGCTCGTCGCTCAACTACGGCCTGACCCGCAACTACCCGGTCTACCTCTCGACGAAGAACACGATCCTCAAGGCCTACGACGGCCGGTTCAAGGACATCTTCGAGGAGATCTTCGAGACCGAGTTCAAGGAGCGCTTCGACGCCGCGGGCCTCACCTACGAGCACCGCCTGATCGACGACATGGTCGCCTCCGCGATGAAGTGGGAGGGCGGCTACGTCTGGGCCTGCAAGAACTACGACGGCGACGTCCAGTCCGACACGGTCGCGCAGGGCTTCGGCTCTCTCGGTCTGATGACCTCCGTGCTCTCCACGCCCGACGGCAGCGTCGTCGAGGCGGAGGCGGCGCACGGCACGGTCACGCGCCACTACCGCCAGCACCAGGCGGGCAAGCCCACCTCGACGAATCCGATCGCCTCGATCTACGCGTGGACCCGCGGACTGGCCCACCGCGGCAAGCTCGACGGCAACCAGGAGCTGATCGACTTCTCGCTCACCCTCGAGGACGTCGTCATCAAGACGGTCGAGTCCGGCAGCATGACGAAGGACCTCGCGCTCCTCGTCGGACCGGACCAGGCCTGGCAGACGACCGAGGAGTTCCTCGCGACCCTCGACGAGAACCTCAAGGCGCGCATGTCGGCCTGACCTCCGGCTCGTCAGAACGGCTCCGGCTCGCGGGAATCCTCGGATTCCGCGAGCCGGAGCCGTTTCTGCGAGCCCGATCCGGGTCAGAGCGCCCGGGCGAGCGCCTCCATCGCGGCGCCGGCGTCGGCGCCCGTCGGCATCAGCACGACGCTCGACGCGCCGGCCGCGTGCAGTTCGCCGATCCTGGCCCGGGCGGCGTCGGGGGTGCCGACGACCGACAGCTGGTCGACCCACTCGTCCGGCAGGTCGCGCACGAAGGAGGCTCGGTCGGCGCTCCGCTCGCGCAGGCGCGCGAACTCGTCGGCGAAGGGCAGCGGGGCGAGATGCGGCGCCCAGTCCGGCTCGCCGATCCACTCGAGACCGGGGCGCACCTGCGCCCGCGCGGCTGCAGAGTCGTCGTCGACGGCAGCGACGTTGTAGGCGACCACTCGTCCGGGCGTCGCCATCCGCTCGAGGGCGGCGGTGATGTACTCCGGAGTGACCGGCTCGGCCAGCACGACGCCGTCGGCGATCCTGCCCGCGAGCTCCAGGGACTTGGGTCCCCGCACTCCCGCCAGCAGCGGGGGAGCGACGGCGGGTGGCGACTCGAGGCGGAGCCCGTCGAGCGTCACGTACCGGCCTGCGCGGGTCGTCTCCTCGCCGGCGAGCAGCGAGCGGATCGCGTAGAACTGCTCCTCGAGGAGCGTCAGCGGGCTCTGCGGCCACACGCCGAGGCCGCGCATCCAGTGCGGCATGCCGTGGCCGATGCCGGCGTGGAGGCGACCGGGGAACATCTCGGCGAGGGTGCCGAGCTCCATCGCGGTGAAGGCGGCCGTGCGCGCGGCGGCGGGGAGGATGCCGATGCCGACCACGATCCGCTCGGTCGCCGCGAGCACGGCGGCGGCCTGCGCGATCCCGCCGCGGAAGCCGAGGTCCTCGACCACCCACAGCTCGTCGAAGCCGAGCGCCTCGGCGCGTCGGGCGTAGGACAGGACCTGGGCGGCCGGGAGGTCGCGGGGGAGCAGGATTCCGACGGCGGCGTCGGGCTTGGGAGCGGACATCCTCCCAACATAGGGCTGCGGCCGCTCGCACCCCGGGCCGGAACGACCGGGGGCCCGCCGCTCGGAAGCGGACGGGCCCTCGATCGCGGAGCGGATCACTCGGAGCGCGACTCGCTGAGCCGGACCTGCTCGGGCCTCGCGCTCGAGACCACCTCGATCCTCCGCGACCTGGCCTTCTCGCTCACGGGGATGGTCACCGAGAGGACGCCGTTGTCGTACGACGCCGAGATGCGCTCGGTGTCGACGCCCTGGCCGAGGCTCAGCTGGCGGACGAAGGTCGCGGACTGGCGCTCCCGGGTGATCCAGGTGACGTCCTCGCCGCTCGCCACCGTGCGCTGGGCGCGGATCGTGAGCAGCTGGCCGTCGACGTCGACGTCCACCGACCCGGGGTCGATACCGGGCAGGTCGGCCGTGAGGACGTAGTGGTCGCCGTCGCGGTAGAGGTCGATCGGCATGCGGCGGGGGCCCTGGCCGGGCGAGAAGAGGGCGGAGGCGAAGCGGTCGAGCTCGCGGATCGGGTCGTAGGTGACGGCCATCGAAATCACTCCATTCAGTCGTGCAACAGATCAATTCCCAGAGTTGAGTCGAGGTGACTCAATGCCAGGAATTTAGCACTCGACCCGGGAGAGTGCCAACTGTCCTCGTCCCAAATCCGGTGACTTCGTTACCTGTTCGTAACAGAGCCGAGCGATCCAGTTCGTAGTGTCGATTCAGTGCGGGAGCCGATCCGGCTCCCAGCGATTGTGAGTAAGGACATCGATTGCCGATCCACCCCTCCCACCGTCCACCCGTTCGTCGAACCGAGAGGCGGATCCTGGCAGGGCTCGCTGTGCTCGGTGTCGCCGCCTCGGCCGCGTTCGCCTCCACCGCGGCGTCCGCGGCTCCCGTCGTCGGGAGCGCGTCGCTCGTCGGCGGCCTGTCGTCGCTGCAGAGCTTCGACGACGGCGACTACGTCGTCACTCTGGTCGAGCCCGCCGCGGCCACCTACGAGGGCACCGACGCCCGCTTCGCCCGCACGGCTCCCGACGCCGGATCGCAGCTGCAGGCGCGGTCCGCCCCCGTCGAGGACTACTCGGCGCACCTCGAGCGGCGACAGGACGACGTCGCCGCCGCCGTCGATGCCGAGATCGGCTACCACTACACGGTCACGCTCAACGGCTTCTCGGCCGAGCTGACCGGCGCGCAGGCGAGCCGCCTCGCGAACCGCAAGGACGTCGCCCAGGTGCGCGAGATCGAGGACCTCACCCTCGACCGCGCGGTCCAGCCGACGACGCTTCAGGCCCCGACCGCCTCCGGGATCCCCGTCCCCGACACCGGCCAGGAGCCCTCGACGAGCTTCCTCGGCCTCGACGGCCCTGACGGCGTCTGGAACGAGCTCGGCGGCATCGACGAGGCCGGCGCGGGCGTCGTGGTCGGCGTCATCGACTCCGGCATCGCACCCGAGAACCCGTCGTTCGCCGGCGCTCCGCTCGCGACGACTCCGGGAGCCGCGCCCTTCACGAACGGCACCACCGTCACCTACCCGAAGTCCGACGGCAGCGACTTCGTCGGCGCCTGCGTGAGCGGCGCCGACGCGTCGCAGCAGTGGACCGGCGAGGAGTGCAACCAGAAGCTGATCGGTGCGCGCTGGTTCCTCGGCGACTCCGAGCCCGCCGGCTCGCCCGACAATCCCGAGTACCTCTCGCCGCGCGACGCGGACGGCCACGGCTCGCACACCGCCTCGACGGCCGCCGGCAACGCGGGCGTCGACGCGAGTGTCGACGGTTACGACTACGGCTCGATCTCGGGCGTCGCTCCCGCGGCGAAGGTCGCCGCGTACAAGGTCTGCTGGAACGGCGACGTCGACGGCACGGACGACGACGACTTCTGCTCCGGCCCAGGCATCCTCGCGGCGATCGACGCCGCGACCAGCGACGGCGTCGACGTGATCAACTTCTCGATCGGCGGCGGCTCGGCCACCTCCACGCTCACGCTCATCGACGAGGCGTTCCTCAACGCCGCCGCCGCGGGTGTCTTCGTGGCGGCCTCGGCCGGCAACTCCGGTCCGGGCGACTCGACCCTCGACCACGCCTCGCCGTGGTACACGACGGTCGCCGCCTCCTCGATCCCGACCTACACGGCCACCGCCACCCTCGGTGACGGCCAGGCGTTCCCCGGCGGATCTATCACCGTCCACGAGGACGTCACCGGCCCTCTCGTGAACAGCGCGGACGTCGTCCTCGCCGGGGCCGAGACTCCGGAGATCTGCGAGACCGGCACCCTCGACCCCGCGAAGGTCTCTGGCAAGGTCGTCGCCTGCACCGCGGGCGTCACGGCCCGCGTGTCCAAGTCGGCCGAGGTCGAGCGGGCGGGCGGCATCGGCATGCTGCTGCTCAACCCGTTCCCCAATGCGCTGCACGTCGACGACCACTCGGTCCCGAGCATCCAGATCGACTCGGAGGCGTACGACGCCATCACCGCCTACGCGTCCACCCCGGGCGCGACCGTGACGCTCAGCGAGGGCAACACCTCCGGGATCGCGATCGCGGTGCCCCAGGTCGCAGGATTCTCGTCGCGCGGACCGGCCGAGGCCGACGGAAGCGATGTGCTGAAGCCCGACCTCACGGCGCCCGGCGTCGCGATCCTGGCCGACAGCTTCAACGCCGAGGGCGACGATCCCGCCTTCGCGTTCGAGTCCGGCACCTCGATGTCGTCGCCGCACATCGCGGGGCTCGCCGCGCTGATCCTCGGCGCGAGCCCGAACGCGTCGCCGTCGGCCGTCAAGTCGGCCATGATGACGACCTCCTACGACAGCGTCGACCAGTCGGGGAACGCCTCCGAGGACGTCTTCGCCCAGGGCGCCGGTCACGTCGATCCGACCGCCTTCCTCGACCCCGGACTGATCTACGACAGCGGTCCGAGCGACTGGATCGCGTTCCTCAAGGGCGCGGGCTACGTGTTCGACCCCGATCCCGCGATCGACCCGATCGAGGCGATCGACCCGTCCGACCTCAACCAGGCCTCGATCGCCATCGGCGCACTGGCCGGAACGCAGACCGTCACCCGCACGGTGACCTCGACCGCTCCCGGCACGTACACCGCGTCGCTCGACATCCCCGGTGTCGACACCGTGGTGTCGCCGTCCACCCTCTCCTTCACCGGAGCGGGCCAGACGGCCCAGTACACGGTCACCTTCACCACGGCGGACGCCGAGCTCTCGGAGTTCGCGACCGGCTACCTGACGTGGTCGAGCGCGGAGCACGAGGTCCGCAGCCCGGTCGCCGTGCGGCCGGTCCTGCTCGACGCGCCGTACGAGGTCTCGGGCTCCGGCTCGACCGGCTCGACCACGGCGACCATCACGCCCGGCATCGACGGCGCTCTGCCGCTGTCGACGACCGGACTCGCGCAGGGGGTCCTCGCCGAGGACGCCACGGCGGCCGACGGCCACTCCGGCACCCTGCCGGCGGGCACGACGCTGATCACCGACGTCGTCGTACCGGAGGGCGCGGACTTCGCGCGCTTCGATCTCGACTCGATCGACGACACGGCCGACCTCGACCTCTACGTCGAGCTGCTCGACGCGGCGGGCGAGCCGGTCTCGCAGGCCGTCTCGGCGACCGCCTCCGCCGACGAGCGCGTCGACCTCGCGGAGCCCGAGGCGGGCACCTACCGGGTCACCGCCGACATCTACGCGGTCGGCGCTGAGCCCACGGTCACGTTCGACCTGCGCAGCTTCGTCGTCACCCCCGAGGGAGGCGTCGGCGCGCTGACGACCGAGCCCGCGGTGATCGACGCGGTGCAGGGCGAGCCCACGAGCTACGCGATCTCGTGGAGCGACCTGGCCGGCCCCGCGCAGTACCTCGGGCGGGTCGCCTACTCCGACTCGGGTCTCGCGACTCTGGTGAGCGTCGACGTGACGGAGTCGGCGACGCCGGCTCCCACGCCGACCGCGACTCCGGAGCCGACGGGCACGCCCGAGCCGACGGCGACCCCGGAGCCGACGGGCACCCCGGAGCCCACCGCGACGCCCACCGCCGGACCCACCGCGGGTCCTGCGCCGACGTCCACGCCGACCACCGGACCGGGTGCACCCGGCCACGGCGGCGGCTCGGGAGGGCTGCCCTCCACCGGATTCGAGGGCGGTCTGCTCGGGGCCGCGGCTCTGGCGCTGATCGGCGCGGGACTGCTGATCTCCGGCGTCCGTCGCCGCGCCCTCGCGCTGCGTGAGGGCGCCGCCGCGGAGTAGCCTCCGCCTGCGCACGACGGCCGCCCCGCTCGCTCCCACCGGAGCCGCGGGGCGGCCGTTCGCGTGCGGGAGCCCTGCCGGAGCACCTCCGGCTCGCAGGATCACGCTCGGCTCGTCAGAAGTGAGCGATTCCGCGAGCCGAACCGGATTCGACGAGCCGGAGGTCGCCGGAAGGTCGGTTGTCCGGAGGTCCGGCTCGCTGGATCGCGTTCGGCTCGTCAGAAGTGCTGGATTCCGCGAGCCGAAGCCGATTCGACGAGCCCGAGATCGCGGCCGGAGACGGTACGCGTCAGGCGACCGCGCGACGCCCGGCGACGACTCCGGACACGACCGCGACGACGCCGAAGACGATCGCGACGATCGGCTGGCCCATGTCGAGCCACGCGACGGCCGCGGCGCCCATGACCAGCAGCTCGATCAGCGAACGGCCGTAGACGTCGATCGCGAGCACGGCCTTCGGCGAGAGGAACAGCGCCCAGACCAGCGCCGCGAGCACGGGTGCGCCGATCCCGAAGACGATGTTCAGCGGCAGGGCCCACTCGGTGAAGCCCCAGATCCCGAACGTCGCGAGCGCGAAGAGCTCGAGGACGAACCGCAGGACGTCGTTCGGCCCGATCCTGACGTCGGCGCCCGCTCCTGCTCGATTCACGCCGACCATCGTATCCGCCTCCTCTGACGACGGAGTACGGGCCTCGAACACATCAGTTGCCGAAGTGGAAAGCGATGCATAGACTTTCCATCATGGAAAGCAACGATATCGTCTCAGAACTCGATGCCGACCGCTCCGCCCTCGCCGACAGGGTGCGCACGCCGTGGTGGCTCGCCGCCGGATTCGGTCTGATCGCGGCGTGCTTCGTCGTCCGACCCGCCTCAGGAGGCCAGTTGAACGCCGTCTTCATCGCCTGCCTGGTCTTCGCGCTCTCGCTGCTCGCCTGCTATCGAGCGGCGACCGGAGTCAAGCTCGCACGACTCGGGGCGGCGCCCTGGCTCCTGGCACTGGCCGGCCTCGCCGTCGTGCTAGCGCTCTACAGCGTGGCGCTCGGCCTCGCCTCCTTCGATCTCCACGGGTGGATCGCCGCGCCGACAGCTCTGGCGTTCGCCTCCGGCGCGGCCCTCACCTACGCCTTCACCGGAGCCGCGCGCGAGCGCATGCGCCGTGTCCGCTGAGGCCCGGTTCGACGAGCTGATCCACGCGCCGCTCCGGCTCCGCATCTGCGGTCTGCTGCGTGCGGGCGACGGGATCGACTTCGGCGTGCTGCGCGACACGCTCGGCATCGCCGACGCCTCGCTGTCGAAGAACCTGAAGCTGCTGGCCGACGCGGGCCTCGTTGCGATGTCGAAGTCGTCCTCCGCCGCCCGGAGCGACTCCCGGCGGGTCACGTGGGTCGCGCTGACGCCGGCCGGGTCGTCGGCCTTCGACGCCCACGTCGCGGCCCTGCGGGCGATCGCTCGCGGGGAGTGATGCGCTCTAGCGGAAGATGATCGTGCGGGCGCCGTCGAGCAGCACCCGGTCCTCCGCGAACCACTTCACCGCCTGGGTGAGGGTGCGGCTCTCCTCGTCCTGACCGATGGCGACCAGCTGCGCGGCCGAGCGGGAGTGCTCGACGCGGACGACGTTCTGCTCGATGATCGGCCCCTCGTCGAGATCGCTCGTGACGAAGTGGGCCGTCGCTCCGATCAGCTTCACGCCGCGGGCGTGCGCCTGCTTGTAGGGGTTGGCCCCCTTGAAGCCGGGCAGGAAGGAGTGGTGGATGTTGATCGCGCGACCGGCCAGGCGCGCGCAGAGCTCGGGGGACAGGATCTGCATGTAGCGGGCGAGGACGACGAGCTCGATGTCGTGCTGCTCGACGACCTCGACGATCCGCTCCTCGAAGGCCCGCTTCGTCTCGGGCGACACGACGGGTCGCGACTCGAACGGCACTCCGTAGAACTCGGCGAGATCGCGGAGGGTGTCGTGGTTCGAGAGGATCAGCGGCACGTCGACCGCCAGCTGGCCCGCGCGCTGACGGAAGAGCAGGTCGTTCACGCAGTGCGCCGCCGTCGAGGCGAGGACGAGGGTGCGCAGCGGCCGGCCCACGACGTCGAGGTGCCAGGTCATCCCGTAGTGCTCGGTGACGGGCAGCAGGGCGCGCTCGAACTCGTCCCGGGTGACCCTCGACTCGACCTGCAGCCGCATGAAGAAGCGGCCGGTGTCGGCGCTCGAGAACTGCTGGCTCTCGGTGATGTTCCCCTGCGCCTGCACCACGGCTCCGGAGACGGCGTGCACGATCCCGGGCAGATCGGGGCAGGCGAAGGTCAGGGTCCAGTGGTTCCCGGGACCCCGGCCGCCGCCGTCTTCGGTGCCGGTGGGCACGGGCCGGTCGGAGGAGGGCGCGGCGGGGTCGGACTGCATCCGCTCAGGATATCGGCCGTCGGTGAGGCGCTCAGCGCACCACGACGGTCGTCGATCCCGTCGCTCCGACGCGACCGTCGGCGGAGGCGTAGCGCGCGCCGATCTCGTGCTCTCCCGCCCCGAGGTCGAGCACGGTCGCCAGACCGAGTCCGACGACGGTCTGCTCGAGGACGACATCGCCGTCCACGAGGAGCTGCACGGGGCCGGGATCGGCGAGGACGACCACGGGGACTCCGTCGGCGGCGCTCGCCGTGGCCGGAGCGAGGACGCTCGGCGCGAGCAGTCGCACCGTCTCGGCCGCGCCCACCGTCTCGGTGCCGTCGGGAGCGGTGGTGCGCACGATCACGGAGGTCTCGCCCGCGGGCAGGGGGAGGCCCGGCAGCGACCACTGTCCGTCGAGTCCGGCGACGGTGTCGGCGTAGACCTCGCCCGACTCCGCGTCCTCGACGGTCACCGTCGAGCCGGGAGCGGCGGTGCCGGCGGCGTCGGGGAGCAGGTGCTCATCGGGATCGGTGGTGAGCGTCGCCGTGGTCGGGACCGGCGGGGCGGTGACGCTCGGCGTGGGGGTGGGTGTCGGCGTCGCCGGGGGAGTCGGGGACGGAGTGGAGGTCACGCGGGGAGTCGGGGTCGGCGCCGTCGCGATCGGCTCCGGCGAGGGCGGCGGGACGACCGTGACCGGCGTCACCGGCGCAGGGGCGGGCGACGCCTGCGCCGCCGACAGATCGGGGGCGGAGGCGGCGGGAGGCTGCGGCTCGACAGTCGGCGTCGGCGCGACGGCCGGGACCGCCGCGATCGTGGCCTCCGGCTCCGGGGTCGATGCCACCTGCTCCGGAGGCGCGCCCTGCGGCTCCGAGACCACCGACGGCTGGGGGCCCGCCGAGGTCAGCAGTGCTGCGACGGCGACGCCCGCGACGAGCACGAGTCCGGCGGCGACAGCCACCACTGCCGCGGAGACGCCTCCGACCGCGGTACCGGCGCTCGCCGCGACGCCCCCCGCCGCGACGCCCGCACCGCCGGACACACCGGCGGCGGCGCCGCCGGTGGCGTAGGCCGTCGCTCCTCCGATGCCCGCCGCCAGCGGCAGAAGGACGGTCGCGAGCCGGGCGCCGGTCCGCTGGGCGTCGGTGAGCGCCGCTCGGCACTCCGCGCACTCCGCGAGGTGCGAGCGCATCCGGAGTCGGTCGCGCGCCGGCAGTCGTCCCCGCACGTGCGACCCGGCCCGCTCGAGCACCCATCGGCACTCGCCCTCGGCCGAGACGTCGGCGACGTGCTCCTGGATCCACGCGCTGCGCAGGCCCTCGCGCGCCCGGTGGCTCAGCGCGGCGACCGAGTTGGGCCGCAGCCCCAGCAGCGGAGCGACCTCGACCGGGCTGAGCCCCTCCACCTCCGTGTACCAGAGCACCTCCTGCCAGCGCGCGGGCAGGGAGCGGAAGGCGCGCAGGCCGAGATCCCGGTCGAGCGCGGCGAGGGCGGCCTCCTCCGGACCGGCTTCCGACGCGACCACGTCCTCGTCGGACTCGAGCGGGCGCTCGCGATCCTGACGGCGCCCCCAGGAGGCGGCGACGTTGCGCACGGCCGTGAAGAGGTAGGGGCGGAAGGCGCCGTCGGGGCCGCCGCCCCGCTCGATCGTCGACAGGACGCGCACGAACGCCTCCGAGACGAGGTCGTCGGGATCGAGCGAGCCCGACCAGGCCCGGGCGACGCTGCGAGCCGCAGCCGCGTGCCTCCGCCAGAGCTCGGCCGTGGCCGCTCCCTCGCCGGCGCGGACGAGCACGATCAGCTCGGAGTCGCCGAGCGAGCCGACGGTCGTCCTCCCGCCGAGCGCGATCGCCCTGAGTCCCACGTGATCCCCTCCGCGCCCGGCACCCGGCACGCCTCCGAGGAATCCTCGCACAGACCTGAGGGACCGTCAGCCCTAGCGCATTGCTACACTGGCGACGTCGCGACTGGCGTTCGGATGGGTGACCATCAGGGAGCGACACCTCCTCCGGTGCACTCTCGCCGGACACTTTTCCTGCCGCACGCCTGGGCCGGAACGGATACCGTAGTCCCGGTCGCCCGGACGAGACTCGTCGCCTCGCGCGACGGCTCGGGGCGCCGTCCGTTTCGCCGTCAAGGAGCGTCCGTGTCCCCCTCTTCCGATCCGACCACCGCATCCGCCGCGAGCACCAGCCTCGCCGCCACGTTCGACCAGCCCGTCTCGGTCGTCGATCCCGAGATCGCCGCCGTCCTCCAGCAGGAGCTCGACCGCCAGCGCGGCTACCTCGAGATGATCGCGAGCGAGAACTTCGTCCCGCGCGCGATCCTCGAGTCGCAGGGCTCGGTCCTCACCAACAAGTACGCCGAGGGCTACCCCGGCCGCCGCTACTACGGCGGCTGCGAGTTCGTCGACATCGCCGAGCAGCTGGCGATCGACCGGGCCAAGGCCCTGTTCGGCGCCGAGTTCGCGAACGTCCAGCCGCACTCCGGAGCCACCGCCAATGCGGCGGCGCTCGCCGCGCTCATCCAGCCGGGCGACACCATCCTCGGCCTCGAGCTCGCTCACGGCGGCCACCTCACGCACGGCATGAAGCTCAACTTCTCGGGCAAGCTCTACAACGCCACCGCCTACGGGGTCGACCCGCAGACCTTCCGCATCGACATGGACGTCGTCCGCGAGAAGGCCCTCGAGGTGCGCCCCCAGGTGCTCATCGCGGGCTGGTCGGCCTACCCGCGCCACCTCGACTTCGAGGCCTTCCGCGCGATCGCCGACGAGGTCGGCGCGAAGCTCTGGGTCGACATGGCGCACTTCGCGGGTCTCGTGGCCGCGGGCCTCCACCCGTCGCCGGTGCCCCACGCCGACGTCGTCACCTCGACCGTGCACAAGACGCTCGCCGGCCCCCGGTCCGGTCTCATCCTCGCCAAGCAGGAGTACGCCAGGAAGCTCAACTCGGCGGTCTTCCCCGGTCAGCAGGGCGGCCCGCTGATGCACGTCATCGCCGCGAAGGCCACTGCCTTCAAGCTGGCGGGCGAGGCCGAGTTCGCCGACCGGCAGGAGCGCACCATCCGCGGCGCGCAGATCCTCGCCGAGCGCCTCGTCGCCGCCGACACGAAGGCCGAGGGCATCGACGTGCTCACCGGAGGCACCGACGTGCACCTCGTGCTCGCCGACCTCCGCAACTCGCCGCTCGACGGCCAGCAGGCCGAGGACCGCCTGCACGAGGTCGGGATCACCGTGAACCGCAACGCCGTGCCGTTCGACCCGCGCCCGCCGATGGTCACCTCGGGTCTGCGCATCGGCACGCCCGCGCTCGCGACCCGCGGGTTCGGCGACACCGAGTTCGCCGAGGTGGCCGACGTGATCGCCGAGGCGCTCAAGCCCTCGGCCGATCTCGAGTCGCTCCGTGCCCGCGTGGGCCGGCTCACCGACGACTTCCCGCTCTACCCGGGGCTCTAGGCGCCACCATTCGAGCTCTCCGGAGGGGCCGCGGTCCGCACTGCGGCCCCTCCTGAGCGCCCCAGCACGAGGAGTTCGACATGACGGCACAGATTCTCGACGGAGTCGCGACGGCGACAGCGGTCAAGGCCGAGATCACCGAGCGGGTCGCCGCTCTGCGCGAGAGGGGCGTCGTCCCGGGCCTCGGCACGCTGCTGGTCGGCGACGACCCCGCCTCCCGCTCCTACGTCGCCGGCAAGCACCGCGACTGCGCCGAGGTCGGGATCGAGTCGATCCGCGTCGACCTGCCCGCGACGGCCTCCGCGGCCGACATCCGGGCGGCCATCCGTGATCTCAACGAGTCGGAGGCGGTGACCGGCTACATCATCCAGCTGCCGCTGCCGAAGGGCATCGACGAGAACGCGATGCTCGAACTGATGGACCCCGACAAGGACGCCGACGGACTGCACCCCACCAATCTCGGGCGCCTGGTGCTCGGCGTCGAGGGTGAGCTCGACAGCCCGCTGCCCTGCACGCCGAACGGCATCGTCGAGATGCTCAAGCGCCACGACATCCCGCTGCAGGGACGCCACGTGGTGGTCGTCGGTCGCGGGCTGACGGTCGGGCGCCCTCTCGGACTCCTCCTGACTCGCAAGGGACTGGATGCGACGGTGACGCTCACGCACTCGCGCACGACCGATCTCGCGGGCGAGGTGCGCCGCGCCGACATCGTGGTCGCGGCGGTCGGCGTGCCCGGGCTGATCGCGGCCGACTGGGTGAAGCCCGGAGCGGCCGTCCTCGATGTCGGGATCACGCGCGTCGAGAACCCCGACACGGGCAAGGCGAAGCTCACCGGCGACGTCGCTCCCGGAGTCGCCGAGGTCGCGGGCTGGCTGTCGCCCGTCCCGGGCGGCGTCGGCCCGATGACGCGGGCGATGCTCATCCACAACGTGGTGTCGGCGGCGGAGCGCGCCCTGCGCTAGCCGCCCGATCGCCTGCTCATCCCTGCCGGCGAGCCGCCCGGAGCAGCACCGAGCTCCCCGGCGTCAGCTGCGCCAGCAGATCCAGCGACGCGGAGTCGACCACCGCGACGACGGGATACCCGCCCGTCACGGGGTGATCGGGCCCGAACACCACCGGCCGGCCCGACGGCGGCAGCTGCACCGAGCCGTGCACGAGCCCCTCGCTGGCCAGCTCGCCCGCGTCGCCGGTCGGCAGCGGCGCACCCAGGAGGCGGATGCCGACCCGGTCCGCGTCGCCGCTCACTCGCCACGGTCCCGCGAGCAGACGCTGCCACGTCCCCTCCGGCAGCCGGTCGAGCCGTGGCCCGGGATGCACATCGAGCCGGACGTCCGGCCCCGGGGCGTCGAGCGGCCACCAGTCGACGCTTCGCACGGGATGCGGAGCCGCTCCGATCGGCAGCTCGTCCCCTGCGCGGAGCGGCTCCGGCCCGAGTGCGGACAGCGTGTCGCGCGAGCGGGATCCGAGCATCGCCGGCACCGCGACACCGCCACGGATCGCGAGGAGGCGCCGGAGTCCCGCGCGCAGCGGGCCGAGTCTCAGGACGGACCCCGCTGGCGCGAGCGCTGGGAGCAGGCGGTCGACCGCTCGCCCGTCCAGCGTCGCGATCCCGGCACCGCCCGCGAGGCTGAACCACGCGTCCGAGTCGAAGCGCGCCGTGAAGCCTGCGCCGAGCAGCTCGATCCCCGCGGCGTCCGGGGCGTTCCCGAGCAGCCGGTTCGCGGTCCGGAGCGCCCCGCGGTCCATCGCACCGGAGCGACCGACGCCGAGGGCGGCGTAGCCGGGCCGCCCCTCGTCCTCGATCAGCGCGAGCAGCCCCGGATCGAGCACGCGGAGGCTCACGGCAGCGCCCGGAAGCGGATCTCGTCGCCGGGGGCGAGGAGCGCGGGAGGGGTGCGGTCCGCGTCCCAGAGCACCGCCTCCGTCGACCCGATCAGCTGCCAGCCGCCGGGGGAGGAGCGCGGGTAGACGGCCGACCACTCGCCGGCGAGCGCGACGGAGCCCGCCGGGACGCGCGTCCGCGGCTCGGTGCGCCGGGCGATCTCGGGCCACGGCGTGCGGGCGGCGAGGTACGCGAAGCCGGGTGCGAAGCCTCCGAACGCCGCACGCCACGGCGTCGCGGTGTGGCGCTCGACGAGCTCTTGGACACTCCACCCGAGCGCGTCGGCGACCGCGACGAGATCCGCGCCGTCGTAGCGGACCGCGATGTCGTGCCTCCGCCCGGCGAGATCGGCCCCGCTCGGTGCAGCCGTGCCGGCGACGTCGCGGATCCACCGGCGGGCCTGAGCCAGCGGGAGCTCGCCGGGCTCGATCACCACCAGCACCGTCCGCGCGGCCGGCACCAGATCGAGCACGCCGACGGGTCGCCCGCGCTCGAGGGCGGCGGTCAGCGCCAGGGCGGCCTCGAGGTCGGCGACCTCGACGAGCACGGCGCGGTCGCCGGAGGGGAGGAGTCGCGCGGCGATCACGGGGCGGCGGGAGCGAGCTCGACGCCTGCCCGCGCCAGAGCGGCGCGCACCGCCTCCGCCATTGCGAGGGCACCCGGAGAGTCGCCGTGCACGCACAGCGAGTCGACCCGCACGGCGAGGTGCTCGCCGGTGCTCGCCTGCACGGCGCCGTCGACGATCATCCGGACGGCGCGGGAGGCGACCAGCGCCGGATCCGACAGCACGGCGCCGGGCTCGCCGCGCGGCACCAGCGAGCCGTCGGCGCGGTAGCCGCGGTCGACGAACGCCTCCCGCAGGAAGGGCAGGCCGGCCGACGCAGCCGCGCGCTCGACGGCCGAGGAGGCGAGACCGAGCAGCGGGAGGCCGGGCGCGACGTCGCGGACCGCGGCGGCGACCGCCTCCGCCTGGACCTCGTCGTGCACGATGCGGTTGTAGAGGGCGCCGTGCGGCTTCACGTAGCGCACCCGGGTGCCCGCCGCCCGCGCGGCCGCCTGCAGTGCGCCGATCTGGTAGACGACGTCGGCGTGCAGCTCGTCGCGGCCCACCGGGATCTCGCGTCGACCGAAGCCGGCGAGATCGCGGTACGAGACGTGCGCGCCGATCGCGACTCCGCGCGAGTCCGCGGTGCGGCAGCGGGCGAGCATGATCGACGGGTCGCCGGCGTGGAACCCGCAGGCGATGCTGGCGCTCGAGACGACGCCGAGGATCGCCTCGTCGTCGCCGAGCTCCCACACGCCGAAGCCCTCGCCCAGATCGGCGTTCAGATCGACCGTGGTCCGCATCCCCCGAGCCTACGGGGAGCGTCCAGACCGGATCGATAGCCTGGGGATGCGCACTCGCGACCCCCACCCCCGCACGATCCGTCTTCCGCGTGCGCCCGCCCCCGAGGAGAACACATGCTCACTGTCAACGCCTACGCCGCTCCCTCCGCCACCGAGCCGCTGGTCCCCACCACCATCGAGCGCCGCGATGTCGGCGCCCACGACGTGCTCATCGAGATCGCCTACTCCGGCATCTGCCACTCCGACATCCACACCGTCCGCGGAGAGTGGGGACCGGTGCAGTACCCGCTGACCGTCGGCCACGAGATCGTCGGCGTCGTCGCCGAGGTCGGCTCCGAGGTCAGCAAGCACAAGGTCGGCGACCGCGTCGGCGTCGGCTGCATGGTCAACTCCTGCCGCGAGTGCGAGAACTGCCTCGCCGGCGAGGAGCAGTACTGCCTCAAGGGCAACACCGGCACCTACGCCTCCGTGGACCGCGACGGCACCATCACCCAGGGCGGCTACTCGACTCACGTCGTGGTCGTCGAGGACTTCGTCCTCCGCGTCCCGGAGTCGATCCCCTACGAGGCCGCCGCGCCGCTGCTGTGCGCCGGCATCACCACTTACTCGCCGCTCTCGCACTGGGAGGCGGGCCCGGGCAAGCGCGTCGCCGTCGTCGGACTCGGCGGGCTCGGCCACATGGCCGTCAAGTTCGCGCACGCCATGGGCGCCGAGGTCACCGTGCTCTCGCA
This sequence comes from Rathayibacter sp. VKM Ac-2754, assembly GCF_009807095.1. Classification (GTDB taxonomy): domain Bacteria; phylum Actinomycetota; class Actinomycetes; order Actinomycetales; family Microbacteriaceae; genus Rathayibacter. The sequence goes on along the minus strand of NZ_WUCC01000001.1, from coordinate 53,867 downwards.
GTCGCTGAGCAAGCAGGAGGACGGCCTCCGCCTCGGAGCCGACCACTACTACGCGACGAAGGACGAGGAGACGTTCACGACGCTCGCCAACACCTTCGACATCATCATCAACACAGTGAGCGCGGTGCTCGATCTCGACGCGTACCTCGGCCTGCTGCGTCGCAACGGCACGATGGTCAACGTCGGTGCCCCCGCCGAGGCCCTGCCGCTGCACGTGTTCACGCTGTTCGGCGCCCGCCGCTCCTTCGCGGGATCGGGCATCGGAGGCATCAAGGAGACCCAGGAGATGCTCGACTTCTGCGCCGAGAAGGGCATCGCGAGCGAGGTCGAGGTCGTCTCGGCGTCGCAGATCAACGAGGCCTACGAGCGCGTGCTCGCCTCGGACGTGCGCTACCGCTTCGTCATCGACGTCGCGACCCTCAAGGGCTGAGCCCCGCGCTAGCCTCGGCGGCATGAGCGTACGAAGCCACCCCGCCGTCGACCGCGTCCTCGCCGATCTCGCGGAGTCGGGCGTCCACCCGCCCGTCCGCTGGCTCGACGAGGCCGCGTCGACGGCGGCGCTCGCCGCGGCGGCGCTCGGGATCGAGGTCGGCCAGATCGCGAACTCGCTGGTGTTCCTGCTCGACGGTGAGCCGCTGCTCGTCCTCACGAGCGGCGGCCACCGTGTCGACACGGCCTGGCTCGGTCAGGAGCTGGGCGGAGTGATCACCCGCGCATCCGCCTCCCTCGTCAAGGAGGCGACTGGGCAGACCATCGGAGGCGTCGCGCCGGTCGGTCACCCGCAGCGCCTGCGCACGCTGGTCGACGACGAGCTCGCGCAGTACGAGACCGTCTGGGCGGCCGCTGGCCACGCGCACACCGTCTACCCGACGACGTTCGACGAGCTCGTCCGCGTCACCGGAGGCGCCCCCCGCGCGGTCGTGCCGCCCGCGGCCGGTCTGCCGGTCGAGTAGCCCGGCAGGCGAAGGCGCTCCGCGTCGCTGCGGCGGGGGGAGAGGTCGGCGCCGCCGCCCTCCCATGCTGGTCGAGTAGCCCCGCAGGGGCGTATCGAGACCCACCAGCGTCAGCAGATCGCGGCGCAGACCCCGCCTTCTGACGGATGTGGATCTCGATACGCCCGCTGCGCGGGCTACTCGATCAGCGAGCTGGCGCCGGACCGCGGTGCGGACTGCTCGATGAGCGAGCCGGCGCCGGACCGCCGCACGGGCTACTCGATCAGCGCGCTGGCGCCGGACCGTAGTGCGGGTGCTCGATCAACGGGCTGGCCCCGGACCGCACTGCGGCTGCCCGATCAGCGATCCACCGCCCGCCCGCAGCCCCCTTCAGCGCGCGCGTCCCGCGCCGTCCGCCGCGGTGACGAGGAAGAGTGCGGGCTCGCGGAAGCCCTTCTCGGCGAAGGCGGCGAGGACGGCCTCGCGGACCTCCGCCTCCTTCTCGATCGGCGTGAGCGCGATCGCCGAGCCGCCGAAGCCGCCGCCGGTCATGCGCGCGCCGATCGCTCCCGCGCCGCGGGAGGACTCGACGGCCGTGTCGAGCTCGGGGATCGAGATCTCGAAGTCGTCGCGGAGCGACAGGTGGCCCTCGTCGAGCAGCCCGCCGATCGCTCGCGGGCCCTCCTCGCGGAGGGTGCGCACCGTCGAGAGGACGCGGGCGTTCTCGGTGATGATGTGCCGCACGCGGCGGAACGTGACGTCGTCGAGCAGCTCCTCGGCCTGCGGCAGGTCGTCGACCGACAGCTCGCGCAGCGACTCCACTCCCATGACCGAGGCGCCGAGCTCGCAGGAGGCGCGACGCTCGGCGTAGCCGCCGGTGGCGTGCGCGTGCTCGACGCGGGTGTCGATCACGAGCAGGACGAGTCCCGCCTCCTCGAAGCCGAGCGGGATGACCTCGGTGTCGAGGCTCCGGCAGTCGAGGAACACGGCGGCGTCGCGCTTCCCGAAGAGCGACGCCGACTCGTCCATGATCCCGGTCGGCGCACCGACCGCGACGTTCTCGGCCCTGCGGCCGATCCGGGCGAGAGTCGCGCGGTCGAGGCCCAGCCCCCAGAGCTCGTCGAGGGCCACGGCCATCGCGCACATCAGGGCGGCGGAGCTCGAGAGCCCGGCGCCGACCGGCACGTCGGAGTCGACGAAGGCGTCGAAGCCCGAGCGGCCGTCGAGGTCGACTCCGTACTCCGAGAGCGCCCAGACGACGCCGAGCGGATACGCCGACCAGCCCGCGAGCGCGCCGGGGCCGAGGTCGTCGATCGTGGTCTCGACGACCTCGGGGGAGAAGGCGCTCGCGATGCGGATGACGCGGTCCTCCCGGGGAGCGACCGCCATCGCCGTGGCGCGATCGATGGCGAAGGGGAAGACGAAGCCCTCGTTGTAGTCGGTGTGCTCGCCGATCAGGTTCACCCGGCCGGGACCGGCCCACACGCCGGCGGGCTCGCGGTCGTAGGCGCGCTCGAAGTCTCGGACGGCACGCTCGGCGACGGAGTCGAGGGAGGCGCTGGTGTCGGTCATCGGTTCTCCTCGATGCTGCTGGAGTCGGAGACCGTGGCCTCGGGGTTGTCGGCGGCCTCGGCGGCCAGGGTCGCGGCGTCGGCGCGCTCGATGGCGGAGCGCAGAGCGGCGGCGCTCGTCTCGGGGGCGATGTCGCCGATCCAGGCTCCCATCGCGGCCTCGCTGCCCGCGAGGTACTTGAGCTTGCTCTCGGCGCGGCGGGGTGAGGTGATCTGGAGCATCAGCCGCACCTCGTCGCGGCGCTCGCGCACGGGCGCCTGGTGCCAGGCCGAGATGTAGGGGGTCGGCGAGTCGTAGAGCGCGTCGATGCCGCGGAGCAGGCGCTGGTAGACCGTCGCGAGCTCGTCGCGCTCCTCCGGGGTCGTCTCGCTGATGTCGGCGATGTGGCGGTGGGGCAGCAGGTGCACCTCGATGGGCCAGCGCGCCGCGAAGGGAACGAAGGCGGTGAAGTGCTCGCCGCGGATCAGCACGCGCTCGCCGGCCTGCTCGAACGCCAGGATGTCGGCGAAGAGCGTCGGACCGTAGGAGTCGAGCGAGGCGAGGAGGCGGGTCGTCCGGGGGGTCACGTAGGGGTACGAGTAGATCTGCCCGTGCGGGTGGTGCAGGGTGACGCCGATGGCCTCTCCGCGGTTCTCGAACGGGAAGACCTGCTGCACGCCGGGGAGCGCCGAGAGAGCGGCGACGCGGTCGGCCCAGGCCTCGACCACGGTGCGGGCGCGGGAGGCGCTGAGCGTCGCGAACGACCCCTCGTGCTCAGGGCTGAAGCAGACCACCTCGCAGCGGCCGACGCTGGTGAGGGTGCGGCCGAGGCCGAGGGTCCGGAGGTCGTCGAGGGAGGCGGGCGCGTCGGCGTCCTCGAGCAGCGGCCCGAACGATGGCGAGCGGTTCTCGAAGACGGCGACGTCGTAGCGGCTCGGCACCTCCGACGGATTGGTCGGTGAGGCCGGCGCGAGCGGGTCGAGCTCGGCCGGGGGCAGGAACACGCGGTTCTGCCGAGAGGCGGCGATCGACACCCACTCCCCGGTGAGCGGGTCCTGCCGCATGCGCGCGGTGGCGGGGCGCGGATCGAGGACGCGAGCGTCGGCGGCGCGCTCGGGCGGCAGCGTCGTCTCGGCATCGTCGAAGTAGAGGAGCTCGCGGCCGTCGGCGAGGGTGTGCGGGCGCTTGACGACGCCGCCGGTGAGTGTGATCGCTTCGTTCATGACACCGCACACGATAACTCCAGACCTTCGAAAAGGAAAGCCCGTTTTCTCTTTGACAACCGCTCCTCCGGAGGCGACGATGGGCGGATGGCAGAGCCCGAGGCCCAGTCCGCTCTCGAGCGGCGCGTGCGCATGCGCCTGCTCGCCGAGCAGCTCGGGTTCGTCTCGGTCGCCGACCTGTCCGACCGGCTCGGCGTCTCGGTCGTGACCGTGCGCTCCGATCTCGACCAGCTCGCCGGCGAGGGCTCGGTGCAGAGGGTCCGCGGCGGCGCCATCCCCGTCGCCGAGCGCGTCGGCGAGCGCTCGCTCGAGGAGGGCCTGGCCGCCGCCTCCGACGAGAAGGCCGCGATCGGGCGGGAGGCCGCCTCCTCCGTCTCCTCGGGTCAGAGCGTCATCCTCGACGTCGGCACCACCCCGCTCGCCATCGCCCGCGCCCTCGTCGCGCGCGATGATCTGCGAGACGTGACAGTCATCACCAACGGCCTGTCCACCGCTCTCGCCCTCGAGCCCGCGATCCCGCGCTTCACCGTCGTCGTCACCGGGGGCACCCTCCGCCCCCTGCAGCACTCGCTGGTCGAGCCGCTCGCCTCCGAGGTGCTCGAGCGACTGCGCGCCGACGTCGTCTTCATCGGCTGCACCGGCGTGCATCCCGACGCCGGCATCACCAACGTCAACCTCCCGGAGGCGACCCTCAAGCGGCGCATGCTGCACGCGGCGTCGCGCCGCGTCGTCGTCGCCGACTCCCGCAAGCTCGGCGTGGTCGACCTCGGCCGGGTGGCCGCCACCACCGAGTTCGACCGCCTGCTGACCGGGCAGGCGGCGCCCGACGAGATCGTGCGGAGCCTCGAGGGGGCCGGGCTCGCCGTCACCCGCTGCGGAGGGCCGCCTCCGAGGAGCAGTCCGTAGGATTCAGCCATGGCCGACTTCACCCCCGCCCCCGCAACCGGGCGCCAGTTCGCACTCGACCTCACCGCCGAGGGACGCACTCTGCACGCCGTCGTCACGGAGGTCGCCGCAGCGCTGCGCCACCTCTCCGTCGACGGAGTCGAGATCACCGCCTCCTACCCGGACAGCGTCGTTCCGCCGTTCGGCTCGGGAACCGTCCTGATGCCCTGGCCGAACCGCGTCAAGGACGGCAAGTGGCACCACGGCGGCCGCACCCTCCAGCTCGACATCACCGAGCCGAAGTACCACAACGCCCTGCACGGGCTGCTGACCAACACGTCGTACCGGCTCGTCGAGCAGGGCCCGTCCTTCGTCGAGCTGGCCGCCCCCGTCGTCCCGCAGCGCGGCTGGCCGTTCCACCTCGAGACGAGCGTCCGCTACGAGCTCCAGGCCGACGGCCTCAGGGTGGTGCACCGCGTCGTGAACGTCGGGGCCGAGGAGGCGCCGGTCGCGGTCGGCACGCACCCCTTCCTCGCCATCGGCGACGTCCCGACCGACGAGCTCGAGCTCACCGTCGACGCCGCCGTGCACATCGACGTCGACGAGCGGCTCAACCCCACCGGGCAGAGCCCTGTCGACGGCACCGACTGGGATCTCCGCGGCGGACGGCGCATCGGCGACCTCGAGCTCGACGACGCCTGGGCCGACGTCACCGTCGTCGACGGAGAGAGCGTGCACGGCGTGAGCGCGTCCGACGGCCGCCGCGTCCTGATGTGGGCCGACGCCTCGCACAACTACATCCAGGTCTTCATCACCCGCATCTTCCCCGAGGGCGACGATGTCAAGACCGCGATCGCCGTCGAGCCGATGACCGCGCCGGCCGACGCCCTCAACTCCGGTCAGGGACTGCGCTGGCTCGAGCCGGGCGAGGAGTGGGCCGTCGCCTGGGGGATCCGGCACGAGGGGTTCCCCGTCTCGTCATGACGCCGGCGACCACCGCCGCCGGCCGGGACGACGAGGCGAAGCGGGCCGCGCTCGTCCGGATGAAGCGCCTCGCCACCGGCCTGCTCGTGCTGATGGCGATCGTCTTCACCGTCTCCTTCGCCCTGCAGGACCGCTACCCGTGGCTGCAGTGGGTCCGCGCCGCCAGCGAGGGCGGCATGGTCGGTGCGCTCGCCGACTGGTTCGCGGTGACGGCTCTCTTCCGCCGACCGCTCGGCCTGCCCATCCCGCACACGGCGATCATCCCGACCAAGAAGGACGAGATCGGCGCGAGCCTCGCGCAGTTCGTCGAGGAGAACTTCCTCCGCGGCGCGATCGTGCGCGAGAAGCTCGACTCGTTCGGCATCGCGCGCCGGGCCGGCCAGTGGCTCGCGGAGCCGGCCAACGCCCAGCGGGTCGGCGGCGAGAGCGCAGCGGCCGTCCGGGCCGCGATCGCGCTGCTCGACGACTCCGACGTCCAGCGGGTCATCGAGGCGCTCGCGCGGCGCCATCTGCTCGATCCGCAGTGGGGGCCGCCGCTCGGCTCCCTCGTGGGCGGCATCGTCGAGTCGGGGCACCACCGGCGACTGGTCGACACGCTCGTCGAGCAGGCGGAGCAGTGGCTCGCCGCGAATCCGCAGAGCTTCACCCGCATGGTCAGCGGCCGCCTCCCCAGCTGGCTGCCCTCCGCGGTCAGCAGGGCGGTCGACGAGCGTCTCTACCACGAGGCCCTCGTCTTCGTGGGCGCTGTCCGCGACGACCAGGGCCACCCCCTCCGGATCGCGATCGACGGCTACCTCGCGACCCTCGCGCAGGATCTGGGGACCGACCCCGACCTCATCGCCCGCGTCGAGGAGATCAAGAACCGCGCCTTCGACAGCCCCCGGGTGCGCGATCTCGCCGGCGACGTGTGGGAGACCACGAAGGCGTCGCTGCTCGGGGCGATGGACGACCCCGAGAGCCCCCTCCGCGGCAGCATCGAGTCGATCGTCGTCGACCTCGGCCGCCGGCTCTCGTCCGACGACGCGCTCGCCTCGACCGTCGACACCTGGATCGGGACGGTCGCGGCCAATCTCGTGGACCGCTACCGCACCGACATCGCCAGCATCATCGGCGAGACGATCCAGCGCTGGGACCCTCGCGAGACCTCCGAGAAGCTCGAGCTCCAGGTCGGGAAGGACCTGCAGTTCATCCGGATCAACGGCACCGTCGTCGGGTCGCTCGCCGGCCTGGTCATCTTCACGGTGGCGCACGCCCTGCTCGGGTCGTGACCCGGAGAACGGCGCTGAAGGAGCTTCTCCGCAAGCCCTCGTCGGTGTCGGTGGTCGCGCGTAGCGTCGAGTGCATGAGCGATGACAACACCACCGATCCCGACGTCAAGACCGAGGGCGACGTCCTCGGCGCCCGAGCCGACGACAGCAGCGACACCAGCGCCAGCAAGGACCCGTCCGACTGGGTCACCGGCGACGAGCCGATGACCGGCCCGCAGCGCAGCTACCTCGACACCCTCGCCCGCGAGGCGGGCGAGACCCTGCCCGCCGATCTCACCAAGGCCCAGGCCTCGGAGCACATCGACCGCCTGCAGTCGGCCACAGGCCGCGGCGACGGCAGCTCGAGCTGACCCACCCCCGACCAGGGCGCGCGACGGCCGAGCAATGGTTCCGTCGCGCGGCCCCGGGCCGGGGTGAGGCACGGCTCCGGCGGTGTCCCTAGGGTTCGGGGATGGCGATCTCTCGCACCACGCGGACGGCACTCGACCTGATGGCCGCGGTGCGGGTGCCGGGAGACATCGATCGCCGTCTGGCCCGGCAGGTGACCGCCTCACTCCGCCTCCTGATCGAGGCCGGATCGTTCGGACCGAGTGATCGCGTCCTGCGCCGACGCTCCCGGAGGATGAGGGCGGGGATCTCCTCGCACGGCGCCGACCGTCGCCGTACCTTCGGGACCTCGCAGGGGGCAGACACCCGGCGCTCGGCGGTCTAGAGTTCGGGTCATCCGGTCCGCCGGACGCCTGCGGAGCGTCCGATCGGGAGACAATTCTGTCGCCCGTGCTCGCCGATGTCCCGCCGTCGCTCGATCGTGGAGCGCCCCGTCACTGCCGACGCACTGCGCCGACGCCGTCTCGATGAGGAGACCGTCCATGCCGTCCTTCCGTTCCTCCTTCCTCGCTCTCGCCGCCGCCGTCGCCCTCGTGGGCGCCGCCGCGACTCCCGCCCTCGCCGATCACAACGCCGGCGCCAACCTCGACGGCTACGCCTCCACGGACATCTCGTCGAGCGGCTCCTGCTATTACGGCGGCCTCCTGATCGGTGCACCGGACACGGGCCTCTTCACCACCGACTACCGCTTCGTCCGCAGTGGGGCGTCGCTGACGCTCGTCTGCCTGTACACGAGGATCCCCTCGTTCATCGCCGGCACCGACCAGGGCCTCGGCGACTGGTACGCCCCCACGAGGCCCACCCGCTACGTCGCGGAGGACAAGTGCCTCCCACCCGGCGTCGACTCGGCGGGCGAGCTCTACCCGGACGACCCGGACCGCCCGGTCGACATGGTCGATGCCAGGACCGTCTTCTACCGCTCCACGATGACGATGGTCTGCTTCTGGCCCGACGACCCGACCCGGTGACGCTCGCGGGACGGTCGGCGACCCCTTTCCGCCGGCCGTCCCGCCCCGCCGCGATCCCGGTCGAAGTGGCCAGCCCCGTCACGATCCCGGTCGAAGCGGCCAGCCTCAGCCCACGAAGACACGCCGCCCTTCGCATGCTGGTCGAGTAGCTGCCGCAGGCGGCGTATCGAGACCCACCAGCGTCAGACCCTCACCCCCGAGCCGCCGGCTCTCTCGACCGACCTGCACTTCACCCCTCGCCACTCCCGGAAAGGACGACGATGTCCCCTCGCGTCGGCACCCGCAGCGCCGTGACCGTCCGCCTCGTCCACTGGTACCGCACGGACGACGGCTGGGCCTCCGAGATCGTCCAGGGCCGCCTCCTCGAGCACCACGACGGCGTCTGGCGCCTCCTCGTCGGCACGGCCACCCTCGACTACCCCGACAGCGACTGGTCCCTCTGTCACGAGTGACCGCCGCCCGCACTGTCGGACCTCGGGCGTACCGTCGCCGCATGTTCCTTCCTGCCCCTCGTGGCCTTGCCGATCCGGCCGTGGTCGCCGACCGCAAGGCGCTCCTCGCCTCCTCTCCGACCGTTTAGCCCCTGGTCGACTGGAGCCGCGAGCTGGTCGATCGCCGAAGCGCCCTCTCACCCGAGCGAGGAGAGAACGATGTGCGGACGGTCGTGCCCCACTTCGATCCCGCTGAAGCCGGGATCGAGGCGCGGGTGCTGATCCTGATGGAGGCTCCCGGTCTCATGACGAACTCCTCGAACCGTCGGCCGGGCTCCGGCTTCATCTCCGCCGATAACGACGATCAGACCGCCGCCAACTGCTGGAACCTCCGCGACGAGGTCGGGCTGACCGATCACACCCTGCACTGGAACATCGTGCCGTGGTACCTGGGAGTGGCGAGCCGGAAACCCACGTCGCGCGAACTCGAGGACGGCGCCACCGAACTCCGTGGACTTCTACGCCTCCTGACCGAGGTGCGTGTCGTGGTCGCGGCCGGTCTTTACGCGCAGAAGGGCTGGAAGCGTCTTCCCCATGGCGCGGTCTCCTCCGACATGCGTGTGATCGACACGTGGCACCCCTCACCGCTCGCACTCAAGCAGCCCGGCAAGAGGGACGAGCTCCGGCGTGCATTCGCGGAGGCGGCGGACATCGCCGCGGAATGAGCGTGACGCCGCTGCAGCCGGCCCGGGGGAGTGCCTCGCGAGGGTGGGCCCCGTCGGGCTCGAACCGACGACCCGCGGATTAAAAGTCCGCTGCTCTGCCAACTGAGCTAGAGGCCCGCGGCATCCAGGGTAGCGCCCGGCGTGGTCGTCGAAGGCGCGGGGCATACCCCGGGCCGCCCGCGCGTTACCCTCCTCGGACCGATGAAAGCGATCGGCGACGCACCCCCACCGCGGAAGGCGGCTCCATGACAGACGGCTTCCACAAGCCGACCAAGTTCCCCTCCCACGTCTTCGAGGCGTTCCAGGGAGGAGAGGACCCGGCGCAGATCAGCCGCGTCGCGCACGAGACGGCCATCGCGCTGCTCAGCCGCGTGCGGAACGACCCCGACCCGGTGATCATCGATCGCCTCGTCGAGTACACCGACCACAACGGCATCGACGCGCTCGCCGAGCTGTGGGCACGCTCCAGCGCGGCCAGCCTGCCGGGCGCGCTCTGGCGCATCTACCTGCTCCGCCTCGTGATCCGCCAGGATCCCGAGAGCACGAGCTTCCTCTACCAGCGGGGCGTCGAGCTGTCGGCGACGATCGACCCGGTCGTGGCCGGAGCGGTCACTCCGACGGGGCCCGCCGAGATCACCGAGCTCGCCGACCGGATCCTCCGCGGCGTGTTCGACGGCGACTTCGCGGTGGCGCTCGACAGGGCGGCCGCGTTCTGCCGGGTGAGCGCCTCCGGTGCCGCCTCCGTCGCCGACGACGTCGAGTTCACCGACGAGGCGCGCGCCAGCGAGCTGACCACGCGTGCTCTCCGCCTCTCGACGACGGCCGCCGAGCTCGTCAGCTGCGCGCGGCTGTGGCGCAGCGACTCCCTCGAGTAGAGCCCTCCGCAACCCCGCCGCGCCTCCGCAACCCCGCCGCGCCTCCGCAACCCCGCCGCGCCCCGCGTTCTCCGACTGCGAACGCCCCTCGCGGGCACCCGGGGGGCAGCCGGTACACTGGCGGAGGCCGGATCGCAGTAACCCCGGGCTCCACTTATAGCCGCTTCGAGCGGCCTCGCGCCGAGAGGCGTTTCTGCGGTCCGGCCCCCTCATCTCCGCGTCGGAGCGGCCGGGCGAGGGCCCGCGGCGAGCGATCGTCCCGATCCCCGACAGGCAGGCGTGATCCGGAATGAAGAGTCCCAAGGCGCTCCGGATCGCTGCGCGGCTGGTGGCCGGCCTCGGCCTGGTCCTCGCCGCCGTCCTCTACTTCCTCGCCGCCCCCGGTGTCGACTCCGCGGACGGGGCGCTGCTCGGCGGCGGAGTGGTCGTGTCGCAGGGCGCGATCATGCGCACGCTCGCGATCCTCGACCTCGCCGCCGGCGTCTGGGTCCTCGTGCGCCCCCGCAGTTCTCCGGGGCTGACCGCCGCTCTCGTCGCGATCGTCTCGCTGTGGCTGTCCCCCCGACTGTCCGCTCCGGCTCTCGTCGATGCCGGCGCCCTGTCGCTCGATGTCCGTTTCGTGACTCACCCGCTCGAAGTGTCGGTCGTGATCGCGGGCCTGGCCGTGGCAGCCTTCTGGATGACCCGGAACCTCAAGAACCGGGCACGAGCGGGGCAGCACGGATGAGCGACGACACGACGGCGGATGCCGGAGCGCTCCTCGAGCGCATCACGAACGGCGATCAGCGGGCCTTCTCCGAGCTGTACGACCTCTTCGCGTCCCGGGTGCTGGGGCTCGTCATCCGCGTCCTCGTCGATCGTGCGCAGTCCGAGGAGGTCACCCAGGAGGTGTTCCTCGAGATCTGGCAAACCGCTGGACGATTCGCTCCGAATAAAGGGAGCGCGACGACCTGGATCCTCACGATGGCACACCGCAGGGCCATCGATCGAGTACGCGCGGCTCAAGCGGGCCGCGATAGGGACGTCCGCATCGGTATCCGAGATCTCGGTCGTGAGTACGACCAGGTCGCGGAGCAGGCGGAGGTGTCCCTCGAGCATGAGAAGGTCGCAGCCGCACTCGGCAGGCTCACCGAGCTCCAGCGCCAGGCGCTGCAGCTCGCGTACTACGGCGGATACTCGCACAGTGAGATCGCGGGGATCCTGAAGTGCCCCATAGGCACCGTCAAGACACGACTCCGCGACGGAATGATCAGACTTCGAGAAGAGATGGGGGTGGCCCTGTGAACGACACGCACGATTCCGATGGCCCCGCCGATCCGCGAGAGCTCGCTGCCGGCCATGCGCTCGGCATCCTGACGCCGGCGGAGGAGGCCCGGTTCACCCGGTACCTCCTCGAGCACCCGGAGGCGCGGGACGAGGTCGACGACTTCTCGGCCGTCGCCGAGGCTCTCGCCGCCAGTGCGCCCCCGGTCGCGCCGTCACCGGCGCTGAAGGCCGACCTGATGGCTCTCATCGCCACGACACCGCAGCTGCCCTCGTTGCCCGAGGACGACTCCCAGCAGGACGACGCCCGGCAGGACGGGTCCCCGCGTCTGCACGCCGTCGACCCGCTCGACGAGGCGCCCGCCCCCGCGCGTCACAGCGCGGAGGCTAGGAGCCGCAGCCGCTGGTTCGCGCGCCCTGCCGTCTACCTCTCGGCCGCCGCCGCAGCTGCGGTCATCATCGTCGGGGGAGTGACCCTCCCGCCGCTGCTGTCTCCTGACGCCGGTCAGACGCAGCAGCAGACCGCGCTCGAGCAGATCCGCAGCGCCCCCGACGTGCAGGAGACCGTGAGCGCGCTCGCCACCGGCGAGTCGGCGACGCTGGTCTGGTCGAGCTCGCTCGGCCGCTCGGCGCTCGTCGTCGACGACCTCGCGCCGCTGCCCGAGGACAAGACCTACGAGCTCTGGTACATCGGCACCTCGGGCGCCGTCCCCGCCGGCACCTTCGACGGAGGAGACGGCCGCACGGTCGCGCCTCTCGAGGGCACGCTCGCCGAAGGCGCCGTGGTCGCCGTCACGGTCGAGGACGCGGGCGGATCCGACGTCCCGACCACGGATCCGATCCTGGCGATCTCGACCGCCTGAGTCCTCGGCAGCAACGCAGAAGAGCCGCACTCCCGGAGGAGTGCGGCTCTTCTGCGTTCGCGACGGGAACGGATCAGCCGAAGCGGCCCGACACGTAGTCCTCGGTCGCCTGGACCGACGGGCGCGAGAAGATCGTCGCGGTGTCGTCGTACTCGATGAGCTTGCCCGGCTTGCCGGTACCCGCGATGTTGAAGAACGCGGTGCGGTCCGAGACGCGCGAGGCCTGCTGCATGTTGTGGGTCACGATCACGATCGTGTACTCGTTCTTGAGCTCCTCGATGAGGTCCTCGATGGCGAGAGTCGAGATCGGGTCGAGCGCCGAGCAGGGCTCGTCCATCAGCAGGACGTCGGGCGAGACCGCGATCGCGCGGGCGATGCACAGACGCTGCTGCTGTCCACCCGAGAGCCCGGATCCCGGCTTCTCGAGGCGGTCCTTGACCTCGTTCCAGAGGTTCGCACCCTGGAGCGACTTCTCGACGAGCGCGTCGGCGTCGGACTTCGAGATGCGGCGGTTGTTCAGCTTGACGCCCGCGAGGACGTTGTCGCGGATCGACATCGTGGGGAACGGGTTCGGACGCTGGAAGACCATGCCCACCTGACGGCGCACGAGCACCGGGTCGACGCCCTGGCCGTAGAGGTTGTTCCCGTCGATCAGCACCTCGCCGTCGACGTAGGCACCGGGGATGACCTCGTGCATGCGGTTGAGCGTGCGGAGGAAGGTGGACTTGCCGCAGCCCGACGGGCCGATGAAGGCGGTGACGGTGCGGGGCTCGATGGTGAGACCGACTCCCTCGACCGCGAGGAACTTGCTGTAGTAGACGTTGAGGTCGTTGACTTCGATGCGCTTGGACAACGGAGATCCTTAGGGTTAGCGGCCGAGCTTGGGGGCGAAGATGCGCGCGACCAGGCGTGCGAGGAGATTGAGGATCATGACGATCAGGATGAGGACCAGCGCGCCGGTCCAGGCCCGATCGAGGTAGGCGCTCGCGTCGGAGCCCTGATCGGCGTACTGGCGGAAGACGAACACCGGGAGGGTCATCATCCGGTCGTCGAACGGGTTGTAGTTCATCGACTGCGTGAAGCCGGCGACGATCAGGAGCGGCGCGGTCTCGCCGATGACACGGGCGATCGAGAGCATGACTCCCGTGACGATGCCGGCGATCGAGGTCGGGAGGACGATCTTGACGACGGTGAGCCACTTGGGCACGCCGAGGGCGAAGGACGCCTCGCGCAGCTCGTTCGGGACCAGCCGCAGCATCTCCTCCGTCGAGCGGACCACGACGGGGATCATCAGCACCGACAGCGCCAGTGCGCCGCCGAAGCCCATGCGGACGCCGTCGTCGAAGAAGAGGACGAGGAGGGCGTAGGCGAAGAGGCCGGCCACGATCGACGGGATGCCGGTCATGACGTCCACGAAGAAGGTGATTCCGCGAGCCAGCGATCCCCGGCCGTACTCGACCAGGTAGATGGCCGTCATCAGGCCGATCGGGATCGAGATCAGCGCGGCGATCGCGGTGATGATGACCGTTCCCATGATGGCGTGCAGCGCTCCGCCGCCCTCTCCGACGACGTTGCGCATCGAGGAGGTGAAGAAGAGCAGGTCGAACCGCGCGGCACCGGCGGTGATCGCGGTGTACATCAGTGAGATCAGCGGGATCAGCGCGATGACGAACGCGGCGGTCACGAGGGTCGTGACGACGCGGTCGGTCGCTCGGCGCGCGCCCTCGACGAGCCGCGCGATGACGAAGACGGCGATCGTGTAGAGCACCGCCGCGAAGAACACGGTGCCGACGATGTCGAAGCCATCGGTCGTGCCCGAGACGGCGAGGAGGCCGTAGACGAGCGCCATGATGGCCAGGCTGCCGCCCAGGAGGGCCGCCGGGGCCCACTTCGGGAGCTGGCCGTTCGTGAGCGTGTTGACCGGAGCGAGCGGCGCGTCCTCGACGCGGCGCTGCCTGGGCGGAGTGATCGTGACCATCAGTTCGCTCCCGAGAAGGCCTTGCGGCGGTTGATGATGTAGCGGGCGAGCATGTTGACCAGCAGCGTGATGACGAACAGCATCAGGCCCGACGCGACCAGCTCGTTGACCTTCAGGCCGTAGGCCTCGGGGAAGCTCAGCGCGATGTTCGCCGCGACGGTGTTCGAGTTCGTGGACTGCAGCAGCGCGAAGTTCACGACGAACGAGGGCGACAGGACGATCGCGACCGCCATCGTCTCGCCGAGTGCACGGCCGAGGCCGAGCATCGAGGCCGAGATGATGCCGGGGCGGCCGAAGGGCAGGACCGCGGTGCGGACCATCTCCCAGCGGGTCGCGCCGAGGGCGAGTGCCGCCTCCTCGTGCAGTGTCGGCGTCTGGAGGAACACCTCGCGGGAGATGGCGGTGATGATCGGCAGGATCATGACGGCCAGCACCAGTGCGACGGTGAGGATCGTGCGACCGGTGCCCGAGACGGGGCCGGCGAAGAGCGGGAACCAGCCGAACGCGTCCGTGAGGAACGTGTAGAACGGCTGGACGAACGGCGCCAGGACGGTGATGCCCCAGAGGCCGAAGACCACCGACGGCACGGCTGCCAGGAGGTCGATGATGTAGCCGAGCCCCTGTGCCAGGCGGCGGGGCGCGTAGTGCGAGATGAAGAGCGCGATGCCGATCGAGATCGGCACGGCCACGACCAGCGCGAGGGCCGCCGCGTAGACGGTGCCGAAGACCAGCGGACCGACGTACGCCCAGAAGCCTGCGCCACCCGAGATGTTGTCGGCGGGTGCGGTGAGAGCGGGGATCGACTGGACGACGAGGAAGAGGGCGACGGCCGCCAGGATGATGAGGATCAGTGTGCCCGAGGCGACTGCCGATCCGGCGAAGATCCGGTCGGCCGGTCGCTGCTTCGCCTTGATGGCGCCGACTGGCCGCTCAACGGTGCTCATGGTGATTCCCTGCGTTCGATGGAGAGAGGGGGTGCGAGCCGAGAGGCGGCCCCGAACCGAGTATGGTCGGGGCCGCCTCTCGAGGGGGGATTACTTGATCGACTCGATCGAGGTCGCGACCTGGGCCGAGAGCTCGGACGAGAGCGGCGCGGCGCCGGCGGAGGAGGCGGCCTCGGCCTGGCCCTCTTCGCTGGTCACGTAGCCGAGGTACGCCTTGACGAGCTCAGCCGTCGCGGGGTCCTGGTACTCCTGGCACGCGATGAGGTAGCTCACCAGGACGATCGGGTAGACACCCGACTCCTCGGTGGCGTAGTCGATCTCGTACGCGATGTCGTTCTCGGGACGGTCGGTCGCCTCGGGCGACGCGTCGACGATCGCGGCAGCGGCCTCGGGGGAGTACTCGACGAACTCCTCGCCGACCTGGATCTTCGCGGTGCCGAGCTCACCGGCGCGCGAGGCGTCGGCGTAGCCGATGGTGTTCTGGCCGTTGGTCACGGTGTCGATGACGCCCGAGGTGCCCTGGGCGGCCTCGCCGCCCTCGTAGGGCCAGACTCCGTCCGGCTCGGCGTCCCATACGTCGGGCGCGGTGGTGTTGAGGTACGCGGCGAAGTTCTCGGTGGTTCCCGAGTCGTCCGAGCGGTGGACCGCGGTGATGTTGGCGTCCGGGAGGGTCGCGTCGGGGTTCAGCGCAGCGATCTCGGGAGCGTTCCACTTGGTGATGGTGCCCTTGAAGATGCCCGCGGTCGTGGCGGCGTCGAGGTTCAGCTCGTCGAGGCCCTCCACGTTGAAGACGATCGCGATGGGCGAGATGTACGCGGGGACGTCGATGGCCGAGGTGCCCTCGGCGCACTTGCCGAAGGTGCCCTCGAGCTCCTCGAGCTTCAGCGCACGGTCGGAACCGGCGAAGTCGGCGCCGCCGGCGATGAACGCCTCGCGGCCCGCGCCGGAGCCGTCGGGGGAGTAGTTGACGGTGACGCCGGGGTTCGCACCCTGGAAGGCGGCGACCCAGGTCTCCTGAGCGGAGCCCTGCGACGACGCGCCGATTCCGTTGAGGGTTCCTTCGAGGCTGCTGGAGGACTCGGAGGATCCGCCGGTGGCGGTGTCACCTTCGTTGGCGGCGCAGGAGGTGAGAGCGAGGGCTGCGACGGCAGCGATGACGGCCGTCTGGCCGAGGCGCGAGAAACGCACGGATATCCCTTTCGGGTAGGAAAGCATGGAGACAGAACAGGGCTTGGTGCGGCCCGCAGGCGACAGTACGGAGCAGTCGTGTCCTGACCGCGACCGCTCGGTGAACGCGGGGTGAACGGCGGGGTGGCCCATTGCCCGATCCCGGTGCGCGGAGCAGGGTTCGCACTCGCCCCGGGAGCGTCAGGCCAGCGGCGTGTGCGTCTCGACCGCGACGATGCCCGAGCCGGGGTGCTCAGTCGAGAGGTGGACCACGGTGAAGCCGCCGGTGGGCAGGTCGGACGCCTCGTCGAGGTAGGCGCCGAGCGGAGTCGCCGTCGCCAGCGCGATCTCGCGCAGGATCTCGGGGATGACCGGGCCGTGGCTGCACAGTACGGCCGACTTGCGCGCTCGCACACGCTTGCCGACGACGGAGCGCACATCGGCGGACCCGCGCTCGAACGCCTCCTGGCTGATGTCCTCCGAGAGCCGGACGGGACGCTTCACCAGTGCGGAGAGGGGGGAGATCGTCGCGCGGCAGCGCTTCGCCGTGCTCGAGATCAGGCGGCGCGGGCGCCAGGCGGCGACGGCGCGGGCGGCCGCCGCAGCCTCCTCGGTGCCCCTGCGGTTGAGGCGGCGGGTCGAGTCGCGGCCGTCCCAGGAGGAGGGGGGCACGGCCTTGGCGTGCCGGAGCACCACGATCGCGAAGGTGTCGAGCGTGCCGCGGGCGACGATGCGGGCGAACTCGTCAACGATCGCCACGTCGTGCGGGTAGGTCAGGTAGCTGCGGGCCTTCTTGACGCTCACCCACTCGAGCGCCTCCACCTCGTCGTTGGGGACGAAATCGGAGGCGAGGACGGCCTTCTCGGTGACCTGCGCCGCCCAGTAGTAGACCGCCTTCGGCCGACCGTTCGGGAGGGAGTACTCGGTCGAGCCGAGCGGGACGCCGAGCGCCACGGCGAGCCCCGTCTCCTCGCGGATCTCGCGGACCGCCGTCTCGGCCAGCGACTCGCCGGGGTCGACCTTGCCCTTGGGCAGGCTGACGTCCCTCCGGTGCGGTCGGTGGATCACCAGGAGGTGCGGTCGGCCCTCGATGAGCCGCCAGCACACGGCTCCTGCGGCGAAGACGGTGCCCGTCACAGCGTCAGCGGTTCGACACGCGCGAGGCGGACCGGGACGCCGCGCGCTTGCGGTGCGAGATGTGCTGCATCAGCCGGTTCTGGAGGTCGGACAGCGGGGCGCCGTCCTCGTCGAGGTGGTGCCGTGTCCAGGTGCCGTCCGAGCCGAGCCACCACGAGGCGGTCCTCTCGTCCATCGCCCGCACGAACATGTCCTCGATCTCGGCGAGGTGCGCGGGTTCGACGATCCGCACCAGTGCTTCGACGCGACGATCGAGGTTGCGGTGCATCATGTCGGCGCTGCCGATGAACACGTCGGGCTCTCCGCCGTTGACGAAGCTGAAGATGCGCGAGTGCTCGAGGTAGCGGCCGAGGATCGAGCGGACGCGGATGTTCTCGGAGAGGCCCTCCTGCCCGGGCTTGAGGCCGCAGATGCCGCGGACCCAGACGTCGACCGGGACGCCGGCCTGGCTGGCGCGGTAGAGGGCGTCGATCACGGCCTCGTCGACGATCGAGTTGACCTTGATCCGGATGCCGGAGGGCAGCCCGTTGCGGGCGTTCTCGGTCTCGGCCTCGATGCGCTTGAGCAGGCCCTTGCGCAGGTGGCGCGGTGCGACGAGCAGGCGCTTGAACTTCTTCTCGATCGCGTAGCCCGACAGCTCGTTGAAGAGGCGCGTCAGGTCCTTGCCCACCTCGGCGTCGGCCGTCAGCAGCCCCAGATCCTCGTAGATGCGCGAGGTCTTCGGGTTGTAGTTGCCGGTGCCGATGTGGGAGTAGTGCCGGAGGACCCCGCCCTTCTCCTGGCGGATCACGAGCGCGAGCTTGCAGTGGGTCTTGAGCCCGACGAGTCCGTAGACCACGTGCACGCCGGCCTTCTCGAGCTTGCGCGCCCACGAGATGTTGGCCTGCTCGTCGAAGCGCGCCTTGATCTCGACCAGCGCCAGCACCTGCTTGCCCGATTCGGCCGCGTCGATCAGGGCCTCGACGATGGGGGAGTCGCCCGACGTGCGGTAGAGCGTCTGCTTGATCGCGAGCACGTCGGGGTCGGCCGCCGCCTGCTCGAGGAACGCCTGGACGCTCGTCGCGAAGGACTCGTAGGGGTGGTGCAGGAGCACGTCGCCGCGCGAGACCGCCTTGAAGATGTCCTGACGCTGGTTCGAGTCGCTCGGCGAGAGCTGGACGGCCGTCGTCGGCACGTGGTTCGGGTACTTCAGATCGGGCCGGTCGATCTTCTGCAGGCTGAAGAGCCCGCTGAGATCCAGCGGAGCCGGGAGCTTGTAGACCTCCTGCGTCGTGATGTCGAGCTCGCGGACGAGCAGCCCGAGGGTCTCGTCGTCCATGTCGTCGGTGACCTCGAGCCGGATGGGCGGGCCGAACCGGCGACGGAGCAGTTCTTTCTCGAGCGCCTTGATGAGGTTCTCTGTCTCGTCCTCGTCGACCTCGACGTCCTCGTTGCGGGTGATCCGGAAGACGTGGTGGTCGAGGATCTCCATGCCCGGGAAGAGGTCGTCGAGCTGGTTCGCGATGAGGTCTTCGAGCGAGATGAAGCGCATCGGCTCGCCGGGAGCGGCGACACCGGCGATGCGGACGAAGCGCGGCAGCATCTGCGGCACCTTGAGGCGCGCGAACTCGGTCTTCTGCGTCTTCGGGTTGCGCACGCGCACCGAGAGGTTGAGCGAGAGCCCCGAGATGTAGGGGAACGGGTGGGCCGGGTCGACCGCGAGCGGCATGAGCACCGGGAAGATCTGGGCCGAGAAGTAGTCGTCGAGCACCTCACGCTCGGCGTCGCTGAGCTCGCTCCACCGCACGATGTCGATGCCGGAGTCGCGCAGGGCCGGCTCGACCAGCTCCTTGAACGCCCGCGAGTGGCGCTGCTGCAGCAGGTGCGCCTTCTCGGAGATGTCGGTCAGCACGTCGACCGGGACGCGGCCGATGTTGGTCGGCAGCGCGAGACCCGTGAGGATGCGCCGCTTCAGGCCCGCCACCCGGACCATGAAGAACTCGTCGAGGTTCGACGAGAAGATCGCCAGGAAGTTCGCCCGCTCGAGCGCGGGCACCAGCGGATCCTCGGCGAGCTCGAGCACGCGCTGGTTGAACGCCAGCCAGCTCAGCTCGCGATCGAGGTAGCGGTTGTCGGGGAGCAGGGGGTCGGAGTGCTCCTCCTCGTCGTCGAAGTCGTCGTCGAGCTCGTCGCTCAGGCCGTCCTCGAGAATCAGGTTGTCGCCGTCCATGCGTCCATCCTGGCACCGCGTCCGTGTGCGTCGCGCCGCCGGTGGTGAATGCGGGGTGAACGCGGCCTGGGGAGGAGGCTCGAGGTCAGCGGACCGCGGGAGCCCGCTGCAGGTACTGCACGTCGACGGAGGCGTCGACGAATCCCAGCGAGCGGTAGAGCGCGACGGCCGAGCGGTTCTCGGCCTCGACGTAGAGATCGGCGGCGGTGCAGCCCCGCTCGACCATCCGCGCGAGGCCCGCTCCGAGCAGCGCCCGGCCGAGGCCGTGGCCCGCCGCCTCGGGGGCGATGCCGAGCACGTAGATCTCACCGGTCGTCGATCCGGGCTCGATCTTGAGCCAGTCGTAGCCCACGAGCGCGCCGCTCGCGTCGCGGAGCAGGAGGAAGTCGCCCTCGTCGAACCACGGCTCGGCGCGTCGGGCGGCGAGGTCGTCCTCGGTCAGCCGACCCTGCTCGGGGTGCGCGGCGAAGACGCGGGCGTTGAGGGCGACCCACTCCGCGGGGTCGAGATCGCGGGCGTCCGAGAGGGCGAAGCCGTCGGGGACGACGACCTCGGGTGCGCTGAGCGGATCGAGCGCCAGGTGCAGCAGCGTCCTGACGGGCGAGAAGCCGTGCGACGCCGCGAGGGCCCGCGCCGCGGGGTGATCGCCGTGCGCCCAGGCCAGCAGCCCCGTCCGGCCGCTCGCGAGGACCTGCTCGAGGGTCGCGCGACCGAAGCCGACGCCTCGCCACTCCGGATCGACCACGAACTCGAGCTCGCCCTGGCCGAGGACCGCCGCGGCGACGACGACATCGGCGCGGAGGCCGATCAGCAGCGTCCGCGAGCCGGCCCTCGCATCGACCAGCGTCTGATCGCTGAACGGGGGCTGCTCGTCGAACCAGGTGGCGCGACCGATGAGGTGCTCGAGCCCCGCGGACACCGCGGGGTCGGACAGGTTCTCAACCGAGAGATTGAGCGACTCGCTCATTGTCCTCTTCATAGACGTTGAAGCGGTATCCGACGTTGCGGACCGTGCCGATGAGCGACTCGAGGTCGCCGAGCTTCGCGCGCAGGCGCCGGACGTGCACGTCGACGGTGCGCGTGCCTCCGAAGTAGTCGTAGCCCCACACCTCGCTGAGCAGCTGCTCGCGGGTGAAGACCCGCGAGGGGTGCGTGGCGAAGAAGCGCAGGAGCTCGAACTCCTTGAAGGTGAGGTCGAGCGGGCGCCCGTGCACCTTGGCCGAGTAGCTCGCCTCGTCGATGACGACACCGGACGCCTGGATCCGCGACGCCGACTGCTCCTGTGCGAGGCGGCCGATGACGAGGCGGATGCGCGCGTCGACCTCGGCGGGGCCGGCGGAGTCGAGGATCACGTCGTTCACGCCCCAGTCGGCGCTCACCGCGGTGAGGCCCCCCTCGGTGAGGATGAGGATGAGGGGGACGTTGATCCCGGTGGTGGTGAGGATCTTGCAGAGCGACTTCGCGCTGGCGAGGTCCTGCCGGGCGTCGACGAAGATGAGGTCGCAGCTCGGTGCGTTCACGAGATGCGCGGGTTCGGCCGGGATCTGCCGGGTCTTGTGGCTGAGCAGCCCCAGAGCGGGCAGTACCTCGGTGCCCCCCGCAGAGGTCAGTATCAACAACTGCGCCACGGATCCTCCAGAACTGTCTGCGGCAATACTAGCGGCGGGCCGGGAGGGCCGATCGCCTGGGGCACAATTGACGGATGAGCGGGGACCGAGTGGGCGTGGGGATCGTCTGGGCGCTGGCTCTCGTCGGCTCGGTGGTCACTCTGGTCGTCGCTCCGGCCGGATCCGCGCAGCTCTGGCTCGCGCTGACCTTCGGCGGATGCGTGCTCGCCACCTTCGCGGTGCAGCTCGCCGTCGCCCGCGCCTCCGGCTACCTGCTCCGCACGATGACGAGCATGGTCGGGGCGATGGTCATCGTCGGCCTCGCCAGCGGCGTCGCCGCTCTCGCCTCCCGCTGAATCCCCTCCGGCCCGCGCCCGTGTCGGCGTCGCCGCATAGGATGGGGACCATGCTTCTCGCCCTCGAACTCTTCTATCTCGGACTGCTCGGGCTCGCCTCGCTCGCCATCGCGTGGGTCTCGGGCATCGTCGTCTTCAAGCTCTACCGCGGCCAGCGCTAGCCGCCGGGTCAGAGCCGGTTTGATCTCGCTGCCGTCGGGCCTCCCGCCCGAGCTCGTCCCCCTGTCCTGGCTGCTCGGCGTCTGGGAGGGCTCGGGCGTCGTCGACTACGTCGTCGGCGACGACTCCGTCCAGGCCGAGTTCGGCCACCGCATCAGCTTCAGCTACGACGGGCTGCCGTACCTCAACTACAGCTCCTACACCTGGCTGATCGAGGACGAGAACGACGAGGTCGGCCACCGCCCGCTCGTCAGCGAGACGGGGTACTGGCGCCTCAGCCGTCTGCTCACCGATGCGGACGCCGGCCCGGCGATGCTGCCCGGTCGCGGCGCTCCCGCGTTCCCCGACGCCGAGTCGGTCGAGACCCTCCGCAACGCCGCTGGCGGCTTCGAGCTCGAGGTCTCCCTCGTGCACCCCGACGGCGTCAGCGAGCTCTACCTCGGTCAGGTCAAGGGTCCGCGCATCGACCTCGCGACCGACGCCGTCATGCGCACCGCTGCGGCGAAGGACTACGCGGCGGCCACGCGCCTCTACGGCCTCGTCGACGACCACCTGCTCTGGGCGTGGGACATCGCCGCGCTCGGCCAGGGCCTCCGCACCCACGCCTCAGGGAGGCTCGCCCGTGTCGACTGACCCGATCTCACCGCTCCTCTCGGTCGCCGGAGCCGTCGCGACGGCGAGCATCGCCGAGCCGGGTGTCGCCGCGCACTACGGCGAGCCGTTCCGCGAGCAGCGCGCACTCGCCGCGGGCACGGCGCTCGTCGACCTCTCGGGTCGCGGAGTCGTCACCGTCACCGGCCCCGACCGGCTCACCTGGCTCGACTCCCTCACCAGCCAGTCCCTCGCACGGCTCGCACCGGGTGCCTCCGCCGAGACCCTGCTGCTCGACCCGTCCGGTCGCATCGAGCACGTCATCCGCGTGGTCGACGACGGAGAGACCGCGTGGCTGCTCCTCGACCGCGACGAGACCCCGGGCCTCGCGGCCTGGCTCGACCGGATGCGGTTCATGCTCCGGGTCGAGATCGCCGATCGCACCGACGAGTTCGCGACTCTCGCGACGCTGGGCGACTCCTCCGCCACCACCCTCGCGCTCTCGCTGGGCGGCGTCAGCTGGCTCGACCCGTGGTCGCAGGTGCAGCCCGGCGGCTGGCAGTACGCGGCCGTCGAGGAGCACCCTGCGGCGTCCTGGCTCTACCGCGAGACCCTCGTGCCGCGTGCCGTGCTCGTCGAGCTGGCCGCGAGGGCCGCGAGCGCCGGAGTCGCGCTGGCCGGCTCCGACGCACTCGAGGCCCTCCGCATCGCAGCGTGGCGCCCGCGTCACGCCACCGAGGTCGACGACCGCTCGATCCCGCACGAGCTCGACCTGCTCCGCTCCTCCGTGCACCTGGCCAAGGGGTGCTACCGGGGCCAGGAGACCGTCGCCAAGGTGCACAACCTCGGGCACCCACCGCGGCGCCTCGTGCTCCTGCAGCTCGACGGCTCCGACTCCGCCCTTCCCGGGCACGGTGACCCGGTCACCGCGCTGAAGGGCGGCGAACCGGTCGAGGTCGGCGCCGTCACCTCGAGCGCCTGGCACTACGAGGACGGACCGATCGCCCTCGCCGTCGTCAAGCGCTCCGTGCCCGTCGAGAACGAGCTCACCGTCCTCGCCGGCGACGTCCGCGTCGCCGCCTCGCAGGAGGTCGTCGTCCCGCCCGGAGCCGGTGCGGAGGCGGGGGTGCCCCGCCTGCCCCGACTCGGGGCGAAGACCAGGTAGGCCACGCCGTGGTGGCCGCAGGATCCGCGAGGCCGGATCGGGCGGCCGAGGGGCTCCGGCGGCTCGTCCGCGTCGACGCCATCCGCCCGGGCCGCGGTCTCGGGCGGGCGGTCACGTCGCTCCCCGCCGTGCTGCAGATCGTCCTCGCGGCGATCCTCGCGTACTCGGTGTCGCGGTTCGTCTTCGGGCACCCGGCCCCGGTGCTCTCCCTCACGGCGACGATCTCGAGCCTCGGCATCGCGCGCGACACCCGGCCGAAGCAGGTCGCCGAGACGGCGGTCGGCATGCTGATCGGGATCACGGCGAGCGAGGTCCTGCTGCTCTGGTGGGGTACGGGCGTCTGGCAGCTGGCCGTCGTGCTCGCGATCGTCTTCACCGTCGGGCGGGCGCTCTCGCCCTCGCCCGGCTTCGCGGTCGCCGCCGGCACGCAGGCGATGCTCGTCATGGTCCTGCCCGCCCCCGACGGAGGCGTGTTCACCCGGAGTCTCGACGGTCTCGTCGGCGGACTGGCGGCGCTGCTGTGCACCGCCATCGTGCCGCGCAGTCCGCTCCGGACCGCTCGCGCGGAGGCCCGGCGCCTCGTCTCCGCGCTGTCGGCCACGATCGAGGGGCTGTCCGAAGCGCTCCGCGACGGAGACGGCGACGCCTCCCGAGAAGCTCTGGAGCGTGTCCGCGGGACGCAGCCGACCATCGACGGCTGGTCTGCGGCCCTCGAGTCGGCGCTAGGGGTCGCCCGGATCTCGCCGTTCGTCCGCCGGCACCGAGGTGAGCTCGAGAGGCAGCACGCGATGCTGGCCGCCCTCGATCTCGCGACCCGCAACCTCCGCATCGTCGCTCGGCGCACCGACTTCCTCGTCGGCGACGGCGCCCGGCGCCCCGCCCTCGCCGCCGTCGTGGCGTCCTTCGGCTCGGGCGTCTCGCTGCTCGGGCGCGCCGTCGCGGATCCCTCCGTGCTCCCGCTCGCCCGTCAGGACCTTGTCCTGCTGGCGACGACGCTCGACCCGCAGGGTCTGATCCCCGAGGCGCGCCTCGCCGAGAAGACCCTCCTGGTCATCCTGCGACCGCTCGTCGTCGATCTGCTGACGGCCGCCGGCACCGATCCCGTCGAGGCGAGGGAGGCGCTGCCCGAGCTGCGCTGACGCGTCGGGCTGTCAGCGGAGTGACGGGGCCGGATCCGCGGGCGCGACGGCGTCCCACGCGACGGTCACCTCCCCGAGCCGCCACCGCCGCGGCCCGTCGAGGATCGGCCACTCGGCGCGGAGCGCACGGACGGACGCCTGCCAGCGCTGGGCCGGCCCGTACACCGCGAGGGGAGCGTTGAGGGTCCAGGCCCGCTCGAGCGCCTGGAGGAAGGCGTGCACGCGCTCGCCGGGCACATTGCGGTGGATCAGCGCCTTCGGGAGCCGCTCGGCCGCGATCATCGGCGAGGGCACGGCGCCCAGGCGCAGCGACAGAGTGAGCGACCGGGGGCCGTCCCCGTCGATGGCGATCCAGGTGCAGATCCGCCCGATCTCGTCGCAGGTGCCCTCGACCAGCACACCGCCGGGAGCGAGCCGCTCGGTCATCACCTGCCAGGCACTGGCGACGGCCGACTCGTCGTACTGGCGGAGCACGTTGAACGCGCGGAGGACGCTCGCGCTCCGACCGGGCGGGAGCGGGATCTCGAAGCCGCCGCGCTCGAAGCGGACGCGTGCGTCGCGGGGGAAAGGGGTGCCTCCGCGCCGGACACGGGCGAGCTGCTCGCGCGCCGTGCTCACCCGCGCGGGCTCGATCTCGAGGCCGACGACCTCGACTCCCGGGGCGACGCGGGCGAGGCGGCGGTGCAGCTCGAGGGTGGTGACCGCGCTCGCGCCGAAGCCGAGGTCGACCACGAGGGGGTCCGCGGTGTCCCGGAGGACGGGCAGCTCGGCGATCCAGCGATCGACCCGACGGAGCCGGTTGGTGCCCGTCGTTCCGCGGGTCACGGCTCCGATCGGCATGCCGCCCAGCGTATCCGCGCCCGAAAGGGGCCACCTCTACACTGGGCGCATGTCCGAGACCTACACCCTCATCCTCGTGCGCCACGGCAACAGCGAGTGGAACCAGAAGAACCTGTTCACCGGCTGGGTCGACGTGCGGCTCACCGAGCAGGGCGTCGCCGAGGCGACCCGTGCCGGCGAGCTGCTGAGCGAGGCGGGGCTTCACCCCGACGTCGTCTACACCTCCCGCCAGACCCGCGCGATCCAGACCGCGAACATCGCCCTCGAGACCGCCGACCGCCTCTGGATCGACGTCAAGCGCTCCTGGCGCCTGAACGAGCGCCACTACGGTGCGCTGCAGGGCAAGGACAAGGCGCAGACGCTCGCCGAGTACGGCCCCGAGCAGTTCCAGACCTGGCGCCGCTCGTTCGACGTGCCGCCGCCCCCGCTCGACGACGACGACCAGTACTCGCAGGCCCACGACGAGCGCTACGCCGACCTCGGCGACGCCCTCCCGCGCACGGAGTCGCTCAAGCTGGTCATCGAGCGGATGCTCCCGTACTGGGAGTCCGACATCAAGCCGGACCTCGCCTCGGGCAAGACCGTGATGATCACCGCGCACGGCAACTCGCTGCGTGCGCTGGTGAAGACGCTCGACGGCATCTCCGACTCCGACATCGCCGAGCTGAACATCCCGACCGGCATCCCGCTCGTCTACACGCTCGACGAGAACTTCGAGCCGACCGAGCCGGCCCGCTACCTCGACCCGGAGGCCGCCGCCGCCGGCGCCGCCGCCGTGGCCGCCCAGGGCGCCAAGAAGTAGCCCTCGCCCCGTCGGACGGCCCGCAGAACCCCGGTTCTCGCGGGCCGTCCGCGTCTGCGCGCACCCCTGAAGCACCTTCGGCTCGCAGAAACACCTCCGGCTCGCCGGATCACGTTCGGCGCGCCGAAACCCGCGATTCCCGCGAGCCGAATGACATTCTGCGAGCCGGACGTCCCGCGCGCCTGATCTCCGGCTCGCAGAAACACCTTCGGCTCGCAGGATCGGACGATTCCTGCGAGCCGAAGCACGTTTCACGAGCCGAAGCTCATCCGGTCGAGCACCTCACGCGAAGCGACCGCGTTGCCGGTACTCCCTGCAGAGGCGAATCTGCAGACCAGCCGCCCCTCCACGAGGCGAACGGGTGAATCGCGTCCCAGCGATTCGCTCTAGCCGAACGCACCACGCTCTGCATCACGCACCCACGCTGGACAGCCGACCGCGGTCTTCATCGCGCGAGCGCGATGAAGACGAGTCATCTCAGGCGTAATCGCCTGAGATCAGGTACTGCACCTTCTTGGCGATCGACACGGCGTGGTCGGCGAAGCGCTCGTGGTAGCGGCTGGCGAGCGTGGCGTCGACGGTGTCGGCGGCCTGGCCCTTCCACGCCTCGCTGAGGACCTTGTCGAACACGCTGACGTGCAGCTCGTCGATCTTGTCGTCCTCGTCGCGGATCTCCTCGGCGATGCGTCCGTCCTGCGAGCGGAGGAGCTCGGTGAGCTTGTGCGCGACGACGACGTCGAGGCGGCCCATCTCGACGAAGGTGGGGCGGAGGCTCTTCGGCACGACCTTGTCGGGGAAGCGGTAGCGCGAGAGCTGCGCGATGTGCTCGGCGATGTCGCCCATCCGCTCGAGGGACGCGCTGATGCGGAGGGCCGAGACGACGGTGCGCAGGTCGCGGGCGACCGGGCCCTGGCGGGCGAGGATGTCGATCGCCAGCTCGTCCAGGCTGATCGCGAGCTGATCGATGCGGTCGTCGTTCGCGATCACCTCTTCGGCGAGGGAGACGTCGGAGTGGTTGAACGCCTGGGTCGCCTTCTCGATCGCGATCTCGACGAGGCCGGAGATCTCGACGAGGCGATCCTGGACTTCGGCCAGCTCCTGCTGGAAAACTTCGCGCATCTTCTGATCGACCCTCTCTACGGCAGACACGGAGGCCGGTGCCGGGTTTGCATCGCGCACCACGCACGACACTGCGCCTGCACCGAGTCGGCGCAAGCGCAGCAATGATGACCACGGCAGGTTAACGGACGGTGCCGGGGGTTTGAACAGTACTCGACCCGCAGCCGGTGGACCGGCGTCCGGTAGGGAGACGGCCGGTGGATGGTTAGCCTGGGGTCCGTGGATACGGGCTTGTTCGTTGTTCTGGCGCTCGTCATCGGGCTGGCCATCGGCGCCGCCATGACCGTCGTCGTCACCGTCGCCGCTCAGCAGGGTCGGATCGCCGCCGATGTCGCCGACGTCGGGCTCCCCGAGGGGATCGGCGCCATCATCGACGCCATCGACGCTCCTGCCTTCGTGACCGACCCCTCCAACAACGTCCTGAAGGCGTCGACGCGGGCGGTCTCCCTGGGGCTCGTCTCGCAGGACACGCTGCTCCACCCCGACCTCGTCGCCATCGTCGACCGGGTGCGGCGCTTCGGCGACGACATCGAGCAGGACCTCGAGCTCTCGACGAGT
The DNA here is from genome assembly GCF_009807095.1 of Rathayibacter sp. VKM Ac-2754. Lineage (GTDB taxonomy): Bacteria > Actinomycetota > Actinomycetes > Actinomycetales > Microbacteriaceae > Rathayibacter. Next base: position 25,741 of record NZ_WUCC01000001.1, on the reverse strand, counting down.
CCGCTCTCGGAGGTGGCGGTCACCCTCGTGGTGCACGCCACGCGCCTCGGCTCCCGCTTCGTCCTCGTGCTCGCCGAGGACCACACCGAGGCCCGGCGGCTCGAGGCGGTCCGCCGCGACTTCGTCGCCAACATCTCCCACGAGCTGAAGACTCCGATCGGCGCGGTCGGCCTGCTCGCCGAGGCCCTCGACTCGGCCGCGGACGACCCGGCGCAGGTCCGCCGGTTCGCGCACCGCCTCACGCAGGAGTCGCACCGGCTCGCCAAGATCACCCGCGAGATCATCGAGCTCTCGCGCCTCCAGTCGACCGACGTCGCCGGAACCGCAGAGGTGGTCCGGGTCGACGACATCGTCGTCGCCGCACTCGAGACGACCCACGTGATGGCGGAGTCGCACGACGTCACCCTGGTCAAGGGCGGCATGAAGAAGGCGTACGTCGCCGGCCAGGAGAAGATGCTCGTCTCGGCGCTGCACAACCTGCTGTCCAACGCGATCCAGTACTCGCCCCCGGGCTCCCGCGTCGGAGTCGGCGTGCGCTCGACCGGGGGAGTGGTCGAGATCGCCGTCACCGACCAGGGCATCGGGATCCCCGAAGAGGACCTCGACCGGGTCTTCGAGCGGTTCTACCGCGTCGACCAGGCGCGATCGCGCCACACCGGCGGCACCGGACTCGGCCTCAGCATCGTCAAGCACGCGGTGCAGAACCACGGCGGCGACGTGCGCGTCTGGTCCAAGCCCGGACGCGGCTCCACCTTCACCATCCGACTTCCCGAAGTAGACCCGGCCCGGACGCCCTTCGCGTCGACGGCACCGATAGGAGACACCCCGTGACCAGCATCCTGCTCGTCGAGGACGAGAGCGCACTCAGCGAGCCCCTCAGCTACCTGCTCGAACGGGAGGGCTACGACGTCACCGTCGCCGAGGACGGCACCCGCGCCGTCGCCGCCTTCGACGAGGGCGACTACGATCTGATCCTCCTCGACCTGATGCTGCCCGGCATGCCCGGCACGGAGGTGTGCCGCGAGATCCGCACGCGCTCCTCCATCCCGATCATCATGGTCACCGCGAAGGACTCCGAGGTCGACATCGTCGTCGGACTCGAGCTCGGCGCCGACGACTACGTCACCAAGCCCTACTCGACCCGCGAGCTCCTCGCCCGCATCCGCGCCGTCCTCCGCCGCCGCACCGAGGACCCGGGCGAGGAGCGCATCGTCGTCGCCGGCCCCGTCAAGATGGACATCGAACGCCACACGGTCGAGGTCGACGGCATCGAGACGCCCATGCCCCTCAAGGAGTTCGAACTCCTCGAGATGCTCCTGCGCAACGCCGGCCGCGTCCTCACCCGCGGCCAGCTCATCGACCGCGTCTGGGGCAGCGACTACTTCGGCGACACCAAGACCCTCGACGTCCACGTCAAGCGCATCCGCTCCAAGATCGAGAAGACCCCGAAGGAGCCGACGCTCCTGGTTACTGTCCGCGGCCTCGGCTACCGCTTCGACGCGTGATCGCGGGCCCTGGTGGGGGCATCTGCGGCGTTGTCGTCGGTTGCGATACTTCCAGTATCGCGCCCTCCTCCGCCTTGCACCTGCCCCCACCAGGACCCGCGATCCCCTCCTGCAGACCGGCGGAGTGAGCCACCCTCCTGCGGAACGTCTGTCTTGAGGAGGGGCCGTCGCTACGCGACGAGCTGCTTGGGGGTGGGGCCGTCGCTGCGCGACGAGCTGCTTGGGGGTGGGGCCGTCGCTGCGCGGCGAGCGGCTTGGGGGAGTCGGGCCGTCGCTGCGCGGCGAGCGGCTTGGGGGAGTCGGGCCGTCGCTGCGCGACGAGCTGCTTGGGGGAGTCGGGCCGTCGCTGCGCGACGAGCTGCTTGGGGGAGGGGCCGTCGCTGCGCGGCGAACCGGGTGTGAGAGGGCCGTGGCTGCGCCGCGGGCTGCTTCTGAGGGGTCGCCGCTCTGCGGCGGGCGCTGCGGGAGGGCCGTCGCTGAGCGACGAGCGGGAAGGCGCGGGCGTTCAGGTCGCGCTTTCGCACAGGGGACTGCCACCCCCCCCCTCGCTGGTCGAGTAGCCCCGCAGGGGCGTATCGAGACCCACCAGCGTCAGCCGGGCGGGTCTGCAGGCCTCCTTCTCTGACCGGGTGCATCGGGTCGCCGCCCGTTCGCCCGGCTCACGAGACGCGCCTCACGCCCCGTGCAACGACGGAGGGCCGCTCGCAGAAGCGAGCGGCCCTCCGGGAGGAGTGCGGGGAGGGCTACTCGTTCGAGGGCTCGATTGAGTTGCCGGGCTCGGTGGTGGGGGTCGGCAGGGCGGTGTTCGCCGGGTCGGGCGTGGCCGTCTGGGTCGGGGTGGCCGACGGGGCGGGGGTGAGGGTCGCGTAGGACTCGAGAGCCGACGTCAGGACAGGCACGAGCACCTCCTTGCCCTCCTCGGAGCCGTACTGGAAGTAGACGGGGAGGAGGCTGCCCGGCACGGTGTCGAGATCGGACATCGTGACCGTGGCGTCCTTCTGAGGGCCGACCTCGGTGTTGCCGGGGACGGCGGACACCTCGGCGTCGACGCGGCCGGTCGAGGCCTCGTACTGCACCTCGAGGGTCTGCGTCTGGTCACCGGAGTTGACGACCGTCGTGACGAGCGTGCCCAGCTCGCCGTCGTCCGAGACGATGAACGCGTTGCGGACGGCGAGATCGCCGATCGTGGCTCCGACGCCGTCGCTCGGGTCGTAGAGGTTGCGGGTCGCCTGGGGGGCGACGAGATTGCAGCCGGCTGTTGCGAGGGCGACGCCGACCGCGAGAACGACGGATGCAGCGATTCGCGCCTTCACAGATACCTCCAGATCGTCGGCCCTGCTCGCCCCGGACAGGGCGGATCCACGGAGCTGGAGCCGGACACCAGATTAGCGTAGCGAGGCCGAGGCGGACGCCCGGCCGAGGGTGCCCCGGCGAGGAGCCCCGTGCTACTCTGACCGCCGCTGAGAGGACGTCACGCATGCAGGTCGAGCCCGGCGGGACGCCCCTGGCGCCGACCGCCGCCGTCGTCATCGTCGCCGCGGGCAGCGGCACCCGCCTCGGCCGCGAGCGACCGAAGGCCTACGTCGAGTGCGCCGGCGTCACCATCCTCGAGCGCAGCCTCCGCACCGTGCTGACCCTGCCGGAGCCCGTGCAGATCGTCGTCGTCGCTCCGGCGGAGCTCGTCGACGAGACCGCTCGGCTCTGCGCGGCTGCGGCCGGGCTCGCCTCCGACGCGGTCGCGGTCACAGCCGGAGGCGCGACCCGGCAGGAGTCGGTCGCCCGCGGCCTCGCGCTCCTCGCGCCCTCGATCGAGACCGTCCTCGTCCATGACGCAGCCCGGGCGCTGACGCCCGTCGACCAGTTCGAGCGCGTGATCACGGCGGTCCGGGCCACCGGCGGCGGGGTCATCCCCGGGCTCCCCGTCACCGACACCATCAAGCGGGTCGAGCCGGCAGGCACGATCCTCGACACCGTCGATCGGTCGGAGCTCGCCGCCGTGCAGACCCCTCAGGGCTTCCCGCGCAGCCTGCTCGACGACGCCTACGCGGCGGCCGAGCGCGAGTTCACCGACGACGCGGCGCTGCTCGCCGCCCACGGGCACCCGTCCGTCGTCGTCCCGGGCGACGCCCTCGCGTTCAAGATCACCACCCCGTGGGATCTCGCCCGCGCCGAGCAGCTGCTCGCGCCTCCTGCGGCGACGGCTGCGCCCCGGGTGGGCGTCGGGATCGACGTGCACGCCTTCGACGACTCGTCCCCGCTCTGGCTCGCCGGACTGCACTGGCCCGGCGAGCGCGGGCTCTCGGGTCACAGCGACGGCGACCCGGTCGCGCACGCGGTCTGCGACGCCCTTCTCTCGGCGGCGGGCCTCGGCGACATCGGCTCCCGCTTCGGCACCGCGGACCCGCGCTTCCAGGACGCCCACGGCGAGGTGTTCCTCCGCGCGACCCGCGATCTCGTCGAGGCCGCCGGATTCACGATCGGCAACGTGTCGGTCCAGCTGATCGGCAACCGGCCGAGGTTCTCGCCGCGGCGGGAGGAGGCGGAGTCGCTCCTCTCCGCTCTGCTCGCCGCGCCCGTCAGCGTCGCCGCGACGACGTCCGACGCACTGGGCTTCACGGGCAGGGGAGAGGGCGTCACCGCAGTGGCGACGGCACTCGTCCTCCCCAGCTCCTCGACCCGCGCCTGATCCCCAGGGCGGGCCTGCCCGCCGGGCCGCGAGCCGAGCGCCCGGTAAACTCCCCCCGTGACTCTGCGACTGCATGACTCGAAGGCCCAGGCCCTCGTCGATTTCGTCCCCCTCCGCGCGAACGAGGTCGGGATGTACGTCTGCGGACCCACCGTGCAGTCCTCGCCCCACATCGGGCACCTCCGCTCGGCGCTCGTCTACGACCAGCTGCGCCGCTGGCTGCACTACCGCGGCTTCCGGGTCACCCTGGTCCGCAACGTCACCGACATCGACGACAAGATCCTCGCGATCGCCGAGGAGGCGCGCCGGGCCGCACCCGCCGGCGCCGCGTCCGAGCAGTGGTGGGCGCTGGCGTATCGGGTCGAGCTCGAGTTCACGGCCGCGTACGCCGCGCTCGGCATCCTCGCCCCGACGTACGAACCGCGGGCGACGGCGAGCATCACCGAGATGATCGACCTGGTGCAGCGCCTCGTCGAGCTCGGCCACGCGTACCCCGCGCCCGACGATTCCGGCGACGTCTACTTCGACACCCGGTCGTGGCCCGACTACGGCTCGCTCACCCATCAGCGCCTCGAGAGCATGGAGGCGGCGACCGACGCCGACCCGCGCGGCAAGCGCGACCCGCACGATTTCGCCCTCTGGAAGGGGTTCAAGCCCGACGAGCCCGAGTCGGCCTCCTGGGCGTCCCCCTGGGGCCGCGGGCGCCCGGGCTGGCACATCGAGTGCTCGGCGATGTCGACCAAGTACCTCGGCACGCAGTTCGACATCCACGGAGGCGGCCTCGACCTGCGCTTCCCGCACCACGAGAACGAGCTGGCCCAGTCGAGTGCGGCCGGTCACGCCTTCGCGAGCTACTGGCTGCACAACGGCCTCGTCTCGGTGACGGGTCAGAAGATGAGCAAGTCGCTCGGCAACTCCGTGTTCGCCTCCGAGCTCCTCGACTCCGCACGCCCGCTCGTCGTGCGCTACTACCTCGGCTCCGCGCACTACCGCTCGACCCTCGAGTTCCACGACGGGGCGCTCGAGGAGGCGGAGGCGGCGCTCGAGCGCATCGAGGGCTTCCTCGACCGCTCGCGCCGCCGCCTCGACGGCACCCGATTCGCCACTCTCGGCGACCCGGTCGTCCCGGAGGCGTTCGCCGAGGCGATGGATGACGACCTCTCCGTCCCGCAGGCCGTCGGCGTCCTGCACGAGACGGTCAGGGCCGGCAACGCGGCCCTCGACGCCGAAGACCTCGGGACGGTGTCGTCGCTGCGCACGCAGGTGCTCGCGATGGCGTCCGTCCTCGGCATCGATCCGGAGGCGCCCGAGTGGGCGCGCTCCGACGACGAGCCGACCTACCGGGCGTTGAGCGTCCTGGTCGACCGGCTGGTCGCCGACCGTCAGACCGCGCGGGAGCAGCGCGACTGGGCGGCCGCCGACCGCATCCGAACCGATCTCGCCGCGGCGGGAATCACGATCGAAGACACCCAGACGGGTGCACATTGGAGTCTCGATGGCGAATAAGGACAACCGCCCCGGCGCGGTCAGGAAGAAGAGCAGAGGCAAGGCGGTCGGATCCGGTGGCCAGGGCCGCCAGGCGCTCGAGGGCAAGAAGCCGACCCCGAAGGCCGAGGACCGTCCGTACCACCCCGCCGGCAAGGCCAAGGCGGCGCGCGAGCGCTTCGTCGCGGCCGGTGGCAAGGGTCGCCCGGGCAGTGCTCTGTCGGCCGCCGCACGCGGTCAGGGCCGCGCACCCGGTCCTCGCAAGCCCAAGAGCGGCGACGAGTCCGAGATGGTGACGGGCCGCAACTCCGTCCTCGAGGCGCTGCGGGCGAAGATCCCCGCGACGACGCTCTACCTCGCCACCCGCATCGAGATGGACGACCGGGTCAAGGAGGCGATGAAGCTCGCCACCGCGCGCGGCCTCCCGGTGCTCGAGGTGATGCGCCCCGAGCTCGATCGTCTCGCCGGCCCCGACTCCGTCCACCAGGGTCTCGTGCTCAAGGTGCCGCCGTACGAGTACGCCCACCCGTCCGATCTGCTCGAGCGCAGTGTCTCCCGGGGGGATGTGCCGCTGTTCGTCGCACTCGACGGCATCACCGACCCCCGCAATCTCGGCGCGATCATCCGCTCGGTCGCCGCGTTCGGCGGCCAGGGCGTCATCGTGCCCCAGCGCCGCTCGGTCGGGCTCAACTCGGCCGCCTGGAAGACGTCGGCCGGTGCCGCGGCACGCGTCCCCGTGGCGATGGCCGCGAACCTCACCCAGATGATCAAGGACTACAAGCGCGAGGGCGTCTTCGTGATCGGCCTCGACGGCGGCGGCGACGTGATGCTGCCGGGGCTCGAGCTCGCCGACCGTCCGCTCCTCGTGGTCGTCGGCAGCGAGGGCAAGGGCCTCTCCCGTCTCGTCACCGAGCAGTGCGACGCGATCGTCTCCATCCCGATCAGCTCGGCAGCGGAGTCGCTGAACGCCGGCATCGCCGCGTCGGTCGCGCTCTACGAGATCTCCAAGCTCCGCTCCACCTCGGAGTAGCGAGGGGTCCGGCACGGCGATCCGCGGCGTTGTCGTCGATCGCGATACCTCCGGTACCGCTTCCTCCTCCGCCTTGCAGCTCACCGCGAGGCGCCCGGTACGGCGGTCTGCGGCGTTGTCGTCGGGCACGATACCTCCGGTATCGCTTCCTCCTCCGCCTTGCAGCTCACCGCACCGGACGCCTCGCGGAACGGGCAGGCTCGAGAAGAAGAAAGGGCTCGTACGGATCTCGGATCCGCACGAGCCCTTCGGCGTTGTGAGGGTCAGACGTTCTTCGTCCAGTCGACGTCGGCGTCCTCGGCGGTGAGCTCGGCGTCGCCCGCCTCGTCGATGACGAGGTTCGGCAGCGTGAGCGACTCGGTCGGAGGCGCGATGATCGTGGCCTCGTCGCGGCGGTGACGGAGGATGTCGTTCACATAGGCGGTGACCGCCTCCGCCAGCGGCACGTCGCGCGCCTGCTGCTGCGACATGAACCAGCGGTGCTCGAGCAGCTGGTGGAACATCTCCGCCGGCTCCAGGCGCCCCTTCAGGTCTCGCGGGATCGAGCGGATGACCGGCTCGAAGACCTGCGCGAGCCACTCGTGCGCCACCATCTCCTCGTCGAGACCCTGCTTGTCGTAGGTCGCCGTGTACGAGTCGAGGTCGTTGAGGAGCCGGCGCGCCTGGTTCTCCTGCGCGTCCAGCCCGGTCAGGCGGAGCAGACGGCGCTGGTGGTGACCGGCGTCGACGACCTTCGGCTGGATCCGCACCGTGGAGCCCGCCTCGTCGGTCTTGATCGCCAGCTCCTCGATGTCGAAGCCGAGGTCGTTGAGCCGGTTCACCCGGTCGTTGATGCGCCAGCGCTCCGAGGTCGCGAACGACTCGACTCCGGTCAGCTCCTTCCAGAGGCTGCGATACGCGGCGACGATGCCGTCCGACACGGTGATCGGATCGAGATCGTCGTCGACACGGCCGCCGGCCTCGAGGTCGAGCAGCTCGCCGGCGATGTTGACGCGGGCGATCTCGAGGTCGTTCTCGCGCTGGCCGTTCGAGAGGCCGCCCGTGTAGAGCTGACCCGTCTCGGCATCGACCAGGTAGGCCGCGAAGGCGCCGGCGTCGCGCCGGAACAGGGTGTTCGAGAGCGAGACGTCGCCCCAGAAGAAGCCGATGACGTGCAGTCGCACGAGCAGCAGCGCCAGTGCGTCGACCAGGCGGGTCGCGGTGTCGGGCCGCAGGGTCTGCGAGAACAGGGCGCGGTAGGGGAGCGAGAACTTGAGGTGCCGGGTGACGAGGACGGCGGGCAGCTCGCCTCCCTCGTCGTCGCTGCGGTTGGTGATGACCGCGCCGGGCACGACGCACGGGACATCGAGGCGCTGGAGGGTCTTGAGCATCTCGTACTCGCGCCGCGCCATCTCCGCGGTCGTCTCCTTCACGGCGACGACGTGTCCGGAGAGGTGGGCGAAGCGGACGGTGTGCCGCGAGATGCCCTTGGGCAGTGCGGCGATGTACTCGTCGGGCCAGTCGTTCAGGCGGAGAGCCCACGGCAGATCGAGGAGGGCCGGATCGACGGTGGCCGAGGTGATGTTCAGAGAGCCGGACATGCTGCGCCGTTCGTGTGGTGGTGCGGACGGTGGGGTGACCCAACGAACGCTGCCGCCGTCCCGGAGGAGACAGCGGCAGCGTTCGTGGAGCGACGCGAGGTCAGGAGAGGCGCAGGCCCGACTCGCCGTCGAAGATGTGCACGCGGTGGTTCGCGGTCACGTAGACGCGGTCGCCCGCGGTCGGGTGCACGCGGCCGTCGACGCGCGCGACGATGTCGGTGCGGCGACCCTCGACCTCGGTGTGGCCGTAGAGGTAGCCGTCCGAGCCGAGCTCCTCGATGAGGTCGACCTCGATCGGCAGGCCGCCGGGCTGGGTCGAGACGGTGACGTCCTCGGGGCGCACGCCGAGCGTGACGACCTTCTGGGTGGTCTTCGCGAGCGCCTCGCGGGCGATCGGGAGGACGGTGTCGCCGAACTTCACTCCGCCGTCGGTGACGTCGGCGTGGAACAGGTTCATCGCGGGCGAGCCGATGAAGCCGGCCACGAAGACGTTGTTCGGGTTCTCGTAGAGGTCGCGCGGGGTGCCGACCTGCTGGAGCAGTCCGTCCTTGAGGACCGCGATGCGGTCGCCCATGGTGAGCGCCTCGGTCTGGTCGTGGGTGACGTAGACCGTGGTGATGCCCAGACGACGCTGGAGGGTGCCGATCTGGGTGCGCGTCGAGACGCGGAGCTTGGCGTCGAGGTTCGACAGCGGCTCGTCCATCAGGAAGACCTGGGGCTTGCGGACGATGGCGCGGCCCATCGCGACGCGCTGACGCTGACCACCCGAGAGGGCCTTGGGCTTGCGGTTCAGGTAGGGCTCGAGGTCGAGCATCTTCGCGGCCTCGAGGACGCGGGAGGCGCGCTCGTCCTTGTTGACGCCGGCGATCTTGAGCGCGAAGCCCATGTTCTCGGCGACCGACATGTGCGGGTAGAGCGCGTAGTTCTGGAACACCATCGCGATGTCGCGGTCCTTCGGCGGAACGTCCGTGACGTTGCGGTCGCCGATGAGGATGCGGCCCTCGTTGACCTCTTCGAGGCCGGCGAGCATGCGCAGGGAGGTGGACTTGCCGCAGCCGGAGGGGCCGACGAGGACGAGGAACTCGCCGTCACCGACCTCGAGGTTGAGCTTGTCGACGGAGGCACGCGTGGCCCCGGGGTAGACGCGGGACGCGTGGTCGAAAGTTACGGACGCCATTGTTCTTGCTCCTTCACCGGCAGGTACGTGCCGGACGATCCGAGTGAATGGAAGATGGCCATCGCCGCCTGGACGACAGTGACCAACCGCCACACTATGCCATGGACCGGGGTCACGGCACCGCCGGGTCGAACCCGCCACCGCCTCGCCGGTCGGCCGGCATCGGCCGTATCCGTCGTTTGGAGGATTCCCAGGGCTCGCGCGTAGGATTCCGGCGTGTCGCTGCCCGAGCGACCGTCTTCCCCTCTCACTCGGAGTGTCCTTGTCATGACCAACGGCGGAGCGAACGACCGTCTCTCGAAGAACCAGCGTCGAGAGGCCGCCAGGGAGAAGGCCCGGCGACTCCGCGAGCAGCAGAAGCGCCGCGACCGCGTGAGCCGCATCGCCCTGCAGGGCGGCCTGGCCGTCGTGGTCATCGCGATCGTCGCCGTGGTGGTCTTCGCGGTCACCTCGAGCATCCGCCCCGCCGGCCCCGGCCCCGCCAACATGGCCAGTGACGGCATCGTGATCGGCGAGGGCATGACGGCGCAGACCACCGCCGCGATCCCCGCGGACGGCACCCCGAGCCCGAGCGCGCTCGACACGTCGAGCGGCACCGTCGACATCCGCGTCTACCTCGACTACCTCTGCCCCTACTGCGGCCAGTTCGAGACCACGAACGGCGAGCAGATCGAGGAGTGGGTCGAGAGCGGCGCCGCGACCGTCGAGATCCACCCGATCGCCATCCTGACCACCCGCTCCAACGGCACCAAGTACTCGGAGCGCTCCGCGAACGCCGCGGCCTGCGTCGCCGACACCGCGCCCGACTCGTTCTTCGACTTCAACGCCCTGCTCTTCGCCAACCAGCCCGAGGAGGGGACCGACGGCCTCTCGGACGACCAGCTCAAGGAGTACGTCGCCGAGGCGGGCGTCGAGGACACCGCCGCGATCGACAGCTGCATCGACGACCAGTCGTTCGTGAGCTGGGTGCGCGCCGCCACCGAGCGTGCGACCGCCGGACCGCTGCCCGGCACCGAGGTCGAGGCCGTCTCGGGCACGCCGACCGTGCTCGTGAACGGCGAGGCCTACTCCGGCTCGCTGACCGACCCCGACGCTTTCAGCTCGTTCGTCCTCTCGGCCGCCGCCGACTCGTACTCGTCGGCCACGCCGACCCCCACCCCCAGCAGCTGACCGCCGCCAGGTGAGACGCGAACGGCCCGCTCGTGGTGAGCGGGCCGTTCGCGTGTGGGCGTATTGAGACCCACCGGCGTCAGTAGATGGGGCTTCTGCCCTGTCCTTCTGACGGAGGTGGATCTCGATACGCCCGCTGCGCGGGCTACTCGATCAGCGAGGGAGGGGCCGAACCGTCTCCTGGGAGAAACGCTGACTCAGGAGGGATCGCGCAAGCCCGCCGGTCGAGTAGCCGCCGACGGCGGCGTATCGAGACCCGTCGCCCTGCGAGGACCGATCCCTTCCTCACCCTGCGCTGGCGTCGAAGGCGCCCGTGCGGCGCTGGAGCCGACGACGGGACTTGAACCCGTAACCGCCCGATTACAAGTCGGGTGCGCTACCAATTGCGCCACGTCGGCAGGTGCGTCGCCGCGCCTCCGATCACCTTATCGCGGGCGTCGGAGCCCGATCGGCTCCGGCCCGCGGGGCGGGTCAGGGCTCGAGGATGCTGAGGTGCCGCGACGCCGGAGAGGGCCGCTTGGGCCCGCCGATCTTGCCGTCGGGCCGCCCCACGTAGAGCCAGCCGAGCAGCTCCTCGCCCTTCTCGAGCCGGTGCGCCTTGCGGACCTGCTTGGCGCGCGTGTACGACCCGGTGCGCCAGAAGACGCCCCAGCCCGCCTCGTCGAGCAGCAGGCTCAGGATGTGCGCGACACCGGAGGCGACCGCCTCCTGCTCCCATGCGGGCACCGACGACTTCTTGACGCTGACCACGACGGCGAGCAGGAGGGAGGCGCGGTGCGTCTTCTCGATGTACTTGCGCGGGTCCTTCTTCGACCCGGAGGCGGCCGCGAAGCTGCGGCCGATCCGATCGCGCGCGGCACCGCGGATCTCGATGACGCGCCACGGGCGGAGCGAGCTGTGATCGGCCAGGCGGGAGGCCGCCGAGACGAACGCGGCGATCTCCTCGTGCCCTGGCGCCTCGGCCGTGACCTTCGAGCGCGAGCGGCGCGCGAGGACGGCCTCGAGAACGGGTGCCGACGCCATCGTCACTCGCTCTCGGCCTGGAAGTCCAGCGCGAGCGAGTTCATGCAGTAGCGGTCACCGGTCGGCGTGCCGAAGCCGTCGGGGAAGACGTGCCCCAGGTGCGATCCGCAGCTGGCGCAGCGGACCTCGGTGCGGACCATGCCGAGAGTGCTGTCCTCGATGAGCTGGACCGCCTCGGGGTTCACGGACTCGTAGAAGCTCGGCCAGCCGCAGCCGGAGTCGAACTTGGTGCCGCTCTTGAACAGCTCGGCGTGACAGGCGGCACAGGTGTAGAGGCCGGAGCGGTGCTCGTCGAGCAGCTCGCCGGTCCACGGACGCTCGGTGGCGGCTTCGCGCAGGACGGCGTACTTCTCGCGGTCGAGCTCCTCGCGCCACTCGGCATCGGTCTTGTTCACGGAATACGACATGGGTCTCCCTAGGATTCCTCGTCAGTTTACGGGGGGAGGGTGCTCCCCTTCCTCTCTCGTAAACTCCGACCCGTGCAGGCGAATTCCGTGATCTCGAAGGCGTGGAGCGAACTCTCGACCGAGGAGGTCTACGCCGTGGCGCGCCTGCGGACGGACGTCTTCCTCCGGGAGCAGCGGGTCGACGACGACGAGCTCGACGGGCGCGATCTCGAGCCGACCGCACGGCACTGGTGGATCGCCGACCGGCTCGGCACCGCCGCCTACCTGCGGACGCTCCACGACGAGGAGGCGGAGCACGCCGACGCCCACCGCGTCATCGGGCGGGTGGTCACCCGCGCCGACCGACGGGGGGAGGGACTGGCGCACAGCCTGGTGCAGGCGGCTGTGGCCCGGTACGGCGGCGAGGCGATGCTGCTGCACGCGCAGGTCCAGGTCAGAGGGCTGTACGAGCGCTCCGGGTTCGTCGCTTTCGGGCCCGAGTACGACGAGGCGGGCATCGCCCACGTCAGCATGTACCGGAGCGCCTCCCGGCCTCCCCGCTGAGGTCTGCCTACCCTGGACCGGTGAGCGGGACGACGGGTACGGACAGCAGGCAGGGCGCGGCCCTGCCGGACCGCGATCGTCGCGTGCTCGAGTTCGAGCGCGAGTGGACCGCCCGCACGGGCGGCAAGGACGACGCGATCCGCTCGCAGTTCGGTCTTTCGGTCGCCCGCTACTATCAGGTGCTCGGCGCGGTCCTCGCCTCTCCGGCGGCCCTCGCCCACGACCCGATGCTCGTCACGCGGCTGCAGCGCATCCGCGAGGGACGCGCCGGTGCCCGCGCGGCGCGACGACTCGGGAGAACCGAGTAGACCCGCTGCTCGCGACCATTGCAACGGAAGGCCGGCCGTCACACCGATGTCGAACACGCACCAGAAGGACCGCTTCGACGAGATCCCGGCCACCGAGGGTCGCGTGGGCGCGCACCGCTGCCCGCCTGCGCCGCACGCCAGGGCGATCGCCGTGGCCTGGGCGGCTCTGGCCACCGGAGTCATCGTGCTGCTGGGCTTCATCGGACTCCTCGTCATCGACAACCGCGTCGAGTTCGACGACGTGTTCACGGCGCCCACCGGGATCGCCGAGTCGACCGCGACCCCGACCGTCGAGCCGACGGTCGATCCCGCTCTGACCGTCGCCGTGCTGAACGGCACTCCGACCGCCGGCCTCGCCGCGAGCGCGGGCCAGGTGCTGACCGCCGCGGGCTGGAACGTCCCGACGGTCACCAACGCGAGCACCGAGGACGAGGCCGCGACGACCATCTACTACGCGGATCCGGCCCAGGAGGGTGCGGCGCTCGGCCTCGCGGCCTCCCTCGGCTCCGGGACGATCGTCCAGACGCAGGACTTCGTCGAGACGGCGAACCTGGTCGTCGTGCTCGGGGCCGACTACATCGCCGAGTGACACGGCCGCCGGGGCCCGGAGGCACCGTTCTCGCGCGCCGGAATCGGTCTTCTGTTTCCGTCACGTTTAATCCATGTTGAATCCCGGACAACTCTTTCCGAGACGCCCGTATCGCCCCTTTCGGGCCTGAATCGCTCCATTAGTATTCCCAACTAGGCACCTGCGCATCGCACGTGTCGCGGGCAGCACAGCACTGGGGAGTGGAAATGGCGAACGGAACCGTCAAGTGGTTCAACGCTGAGAAGGGCTACGGCTTCATCACGGTCGACGGCGGCGGGCAGGACGTCTTCGTCCACTACTCCGCGATCGACATGTCCGGGTACAAGGTCCTCGAAGAGGGTCAGCACGTGGCGTTCGAGGTCGGCAGCGGATCCAAGGGTCCGCAGGCGGAATCGGTGCGCGTGGTCTGAGCCGCTCGTCGTTCAAGCAGCCGTCGTCCGCTCTGCGGACGACGGCTGCTGTCGTTGCGACCGGTGTCGGGAGCCGTCGTCCGCCTCGCGCGGACGGCGGCTCCTGTCGTTGCGCCGGGCGTCGGGGTCACTTGCACTCGTCACCCGCGAGTGCCAGAATCGCTCTTGGCACTCGCTCCGGTTGAGTGCCAATCACGAATTTTCCTGACGTCCGGGAGGGACGAGAAACACACATGGCCAAGATCATTGCTTTTGACGAAGAAGCCCGCCGCGGCCTCGAGCGTGGACTCAACACTCTGGCCGACGCGGTCAAGGTGACCCTCGGCCCGCGTGGCCGCAACGTCGTGCTCGAGAAGAAGTGGGGCGCCCCCACCATCACGAACGACGGCGTCTCGATCGCCAAGGAGATCGAGCTCGACGAGCCGTACGAGAAGATCGGCGCCGAGCTCGTCAAGGAGGTCGCCAAGAAGACCGACGACGTCGCCGGCGACGGAACCACCACCGCCACCGTCCTCGCTCAGGCGCTCGTCCGCGAGGGCCTGCGCAACGTCGCGGCCGGTGCCGACCCGATCAGCCTCAAGAAGGGCATCGAGAAGGCCGTCAAGGCCGTCACCGCCGAGCTCGTCGCGGGCGCCAAGGCGATCGAGACCAAGGAGGAGATCGCGGCCACGGCCTCCATCTCCGCCGCGGACCCCGAGATCGGCGCGATCATCGCCGAGGCCATCGACAAGGTCGGCAAGGAGGGTGTCGTCACCGTCGAGGAGTCGAACACCTTCGGCACCGAGCTCGAGCTCACCGAGGGCATGCGCTTCGACAAGGGCTACCTGTCGCAGTACTTCGTGACCGACCCCGACCGCCAGGAGGCGGTGTTCGAGGACCCCTACATCCTCATCGTCAACTCCAAGGTCTCGAACATCAAGGACCTCCTCCCCGTCGTCGACAAGGTGATCCAGGCGGGCAAGCAGCTGCTGATCATCGCCGAGGACGTCGACGGCGAGGCGCTGGCGACCCTGGTCGTCAACAAGATCCGCGGCATCTTCAAGTCGGTCGCCGTCAAGGCCCCGGGCTTCGGCGACCGTCGCAAGGCCCAGCTCCAGGACATCGCGATCCTGACCGGCGGCCAGGTCATCTCCGAGGAGGTCGGCCTCAAGCTCGAGAACGTCACCCTCGACCTGCTCGGCTCGGCCCGCAAGGTCGTCATCACCAAGGACGAGACCACGATCGTCGAGGGTGCCGGCGACGCCGAGGCCATCGCCGGTCGCGTCGCGCAGATCCGCGGCGAGATCGAGAACACCGACAGCGACTACGACCGCGAGAAGCTCCAGGAGCGCCTCGCGAAGCTCGCCGGTGGTGTCGCGGTCATCAAGGCCGGAGCCGCGACCGAGGTCGAGCTCAAGGAGCGCAAGCACCGCATCGAGGACGCCGTTCGCAACGCGAAGGCCGCCGTCGAGGAGGGCATCGTCGCCGGTGGTGGCGTCGCCCTCATCCAGGCCGGCAAGATCGCCTTCGAGAAGCTCGAGCTGGTCGGAGACGAGGCGACCGGAGCGAACATCGTCAAGGTCGCCATCGACGCCCCGCTCAAGCAGATCGCTCTGAACGCGGGCCTCGAGCCGGGCGTCGTCGCCGCCAAGGTCCGCGAGCTGCCCACCGGACACGGCCTCAACGCCGCGACCGGCGAGTACGTCGACCTCATCGCCGCCGGCATCATCGACCCGGTCAAGGTCACGCGCTCCGCTCTGCAGAACGCCGCCTCGATCGCCGGTCTGTTCCTCACCACCGAGGCCGTCGTCGCCGACAAGCCGGAGAAGAACCAGCCCGTCGGTGGCGGAGACCCCACGGGTGGCATGGACTTCTAGTCCGACCCGTTCCACGCAGAAGGCGGTTCCCCTCCGGGGGAGCCGCCTTCGGCGTTTCCAAGGGCTGTGCCTCCGGAGCCCGGCACCCCGACGAGCGCGGCTCCCGATTCGAGTTCCCGCGCCTTTCCCGAGGGTCGCAGGAGGAGGCGCCGGCGAGCGGCGCTCCTCCTGCGAGGGCTGATCAGTAGGCGAAGAGGCGTGCGTTCGCCTGCTCGGTGTCGGCGTACTGCTGCCCGGCCGTGCCGAGCGCCACGGTGATCGAGGCGAGCCCCTCGTTCACCTGGCTCTGCGTGGTCCGCCAGATGCCGACGATCCCCTGGAACGCTGTCGCGGCCTGGCCGGTCCACGACGACTCGAGGCTCATCAGGTGACCGAGGAGGCCGTCGACCTCGGCCTGGATGCGCTCGCTGTAGCCGTGGGCGGTGCCGGTCATGGACGTGATCGCGTCGGCGTCGGCCTGGTAGTGGGTCATCGGAGGGTCCTCTCGCTGTGCTCTGCTGCGCGCCGGTCGGCGCGTGCGAGAAACCTAGAGCGGACGGTGCCTGCTCTGCGGCCGCTCAGACCGAAGCTGGGGAGGACTCGCCGTTCGGGCCGATGGTGAGGAGAGGCAGCGCGACACGGAAGGTGGCTCCGCCGCCGGGCGTCTCGACGACATCGACGCGGCCCTTGTGGGCGCTGACGATCGAGGCGACGATCGCGAGGCCCAGGCCGCTGCCTCCGGTCTCGCGGGTGCGCGAGGTGTCGGCGCGCCAGAAGCGCTGGAAGATCTTCTCGCGGATCTGCGGGGGGATGCCCTCGCCGTGGTCGATGACCTCGAGCAGGGCCAACCGGCGCGAGCGGTCGACCGCGACGCCGATCTCGATCGGGGTGTCCTCGGGGGTGTAGCGGACCGCGTTCCCGATGAGGTTGGTGAGGACCTGGCGGATCTTGTTCTCCTCGGCCATGACCATCGCGGGCACGCCCGGCTCCTCAGGAGCGGCGGCGGCGGCGCCCGCGGCGATGTCCTCTGCTGCGAGGCGGCGCGGACGTCGGCGGAAGCGGGCCAGCCGGGCGCCGGCCGCGGCGATCGGGCCGGTCAGGCCGGGGGAGGCGATCTCCATCGTCTGCGTCGAGGAGGCGTCGATCTCCTCCGTCTCGAGAGCGGGGGTCTCGAGCGGCGTGTCGTCGCGGGTCTCGACGCCGAAGTCGCGGTCGGGCCAGGAGGCCATCGCGTCCATCGCGGCGTCGCGTGCCAGCGGCATCAGGTCGACCGGAGCGAGGGCCAGCGGCTTGGTCTCGTCGAGCCGCGCCAGCTCGAGGAGGTCCTCGACCAGGCCGCCCATGCGGATGGCCTCCTTCTCGATCCGCTCCATGGCCTGGCCGACGGCCTCGGGCGTCTGGAGTGCGCCCATCCGGTACAGCTCGGCGTAGCCGCGGACAGAGACCAGGGGAGTGCGCAGCTCGTGGCTGGCGTCGCCGACGAAGCGGCGCATCTGGTCGATGGTGCGCGCCCGGTCGCGGAAAGCGGTGTCGATGCGGGTGAGCATCGCGTTGAGGGAGCGGTTCAGCCGGCCGACCTCGGTGTTGGGCGTCGTGCCGTCGAGTCGCTGGCTGAAGTCGCCGTCGGCGATGGCGGCGGCGGTCCGCTCGACCTCGCGCAACGGAGCGAAGGTGGTCGTGACGAGCAGACGGGTGAGCATCGCGCCGATGACGACGATCGCGACTCCGAAGCCGAGGAAGATCGTCAGGTACAGCGTCATGATGACGTCGACGCTGCGGGTCGAGGTGGCCAGGAGCAGGGTCGCGACCTGGTTCCCCTTCGAGAACGTCGTGGCGACGACGAGGTACTCGGCGCGCCCGTTCACGCTCTCGAGCGGATGCGCGTCCTCCTTCTCGGCCCACGCGAGCGCCTGCTCGATGGTGAACGTCTGGGGGAAGTCGGGGGAGCTCGTGGAGCCGGCGGTCGTGTTGCTGAGCCGGCCGGAC
This sequence comes from Rathayibacter sp. VKM Ac-2754, assembly GCF_009807095.1. GTDB lineage: Bacteria > Actinomycetota > Actinomycetes > Actinomycetales > Microbacteriaceae > Rathayibacter. Next base: position 8,007 of record NZ_WUCC01000001.1, on the reverse strand, counting down.
GCGTCGTACACCGCTCCCTCGTACGCGGCGTCCGAGTCGTTGATCTGGGCCTCCCCGTCGGTGCTCAGGGTCGTCGCGATCTCCTGGGCCTTCTGCTCGAGGGAGTCGTTGAGCTGAGCGATCAGCTGGGGCTTGAGCATCGTCATCGTGCCGATGCCGGAGACGAGCAGGCCCAGCGTCAGCAGCAGGACCGTGACGGCGGTGATCTTCGTGCGCAACGAGATGGAGTTCCACCGCTCGGCCAGACCCTGGTGCATGGCGGTGGAACTCCCTCGAGATCAAGCGGGCGGCGGCTCCTCCGCGGAGGGCGCCACCGCGCCGGAGGTCAGACCTTCGCGACCTTCAGCATGTATCCGAATCCTCGCTTGGTCTGGATGAGCGATTCCTCCGAATGCGTGTCGAGCTTACGTCGGAGGTAGGAGATGTAGGACTCGACGATGCCCGCATCGCCGTTGAAGTCGTACTCCCAGACGTGGTCGAGGATCTGCGCCTTGCTGAGCACCCGGTTGGGGTTGAGCATCAGGTAGCGCAGCAGCTTGAACTCGGTCGGGCTGAGCTCGACCGGGTCGTCGCCGACGAGGACCTCGTGGGTGTCCTGGTCCATGGTGAGCTCGCCCGCGCGGATGACCGCGTCCTCCTCGGCGTGCATCGTGCGGCGGAGGATCGCCTTGATGCGCGCGACGATCTCGTCGAGGCTGAAGGGCTTGGTGACGTAGTCGTCGCCGCCCACGGTGAGACCGGTGATCTTGTCCTCGGTGTCGTCCTTCGCCGTGAGGAAGAGGATCGGAGAGGTGTAGCCCGCGGAGCGCAGGCGCTTCGTGACGCCGAAGCCGTTCATGTCGGGCAGCATCACGTCGAGGATGATGAGGTCCGGCTCCTCCTCGAGGACTGCGGAGATCGCCTGAGCACCGTTGCCGACCGCTCGCACGGCGAAGCCGGCGAAGCGGAGGCTCGTGGTGAGCAGGTCGCGGATGTTGGGCTCGTCGTCGACGATGAGAATGCGGGGTCCGTCCATGGACGACAGTATCTGCGCGTCAGCTGTACGGAGTCTGGGAGTCTTTCGTCCGGCGTCTCGGTGCCGGCCCTGACCCTCCCGTGAGGCGGCGGGTCAGGAGGCGCGCCGCCGACGGACGCCGGCGATCAGCATCCCGATCATCATCAGGAAGGCGATCGGGAGGCCGACCAGAGGCAGGGCGAAGACGAACTGCCAGAGCGGACCGCTGTACTCGCGGACGCCGAGAACCGGCGCGATCAGGATGGCGAGGAACGCGAGGACGGTCACGACGATGATCGCGATGAACATGTAGGCGAGGGTGCGTTCGACGCGTCCGATGCCCGCGGGCTCCTGTGGCTTCACCCGTCAAGGATAGGGCGGCGCGCAGTCGTCTAAACTGATGGCTGCTTCATTTCAGGAGGGGTTCTGCATGCCTACCGGCAAGGTCAAGTTCTACGACGAGGAGAAGGGCTTCGGCTTCATCAGCACTGATGACGGCCAGGAGGTCTTCCTGCACGCTTCCGCGCTGCCCTCGGGGACCGCGGTCAAGGCCGGCACCCGCCTCGAGTTCGGCATCGCCGATGGCAAGCGCGGCGCGCAGGCGCTCTCGGCGCGCGTCCTCGACGCGCCGCCCAGCATGGTCAAGCTCAATCGCAAGTCGGCCGACGACATGTCGGTGATCGTCGAGGACACGGTCAAGCTCCTCGACGGGATCGGCACGGGCCTCAAGCGTGGCCGGTACCCCGACAAGGCGCACGGCAAGACGATCGCGGCGCTGCTGCGCCGAGTGGCGGACGAGCTGGATGCCTGACGCCGACGAGACGACCGACGAGTCCGTCGCGTGGTCGGACGACCAGACGCTGACGTTCTCGGGCGACGGGCAGGGCGCCGTGCGCGGCTCCGCCCCGGCCGAGACGCCGGACGCCTCGACCGCCCCCGACGCGGAGCCCGCTCTCGCTGATGACGCGGCCGAGCAGGTCGCGTCCGCGCCCGCGGAGCCCGAGCGGGTCTACGAGGCCGACCCGGTGCTCGCGGCCTCGGAGGAGCGTGCCAGGGCCGCTCTCGCCGAGATCACGCCGCCCGAGACGATCGGCGCGCTCGTCGCGACGCTCGCGCAGGGCGAGCACGTCATCTCCCTCCAGTTCGCGAACCTCATGCGCGGGTACCCGGGCTGGCTGTGGACCGCGACGCTCTCGCGGATCGACGAGAGCGAGGACGTGAACGTCCTCGAGGTCGAGCTGCTCCCGGGGGAGGGCGCGGTGCTCGCTCCCGACTGGGTGCCGTGGTCGGTCCGCCTGGCCGACTACCACGCCGCTCAGGACTCGGTGGAGGGCGACGACGCCTTCGACGGGTCGGACGACGACGACGAGATGGACGACGAGGAGTCGGACGAGTCCGACGACGGCGACGAGCTCGTCGATGACGAGTTCGACGAGACCGCCGTGCTCGATGCAGACGCGGAGCAGGACGACTCCGACGACGACGACTCCGACGACGATGACGACGAGGACGACGACGACGACGACGAGGACGACCTCGACCGTCTCTGACGGTCCGTCGCGACGTCCGGGAGCCTCTCGATGATCGACTCCGACACCCTCGTCACCTACCCCGACCGGGCGACGAGCGGGACGAGTGCGGTCGTGCACGTCGAGGAGCTGGGCGACGGGCGCTGGGGCGTCGTCCTCGCCGAGACCCCTGCGCATCCCGTCGACCCCACCTGGCCCGATCAGGGTCCCGATCGCGGGGTGCTCGTGGTCGACGGAGTCCGGCACGAGATCCTCGACTGCCGCATCGGCGCGTGGCAGGACGGGACGCTCCACGCGGGTGATCGCCTGCCGGCGCGCCTCGGCACCCCGGGCTGGAGCTTCGTCGTCGTCCACGTGCTCCGCGATCCGGTGGCGGTCGGTGCCCGGGTCGCCGTCGAGGTCGACGTCGTGCACCGCGAGGAGCTCTCGCGGGGTCACACCGCCTGCCACCTCGCCTCGCTCGCGCTGAACGCGGCCGTGGCCGGCCTGTGGAGCAAGGACACCCGACCCGACTCCCTCGGGAACCCCGACTTCGATCAGGCGGCGATCCAGAGCTCGGTCATCCGCTCCTCCGGGTCGACCGACGTCTACCGGCTCGGCAGATCTCTCCGGCGCAGCGGCTTCGACGCCGCGCGCCTGCGCGACGAGCTCCCCGCCGTCACCGAGCGGATCGACGCGCAGCTCGGTGAGTGGATCCGCGCCGATGCCGAGGTGCGCATCGATCGCGACGACTCCCGGCTGAGCACGCGCCGGAGCTGGCGCTGCCACCTGACGCCCGACGGGGACGCCGCCGTCTCCTGCGGCGGCACGCACGTGTCCCGGCTCCGGGACCTCGGGCGGGTGAGCGTCGCCCTCACGCTCGAGGACGACGGGACCGCCCTGCGGATGGAGACCGACGTCTCCCTCTGATCAGCGGCGGTTGCGGCTGTAGAACAGGCCGATCGTGCCGAGCACGAATCCGATCACGGTCGTCGAGAGCACGATCGGCGGCACGGCGGTGCCGACCGCGACCGCGATCAGCACGCCGACGAGTGCGAGCACCCACGCGATGCAGCCGACCAGCAGCGCCGTCGCGTCGTCGCTCGGGTAGGGCGGCGGGCTCGGACGGCGCTCCTCCGGTCGCAGCCACAGGCGCATGCGCTCGACGCCTCAGTCGGCCAGGCGCTCGACGACGTAGTCGATGCAGGCGAGGAGCGAGCGGACGTCGTCGGGCTCGATCGCGACGAAGGTCGCCACCCGGAGCTGGTTGCGGCCGAGCTTGCGGTACGGCTCGGTGTCGACGATGCCGTTGGCCCGCAGGATCTTCGCGATCAGCGCCGCGTCGATGGAGGCGTCGAAGTCGACGGTCGCCACGACCTGCGAGCGGTGCTCGGCGACCTCGACGAACGGAGTCGCGATCGACGAGGCCTCGGCCCAGTCGTAGATCGCGCCGGAGGACTCCGCCGTGCGCGCCGACGCCCACGGCAGCCCGCCGTTCGCGTTCATCCACTCGAGCTGCGACTCCATCAGGAGGAGAGTGGAGAGGGCGGGAGTGTTCAGCGTCTGGTTAAGGCGCGAGTTGTCGACGGCGTTCTTGAGGCTCAGGAACTCGGGGATGTAGCGGCCGCTCGCCGCGATCCGCTCCACGCGCTCGATGGCGGCCGGAGAGAAGAGGCCGAACCAGAGCCCGCCGTCCGAGGCGAAGTTCTTCTGCGGCGCGAAGTAGTAGACATCGGTCTCGGCGGCGTCGAAGGCGATTCCGCCGGCGGCGCTGGTCGCGTCGATCACGGTGAGCGCTCCGTCGTCACCGTGGACGCGGCGGACCGGGGCCATGACGCCGGTGGACGTCTCGTTGTGCGGCCAGGCGTAGACGTCGACTCCCTCGACGATCTCGATCTCGCTGCGCGAGCCTCCAGCGGCTGAGACGACGTGCGGCGGCTCGAGGAAGGGGGCGGCGGCGGCCTTGGCGAACTTCTGGCCGAACTCGCCGAACGTGAGGTTCTCGGCGCGGCGCTCGATGAGCGAGAAGGCGGCGGCATCCCAGAACGCCGTCGACCCTCCGTTGCCGAGGAGCACCTCGTAGCCGTCGGGCAGGCTGAACAGCGCCGCCAGGTTCTCGCGGACACGGCCCACGAGGTCCTTCACCGGGGCCTGCCGGTGAGAGGTCCCGAGCAGGTGCGCGCCCTGGGTCGCGAGGTGCGCGAGCTGGTCGTGCCGCACCTTGGACGGGCCGCAGCCGAATCGTCCGTCGTGGGGGAGGAGCTCGCGAGGAATGGTGACGTCCGGCATGCGTTAATACTAGGGTTCCCGGCTCGCCCCGCCTTCGAGTCACGAAGGCCGGAGCGCTGTGCCCCCTCGCGGATGAGGTGTCACGGCGCCCACTAAGGTTGAGCGCGCCGAGACGGGAAGGCTGTCATGACGGATCTGATCGACACGACCGAGATGTACCTCCGCACCATCCTCGAGCTGGAGGAGGAGAACATCATCCCCCTCCGCGCGAGGATCTCCGAGCGCCTCAGCCACTCCGGCCCCACCGTCTCGCAGACCGTCGGCCGCATGGAGCGCGACGGCCTCGTCGTCGTCTCGGGCGACCGCCACCTCGAGCTCACGACCGACGGACGCCGCAAGGCGATCCACGTGATGCGCAAGCACCGCCTGGCCGAGCGGCTCCTCCACGACGTGATCAAGCTCGACTGGGAGTTCGTCCACGAGGAGGCATGCCGCTGGGAGCATGTGATGAGCGAGCAGGTCGAGCGCCGCCTCCTCGAGATGCTCGACCACCCGACGGAGTCGCCCTACGGCAACCCGATCCCCGGGCTCGACGAGCTCGGCGACTCGCCCGCGTCGCGCTTCGCCGACGGCGTCATCAGCCTGCCGCGCTTCGTCGCGGGATCGGCCGAGCCGAAGCGGGGCATCGTGCGCCGACTCGGCGAGCCGGCCCAGGTCGACCCGGAGCTTCTCCTGCAGCTCAAGCAGGCGGGCGTCGTGCCCGGCGCGGAGGGCGAGTTCTCGGCGCTGAGCGGCTACGTGCTGGTGCGCATCGACGACGCGGAGGCGGGCATCGAGCTGCCGAACGAGGTCGCGGCGCACATCTTCGTCGTGGTCTGAGCGAAGGGTTGGCCGCTCCTGGCCCGCTGGTCGAGCAGGTCGCGTAGCGGCCGTATCGAGATCCGACAGCGTCAGAGGGCGCGGTCTGAAGACCAGTCTCTTGAAGCTGGTGGGTCTCGATACGCCCCTGCGGGGCTCCTCGACCAGCATGAGAGTGCACCGGGCGTGACCTAGCAGCAGGGGATGGCGCCGGGCGCGGTTCGCGAAGCTGCGGGCTCGACCGGCAGGGGATGGTGTCGGGCACGATTCCCAGGGCCGAGGGCGCGACCAGCAGGGGATGCGCGGGACGCGCATACGGTGCTGGGTGAACACCGCTGCTACCGCACGGGCGGGGTGGCGCGCATCATCCGGACGGAGATCGTCGGTATCGAATGGTGACAAATCGGTAACGGTCGCTTACGCTCTGGGGAGCCCACCGGCCGGACCTCGGTCGACGGGCGCGATGTCCGACGCCCCCTCGCCCGTCTCGGACCTCGTGAACTTCGATGCTTCGCGCATAAGACGGGACAGCTGCCTGGGCTGACGGGACGTCGGAGGTCCTTCCCCTTGCCCCAGAACACCTCACCCGGTTCGCCCGACCGGTTCCGCTCCACCCACCCGAACCGCAACGCCGCCTCGTTCGAGAACCAGCCGCCCGTCGTCCGGGCCCGGATCCACGAGGAGGCGCCCGTCGCCCGGCGTGCGGTCCCCGCGGCCCCCTCCCGCCAGGCCGACGTCACCGACTTCGTCCCCTCTCCGCTCGGCACCCCGCGCAAGCGTCGCGGCCGGAAGCTCGGCAAGATCGCGATCGTCGGCTTCGCCGGCGCGCTCGTGGCGACGATGGCGCTGCCCGCGTACGCCTTCTCGCCCGGAACCGAGGACGACGGGCTGTTCGCCGCCTCGAAGGCCGACCTTCTGCGACAGGGTGACGCCCAGAGCGTCGACGTCGCCGGCAGCGTCGTGCTGGCCGCGATCGCGCGCGACGGCTTCTCGGCCGAGGCCGCGCCTCCGCCCCCCGAGCCGGAGCCCGTGGTCGAGCCGGTCGCCGACACGACCGACGTCGCCGAGGCCCGCGCCGAGACGGCCGAGGAGTTCAACTCATACGACGGCGACTCCGCCGCCGAGATCGCGGAGTCGGCGCCGACCACCGGCTACAGCCTCTCGGCGGTCTTCAACACCGCCCTGCAGTACCAGGGCGTCCCGTACGTCTTCGGCGGAGCCGACCCGAGCGGTTTCGACTGCTCGGGGTTCGTGATGTACGTCTTCGCGCAGTACGGCATCTCGATGCCGCACTCGTCGACCGCCCAGGGCGCCATGGGCACCCCGGTCTCGCTCGCCGACGCGCAGCCCGGCGACCTCGTCATCATGGACGGTCACGACGGCTTCTACGCGGGCAACGGCAACATCCTGCACGCGCCCTACGAGGGGGCGAGCGTGCGGGTGCAGCCCATCTGGACGTCGGACTACAGCATCGTCCGCATCCCCGGCTGATCCTCCGCCGCCGCTCCTCGAGCCCGTCCCGCACGCCGGGGCGGGCTCGACGCGTCTCCGGGGCCGCCTCCCGGTGTGAACTGCGGGTAACGAATCCTCGGAAACCTCTGGCGTTCGCGGCGTGAAGGGTTAATGTGAACCACAGTCCGCTCGTGGCGAGCGGACCGGTTCGTCGAGGGACGGAGTGCCGGATGGCCGAGCGGAGCGAGCACCACTGCGTGGGGCTGCACAGCGTGGATTCGCGTGGGCGCGTGCGGCGGACCGACTCGATCCGGGCGGGGATCCTCTCCGCCGCGGTCCACTCGGCCGACACGCGGATACGACACCACGACGTCACGCGCCTGCGCGCTGTGGACTCGAAGGGCGCTGTCATGACGACGGCGCCCTTTTTCGCGTCCGCGGCGGGGGAGCGCGGCCGAGTGCGACAGCCCGGAGGTCAGTGATGCGCACTTTGGTTCTCAACGCCGGATACGAGCCGCTCGCGGTCGTGTCGTTCAAGCGGGCGCTCGTCCTGCTGATGACCGAGAAGGCGACGATCATCGCGGCCGACGACGAGAATCCGGTGCACGGGGCGACCGGCGACTACGTGCGACCCTCCGTGATCCTGCTGACGCGCTACGTGCGGATCCCGAACTCGCGGACGGTGCCGGTCTCGCGGCGCGGGGTGCTGCGCCGCGACAACCACCGCTGCGGGTACTGCGGATCGCACGCGAACACGATCGACCACATCCAGCCGAAGTCGCGCGGCGGCCGGGACACCTGGGAGAACCTGGTCGCCTGCTGCCACCGCTGCAACAACGTCAAGAGCAACCGCACCCCGCTCGAGATGGGCTGGCGTCTGCGCACGGTGCCGCGGGTGCCGCGCGCCGGCTCCTGGCTCGTGCGCGGCGCGGAGCGCACGCAGCCCGAGTGGGACGACTACCTCGT
>NZ_WUCC01000024.1 GCF_009807095.1 Rathayibacter sp. VKM Ac-2754 | reverse complement strand
CGCTGCGGTGCCGGCGTGGTCTTCGCGGCATCGGGAATGGCAGGCATCCGCTCGGACACGCGCATCATCCGCTGCTCCATCATCGAGCGCACGTCGTGGGCGCGTCGCGCGTCGCCGGCCGCCTTGTGCATGCGGTAGATCGACATGCTCAGCTTCACCAGCTCACGCATCAGCAGCGCCTCCGCCATGCCCGGCTTACCGGACTGCGCGAGCTGCATCAGCACCATGGCGTTACCCGCCGCGGACGAGCGCTGCACCGGTCGCGCCTTCGACTCGTGCGCGCGCAGGTGCGCCGTCCGCGCCAGCGATCGCGCGGCATCCGCGAGCGGCCCCGGGGTCGCCTCGATGCGCTGCGACCAGGCGGCAAATGCGCCCGATGCTTCCTTCGCCGCATGCGCCCACGTCGCGCGATCCGCGAACGAGACGCCCTTCAACTGCTCATTCAGCCGAGCGATGTCACGGGTGTACTCCGACCACAACTCCGGCGCCGGCTCCTTCGTTTCCCGGCCCGGGTTGACCGGCTGGTACTTCCACGGGTTCTTCGCCGTCGCCCGCCACTCCTGCACCGCCTCGGTCGCCGTCTCCGGACAGTCCGGCCACTGCTTGCGCATCTCCGGCAGCGTCAGATCACGCGCCAGCTTTCCGCCGCCGTGCCACACCACCGGTTGCCCCTTCTCGGGCCGCAACGCGACCGAGTAGCCCGCGACAACATCGTCACGGCCTGCCGCGTAGCGGGGCCGAACCAGGACGCCGGCCTGACGCATCCGGCGCACGAACTCTGCCTCATCCACCGACGCTGCGGCGGAGGATCGCACCGCGCGCTCCAGCCGGTGCGAGTCCACCTCGACGGCACCGCGGCGCTGCGCGACCTCGCGCGCGGCCGGCTGCACCGCACGCTCCCCCAGCTCACGCTCCGGCTCGTGCAGACGCTCCAACCCGTACTCACGTTCAAGCTCGCGGGCGACCGTCTGGGACAGCTTCTTGTCCCGCGGGATGTGCGCCTTGGTGCCGTCCTCGCGCACCGTCGACACGGCGATGTGGATGTGGTCGTTCCCGTTCTTCGACACCCCGTGACGCACCGCGATCCACTGGCAGTCAGCCTTTCCCGACGAGTCCCCCGCGAACCCCATCCGGTCCACAAAATCAGTCGCGATCCGGCCCCACTGCTCGTCCGTGAGCTGGCCCTCCTCGGCGCGCAGCGACAGCGAGCAATGCCACACATCGGACTTCACCCGCTCGGTGCCGGTCTGCTCTCCCGTCTCCGGATCGAACACCTTCACCTGACGGGTCACGTCGACGTCGAACATGTCCCGGTTGCGGGTCAGCATCTTCGCGATCGCCCGCGCAGCCTCGCGATCAAGCACCGACTCACCGTGCATCGCCATGATCGCCGGGTCCCCCGCGATCAAGTGCTGCTCGGTGTGCTCGTTGGCACGGCCGGGGCCGGCGAGGTACTGCACGAGGCCGCCCATGTCCCCGCCGTAGGTGACGTTGGGGATCACTTGCCTTCCAACCGATCCAACGCCGCGTAGACCCGCGGAACCAGCAACTTGTAGTCAGCCGCCAACTGCGCTGCCTCGGCCGGGAACTGACCCTCCGTGTTCGCGAATCGCGCGAGCTGGTTCATGTTGTTCGAGATACGTCCCATCAACGTTCGAACCTGCGACAGCTCCGACGCAACAGCCCGCCACTCCACGTTCGATCGGCGCTCCGGATCGGTCGCCGCCTCGAACATCAGACGCGGCACCGTGACCTCCAACACCTCCGCCCGAGCACGCAACGCGGCATCCTCGGCCGGCGACACCCGCACCTTGTACGTCTTCTCGCGGCGCTGCTCTCCCGGCACGTTCGCTCGGCGCTTGCGACCGAACAGGCGACCCTCGTTCGTCATCCCGTCCTCCGTCCCTTGGCCCAGCGCAGCGAACCCGCCTCCTGGCGGGGACCACACGTCCAGTGTGCACCCCGGACCAGCGCAGCGCCAGGCCGGGAAGCAGGTTAGGGGACCTAACCGGCCAGCTTGCTCCCCACAATGCTCCTGATCAGCGACCGGCACCGTAGGTGCTCCGTCGACCACGGCTGCCGCCACATTCGATGTGGTGGTCGGCGTGCGGCTCGAATACGCTGGCTGCATGGCAGACAAGAGAATCGACCCCGACACCGCAGCCGCCTCCGCACGCGAACTGCTCGAACGATCCGTCGAAGAACGGGTCGCAGCAGTGCGCGTCCTCGTCGCGGCGACCAACGACGTCGACACGGCGGACCAGGCAGCGAAGGACGCACGCGACGCCCACAGCAAAGCGTGGGACGCCGCCCTCGCCTCCGGATGGAGCGACAAAGAACTCCGCGCCACCGGAGCCCGCGCCCCCGGCACGATTGGCTCCACTCCCCGCGCACGTCGCTCCACCCGACGCGCAACCGAGGAGACGCCGACCCCTGCCCCGGAGCACGCCGAATGATGCACGACGAGACCCGCGCGGTCGCCCAAGCTCTCGTGAGCTACGCGCAGGACCGACACGGCATCGGTCGCGGGACCGTCGAATCGAAGCAAGCGTTCGACACCGCGACGGCCGTCCTTCGCGAGAACGACGACCGCAACAAGCCCGGCCACTCCAACCCTGCGACGGATTACGAAATCGTGCTCCTCGCATCAGCGAGTGCGCTCGACTACCTGGCCATCGCACTCGGGGAAGCAACCGGTCAAACCCGCACGGAGGTCTACACCGACCTCCGCGAATTCATCGACCAGCTCCCGACGCCCGACCCGCACTAAGCAGTCGTCTCGCGTTCCGGCCGTCCATCCGACGCGGCACTCTGGCCTCCGGTTCGAGACCGTCAAGAGCGCTTCGCGTCCCCTCCGGGGATGGCCCTCCGGGCCACACTTGACGGCCTCGCCCCTCCGGCCGGCGCTCTGCTTATCGGATGGATGGCCTCAGAGAATGGACACCACCAACAGTGCTACCGACACGACGGGACACGGCATGACCAGCGCATATCCGGACGCCGAGCTGCGCGCCTGGGCAGCGGGCGACAATGGGCGCGAGGCAGCGACCGAATTGCTCATCCGCACCGGGCTCGCGAAAGCGGAGGAGCCCTGGATTCTCCACGACACCGGATGGGACGTCTACGCCGTCGACTATGACCTCGCCCTCCACGGACGCACCGGGCTCACCGGCGATGAGATGGCGATCCTCACGCTCGCCGCATCCCTCGCAGAGGGCACCCATGTGTCCATCCGATACGTCACCAAGAGCCTCGACTACGAACACGCTCAGCTCGCGCTCACCGCGATCGCGCACGCCGCCGGCTACCACCAGCCCACCCGCACCATCGACAGCACCGGACCCATGCCCCGCATAGTTCAACGACCACCGCTGATCACCTGGGACCTCGAACCGGACTGAGCACCAGACGTCGATGCGGGGTCCAGCTCATCCCGAACCTCGCTAGTAGCGTGACTGTCGTGATGACACCCCTCGTCGCAATGGAGGCCCCGCTGAGCGTCACGCTCGCGGGGCCTCTCCTCGCTCAGGCGGCCGACTCGTCCCGCGTCTCGGTGAGCGACAGAGCGAGCGATCCGTCACCCTTCGCCTTCACCCGATCGAGCGCGCGGTAGACCGTCGCCCGGCCCACGCCGTACTGCTCGGCCAGCTCCGCGACCGTGTGCTCACCGGTCCGGTACTCCGCCACCATGAGCTGCTCGAACTTGGCCGACAGCTTCGGCTTGCGGCCCTTCAACCGACCCTTCGCCTTCGCGACCGCCATGCCCTCGCGCGTGCGCGACCGGATCATCTCGGCCTCAAACTCCGCGACCATCGCGAGCATGTTGAACAACAGCCGGCCCACCGGATCGGTCGGGTCGTGCACCGCTCCCCCGATGCTCAGACTCACGCCTCGCGTCGTCAGCTCCGCCACCAGGTCGCGCGCATCTGGCAGCGATCGCGCGAGCCGGTCGAGCTTGGTGACCAACAGCGTCGAGCCCTCGTCGCACGCCGCCATCGCCTCGCGCAGCGCCGGCCGATCCCGGTTCGCGCCCGAACGGCCGGCATCGACGTAGATGCGATCCAGCGGCACCCCCGCGGCGTGCAGCGCGTCGCGCTGCGCCGTCGCGTCCTGCTTGTCCGTCGACACCCGCGCGTACCCAACCAGCTTCGCCATGACGAAAGTGTCTCAGTAGCTACCCCGTCACCGGAATCAATTCCGGACGGGTCTATCGAGACGTTGGCCGCGGCAACCCTCTCGGCTGATTTTCAGTGTCCGCACTCCTCTGCACGAGCGCGCTGCACCGCGCGATTGCGCGGATGTGGCAGGTCTCAAGGTCCTCTGCACGACTCGTCAAGGTCCTCTGCACAACGGCGGGAGACGCGACGTCGGCCGGCGCTGCGGGAGTGTCCGGATAGCGACCCCCTAACGGACGCCACCAACGCGCTCTCGATGAAGAAACGAGGCGATCGGCTGCGGTCAACCCACGCTCCAGCCGATGGCATCCTGGAACATCACAAACTCGCGGGTCGAGCAGTTCAGCGGAGGCAGACGATGGGTAATCCTGCATGGGGTCACGGATTCCACAAGGGAGTCGGCAAGGGGCGCATTCAAGGCGTCGTCTTCAGCGTCGTGGTAAGTGCGCTAGCCGGCGGCGTAGCCGTTGGACGTAAGTGGATCGTGGAGCGCCGCACGCAACCATCTGGTCCGCCCCGAGACACGCACACCGGCCCGGCAGGCGGCGCGCGCGAGAACCGCGACGACAAGCCGGATGGGGGCGGCGAGAGTAGCGATGTCTGACGCTCTAGTTCCTCTCGTTGCGCTGAGTACTGTTGCGCTGTGACGACACGATTCGATACCGGCGATCCCGACGAGTACCGCGCCGTCTGCGGCGACTGTGACGGCGAGGGAAGCCGGATGATCACGTTCGACCCTGCCGACCCGCCGGAGTGGGGCGTGTGTCCGGATTGCGACGGCCTGGGCAACGTCGCCGCCGATCCGGACGACTTCGAGGACTACGGATAAGGTCACGGCATGCCGACCTGTAATCGATGTGGTTCCGAGTTCGAAGTCGATGATGCGCGTGGGGAGTACGACGCCAAGTTCCACGGCGACCCCGAGTACGACGACCACTACGAGGGCGAGGTCTGCGGATCGTGCGCGGTTGCCGACTCGGAGTCGTTGTTGAACAAGGGCATCGCGATCGACATGGTGAACGGTGACGCGGATTACGACGACAAGCACGTGGAGCAGTGGCTGTGAGCCGCAGGTTCAACCGGCCCAGCGAGTCGGTCTTCTTCGAGGCCCTCTGGCACAGAATCAAGTTCTTCATCCCGCGGACACGCAACAAGGTGCGGCACTCGCGCGAACGCGCTGCACTCGTTGCGTGGCGACGCAAGAACGTGGATCGGCCCTACAAGAGGTCACTAAAGAAGCGTCAGGGTGGGCGGCGATGACTGGCGAGTCACACGCACCGTCGCTCTTCGAGGATGAGGACAACGCTCCCGCAACCACCACCCGAGCGATCGAGCCGATGATGAGCGACGTGACTCGTGGGCAGGTGCGGCAGGCGTTCGCGAAGCTCGGAGTAACGACGGCGCGGGAGCAATTCGCAGTGGTGGCCGAGCTGACGGGTCAGCGGATCACTTCGGTGGCGGAGCTGACGCAACGGCAGGCGCAAACGTTGCTGCTGAGCTTGTCGCGGCGCATCGAGGCGACCGGCACGAAAAGCACCGGCAACGCCTGGGCTGATCGAGACGAGGACACCTGGATCGACAAACTGTGACGATCGCCGGCTAGGCGCTACTGAGCGTCTTCCTGCGTGCCGATGAGCGACGGGAACGGGTTCACGTCGAGCATGTCGGGCAGGGTGGCAAGGGTGAACACGCGGCCGTCTGTGTCGCGGACGACGGGCCCGAGCGTGTCGTTCACGCGGGTCCAGCCGAGGCCGGCGAGGACGGCGAGGAGTGGCACTCCACCGAGCCTGAGCGATTCAGCTCGGAGTCGTTCGAAACGCAACGCCTTGTCGCGGGCCGTGCCGCCGTCGTTGACGAGCTTGCATTCGAGGATCGCGCGGAGGCTGCCGGAGCTGTCGTAGACGACGAAATCGGGCGCCGGGGTGACGTGGAGCTCGAATCGCTTCACGATGTCGCCTTGGTTGTGGCTGCCGGTGCGGATGTGCGGGATGCCATTCTCGATGAACAGCTCCTCGACGGCATCTTCGAGGAGATTCCCGCGCAACGTCGACGTCGCGTCGAGGAGCTGACGGAAAGCCCCGCCGTAGTGGCGCTGGTGAAGCAGCGCCTCGTAGGGCACGCCGTCTCGGGCGAGTTCGTGCACGCCTTCCCAACCGCGCTCGGTGTCGTACTTCTCCTGCTTGCGGTGCAGATCGCCGGGCGGGTCCCCGAAGAGACTGCCGTCCATCACGACGAGGATCGTCATGGCGATGAGCTTCGCCTGCTGCGCGGTGATGGTCGTTCCGCTGCGCTCGATCGAGTCGATTTTGCCTGGGGAGACGGCCGCGATCTTCAGCGGCTCCGCGACGAGGCTGGTCGACTGAGCGAACTCCTTGCCGGTAAGGCCGAGGATCGTTCTGAACGCGAGGAGGGTCCGCGGGTTCTCGAGGATGGTGTCTGCGAGCGTCTGTTCTGACACGTCGGTGAAGGCGGCGGTCGCCTTGCTGGCTGCCGCATAGGCGCTCTGGAAAGTGGGGAGGTCGTAGAACTCCATTGAGTGCACGTAGGCGAAGTCAGGCGCCAGGTGGGGCACATACAGCTCGCGCGCGACGGCCGCGTAGATCTCTTGATACTGCGCGCTTCCGTGGTTCTGACTGATGAGCCGAATCTGAGCGACGCGCTGATCCCAGGTCGCGGTATCAACGATGCGGGCGACGGTCTCTTCAACGCTGGGCATCAGCCGAGGCCGAGCATCTGGCCGGGCACGTCGCTGTCAACGTCGACGGCGATACGTCGCCGCGCCTCGGTGGCGAACTCCTCGTGCAGCTCGACACCGCCGGCGAGGCGTCCGAACCGGCGGGCGACGACGGCGGTCGTGCCGCCGCCGGCGAACGGGTCGATGACGGTTCCGCCGACCGGTGACATGGCCTTGATGAAGAACTCTGCGAGCCCTTCCGGCATAGCGGCAGTGTGCTTCACGCCGCGGTGCTGGTTGTAGGTCTGGCTGACCGAGACGACGTTGCCAGGATCGGCGCCGCCGTGACGGTAGGTTCCGACGCGATCGCGGCCGAAGCCGGCTTCTGTGGTGCGCCGGCCGTTGGTGTCGAGGCGGCGGCGTGCGATTTCGTCATCGGTGGTCTTGTAGGGAACCCGGATCGCATCGAGGTCGAAGTACGGCTTTGCCCCTCGGGCGAAGTGGAACACGTGCTCGAAAGCGTCCTTAGTACGAGGGCCGAACTTGCCAGGGATCGCGTTGGGCTTCTGCCAGATGTACTCCTCCACCCAGCGCCAGCCCATGTTCTGCAACGCGATCACGAGCTGGAACACGTAGGGGTGTCGCTGCCCCCGGAGGGGTCCGTCCTTCGCGACGCGGTTCTTGATGTTGATGACCAACGAGCCGGTGTCCGCGCTTGCGTCGTACATGGCTCGCGCGAAGGGCAGGAACCACTCGACGTAGCGGTCCGGGTGAATGCGGCTGTAGGCGCGCTGATCGGCGTACGGCGGGGAGGTGAAGAACAGGTCAACGCTCTTTGCGGGCAGGGCGGGGAGCCATGCGGACGAGTCACCCCAGGTCACGCCGTCCGCGAGGAGCTGCCGTAGCGCGGCGGCGGAGTCGGAGGGCACGGCGGGCGTGCCGCTCGGAACGACTTGGAGGTGCATCCTTCGAGATTATCGACTGCGCGCAGCGGCGACGCCCTCGCCTCGCTGCGTCGAGGTCTCAGCGATCGCGAAGATGCTGTGGGCGAGTCACGGGCAAGAGAATGGGTGTGTGTCGAACATCGATGACCTTTTCAACGCTCACCCGCCGGGCGGGAGCGACATTCTGAGCGTGCAGAACATCCGCACGCTGCTGAAGCAGCAGGCGAACGTTCTGACGACCGTCGCGACGGGCGGACCCCGTATCCCCAGCGTGAACGCGAGCTACATCGGTGATGCGAGGACGCTCACCGACAATCTTGAACGCCTGGGGCTGCCGCCCGCGTTTCCGTGGGAGAACCTCTGGGAGTGGCATGGTCAGTGGTCCCGAGAACTTCCGAGCTACGCGGAACGCCGCGCCCTCATTCAGGACCTCGCGAAGGCTGCGCTCGATGAGCTGACGGCGTACGAGAGCCGCGCGACTGTGCAGGATGTGGGTTCGACAGGCGAGCCAACTTGGGAAGCGGTAGACCGCCGGATCGACGCTCTGATCAAGGAGATGAACGGAGCGCGTGATCGGGATGACTGGCAGGACGTCGGCCGCCGTAGCCGCGAAATCATCATCGACGTGGCGAAGCTCATCGCTCCCTCCACCACCGTGCCGAAGGACGCCGAGCCCCCGAAAGCCGGCGACGCGAAAGCGTGGCTGGACCTGTTCCTCGCGGAGAATTCGAGCGGGAAAGCCCATGCTGAACTGCGGGCTTTCGTTCGCACGGCTTGGGACCTTGCGCAGAAAGTCACTCACGGTGACATTTCTCACACCGACGCATTTGCCTCAGCGCAGGCCGTGGTTCTCGTGGCGCGCGTCGTTCAGCAGCTCCGAGCAGAACAGGATGCTGCGACACCTCCGCCGCCGCTTCCGGGCGAGCAGAGCGCGTGGTGATTCGGCCTCGCCGGAAGGCAGCGCACGAGCATTCCGACGATCGTGGCGCCCGCTCGTGGGCGGCACGTCTGTTCCGGCGCCCGAGCTTCGAACCGGAGCCGGTACTTCCTGCTCCGGTTGTGCGGCCGCCACAGACGCGGGAGCAGATCATCGCCCAGTACACCTCGATCGTGCAGGGCATCGTGGATGATGACCCGAGTCAGCCACCGCTTACGGTGTCGGTGTGCGGCGTGGGGCCGATGACCATCAATGTCGACGGTGAGGGCCGCGTATTCCTCACCCCGCGCGCCTCGATGAACTGACTGGCTCGCGCCGCCGGTCGAGGAGACGGGCGGCGCCGTCCGTAGGCTGAGCGCATGTGCGGTCGATTCGTCGTCAAGGACAACACCGAAGGCCTGCTCCCGGACCTTTTCACCGGCGACTTCGCTGGCATGCGCCCGAACTACAACGTGGCGCCGACGAATCCGGTGACCGTCGTGCGTGAGCGCGATGGGGAGCGGTCGGCGCCAACCGTGCACTGGGGGTTCGTGCCGGTGTGGGCGAAGGACTTCAAGAAGCAGCGGCCGCAGCCGATCAACGCGCGGATCGAGACGGTCGCGACGTCGCCCATGTTCCGGAAGGCGTTCGCGACGTCGCGGGTGCTGATCCCGGCGGCCGGCTACTACGAGTGGACGGTCACCGAGACGGGGAAGCAGCCGCACTTCATCTACGAGCCCGACGCGGCCCTCGCGATGGCGGGCGTCGTCTCGGCGTGGCCGGATCCGTCGAAGGCGGAGGACGATCCGGAGAAGTGGCGGCTGTCGACGGCGATCATCACCCGCGACTCGCATGTGGCGCCGGGTGAGGTGCACGACCGGATGCCGGCGTGCATCACGCCGGACGGGTACGACGACTGGCTCGGCGGCCACCTCGACGTCGACGCTCTGATGCAGCTGCTCGACCGGGAGTCCTATGCGGTCGCGCACAACCTGGAGCACTACGAGGTTTCTCGAGACGTGAACAGTGTCCGTAACAACGGGCCTCACCTGCTCGACCCACTCCCCTGACGGCACCTTTCGAGAGCTTCCGCGTCTACGGTGGCAGTGCGGTCGAGAAGTGGGAGTTTCGTTGACGCCGCGAGCGGCCATACCGGTGCAGGAGCTCGGATGCCGCCCTGCTCTCGGCCGCGTGTATGGCGCGGCCGAGAGCAGCACCCCGCTCAGCTTCGCGACACCGCACCGGCCGAAGATGGAGCCATGTCCACGGTCAACCTCACCAATCCCCCGCCCGGCCGGCACATGCGTTTCATCCGATACGTGAACACGCGAGACGGATGGACGCCGGAGATCGTGCGCGGCGAAATCGAGGAACGCACCAGCGACGGGTGGCGCATACGAATCCTCAACGACGTGCGCGAGCTGCCCGAGACAGAGTGGTCGATCTACTACCCGTGACCGGGCACCGGGACGATTGCCTGTACCCGATCCCCGCGGACAGCAACGGGGAATTACCCCCCTAAGCGAGGAGTTTCGCTAGAGCTTCTAACGATGATGTGTATTCTTCTGCATGGATCGACTGGTGTTCCCTGGCCACCGGTCTCTGGCACCTGGCGTGAGAACGCCGGCACGTGCACGGCGAGGGGCGCACCGACCCGAACGGTTGCCCCTCGCCGCATCAACGGAACTCGAACCCGTGAGGTCCCTGCACCCCGTTCGACCGCTCCGCCACGCCGAATTGTATTGACGGATTCGCGGCTGAACCTATAGCCCTGGCTGGTTCAGCGGCCGGCGACTGCTAGAAACAGAGCGATCACCTTTTCACTCTGCTTGGAGATACACCTGATGGCCCAGAAGCTCACTCTTATCGATGACCTGGACGGCACCCCTATCGAGGGAGATGGTGGGACGGTCACCTTCTCGATCGATGGCGCGAACTACGAAATCGATCTGTCGGCAGAGAACACGTCGAAGCTGCGCACCGCGTTCGATAAGTACGTGGACGCCGGCCGGCGCGTGCGTCGAGACGGCAACGCCGGCTCCTCGACTCCCGCTCGGGCGAAGAGCGACCCGGAGCGGTTGAAGACGATCCGGGAGTGGGCGGCCAAGAACGGGCACAACGTTTCCGACCGCGGCCGCATCTCTGCTGAGGTCCAGAAGGCGTACGACGACGGTCACTAGGGCGGTGTCGCGGGTAGCCCCCGGCGGGCCGCGAAACGGAGCGCGCGCCGGGGGCTACTGGCGGTCCCTCGGCCACCCGGGGCGAGTGGCGGGGTCCGCGGCAGCGGAGCCGGAACGTGCGGTCCCGCTCGACGCC
Source organism: Rathayibacter sp. VKM Ac-2754 (assembly GCF_009807095.1). Taxonomy (GTDB): domain Bacteria; phylum Actinomycetota; class Actinomycetes; order Actinomycetales; family Microbacteriaceae; genus Rathayibacter. The sequence continues at coordinate 24,571 of NZ_WUCC01000024.1, read as the reverse complement.
GCATCGTCAGCGTAGAACGGCGCGCCTGTTGGGGGCAGTCCCAGTCGCGGGTGTCACAGTGACGGTATGACCACTCCCCGGACGCCTCTGGCTCGTGCCGCGTTGATTAGCAATGGCATGGTCTGGTTCGGCCTGTCGCTGATGTTCGCGAGCATCGCAGGTGAGCAGACGTACGCGGCGTTCACCGGGCAGTGGTTCAACGTCCTCGGCTGGGTGCTCCTCGTCGTCGTTGCGATCGGCCTGGCCTTCGTCGGTGTCATCGAGAACCGGAATATCCGCGCGGGGAAAAAGCTCCGGCAGCGCAGCTAGGTTCCTCTCCCTCGCGTAGCCGTTCTGCGCGGGCTGGGGGGTCGAGGGGGCTCTCCCCCTCGTGCGGGCCGGCCCGTTTCGGGTCGGCCCGCACGCGCGCCGTCAGAGCATGTACAGGTGGTATCCGACCGCCACGCCCTCGCGGAGCGGTCCGAAGGTGTCGGCGTAGTCCTGCGTCTCGTGGCTGTTGCTGATGAGGTCGAGCGCGACGCGCTCCTCGTCGCTCTCGTCGCTCATCTCGTCGGGCTCGTTCTCCCACTCGCGGAGCACCCGGTGTCCGGCGTCGGTGACGCGGTAGAGCGCCCAGAAACCGGAGAACGTGCCCACGCTCTCGCGCTTGAACACGAGAGCCGTGGCGGTGGGCCAGGCGTGCCGGGCGGCAGCGGTGAAGAGAACGCGGACAGCGGCGCGCAGCGCGCGGGCGTCGCCGGACTCGGCGGCGGTGTTCACGGCGTCTTGCGCGGCGCGCAGCTCGGGGGTGTGTCCCCACACGTCGACGTCGACGGCGGCGGCGGGGGTGCTGCTGGTGGTGGTCATGGTGTGGCCTTTCGGTGAGGGGAGGATCGCGGAGGGGAGGCGGGGGGCCGACCCGAAGGCCGGTCCCCCGCTGTGTCAGGCGTCCTCGTCCTCGGCGTCGGCCTCGTCGCCGTCGAGGATTTCCGCGATGCGGTGCGCGGTCGTCAGCACCCGCGCGGCGGTCCCGCGGATCACGTCCGCGTCGCAGTTGCTCCACCCCGCGATGTAGCCGACGCTGTAGGCGCTCGTATCGAACCCCGCGAGCCCGGCGACGACGAAGGCGACGCCCTCGGCCTCGGTCTCCATCAGCCCGCGGTGCTGCGCGTACTCCTCCAGGTCGTCCACGTGACCCAAGAGAATGTGCGCCGTCTCGTGGATCAGGGTCTTCGCGGCCTGCTCCGGCGCGAGGGTGTCTCCGACGACGACGGTGCGGTCCTCGGGGCGGGCGTAGCCGCTCGTTCCCTGCGGGAGGGGGCGGCGCTCGACGGTCCAGTCCTCGGCCTCGAGAAACGCGCTCAGCGCCGCGATGACGCCGTGATCCTCGGCCCCGGTCAGCGGCCGGGCGATGTCGCGGGGGTCCTCGGCACCTTCCATGAGGTCGGTCTGCTCGATCGCGAACACAGACACGAGGGGGTAGTAGGTCTGGACCTTCTGCCCCTTCTCGTCGGTGCTGGTCGTGGTGCCCTCCTCAGACTCCTCGTCGGCGTCGATCTTGCGCTGAGCGAAGCCGAAAATCTTGATCGCCTTCTCGCCCTTGCGAACCTGGCGGCCCTTGCCCTGCCACGCGCGGAACCCCGCGACGGCGGAGGCGTCGGGACGCTGAGCGAGGATCAGCAGGAGGTTGCCCAGGCTGTAGCGGTGGAACGAGGACGCGAACGAGAGGAACCGGCGCCATTGCTCCGTGTCGCGCAGCGCCTCGACCTGCTCGGTGATGCTCTCGTGCAGCGCCGCGGCCTGCTCGCGGCGCTCCTCGGGGGTAGTCCGGGGGGCGCGCTTCTTGGTGGCGGTCTTGCGGGTGGTGGTCGTGCTGGTCATGGCGGTTCTCCCTGTGCGAGGATCAACGCGACGGGTCCCGTGGTTGTAACAGAACTACGGGGCTTTCGTCTTGTCTGATCGTTTTTTTGTGCCTCTCCGGCGGGAAGAACCGTTTGAGTGGAGGCGGCGGAGTGACGCCTATTCCGAACGAAATAAGGGAGCGCAGCGACCGCGTTCGGAATAGGTGGCACGTAGCCGCCGGAGCGAAATAGGTTTGTACCGCGGAGAGGAACAAAAAACCTCAAAGCAGCGCCGCGCAGCGGCTCCCGGTCGCCGCAGGCGATGCGCGCGAAGCGCGCCCCGCCCCCCGGGCGGAGAACCGGGGAGGGTGAGGGGCCGGCCCCTCACGGGACGGCAACGCCGGCCCTCCCCCACAGCGACCCGAGAGCCCTGACCAGCAGATACAGGTACCTGTAGAGCTGTAGAGCTGTAGAGCTGTAGAGCTGTAGAGCTGTAGAGCTGTAGAGCTGTAGAGCTGTAGAGCTGTAGAGCTGTAGAGCTGTAGAGCTGTAGATGTGAGGTCACCGCGGCCGCATCAGGACCTCCCCCGCCGGGAGCTGAGAGCCGCTGTCGGCGCCGGATGGGACGATGGAGGCATGTGGGAGCTGGCACACCGGACGCGCGCGGAATCGGCATCGACGGTGGTGCGCAGCAGCGCGGCGACAAGCGCCGACGCGATCGCGGAAGTGCGCGCAATGATCCCGGAGGATCACGTCATCTTGTACGTGCTCCGGGTCGACGGCAGCTCGGAGTAAGGGTTACTCGGTTGCCGGGGCGGCGCTGCGGCGCGGGGTGCGCTGCGCGGCCGTCGTGACGACGGCGGTTGCGCGGGTGAGGTTGGGGCCGATGGCGTCGGCCTCGATCACGCGGCCGGTGCGGCGGTTGTCTCCCTCACCCCAGGCGACAGTGTGCTCGTAACCTACGACAATCACCCCGTCGCCCTTGTGGAGGGACGCGAGCACATGCTCGCCCAGCTCGAACTTCGCTTCCACGAAGTGCGTCGTCGGGGCCTCGTGCGCGGTCCACTCCCCTCCGCGGAACTCTCCGGTGTTCTCGATCACGCGCAACTTCACGATCTGCACGCGCCCGGCCTGCACGGCCTCGGGATCGATGGCGAGATTCCCGGTGATCGTCCTGGTGCTCATTTGCCTTCTCCTGCTCGTTCGGTTCGTGGGTCGTCCCGTCGACGTCGACGGGGATGCGCTCGGGGTGTCCTGCTCTGGCGCTTCGGTCTCTATTCCCCAGGACGCGAGAGCGTCGCGTCGGGTGACCTCGACGGGCGGCTCGGACAGCGCCCTGCGCTGTTCGAGCTCAGCGCGCGTCACGGCGTAGGCAGGAAGGCGTCGCTCGTCGCCGTAGGCGAGGCGGTAGTACCGATCGGCCTCGTTCTCTGCCCAGTCAACCTCGCCCTGCCGGTCCGCGCGCCCGGCGAGATACCCTGCCCGGTACTCGTCGCTCGTGGCGTCCGGGCCGGTCACGCTGCGTGCTTCTCGATGAGGTCGGGGCGGAACCCCGACCAGTGGTCCTCGTCGCTCGCGACGACCACCGGAGCGGCGGAATAGCCCAGCTCCTCGGTAATATAAGCGAGAGCGGCGGGGTTAGTCGTGATATCAACGGTGGTGTATTCGATGCCCTTTCTATCGAGCACCCGATAAGTCATGGTGCACTGAACGCAAGCTGGTTTCGAGTAGACGGTCAGGGCCATGAGTCTCACTCTCCTTCCGGGGTGTAGTGGGCATCGCCCTCGTCGTCGTCGGTGGCGTGCTCCGCGATCCACAGGTCCGCGGCCTCTCCCCTGCCTGCGGCTCGCAGGAGTCCGGCGAGGGCGTCGACCTCACCACAGTTCAGCCGCGCTGCGACGTCCCCGGCAAGGTCCCAACTCGCGAACGTATCCAGGAACGCCGCCAGAGCCTCCTCCACGCTCGGCGCCGGTGCGGCTGGTTCCGCTCCCTCGGGCTTGACAGCGGGCGTGAGAAGGGCGATCAGCGCCTCCGCGAACGGGGACCCGTCCTGCTCGATCGCCAGCGCTCCGGGCGCTGCTGTCCCGGGCAGGCAGAGCGTGTTGCGGGCGTCCTCGAGGATTTCGGCGTCGGTGGCGGTGTCGTAGTCCGCGCTGGCCGCGCGCTGCGTGGTGCAGATGAGCGCGAGCTGCTCGGGGGTGGCCTGGCCTGTGAACGTGTTCGACATGATTCCCGCTTCTCCGGAACGAGACCGGGCCTCTCACCTGATGGTGACGCCTGGCTTATCCCTTGTCTGATCGTTTTTTTGTGCCTCTCCGGCGGGAAGAACCGTTTGAGTGGAGGCGGCGGAGTGACGCCTATTCCGAACGAAATAAGGGAGCGCAGCGACCGCGTTCGGAATAGGTGGCACGTAGCCGCCGGAGCGAAATAGGTTTGTACCGCGGAGAGGAACAAAAAACCTCAAAGCAGCGCCGCGCAGCGGCTCCCGGTCGCCGCAGGCGATGCGCGCGAAGCGCGCCCCGCCCCCCGGGCGGAGAACCGGGGAGGGTGAGGGGCCGGCCCCTCACGGGACGGCAACGCCGGCCCTCCCCCACAGCGACCCGAGAGCCCTGACCAGCAGATACAGGTACCTGTAGAGCTGTAGAGCTGTAGAGCTGTAGAGCTGTAGAGCTGTAGACGCTATCTGTCCAACTCGGCGCGAAGCGCGCGAGTGACGAGCTGCTTCATGGTTTCAGCGCGGGTCGCTGCGCCGGCTTTAAGGTCACGGTGCAGAGACAGAGGGATCGACACGGTGAGCAGCTTCTCCTCCTCCGGAAGCGCTCCGGCGCCGGATCGCTCTCCGGGGGTGCGGCGGCGTGCGGCGCCGCCCTCAAGGGATGCCTTCAACGGATTCGGTTTCTCGGCCATCAGCGCTTCTCGCTCTCGATGAGTTCTTCCACGACGGCTTCGTAGGACCCGAGGTCTTGAATTGGTTGCCCGTGCGCGAGCGCAAGCGCCTGCGCCTGCGCCACTTCGGACTCCATCACGTCGAGTCCCGCGTCCACTAGGGCCTCGCGCGTCTGGGATCGAGCCTTGGTGCCCTTGACCACTCGTGTCAGCAAGATGAGGACGCGCAGATCGTTGAGCGCAGCGACGTCGCCTGCGAGGGACAACGTCTCCGCAAGCTGGTCCATATCGGCTGCCGTGGGCTGTACCGGGATGACGAGAGTCCGCGCGGCCTTCATCGCAGAGGCGACGATGCCGAGGTCCCCGGGGGGAGTGTCGATCACGACATGCCCATCGCCGCCGAGCTGGTCGATCTGGCGGTGAATCGTCTTGGTCGGCAAAGCGACGGTGAGCCAGGGGAACTCCGCGCGCTCCGACCAGCGCAGAGCCGAACCCTGGGGGTCGGCGTCGATCAACACGACACCCTCGTTGCGCCGAGCGAGACCCGCTGCAATGTAGGTGGCGGAGGTCGTCTTCCCGACCCCGCCCTTCAAGCCTCCGAGTGCTACTCGCATCACAATCCCCTCAGTACAGGTTTACAGTGATACCAATATACAGGAATACAGGTCACTGTAAAGCTGTAAATACAGATGCGTCGCGCGAAGTCACTGTTACTGCGCTCGTCGCTCGACGGCGGAGGCCCAGACCCAAAGCCGGCGGCTGGTGTCGCGGTCCTGCCACTCGACCATGACGGCTCGGGCGGTCCAGGCGATCGCGAAGCCCTCGATTCGGACGGCGGTGCCGGGGTAGCGGACCCACGCCCAGACAGGCAGGGGAGTTGCGGCCCAGGTCGGCCGCTGCCGGGTCTTGTCCAGCTCGTCATCGGTCAGGCCGATGGGGTGACCGAGGCCGGCCATCTCCTCGATGCGGCGATCGATCTGCGCGCCGACGTGGCGCTCGTAGCGTCGGTTCGTTCCCACGCCGCCAGTAGAACATATGTTCGAACGCTCGCGGTCGACGTCATGCGGCGGTCGAGGACCACCAGAGCGAGCCGGGGGCGAGCATGCCGGCACGTCCCCAGTGCAGCGCCTCGCGGTGGTCACCGCGGCCGGCGGCGTCGCGGGGGTAGAGCGGCCAGACGCGCTCGCCCGCGGTGGTGTCCTCGAACAGAAGCCGGCTCGTGACGTGTCGGCGTCGAGGGCGTTCTCTGGGGGAGGAGGAGCGGTGGGTCAGCTCGGCTTGCCACCAAGCCCACACTTCGCGCTCGACGTCGTAGCGGTGGGCTCGATCCATCAAGGCTCCGTCGACGCCGAGCGCGCGAGCTGCGGCGGTACGGCGATCGCGCTTCGCCTGAGCCCAGCCAGTGGTGTGCTTGACGATGAGCCGGTGCGTGCGGAGGCGGGAGAGGGCGGTGGCGGCGGTGCGGGCGGTCACTCCCAACAGCGTCGCGGCGGCGTCGACGGCGAGGGTCCCTTCTCGGCGCAGCAGCGCGTACGCCTTACCTGCCAGGTGTCCCAGGCCGGCGCGGGTGAACAGATCGTGCCGGCCGTCGGTGAGGTCGGCTTCGAGCGTGGCGAGGAGCATGGTTCGTTCGGTGAAGAGCGGCCCGGGGGGGCGGGGGTTATCAAAGGTTGTGACCGGACCTTGCAGTGAGCCTGTGGAAAAGTGCTCCGACAGTCGCCATTCGCTGGCGTTCGAGCCGTCCGCAAGGACGGCGAGCTGCACGTAGCCGTCCTCGCGCAGCGTCCGCAGCGCACTGGCGGCCGTGGTGCGGCCCAGTCCCGCCAGGAGAGCCAGGTCGCGGATGGACGCGGCGACGGTGCGCTTGCCGGTGTGCAGGGTGAGGTAGGCCAGGGCGGTGAGGATCGTCTTCTCTGACGTCGCCCGCTCGCTCCGACCCCACCGGCCGGGACTGACCCGGAACCGGTCCAGGAGGGCACTGACGGAGGCGACGAGGCTGTCCAGCTCCGCTAGGTCGGCGGGCTCGCGCTCGGGCGGGAGAACGGCGTGCAGCGCCGCGTACTGGCGGGCCTTGTCCCACTGCCGCGCAAGGCGCTCGGCGGCCTCGTCGCGGGCTCGCGGCCGGCGGTGGCCACGGCCGGTGTTCTTGGTCCGGTAGTGCTCCATCCCGGGAGCGGTCCGGGCGGCGTGCTCGACGTCGGTGTCAGACCAGCCGGCGTGCGCGGCCGAGAGTAGGCACATGAACGCCGTCCAGGACGGGTTCGCGCCGCCGCCGGCCGTGGCCATGTGCGCGGCGCCGGCCGCACTGAGCTGACGGTGTGTTTGGTGCGCGGTGGCCGTGGGTACCGGGGGAGTGGCGTCGACGCGCAGCGGCGGCCGTGACGCTTCCAGTGCGGCTGTGACGGCCTCGATGGCGGCCGCGGTGACGGTCGTGTCCAGCAGCTCCTCTGCGCGGCCGCGGAGGACGCTCGAGAAACTGCCGTCGCGATGCGGGGACAGCGGCGGGCGGGCAGCGCCCGTGCGCGGATTGCGGAGCATCCCGTGATCCAAGGTGCGGAAGTTCGCGCGGGCGGCGATCGCCAAGCGGGCTACCAGCTCGGCCGGGGCGCCTTCTGCGAGAGCGACCCACAGGTGGCGGCCTCCGGTGCCGGAGGACTGGCAGACGACGTGAGCGACCTGGTGGCCGTCGAGGACGGCGGAGAGGGCGTCGCAGTCGTCTGCGGCCTGCTCCATGAGGTCGGCGTCGACGCCGTGGGAGTCCTTGCCGTCGAAGTCGAAGCACAGCAGCCGGAACGCTCCGGCGTCATCTGTGAGGTAGATCGCCCATGGGGCGGTCGGAGCGACGGGGGAGACGGGAAATGCGGCCGGATAGGCGTTCTCGTCCAGGCGGCCGTAGGCGTCGGGGCGCATCGTGCGCACAGCGGCGCGAGGGCTCAGCCGGCGCGTCAGCGCCCAGGGCGCCGAGAAGGAGTCAACTTCGGCATTTTGGGCGTGCACAGACACAGCAATGTGGCTTACGATGAGGTCACTTCTCCTCCCTCGGGGGGGATGGATGAGGCCCGGCCTAGGAAACCGGTCCTGATCAACTGCTTCACACCTGTTGCCCTGGTAAGCGTGGGGTGTGGAGCGAGAGCTTCTAGGCCCGTCGCGTGAGCGGCGGGCCTAATGCGTTAAGCGGCGGTGATCGGCAGCTCCGATCGAAGGTCCTGGGCGCGGGGGAGACGGCCGTCCTCGGACATCAGGTGAGTGAAGTGCGTCTCGATGTAGAGCGACACACTCATGCCGCTGGCAGCAGCGGCATCGGTCACGGCATCCCGCACGGTGGGGAGTACCCGCGTGTTCAACTGCACAACAGCAGTGCCTTCCGGCCGGCGCTTCAGTCCCATAGGGGTCATCATGGGTGCTCGTGCTAGCACGAGAGCGCTGCTGGGGCGGCGTGTTGAGACTTCGGCGAGCGAATCGCTCATCTGCCCCTCTCCCCTCGATCTAGCGGCCATCGGTGACTCACGACCACATTTTACGTGGTCACGACCCTACCGGGTCCGTGGGCGCCTGCGGCGAGACCTCGGCTGCGGCCTCGATCCGGGCTCGGAGCCAGGCAGCGACGGTCGACGTGAAGAGCTGCGCGTCGACGTTGTACTCCCAGGCGTGGTCGGCTCCTGATGACTCCCAGAGCGTGGCGGTGTCGGGGTGCTGGGCGACGAAGGCGAGCGAGCTGTCGAACGGAATCTTGCGGTCGCCGGCCGAGTGGATGACCAGGCTCGGCACGGTCACTCGGTTGCGGGCGGTCCAGTCGAGCTGGTCGAGGTCGACCGGGCCACTCAGCCCGACGATCGAGGTCAGCGGCCAGCGCGTGAGAGCCACCTCGGCCAGCCTCGCGCATACGTTGGGGAAGGGCAGGCCCATCTTCCCGGCGACGTTCGCCATGGTGCGGCGCCACTCCGTCGCGGGGGACACCAGCACGAGGCCGCGGACGAGATGGCGCAGCGCCGAGCGCTCGGCCGCGAGGAGGACGATGCTCGCGCCCATCGACCAGCCAACCAGGACGATCGAGGTGGCGCCGCGCTCGACCGCGAAGCGCATCGCCGCGTCGATGTCGTGCCACTCGTCCAGCCCGAGCGTCGAGGCCGGTCGCGGACCATTCGGACCCTCACCGTCGCCCCGGTAGGAACACACGAGGCTCGTGCAGCCAACCTCTAAGGCGGCGGGGACGGTGCGGAGCGCGTTCACTCGGCTGGCCCGGATTCCGTGCACATGGATGACCCAGGTGCTCTCGTTGGTGGTGCCCGGAAAGAGCCAGGCCGGTGCTGCGCCCAAGTCGGTATCGATCGTGATGTCTTCGGCGTCGGGTGACACGGCGGTCGGGCCGTCGAACGAGTCGCCCTCCCAGATCGCACGCTCCCCGGGTGCAGGCAAGGTGCCGCGGACCGCGAGGACATGCCGGGTCACCTGCTTGGCGTCGCTGCGGGCTGGATCGACCTCTCCGACGATGGCGTGGCCGTCAGGCCACCAGAGCCCCATCACGCCTCGATGAGCCGTCAGGAGGTCACGAGGCAGGACAACGACGTCGCGGCTTGCGGCGATCACCTTGACCGTCTTGGGTTTGGACGGCGACACGACCCGTTTCGCGAACGCGATACCCAGGGCGAGGCTTGCCGTCGAGACGGCAGCAGCTCCGATCGCTGCACCGAGAAGTGCTTGCTTCATTGAGAAATCTCCATAATCGATCCCAGATGTGACTCAAGCCAAATCTCGGCTGCGGCTAATTGTTCTTCTTCTTGTGCAGAGAGTTCTATTGCCCGGTCGTTCAACGCATCACGAAGCGTTACCACGTACTCGAAGAGTGTCGTAGCGATATCGACCTCGACAAGCTCGTCCTCTGTGAGTTCGTAGATGGTTCCGCGAAGACGCTCGATAGGGCTACGGAGGTCGGCTAGCATTCGGTCGGCGGCCCTGACCCATCTTCTGCGCTTGACAGAGAAATACACGATTCCGAACATGACGAAGAGTATGCCGGGATAGAAGAGGTAGCTGAATGTCGCGTGGAGCATGGCTGATATTTCCGCGGCACCAAAGTATCCAAAGAGCAAGGCCGCGATTTCATCGAGAGCGCCGGCCACGATGAGCGCAGCGGCGACGACGAAGAATCGATGGCCGACAGCCTCATCCTGCGCGGAGAGTCGCAAAAGGTCCAGAGCGATGACGAGAACAGCGCTCAGATACAGCCCGGCACAGAGAATGGCAGGAAGTTGCTCGATGTGGTCGTGAATGAACTCCGGCGACGTCTTCGCTCGATCCGTGATCAGAAAGAACGAGACCGTTGAGGCGATCATCAGAACGATGACAGTGATTGCCAGCCTGGTCTGTTTTTCTCGGTGGTGGCCTGTCGCCAGAAGGCAGGCCTTTCGCGTGAACCAGAAAGCCGTCACCGCGAGAGCATTCTGAACGGCGTAGACATTGTTCGACCCGCTCAGAACGCGGTCGATGGTGTCAACGGGGTAGGCCATCCCCAGCGTGAGGAGTGCGACGATGCCGATCCCTGACGCGATCCAGGCGTACGGCGCCTCAGTGAAGGCGATGCGCTTCTTCCGCCAGAACCGGAATTGTTGAGGAGTCCTCCACAAGAAGATGGCGATCAGCCCTAGCAGCGCGAGCGTCGAAATCAAGGCGCGTGTCTAACCGAATGCCTTGTCCGCGAGATGTGAAGCGATGAGGAGGTGGCGGACGATGAGCACGCCCGTCTGCTCCGCCTCGACTTCGGCGCGAACGAAGTCAGGGTCGGGCGCGTGGCGGTTCAGCCGGCTGGCAGACACGCGCCCTCGAACGATTGCACCCTGGCGGGTGAATCGGTTGAACGCTTCCTGCTCCTGGGGAGTCAAAGCAGCCGCGGTCAGGTGGCATCCGGTGTGGCCGTGCAGGATGTGCCCGAGCTCGTGCCCGATTCCCCTGACGCGGAAAACGGGCCGGTCTTTCGCGCGAACGATGACCGTGGCAAATTCGGGGAAGTCGATCCATACCGCGCTGAGCGATTGGTAGGTGGGATCGTCAGTCACTTGGATGTCGATCGGCTTTCCGTGAATCTCAGTCGTCATCGCCACGACATCATCCAAAGAGGCGCACTTCTGCATACCGGCGTCGTCAAGAAGTTTGGCGGCGCGGCGTCGAATTTCCGTTACGTCTAGTGAATGGGTCCGCATCAGGTCCTCGATCGTTCTTGGTGCAGCGTCCGAATGGTCTTGGTCAACGCGCGCAGCTCAGCGGGGCTAATCTCATCGAATGCGCGCGCTGCAATGCTGGTCACGCCGGTTTCGTCGACCGCCCTGGCGAAGTCCTTCTGCGCTTCGATCTGCTCGGCAAGCTCTCTATCGCCGGTTTGGTACAGGTATCGGGGGTCAACGTCAAAGATGGTTGCAAGGGTCGTGAGTACATCGAAGTACTCGCGACCATCGCCGCGTCCATTCGCCATCCGCTGCCAGTCGAGCACGTCGAAGGAAGCGTCAGGGCCGGCCAACTCCATTACGGCGTCCGCGGAAAGGCCATTCGAGAGGAACGTCAGTCGCCGGGCCAGCTCGGACTTGTCGACGGTGGCGATCCGTCGCTGCGCTTTCTGCTCTGTGACGAGTGTGCTTGCTGCGAGAGTGACGAATTCAGCGACAGTCATATCGAGGGCGGTGGCGATCTGCTCGATGTCGTCGGCGTCGAACGGCGCGTCGGCGCGCATTCGCACGTAGTAGTAGTTGGGCGAGAACTTCGATTTCTCGATCAGTTCGGTGGTTGTCATGCCGCTGCGCGGGAGGAGCTGTCGTATGGCCTCCACGATCTGTAGAGAGAAATACGACGGTCCGACCTGCGCTCGACTACCCATCCAGGTAGGCTAGCACCTGCGTTTCTGAGGATGAATGTCTGCTCTACGAGCGCTGGACGCCCCCTGGATGGGTAGCAGGCTGCTACTTGTCGAGGTAGTGTACCTCTATGAGTACGGGGAACAACTCAGGGGATCAGGCAGTCGGCGTCATCGAGCCGGGCGTGGGGGACACGCGCCGGACGGTGGCCGTTTTCAACGAGCGCCGCTGGCTGGTCATCCGCGCGCTGGTCACTCACGGCCCGGCGACGTGCGATGAGCTTGCCGAACTGACGGCGCTTCCACCGACCTCGATCCGACCACCGCTTCGGGTGTTCAAGGAGCTGGGCCTGGTCGACGTCCACGAGAACTCGGGGCGCGCGCACACCTACGAGGTCAATCGCGCCGAGCTGCACGCGACCTGGACTGCCGCGTGCGCAGACCTTCTCCGCGAGGAGCTGTGCGCCTAGAGGCCGACCTCCGGCCGGGGGGCGTCAGCGAACATGTTGGCCTCGCTCTGCGCGAACAGCGCCTTAATGAAGGCCTTGTCTGCGCGGTACAGCACGGTCCGTCCCGGCCGATCAGCGACGGGAGTGTCAACGATGACCGCTCCGGCGTCTTCGAGCTGCACAAGGTGACGGCGCACGGTCTCTGCCGTCTTCTCCGGCACCTGCTTGCGAATCGGGCCGAAGTAGGAGCCGCGCTCGGGCTGATCGAGGTGAAGCAAGAACCACAGGATGCGGTGGTTGATCTCGTCCCCAATGACACGTATCGCCACTTTCACCTCGTCGGGTATCGGGATGGGCGAGGGGTCGGGCATGCATCAATCATGGCGCACTGAGCAACAAATCCCTCGCGGGGTTATGGGCACCGTAACTTATTTCTTGGTGGTTCACACATCAAACGTGGTGGTGGGCTCAAAAAGTAGTTAGGCTCGTCGTGGCGAGTGAACCTCGTCCAGACGAGGGGAAACAGCGTGAGCGGAACGAGACTGATGCCGATTGCAGGCGCAGTAGCGCTGGCAATGTGCGGGCTGACCGGGTGCTCCCTGAGCACGGAACCTGCACCGACAAGCACCAGCTCTCCGACCGCGGCGCCTTCGTCCGTGGCTACCTCAGCGCCCGCGACGCCGAGCGCAGCTCCGACCGAAGCTGTGCCGAGCGATGCGGAAATCACTGAGGACGCCTCGGCTGAGGCCGAGACGGTCAGCCTCGCGACGAGCGCGGTGACGGCGTTCTGCCGGCCGACGCTGGACTACGACACGTGGATCGCTGAGTTGTACCCGTTCCTGAGCCAGCAGGCGGCCGTCGCCTACGAGACGGTCGACCCCGCGAACGTGCCCTGCACGACCCTCACCGGCCCCGTCACCGTGCGCGACGGTGACGGCGCCTTCACGATGCGCATCCTCGTGCCCACCGATGCGGGGGAGTACTCGGTGTACGTCCACCGCACCGTCGAGACGGCCCCGTGGGCTGTTGAGCAGATCACCCCTCTGGCTTCGGAGTAGCGCGTGGAGAAGGGGGGACTGGGGGTGCTGGCGGCAGTCATGGTGCCCGTCGTAGCGATCGCGCTGCTGCTGTGGGTGCTGTTCTTCGGCGGCGCCGCCGCGGCGGCATGCCTGCCGGGCGGGGGACCGGTGAACGTCGCGGCGATCCCGGCGGATGCGAAGGTCGGCGCTTACGGGCACGACCAGCTCGTGAACGCTGCACTGATCGTGAACGCGGGAGCGGCGAAGGGGCTCGGCGCTGACGGGCAGACCCTCGGCGTGCAGACCGCGATCGGGGAGTCCTCCTTGGTGAACATCAGCTACGGAGACGGCGCGATCAACCCGGACGGATCGGTCGCTGACTCCATCGGTCTCTTCCAGCAGCAGTCGAGCTGGGGCACCGTCGAGCAGCGCATGGACCCTACGACGTCGGCTGGCTTCTTCTACGACCGCCTCGTGAAGGTTGAGGGGTGGCAGGCGATGGAGCCCTCCATCGCGATCAACAAGGTGCAGCGCAACGCCGACCCGAACCACTACACGAAGTACCGCTCCGACGCCGTGGCGATCATGGCTTACCTGACCAGCCTCGGCGGCGCCACGAGCGCCCCGACGTCGACGGCGCCGGTCGGCCTCCCGTCGACGCCCGTGGGCACACCGCCCGCGACGGCAGCGCCGGTCGGTGGGTGCGTCGCTGTCTCGGGGGATGCACAGGCCCTCGCCGCGAACCTCGTTGCCGCGATGGACGCCGGGAACCTGACACTTCTCGAGGATCGGTACGCGCAGCAGATTCGCGACATGGCCGCGGGAACCGCCAAGGAGAACTGCGCGATCGATGTGCGCATTCTCCAGATCATCACGATTGCGCTGAACACGTTCGGGAAGGTCGGCGTCTCCGACCTCAACCGCCAGTGCACCGGCTCACTCCTGGGCGCCGGCACCGGGTCCTCGCACTGGATGGACGGCGGCGGCCACGCGGTCGACTTCTACTCCTTCGCCGGCACCGCCACGACGGGCTGCGATGCGAACGCTCTCCAGCTCCTCACCGTCCTGGACCCGCAGGTGCCGATGGGCTCGCGCGCCGGCCAGATTCAGTGCCGCTCGACCACGTATCAGCACATCACGCAGTTCGGGGACACCCCGAACCACCTGCACTTCGACGTCGCCTACGCGGACGGCCCCCTCATCACCGGATAACCGGTCCTCTTCGGCGCCCCAACCGGCGGCACCGAACACCCCGCACCACCAACACGAAACGGAGCACACCATGTCTGCACTCCTCGCAGCAACCGAATTCATCTCGGCCGCCGGCAGCCTCGGCGCCGTCGTCCCCGACCCGGGCCCCGGCGGCATGCCCCCCGGATTCGAGTCGTTCACGGTCGTCATGGGCTGGGCCAAGTGGGTCGGCCTCGGCGTCGCCGTCGTGGGCCTGATCATCCTCGGCGTCACCATGACCGTCTCCGCCCGCCGCGGCGAAGGCGGAGAAATCGGCGGCTGGCTCGGACGACTCCTCGTCGGCGTGATCATCGTGTCCGCCGCGTTCACGATCGTCGGGTTCCTGATGGGCGCGTAGCGTCCGGGGAAACCGACCGGCACCACCAACGAAAGGCATGACGTCATGAGCGACACGGAGTCTCGCAACCCGTTCACCAGTCGAGGATTCATCTTCGGAGCCATCATCTTCGGAGCCCTCGTCCTGGCAGCGATCCTCCTCGCCGTCACGTCCCTGGGCGGTGGCGGCGGGCAGAACACACCCGCCGCCACCGCGACGCCTACCACCAGCTCCACCCCGAACATCGACGCTGACGCGGCAAGCGTTTGCGACCTCCCCGGATACGAGGAGACCAACACCCTGACTTCTCCTCCGGAAGCAGAGTGGAACATCACTGGGACCGTCGCAGTGCCCGAGTCGCCCCTCGTCGGCCCGGGCGTGGTTGATGACGACGGCTTCCGCACGTGCTTTGCGCACACAGCGGCCGGCGCCCTGTTCTCCGCCGTCAGTTACGTGGCCATGTCGTCTGATGCACAGACCGCCGCGCGCGTGACCGAGCTGGTTGCGCCTGGCCCCGGTCGTGACATCGCCATTGCGAGCGCGGACCCCAACCGGCCCGTTTCATCTAGCCGTCTTCAGCTCGTCGGCTACAACATCACGTCCTACACGGCCGACAACGCCGTGATCGATCTGGCTTGGCGGGTCACCTCCACCGCGGGCGAAGGCCTGGTCAGTTACCCCATGGCGATGACCTGGGTTGAAGGCGATTGGAAAATGGAACTTACCGATAACGGACAGCAGCGTTTCTCGACTACTCAGCTGCAATCTCTCGGCGGCTACACCCCCTGGGCAGGTGTCTAATGGCCCCTCCCGAGGGTGAGCCCTGCCTCCCGTTCGATGTCTTTTGCGTAGTTGGCGATGGCGTCGGTCAGGTCGTCTCGCAGGCGACAAACGACGCTTTGCAGGAGTTCGTCAACAACATCTTCGAGGGCTACGGCAAGGCGATCGCCTCCCTCGGCACCCTCTGGGTGGAAGTCCCGTCCCCTGTGACGGTCGTGGACCGTGGAGGCGGAGTAAACGGCGGCGGCACCCCGCCGCTGCCGGAGGCGTTCGAGACGATCCTCGGCTACGTCACGTGGGTGTCCGCCGGCCTCGCGATCATGTCGCTGATCTTCGCCGGAGTGATGATGGCCTCTCGCCGCCGTCACGGCGATGGGGAGGCTCACTTCGGCCGCGTCGGCGTCATCATCTTCGCCGTCCTGCTGCTCTCCTCCGCCTCCGCGCTCGTGACCGGGTTCCTGCCCCTGGCGATGCACCTGAACGAGTCCTCCTCGGTCGTCGGCTGGGTGCAGGGTCAGTTGCAGTGGTACACCGGAGGCCTTGCTGTCCTCTCCGTGCTCGTCGCGGCCGGCCGAATGGTCTGGACGCAGCGCGCGGCTCCGTTGAAGGAGCTGATGGGCTCGGTCCTGACTCTGATCGCTGTCGCCGGAGCCGGCCTCGTCGTTATTCGTCTCGCCACTCAGGCGGGCGATGCGTTCTCGGTGTGGATTCTCCAAAACTCCACCGATTGCAGCATCACCAACGGTGAATCGAACTGCTTCGGCACAAACGTCTCGGCAATGATCGGCCTCACTCTGACCTCGCCTGTGGGTCTGATCGGGCTGTTCTTCCTGGGAATGCTCGCGGTAGTGATGACCTACGTCCAGATCGCGCTGATGGTCTTCCGCGGCGCGATGCTCGTCGTCCTCGCCGGCATCTTCCCCGTCGCCGCGTCCTTCACGAACACCGAAATCGGGCGGCAGTGGTTCAAGAAGGCGATGGCCTGGACCATCGCCTTCATCCTCTACAAGCCGGCGGCGGCGATCGTCTACGCGATCGCGTTCCGGATGACCGGCACCGACCTTTTCAAGTCGGACGGCACCGGGCTCTTCCAGATCATGACCGGCCTCGCTCTGATGCTCATCGCTCTCGTGGCCCTGCCCGCGCTGATGCGCTTCCTCGTCCCGGCCGTTTCCTCGGTCGGCGGCGGCGGAAGCGCGGGCCTGCTCCTCGGTGCAGCAGCAATCAGCGGCGCGGGCGACATCGCGACGGGTGCGATCCGCGCCAGCAACAACGGCGGCGGCGGAGGCGGCGGAGGCGGCAGCAGCTCGTCTACGGACGGCCCGACCGGCAGCAAGGCCTCTCCCGGCTCTCCTGCGTCATCGCCGGCAGCGGACCCGTCCGGGTCAGCCGCGACGAGCGGAGCCGGCGCGGGTGCAGGTGCCGCAGCGGGCGGCGGCGCGGCAGCAGGCGGCGGCGCGGCAGCGGGCGGCGCGGCAGCAGGCGGCGCAGCGGCAGCGGCCGGCCCGATCGGCGCCGGTATCGCGGTCGCGACGAAGGCGGCCGAAGGCGCGAAGCACGCCGCGGAGGCCGTGAAGTCGGCCACTAATGACGCAACCGGCAGCAACGAGAACGGGAGCTAGACCATGACCAGCACAGCTACAGCGACCGATCCGGTTAAGGCCCGCACCTATGGCAACTGGCGAAAGCCGCAGACCGCCGGTCTCGGCGGCCTGGGGCAGGTCGCCACCCTCGTGATGTTCGTGGGCATCCTCTCCTCGATCGTCGCGTCCATGTTCGCCGGCCTCGGGCCAGCTCTGATCGTCGCCGCCGTCTTCGGCGGCATCCTCCTGACCGTCTCGGTCAAGGACAAGCACGGGCAATCAGCCCTCGGAAGGATGGTGGTCCGCGTGAACTGGTGGCGTACCAAGAGCAAGGGAGCGAACATCTACCGCTCCGGCCCGATCGGCCGCGCGAAGTGGGGCACGTTCCAGCTCCCGGGCCTGGCCGCGGCGTCGCAGCTCACGGAGCACGAGGACTCTCACGGGCGCCGGTTCGCGCTGATCAGCACCCCGACCACGAAGCACTTCACCGTGGTTCTCGCGACGGAGCCGGACGGGGCTGCGCTGGTGGACCAGGAGCAGATCAACAACCAGGTCGCGGAGTACGGCATCTGGCTCGCGAACCTCGGAGACGAGCCCGGCATCGAGGCCGCCTCGGTCACGGTCGAGACGGCCCCTGACACGGGCACGCGCCTGCGCGGTGAGGTCGAGGGATCGATGGACCCCGACGCTCCGTTGTTCGCTCGAGCGATGCTCCAAGAGGTCGTGGAGAGCTACCCCGTGGGCTCCGCGACGATCCGCGCGTACATCGCTCTGACCTTCACGGCGACCGCCCGCATCGGCGGAAAGCGCCGCAACGCGAAGGAGGTCGCCACCGACCTCTCCTCTCGCATCCCCGGGCTGACGTCCTCGCTGGCAGCGACCGGCGCGGGCGCCGCTCGGCCGTTGAACGCGCAGGAGCTGTGCGAGGTCATCCGCACCGCCTACGACCCCGACGCCGCGATGCTCATCGACCAGGCCCGCGCAGCGGGAGAGACGGCCGACCTGTCCTGGACCGACGTCGGCCCCGCCGCGGCCGAAGCGCACTGGGACTCATACCGGCACGACGGGGCCGTGTCGACGTCGTGGACGATGACCGCTCCGCCGCGCGGCGTGGTGCAGGCGGGCATCCTCGCTCGCCTGCTCGCCCCGCACCGGGACGTCGCCCGCAAGCGCGTCACGCTGCTGTACCGCCCGATCGATCCGGCCCGAGCTGCCGCGCTGGTGGAGGCGGACCTCAACGCTGCGCAGTTCAACAGCTCGGCCTCCACGAAGCCGACCGCTCGCTCGACGCTCTCGACCCGCTCGGCGCAGGCAACAGCCGCGGAGGAAGCCTCCGGCGCCGGGCTGATGAACTTCGGCCTGATCGTCACCGCCACGACGATGGACCGCACCCAGGAGCCGGAGGCCCGCGCCGCGATCGACTCGCTGACGTCCGCGGCTCGGCTGCGGATGCGGCCGGCGTTCGGGTCGCAGGACTCCGCGTTCGCTGCCGCGCTCCCGCTCGGTCTGGTCCTGCCTCGGCATCTGCGCATCCCCAACGAGGTCCGGGAAGCGTTGTGACGGATACCGCCACCACCAGGACGGCACTGGACACACGTCCGGTGCCGTCTCGGCTTAACCCTCAGCCCTCGCCCGTCCTTGCCGTCGTTTCGTCCCTTCTTGGAGGCCCCCAGTGAGCATCGCTACCAAGCTCTTCTCCCGCCACCGCGACGTCGAGCCCGTCGACGCGATCACCGCCCCGAGCGACGAACTGCCCACCGGCGCCGCGGACGTCGACCGGATCGAGGACAACGGCGCCGTCGTCGCGCTCGACACGGCCGTCCCCACGGGAGCGGTCGGTGCGCCGTCGACGGACGCTGCGGAAGTGGCGACGACGGACAGCCGGGGCGTGTCCCGCCGGACCCGGAAGGCGCAGGAGGAGGCCGCCGCGGCTCGCGCTGCGGCCTCGCGGCTCGCCCGCGACAAGCCCTCGAAGCGGTCTCGGAAGAAGCGGGCGATCCCGCACCAGGGCGGGAAGCAGAAGATCGAGAAGGAGCCGGCCCTTAAGCGCCCGATGCGGCCGACGTCGACGGGATGGCTGGGTCGTGGCGGCGGGCAGGCCGTTTCGATCCAGCCCGCCGATGAGTTCCGTGCGACGACCGTGCAGGTGTGCGGGCTGTACCCGTTCTCGGTCGGCACCGGAACACCGATGATCGGCGTACCGCTGGGGAAGAACCTCGCCACGGGCGCGTCGGTGCTGTGCGACCCGATCAGCTGGTTCCAGCGGGCGCAGCTCATCTCCAACCCGTCGATGTTCGTCCTCGGCAAGCCGGGCCTGGGGAAGTCCTCGCTCACTCGGCGCATGGCGACCGGGCTCGCCGGATACGGCACCCTGCCACTGGTCTTGGGCGATTTGAAGCCTGACTACGTGGACCTGATCCGGGCGATGGACGGGCAGGTCATCACCCTCGGCCGCGGCCGCGGCTACCTCAACATCCTCGACCCGGGAGAGGCAACCACCGCGGCAGCTCGACTCCGTGCCGACGCCGACCAGAAGCTCGCGCAGGCGGCTGAGCTCGACGCCCGCGGCGAGAACTCGGCGGAGCTGCGCAAGCACGCCGTGAAGTCGCAGCGGCTCGCGTCGCAGGTGCTCGCGGACGCTCACGGCCGCCGGCACACGATGATCGCGGCGCTTCTGACGATCCTCCGGTCCGAGCCGCCGAGTGACCGGGAGGAGACGATCATTGACCGGGCGTTGAAGTACCTGGACGAGACGCACGAGGGCATCCCCGTCCTCGCGGACCTCCTCGCCGTGATCCAGGCGGCGCCGGATGAGATTCGTCAGGTCGCGCTCGATCGCAACAACCTCGACCGGTACAAGGAGATCACCGAAGACCTCGAAGCGTCCCTCATCGGCCTGACCACCGGAGGCCGCCTCGGGGAGATCTTCTCCCGCCAGACGACGACTCCGATGCGGCGGGACCGTCCTGTGGTCTACGACGTGTCCTCGATCGATGACTCCGAAGGCGATCTGCAGGCCAGCATCCTCCTGGCCTGCTGGTCCGCCGGGTTCGGCACCGTCAACGTCGCCTCGGCCCTCGCGGAAGCGGGGTTGGAGCCGCGCCGGCACTACTTCGTCATCCTCGATGAGCTGTGGCGGGCGCTGCGCGCGGGCAAGGGCATGGTCGATCGCGTCGACGCGCTCACCCGGCTCAACCGTGCCCGCGGCGTCGGCCTGGCGATGATCAGCCACACGATGAGCGACCTGCTCGCGCTCTCGACCGACGAGGACCGGATGAAGGCGAAGGGCTTCGTGGAGCGCTCGGGCATGGTCATCTGCGGTGGCCTTCCGGGCGCGGAGATGCCGTTGCTGACCTCGGCGGTGCCGATGTCGAACGCGGAACAGTCGATGCTCACGAGCTGGCAGGACCCGCCCGCCTGGGACCCCGTCTCCGGGCACGAGTCGGAGCCTCCCGGCCGCGGGCGGTTCCTGATCAAGGTGGGTGGCCGGCCCGGCATCCCGATCCGGGTGCAGCTCACGGCCGCGGAGCTGGACGTCAACGACACGAACAAGCTCTGGCACACGACCTCGCGCGCGGGACGGGCGAACGAGCCGCTGGCGACCGATCCGGTCGTGGTGGAGATTCTGCCGTGACCGCCACGGCCGTCACCGTCGCCGCGGTCGGGGTGTCGATCGTGACTGTGGGCGCTCTCCTCGCCGGGAGCGTCCTCGCCGTGCGGCTGAGAGTCGCGGATGTGAAGGCCGACGTCGAGCACGTCGCCACCCTCGGCTGCTGGACGGCGCTGGCTGTCTCCGCGGGAGTGACGGCCGCCGGCTTGTGGGGGCAGGTGCTCTCGTGAGCTGCACGTCGACGGTCGTCTACGACGGATACCTCTGGGGTTGCGGGATGACGACGACGCTCCCGCACATGGACCACTTGGCGGACCTGCCGGTCGAGTACGTCGACGCCGGGCAGGCGATTCTCACCTGGGGCACGAGCTGTGAGGCCGCGGCGGCCGATGCGACGCCGCGCTACGACGGGCCGATCTATGAGCGGTGCGAGCCGCGCCGGTTCCTGCTGGCGCCCGTGCCCCTGGCGGAGCTGGTGACGTCGTGACGGCCACCCGCACCCGGGGCGCACTGCTGCGGGGTCCGCTTGGCCAGGCCGGCGCGATCGCTGGGCTCCTGGCTGTCGCGGTCCTCGTGGCCACGGCCGCGACCCTCGCGTTTACCGCGACGGTGCAGAGCGCGATTCCCGCCCCACCGACCCTCACCACGACCGCACCGATTGAAGGAGCTGCACCATGACCGCGACGATGAACAACCGCCGGCGCGAGCCCGGCAAAGCCGGCAACGAGACGCTGATTCTTGTGTCGGCGGTCGCGGCGATCATTGCGATCGTCGGCTTCGCGGTGTCGATGAAGATCGGCTCCGACATGGATGGCGTCAACGCTGGAATCCCGGCGGACCCGTTCGCGATGATCGAGGGCCTGCGCAAAGGCATCTACTCCTGGCCCAGTTCGGGGACGACGATCGCTGCGGTGTTCCTCGGCGTCATCGTCCTGATCGGGGTGTGGGTGCTGTGGTTGCGCGCGATGGGGGCGAAGGGCCGCACGAGCGTGGATCACGCGGCCCGCTACATGGCTACCCCGAAGCAGATGACGGGGATGCAGGAGAAGCAGTCGTTGGTGAAGTCGGCGCGTCTGGGAGTGCCGAAGAATGCCGGCGTGCCGATGGGTCGGATGATGCTCGGCGGGCGGACGTTGTTCGCGTCGTTCGAGGACATGATGATCCTGATTGCCGGCCCGCGGGTGGGTAAGTCGACGTCGCTGGTCATCCCCGCGATCACCGCCGCTCCTGGCGCGGTGGTCACGACGTCGAACAAGCGCGATGTGCTCGACGCGACCCGGGACCTGCGCGCGCAGGTCGGCACCGTGTGGGTGTTCGACCCTCAGCGCGTCGCGTTGGAGGAGCCGACGTGGTGGTGGAACCCGCTCTCCTACGTCACCGACGACACCAAGGCCGCGAAGCTCGCCGAGCACTTCTCCTCCGGGACGACCGCGGCGGGCTCGAAGACCGATCCGTACTTCGAGGGCAAGGGTAAAGACCTCCTCGCGGGCCTGCTGCTCGCGGCCGCGGTCGGGAACCGGCCGATCACGGACGTGTACGACTGGCTCTCTGACGTCACCCGCACCGAGCACCTGGAGTACCTGGAGGCGTCCGGGTACCGGCGGATGGCCGATGGTGTCACCTCCGTGCAGCGGATGGTGGATAAGCAGCGCGACAGCATCTACTCCTCGGCGGAGCGGATGGCTGCGTGCTTGAAGAACACCGGCATCGAGCGGTGGGTGAACCCCGACCCGTCGCCGCTTTCGCCGCGACCCGAGTTCAACCCGCACGAGTTCGTCAAGGGCACCGGAACCCTCTACAGCCTCTCCAAGGAAGGTGCCGGCACCGCCGGCCCGCTCGTCACCGCGCTCACCGCGGCGACGATCGAGGCAGCGGAGGAGCTGGCCTCGAACTCGCCCGGCGGGCGGCTGCAAACGCCGCTGCTGGGGCTGCTGGATGAAGCGGCGAACGTGTGCCGGTGGACCGACCTTCCCGACCTCTACAGCCACTTCGGTTCTCGAGGAATCCCGATCATGAGTGTCTTCCAGTCCTACAGCCAAGGCATCGCCGTGTTCGGGCAGGACGGGATGCGAAAGCTCTGGTCCGCGTCCAATGTGAAGGTCTACGCGGGCGGCGTTTCCGAGCCGGCCTTTCTGGGTGAGATGTCCGATCTGATCGGCACCTACGATCGCGAGACGACCTCCGTCAGCATGAACAAGGGCGTGCGCTCCACGTCCTCGTCGTTGAAGCGAGAGAAGATCCTTGAAGTGCAGGAGCTGGCGGATATGCCCCGCGGGCGTGCGGTGATGTACTCCTCCGGTAACCGTGCCGTGCTGCTGCGCACGGTGCCGTGGTACCAGGGGGCGAAAGAGACTGTCGCGGCTATCAAGGCGTCGATCAAGGCGCACGAGCCGGGAGGCCGATCGTGACCGCCGCCGGCTATGACTTCGATGACGACGAGGCCGGCACTGTCGACGTCGAGACGGGCGAAGTGGGGGCCGCTGAGGAGGAGAAGCCGACGCTGTTCTATGCGTCGGAGGATGAGTTCGTTCGAAAGCATCTGCGCTACCACTACCGCCGCCAGGTCGGTCGGCCCAACCGGGCTAACTTCCGGTGGCAGGCCGCGTGGTGGAAGAGCGAGGAGGCTGCCTCGCGGATCGAGGCGCTGTGGCGTTCCTGGGAGAAAGCTCGCCTCGACGGCGGGTCCGGGATGAGCGACTGGTGGATCAGCCACTGCGACAGACAGATGGCGATGCTGCTCTCTGCCGCCGGCCCCTACGCGCTTTCCCTCGATGAGAACAAAGCCGGCGAACCGTTGCCCTACACCGCGCCTCCCCCATCGTTCTTCCCGCCCGACAACCAGCCACCCGAAGACGCCTGACAGACACGGAAGGGCCGGAACCTCCCAGAGGTTCCGGCCCTTCACGTTGTGCGTTCTGAGCGGCGCTCAGCGGCTCCTATCGCCACGCTCCCGGGTGCGGGTGGGGACGTGGTGGGGTGCGGCGGTGCGGTTGCCGCTGCGGCTCGGAGAGGTCACGGCGTCCTGCGGGGGCCGGCCCTGATTGGTGGAGGCGCGCATGCGCACGGTGATGTCCTCAGCGCTGACGCCGGGGCCTGCCAGGCTCGCCGCGTACGCCTCGCGGCGCTCGGCGCTGTCGTAGGCGTTACCGGCGTCAGCGCGCAGCGCCGTGGACTCCGCGGAACCCTGCCGAGACTGATCACCATTGGCCGACTGGGAACGCTGCTCGCTCGGGTTGTCCGCTCCGTCGACGTCGCGTTGTGCGTCCTGATCCGGCGCCCGCGCCGCACGGTCGAGCTGGTCGATGACATCCGTAGGACGGTCGCGGTCTTCGGTCGGGGTGGCTGCACGGTCGAGCCGGTCGGCTTCCGCGATGAGCTGCACGGCCTCTGTGCGCTCCTCGCCGGCCCTGGCCCGTTCGTCGGCTACGAGGGTGGTCACGTCCACGCCGTGGCGCTCCTGCACCTCCCGCGCGATGACGTCAGACGCCGCCGCTGCGGCGGGCTCAAAGTCCTTCCACGCCGCCGCCGTTTCCGCTACTCGGGCGATGTCGGGGATGGTGGCGTTGTTCCACCACTCGGGCTGGTTCACGACGTCGAGCTGCACTCGTGCGACGGAGCGCTCTGCCTCGAACCGAGTCGACAGCTCCCGCGCGGCGTCAGTGTCTCGGCGCTGCGCGTCCCGGGCCATCTCCTCACGCAACCGGGCGAACTTCTCGCCCATCTGCATCGCCACGGTCAGTGCTGTGCGTGCGGCCGCGTTGAGGTCTTCCTCCACGCCGCCATCGTCTGCGTCACTCATGATCGCTCCCCTTCGTTGTGATCGGCTCTGTCATCGGTCGCGGTCATCGTTGCGTCCTCGTCCCGGCATCAGCGGCGGCAGATCGTCCACCGGAATACGCTCCGTGCGCTCGACCTTTGACGGGATCGGGGACCCTTCCCCGTAGCCACGGTTCGAGTTGCGCCGCTGCATCAGCAGGCGATCCTCCGCTGACAGGTTGGGCGTCGCCGCACTCTCC